>CALRTC020000004.1:0-292710 GCA_943371025.1 Hydrogenophaga intermedia
ACGGAGCAGAACGAGCCGTCGGAAATGAACGATGCGACGGAGCAGAACGAGCCGTCGGAAATGAACGATGCGACGGAGAAGAACGAGCCGTCGGAAATGAACGATGCGACGGAGATGAATGAGCCGTCGGAAATGAACGATGCGACGGAGATGAATGAGCCGTCGGAAATGAACGACGCGACGGAGATGAATGAGCCGTCGGAAATGAACGACGCGACGGAGCAGAACGAGCCGTCGGAAATGAATGACGCAACGGAAATGAACGAACCGGATGCTGATTTGAAGTAAGTTGGTTTCCTCCAGGAACGGGGGGGTGGACACACCCCCCCGTCTCATTTCATTCTGGGGCGGGAATAGAGTTGGGTTCGGCCCAGGGGCAGCAGCGGAACGCAATGCGAGACGACGTTACCGAATTTTTCGGGCGACCAGAAACCATTGCTGCATTGCTGGCTCCCGGCGAACCTGACGGTCCGGGAGATGGCCCCATAGGGGAGGGGCTGAAACTGGCGTGGTATCTGCGCCAGAAGGACACTCAACAAAGTGTTGAGCTTCTGCAAAGTAATCGGCATCTGCTGGGCCGTCTGATCGAGGGCGGCGATCGGGAGGATTGGTGCCTGGCAGGCCGAGCCCTGCTGACAGAAGCCGAAATTGTCCGCCTGCGGGGTGACTTCGACGTCTTCACCGTGCTGCTTCGCGAGGCGCGGTCCTTGTTCGTTCGTGCAGACGACGTGATCGGTCTGGGCGATTGCGCGATGGTGGACGCTGATTGTCATATCGGGCGCGGCGAGGTGGATCGCGGGCGCCAGCTTCTGTTGGAAGCAATCGAGTGTTTTGACCGGGGGGATGAACCCGTCCGTGCAACCATCGCCCGGGCCCGTCTGGCTTCAGAAGAAGAATATGTGGTTGTCGCCGATACGGCGGAGCGGTGGGCCGCGCTGCTGACTTTGGCGCCGGACATCCTGCACCCGGCAGCGCAAGCCCAACTTGGCCTCTATCGCGGCAACCTGGATTTCAAGCGGGGTGATTTTCCCCAATCCATCCGTGAATGGGAAAGTGCATTCGATAATGCCGTGCAGGTCGGCGCGGTGCGGCTTGCCATCCACTTGGCCATGGTGACCGGTTCCTCCTACGCCAATCTTTTCGATCTGCCGACGGCCTTGGAATGGAAGGAAAAGGCCTTCGCCTTGGCCAAGGCCGCCGGGTGGCCGGAAGCGATGGGCAGCAGCCTGTCATCCATGGCGGAAACAACAACCAGCCTTGGGCAATATGATCGTGCGCGGGCCCTGTTCGAGGAGGCGATACCCTATCTGCGTCGCCTGCCTGGCACCCGGCGCCACTTCATCGCCTACATGGCCTTTGGCAACCTGTACCGGGCCATGGGCGATTGGCATCATGCGCTGGCCTGGTACCAGGAAGCTGGAGCTATCGCCGACCGTGTTGGCCATATCGACATGATTCCGGTTCATACAGCCGCATTGGCTTCGGCACTGCTGGGATTGGGGCGGCTGGAAGAGGCGGAAACAGTCGCCCTTCGCCTGCGCCATTCCGACAAGCCGCGCGGCAACCCCTATTACGCCATCGAATCGTTGCGCGTTCTGGCCGGCATTCAGCGTGCCAGGGATGGTCATGCCGATCGGGCAATTCCCCTGCTGCTGGAGGCCGTCCGGCTGGGTGAATCTCTGGATGGCATGAACCTGCGCAGTGATCTTTACGATGAACTGGCGCGGCTTTTCGAGGCCTCCGGTGATTTCCAGCAGGCCCTGACCTACGAACGCAAGGCCCGTGACAGCTGGCAACGGAACTTCGACAGGCAGAATGGCGCGCGCATCCTGGCGATGCAGGTGCGGTTCGATACGGCGCGCGCGCGGGCCGATGCCGAACATCACCGCAATCTTGCACAGGCGGAAGCGGCGCGTGCCGCCGAACTGGACCGCGCCAACCAGGTGCTGGAAAAGATGGGCTCCATCGGGCAGGAAATCACCGCCCGGCTGGACAGCGAGGCCGTTTTTGCGACCCTGTCCCAGCACCTGCAGGATCTTATCCATATCAATACCCTGTTCCTGGGATTGAAGGACGAGACATCCGGCACCATCAACATCCTGTACCGTATGGAGGATGGCCGGCGTCTGCCACCGCGGCAGGTGCCGCTTGCCTCTGATACGCTTTCGGCACGGTGTGTCCGCGACAATGATGAAATCCTGGTTTCCTGGGGAGAGCCTACCAATGTCCGGACGGTGCCGGGGACCCGCCATATGCGCACGGTCCTCTACCGTCCCCTCAGCATGGGGGACAGGGTACTGGGCGTCGTGTCGGTCCAGAGTGATCGCCCCAACGCCTATGGCCCGCGGGAGCTGCTGATTTTCCGCACCATCTGTGCCTATGGCGCCATTGCCATGTCCAATGCGGCCGCCTATCAGCAGGTCGACAGGGCCGTTGAGGAACTGCGGGAGGCGCTGCAGCGGCTGGTGCAACAGGAAAAGATGGCTGCACTTGGCCAGTTGGTTGCAGGCGTGGCGCATGAGGTGAACACCCCTCTGGGCGTCACACTCTCGGCCGTATCGCAACTGAACGACAATATCCGGGCGATGCGGGATCAGGTCGCCACCGGCGCCTTGACCCGCGCTTCATTGTCGGAGCATCTGGAAAGTGGCCAGGAACTGGCAACCCTTGCCCAACGCAATGTCGTGCGCGCCGCCGACATGGTCCGCACCTTCAAGGGCGTGGCGGTCGATCAGGGCAGCGACGAGCGGCGGCAGTTTGAACTGGGCGATTATATCAAGGAAATCATCAGCCTGATGCGCGCCCGCATTGCGGCGAACGGTAACAAGGTCGCGCTTGAAATCCCGACCATTCACATGGACACCTATCCCGGTGCCTTGGCGCAGGCCATATCCAACCTGCTGGCCAATGTCGCGGATCATGCTTACGAGCCCGGAGCACCGGGAACCGTATGGATCGCGGCGCGCAGACTGGATGCACGGCTGGTTGAAATCACTGTCACTGACAAGGGTGCCGGCATCGCGCCGGAAATCCTGCCCAAGGTGTTCGATCCGTTCTTCACCACGCGCCGGGCATCGGGAAGCATGGGGCTGGGTCTGCATGTGGCCTTCAATCAGGTCACCCAGCGTTTGAACGGCACCATCATGGTGGACAGTGTGCCCGGTCAGGGTACGGTGGCCACATTGCGTATTCCATGCGAGGTGCCGGGTGGACCGCCGGCCAGCCTGCCGCCTTCCGCCCGCTGACCAGCACCCGCTCTGAGGGGGGCACATCGGTCAGTCAGGACGGAAGGGATCAGAACAGCGCGTTCAGCAGGATGGTCATGGAAGCGGCGATGGACAGCAGCGCCGCGGCTTCAAGTGCTTCCGTGGCATTGATCAGCGTGGCGCGGAAGCCGGAAACAATTTCGTCAGCGTCGTCGGCGGCGGACTGGATCAGGGCGGACATTTGAACTCTCCTTGAGACTGGTGGGTGGGGTGGCAGGTCGGATCAGAGCATCAGGTTCAGGCTGAAGGTCAGCAGGGCGGCGGTGGCCAGCGCAGCGACAGCTTCCAGCAGGTCGGCGGCGGTGGGCATCGAGGCCAGGACGCTGGCAACCAGGCTGTCGTCGGCGGTGTTGGCGGTGTTCGTCAGGTTCGTCATTTTCGTCTCCGTGTGTTCGGCGTTTCGATGACCCCATATCAGCAAAGGGTGTGCCAAGTGGATTTTCCAGGGATTCTGGAAAATACCAGGGGGTGTTGATGGGCAATTTTGCGACTTTGTCACGATTTTGACCTCTGATGGTCGAAATGGCGACGTTGCTGGGGAACTCTGTGTCCGTTTATGGACAGTGATGCTGTACCACTGTCCATTTCTGGACGATTGGCCTGGATGTGGGGAGCCGTTGCTGTTGGGGAAGGGTAGGGCGGAGCAGGGTTGCGCCAAAGACAAAGCCCCCTGCCGTCCGGACGGCAGGGGGCTTTGGGTCAGTTGTTCTGAACGAAAGGGTGGTTTGGTCAGTGCTTTTCGCTGATCACCTGCTGACGCAGCACATCAATGGGGGCAAGGGCGCCACCTTGCTGGAAGTGCCAGAAGGTCCAGCCGTTGCAGGCCGGCAGGCCCTGCATGGCAGCCCCCACCTGGTGGATGGAGCCCTTGTGTTCGCCCAGATGGTTCTGCGCCACCAGTGTCCCGTCGGCGCGGACCTTGGCGATATGACGTCGACGCTGGTCGAACAACATGGTGCCGGGCTTCAGATAGCCGCGCTCGATCAGGTTGCCGAACGGCACGCGCGGCTGTGACCGCTTGGACGTGACCTCCAGCAACTCTGGCTCTGCGACTTCTTCCACCTGGGCGATGCGTTCATTGGCCAGGCGGGCATAGGTGTGCTCACGCTCGATCCCGATCCACTTGCGGCGCAGGCGTTTTGCCACAGCGCCGGTCGTGCCCGTGCCGAAGAAGGGGTCGAGCACTGTGTCGCCCACCTTTGTGGACGACATCAGTACGCGGAACAGCAGACTTTCCGGCTTTTGTGTCGGATGGGCCTTTTGCCCAGTTTCATCGCGCAGCCGTTCCGAACCCGTGCAGAGAGGCAGTGTCCAATCCGACCGCATCTGCAGATCTTCGTTCAATGACTTCATTGCTTCGTAGGCGAAATAATATTTGCTGTCCTTGGATTTGGACGCCCAAATCATGGTTTCGTGGGCGTTGGCGAAGCGCCTTCCCTTGAAATTCGGCATGGGGTTGGACTTGCGCCAGATGATGTCGTTCAGCACCCAGAAGCCCAGATCCTGAAGAATGGCGCCCACGCGGAAAATATTGTGATAACTGCCGATGACCCACAGGGTGCCATCGTCCTTCAACGTGTGGCGGGCCGCGTCCAGCCAGTCACGCGTGAACCGGTCATAGGTTTGGAAATCCTGGAAACGATCCCAGTCCTCATCCACGCCATCGACGCGGGTGTGGTTGGGGCGCATCAGATCGCCATTGAGCTGAAGATTATAGGGCGGATCGGCGAACACCACATCGACCGACCCGGCCGGCATGTCCCGCATCAATTGTACGCAATCACCGACGAGAATCCGGTTGGTCGCAAGTTTTTCGCGCATTTTTCTGCCGCCGAATCGGGAGTTGATTTTTGCCGACAATGAGTCGGCCCCGAGTCGCCGTCAACAGGAATTTTTTGGAAGAGTCAAAAGAGTCAGAGCGTTAGGGAGAGTTGTTCGGAAACTGGTGCAAAAGAACGGCGGTGATGGGGCGTGATGCCCAGCTGTTTAATGGCTGCACGGTGCGCCGCTGTGCCATAGCCCTGATTCCGTTCCCAACCATATCCGGGGTGTTCCAGGGCCAACTGCCCCATGATCTTGTCCCGCGTGACCTTGGCAATGATGGAGGCGGCGGCGACGGACAGGGACAATGCATCGCCTTCCACCAGGGTTTCCGTTTGGCAACGAAGTTTCGGCGCGCGGTTGCCGTCGATCAATGCCAAGGCGGGCATCCGGCCCATCCGGATGGCCAATTCGTCGACGGCGCGGGTCATGGCCAGGAAAGTGGCCTGTAAAATATTGATCGCGTCGATTTCTTCCACCGACGCGATGCCGACCCCAAAGGGGGCGTTGGCCGTGATCGCGGCAAACATCGCCTCCCGATGGGCGGGCCTTACCTGCTTGCTGTCATTGATGCCGGCGCACCAGGCGGGAACGGGGCCGCAGGGCAGCAGCACCGCTGCGGCCACAACCGGGCCAGCCAGGGGGCCGCGTCCCGCCTCGTCGACGCCGCAAACCGGGAAGTCGGGGCCGTGGCCCAGGCGAATTTCGTGGGAGAGGTCAAGCATCGGGTTGGGATGCCAAATCGGACGCCGGCACGCAAGCCCCACCTGACTGCTGAAAGATTGCGCTGGATCAAAGCCGCATCGGTGTGGCGGGCGCAATATTGGAAAATTCAGCGATTCAAGCCCGCCTGAGGCCCCGATGCGTCCCGACCTTGTTGCCAAGTACCGTCACCAGCGTGTGCCCCGCTACACGTCCTACCCCGCCTCGCCGCATTTCACAGAGGCGGTGACGCAGCAGACCTATCGCGGGTGGCTGGCGGACATGGATCCACGTTCCGCGCTGTCGCTTTATCTGCATCTGCCGTTCTGCAAATCCATGTGCTGGTACTGCGGTTGCCACACGACGGTGGTTCGGCATGAGGATCCGATCTGGACCTATCTGGCCGCGCTGTCGACGGAACTGCGGACCGTCGCCGGGTTGCTGCCCGAGGGTCCGGTGGTGCGCCATGTGCATTTCGGTGGCGGTACGCCGACCTTGCTGCCCGTCGATGGCTTTCGGGCCCTGATGGCCGAACTGCGCACGCGCTTCACCATTGCACCGGATGCAGAAATCGCCATCGAGATTGATCCGCGCACCCTGACCATCGACATGATCGCGGCCTTGGGTGATGTCGGTGTCACGCGTGCCTCGCTGGGTGTCCAGAGCTTCGATCCGGACGTACAGGCCGCCATCAATCGGATTCAGCCGTTCGAGATGACGCGCGACGCCGTCGACGGGTTGCGGGCCGTCGGGATAGAAGGCATCAATCTGGACCTGATCTATGGCTTGCCGAAGCAGACGGTGGCCAGCTGTGTGGAGACGGTCCGCAAGGCTGTGGGGCTATTGCCCGACCGTTTGTCGATCTTCGGCTACGCCCACATGCCTGGTTTCAAGGCCCATCAAGGTCGTATCGATACCGAAACGCTGCCTGACGCTGATGAGCGCGTCGCCCAGCTGCGTGCGATGGAGCAGGCAGTGCTGGAAGCCGGCTATGTCCGCATCGGCATGGACCATTTCGCCCGGCCTGATGATCCGATTGCCGTGGCTGCCGGCAATGGCACACTGCGCCGGAACTTCCAGGGCTACACGACGGACAGCGCCGATGCACTGCTGGCCTTTGGTGCCTCTGCCATCGGCAAGCTGCCACAGGGTTATGTCGCCAATGTCGTGGCCTTGCCGGGCTATATGAAGGCGGTGGAGGAGAATGGGCTGGCCACGGCCCGGGGCTACCGCATGAGCCTGGATGACAAGCTGCGCGCCACGGTGATCGAGGCGTTGATGTGTCGTTTCGATGTCGATCTGGCCAAGGTGGCAGAAGCATTTGAAACGCCGCATGACGCGCTGATGCCTGACGCCGGGGCCATCGCTGATCTGGTTCAGGACGGTGTGGCGCATCTGCATGGTACGCGCCTGACCATCCCGGAACCGGCACGGCCGCTGGTGCGCAGCGTTGCTGCCCTGTTCGACCGGCACCTGGATCCGGAGGGTGGACGGCACAGCAAGGCCATCTGACAGGCAGGGAGACTGGACAGGCGGGACGGAGGGCGGCATTGTCACCGCCCGTTCTGTCATAATAGTGCAAAGAAATGCGCTCCATCCGCACCCTGCTCTTGGCGGTGTCCGTCACCACCCTGTCCGCCTGTTCCATCAACGTGGCCGCGCCCGGCCGGCATACGGATGCCCCGCCACCGGTGGCCGTACCGGTGGCGCCGTCCGCACCCAAACTTGACCCGGAACACGACCCGCGTCTGGTTGCCACGCTTTATATGCAGCAGGCCGAAGAACTGCGCCGGCTGTCGATCCAGGCCTACAAACTGGCGGCCCTTCGCCTGCCGGCGGCCTTGAAGCAGCCGGGTTCATCCGCGCTGGAGCAGACCGACGGCGGCAAGGGCAAGCCACCTGCGGCCATTTTCGATGTGGATGAGACGGTGCTGGACAACAGTCCGTTCCAGGCCCGGTCCATCCTGCAGGGCATTCCGGGTTTCAGCCTGACTGTCTGGGACCGCTGGGTTTCCGAACGTGCGGCCACACCCATGCCGGGTGCTGTGGATTTCGTCAAGGAACTGCGTCGCAACAAGGTCCGCGTCGTCTATATCACCAACCGGGAATGTCGGCCGCGGGAGACGGTTCCGGGCGATGCCTGCCCGCAACATGCCGATACGCTGGCCAACCTGAACGCCGTGGGCCTGGGGCCGGTGGCGCCGGAGGATCTGTTGCTGAAGGGCCAGGATGGCCACCCCAGCGACAAGGCCAGCCGCCGCATCAAGGTGGCGCAGACCCACCGGATCGTCATGTCCTTCGGCGATCAGTTCAGCGACATGATGAGCGTGACACGCAAGGACGACAGCGCCGCCCGCGGCCGTATCGCTGCGGCTCATGAGGATTTGTGGGACACGCGCTGGATCGTCATTCCCAACCCGACCTATGGCCAGTGGCTGGACGTGCTGCCGGAACCGACCAGTGGTTCACTGCGCGCGAATTAGAGCTGTTTCGGTTGACCGGAAACAGCGCCGGCGACTGAGGAAAACGAAAGCCTGCGCCTGACATGAAAATGGGGGCGGCCGCGATGGCGACCGCCCCCATTTTCATGTCCGCCTTACGGCGGGTCAGGCCGTGGTGCCGACCTGCAGCGAGCGGACGAAATCGGACAGGCCGACCTGGCGGCGACGCTTCAGCCGCTCGGCCGTCAGGATGGCCTGGACGGCGGCAACCGAGAGCTCCACGTCATGATTGACGATGACATAGTCATATTCCGACCAGTGGCTCATCTCGTCATTGGCCTTGGACATGCGCATGGCAATGACTTCGGCGCTGTCCTGCGCGCGCGTGGTCAGACGGCGCTCCAGCTCCGCGGCACTGGGCGGCAGGATAAAGACGCGGACCAGATCGTCCGCCGCTGACTCCGTCAATTGCTGTGTGCCCTGCCAGTCGATGTCGAACAGCACGTCACGGCCGGAACGCAGTGCATCCTCCACGGGGCCGCGCGGTGTGCCATAGCGGTTTCCGAAGACCTGGGCATGTTCCAGCAGTTCACGCCGGCCCACCCGAGCCTCGAACTCGGCATGGTCGACGAAATAGTAATGTACCCCATCGATTTCACCGGGGCGCATCGGGCGCGTGGTCAGCGATACCGACATGGACAGGTTGCTGTCGCGCTCCAGCAATGCGCGGGAAATTGTGGATTTGCCAGCGCCTGATGGGGACGACAGGACGAGCATCAGGCCACGGCGATGGATCTGGGACATGAGAGAAAACTGCCAAGGAGAAAGGGAGAAAGGGAAGGGTGCGCGGCACCCTATTCGATATTCTGGACCTGTTCGCGGAACTGTTCGATCACGGCCTTCAACTCCATGCCGATGCGCGTCAGTTCCACGTCGGCCGATTTGCTGCACAGCGTATTGGCCTCGCGATTGAATTCCTGGCACAGGAAATCCAGACGCCGCCCCACGGCACCACCGTCGCGCAGCATCGAGCGGGCTTGAGAGATATGGGCCCGCAGCCGGTCCAACTCCTCCCGCACGTCGGCCTTGGAAATCAGCAGCGCCGCTTCCTGCGCCAGCCGTTCCTCCGCCACCGGCGGCACAGCATCCAGCAGGGCCTGGATCTGGGCGCGCAGCTTGGCCCGCAATGCCTCGGGCTGCAGCGAGGACGTAGCGGCCGCTGCATCCGTCAGCCGCTCGATCTCCGCCAGATGGTCCAGCAGCACAGCCGCCAGATGTGCGCCCTCACCAGCGCGCGCGGCAACCAGCCGGTCAATGGCGATGACGACGCTGGCCGTGATCGCCTGTTCCAGGGCCAGGCGATCTTCTTCCGTTTCCTGCGGCTCCGTGCTGTCGATGACGCCCCGCACGGACAGAAGCGTGTCAATGGAGGGGGGCGGCGCGTCGGGCCCCCCGATTTCGCGGGCCAGGACCAGGACCTGGGCCAGCAGGTCACGATTGATGAGCAGACTGCCGGTATTGTCGGCGCGGGTCAGATTGATCGCGACATTGATGTTGCCGCGGGTCAGGCGCGCCTCCACCGCGGCACGGATCGCCGGTTCGATCCCATCCAGCCCCTGTGGCAGCCGGCAGCGCAGGTCACGCCCCTTGCCATTGACGCTGCGTGCCTCCACGACCCACTGCGCCCGGTCATTGCCGCCGTCGGCGCGGGCGAAGCCGGTCATGGAAATGACGGCACCCTTGGCGTTGGGGGCGCTGCTCTTGCGGGCGGATGGATTTTGGGTCACATCAGGCTCGATCGTTGGGGCGGTGCGAGACGCGGTTTATATCGCCCCCGCCTTCCGGCAACAAGGACCCCACGGAAAAGGGACGGATGATGCGTGATCCGCGCGGCATATTCATCACGGGTGCGTCCAGCGGGATTGGAGAGGCCCTGGCGCTGCATTATGCAGCGTCCGGCGTTCGCCTGCTGCTGACGGGCCGCGATGCCGGCCGGCTGGCCGACGTGGCGACCCGCTGCCGCGCCAGGGGGGCCGTCGTGGAGACGACAACCATTGATGTGACCGACGGTCCGGCCCTGGCAGCCTGGATCAGGGCCCGGGACGCGGAGGTGCCGGTCGATCTGGTCATTGCCAATGCCGGCATATCGGCAGGCAGTGGTGGTGGGGTGGAGACGGAGGCGCAGGCCCGTGCCATTTTCGCCGTCAACCTGGATGGGGTCTTGAACAGCATCCATCCTTTGATCCCGGCCATGGTCGCGCGGCGGCGCGGACAGATCGCCCTGATGTCTTCTCTCGCATCCTTCAGGGGCATGCCGGGGGCAGCGGCCTATTGCGGGTCAAAGGCGGCCGTGCGGGTCTATGGGGAGGCGCTGCGCGGCGATCTGGCCGGACAAGGCGTTGACGTCAGTGTCATCTGTCCTGGATTCGTGGTCAGCCGGATGACGGCGGTCAACAGGTTCCCCATGCCCTTCCTGATGGATGCCACCCGTGCCGCCAGCATCATCGCCCGTGGTCTGGCAGCGGGGAAGGGAAGGGTGGCCTTTCCGTTCCCTACCTACGCCGTGTCCTGGCTGCTGGGGGTGCTGCCGCCCGGGCTGGTGGACAGCCTGCTGGCTCGTGCCCCGCGCAAGGGCTGAAGCCTGCTCAGCGGATGCGCGACAGGGCCAGTTGTGCCTTGGAGACCTGAACGGTCACCGCGTCTGCGGCCACCGGTAGATTTGCCGGACGCAGGGCTGTGGGATAGGCCTTGGCCAGCAGGTCGATGGCAGCCTGAACCTCCGCCGGCAGGGGCACGCCGGCCTTCACCAGCCCCTGGGAGCGGACCTTGGCCGTGACGGCGAAACCGTACCCGTCCAGATAGGGTTCGAACTCTGTCGTGGCCCCGGCGGAACGGTATTGGCGGGCCGCCCGTTCCAGCATGCCGGCCAGCAGCCTGGCCTGCACCTCCCGTGGGCCTTTAGTGGTTCTCGGTGCCTTGGCGGCGGTTGCGTCCAGTGCAGTCAGCACTGCCTTCACGGCCTTTTCCACCTCCGCCACCGGCGCCTTATTCAGGGCCAGTTCCGACGCCCTCGTCATTTCGTCCTGGAACGGCGTGGCCCCTTGGGCCCTGAAAACCGGCTCCAGATCGATATAGATCTCGGAGATCGGGTGGGCGAACATCTCGCCGGCCGCCTGCTTCTCGCCTGATTTGAAGGCGGCTAGGCCGGCATGATAATGCGCGGCCGTGACGTCCAGAGCGCTGATGAAGGCGACGGGATCGCCGGCAGCTTCTTCCGCCGACACGCCCCCCTCGCCCCCTTCACCGCCTTCTCCACCCTCACCGCCTTGGGCAACCTGCATCAACAGGGCGCCGCTGGGTTGCCAAAGTCCTGCATCGGCGGAGGCCGCCAGGGCCGGGGCGGCGCTGGCCAGAACCGAAAGGCCGATACCGACCCAAAGGCGCGGACGGAGCTGAATCATGGAAACAGGTTCCCCATGTACAAGAATGATGGCTGACAAGCTGGCGACCGTGCCATGATGGTTCAACGATTGCAAGTCATTCGCAATCTTAACGGTTGTGACTTTGGGGCCTGAAGGAGGGCGCGATGATACTGCCTGTCGCCAATGTCCTGTTGCCTGACGAGGTGGCGCTGATGGCGGAGCGGCTGTCGCAGGGGCTGTTTCAGCCGGGTGCAGCCACGGCCGGCTGGCACGCGCGGCTGGTCAAGGATAACGAGCAGCTGCGCGGAGATGACCCGGCCCATGCCGATCTGCGCGCACTTGTCGAACGGGCCGTCCGTCGGCAGCCGGTGGTGGCCATGGCCACGCGCCCTCATCGTTTCGGCCCTATTCTGTTCGCGCGTGCCGCGGGCGGACAGCATTACGGCAGTCATGTTGATGACGCCCTGATGGCGGGAACCCGCACCGACGTTTCCTTCACGCTGTTCCTTACGGACCCTGACAGCTATGAGGGGGGCGAATTGGTGATGGAGACGGCGGCCGGCGATGTCTCCTTCAAGCTGCCGGCGGGTGCAGGCCTGTTCTACCCGTCCACCACCCTGCACCGGGTGGAGCCGGTCACCGCCGGGCAACGTCTGGTGGCCGTCGGCTGGATACGCTCCTTCATCCGTGACGCTGGCGAACGTGAATTGCTTTTCGATCTGGACACGGCGCGGCAGGGGATATTCAACCGCGAAGGCAAGACGCCTGAATTCGACCTTCTGTCCAAGTGCCTTTCGAATCTGATCCGCCGGTGGGCTGAGGACTGACGGCGCCGGCTCCCGGACGGAACGGTGGATCGGCCGTTGGCGTGACGGGCGCACAAATAGGCGGTCGGACGGTTGGAAGACGCAATCTTTATTGATCCGCGTCAATGCGAAGCAGCCTCGATCTGGTCAGGATGGCAGCATCCATAGACCAGACACCGGACCATCGCCATGACGACCAATGCTTTCCGTTTCCGCGCCGAGGATGCCATCGCCCTCAACCTGATGGACCTGGCGAACATCATTGCGCATCAGTGCGAGGACATGCTGAGCGAGGCTGGCCTGACCGCACCGCAATGGACCGTGCTGATGAATGTCGCCGGCGACGCCAATTTCCAGGATGGCGCGCGCACCCATGAAGGCATTTTCTCTTCCGAGATCGCCTCGGCCCGCGGTCTGTCGCGCCCGCATATCTCCGCTACCGTCACCGAACTGATCCGCAAGGGCCTGATCAGCCAGCAGGATGACCCGCAGGACCGCCGCCGCAAGCTGCTGCGCGTCACGCCGGAGGGCCTGGAGGTGCTGCGCCGCCTGCAGCCCAAGCGTCAGGGCATCAATGACATGCTGCTGCGCGACCTGACGCAGGAGCAGCGTCAGCGCATGCTGGATTTGCTGGTAACCGTGCGCCGTCGCGCCCGTGGCATTGTCGATTCCGCCGTGACCCCCTTGCGCATTGCCGGCTGATGCCCAGATAGGAGCTATGCAAGCCGTTTCGGCCGGGCCAGGGTTGCAGAACCGCATATTGCGGCGCAGCAACGCCGAGCCCATTTATGCCGCGCTGCCGCATAGGCTGATTCGCTGCTCCGACCGGTCGGTCTGGTGGTGGCGAGCCGGCAGGTGCTGCGGATAAGGTCGGTCGCACGGTCCATACTCCTATTATCAGTTCAGGTGGGGCGTCATGACAGTAGATTTCCGTCCACTGGTCGATGGTTTGTCGGTCGCTCCGCAGGTGACGGAAGCGGACATCCGGTCGGCGCATGCCGCGGGTTTCCGCACCATCATCAATAATCGTCCCGACGGGGAGGAGCCTGGTCAGCTCCCCTCCGCCGATGCTGCGCGGCTCGCCGCGGCACTAGGCATCACCTATGTCTATCTGCCGGCCACGATGCCGACGTTGGAGGCTGTGGCGCCGGCGTTCGGTGAAGCGCTGGCCCGATCGCCGAGTCCTGTGCTGGCCCATTGCCGCTCCGGCACCCGCAGCACGATTCTGTGGGCGCTCGCAGAAGCGAAAGCCGGCACGCTCGATTGCGATGCAATATTACATTCTGCCTCGATGGTGGGTTATGATCTTTCGGCTTATGCCGGATTGATCGCTCAACACACACATTTGCGGGCATAATCGTATGCTTGGCACGCTTTAGGGCATTGTGTTGACGTCAACGCTGTGAGAGTGTCGCTCCCGATCCGGCCATGGTGCCGGTTGGCGGAGGCGACACACGACATGACGCGCGGATGGGCCTGTGGGCTCCTCGCTCTTCTGTTCCTGGTCTCGATGATCCGGGGTGCTGCGGTACCCGGGATCGTTTCGCCTTTGTCGTCGCCCGCACCCTGGTCCATTGCAGGGGAGGCTATGCCGCTCTCCCGTGTGCAGGATCTGGGAGCCCAGCCGGCGACCACGTTGCGGCCTGCCGCACTTGGCAAGCGGGAAGCCGAAATGGCTGGCGGTGATCCGTCACTGCTCCCCACCCTGCTTGTCGTCGCCATCGCACTGTTCTACGCGCTGCCCCTGCGTGGCAGCGACGTCATTCGCGCCCTTCGCATCGGCTTGACGCCGGAAGGGCGCCATCGGGAGGCCGGGCGCTGCCCGACCGGGCCGCCGGCCCTCGCCTGATGATGAACTGGCGGGTGGCGTATGGCGCTGTGCCGATCGCTCCCGCCGCCACAATAACCGCAACTGGCTGTGGCGCAGGTATCCTTATGGGATCCGGCCAAGCCCCCAGCCTCCGATGCTGTTCCTCGAACTCTGAAATTTCGTTCTTTCCGTAAGGGAAGGTCGGACGCCGAAGGAGAGGAATGGCCCATGGCTCCCATTGAAGGGCTGACACGAAAAATCCGGCTTTTAACCAAGACCGGCGGGTGTCAGATGCTTCTTTGTGTGTTATGGCGGAAGCCCCATCCCCCTGTGGATCGAGTGACCGACCGATGTCCTACCTGTCGCAATCGCCTTACCGGCGGCAACAGCCGCAAAGTTCAGGGCGGTTGGTGGGCGTCGCGGTGGTCGTTATTCTGCATATCGGGTTGATCTACGCCCTGATGACGGGTCTGGCTCGTGACGTGGTCCATGTGATCACCGATCCGATCAAGACCGAGATCATTGAGGAAGTTCAGCCGCCGCCGCCGGATACGCCGCCGCCGCCGCCGCCGCCCAAGTTCGATACGCCTCCTCCGCCGTTCATTCCGCCGCCCGAGATCGACATTGCCCGGCCGCCGCCGCCGGCCACGGCGATCCAGGCGACGACGTCGGAACGGCCCCCGGTTGTGCAGACCCCGACCCGTCCGGTCGAGGCACCGCCGGCTCCGCCGACGGGGGGTAAGATTGATGTGAAGAGCCTGCAGAAGAACCGGGCCGAATACCCCGCTCAGTCGATCCGACTGGAAGAGGCCGGCACGACTCTCATGCGCTTGTACTGCAACGCTGACGGCCGCATCTCCGATGGTGCGATCGAAAGGTCGAGCGGGTTCGAGCGCCTGGACCAAGCCTGGATGAAGGAAGCCAAGCGTGGCCGGTGGAAGTGTGAACCGCCGACGGTCAATGGTGCTCCCCAGGGTGCCTGGCTGCCGACACTGGTTCCGCTCACCTTCCGCCTTGAAGATGCGCGCTGATCCTCATCGCATCGATCGAAATCGAAACACGTAAGTCTGAAAGCAGAGCTACGATGAACAAGCTGTTCACCCTGGCGGGCATCAGCCGCCTCGCCGCCGCCGCCGCCGTTGTCGCCACGCTGTCGGCCCCGGCCATTGCCCAGTCCACCACCCCGGCTACCGAGACTCCGGCTGCCGCCACCGCTCCGGCCGCTGAGGCGCCGGCTGCTGACGCTGCGGCTCCGGCTGCCGATGAAGCTGCCGCCCCGGCTGAGAACCCCTATGGCCTGAAGGCCATCGTCGCCCACGGTGACCCGGTCGATCAGGCTGTGCTGGTCGTGCTGGTCATCATGTCGGCTGGCACCTGGTACATCCTGGTCACCAAGATCATCGAGCAGGCCCGCCTGATGGCCCAGGCCTCTGCCGCTGAGAAGAACTTCTGGACCGCCGGCTCGGTTGCCGAGGGCGCCACCCGCCTGAAGGAAACCTCGGCTTTCCGCGGCGTGGTTGAAGACGGCCTGCGCGCCACGGAGCACCATGACGGCGCCCTGACCGACCATATCGATCTGAACACCTGGGTGACGATGTCGCTGCAGCGTTCGGTCGACAGCATCAATGCCCGTCTGCAGGGTGGTCTGGCCTTCCTGGCCACCGTGGGCTCCACCGCCCCCTTCATCGGTCTGTTCGGTACGGTGTGGGGTATTCTGAACGCCCTGGTGAACATCGGTCTGTCCGGTCAGGCTTCGATCGACAAGGTCGCCGGCCCCGTCGGTAGCGCTCTGGTCATGACCGCCATCGGTCTGCTGGTCGCCGTGCCGGCCGTGCTGGCCTATAACTGGCTGACCCGTCGTAACAAGCTGGTCATGGACCGTCTGCGCAACTTCTCCTCCGATCTGCATGCCCTGCTGATCGCCGGTCAGAAGTCCAAGCGGAGCGCCTAACCATGGGGATGAGCGTCGGGACCGCCGATGACGGCGAAGACTCAGTGGTGTCGGAAATCAATACGACGCCGCTGGTGGACGTGATGCTCGTTCTGCTGATCATCTTCCTGCTGACCATTCCGGTGGCCATCCAGACGATCCCCGTTCAGCTTCCCAATGAAGCGAATGTGCCGACTGTGACCAAGCCGGAAAACGTGACGATCGGTGTCGACCCGGATGGCAACATCTATTGGAATGCGGCGTTGCTGCCGGATTACAACGCACTGTTCGAACGCATGAAGGAAGTGGCGGTGCTGGTACCGCAGCCTGAGATCCACATCCGTGGTGACAAGGAAGGGCGGTACGAGTTCGTTGGCAAGGTTGTCGTGACCTGCCAGCGTGCCGGCATCCTGAAGATCGGCTTTATCACCGAGCCCCCCGCGGGTTACCTGAACGGCGCTCGCTGAGCGCCGTTCTACCCCCGGGACCTGAAGGATAGGAGGCCCCCATGGGCATGAGTGTAGGTGCGGGCGGCGGCGAGGACGGTGGCGTCGCCCCGGAAATGAACACGACGCCACTGATCGACGTGATGCTCGTGCTTCTGGTGATGCTCATCATCACCATTCCGGTTCAGACCCACGCCGTGAAGCTCGACATGCCGGCGGGTCCGCCCCCGCCGCAGCAGAACCAGGTTGAGCCAGAGGTCATCGACATCGTCGTTGATTTCGACGGTACGGTGATCTGGAACAACCAGGTTGTCAGCGGACGTGACGAGTTGGTGCAGCGTATCCAGTCTTCGGCTCTGAAGGAGCCGCAGCCGGAAGTGCATCTGCGTCCAAACAAGCTGGTGAAGTACAAGCATGTGGCGATGGTTCTGGCAGCCGCGCAGCGGAATGGCCTGAACAAGATCGGCCTCGTGGGCGGCGAGCAGTTCCTGGACTGATCGTCGGTCGGAAGTATAAGGCGGGTCCGACATGGACCCGCCTTAAACCTGCCGCCAATTGCTGATTTCATTGCCGACGCGGCCGGATGGCTGGCCGTACTGTATCACCCGTCGTTCGGGGCCCCATCGCCAAGAGACAAGCGATCCGATCGACAGAGACCGAGATAGAGACATGATCCGCACCCGTCTTTTTACCGCCGCCCTTCTGGGGTCGGCTCTGGCCTTTGGCTCCCTCGCCGTTGTCATGGCACCGTCTGAGGCCTTTGCGCAGAAGGCGAGCGGTGAGAAGAAGGAAAAGGCTCCGCAGGGCGATACCGTCCGCAAGGAAGTGGGTGAGCCGCTGCAGGCTGCCCAGGAACTGATGAAGGGCAAGAAGTTCAAGGACGCGCTTGCCAAGATCAAGGAAGCCGACAACGTCGCCGACAAGACGCCGTTTGAAGATTTCATGGTCGAGCAGATGCGCGCCATCGCCGCCTATCAGGCTGGCGAGCTGGACATTGCCGAAAAGTCGTTCGAGGCCGTGTTTGCCACGGGCCGTTTCCCGGCGGCGCAGCAGCTGACCTTTACCCAGGCGCTGGCGCAGGCCTTCTATCAGCAGAGGAACTACGGCAAGTCCATCACCTGGACGCAGAAGTATTTCTCCGCTGGTGGTACGGAACCGGCGCTGAAGACGCTGCTGCTGCAGTCCTATTATCTCAACAAGGACTATCCGAACGCGATCAAGGAAGTCTCTGCCAAGATCAGCGCTGTTGAGAAGTCCGGCCAGACGCCGGACGAGAAGGACCTGCAGCTGTTGGCCGCTGCCAACAACGAAAGCAAGAACGAGGCCGGCTATGTCGGCGCGCTGGAAAAGCTGGTTCGCTATTACCCCAAGCGCGACTATTGGCTGGACCTGCTGCTGCGCACGCAGCGCAAGCCGGGCTTCGCGCGTGACCGTCTGACGCTGGATACCTATCGCCTGATGGATACGTTGGGTCTGCTGGACACGACCAACGACATCATGGAAATGGCGCAGCTGTCCATGCAGGCCGGCAACCCCGGCGAGGCCATGGGCCTGATCGACAAGGGCTATGCCAAGGGACTTCTGGGTTCCGGCGGTGAAGCCGAGCGTCATAAGCGCCTGAAGGATCTGGCGACCAAGCAGGTTGCCGACGATCAGAAGGGCTTGGCCCAGACGGAAACCGAGGCGGTGGCCGGTCCCAATGGCGGCCCGATCCTGCGTGTTGCCGAAGCCTATGCCGGTTATGGCAAGTATGACAAGGCTATCACCCTGGCCGAGGCGGCCATTGCCAAGGGCAATCTGAAGAACCCGGACGATGCCCGTCTGCGCCTGGTCACCTATTACCTGGCTGCCGGCCAGAAGGCCAAGGCCGAGGCGACCGCCAAGGCGATCAAGGCCACCGACGGTCCCGGCGATCTGGCCCGTCTGTACCTGCTGAACGCCGCCAAGGCGAAGTAAGCGAGAAGGGGCGGACGGCTTCGGCATCCGCCCCTTTTTCATTCAAATCTGCCGTGCTACCCGCGGGAGGCGGTCCTCCGCCGCCCGTGAACCCCCGGTATCGCCCCTGCCGGTCACTCTTCGGATCTCCCATGTCGGACTTGGAACCTCTTTTCCGTCCCCGACTGCATTATCCGGAACGCGCCTTGCGGCTGCGGCGTGAAGGGCGTGTCATTGTCGAGTTCCGTATCGGCGATGACGGCGCCCCGCAGGATGTGCGTGTCGTCGAAGCCGTCCCGCCGGGATTGTTCGAGCAATCTGCCCTGCGCTATGCGGCTGGCCTGCGTTACCACCCGGATGAGGGCAAACCACCGCACCCGCTTGAGTCCATAGGGCGGTCGCGCCAACGTTTGGAAGTCCGCTTTGAAATGCGGGGGCAGGCATGAAGTTCCGGTGACGACGCTCTTCGCGCTTCACATTGGCCCGTTGAATGCCTATCTGTTGTGACGTTGCACGGATTGTGAGTTCAGCCTCAAGATTTGGAGATTACCCATGGGCGCCATGAGCCTCTGGCACTGGATCATCGTTCTTGTCGTCGTGCTGTTGCTGTTCGGCGCGGGCAAGCTGCCCAGCGTGATGGGCGACATGGCGAAGGGCGTCAAGGCGTTCAAGAAGGGTTTGAAAGAAGAGGAAGCGGCGGCGGACGCCGATCCGAAGCTGACGGAAGCCAAGCCGGGTGAAAGCAAGCCGAACTGATCAGGTGCGGTTCAACGTCATTGATCATATGAAGGGTCGACCATTGCGTCGGCCCTTTTTGTTTTTGCTGTGCTGGCGGCTGCCGGGGGCGGATGATAGAACAATGAGGGGCCCGTTCGTGGGACCGATTGGAGCGGACGAATGCGGGCAGGGGCGGGGGAGCCACCGCCGTCAGGGCGGATGACGGCGGAGCAGGATGCATCCGCGCTCTTCACCCACAGCCACGATCTTCTGCGCCTGCTGGAGCGGCTGCATCGCCGCTACCTGGACGTGGTACGGATCGAGCTTGAGCGGCTGGGCGTTGCCCGTATAGCACCGGTGCAGGGCCTGATGCTGCTGACCATCGGCGAGGCGAGCCTCACCCTGCGCGATCTGGTGGCCCAGGGCTATTATCTGGGCGCCAATGCAGCAAGCAATATGAAGGCCCTGGTGGAAGCCGGTTTTGTCGAAACACTGGATGACAGCAATGGTGACCGTCGGCAGATAAAGGTGCGATTGACGGCTTCCGGCCTGGCATTGCGGGACGAGTTGCGGCGGGTTGAGGCTGCCCATATTGGAGGTTTAGCCTTCGGTACGCAGGCGATGGAAGACCTGTGGTCCACGTATCGCACGCTGCGCCGGCTGGAACGGACATGGGCCGATGTGATCCGGTCCGATGCGCTGGACATCGAATAGAGGCCCCGCAGAAGGGCCTTGGGGAGTGGTCGGGAGCGATGAACGACATGCGCACGGGGTTGACCCCCGACGACGTGAACCGTCTGGCCCAGGATCGATCCGCCGAAGCGCGGATTGAGATGGTGTCGAAACTGGTGCGGACAGTTGAAGCGGGTCTGCTGGCCGATGCGGAGCGGTCGCTGGTCGGGGAACTGCTGGAGCGGCTGGCCCACGACACGGTGCAGCAGGTGCGTGAAGCCGTTGCCTGGCAATTGTTCAACAGCCCCCTGCTGTCGGACGATCTGGCCAGGACATTGGCGCTGGATGTCACATCCGTGGCCTTTCCCATCCTGCACCATGGCCGGCAGATCGCCGATGAACTGCTGTTGGAGGTGATCCGACAGGGGCGTGCAGACAAGCAACTGGCCATCGCTACCCGCGATGTCCTGTCCTCGGTTGTTTCCGGTGCCTTGGCCGATGTCGGCAACCTGGCGGTGGTGGCCGCCCTGGCAGGAAACCAGAAGGCCGACATCAGTGACGGCACCTTGCTGTCGCTGGCCGACCGTTATGTGCATGTGCCCTTCGTCGCGGAGCCTCTGGCGGCCCGCACGTTGCTGCCGGCGACGGTGGTCGAGCGGCTGATCGGTTCCGCATCGCAGAAGGTCCGGGACCTGCTGGTCGAACGTCACCGCCTTTCCCCGGTCATTGCGGCGGAGATCGCCAATCACGGCCGGGATGCCGCCACCCTGGCCATGCTGCGGCCCCTGGCGCGCGCCGGCATGGATGCCGATGCGCTGGCGGTACATCTGCATGAGCAGGGGCGCTTGGGCGTGCCGCTGCTGCTGCGCACCCTGTGCGGTGGCGATTTCGATTTCTTCGCGGCGGCCATCGCTACCAAATCGCGGGTGCGCAAGGCCAATGCCCTGACGCTGCTGCATGAGGGGCGGTGGGACAGCTTGCGCGCCCTGCTGGACCACGCACATGTGCCCAAGCGTCTGTTCGCCCCCTTCCAGGTCGCGCTGCGGGTGGCGCACAAGCAGGGCTACAGGGGAGGGGACGCGGGCCGGCAGGATTTCCAGACGGAGGCCCTGGGCCGCATCTATCTGGAATGCGGACAGTCGGAGGAGCGGGCCATGGACGACCTGCTGCTGCAACTATTCGACCAGAAGGGCGACGATCTGGTGGACGCGGCCATGGATCTGGCCGGCATGCCGTTCCTGCCCCTGCGTGGGTCCGTGCCGACGCGCTGAACCGGCGTCGGCACTGCTGTGTTCGGGTCAGAAGGCGCGGATCTGCATCGTGATCGGCCCGTCCGCGCGGCCATGGATGAACTGATCCACGAAGTCATTGCCGGAATTGTCGATCTCCGACACCGGGCCGACCCAGATCAGCTTGCCCTTGTACAGCATGGCCACGCGGTCCGCGATCTTGCGGGCACTGGCCATGTCATGGGTGATGGACAGCGCCGTGGCGCCCAGATCCTTCACGCATTTGACAATCAGGTCGTTGATGACATCGGCCATGATCGGATCCAGGCCCGTCGTCGGCTCGTCGAAGAAGATGATTTCGGGCCGGGTACAGATGGCGCGGGCCAGACCCACGCGCTTCTGCATGCCGCCCGACAGCTCGGATGGGTAGAGATTGGCCACATCCGGTGTCAGGCCGACGGCGCCCAGCGTGGCGACCGCCCGCTCCTTGGCTTCCTTGCGGCCCAGGCGCTGTTGTCCCTGGATTAGTCCGAAGGCGACATTTTCCCAGACGGGCAGGCTGTCGAACAGGGCGGCACCCTGGAACAGCATGCCGAATTTGGACATGACCCGTTCGCGCTCCCTTCCACCGATATGGGTCGTATCCTCGCCGTCAATGCGGATACTGCCGGCATCGGGCTGCAGGATGCCCAGGATGCATTTCAGCAGCACCGACTTGCCGGTACCGGATCCACCGATGATGACGATGCTCTCCCCCCGCTTCACGTCCAGGTCGATGCCATCCAGCACGACCTTGGGGCCGAACGCCTTCTTCACGCCAGACAGCGAAATCTTGGGCACATCCGTACCGATGGTCTGTTCCTGCATCATGGTCATGAGAAGAAGATCCCCGTCAGCAGATAGTTCAGGACCAGGATGAGCATGGAGGCCGACACCACGGCATTCGTCGTGGCGGCACCCACGCCTTGTGCGCCGCCACGCGAGTTGTAGCCGTGATAGCAGCCCATCAACGAGATGATGAAGCCGAACACGGCCGCCTTCACCAGACCGGAGATGACATCCATCCGTTCCAGATATTGCCAGCTGTTGTTGATATAGGTGGAAGCGTTGAAGCCCAGCCGATACACGGCCACCAGATAGCCGCCGAACACGCCAATGATATCCGCCACCAGAACCAGCAGCGGCAGCATGGTGGTGCCGGCGATCAGCCGTGGCACGACCAGATACTTGTAGGGATTGGTCGACAGGGTGGTCAGGGCGTCCACCTGCTCCGTCACGCGCATCGTGCCCAGTTCGGCGGCCATGGCCGCACCGATGCGCCCGGCCACCATCAGGCTGGCCAGCACTGGGCCCAGTTCGCGGGTGATCGACAACACGACGACGGTGGCGATGGCGCTTTCGGCGGAGAAGCGCGAGAAACCGCTGTAGCTCTGCAGGGCCAGCACCATACCCGTGAACACGGCGGTCAGACCGACGACGGGCAGGCTGTAATAGCCGATTTCAACCATCTGCCGGCCGATATGCCGGAAATAGAATGGCGGCCGCACGCAGTGCATCAGTGCCGTCAGCGTGAACAGGGCCAGCCGCCCCGCCGCCCCCATGAAGGTCAAGGTCGTTCGGCCGATGGCACTCAGGAAATTCATGAACTTGACCTTCTCATGACGCTACCAGAGCTACCGCTAGACAATGGGGTGCGTCCTGTCAATGTCGAGGGGAATGAAGGCCAAATGGCGGCGGTTATCATCCAGTTTGTCCCGCCGCCCTGGAATGGCTGCCTTGTTTGCAGTTCTTTCCTGCCGAACGGGCTTGCCGCTCCAGTGATTTCGCCGTAAAAACAAATTCTGTAATGAGCTGTCTGCTCTCGCTGGCGGCTTCAACCCCTAAGGATGGACAGGTCCCCCCGTGAAGGCGGCAGACCACATCGCTGGCGATCATGGTGATACGGGTGCTTGCGCCCGTCACGCTGTGTCGTGCGCGTCCTCCATCCGTCGCGGCAGCCTTGTCCTGGCCGCGCTACGACTAATCTCCCCCTGAGCGCCCGATGTCGTGCCGCCCAGACGCGGCGCGACCCGCGATCAGGGGTCAAAGGTGCCGTCCCGGCACCGTATCCGCACCTGTATAGATCAACGAAGGCGCCCATAGCCTGAACAGGCCCGCGCCCAGAGTGCCGCCGAGGGACCAGGACATGACCATCAACCGCGATAAGAACCGCGTCATCATTTTCGACACCACGCTCCGCGATGGCGAGCAGGCGCCCGGCTGTTCGATGAATCTGGACGAGAAGCTGCGCATCGCCACCGTGCTGGAGGAGATGGGCGTCGACGTGATCGAGGCCGGCTTCCCCATCGCCTCCAACGGCGATTTCGAGGCCGTGCGCGAGGTTGCCCGTACGGTCAAGAATTCCGTCATTGCTGCGCTGGCCCGCACCTCGCGCGCCGACATCGACCGCGCAGCCGAGGCGCTGCAACTGGCCCAGCGCAAGCGCATCCATACCTTCATTTCCACCAGCCCCGTCCACATGAATTACATGTTGAAGATGACGGAGGAGGAGGTGCTGCAACGCACCGTCGATTACGTGTCCTATGCCCGTAATCTGGTGGATGACGTGGAATGGTCGGCCCAGGATGGTTCGCGGTCGGACCGCGACTTCCTTTGCCGGTGCGTGGAAGCCGCCATCAAGGCGGGGGCCACCACGATCAACATCCCGGACACGGTCGGCTATGCCCTGCCGGAAGAATATGCCGCGATGTTCACCGATGTGATGACCCGTGTCCCCAACAGCGACAAGGCCATCTTCTCCGTCCATTGTCATAATGATCTGGGTCTGGCTGTCGCCAACTCGCTGGCCGGTATCGGGGCCGGCGTGCGGCAGGTCGAATGCACCGTCAACGGCTTGGGCGAACGCGCGGGCAACGCCTCCATGGAAGAGGTGGTGATGGCCCTGCGTACCCGTCACGACCTGATCGGCTGCACCACCGGCATCAAGACCGAGTACATCACCCGCATCTCCCGTCTGGTCTCCACCATCACGGGCTTTCAGGTTCAGCCCAACAAGGCCATCGTCGGCGCCAACGCTTTCGCCCATGAAAGCGGTATCCACCAGGATGGCATGCTGAAGCACGCCGAAACCTATGAAATCATGACGCCGGAATCGGTGGGGCTTAACCGGTCGTCGCTGGTCATGGGCAAGCATTCCGGCCGCGCCGCCTTCCGCGCCAAGCTGAAGGAACTCGGCTATGACGATCTGGGCGAGAACGCCATCAATGATGCGTTCGGCCGGTTCAAGGATCTGGCCGACCGCAAGAAGGACATCTATGACGAGGACATCGTCGCCATCATGGATGACGAGGTTGGCCGTCAGAACGACCATATCCGTTTCGTGGCCCTGCATGTCGTGGCCGGCTCGCGCGGGCCGCAGCACGCCGTGCTGGAACTGGAGATCGACGGCAAGCCGATTGCCCCGGTGGTCGCCTTCGGCAATGGTCCCGTTGATGCCGTGTTCAACGCGCTGAAGCTGGCCTTCCCACACGAAGCCAAATTGCAGCTCTACCAGGTGCATGCGGTCACCCAGGGCACCGATGCCCAGGCTGAGGTGACGGTGCGCCTGGAAGAGGGTGGCAAGACCGTGAACGGGCAGGGGGCCGATGCCGATACGCTGGTCGCCAGTGCCCGGGCCTATGTGCATGCGCTCAACAAACTGATGACCAAGCGGCAGAAAACGGCGCCCGTCGCCCTGTCCGCCTGATCGCCAACGCTGATTCGCAACCTTCCGGAGAAACCCCCGCCGACTACCCGTCGGCGGGGGTTTTTTGCCTTCTTGTCGCCATGATTTCCGGTGCTTCCGGCCCCGGTTTGTCGCTGTGCAAAGCCCATGCAGCAGACATGCGGTGGTGCAGTGCGAAACGGGGCACAAATTCGGTGTCGGTGGCTTTCAAGGCTTGAGGGGCCGCCCCCAAATGGTCTATGCAACAAACGCGGTTCGGCATATCCGGGGTCCGACCGCACCACCGGCGGCAAAATCCGGACTTGTCAGAGATACGTTTCACCCATGTTTTCAAACCTGCTCGGTATGTTCTCCGCCGACATGGCGATCGACCTTGGCACAGCCAATACGCTCGTCTACGTGAAGGGTCGGGGCATCGTCCTGAATGAGCCCTCCGTGGTTGCGATACGCGACCTGCGGGGCAAAAAGCAGGTCCTGGCCGTGGGTGACGAGGCGAAGCTGATGCTGGGCCGCACGCCCGGCAACATCCAGGCCATCCGCCCGCTGCGCGACGGCGTCATCGCCGACTTCGAAGTCGCGGAAGAGATGATCAAGCATTTCATCCGCAAGGTTCACAACCGCCGCAGCTTCGCCAGTCCTGAGATCGTGATCTGCGTTCCGTCGGGTTCCACCGCCGTCGAACGCCGTGCCATCCAGGAATCGGCTGAGGCTGCCGGCGCCCGCCGCGTCTCCCTGATCGAAGAGCCGATGGCTGCCGCCATTGGTGCCGGCCTGCCCGTTACGGAGCCGACGGGCAGCATGGTTGTGGATATCGGCGGTGGCACCACCGAAGTGGCCGTGCTGTCGCTGAACGGTACCGTCCATGCCCGTTCCGCCCGCGTGGGCGGTGACAAGATGGACGAAGCCATCATCGGTTACATCCGTCGCCACCATAATCTGCTGGTGGGTGAGGGTTCTGCCGAGCGTATCAAGAAGGAAATCGGCTCCGCCTGCCCGCCGGAAGATGGCGAAGGCCGGGTGATGGAGATCAAGGGCCGCGACCTGATGAACGGCGTGCCCAAGGAACTGGTGATGAGCGAGCGCCAGATCGCCGAGAGCCTGGCCGAACCTGTCAGCCAGATCATCGAGGCGGTCAAGGTTGCTCTGGAACATACCGCTCCCGAACTGGCCGCCGACATCGTGGACAAGGGCATTGTCCTGACCGGTGGCGGCGCGCTGCTGGCCAATCTGGATTATGTGCTGCGTCATGCGACGGGCCTGCCCGTCTCCATCGCCGATGATCCGCTGTCCTGCGTGGCGCTGGGCTCCGGTCGCGCGCTGGAAGAGGAAAGCCTCCGCAACGTGCTGATCCGCATGTATTGACGGGTTGTTTACGACGATCCGTCATTTACAGCCCGGCATTGTCGCGCTACTTTCACATGACATTGTAAGTCGTCGATTTTGATGGCTTACCTGATCTCGGGACACGACCCCCGGTGAAGACACGCAACAGCGGCTCCGTCGTACGTATCGCGGCTCCCCTTTGGGGGATGGTGCAGCGATTCTACTTTCCGCTGCTGATCCTGGCCGCCATTGCACTGATGATGATCGGCCATGTGAACGGAACGGCCATCGATCAGGCGCGGTCACGCGTTACTGACGCCGTTGCCCCCATTCTGAACGTGATGTCCCGCCCGGCGGCCAGTGTGGCCGACGGGCTGGAATATTTCCGTTCTCTGGCCGAAATGCATTCCGAGAATATCCGCCTGCGGGAAGAGAACGCGCTTCTGCAGCAATGGCAGCAGGCGGCCTTGCGCATGGAGGCGGAGAACCGTTCGCTGCGTTCGCTGCTGTCCTTCAAGCCGGACCCCGCCGCGCGCGTGGTGACGGCCCGCGTCGTCGGCGACCCTGGCGGCGCCTTCGTGCGCACGATCGTGGTGACGGTCGGTGGTCGTGACGGTGTGCAGCGTGGTCATGCCCTGATGTCGGGCCAGGGGCTGGTCGGGCGCATCGTGCAGGTGGGCGAGTGGTCGTCCCGCGCGTTGCTGATCACCGACCTGAATGCCCGTATCCCGGTGGTTCTGGAAACCAGCCGCCAGCGGGCGATGATGGCGGGTGACAATTCCGATCATCCGCTGCTGACCTATCTTCCGCCCAATACCCAGGTTGCGCCGGGTGAGCGCGTCTTCACCTCCGGCCATGGCGGTTTGTTCCCGCCGGGCCTGCCGGTCGGCGTTGTTGAATTGGGGGCGGACGGCAAGCCGCGGGTGGTGCCGATGGCCGACCTGTCCCGCCTTGAGCATGTCCAGATCATCGATTTCGGTGTTACGGGCGGTCTGGCCGCCGAAGCGGCGCAGCCCGGCGCGATGAAGTGAGGGCCAGCGGCTTGGCCGGCGGATTTCTGCATCAGCTTGACCAGACGGCGCGGAACCTTCTGCCGTTCGGCGTGACCATCGTCGCCATGCTGGTTGGCATGGTGCCGCTGCAATTGCCGGGCTACGCGCTGGTTACGGCGCCCTTCATGCTGATGTGCCTGTTCTACTGGGTCATCCACCGGCCGGATCTGCTTCGCCCCGTTGTGGTCTTCATGATCGGGCTGTTGCAGGATCTGATCGGCGGCACGCCCATCGGCATGACGTCACTGGCCATGATCCTGGCCTACTGGCTGCTGATCACGCAGCGCCGCTTTTTCCTGGGTCGATCTTTCCTGATGCTGTGGATCGGTTTTGCGTTGGTGGCGACGGGGGCGGCGGCGGTACAATGGGTCGTGTTCGCACTGATGACGGCCAGCCTGCTGGACGCGCGGGCGGTGATTGTGCAGGCGCTGCTGGGCGTCGCGCTGTTTCCGCTGGTGGCGTGGCTGTTGCAGCGCCTGCACCGCGCCTATTTGAGCTGAGGGGTTAAGGGGCGATGTCCGCGTTTGACCGGGATGCCGAGCGCCAACGCATGCTCGGCCGCCGCACCCTGGTGCTGGGCGGTTTGCAGGCGGGTGCCGTGGCGACTCTGATCGGCCGCCTGTATTATCTGCAGATCGTGGAAAGCGACCGCTACACGATGCTGGCGGAGGATAACCGCATCTCGCTGCGTCTGGTGGCGCCGCCCCGCGGCCTGATCACCGACCGGTTCGGCGTGCCGCTGGCGGTAAACGAGCAAAATTTCAGCGTCGTCATCGTGGCGGAGCGGGCCGGCGATGTGCAGCAGATCCTGGATGAGGTGGGCCGGCTGGTGCCGCTGACCGAGGCGGATGAACGTCGCATCCAGCGTGATATCCAGCGCTCTCGCTCCTTCGCGCCCATCACGCTGAAGGAGAATCTGAGCTGGGACCAGGTGGCCGCCATCGAGGTGAATCTGCCCGACCTGCCGGGCGTGTCCATTGATGTCGGCCAGGTCCGTTCCTACCCCTTCGGGGAGGCACTGAGCCATGTGCTGGGCTATGTCGGGGCGGCGGCCGAAAAGGATGTCGAGGGCTCCAGCGATCCGCTGCTGAGCCTGCCCGGTTTCCGTGTCGGCAAGGGAGGAATCGAGAAGCAGTATGACCTGCCCTTGCGTGGCAGCGCCGGCAATGTGCAGCTGGAGGTGAATGCCGTCGGCCGCGTCATCCGCGAACTGGCGCGCGACCCCGGGCAGACGGGCCGCGAACTGGCCCTGACCATCGACGCCAAATTGCAGCATTACATGCATCAGCGCCTGTCGGCGGAGGAAAGTGCCGCCGCCATCGTCATGGATGTGCATACTGGCGGCGTGCAGGCCCTTTGCTCCAGCCCCAGCTTCGATCCCAACCAGTTCGCCATGGGCATCGGTTACGAAGCCTATCAGGCGCTGTTGAAGGACGAGCGGACGCCGCTGATCAACAAGGTGATCGCCGGGGAATATCCGCCGGGGTCGACCTTCAAGATGCTGACCGCGCTGGCCGCCCTGGAGTCGGGCATCGTCAATGCCGACCACCGCGTCACCTGTACCGGCCATATCGAACTGGGCAGCCACCGGTTCCATTGCTGGAGCCGCAACGGCCATGGCACGCTGGACATGGTCGGCGGTCTGATGAACAGCTGCGATGTCTATTTCTATGACCTGGCGGGCCGCATCGGCATGGACCGCATTGCCGACATGGCCCGGCGCTTCGGAATGGGAAGCAAGGTGGGCCTGGAACTACCCGGCGAGCGCGCTGGCCTTGTTCCGGACCCGAAATGGAAGCGCCAGCGCTTCAAGCAGCCCTGGCACCAAGGGGAGACGCTGATCGCCTCCATGGGGCAGGGCTATGTGCTGTCCACGCCGCTGCAACTGGCCGTGATGACGGCGCGGCTGGCCAGCGGCCGGGCTGTACAGCCACATCTGCTGAAATCGATCGAGGGTCAGTTCACGGAGACAACGGAATGGCCGGCCCTGGATGTGAAGCCGGAGAATCTGGCGACGGTGCTGAAAGGCATGAACGCTGTCTGCAACGTCCCCGGCGGCACGGCCTATCGGGCGCGGATCACCGTGCCAGGGATGGAAATGGCGGGCAAGTCGGGCAGTGCCCAGGTTCGCCGCATTTCGATGGCTGAACGCAATTCCGGCGTCATCCGAAACGAGAATCTGCCCTGGCGGGAGCGTGACCACGCCCTGTTCGTCGCCTTCGCGCCCGTGCAGGCGCCCAAATATGCCTGTGCGGTTATCGTGGAACACGGCGGTGGCGGCGGTGCCGTGGCCGCCCCCATTGCCCGCGACATCCTGCTGGAATGCCAGATGCTGGAGGCGGCACGCGCCAGCGTAGCGCAGCAACCCGCCGCCGATATTGCGCCGCCCCCACCCGGAGGCACACGATGAGCCTCGATACCGGCGCAGATGGCGCCACCCTCTCCTTTACCGAGAAGCTGGCCCATATCCCTTGGAGTCTGGTGCTGCTGATCACGCTGGTCGCCTGCGTCGGCTTTTCCATGCTCTATTCGGCGGCCAATGGCCATTTTGACCCCTGGGCCTCGCGTCAGATGCTGCGATTCGGTGTGGGTCTGGCGTTGATGCTGTTTATCGCCGTCGTGGACATCCGTGTCTGGATGAAGATGACCTACCCGCTCTACGGCATGGTCATGGTGCTGCTGGTTGGCGTCGACCTGTTCGGTAATATGGGCAAGGGGGCGCAGCGCTGGATCGATCTGGGCTTTGTGCAGCTTCAGCCATCGGAGATCATGAAGGTCACCCTGGTCATGGCCCTGGCCCGCTATTTCCATGGCGCCTCGCTGGAGGATACGGGGCGCATCCCGTTCCTGGTCATCCCGTTGGCCATTGTCGGGGCGCCCGTGGCCCTGGTGCTGGCTCAGCCCAATCTGGGCACCTCGCTGATGCTGATCATGGCCGCCGGCGCCATGTTTTTCCTGTCGGGTGTGCGCTGGTGGAAGTTTGCCATTGTCATCGGTGCCGTGCTGATCGCGATCCCGCTGTCCTGGCAGTTCCTGCTGCACGATTACCAGCGTGACCGGGTTGAGACCTTCCTGAACCCCGACAGCGACCCTCTGGGCACCGGCTACCACATCACCCAATCGAAGATTGCCTTCGGGTCCGGTGGGTTGATGGGCAAGGGCTTTCTGCAGGGGACACAGAGCCATCTGAACTTCCTGCCCGAAAAGCAGACCGATTTCATCTTCACCATGCTGGCGGAGGAGTTCGGATTGGTCGGCAGCGTAGGGTTCCTGGGGCTCTATTGCCTTATGCTGCTGTTCGGATTCGTCATCGCGGGGCGCTGCCGTCACCAGTTCGGGCGATTACTGGCCCTGGGCCTGACGGTGAACCTGTTTCTCTACCTCTTCATCAATGTCGCCATGATCATGGGCCTGATCCCCGTGGTCGGCGTGCCGCTGCCGCTGATCTCCTACGGCGGGACGGCGACGCTGGCGGTCATGGTGGGGTTCGGGCTGCTGATGTCGGTGCATGTGCATCGGGACGTGCGCATGTCGCGGCGGGGCCTGGGCGATCTCTGACCCCTGTTTTGCGGGCATGCCTTTGCCGCAAGGCTCGGTCGCCAAAAAAAGTGTCATTTGCGCGATCAAACCTGTCGACAAGGTGAAATGCCTTTGCTAAACAGCGCGCCTCGCCACGATGAACGACGCGGCGGGACGCTGAAGCGGAAGACGCCGACGCGGTTGGAAATGGATTGGGCGCATAGCTCAGTTGGTAGAGCAGCTGACTCTTAATCAGCGGGTCCAAGGTTCGAGTCCTTGTGCGCCCACCAATCCATGGACGACCTGATCGATTTCTTCGGCTTGATTGCGAAGGTTGGGCGCATAGCTCAGTTGGTAGAGCAGCTGACTCTTAATCAGCGGGTCCAAGGTTCGAGTCCTTGTGCGCCCACCAACCTTCCCCTCGGCTTTTGGTTTTGAATGATGTTGAACGGCACGAACACGGTTCGCTGCCGTTTTTTGTTTTCCATGGCCGCCCCTGCCTTGATGCCGCCATTGATCCGGCTCAGTCTTCCTTGCGGGGCTGTCCATGACGGAGGATGCGATGACGCGTCTTGTCCTGCTGCTGCTTGCCGTGGCCATGGGTTCGGTTGCCCACGCTGCGGAATCGGCGAAGCCAGTCTGCATCGAATCACGTCGGATCAATGGCTGGGTTGCCGACGGTGATCAGGCACTGATCGTGACCGTGGCGGTGAAACAACGATATCGAATTGAATTGGGACTGTTGGCCGACGCCCTTGATGTCGACAGCCAGAGCAAACTGGCGTTCATCCCCCGCAGCGACGGGGAGATCTGTGCCGGATGGGGCTGGGTTGGCATCGAAGGAAAGCGTATACCCATCCGGTCGATCACCCGCCTGCCGGACCCGGCACCGACCGCGGAGAAATGATGTGTCGAAGCCTGCCTTCGTTCCTTTTCGCGCCACTGTCTGCGGCATTGATGAACTGCCCCGGCATGCCGACGCCGGGGTGACGCATCTGGTCTCGATTCTCGACCCCGATCGTGCGCCGCTGGTCGATTTTGACCAATATGGACCGCACCATCGGGTGGATCTGCGTTTCGATGATATTGTCGAACTGCTGCCGGAGAGGGTCGCGCCCGATGCCGCGCACCTGGAGAAGGTGCTGGCGTTCGGCCGGGACCTGACGCAGGCAGCAAGTCCTGATCACCATCTGCTGGTTCATTGCCATATGGGCATATCCCGGTCGACGGCCGTCATGACCTTGATCCTGGCGCAGGCCCGGCCCGATCGGCATGCGGGTGAGGCGCTGGCCGAGGTGGTGCGCATACGGCCCCAGGCCTGGCCTAACCTGCGCATGCTGGAGATTGGCGGCGACATGCTGGGCTGCCGGGCGGAGCTGCTGGAGGCGCTGCGCGACGTCTATGCCCGCCATGCCGAGGGCAGGGCGGAGTGGCTGCGTTTCCTGACCGATAATCACCGCAGCCGGGAAGTGGCGCATTTCGCCCGATAAGGTGATCAGCCGCGGTCGCCCAGCACCTGGCGGCAGAATCGCACCGTGATGGGCTTCTTGGCGGCCAGCGCCGCATGATCCAGTTCAGCCACGACGCGGCGGGCATTTGCAAAGCTGCGCTCGGTGCGGGTCATCAGCCAGTCGATGACATCCTCGCCCACGCGGATCTGGCGGTCGGTGAACAGCTTCACCAGCACGGCCATCAACAGAGCGTCATCGGGGGCGGCCATGCCCACGGCCGGCGCTGCCATCAGGCGGGAGCGCAGGTCGGGCAGGCGGATGACCCAATTGATGGGGGCATTGTCTGCCAGCAGCAGCAGATGCCCGCCCATTTCACGGGCCAGATTGTAAAGATGGAACAGGGCCCGTTCCAGGGCCGGGTCGCCGGCCACGCCCTGCGCGCCGTCCAGGACGGCTGTGCGCATGGGACGCAGCAGGTCAGGCAGATCCTCTGTTGCCAGATCTTCGACGGTCAGCAGATTGGCCCGTGCCCTGGCCCGCCAGATCTGGGCCAGATGGCTTTTGCCGCAACCGGACGGCCCGAACAGAATCAGGGCCGGGGCCGGCCATTCGGGCCAGGCGTCCAGCCAGGCAACGGCATCCTGGTTGCCGGGGGCGACCAGGAAATCATCCTCGCCCATCGCGGAACGATGGCCCAGGTCCAGCGGCAATTGACGCGGGGGGATGGTCATGGGGCAGCCCCTCCTTGTCATCGGGCTGGAAGATCAGGGGGGCGGGGGAATGTCGGCGACACCGCCGCCCCGTTCCGCCCCTTGCGCGGCTGGATGGGATAGCAGCGGATCGGGCGGCAGGTCCAGCCCCGCCGGCTCGGCCGGGCCATGTCCGCGGTAAAAGCTGCTGTCGGTATAGCGCTTCAGCAGGAAGCGCGTCAGAACGCCCAGCACGGCCGCCACAGGCATGGCCAGCAGAACGCCGACGAATCCGAACAGGGCGCCACCCGCCATCAGGGCGAAGATCACCCAGACCGGATGCAGCCCCACCTTGTCACCCACCAGCTTCGGCGTCAGGACGTTACCTTCGATGGCCTGGCCGAACAGGAACAGGCCGACAACTAGCCCGATGCGCCAGGTCTCGTCGAACTGGAACAGGGCGATGCCGACCGACGCGACGAATCCGAACAGGGTGCCGACGAACGGAATGAAGGACAGCAGGCCGGAGATCATGCCGATGACCAGCCCGAAATCCAGCCCCGCGGCCGTCAGCGCCAGCGCATAGAAGGTGCCCAGTGCCAGGCAGACCGTGGCCTGTCCACGTACGAATCCGGCCAGCGTCGTGTCGACTGCCCGCGCCTGTTCGCGGATCGTGTCAGCATGGTGCCGCGGCAACCAGCCATCGACAGCGGCAATCAGCCGATCCCAGTCGCGCAGCAGGTAGAAGGCGACGATCGGCGTGATGAAGATGACGGAAAGAATATCGACCAGGGCGATGCCGCGATCGACGACATTGCGCAGGATTTCCGCGGTCCAGCCCACGGCTGTGCCTGCATAATCGCCAGCGGCTTCCCGCAGCTTCTGCACATCGGACGGCGACAGACGCTTCAGCCAGCGCTGCACGGTGGGCAGCACTTCCTTCTTGGCCCAGGCGACCCATTCCGGCGCCATGTGGATCAACTGGACAACCTGATCCTGGATCAGGGGTACCAGCAGCAGCAGGGCCAGAGCCAGCGCCAGGACGAATCCGATCAGCACGAGCGTGGTGGCCGCCCAGCGCGGTACGTGCCGCCTTTCCAGGCGGTCGACCACCGGGTCCAGCAGGTAGGCCACAGCCATGCCGGCCACGAACGGCGCCAGCATGGAGCGCAGCAGCCATACCAGCAGGATGAAAATGGCGAAGGTCCAGGCCCAGAAACGCCACTGCCGCTCCTGGGTGTTCATTGCGGCTCCCCGTTGCCGTCATCCCCGAATTCCGTTTCCGGGCGGGCGCGGCGCAGGAACATCAGCACCAGTGTGCCGACCGCCAAGCCAACCACCAGCATTTCCGCGGGCAGGACCAGCAGGTCCAGGCCGATGGCAGGCCCCAGGATGGCCAGGATGATCAGGATGGCCAGGTCCTGGGCCACGATGTTCATGAAGGAGAGCCAGCCCGGTTCTGTCACCCACGGATCGTTGCCGAAGCTTTCCGGCAGGTCGCGGCCCAGCAGCAGTGCCAGCACATGCGCCAGAACCGGCAGCAGCACCCAGAGCGGCAATTGCCCGACGAAATACAGGGCCACGAAGGCGGCCAGCGGGATCAGGCGGTCGGCCACCCGGTCCAGCCGGGCGCTGAGCCGCGTCCGCGTGCTGAAGAACAGGTGGATAGTGCCTTCCAGCAGGGCACCGAATCCGGCCAGCACCATCAGCCAGAAGGCAAGGGCCGGATGGGCGGCATAGATCAGCCAGCCCAGCAGCGGGGCCGCAACCAGCCGGCCCACGGTGATGCTCAAGGTGAAGCGCCGCAGCTTTTCCAGCGTAGGGTCGGTCGGAACCGTCTCATAGGTGGGGTCGGACATGGGGCCTCTATACCGCGGGGGAAGTCAGTTGCCCGCAGTATGGAGGTTTTCATAAGGAGAACAAAGCGGATGCTGCGTCCGGATCAGCGCGCCAGCCGCAGTATGGCCCCATCCGTTCCCTGTTCCAGCAGCAGGTCGCGCTGTGCCAGGGCGGTTCGCAGCTGGTCCAGGTTGCCGTTGAAGCGCAGGTCGATCACGCCGCCGTGCCGCGACAGGCTGCTGACGCTGGTCTGGCTGATGGTGGGGATACTCGCCAGACGCTTACGTGTCTCCTGCCAGCCTGCCTGATCCGCGAATTGCACAGTTAAAGTCAGGCTGCCCTCCGCTCCGACGCTGATCAGGGTTGCGGCCGTCCAGCGTTCCTCCAGCCTGTGGACGATACCTTCCACCGCTGCCTGCAGCATGGGGTTCACGGTCGCGGCCGGTTTGGAGTCGCTGCCGGGTGCCTGGGCAGGGGGGGGCAGGGGGGATTGGGCGAAAACGAAGCTCTCGGCCGTGCCTGATGCTGGATAAAGCGTAACGGTGACAGTCAAGCCGGACTCGAGCGTGCCGGCGACGCTGGCGACCGCGACGTCGCCGGCACTGTAGCGTTCGGCGATCCGGCGCAATGCCGACGCGTCACCGGCCATGGCCTGCTCTACGCCGATATCGGCCACATCCTGGGCCTCTCCATAGGGAACGGCGATCGGCACCAGTCCCGCCGGCGGCGGCAGGTCGGCCCAGGCCTGGCGCCAGGCGGTCTGCGCCTGCCACAGCACCGGGCCGCCGCCCGTCTGGTCGATGGGCAGGATCAGCACGGGCTTGGACCGGACTTCGGCATAGGCGACGCTGTAGGATTTCAGCAGGTTGCGGACAGCCATAGCGTTGAAGCGCACGGAAAGCTTGCCGACATAGCGCGTGGCCGACGTCCTTTCCTCCTGCACGGCATAGGACTGCACCATGCGGTCGATGCTGTCGGACGGGATGGGCGGCAGGGCCGTGCGGGCGCCGTCCACCGTCAGACGATCGAACAGCAGATCGAACGCCTTGCGCTGTGCATCACGCACGCCTTCGTCGCGGGCGGCATTGGGCGACCCGGCGGAGATATCCACCCCGACATCACGCACGGTGAAAAGGTCGTCAGCCCCCTGGGCGACGGCCGGCAAGGCCAGAGCCGTGGCCAGCAGGACGGCGGACAGGCTTTTGCGCAAGGCGGGGGTGCGATGGACCGGCATTGCCATGATTTCCGATGTTGATATGTTCGGCGCCAACTTCAAGGGTGGCGGTGCGGCACCCCCGCTTTCTACCCCACCCCAGTACCGATACGCCAGCAGCGAGGACCAGGGTATGAGCAGCTATTCCTACCGGGATGCCGGGGTCGATATCGACGCGGGCAATGCGCTGGTCGATGCGATCAAGCCGCTTGCCAAATCCACGGCCCGTTCCGGCTCCGATGCCGGGCTGGGTGGGTTCGGCGCACTGTTCGATCTGCGCGCCGCCGGCTTCACCGATCCGCTGCTGGTTTCCACGACCGATGGCGTGGGCACCAAGCTGAAGGTCGCCATCGACGCCAACAAGCATGACACGGTCGGCATTGATCTGGTCGCCATGTGCGTCAACGATCTGGTGGTGCAGGGCGCGGAACCGCTGCTGTTTCTGGATTACTACGCCACGGGCAAGCTGGATGTGGCCGCCGGCCGCGCCATCGTCGCCGGCATCGCCGAGGGCTGCCGCCAGGCCGGCTGCGCCCTGGTGGGGGGCGAGACCGCGGAAATGCCGGGCATGTATGCCCATGGCGATTACGATCTGGCCGGTTTCTCCGTCGGGGCCGTCGAACGCAGCCAGGTGCTGATCGGTGACAAGGTCGCGGCCGGCGACGTGGTGCTGGGCCTGGCGTCCAGCGGTGTGCATTCCAACGGCTATTCGCTGGTGCGCAAGCTGGTGGGCGTGTCGGGCCTGACCTATGACAGTGCCTGCCCATGGGATGCCTCGCGCAGCCTGGGCGACGCCCTGCTGACCCCGACCCGGATCTATGTGAAGTCGGTGCTGGCGGCGGTCCGTGCCGGCACGGTCAATGCGCTGGCCCATATCACGGGTGGCGGGCTGATCGAGAATATTCCGCGCGTGCTGCCCGACGGGCTGGGTGTCGATCTCGATGCCGCCACCTGGGACCTGCCGCCGGTGTTCGCCTGGCTGATGAAGACGGGCAATGTCGCGGCACCGGAAATGGCCCGCACCTTCAATTGCGGTGTCGGCATGGTCGTCGTTGTACCGGCCGACAAGGCGGACGAAGCCGCGCGCATCCTGGCCGCTGGTGGCGAGAATGTGAAGCGCATCGGCAGCGTTGTGCCCCGCACTGGCGACGGGCACCGTGTCGTCATCAGCGGTCTGGAGCGCTGGTCGTGAGATTGCGTCTGGGCGTCCTGATCTCCGGCCGGGGCAGCAACCTCCAGGCCCTGATCGACGCCGCCAAGGACCCGGATTTCCCGGCGGAGGTGGCGCTGGTCATCTCCAACAAGCCGGATGCGCCCGGCCTGGACCGGGCGCACGCGGCCGGCATCCCGGCGCTGGTCATCCGGCCCAGGGACTATGCCGACAAGCCGGCGCATGAGATGGCGATGACCGCGGCGCTGGAACAGGCTGGCGTCGGTCTGGTCTGTCTGGCCGGCTTTATGCGGCTGCTTTCGCCTTGCTTCGTGGAGCATTGGCAAGACCGGCTGATCAATATCCACCCGTCGCTGCTGCCGGCCTTTCCCGGTCTGCACACGCATGAAAAGGCCCTGGAGACGGGGGTCCGTTTCCATGGCTGCACGGTGCATTTCGTGCGCGTGGAAATGGATACCGGACCCATCATCGTGCAGGCGGCCGTGCCTGTGGCTGATAAGGATACGCCCGACAGTCTGGCGGCGCGGGTTCTGGAACAGGAGCACAGGGCTTACCCCCTGGCCGTGCGCCTGATCGCGCAAGGGCGGGTTACCGTTGAGGGCAACCGGGTGCGGATCAGGCAGGGCACGGTGCCGGCAGCGGTCATCGCGCCGGTCCCCTGAAGGGTGGTTGGCGGCACCTTATGGTCTGTCGACTGACCTTCAAGCCGATGAGGGATGTGCGATATGATTGAAGTCCGCCCCGCCACCGCTGACGATCTGCCCTTCATCCACAGCCTGGCCCCGCGTCTGGCTGGCGCAGCCGATCTTTCCTGGCGCAGTCCGGATGATGTGATGCGGTTCCAGCGCACCTTCATGCATGAGACGCTGGAAGTGCCGAAGCCCGGTGCGGTGACCTATGTCGCCGTGAATGCAGATGGCGAAAGGCTTGGCTTCGTCCATGCCGAGCCCATGGTTGACATCTTTACCGACCGGATTGCCGCCTATATCCCGCTGCTGGCCGTGACGGAGGCGGCGGAAGGGAAGGGGGCGGCCAGCGTCCTGATGAAGGCGGTGGAAGAGTGGGCGCGCGCCCAAGGTTATGACAGCCTGTCGCTGGATGTGTTCGCCAGCAATGCGCGTGGCCGCGCTTTCTATGCCCGAAAGGGCTATGGGGAGGAGACGGTGCGGCTGGTGAAGGACATTCGGTAGCAGTCCCAACCGTTCGCAGCCCCTTGTCAATCGCGGCGTCTGCCCTTAAACCGTCTGCAGATTTCATTCATCCAGTGTCGGGGAGGATAACATGGCCGCTCATGGGACCGTCGTGGTCAGCGACAAGATCGTCAAGGAACATGCCGAGGGCTGGCACGCCTTCACCCGCTTTACCACCATCGGCATTATCGGTGTCGTGCTGTTCCTGCTGATGCTGATGCTGCATTTCTTTGTCGGCTGGGGCTATGCGGTGCTGTTCATGGTGCTGGGCTATGTGGTCACCGCCATCATGGCGCTGCTGGGCAAGGTATGATCCTTGGCGCCGGTCAGGCGCGTTACGGATGGGAAGGGGCCGCCGGCATTGCCGCGCGGCCCCTTTCATTTCTGGCCGACCGTCGATTTCGCCCGCATTGTTACGCTTTATGTACGGTTCAAGCCCTTGAAGGGGGGTGGGCGCTGTGCCACGTTAATGCTGAAACCGTCGTCGACTGTTCATTCCCGTGCCCATCTGGGGCGGGCGGTCGAACCAGGCCCATTGGGGCTGGCGGTACTTGAGCGATTAGAAGGCAGATAGAAATGCTGGACATCCCCCGTGGTGTTCTCTACCCGGTCCTCCCGCTGAGAGACATCGTCGTCTTCCCCCATATGATCGTCCCGTTGTTCGTTGGTCGGGAGAAATCCGTCCGCGCGCTGGAAGACGTCATGAAGGATGACAAGCAGATTCTGCTGGTCACCCAGAAGAACGCCTCCCAGGATGATCCCAGCCCTGCCGATATCTTCTCCGTGGGCACGGTCGGTACCGTGTTGCAGCTGCTGAAGCTGCCGGACGGCACCGTGAAGGTGCTGGTGGAAGGTGGCAAGCGTGCCGCCATCACGAAGTTCGGCGACAATGAGGAATTCTTCCAGGCCTATGCCGAACTGATTGAGGAGAAGACTGGCGAGCCGCAGGAGCTTGAGGCCCTGTCGCGCGCTGCCGTCTCGCAGTTCGAGCAATATATCAAGCTGAACAAGAAGATCCCGCCCGAGGTCCTGGTTTCCATCAACCAGATCGAGGAGCCGGGCAAGCTGGCGGACACCATCGCCAGCCATCTTCAGCTGAAGATTCCCGAGAAGCAGCAGCTGCTGGAGACCCCGACGGTCGCCGAGCGGCTGGAGCGGGTCTATGCCTTCATGGAAGGCGAGATCGGCGTGCTGCAGGTGGAAAAGCGCATCCGCAACCGCGTGAAGCGCCAGATGGAGAAGACCCAGCGCGAGTACTATCTGAATGAGCAGATGAAGGCCATTCAGAAGGAGCTGGGCGAAGGCGAGGACGGCAAGGACGAGGTCGCGGAGATCGAGGAAAAGATCGCCAAGACCAAGTTCAGCAAGGAAGCCCGCGAAAAGGCCCTGGCCGAGGTCAAGAAGCTGCGCACCATGAGCCCGATGAGCGCCGAGGCGACGGTGGTCCGCAACTATCTGGACTGGATGCTGTCGATACCCTGGAAGAAGCGCAGCAAGGTCAAGAAGGACATCAAGGGGGCCGAGGCCGTCCTGAATGCCGACCATCACGGTCTGGAAAAGGTCAAGGAGCGCATCCTTGAATATCTGGCCGTGCAGCAGCGCATGGAAAAGGTGAAGGGGCCGATCCTTTGCCTGGTCGGCCCGCCGGGTGTGGGCAAGACCTCTCTGGGCAAGTCGATCGCCAAGGCCACCGGCCGCACCTTCGTGCGCATGTCGCTGGGCGGCGTGCGGGACGAGGCGGAAGTGCGCGGCCATCGCCGCACCTATATCGGCTCCATGCCCGGCAAGATCATCCAGGGCATGAAGAAGGCCAAGACCTCCAATCCCCTGTTCCTGCTGGACGAGATCGACAAGCTGGGTGCCGACTGGCGCGGCGACCCGTCCTCGGCCCTGCTGGAAGTGCTGGATCCGGAGCAGAACAGCACGTTCAGCGACCATTACCTGGAGGTCGATTACGACCTCTCCGACGTGATGTTCGTCTGCACGGCCAATTCGCTGCGCATGCCCCAGCCGCTGCTGGACCGCATGGAGATCATTCGTCTGGCGGGTTACACCGAGGATGAGAAGGTGGAGATCGCCAAGCGCCACCTGATCGCCAAGCAGGTGGCCGACCATGGGCTGAAGGCCGGCGAGTTCAGCATCACCGACGAGGCGCTGCGCGACCTGATCCGTTATTACACGCGGGAAGCGGGCGTGCGTTCGCTGGAGCGTGAGATCGCCAATCTGGCGCGCAAGGCCATCAAGGAGATCCTGATGAAGGGTCTCGACAAGGTGAAGGTCACGCCCAAGAACCTGGAAAAGTTCGCCGGCGTGAAGCGCTTCCGATTCGGCGAGGCCGAACTGGAGGATCAGGTCGGTGCGACCACGGGGCTGGCCTGGACCGAGGTGGGCGGGGAGATCCTGACCATCGAGGCGGTGATGCTGCGTGGCAAGGGCCGCATCCAGACCACCGGCAAACTGGGCGACGTCATGAAGGAATCGGTGCAGGCCGCCGAATCCTATGTGAAGGCCAACGCACTGCGCTTCGGCATCAAGCCGACCCTGTTTGAAAAGCGTGATATCCACGTCCATGTGCCGGAGGGGGCGACCCCGAAGGACGGCCCGTCGGCCGGTGTGGCCATGATCACCACCATCGTGTCCGTCCTGACCGGTATCCCGGTGGCCAAGGACATCGCGATGACGGGCGAGATCACGCTGCGCGGCAAGGTTCTGCCCATCGGCGGCCTGAAGGAGAAGCTGCTGGCGGCGCTTCGGGCGGGAATCAAGCGCGTCCTGATTCCCAAGGACAATGAGAAGGATCTGGCCGAAATCCCCGATAACGTCAAAAAGGGTTTGACCATCATCCCGGTTTCAACCGTGGATGAGGTCATTGCCCATGCCTTGGTCACGGCTCCGGTCGGAATTGAGTGGTCCGAACCCGAAGAAGTGGCCCAGGTGCCCGGAAAAGCTGGGGATGACGAGCGGGACGGCGTGATTCGGCATTGAAGTGCGCCGGGAAATCGTGTGAATTGGGTTCCCGCTGCCCCCCTTGAATTCCGGGCGCTGGCAGTAAGTTACCAATCCTGAATGCCTGGGAACGTCTTTCGGGCATGTGCAACCTTTACTCTCTTGATGAGGGGGGCCTTAAGTGAACAAGAACGATCTCGTTGCCGTGGTCGCCGAAGCGGCTGGTTTGTCCAAGGCGGACGCGAATAAGGCCGTGGATGCGGTCTTCGATGGGATCACCGGCGCGCTGCAGAAGGGCGACGAAGTGCGTTTGGTTGGTTTCGGCACCTTCGCGGTCGCTGAGCGCGCCGCTTCTGAGGGTCGCAACCCCCGCACCGGTGAGAAGATTGCCATCGCGGCCAGCAAGCAGCCGAAGTTCAAGCCCGGCAAGGGCCTGAAGGACGCGCTGAACTGAGCGATACTGTCCTGGGAGGCCCGGCGTGATGCCGGGCGCCTATGACCGATAGAACGGGCGGCCGCAAGGTGCGCCCGTTTCTCACATCTAGGGTCTGGCATGGCCGATGGCGAACTGCCGAAAATCAAATGCAGCAGGCATGGCGAGGCGCATGAGGCTTATGTTTGCTGTCATCTGGTGACGGGCCTACGGCAACGGCAGCGATTGGCGTTCTACTGTTTTCCGGACGAGGGCAATCCCTGGCCGGATGCCTGGTGCGGCGATTGTCAAACGCTGTTTTGAGGAAAATGACGGCTGGACGGATGAGACCTCGGCAAAGATCGGCGTCAAGCTGGTCTGTTCCCACTGCTATGAGGCGATTCGGGCCTTTCATCGGGGCGGCGATCCCTGGAATTGAGTGCGCCCGGGATTGGTCAGCCGGCACCCTGCGTTCGGTCGCTGCCGCCGGAACACCGTTTCGCCGGCGGGTCCAATTTCCCTGTTGACCTTGTCACATCCGCCGCTATTGTCGCGGCGCCAGGATCGGCAGGGCGGTTAGCTCAGAGGTAGAGCTTCGGTTTTACACACCGCAGGTCGGGGGTTCGACTCCCTCACCGCCCACCATCACCCCCCCCATCGATAATGATGATGCGCCTTCCATGGCGCGTGCGACCGGTTCGGGCGCACCACTCTGCCATCTGTTGTCGATCCGTCAGACCGGTTATAGTTCGGGTACCGGCAGGATCGCGCCCGATCCTGGGACAGGCGGGGGGATGGAACCTGTGACCGAATCCACGGATCGCCGACTGGGAGATCGCATCCTGGCCGCTTTGGAGCTGGCGATCGATCAGCAGGAACTGGAAATCGCAGAACAGCTCTGGCACGCGCTGGAACTGGCGCTCAGTCGTTATGGCGGGCCGCTGGCGGTGGAAAAGCGGGATCCCCCGCCGTTGCTGGACGCGGTTCTGGACAGGCTTCTGGCCCTTCGCCAGGCCGGCACAAGGTCATCCCCCGCCTTGTGACGTCGGGCAGGGTGGCACGGCCTGTATCGCCGCCGCGAATGTTCGATTTCATGTTTGACAAGGTGGTCGGGGTCGAATATACACCCGCCCACCTCAGCGGCGGCGGGGTCGGAGACGATCTCGGCGCTGATTGAAAAGTTTGCGGGTGTAGCTCAGTTGGTTAGAGCGCCGGCCTGTCACGCCGGAGGCCGCGGGTTCAAGTCCCGTCACTCGCGCCACTTTTCCTAAGGTTCAGGTGCGCCCTGACAAGCGTGCTGTTGTTGTGCGGGTGTAGCTCAGTTGGTTAGAGCGCCGGCCTGTCACGCCGGAGGCCGCGGGTTCAAGTCCCGTCACTCGCGCCATCCCTTTTGCGGTGGCCCGTCCCGGAGAGGACGCAAACTTCTTCCGCCCTGCGCGGGTGTAGCTCAGTTGGTTAGAGCGCCGGCCTGTCACGCCGGAGGCCGCGGGTTCAAGTCCCGTCACTCGCGCCACTCTTCCTTTGCGAAGAATTCCGACTAAAGTCGGTGAGTTTAAAATTCCACCAGGATTTGTGAATTTTCAACAGCATCTCCACCCCGGAGAATGCTGTTTTTCGCGTTTGGCTTCCCGCCATGCGCTTGGTGCGATTGAGTAATCTCCGCAATGCAACGCAGCCTTGCCGCAATGCACCAATGGCTGAAAGCCCCTGTGAATCCATGGCGTTGAGAATGGTTCTCAGCCTTGGAAATGGCGTAATTCGCTTTCCTTCCTGTGTGGACGGGGCCTATATTCCCGTGGGCCCCGGGGTACCCCCGGAAGCCTTCCTGGTCCATGAACCGCCCGCGGTTGCGTCCTCTCATCGGCCCGAGATTTCGGCCCGATGATTTTGTGTGGCGCGATACCGGGCTGAACCGGTGTGACGATGTCTGATCCGATGTCCAACCCGCTGCTGCTGCAGTATCTGCCGATCCTGGTTTTTCTGGCGATCGCCACGGTCATTGCCGGCGCCATGATCGCCGCCTCGCTGGTGGTCGGCAAACAAAAGCCGGATGCCCAGAAGCTGTCGGCGTACGAGTGCGGTTTCGAGGCGTTCGAGGACGCGCGCAGCAAGTTCGACGTCCGCTTCTATCTGGTCTCGATCCTGTTCATCATCTTCGACCTGGAAGTGGCCTTCCTGTTCCCGTGGGCCGTCGCCCTTGGCGATATCGGCATGTTTGGTTTCTGGTCGATGATGGTGTTCCTGGGCATCCTGACCATCGGCTTCATCTATGAGTGGAAGAAGGGTGCGCTGGAGTGGGAGTGATCCCCGCCGGCCAACCTGGGAGCGACAGAGCCATGAGCAGCAACCTCATCACCACGAATACGAGCCCTCTGCCGCCCGGTGCGGCGCAAGAGGCCTATATGAACGCCGTCACGGCCGAGCTGAATGACAAGGGCTTCATCGTCGCCAAGTATGAGGACCTGCTGAACTGGGCCCGTACCGGTTCGCTGTGGCCCATGACTTTCGGTCTGGCCTGCTGCGCCGTGGAGATGATCCACGCTTATATGGCGCGCTACGACCTGGACCGTTTCGGCGTGATCCCGCGTCCCAGCCCACGCCAGTCCGACGTGATGATCGTTGCCGGCACGCTGTGCAACAAGATGGCCCCGGCGCTGCGCAAGGTCTATGACCAGATGGCGGAGCCGCGCTGGGTGATCTCGATGGGCAGCTGCGCCAATGGTGGCGGCTATTATCACTATTCCTATTCGGTGGTGCGCGGCTGCGATCGCATCGTGCCCGTCGACATCTATGTGCCCGGTTGCCCGCCGACGGCGGAGGCGCTGGTTTACGGCATTCTGCAATTGCAGAAGAAGATCAAGGGCGGTAACCGCCTGATCCGCGCCTGACGCTGTATTTGGACGAGGACGCTTGAACGATGAGCGACGAGGCCCTCAAGGAACTCGGTGATTATATCGGCAACGCGCTGGGCGCTGCCGTGCTGAAGACCGAGATCGCCCATGGCGAACTGGCCGTGACCCTGACGCGCGAGGCGCTGTTCAAGGGCATCCAGTTCCTGCGCGACGATTCGACCACCCGCTGCGAACTGCTGGCCGATATCGCCGGCGTGGATTATCCCGACCGCGCTGAGCGGTTCGAGGTCGTCTATAATCTGCTGTCGGTGAAGCACAACCATCGTATCCGCGTGAAGGTCGGTACCGACGAGGATACGCCGGTGGCGTCCATCGTCAGCCTGTACCCGGTTGCCGGCTGGTTCGAGCGCGAGGCCTGGGATCTCTACGGCATTTTCTTTGCCGACAATCCCGACCTGCGCCGCATCCTCACCGATTACGGCTTTGAAGGGCATCCGTTGCGCAAGGATTTCCCGCTGACGGGCTTTGTCGAATTGCGCTACGACGCCGAGCAGGCCCGTGTCGTGTACGAGCCGGTGAAGCTGACGCAGGATTTCCGCAGCTTCGACTTCCTGTCGCCGTGGGAAGGCATGACGGATATCCAGCTGCCGGGCGATGAGAAGGCCGTAATTCCGCTGGCGGCGCCGACCGCCGCCGGCAAGCGTTAAGGGGGCCCCGCACATGGCTACGTCCACCGTCGCGACCCAGACCAGCATCAGCCTGAATACCGCACCCGCTACCCCGGCGGAGGTGCAGATCAAGCCCTTGACCATGAATTTCGGTCCCCAGCATCCGGCCGCCCACGGCGTGCTGCGTCTGGTGATGGAAATGGATGGCGAGGTGGTGGAGCGGGCCGACCCGCATATCGGCCTGCTGCATCGCGGCACCGAAAAGCTGATCGAATACAAGACCTACACACAGGCCACGCCCTATTTCGACCGTCTGGACTATGTGTCCCCGATGTCGATGGAGCACACCTGGGTGCTGGCCGTCGAAAAGCTGCTGGGGATCACCCCGCCCAAGCGTGGCCAGTATATCCGCGTGCTGTTCGCGGAAATCACCCGCGTGCTGAACCATCTGCTGAACCTCACCACCTTCGCGCTGGACGTCGGCGCCATCACGCCCGCCCTCTGGGGTTTCGAGGAGCGTGAGAAGCTGATGGAGTTCTATGAGCGGGTGTCGGGTGCCCGCCTGCACGCCAATTATTTCCGTCCGGGCGGCGTCAATCTGGACCTGCCGGCCGGGTTGGCGGACGACATCTTTGCCTATACCGAGACCTTCCCCAAGTTCCTGGCGGACCTGGAAGGGCTGCTGACCGAGAACCGCGTGTTCAAGCAGCGCACGGTCGATATCGGCGTTGTCAATGCGGCGGATGCGCTGGCCTGGGGCTTTACCGGCCCCATGCTGCGCGGTTCCAACGTGGCTTGGGACCTGCGCAAGGCGCAGCCCTATGACAGCTACGAGGAATTCGACTTCGATGTCCCGGTCGGCCTGACCGGCGACTGCTATGCCCGCTATCTGGTGCGGATGGAGGAGATGAAGCAATCCATCTCCATCATCCGTCAGGCGCTGGACAAGCTGTCGAAGACGCCGGGTCCGGTAAAGGCCAACGACCGCAAGGTTACGCCGCCGACCCGCGGCGAGATGAAGCGGTCGATGGAATCCCTGATCCACCATTTCAAGCTTTATACGGAGGGCTACCATGTGCCCGCCGGCGACACCTACACGGCGACGGAGTCGCCGAAGGGCGAGCTGGGCGTGTATCTGGTGTCCGACGGGACGAACCGCCCGTACCGCTGCAAGATCCGCCCCACGGGCTTCTCGCACCTGCAAGCGATGGATTTCATGTCCAAGGGCCACATGCTCGCCGACGCCGTGGCGATCATCGGTTCCATGGACATCGTGTTCGGAGAGATTGATCGATGAGTGCCGCCCATTCCCATGGCCCCGCCGGGACGGAGCCGACCAGCTTCGAATTCACGGCTGAGAATATCGAGCTGGCCAAGCGCATCATCGCCAAGTATCCGGAAGGCCGGCAGCAGAGCGCGGTAATGCCGCTGCTTGATCTGGCCCAGCGCCAGTGCGGCGGCTGGCTGCCCAAGGTCGCCATTGATTACGTGGCGCATTACCTGTCCATCGCCCCCATCCGGGCGCTGGAAGTGGCCAGCTTCTATACGATGTACAATCTGAAGCCGGTCGGTAAGCATTTCGTCCAGGTCTGCACCACGACGCCGTGCTGGTTGCGCGGGTCGGACGAGGTGCTGCATGCCTGTGAGTCCAAGCTGGGGATCAAGGCAGGCCAGACCACGGAAGACGGCCAGTTCACGGTGATTGAGGTGGAATGCCTTGGCGCCTGTGTGAACGCGCCCATGATGCAGATCGGCGATGATTTCTATGAGGATCTGACGGCGGAGACGACGGGCAAGATCCTGGACGCCCTGGCGCGTGGCGAGAAGCCGGCGACGGGCCCGCAGAACGGCCGCATCCGCGCCTGCCCCGCGGGCGGGCCGACGACGCTGACGGAATCGGCCATCAAGGCGGGCGTGAAGCCTGCCGGCCAGGCGTGAAGGGGAGGGTGAACCATGCTTCGCGATGAAGACCGCATCTTCACCAACCTCTACGGTTTCGAAAGCCCCTTCCTGGAAGGGGCCAAGGCCCGTGGCGACTGGTCCGGCACCAAGGAGATCCTGGATCTCGGCCGTGAGAAGATCATTGATCTGGTGAAGGAATCGGGCCTGCGCGGCCGCGGCGGCGCCGGTTTCTCCACGGGCATGAAGTGGTCCTTCATGCCCAAGACCAGCAATGGCCCCGTCTATCTGGTCGTGAATGCCGACGAAGGCGAGCCCGGTACCTGCAAGGACCGGGAGATCATGCGCCATGATCCACACAAGCTGATCGAAGGCTGCCTGATCGCCGGTTTCGCCATCGGCGCGACGGCGACCTATATCTATATCCGTGGTGAGTTCTATTACGAGGCCGCCAATGTCCAGCGCGCCATCGACGAGGCCTATGCCTCGGGCCTGATCGGCAAGAACGCCTGCGGCTCCGGTTACGATCACGACATCTACCTGCATCTGGGCGCCGGCGCCTATATCTGCGGGGAAGAGACGGCGTTGATCGAAAGCATCGAGGGCAAGAAGGGCCAGCCCCGCAACAAGCCCCCGTTCCCTGCCATGGCCGGCCTCTACAGCCGCCCGACGACGGTGAACAATGTCGAATCCATCGCGGTGGTGCCGACCATCCTGCGTCGCGGGGCTTCCTGGTTCGCCAATCTGGGCCGTCCCAAGAACAGCGGCACCAAGCTGTTCTGCATCTCCGGTCACGTCAATCAGCCGGCTACCGTCGAAGAAGAGATGGGCATCCCGCTGAAGGAACTGATCGAGAAGCATTGCGGCGGCGTGCGTGGCGGTTGGGACAATCTGCTGGCCATCATTCCGGGTGGCTCGTCGGTTCCGCTGCTGCCCAAGGAAATCTGCGACACGGTCCTGATGGATTTCGACAGCCTGCGTGAGGTCCGGTCGGGCCTGGGCACGGCTGCCGTCATCGTCATGGACAAGTCCACCGACATCGTGAAGGCCATCGCGCGGTTGTCGAAGTTCTACATGCATGAAAGCTGCGGCCAGTGCACCCCTTGCCGTGAGGGGACGGGCTGGATGTGGCGGGTCATGGAACGTCTGGTGAAGGGCCAGGCGCATGTCGAGGAGATCGACATGCTGCTGGATGTCACCAAGCAGATCGAAGGCCACACCATCTGCGCCTTGGGTGATGCGGCCGCCTGGCCGATCCAGGGTCTGATGCGCCATTTCCGTCCGGAAGTGGAACGCCGCATCCTTGAATATCGCACGCGCGCCGACCGTGGCGCCCGCGTGGCGGCAGAGTAAGTCGGGGGCGGAGAGGATATCATGCCCAAGCTAACCATCGACGGCGTCGAAATCGAAGTCGCCCCCGGTACCTCGGTGCTGCAGGCCTGTGAGCAGCTCGGCATCGAAGTGCCGCGCTTCTGCTATCACGAGCGCCTGTCCGTGCCGGCCAACTGCCGCATGTGTCTGGTCGAGGTGGAGCGTATGCCCAAGCCGGCGGCCAGCTGCGCGCTGCCGGTGGGCGAGGGCATGGTCGTCAAGACCAACAGCCCCGCCGTGCAGAAGGCCCGCAAGGGCGTGATGGAATTCCTGCTGATCAACCACCCGCTGGATTGCCCGATCTGCGACCAGGGTGGCGAGTGCGACCTGCAGGATCAGGCCGTTTCCTACGGCTATGACCGCGGTCGGTTCGAAGAGAACAAGCGCTCCGTCACGGACAAGTATATGGGTCCGCTGATCCGGACCTATATGACCCGTTGCATCCAGTGCACGCGCTGCATCCGCTTCGTGGATGAGATTGCGGGCGTCGCTGCCCTGGGCGGTCTGGCCCGTGGCGAGCATCTGGAAATCACCCCGGCCCTGGAAGCCGGTGTGAATTCGGAAATGTCGGGCAATCTGGTTGATGTCTGCCCCGTGGGTGCCCTGACCAGCAAGCCGTATGCCTTCAATGCCCGTCCCTGGGAACTGCGCAAGACCGAAAGCATTGATGTGATGGACGCCGTCGGCTCCAACATCCGCATCGATGCCCGCGGCGGCGAAGTGCTGCGCGTCCTGCCGCGCCTGCATGAGGATATCAACGAGGAATGGATCAGCGACAAGACGCGCTATGCCATTGACGGCCTGAAGCGCCAGCGTCTGGACAAGCCCTATGTACGCGGCGCCGATGGCAAGCTGAAGCCCGCCACCTGGGCCGAGGCGTTTGCCGCCATCAAGGCGAAGCTGTCGGGTCTGTCGGGTGACAGGATCGCCGCCATCGCTGGTGATCTGGTCGATGTCGAAAGCGTGGTCGCGCTGAAGGATCTGATGGCCGCCCTGGGTTCGGCCAACCTGGATTGCCGTCAGGATGGTGGCTCGTTCGATACATCGAACCGCGCCGGCTATATCTTCAACAGCGGCATTGCCGGCATCGAGAATGCCGATGTCGTCTTGCTGATCGGCACCAACCCGCGCTGGGAAGCGCCGCTGGTCAATAGCCGCATCCGCAAGACCTATTTGACCGGTAAGCTGAAGAAGGTTGCCGTCGTCGGCCAGAATATTGACCTGACCTACCCGACGGAGTGGCTGGGCAATTCCGGCAGCATCCTGAAGGAACTGGCCGCCGGCACGCATCCGTTCGTTGAGGTGCTGAAGGCTGCCAAGAACCCGCTGATCATCGTCGGTGCCGGTGCTCTGGCCCGTGGCGATGGCCCGGCCATCCAGACGGCGACCCGCACGCTGGCGGAAGCTGTCGGCGCCGTGCGCGACGATTGGAACGGCTACAACGTGCTGCAGCTGGCGGCCGGCCGCGTTGGTGCGCTGGACGCCGGCTTCCTGCCCGGGCAGGGCGGTCGCGATCTGGCTGGTATCCTGGCCGGTGCGCAGTCCGGTGCGATCGAGGCGGTCTATCTGCTGGGTGCCGATGAGATCGATACGGCCAAGCTGGGCAAGGCCTTCGTGATCTATCAGGGTCACCATGGCGATCGCGGCGCCCATCGCGCCGACGTCATCCTGCCGGGTGCCGCCTACACGGAAAAGAACGCCACCTACGTCAATACCGAAGGCCGCGTGCAGCAGGCCCGGCTGGCGGCCTTCCCGCTGGGTGAGGCGCGCGAGGACTGGAAGATCGTGCGTGCCCTGTCGGGTGAGCTGGGCAATGCCCTGCCGTACGACACGCTGGCCCAGGTTCGTCAACGCATGGCGCAGGTGAACCCGGTTTTCGCCACCAATGACCGTCTGGTCGCCGGTACCTGGAGCGCCTTTGGCGGTGCGGGTCTGGTGGGCGACGGGCATTTCGTCTCGCCGGTGGTGAATTTCTACATGACAGATCCCATCAGCCGTGCGTCGCAGACCATGGCCGAATGCACGGAAGCGTTTGTGAAGCCGGCCCTGGCGGCCGCCGCGGCGGAGTAAGTGACGATGTGGGAATTGTGGGCTGAACTGCCGCTGATTGTGCGCATCGTCGCTTCGATCGTTGTGATCGCGGTGCCGCTGCTGATCGGCATGGCCATGCTGACCTATTTCGAGCGCAAGGTGATGGCGGCCATGCAGCTCCGCCAGGGTCCGAACATCGTCGGTCCCTTCGGTCTGTTGCAGCCCTTTGCCGACGGCCTGAAGCTGCTGGCCAAGGAAACGGTGATCCCCAGCGGCGCCAACCGGGTCGTCTTCGTCGCCGCGCCGATGCTGACCTTCCTGCTGGCGCTGGTTGCCTGGGCCGTGATCCCCTTCGGGCCGGGTCTGGTGCTGGCTGACATCAATGTCGGCGTGCTGTACCTGTTCGCCATCTCCTCGCTGGGTGTCTACGGCATCATCATGGCCGGCTGGGCGTCCAACTCCAAATACGCCTTCCTGGGTGGCCTGCGTGCTGCGGCGCAGATGGTGTCGTACGAGGTCTCGATCGGCCTCGTCATCATCACCGTCCTGCTGTGCGTCGGTTCGCTTAACCTGTCGAAGATCATCGAGGCGCAGAAGACCGTCTGGTTCTGCATCCCGCTGTTCCCGATGTTCATCATTTTCTTCATCTCGGCCCTGGCCGAGACAAACCGCGCGCCCTTCGACTTGCCGGAAGGTGAGTCCGAACTGTCGGGCGGTTTCAACGTCGAATATTCGTCGATGACCTTCGCCCTGTTCTTCCTGGGCGAATATATCAACATGATCCTGATGAGCGCCATGACCTCGGTGCTGTTCCTGGGTGGCTGGCTGCCGCCGCTGGATATTGCGCCGTTGAACTGGATCCCGGGGCCGCTGTGGTTCATCGCAAAGATCTGCTTCGTGTTGTTCTGCTTCATCTGGGTGCGTGCGACGCTGCCGCGTTACCGTTATGACCAGCTGATGCGTCTGGGTTGGAAGGTGTTCCTGCCTTTCTCCCTGATCTGGGTGGTGCTGACCGCCGGTGTGCTCGTCTATTTCGACCTGCTGCCGAAATGATTTTGTGAGGGGTGGGGCAAGTTTCAACCCCACCGTCCGATGATGCTTAAGGGCGGGCCCCGGTCCGTCCGATGATGGAGGTGAACCATGGCCCTGCTCGACCGTACCGCGCGCGGCCTGTTCTTGGTGGAGCTCGTGAAGGGACTGGCGCTGACATTCAGCTACATGTTCCGTCCGCGCGTGACCCTGAACTATCCGTTTGAGCGTGGGCCGACCAGCCCGCGTTTCCGCGGCGAACATGCGCTGCGTCGTTACGCCAATGGCGAAGAACGCTGCATTGCCTGCAAGCTGTGTGAGGCGATCTGCCCGGCTCTGGCCATCACCATCGAGGCCGAACCGCGTGAGGATGGCAGCCGCCGGACCACGCGCTACGACATCGACATGACCAAGTGCATCTATTGCGGTCTGTGCCAGGAGGCCTGCCCGGTCGATGCCATTGTCGAGGGGCCGAACCTGGAATTCGCCACGGAAACCCGTGAGGAGCTTTACTATAACAAGGAAAAGCTGCTTGCGAACGGTGACCGTTGGGAAGCGCAGATCGCGGCCAATCTGGCCGCTGACGCGCCCTACCGTTGATGCAATCGACGATGGCCGGGTCCCCGGCCATCTCCCGTCCTTCGCCCGGAGTATCCTCCGTGACCCAGTACCCGATGACCACAGCGCCGGAGGCGGCGTAACATGACACTGACCGCTGTCGCATTCTATGCGTTCGCCATCATCCTGCTGGCTTCTGCCGTGCGGGTGATCACGGCCAAGAATCCCGTGCACTCGGTTCTGTTCCTGATCCTCGCCTTCTTCAACGCCGCCGGCCTATTCGTGCTGATCGGCGCTGAATTCGTGGCCATGATCCTGGTCATCGTCTATGTCGGCGCGGTGGCGGTGCTGTTCCTGTTCGTGGTGATGATGCTGGACATCAATTTCCAGGAACTGCGGCAGGGCTTCATGCAGTATCTGCCGGTGGGGCTGGTGATCGGTGCCATCCTGGTGGTGGAAATGGTGTTCCTGGCCGTCACGCAGCTGGGCGCCGGACCGGTCGGCGGCAAGGCGGACAATGCCCCGATCCCGCCGCTGGATCAGGTCACCAATACCGAGGCGATCGGACACATCCTCTATACCGACTATGTGTATGCCTTCCAGGTCTCCGGCCTGATCCTGCTGGTCGCGATGATTGGCGCCATTGTGCTGACCCTGCGGTCGCGCCCCGGTGTCCGTCGCCAGCAGATCGGGCAGCAGCTTGACCGCAAGCGGAGCGAGGTCGTGCAGGTGCGCAAGGTCCCGACGCGGGGGGGCGTCTAACATGGCAATCGGCGAAATCGGCCTGGCACATTATCTGACGCTGTCGGCCATCCTTTTCACCATCGGCGTGTTCGGGATTTTCCTGAACCGGAAGAATGTCATCGTCATTCTGATGTCGATCGAGATGATCCTTCTCGCGGTCAACATCAATCTGGTGTCCTTCTCCGTCTATCTGAACGACCTGGTGGGTCAGATCTTCACCATGTTCATCCTGACCGTGGCCGCGGCGGAAGCCGCCATCGGTCTGGCGATCCTGGTGGTCTATTTCCGCAACCGCGGCACGATCGCGGTTGAAGACATCAACATGATGAAGGGTTGAGGCGGGCATCATGGAAATCGCTGCCATCTTCCTGCCCCTGCTGGGCGCCTTCATCGCCGGGTTCTTCGGCCGGATCATCACCGACCGGGGTTCCCAGATCGTCACCTGCCTGGGCGTGCTGACCGCGGCCGTCCTGTCCGTGATCCTGTTCGTGCAGATCGGGTTCGGCGGGCATGAGGCTGCGCGCACGGTGGAACTGTTCACCTGGATCAACAGCGGCACCTTCGAAGTGTCGTGGGCGCTGCGCATCGACACGCTGACGGCCGTCATGCTGGTCGTGGTGAACGGCGTCTCTTCCATGGTGCATGTCTATTCGGTCGGGTACATGAGCCACGATCCGCACCGGTCGCGCTTCATGGCCTATCTGTCGCTGTTCACCTTCATGATGCTGATGCTGGTGACGGCTGATAATCTGTTGCAGATGTTCTTCGGTTGGGAAGGGGTGGGTGTCGCCTCCTATCTGCTGATCAATTTCTGGTACGAGAAGAAGAGTGCCAACGACGCGTCGATGAAGGCCTTCCTGGTCAACCGCGTGGGCGATTTCGGCTTCGCGCTGGGCATTATGGCCGTGTTCGTCATCTTCGGCACGGTGGAATTCGACGGCATCTTCAGTCAGGCGGCTGCCAAGGCCAACGACACATTCAACTTCCTGGGCTTCCAGGTGCATGCGCTGACCTGCGCCTGCCTGCTGCTGTTTGTGGGCGCCATGGGCAAGTCGGCCCAGTTGGGCCTGCACACTTGGCTGCCGGACGCCATGGAAGGCCCGACCCCGGTGTCGGCCCTGATCCACGCAGCCACCATGGTGACCGCCGGCGTCTTCATGCTGTCGCGTATGAGCCCGGTATTCGAATATGCCCCGGCCGCGCTGGAGGTGGTGACCATCCTGGGTGCCCTGACGGCCTTCGTGGCCGCCACGATCGGCCTGACCCAGTTCGACATCAAGCGCGTCATCGCCTATTCGACGATGAGCCAGTTGGGCTACATGTTCTTCGCCATCGGCGTCGGCGCCTATCCGGCCGCCATCTTCCACCTGATGACGCATGCCTTCTTCAAGGCACTGCTGTTCCTGGGTGCCGGTTCGGTCATCCACGCCATGTCGGATGAACAGGACATGCGCAACATGGGCGGCATCTGGAAGCTGATCCCGGCCACCTATGTGATGATGTGGATCGGTAACCTCGCTCTGGCCGGTATTCCGTTCTTCGCCGGTTACTTCTCCAAGGACATGATCCTGGAAGTGGCCTATGCCAAGCATTCGGCTGCCGGGTCCTTCGCCTTCTGGATGGGCATCGCTGCTGCCTTCATGACGGCCTTCTACTCCTGGCGCCTGCTGATCATGACCTTCCATGGCAAGCCGCGCGCGTCGGAGAAGGTGATGGCCCATGTGCATGAAAGCCCGGCCGTCATGCTGATCCCGCTGTTCGTGCTGGCCGTCGGTGCGCTGTTCGCAGGTTACGTCGCCTATCCCTGGTTCGTCGGCCACGACCTCCATCATTTCTGGGGTGACAGCATCGCGATGCTGGCGGGTGAGCACGGCACGATCATCGATGCTGCCCACCATGTTCCGGGCTGGGTGCCGCATGCGCCGCTGGTTGCGGGTGTTTCCGGTATCGCGCTGGCCTATGTCTTCTACATGTTCGTTCCCAGCCTTCCGGGCACGTTTGTCGGCATGTTCAAGGCGATCCATGCCCTGGTGTTCCGCAAGTACATGTTCGACGAACTGTATAATGCCCTGTTCGTTCGCCCGGCTATGAAGCTTGGCTTCGGCCTGTGGAAGGGCGTTGATATCGGTGTGATCGATGGCTTTGGCCCCGATGGCGCCGCCACGGTGACGCGTGGCCTGTCGGTGGTGACCAGCCGCCTGCAGTCCGGTTACGTGTACCACTATGCTTTCGTGATGGTGATCGGCGTGGTCGCATTGGCCGGCTGGTTCTTCCTGGTGCGTTGAGGTAGGGAGTCTTTCGAAATGGCCGATGTGCCGATCCTTTCGCTGACGACGTTCCTGCCCCTTGTCGGCGCGCTGTTCATCCTGCTCATCCGTGGGGAGGAGCAGAATGTCGCGCGCAACGCCAAGAGCGTGGCGCTGTGGACGTCGATCATCACCTTTCTGGTTTCGCTGTTCATCCTGACCGGCTTCGACCCCTCCAATCCCGGCTTTCAGCTGGTCGAAGAGGTGCAGTGGCTGCCGGCTTACAAGATCGCCTATCTTAAGGGCATCGACGGCATTTCCATCTGGTTTGTGCTGGCCTCGACCCTGCTGACCCCGATCTGCGTTTTGGCGTCCTGGGACGCTGTCGAAAAGCGCGTCAAGGAATTCATGATCGCGCTGCTGGTCCTTGAGACCATGCTGGTCGGCATGTTCACGGCGCTGGACTTCGTGCTGTTCTACCTCTTCTTCGAGGGGGTGCTGCTGCCGATGTTCCTGATGATCGGTATCTGGGGTGGACCGAACCGCGTCTACGCCTCCTACAAGTTCTTCATCTACACCTTTGTCGGTTCGGTGCTGATGCTGCTGGCCATCCTGGCCATGTATCTGACGGCCGGGACGATGGATATGCGGGTGATGGTGGACTACCCGTTCGCCGGTAACATGCAGATTTGGCTGTGGCTGGCGTTCTTCATCGCGTTTGCGGTCAAGACCCCGATCTGGCCCGCCCACACCTGGTTGCCCTTCGCCCATGTGGAGGCGCCGACCGCCGGCTCTGTCATGCTGGCCGGTGTGATGCTGAAGATGGGTGGCTATGGTCTGATCCGCGCCAATATCCAGATGCTGCCGGAAGCCAGCTTCTACTTCCAGGACTTGGTGTTCGTGATGTCGGTTGCCGCCATCATCTACACCTCGCTGGTGGCGCTGGCGCAGACTGACATGAAGAAGATGATCGCCTACAGCTCCGTGGCCCATATGGGTTACGTGTCCATGGGCATCTTCGCCGCCAACCAGCAGGGTCTGGACGGCGCCATGTTCCAGATGCTGAGCCACACTTTCGTGTCGGCCGCACTCTTCCTCTGTATCGGCGTTGCCTATAACCGCCTGCACACCCGCGAAATGGCCGCCTATGGCGGCATGGCCAAGAACATGCCGCGCTATGCGGTGGTGTTCGCCATTTTCATGTTCGCGTCGGTGGGTCTTCCGGGCACTTCCGGCTTCATCGGTGAATTCCTGACGATGCTGGCCGTGTTCGAGGTCAATACCTGGGTCGGCTTCCTGTCCGCCACCGGTCTGGTCCTGGGTGCCGCCTACATGCTTCTGCTGTACCGCAAGCTGTTCTTTGGCAAGCTGGAAAAGCCGGAAGTGAAGGCGATGCAGGACCTGAACTGGAAGGAAGTCACCTTCTTCGCCCCGCTGGTCGCGATCGTCATCATCATGGGCGTCTATCCGGCCAGCTTCCAGAATGTCTATAACCCGACCGTTGCGAAGATCCTGGCGGATCACGAGGCGTCGCTGAAGTCTGCCGGCCTGATCGAGACGAAGGCCGAGACCGCAGCGGCGACCCCGGCGGCGGCGCCCGAACAGGCGCCCAGCGAAACCCCGGCGACCCATCCGGCGAGCGAGAACTGAGCCATGGCAACCTATCCCGATCTGATCCCGGCCCTGCCTGAGATCTTCCTGGCCGTTGCCAGCATGGCCCTGTTGCTTATCGGTGTCTTCCGGGGCGACGGTTCGCTGCGCACGGTATCCTGGCTGTCTGTCGCATCGCTGATTGCCACCGGCTTTCTGGTCCTCCAGGGGCCGGAAGGGCGCAACGTCACCTTCAATGGTCTGTTCGTGGCCGATGGTTTTGGCGCCTTCGCCAAACTGTTGATCCTGACGGCGTCGGCCCTGTCCATCATCCTCTCCATCAATTACCTGGAGAAGGAGCGGGTGGCTCGGTTCGAATATCCGGTGCTGATCGTCCTGGCGACGGTCGGCATGCTGGCCATGGTCTCGGCCAATGACCTGATTTCGCTCTATGTCGGGTTGGAGCTGCAATCGCTTGCCCTCTATGTCATCGCTTCCTTCAAGCGTGACGTGGCCAAGTCGACGGAAGCCGGCCTGAAATACTTTGTGCTGGGTGCCCTGTCGTCCGGCCTGCTGCTTTATGGTTCGTCGCTGGTCTACGGCTTTGCCGGGACGACCAGCTTCGACAAGCTGGCCGCGGTTCTGACCGGGGCCGAAGGGGCGCCGTCGCTGGGTGTCATCGTCGGCATGGTCTTCGTGGCCTCTGGTCTGGCGTTCAAGATTTCGGCCGTTCCGTTCCACATGTGGACCCCGGACGTGTATGAAGGCGCGCCCACCTCGGTCACCGGCTTCTTCGCCGTGGCGCCGAAGGTGGCTGCCATCACCCTGTTCATCCGCGTCCTGGTCGGTCCGTTCGGCGACCTGGCTGGGCAGTGGCAACAGGTGATCGAATTCTGCGCCGGCGCTTCCATGCTGGTTGGTGCCCTGGGCGCTATCCAGCAGAAGAACATGAAGCGACTGATGGCCTACAGCTCCATTGGTCACATCGGCTACGCGTTGCTGGGCCTGTCGGCTGGTACGGCTGAAGGCGTGCGGGGCGTGTTGATCTACATGTCCATCTATCTGGCCATGAATGTCGGCGTCTTCGCCATCATCATGTCCATGCGCCAGAATGGCCGCGCCGCGGAGGAGATCGCCGATCTGGCCGGTCTGTCCAAGACGCACCCGCTGATGGCCTTCGCCATGGCCGTATTCATGTGGTCGCTGGCTGGTGTACCGCCGGCGGCGGGCTTCTTCGGCAAGTGGTCGGTGTTCCTGCCGGCTATTCAGTCGGGCCTCTATGGCCTGTCGATCATCGGCGTTATCGCCTCGGGTATCAGCTGCTTCTATTATCTGCGTGTCATCAAGGCGATGTACTTCGATGACGTGACGGAGCCGCTGGATCGTCCGGCGCCGACGGCCGGCTTTGTGGTGGCAGGCACGGCCCTGTTTGTCTTCCCGGTCTATATCTTCTTCCTGTCGCCGATCACGTCGGGCGCTGCGGCCGCTGCTGCGGCCCTGTTCGGGGCCCGGTGACGTATCGTTCCCGGCTCATGCTGACCGGAAGCAACAGCTCCTTGGAAACGCGGGCGGCCTTGCTGCCCGCGTTTTTTCATCTTCTGGACCTGGAAGAGTGTGCAAGCACCAATGACGTGGCCAAGGAGATGGCCCGTCAGGGGGCCCCGGAGGGGACGATCGTGCGCGCCCGCCGACAGACGGCGGGGCGCGGACGTCGCGGCAGGGTCTGGAGCGCGGGGGAGGGGAATCTCGCCTGCTCGCTGATTTTGCGGCCGGGCTTGCCGCCGGGCGATGCTGCCCTCATTTCTTTTGTAGCGGCGGTTGCCGTTGGCGAGGCCGTGTCTGCGCTGGTTCCAGGGCGTGTCACCCTGAAATGGCCGAACGATGTGCTGCTGGACGGGGCCAAACTGTCAGGAATCCTTTTGGAATCCGAAGCGGATCGGGCAGGCCATGTCGAATGGTTGGTGCTGGGGGTCGGCATCAATGTGCGGCATTTCCCGGCGGAGGCGATGTATCCCGCCACCTCCGTTCAGGCCGGGGGTGGGCCTGATGATGTCGATCAGGTGTTTGCTGCCTATGCCGCGGCCTTTGTGGCCTGGTATCGCCGCTTCCTCTCCCAGGGGTTCGCGCCCGTGCGGGCCGCTTGGTTGAATGCGGCGCAGGGGTTGGGCGGGCCGGTAACGGTACGTCTGCACGATGAGAGCTTTACCGGCCGCCTGATCGACCTGGATGATGAGGGCGGATTACTGGTGGATGTTGGCGGATCAATCCGGCGGGTGACGGCCGGTGATGTGTTCTTTCGGGGCGGGGAGCCTTCGTGATGCTGTTAGCCATCGATGCCGGCAACACCAATGTCGTCTTCGCCGTCTTTGACGGGGATGAAAAGCGGGCGCATTGGCGCATCTCCACTGACAGCCAGCGGACGGCGGACGAATATGCCGTCTGGCTGGTGACCTTGATGTCGATGAAGGGCTTAGGGCCAGGCGACATCAATTCCGCCATCCTGTCCAGCGTGGTGCCGTCGCAGACCTATGCCCTGATCAAGCTGACGGAAGATCATTTCGGCTGCACGCCCATGCGCGTCGGTGATCCTGCCGTCGAACTGGGGCTGGAGGTTAAGTTGACCAACCCGCGGGAGGCGGGGGCGGACCGGCTGGTCAATGCCGTGTCGGCCGTTGCCTCCTATGCTGCACCGCTGATCGTCATTGATATCGGCACGGGCACGACCTTTGACGTCGTGGATGCCAGCGGTGCCTTTGTCGGTGGTGTCATCGCGCCGGGGCCGGCCCTGTCGCTGGATGCGCTGCACCGGGTCGCGGCACAGCTTCCCAAGGTCGATATTGCGAAGCCGGAGGTTGCCATCGGCCGCGGCACGGTTGCCGCCATGCAGTCGGGCATGTTCTGGGGCTATACAGGCATGATCGAAGGTATTCTGAAAAAGATCATCGCCGAATTGTCGCCCGACGGGCGGACGCCGGTGACGGTGATCGGCACGGGTGGGCTGGTCCGCCTGTTCGCCGAGGGCACCGACATGATCCACCATATTGATGGAGACCTGACGTTGCGGGGTCTCCGGTTGATCCACACACGCAACAGTGCTGCCAACTGAATTCAGGACCGAATGACGGAAGAAAAGCATCTGGAGACCAAGGATTTCGACCCGAAGGCCCTGCATTTCGTTCCCCTGGGCGGGTCGGGCGAGATCGGGATGAATCTGAACCTCTACCATCACCAGGGCAAATGGCTGATGGTGGATCTGGGGGTCAGTTTCGGTGACGAAACGACCCCCGGTGTGGATATTATTCTGCCCGATACCAGCTTCATCGAGCAGCGGGTCGATGATCTGGTTGGTATTGTGCTGACCCATGCGCACGAAGACCATCTGGGGGCTGTCCCGCATCTGTGGGAGGATCTGCGCGTTCCCGTCTGGTGCACGCCGTTTACGGCCAGCTTCCTGAAGGCGAAGCTGGTGGAGACGGGGCTGCAGAACAAGGTGCCGATCAACGTCATCCCGCTGGGTGGCAAGGCAAAGATCGGTCCTTTCGATATCGAATTGATCAGTCTGACCCATTCCATCCCGGAGCCGAACGCCCTGGTCATCCGGACCGAGGCCGGAACGGTGCTGCATACGGGGGACTGGAAGCTGGACCCTGACCCCGTCATCGGTCTGCTGGCCGATGAAGAGGCGCTGAAGAAGCTGGGCCGGGAAGGCGTGACGGCCATGATCTGCGACAGCACCAATGCCATGGTGCCGGGCTGGTCGGGGTCGGAAGCGGCCGTGAAGGAAAGCCTGACGGAGCTGTTCGGCCGTTATCAGGACGCACGCATCGCCGTCACCTGCTTTGCCAGCAATGTCGCCCGCCTGCATTCCATCGCGCTGGCGGCGCAGGCGCACGGCCGGCAGGTGGCGCTGGCCGGCCGGTCGCTGTGGCGGATCAACGATGCGGCGCGGACCAATGGCTATCTGACCGATCTGCCGCCCTTCCTGACGGAGCGGGAGGCGGGCTATGTCCCGCGGGAGAAGCTTGTCGTCATCTGTACCGGCAGCCAGGGGGAGCCGCGTGCGGCCCTCGCCCGCATCGCCAATGACGACCATCCCGATGTGGTGCTGGAACGGGACGACGTGGTCATCTTCTCTGCCCGTGAAATCCCGGGCAACGAGAAATCGATCGCCAAGATCCAGAACGGTCTGATGCGTCAGGGCATCCAGGTGGTGACGGCGGACGAGGAATTCGTCCATGTCTCCGGCCATCCGGCCCGCGATGAACTGGTGCAGATGTATCAGTGGGTCCGGCCCAAGATCGCCGTGCCGGTTCACGGTGAACACCGGCATCTGACTGTACATGCGGCCCTGGCCCGGGACTGTCAGGTCCCGGAGGTGGTGGTGCCCGAAGATGGTGGTGTCATCCGTCTGGGGCCGGGACCGGCGGCCATGATTGGCCATGTGCATGCGGGCAAGCTGTGCATCGACGGCAAGCGCATCGTGCCGCTGTCCAACATGGCCATGCGTGGCCGGGCCCGCATGGCCCAGGCCGGCGTGTCAATGGTGACCCTGGTCCTGACCCCGCGGGGGGAATTCCTGGCCGACCCCAAGGTCACGTCCGTCGGTCTGCTGGAGGAGGACGAGGTGGAAGAAGAGACGGCCGACCTGATCGCCCGGGTGCGGAGGGCAGTGGAGGCCCTGTCGCGCGCGGCCAAGCAGGACGACGCCCAGGTGAAGGAGGCGGCACGTCTGGCCATCCGCCGGTCCTTCAGTTCCAGCCAGGGGCGCAAACCCCTGACGGAAGTCCATCTGGTCCGCATCTGATGGGTGGGTATCGTGCGGTTTTGTCACGGGTGACGTCCGCGTCACCCGTGGCTATCTATTCCCGCAATGAACCATAAAAGAGGAACGTGGGTGATGATCGGCCGTTTGAATCATGTTGCCATTGTTGTGCCGGATCTGGCTGTGGCGGCGGAGACCTATCGCACGACCCTGGGCGCCACTGTGTCGGCGCCGCTGGATCTGCCCGACCATGGGGTGACCACGGTGTTCGTGGAACTGCCCAATACCAAGATTGAGTTGCTGCATCCGTTCGGGGAGGGCAGCACCATCGCCAAGTTCCTGTCCAACAACCCGTCGGGTGGCATCCACCATGTCTGCTACGAGGTGGAGGACATCATCGCTGCCCGTGACAAGCTGAAGGCCGACGGGCTGCGTGTCCTGGGCGACGGGGAGCCGAAGATCGGTGCCCATGGCAAGCCGGTGCTGTTCCTGCATCCCAAGGACCTGTTCGGCACCCTGGTCGAGATCGAGCAGGTCTGACGGCTTATACCAGCGGCGGGAAATCTTGACCGGGGGTCAATCTTTCCCGCCCCTCAATCGCCGGCGCCTACAGCCGTAGGCTTGGCTACGCCGCACGAGCGGCGTTGGGCACTGGATTGGAGGAACGCCATGGGTTGGGCTACCTGGGCTGCGATTTATTTCACTGTCTGGTGGACGGTGCTGTTCATGGTGCTGCCCTTCGGTGTGAAACGGGACGAGGCGCCGGAGCAGGGGCACCAGCCCGGCGCCCCGGCACGCCCCCTGCTGATGCAGAAATTCCTGTGGACGACAATGCTGTCGGCCGTCCTGGTTCTGATCGGCTGGGCCAGTGCGCATTTCCAGTGGATCGATTGGGCCGGGCTGCTCCGCGACTAGGTCACGCCCTATATCCTGAACGACAGGCAGAAACGGACCATCATGCCCGACGCCCAGGATCACAGCGCCTTGCAGATCGACCTTGTCGATCGGATTGCCGATATTCCCGCCGCGGATTGGGATGAATGCCTGGTCGGCACAGCTGGCGGGACCGACAATCCATTCCTGCGGCATGTTTTCCTGAATGCCTTGGAAATCAGTGGATCGGTGGGTGGTGACACGGGGTGGGAGCCCAAGCATCTGCGGGCCCGCGATGCCCAGGGGCGGCTGCTGGCCGTCATGCCGCTGTATCTGAAGTCGCATTCCTACGGCGAATATGTCTTTGACCAGCGTTGGGCCGACGCGTTCGAACGGGCGGGCGGGCAATATTATCCCAAGTTGCAGGCCTGCGTGCCCTTCACGCCCGTGACGGGCCCGCGCCTGCTGTGCCGGGCGGATGCGCCGGCCGGTGTGGCGGACGCCATGATCGGCATGCTGCGGCGGCTGGCCGATGCCAATGACCTGTCGGGTGTCCATGTCACATTTCCCGACCAGGCCACCCATGACCGGTTGGTGGCGGCCGGCTGGCTGTCGCGCATCGGCACCCAATATCACTGGGAAAACCGGGGATACCGGCATTTCGACGATTTCCTGGCCGCCTTCAGCAGCCGCAAGCGCAAGGCTGTGCGCAAGGAGCGGCAGGTGGTGGCCGACAGTGGGGTGGAACTGCTCACCCTGACCGGGGCCGATCTGAAGGAGGAGCACTGGGCCGCCTTCGACCGGCTCTACCGCGCCACCTCCGACCGCAAATGGGGCTTTCCCTATCTGACGAAGGATTTCTTTTTCCGCCTGGGGGAGGGGATGGCCGATCAGGTGGTGCTGGTTCTGGCGCGTGATGGGACGCGTTGGGTTGGCGGCGCCCTGAACCTGCTGGGTGAAACCACGCTCTATGGCCGCAACTGGGGTGGGGCCGGGGATTATCCCTTCCTGCATTTCGAGGCCTGTTACTACCGCGCCATCGATTTCGCTATCGAACGCGGCCTGACGCGGGTGGAAGCCGGCGCCCAGGGCGAACATAAGATCCAGCGCGGCTATCTTCCGGTGAAGACCTGGTCGGCCCATTACCTGGCCCATCCCGGCTTGCATCGTGCCGTTGCCGACGTTCTGGAGCGGGAGCGTTCCGCCATGGAGGCACAGATTGCCGAACTGAGCCTGGAATGCCCTTATCGACAGGGGGATTAGGGTCCATCTGCTTTTTTCGGAAGCACCTTATGGACTCTCAGCTTTCGGCAGAACCGACCGGTGACGGTTTTGCCGGGTGGGTCCCTGCGGGGCCGGGAATTTTCGTCCCGCACCGGGGTTCAGCAACCCGGCAGCTTTTGCCTTTCACGAAAAATATCAATAAAATCAACGTAGACGGACGTTGGCACACCCCTTGCTTTTAGGACTGCGAACCGAATTGGCCCGGATGGGCCCAGAACCGCAGCACCAAGGAGCCACCCCATGTCGTTCGTCCAGGATTGCGTCAGCATCTCCCGTCAGCACCTGATGGCCGGTTACCTGGCCGAAGCCGAAATGAGCTGCCGGACGGCATTGCAGGTCGAGCCGGCGCATTCGGAGGCCACGCACCTGCTGGGGATCATCGCCCTTCAGTCCAACCGTGCGGCAGAAGCCAACGAGCTGTTCGCCAAGGCCATCGAACTGGACGACCAGCGCGCCGAATACCATAACAGCCGCGGCGTCCTGCTCTATGGCTGCCGCCGCTTCGAAGAGGCCGAGGCCGAGTTCGCCAAGGCCGTCGATCTGGATCCCGGCAATGGCGTCTCGCACAATAATCTGGGCAACGCCCTGCGCGCCCAGGGCCGTCTGGCCGAGGCCGAGCGCTGCTTCCGCGCCGCTGTGGCCCAGCGCCCGGCCTATGCCGAAGCGCACAACAACCTGGGCAACACGCTGCGTGAGCTGGGCAATCTGGCCGAAGCGGAATTCTGCTTCCGCCACTCCCTGGGCCTGATGCCCAAGAACCTGGACGCTGCCTATAACCTGGCAGCCCTGCTGCTCTATACCGAGCGTCTGGACGAAGCCGGCCGCCTGTTCGCCAATGTCCTGGCCGGCGACCCCAGCCGGGCGGAGGCAGCCATCGGTCTGGCCCAGGTGTTCCAGGGTCAGAACCGCATTGAAGACGCCGTCGCCCTGCTGACCGGGGTTCACAACCGCATGCCCGACAATGCCGCCGTCCTGTTCGCCCTGCAGCTGCTGCGCTCCACGCAGATCCCGGCTTGGCACATCCCCATGATCAATGATCATGAGCGCAACGATGCTTATGAGGCGGCGGTCGAAAACGCGGTGAAGGAAGGCGACATCGTTCTGGAAATCGGTACGGGTTCCGCCCTGGTCGCCATGATGGCCGCCCGCGCCGGTGCCGACCATGTCTATACCTGCGAGATGCACAAGCCGCTGGTCGAAGTGGCCCGCGAGACGGTGGAACTGAACGGCTACAGCGACAAGGTCACCGTTATCGGCAAGAAGTCCACCGATCTGGTGATGGGGCAGGACATGCCGGAAAAGGCCGATGTCTTCGTGTCGGAACTGATCAATGTCGGCATGCTGGCGCCTGATATGCTGACCATCCTGCAGCATGCGCGCCAGAACCTGCTGAAGCCCGGTGCCAAGATCATCCCGGCCGCGGCCACCGTCTACTGCGCCCTGATCCAAGCCGACGACATGCGCCGCATCAGCCCGGTGCGCAATATCAACGGCTTCAACATGTCGAAGTTCGACCAGTTCCGCACGCCGGGCTATGCCACCATCGATCTGGCCGCCGAACCGCACCAGATCATGTCCGACACGACGGAAGCCTGGTTCTTCGACTTCTACAAAAACATGGCCGACAGCGACGCCAAGACCCTGACCGTCACCGCCACGGAAACGGGCGTGGCCCACGGCGTGGCCTTCTGGTTCCACCTGCATATGGACGACCAGGTCACCTATGACAGCAAGTCGTCCACCCGCACCAACCACTGGAAGCAGGCCGTCTACTTCTTCGACCAGGATATCGAGGTGCAGAAGGGCAAGCCGGTGATGATCGGCACGGGTTACGACCGCACCCAGATCCACTTCTATATCTGATCGGGTCTTACGGAACGCGACGCGGATACAGGCTTGATTTCTTGCCGGACCTCACGCCGTATCTGTTTCGCCAATGCGAGGGCGGTGCCAAAAGGGCGCCGCCCTTCGTCTGTTCCGGGACCCTAAATGAACCTGATTTTCCGCCTGGCTATTGTTTTCTTCTCCGCCCTTCTGTCCCGCCGCCGGTTGGGGCCGCTGGATACATCGATCCTGTCCATGCGGGTCTGGCTGAACGATATCGACACCAACCTGCACATGAACAATGGCCGCTATTTCACCGTGGCCGACCTGGGGCGGCTGGATCTGATGATCCGCAGCGGCATGCTGGGCATGGTGCTGAAACGCAAATGGGCGCCGGCCCTGGGCGGGGCGACCGTGCGCTTCCGCCGCGAATTGAAGCCGTTCCAGCCCTATCGCCTGAAAACCCGCGTCCTGTGCTGGGAGGGGCGCTGGATCTATCTGGAACATGTGTTCGAAGCGATGGATGGGCAGATGGCCGCCGTCATCGTCGTAAAGGGTGTGTTCCTGGAACGCGGCCGGTCGGTCGATACATCAGAGATGATGCACCATATGGGCATCGACCTGCCCAGCCCGCCCATGCCCCCGGACATCCGCGCCTGGCAGGAGGCGCAGCAGGCGATCAGCGACCGGGCGAAGGAAGGGTGAGGGCGGCTAGCGTGCTAACGCTGAATGTTTGATGCGAGGCCATATACTACGCACCACCAGTGCTTTGCTCGGCGTTGAAAGCAGATAATAAGCGATGTTATGAATGACATGGTTACTGTAAATGCTTAAAATAATCCCCTTAAGGGGCGCATCACCTGCTCTCGGGAGGGGCGTTATGGCAAGCTATCTGTACTCAGAATTTGGTAGGTGTATTCAATGGGAGGGCGGAATTTTTGAGAAATCAGGTGGTTCTGGGAATTATTTTTTGTCCCATGAAGCGAGAATTAGAAATAGATGTTTGGATTTGTATAAATTTGTTTCGCCTGGCGATGAAAAGTACTTTTCCATTGGTTCTATTCAATTTAGGAAATTAAGCTACTATAGAAATCTTGAAAAGAAATGGATAGGAGACCCAATGGAAGGGCGGGTCAACGTCTTTATTGATCGAATGGAATCTGCGAAATTAGAGCCTAATGATCCAAGTGGTATGCATGTTATCGGGCGAAGTGTAGGCAGGCTGTCTGGTTTGATCGCGGTGCCGACTGGGGTATCGTCCAATGCTATTATTCAAAACGTCGGCTTTGATTTACGCTGTAAAGATGTGTTTATATGGTGCGCATCTCTTGGTCCATTGTCTTTGTTGCGTGAGACTTGGGCGAAATATTCGGATGCTGGTTACGATAACGCTACCCCTCTGGGCATTAATGATATTAAAGATTTATTTAATTATTTGGTTGAAGATGGATCAATTGAAATTGATGGAAGTGCTAAAAAATTTAAGGATATTTTTCAGTACGTTCATATGGGGATTGTTCAATATAAAGAAAGATCTGGTCTCTATGGGGTAGTGGATTTGAACTCTGCTTCCCCTTTTATAAAGGAGAAGGAATTTTCTTGGCAAAGAGAATTCAGAATTATCCTTACACCATATCGAGATGACCTTCCTCACACTCTGAAAATAGAAATAGGAAGAAATAAATTATTCAGGGTATACTGATGTCGTTTGAATAGCCCGAAAAGGGAGGCCGAAGCCCCCCTTTTCCGCGCCCAATCGACCTCACCGGTCGATCAGCTTCTGCGTCAGATAGACGACCTGCATCGCCGTCATTTCCGCCCGCTGCTTCAGGTTGGCCGCCGCCGCGTGGCCGCCTTCCATGTTTTCATAATAGATGACCTTGTGGCCCTGGCTTTCCAGCCTGGCCACGAACTTGCGGGCATGGCCCGGATGCACGCGGTCATCCTTGGTCGAGGTATAGACGAAGGCTTCCGGGTACTTTGCGTCCTTACGGACATTCTGATAGGGGCTGAATTTGGCGATCCAGGCGCGTTCGTCGGCCTTTTCCGGGTCGCCATATTCGGCCATCCAGGAGGCACCCGCCAGCATGGTGTGATAGCGCATCATGTCCAGCAACGGCACGGCCACGATGACGGCGCCGAACAGGTCCGGCCGCTGGGTCATGGTGACACCGGTCAGCAGACCGCCATTCGACCCGCCCTGGATGCCCAGGCGGGCCGGCTTGGTCACCTTGGTCTTGATCAGGTCCTCGGCCACCGCCTGGAAATCATCATAGGCGCGCTGGCGGTTGCCCTTCAGCGCCGCCTGATGCCAGGCCGGGCCATATTCGCCGCCACCGCGGATATTGGCGACGACATAGGTGCCGCCCTGTTGCAGCCAAGCCTTGCCCATGACCGACATATAGGACGGCGTCTGCGAAATCTCGAACCCGCCATAGCCATAAAGCAGGGTCGGATTCTCGCCATCCGCCTTCTGATCCTTCCTACGGACGATGTAATAGGGGACCTTGGTGCCGTCCTTGGACGTGGCGAAACGCTGTTCGGCCGTAAACGGGCTGGCATCGAACCGGGCGGGCAGGGATTTGATGGCCTCGGGCTTGCCGCCATTGGTCATCACGAACAGCGTGTCGGGCTGCAGGAAGTTGGTGTAGTTCACCAGCACATCCGTGCTGTGCCCGTCCGTCGACACGATGTTGACGCTGCCATTGGCCGGCATGTCCACATCGGCCGTGGTCCAGCCCTTGGCCCCCTTGCGCGCCGCCACAAACCGCCCGGCGACATTGTCCAGCAGGTCGATATAGATGGCGTCCTTGGCGATGCCCACGCCCTGGATGGCGGTTGTCGGGGCCTGGGCCAGAATGACATCGACGCTGCTGATGCTGCCGCTGGCGGCTTGGGCCATGGGTACGGCAACCAGATCCCCGCGCTTCAGCGACTTGCCGGCCACCGACCAGTCATCACGCAGCCAGACGATCAGGTCGCCATTCATCACGCCCTTCAGATCAACCGTCTGTGGCAGGGCCAGCTTCTTCGGCTTGCCATCGGCGCCCAACTGGTACCATTCCTCGGTGAAGAAGTCGGGACCACGCTGCAACAGGATGGTGCTGCCTTCCGGCCGGTGGATGCCCCAGGGGCGCGCCCAGACGTCCTTTTCGCCCACTTCCATGACGATGGGGGCCTGTGACAGGTCGGTGCCGCGCTTCCACAGGCGCACCTGACGGGCATAGCCGCTGTCGGTCATGGTGCCGGGGCCGTAATTGGTGGCGACCAGCAGCGTATCCTTGTCCAGCCAATCGACCGTCTGCTTGGATTCCGGCGTCTGGAACCCGTCCTTCACGAAGCTTTTCGTGGCGACGTCGAATTCGCGCACGGTGACGGCATCCTTGCCGCCGTCCGACAGGCTGACCAGACAGCGGCCGGCATCGGCGCCAAAGCAATTATGGCCCTTATAGACCCAGTTCTTGCCTTCATCCTTGGACAGTTGGTCGATATCCAGGATGGTTTCCCAGGCCGTATCCTTGGACTTGTAGCTGTCCAGGGTGGCGCGGCGCCAGACGCCGCGGACATTGGTCTGGTCCTGCCAGAAATTATCGACCTTGCCGCCCTCCAGGCTGCCATAGGCGATACGGTCCTTGGCGGTCAGCACGCGCTCGGCCTCGGCGCGGATCGGTTCGAACCGGGGATCGTTCTTCAGCCGGGCGAAGGTCGCCTCATTATGCTGCTTGCCCCAATCCAAGGCCTTCTGGCCTTCCACTTCCTCCAGCCAGACGAACGGGTCCTGCTTGGCCTGTTCGTCGGCAAACGGGGTGGTCGAGGGTGTTTCCGCTGCCAGGGCAGGGGTGGAGCTAAGTGCGATCAAGGCCGCCGCCGTCATCAAAGCGTTGCGCACAGACATGGTCCGCTATGTCCCGTTGTTCATGCCCGCTGGCCGTCCGGTGCCACCGGTTCTTGACCTATCTGGGTATCATTGACGCGACAGGGTCGTAAGCGGCTGATACAAACCTGAAACAATTCAGACGTCCGTTGCGGGCTGTACGCGCGGACCGGTCGATGCCGCCTCACGGCCGCGGGTGAAATTTCCCGCCCGTCAGGGGTTCCGGCACCCCCGTCGTGCCCGGCAGGGACAAGGGCAGGCCCAGCCGGGAGCGCACGGCCAGATAGGCGAAGGCCTCGGCCTCCAGCGCGTCGCCATTCCAGCCCAGCCCGTCGACGGAGGAGACGGGGGCGCCTTCCAGCCGGTCGGCCAGCATCCACATCAGGGTTTCGTTCCGCCGTCCGCCGCCGCAGATCAACCAGCGTCGGGGACGGGCGGGCAAATGGTTCAGGGCGCGGATGATGCTTTCCGCCGTAAACGCCGTCAGGGTGGCGGCGGCATCCTCCGTCGACAGGTTGTTCAGCGCCGCGCGTGACCAGGCGTCACGGTCCAGCGATTTGGGTGGCGGGGCCGCGAAATAATCATGGTTCAGCAGCCGGCCCAGCAAGACCTCGTCCACGGTGCCGCTGCCGGCGATGCGCCCGCCATCATCATAGGGCTCGCCCGTGCGGGCCAGGATCAGATCGTCGATCAGGGCGTTGCCGGGACCGGTATCGAAGGCAACCACATCCAGTGGCCCCTCGCCCAGCCAAGTGATATTGGCGACCCCGCCAATATTCAGGATGGCCAGCGGTCGATCCAGATCACCGGCCAGCGCCTGGTGATAAAGCGGGACCAGGGGGGCGCCCTGACCGCCGGCCTGCACATCGGCCGTGCGGAAATCATGCACGACGTCGATGCCGGTGGCCGTCGCCAGCCGGGCTCCGTCACCGATCTGCCAGGTGTGGCGGCGATCCGGTGCGTGCAGAATGGTGTGGCCGTGGAAACCGATCAGGTCCACCTGATGGGCCGCGACCTCCTGTACGCGCAGCAGGCTTTCGACGGCCTCGGCATGCAGGTCGGTCAATTCCGCCTCCACCCCCGCCACATCACCGACACCGCCCAGCACGGCCCGCAGCCGGTCACGGAAGGCGCGGCGATAGGGGGTGAAGATGAAGCCTACCGGCTCCACCCAGCCATGCCCGTCGGTCCGCACCAGGGCGGCGTCGATACCGTCCATCGACGTGCCGCTCATCAGGCCAATGGTCAGGAAACGCTGCAATGCCATCACGCACCCGTGTTCTTGATACCCGGTGCCAGCCATCCGGGATGGCTGGCTTCGGCGGCACATGCCGCCGCCGCGCCGGTCGGCGCGGATACCAGAGGTCAAATCTTTTGACCTCTGGTACGCGTCGGGATGTGCTACCACGCCCATGGCCAATGGGGCCATTCCCGAACTTCAAGGTCCATGAAAGATGAGCACGACCACCGTTCCCGCGAACATCAAGTCCGAATTCCTGCGCGTGATGGTGGAGCGTGGCTATTATCATCAGGCCACGGATCTGGAGGCATTGGACAAGCAATTGTCCGATGGTATCGTCACAGGCTATATCGGGTTTGACGCCACGGCGACCAGCCTGCATGTCGGCTCGCTGATTCAGATCATGATCCTGCGCCGCTTGCAGCAGGCGGGCCATCGCCCCATCGCCCTGATGGGCGGCGGCACGACCAAGATCGGCGACCCGACCTTCAAGGATGAAGCACGTCCGCTGCTGACCAACGAGGTCATCGACCAGAACATCAAGGGCATCCTGACACCCTTCAACCGGCTGATCCAGTTCGGCACGGGGCCAACGGACGCCGTGCTGGCCAACAATGCCGAATGGCTGGACGAGTTGCGCTACATCCCGTTCCTGCGCGATGTCGGCCGGCATTTCACCATCAACCGTATGCTGACCTTTGACTCGGTCAAGCTGCGTCTGGACCGTGAACAGCCGCTGACCTTCCTGGAATTCAACTACATGATCCTGCAGGCCTACGATTTCGTGGAGCTGCAGCGCCGCTTCGGCTGCACCTTGCAGTGCGGCGGGTCGGACCAGTGGGGCAATATCGTCAATGGCGTGGAACTGGGCCGGCGCATCGCCAATGCCCAGCTGTTCGGCCTGACCTCCCCGCTCTTGACCACCGCGTCGGGCGCCAAGATGGGCAAGACGGCGGCCGGTGCCGTCTGGCTGAACGAGGATCGGCTGTCCAACCTGGATTTCTGGCAGTACTGGCGGAATACGGAGGATGCCGATGTCGGCCGCTTCCTGAAGCTATTCACCGACCTGCCACTGGCCGAGATCGCCCGGCTGGAGGCGTTGCAAGGCGCGGAAATCAACGAGGCCAAGAAGATCCTGGCCACGGAGGTCACCGCCCTGGTGCGGGGCCGCGACGCCGCCGAACAGGCCGCCGAAACCGCCCGCCGCACGTTCGAGGAAGGGGCCGCTGCCGAAGGTCTGCCCACCATCGAGGTCGCGGCGGCGGCCCTGGCTGATGGTGCCTATCTGGCGGACCTGATGGTCCAGGCTGGCCTGTCCGCCAGCAAGGGCGAGGCGCGCCGCCTGATCAAGGGCAATGGCGTGAAGGTCAATGACGGGGCCGTCTCGGACGAAGCCTATAAGCTGTTTGCGTCCCATATCGGCAATGACGGCGTCATCAAGCTGTCGGCCGGCAAGAAGCGCCACGCCCTGGTGAAACTGGTGTGAGAGCGGCGGGTCATTCTGGTCAGACGGGAAGATTTGTCTTATAGTCGAGAGAATGTGGGACGGTGCGCTAACACCGGCCCACCCTCCTTATGCCCGGTGGATCAGGATGGTGACGTGGCACGTCTCGCCGCCAGATCGTGAACCGGAGCAACAGGATAAAGGGCATATTCCTCATGCCTCTTTACCTCCGTTGACGGCGGTCCGGCCAATTCCGGGCCGCCGTTTTCGATTCTGCCGGGGGTGGACTTTTGTTTAAGGGAAAATACATAGGGTTATATTCGTCACGGCGGCTTCCGGGTTCGCCTGCAATGCTTGCTTTAATATCTGATCATGTCCCGTCGGACACGAGACGGACGGTGCTGGGTATTTTCTGCGAAATGTGGGAACCTTCTGACTCCGGATGGCAATAATCTGAACAGGTATACTTGTGCGTGCCCCAGACCTGACGAGCGATGGTTGGTGTCTTGACGATGGTGAAGCCTATCACCTCGCGGCGCCGACCACGTTCTGGATTCCCGACCGCCAGCAGCGTGAAGGTCTGGAACCCGGCGATTTCGCGAAGCTGATCTTTCAGATCGCCTTGGCTGGGGGGGATGGCAAAGAGGTCGCGTTCGAACGCATGTGGGTTATCGTGCGAGAAAGGACGGCTGATGGCTACCTGGGGGTTCTGGACAATGACCCCGACGCCATTGAGGAGAATGATCTGCTTTGGTCCGGTACCGCGTTGCCTTTCCAGCCAAGGCATATCATCAACATCCTCAAAGGAGATGAGGCGAGCCGTGCGCTGGCGATGCAACCACCCAGGATGCAATGGCCGCCGGGCTGATTTTCACGGGTTGCCGGCAGAAGGGGGGCGTGCTGGGCCTTTGTCATGGCCGAGAATTCTGTATATGTTCTCCCCACCATGATTGACGATCTGATCGACGAGCCGTACCCGGCGCACCCGCCCGCAACCGCGCACCGCCCCTATCTGGACGGGTTGAACCCGGTCCAGCGGCAGGCGGTGGAGGCACTGGACGGGCCTGTCCTGGTCCTGGCGGGGGCCGGTACCGGCAAGACGCGTGTGCTGACCACCCGGCTGGCGCATCTGCTGCTGTCGCGGCGGGTCAGCCCGTGGAACGTGCTGACCGTGACCTTCACCAACAAGGCCGCACGCGAGATGCGGGAGCGGGTGGACAACCTGCTGGGTGGTCAATCCGAAGGCTGGTGGATGGGCACCTTCCATTCCCTGGCTGCCCGCATCCTGCGCCGTCATGCCGAACTGATCGGCCTGAAACCCAGCTTCACCATCCTGGACACCGACGATCAGATCCGTCTGGTGAAACAGTTGATGGAGGCGGAGAATATCGATGCCAAGAAATGGCCGGCGCGCATGCTGCTGTCCATCATCGAACGCTGGAAGGACCGGGCGCTGACGCCCGACAAGCTGAAGCCGGAAGATGCGGGCGACGCCGCCAATGGCCGCATCCTTTCTATCTACCGGCAATATCAGGAACGGTTGCTGAGCCTGAACTGCTGTGATTTCGGGGATCTGCTGCTGCATAATATCACGCTGTTCCAACAGCATAATGACGTGCTGATCGAGTATCAGAACCGCTTCAAATATATCCTGGTGGACGAATATCAGGATACCAACGTCGCTCAGTATCTGTGGCTGCGCCTGCTGGCCCAGGCCCATCGCAATATCTGCTGCGTGGGCGACGATGACCAGTCCATCTATGGCTGGCGCGGGGCGGAGGTGGGGAACATCCTGCGCTTCGAGCATGATTTTCCCGGCGCCCAGGTCATCCGTCTGGAACAGAATTACCGCTCCACCGCCCATATCCTGGGGGCTGCCCACGGCATTATTGCCAATAATCATGGTCGCCTGGGCAAGCAGCTCTGGACCGAGACGGAGGGCGGGGAGAAGGTGCGCGTGCGCGGCCTGTGGGACGCGGAAGAAGAAGCGCGCTGGGTCGGGGACGAGGTGGAGGCGCTGCAGCGCAAGGGCGTCAGCCTGGGCCAGATGGCCGTGCTGGTCCGTGCCGGGTTCCAGACGCGCGAGTTCGAGGAACGGTTCATCACCTTGGGCCTGCCTTACCGCGTCATTGGCGGCCCACGCTTCTATGAGCGGCAGGAAATCCGCGATGCGCTGGCCTACCTGCGCGTGCTGGTCAGTCCGGAGAATGATCTGGCGTTTGAGCGGATCATCAACACGCCCAAGCGCGGCATCGGGGCGACCACCATCCAGCAGCTTTACGTCGCCGCCCGCACCCTGGGCGTGCCGCTGACGGAGGCCGCCTGGAAGCTGTCGCAGACGGATGAACTGAAGCCCAAGATGCGCAGTACCCTGGGCGGGCTGTCGCAGGATTTCTTCCGCTGGCAGGCGCTGATCGACCGGGTACCGCATACGGAACTGGCCCAGACCGTGCTGGATGAAAGCGGCTATACCCGCATGTGGCAGGAGGATAAGAGCCCCGAAGCCCCCGGCCGCCTGGACAATCTGAAGGAACTGATCAATGCCATGGGAGAGTTCGAGAACCTGACCGGGTTCCTGGAACATGTCTCCCTGGTCATGGAAAATGCACAAGGGTCGGGGGCGGAGCAGGTGTCGCTGATGACCCTGCATGGCGCCAAGGGCCTGGAATTCGACGTCGTTTTCCTGCCGGGGTGGGAGGAGGGGGTGTTCCCCAGCCAGCGCACCCTGGATGAGAACGGGATTGCCGGGCTGGAGGAAGAACGCCGGCTGGCCTATGTCGGCATCACCCGTGGGCGCCGCCGTGTCTATATCAGCCACGCTGCCAACCGCCGCATCCATGGCACCTGGGCGACATCCATCCCGTCGCGCTTTGTTGAGGAGCTGCCGGCCGAGCATATCGAGACGGAGAACAATCCCGGCATCGGCGGGGCGGGCTTTGGCGGCAGCATGCGCGAAAGCGCCTATGGTGGCGGGTTTGGCGGTGGCTGGAAAAGCACGGGCGGCGGCGGCTTCGGCGACCGTTTCAACCGCATGGGGCAGAAGGCGGCCCAGGCCCCGGCGAGGGCCGGCGGTCGGTTGCTGGAAGGCACGGCCGTCGATGTGACCCCGCGCAGCCGGCCTAACCGGCCCTATAATCCCGGCGACCGCGTGTTCCACACCAAGTTCGGCTATGGCACCGTCAAGGCGGTGGAGAATGACAAGCTGGAGATCAGCTTCGATGTGGCCGGCATCAAGAAGGTGATGGACAGCTTCGTGGTGCCGGCCGATCAGGCGGGATAAGGGGCCAGCCTCATCCCCACCAGTCCAGCAGCAGGTCGGGCCAGCGGCGCAGCGGGTTGTCGGCGGCGATGCGGGGGCCATGGCCAAAGCCGTGGCCGCCCTTGGCATAGACATGCAGTTCGGCCGGCACCCCTTCCTTTCGGCAGGCGGCGTGGAAGGACAGGCTGTTTTCCACGGGCACAGCCCCGTCATCGGCCGCATGCAGCAGGAAGCTGGGGGGCGTGTCGGCCGTGACCTGACGGTCGGCCGACCAATGCTCCACCGAGGCCGCATCCGGATTGGCCCCCAGCAGCCGGTCGCGCGAGCCGGCATGGGTGATGCCGGGCTGCATGCTGATGACCGGATAGATCAGAGCCTGGCGTGCGGGGCGGGCGGACAGTGTGTCGGCCGCATCCACGGGATCATAGACCTTTTCCCCATAGAGCGTGCCCAGCGTGGCGGCGACATGGCCGCCGGCGGAAAAGCCCATGCTGCCCAGCCTTTCGCCATCAATGCCAAACTCCCGGGCCCGGTGGCGGATCAGGCGCATGGCACGCTGGGCGTCCTGCAACGCCACGGTGGGGCCGTGCTGCGGCGCTTCCCCCGGCAGGCGGTAGGTCAGGACGAAGGCGGTGAAGCCGCGGGCGGCCAGCAGGGGGGCCAGCTCATTGCCCTCCTTATCCACCACCACCCGTTGATAGCCGCCGCCAGGTGTGATCAGGATGGATCGGCCGCTGGGCACGGCGGCGCGATGGACGGTCAGGAAGGGGCGGGTGATGCCGTCAATATAGCGGTCGGGCATCGACGGGTCCTGCCCCCGTTCGACCAGCCGCTGCTGCAACGGTGCCCCGGCGGAGCCTGGCCCCACGCCGCCCGGCCAGATCTCGATCGTTTCCGTGGGGCTGAGGGCAGCGGCCGGGGCCCGACCGGCCGTCAGCACCCCTGCCACCATCATCGATCCACGCAGCCAGTCGCGCCGTGACACTGCCATATCCCTGCCCAATCCCCTGTTAACGGTAACCGGTAGCAACCATGCCGGGGCGCGCGGTTCAGCGCAAGCGGGGAAGGGCAGGCGGCTGCGACAAGCCGCCACATCGGCCGAACCGTTTGCCAGGGATAAGATGTATTTTAAATATAGCTTTATGGAAATGGATCATGAGCCCCATCACCGCCCACCTGAAACACGACCATGCCGAGTTGAAGCGCATCCTGGATCAGGTGCGCCAGCAGGGGATCGGCACGGCAAAGGGCCGCGCCACGCTGCTGGCGGCGCGCGACCTCTTCACCGACCATATAAGGCGGGAGGATGAGGAGTTTTATCCCGACTACCGCCGTCTGGCCCTGCGCGACCCCGTACGGGCGGCCACGGCGGAGCAGTTCGCGCGGGAGATGGTGGACCTGGGCGGCCAGATCCTGGCCTTCTTCGAAAAGTACAGGGAGGGCGGTTCCGGCCTGGATTTCGCCATCGATTTCGGCCGGATGAGCGCGCTGCTGCAATCCCGCTGGCATAAGGAGGAGGCGATCCTCTATGCCCGCTATGACGAGATGGCGGCGCGTCAGGCGGCGTAAGTTTTCTCTGCGCTTTAGTTTCCGCTCCCCCCCGTCGGGGCCGGCTTTTCCGGTTTCGGCGGCTTGGGCGGGGCGGTCAGGGCGGCGATGCGGGAGGCGTATTTTTCCGGCTCCCCCTTGACCAGCAGGGGCAGTTCGGCGGCCAGCACATCCAGCAGCTTGGGCAGCCAGACCTCGTCCACCTTGGCGAAATTGCCCAGCACCCAGCCATGCACCCGGTCCTTGTCGCCGGGATGGCCGATGCCGATGCGCACGCGCCAGTAATCCTTGCCGATATGATCGTCGATGGAGCGCAGGCCATTATGCCCGCCATGGCCGCCGCCCTGCTTCACCCGGATTTTTCCGGTGGCGACATCCAGTTCGTCATGCAGGACGATGGTGTCGTTGGGCGTCAGCTTATAAAAGCGCATGGCCTCTCCGACCGACTGGCCGGACAGGTTCATGAAGGTCTGCGGCTTCAGCAGGAAGCATTTTTCGCCGCCCACCATGCCTTCGGCGACCATCCCTTGAAAGCGGCGCTTCCAGGGGCCGAAGCCGTAGCGGCCATGGATTTCGTCCACGGCCATGAACCCGACATTATGCCGGTGCCGTTCATATTCCGGGCCGGGATTGCCCAGTCCGACCAGCAGACGCATCATCGGGATCCGCTATATTATTCCTCAGGCGCCGGGCGCCTGCATCCGCAGGCTCGGGCTTACGCGGCATGAGCCGCGCGGCAGCAGTCGCTGCCGAATCCGCATCCGGTAAGGCCAGCCTACCGGATGCGGGTATCACTTTCCGGCGCCGTCGCGTTTCAGGGTGAACCCGGAAACGCGCAGGTCACCGGCCTGAAGATCAGGCGTCGGCCTTGACCGTCGGGGCGGCGATCGTGGCGACGGTGAAGTCGCGATCTTCGATCGTCGGGCGCACGCCTTCCGGCAGCTTCACGGCGGAGATGTGAACCGAGGCGCCAACTTCGAAGCCAGCCAGATCGACGACGATCTTTTCCGGCAGGTTGCCGGCCAGGGCGAACACTTCGATGTCGTGACGGACGACGTTCAGCACGCCACCCTTCTTGATGCCCGGGCAGGTTTCGACATTCACGAACTCCACCGGCACCTTCAGGGTGATTTCGGTGGTGTCGCCGACGCGCAGGAAGTCGACATGCAGCGGACGGTCATAGACCGGGTCCAGCTGAACATCGCGCGGCAGCACGCGGTGCGTCGCGCCATCGACCGTGATGTCGAACAGGTGGGTGAAGAAGCCCGGACGGTGCAGTTCACGATGGAACTTGGTGTAGTCCAGGGAGATCATCACCGGCTTTTCCTTGTTGCCGTAGATCACAGCCGGGATCTGGCCTTCACGACGAACGGCCCGGGCGGTCCCCTTTCCGGCCCGGTCGCGAGCCGTGGCGGCGAGCGCGATAATCTGGGTCATGGTACTCTCCTAGTACGAAAAAAGACCCGCATCGCGGAATTCCGCGCCGGGTCCGGTAATGGCGCCAGCCTCCAGGGGTGCTGTACGCCGCGAAAATGGTTGGGCCTTTTAGGCGCAAACGGCCGCAGAGTCAAGCTGCGCCGGGTTGAGCGGGCCTTGCGCGGCGGGCGGGGCAGGGGGCGGTTTTGGTGCGGGTGTTTCGGAGGGGCGTGGGGTGGGGCTCTGAACGGAGGGGCGATGTGCAACCAAGTGCAACATCACAGTGGGGGGTGTTTCAGAGTTTTGGGGGAGGTCGCTCCGAATGGTTGGGCGTCATGCAACAGGATGCAACATGAAAGCGGGGAGTGTTTCAGAGTTGGCCTGATGCGGACTCCGAAAAGTGGGTGGGTCACGTCCCACGCCTGCCGCATGGCATGAGGCCAAGTCGATATGGTCATGGCCGGTCGACCGTGTTGCAATCAAGCGCAGCTTCGGCATGTGCATGAGTGTTGCGGCGTCAATCTTGCTGTCGATGAAGGTCGAGACTGCCTCCACATCAGCAAATAAATTGGCATTCTCCTCGCTCAACGGCGTCGGCAAACAGCGTAAGTCGTGAAGCGGGGTCAGGCATTGGCAGATGACATCCTGCCATGCTTCGGTTTCGAACATGACGATCTTCATTTGATGTCTCTCTCTTTGGTCTGATCCCGGGGTGCGGATCTGGCGGCCACGGCCTTCCGGCGGCTTCACTGCTCGTGCGACATCCCGCGCGGTGACAGTATCCCTGCAACCACTTTCCGATGAATGCACGTCATCAGGAAATGACTTCAATGGCATATGTGACCATGGCATCTTTGCGCAGTCCAAAAAATAGCGGAGAATACCTATATCACCGTCAGGTTTGGATGTAGTTTTTGTTGTGAGTCGCGATCATTTACTGAAAGATCAAATTTCAATTTTACATATGGGTAGATTCCGAGCGGGTTCTTTATGGCCATAAAATTTTAAAGTGATCGGTAGAAAGGTTCTGGATCTTTAAATCGGTTTCCATCTGGAAGCGCCTTCCCCGTTACAGCGGGCATCAATCCGTCGAGCACAGCCCATAGGCGCAGGCCCGAGATGGGCAATGCCGCGGCCCCTTGTACCGAAGGTCGGGGACAGACAAGCGGGCTTTGCCGGGCCCGCCTACCTTATAAGAAGGCGACAGCATGAACATCTTGCGCGCAGCGCCTTCGCCCGCCTTCTGGCAAGGCGTCGAGGTCATTCGGGAAGAGCTTTTCGGGATCGAACGGTTGGAGGAGCATGCCCGCTCCTTGGCGGCGGCCCAACCTGTGGCCAAAAGGCCGCCGCGGACTGGCTCGTCGGCGGCCCGTCTGGCCGATAATGCTGCTGTACTCCTGGATGCCTATCGCAAGACCGTGTCCGCCCTGGCTGAGGGCAGGACCATTACCCCGGCATCGGAATGGCTGGTTGATAATTACCACCTTGTCGAACGCCAGGTTCGGGAAATCGACCGGGATCTTCCGCCGGGCTTTCACCGCCAGCTCCCGAAACTGGCAACGGGGCCGTTCGCGGGCTATCCGCGTGTCTTCGGCCTGGCCTGGGCCTTCGTCGCGCATACGGACAGCCGGTTCGATGCCGACATGCTGGTCAGGTACCTGCGCGCCTACCAGTCCGTGGAGCCGCTGACCATTGGCGAGCTCTGGGCAGTCTCGATCGCGTTGCGGATGGTGTTGATCGAGAATCTACGACGTCTGGCCGTACAGACTCTGGTCAATCGGGATGCGCGGCAGCAAGCGGATATGATCGCGGACGCACTTCTGGCCGGGATCGGACCCGTCGAGGAGGCCTCGGCCAAAGCCATCCAGATGCTGCAGGACGATGCATTGCCGCCGGCCATGGTGGTGCAACTGCTGCACCGGCTGCGTGACCAGGACCCGGACACGATTCCGGTGCTGGTCTGGCTGGACCGGCGGCTGGCTTCAAGGGGCACGACGGCGGATGAAATGGTCAACGACGTCCACCGAAGGCAGGGTGGCACCAATGTCACGGTCCGCAACATCATTACCAGTCTGCGCCGCATCGGCGATGTAGATTGGAAGGAGCTTTTTGAAAAGGCGAGTCCCGTCGATGATCTTCTGGCGACGGTGGCCGATTATCCCAGGATGGATTTTGCGACCCGCAACCTGTACCGCAGCGCGATCGAGGATATGTCGAGATGCAGCGGCCGGTCTGAACTGGACGTCACGCGGCAGGTTCTGTCGGTGGCGCAGACGCAGGATACCTCCGCTGATCCGCGCCGCCGCGATCCTGGATATCACCTGCTGGCGCGCGGACGTCCGGCGTTCGAGCGTCATATCGGTTACCGCCCACGTTGGGGGCAGCGGCCTGCCCGGTATATGCGGTCCATGGGTCTTGGTCTTTATGTCGGGTCGATTGTCCTGATCGCCGGTTTGATATTGCTGGCGGCTCTGCACCTGCTGGCGGAGACGGGGGTGGGGGCGCTGGCCCTGATTACTTTAGGCCTGGTATCATTCATCCCTTGCATTGATGTCGCCATGGCACTGTTCAACCGCGTCCTGTCGCTGGGGATCGGGGCCACAGCCCTTCCAGGTCTGGCGTTGAAGGAGGGGGTGCCGGCGGACCTGCGGACATTGGTCGCAGTGCCCACCTTGCTGACCACGCCCGGTGCCATCGCTGAGCAGGTGGCGCAGCTTGAGGTGCACCATCTGGCCAGCCCCGACGGCGATCTGCAATTCGCTCTGCTGTCCGACTGGACCGATGCCCCCACGGAGCATACGGAAGCCGATGCCATTCTGCTGAAGGCGGCGCAGGACGGGATTGCTCGCCTGAACACACGCTATGGACCGGGCCCCGGTGGTCCGCGGTTTCTGTTGCTGCACCGCAAGCGTGTCTGGTGTCCGGGCGAAGGCTGCTGGATGGGGTGGGAGCGCAAGCGGGGCAAGCTGCATGAGTTGAACCGCCTGCTGCGTGGTGCGACCGATACCGGGTTCCTGGATTTGGAGGAGGGGTTGGTGCCCGTCGGGGTGCGCTATGTCCTCACCCTGGACGCCGATACACGCCTGCCACGCGATGCCGCCCGCCGGCTGATTGGCAAGATGGCGCATCCCCTGAACCGGCCCCGTTTTGATCCGGTGGAGGGCAGGGTGGTCGAAGGCTTTGGCCTGTTGCAGCCCCGGATCACACCCTCGTTGCCGGTCGGGCGGGCTGGATCGCTGTTCCAGCGCATCTTTTCCAGCCTGAATGGCATCGATCCCTATGCCGCCGCCATATCCGATCATTACCAGGACCTGTTCGGGGAAGGGTCCTATGCCGGCAAGGGTATCTATGACATCGACGCCTTTGAACTGGCATTGGCCGGGCGCGTCCCGGATGGCACGGTTTTGAGCCATGACCTGTTCGAAGGCAATTTCGCGCGGGCCGCCCTGGTCAGCGATGTGGAACTGGTGGAGGATTTTCCCACCCGCTACGAGCTGGATGCCTTGCGCCATCACCGCTGGGCGCGGGGGGACTGGCAGTTGCTGCCCTGGCTGCTGGGGCGCGGCTATGCCGCGACCGACCCCAGCCGGGTGAATGGTCTGGTGCCGGCCGTCGGCCGCTGGAAGATGTTGGACAATCTGCGCCGCACCCTGGTGGCCCCCCTGATGGTCCTTTCGCTGGTGCTGGGTTGGACCTTGCCATTCGCGGCCGGCCTGGTGTGGACGTTGTTCAATGGTGTCCTGCTGTTGGCCCCGCCCTTGTTTCATATCGTCACCGCCCTTTGGCCAGCCCACGCGGGCATTCGACGCTCCAGCCGTCTGCATGCATTGGTGGCGGAGGCGCGGCGGGCCGCGGTTCTGGCCGCCTTGACGGCTGTTTTTCTGGCCCACCAGGCCTGGATGCTGATGGATGCGGTCCTGCGCACGCTCTGGCGCCTGTGGTTCAGCCACCGGCATCTGCTGCAATGGGTTCCCGCGGCGCAGACCTCGATCGCCCCGCGGCTGACCCTGGCCGGAAGCTTCAAACGCATGGCCGGCGCACCGATCCTGGCCGTTGCCGGATTTGCGGTGGCGCTGCTGGCGGGCGACTGGAACTGGCTGCTCTGTCTGCCCTTTACCTTGCCGTGGTTGTTGTCGCCCTTCATTGCCGAACGGATCAGCCGGCCCACGCAAGACCGGGAGGCAGATGATCCGGGTGAACAGGCGGAGACGATCCTGCGCCTGACCGGGCGTCGCACATGGCGTTACTTCGAACGGTTTGTCACCGCCGAAGACAATATGCTGCCGCCCGATAACTTCCAGGAAACACCGGTGCCCGTGCTGGCACGCCGGACCTCGCCCACCAATATCGGCCTTTACTTGCTGTCGGTGGTTGCCGCGCGGGATTTCGGCTGGATCGGTACCCATGATGCCCTGGACCGGCTGGAAGCGACCATGGGCAGCATGGACCGGCTGGAACGGTATCGGGGGCATTTCCTGAACTGGTATGCAACGGCGGATTTGCGTCCCCTGGACCCGAAATATGTCTCGTCCGTGGACAGTGGCAATCTGGCCGGACATCTGATCGCGTTGGCCAATGCCTGTGACGAATGGCGGACGACCTTGTTGCCACCCGCGACGCGGATGAAGGGGGTTGCCGACGCGCTGGCGTTGGTGCGGGAAATTCGCCCGACATCCGGCCAGAGCGAGGCTGGTGGCCGCCTGGATCTGGCGTTGGACATGCTGGCGCGGACCGTCCATCACCATGCCCATGACACCGGTGCGGACGCTGACGCTGCACTGTCGAACCTGATCATCAGGGCAGAACAGATCGCCATCTTGATGACGGCACCGGCGCTGGCGTCACTGGGCGCGGATGCCGCCTATTGGGCCGGGGCCTGTCTTGACTGCATCCATTCCCATCATCGCGATGAACAGCAGGACGACGGCCTCTCCCCTCGTCTGGACGCGTTGGCCCACCGGGCACGGGCCTTGGTCGCCGCGATGGATTTTACCTTCCTGTTCGACAGTGAGCGCCAGCTTCTGTCCATCGGGCATTTGTTGAACGATAATGTTCCGGACCCGAGTTGCTACGACCTCCTGGCGTCCGAAGCGCGGCTGGCCAGCTTCATTGCCATCGCCAAGGGGGATGTTCCGGCCCGCCACTGGTTTCGCCTGGGCCGCACAGTGGTGCCGGCCAACCATGGCGCGGCCCTGCTCTCCTGGTCCGGGTCAATGTTCGAATATCTGATGCCTGCCCTGGTGATGCGCGCGCCGGGCGGCAGCCTGCTGGAGCGGACCAGCCGGCTGATTGTTCATCGCCAGATCACCTATGCTGCGCGTCTGGGCGTGCCATGGGGCATGTCGGAGTCTGCCTATAATGCCCGCGACCTTGACCTGACTTATCAATACTCCAATTTCGGCGTTCCCAGTTTGGGCCTCAAGCGCGGCCTGTCTGCGGAAACCGTCATTGCGCCTTATGCCACGATGCTGGCCGCCATGGTCGATCCGTCTGCGGCGGCCGGTAATCTGCATCGGCTGCTGATGATGGGGGCCCGCGGGGATTACGGATATTTCGAGGCCCTGGATTTCACCCCTGTGCGCCTGCCCAAGGGACAGGGGATGGCGCTGGTCCAGGCCTATATGGCCCATCACCAAGGGATGGGGATCGTCGCGATTGCCAATACCCTGCTGACCGGGATCATGCGGGCGCGCTTCCATGCCGAACCGATGGTACGGGCGACCGAACTGCTGTTGCAGGAGCGGATGCCAGCGGAGGTGCCGGTCACCCATCACTGGGCAGCCGGACCGGATGCGCGCATCACCGGCCCGGCCAGCGAACCGTTGGCCGACCGGCATTTCACCCACCCGCACCAGGCGGCTCCGGCAACCCTTCTGCTGTCCAACGGGCGGATGACGACGATGGTGACGGTGGCCGGGGCGGGCCAGACACGGCGCGGTGCCATCGCCCTGACCCGCTGGCGGGAGGACCCGACCTGCGACAACCACGGCGCCGGCATCTTCCTGCGCGATCTTGATGATGGCAGGCTCTGGTCGGCGGCCTATCACCCGTGCGGTGTCGATCCTGACAGTTATGACGTGACTTTCCATGAAGATCGGGCGGAATTCATCCGGCATGACGGGACCTTGATCACCGGGTTGGACATCCTGATCTCGGCGGAGGATGACGCGGAAGTGCGCCGGGTCACCCTCACCAACGAAGGCCCCCATGCACGCCATCTGGACGTCACGTCCTATCTGGAACTGGCGCTCTGCCCGCAGGCGGCGGATGTCGCCCATCCGGCTTTCGCCAAGCTGTTCGTGCAGACCGAATATCTGCCCGGCTGCGACGCGCTGATCGCCACGCGTCGGCGACGCAGTCCGGATGAAGCCGAGATTTGGCTGGGACACATGCTGGTGGTCGAGGGCAATGACGGTGGGGTCAGCAGTTTTGAAACCGACCGCGCCCGTTTTCTGGGCCGGGGCCGATCCCTGCGGGATGCTGTCGCAATGGGGCCGGCACATAACCTGTCGGGCACGACCGGCACCGTGCTGGACCCGGTCTTCGCCTTGCGCCACGCCATCCGGCTGGCACCGCAGGGCACGGTCCGTCTGGCGTTCTGGACCCTGGCCGCCGACAGCCGGGCTGCGCTGCTGGACATGATCGACCGGCACCGGGATGTAACCGCCTACACCCGTGCCGCCACCCTGGCCTGGACGCAGGCGCAGGTGCAGCTACGCCATCTTGGCATCGGTGTCGGCACTGCCGCACTGTTTCAGCAACTGGCGGGGCATCTGGTTCATGCCACCCCGGCTCTGCGGCCGGCTTCTGCCATCATCCAGAACGGGTTGGCCCCGCAGTCCGACCTGTGGTCGCTGGGGATCTCCGGGGATCTGCCCATCCTGTTGCTGCGCATTACGGACAGTGATGATCTCTCTGTGGTACGGGAGGTACTGCTGGCCTTCGATTACTGGCGGATGAAGCGGTTCGCGGTGGACCTGATCATCCTGAATGATCATCCGGCCTCCTATCTGCAGGAGTTGCAGACCGCGCTGGAAACGTTGGTGCGGGTGAACCGTTCGCGTCAGCCCGCGGGCCATGACGCGACACCCGGTACGGTACATCTGCTGCGCGCCGATCTGATTACCCCGCAGGCGCATGCCCTTCTTAACGCCGTGGCGCGGGTGGTGCTGGTCGCGCGGCGGGGTAGTCTGTTTGACCAGTTGCAGCGGATGGGCGCCGATGCCCCCCCGCCAATCCCCATCCCGCGGCGGCGGGTGGCGGCGGCCATGTCTCCGCAGGTGAGGCCCGAACTGGAATTCTTCAATGGGCTTGGCGGTTTTGCCCGGAACGCAAGTGAGTATGTCATTATCCAAGGCCCGGGTCAGGTAACACCGGCCCCTTGGATTAATGTTATTGCCAATCCCGATTTCGGCTTTCAGGTATCGGCTGATGGCAATGGCTTCTGCTGGGCCGGCAACAGCCGTGAGAACCAACTGACTCTCTGGTCGAATGATCCGGTCGCCGACCCAGCCGGCGACGCATTTTATCTGCGGGACGAGGAAAGCGGTGCGCTCTGGTCACCGACCGCCAGCCCTATCCGCGACCCGGGCGGCCACTACATCACCCGTCACGGCTGGGGCTACAGCCGGATCAGTTGCCGGGCCAATGGCATCGCCAGCGATCTGTTGCTGTATGTGCCGGTCGATGCGCCCGTCCGTATTGCACGCCTGACGCTGCATAACACCACGAACCGCCCCCGTTCCCTGACGGCGACGGCCTATGTGGAATGGGTGCTGGGGCCGTCGCGTGACGCCACCCGCGCCTTTGTCACCACATCCATCGATACTGTCACCGGTGCGATGTTCGCGGGTAACCCCTGGAATCGCGATGTTGGCGGGCATGTCGCCTTCGCCGACTTATGTGGGCAACAGACGGACTGGACGGGTGACCGGCGGGAGTTCATTGGGCGGAACGGCACACTGGCCCATCCGTTGGCGCTGGCCGGCATGGGACCATTGTCGAAGCGGGTGGGGGCTGGCCTGGACCCGTGCGGGGCCCTGCGGACCCGCATCCAGCTGCCGCCCGATGGAAAGGTGGAGATCGTATTCCTGCTGGGTCAGGCGGAAAACGCCGAAGCCGCCCGAACCCTGGTCACCCGATACCGCGAGGCCGACCTGGACGCCGTCATGGGGGCGGTCAGCCAGCAATGGCGGCAGATCCTGGGCAAGGTGCAGGTGACCACGCCCGACCGGTCACTGGATATCATGCTGAATGGCTGGCTGCTGTATCAGACGCTGTCCTGCCGCCTCTGGGCACGGTCCGCCTTTTACCAGGCCAGCGGCGCCTATGGCTTCCGTGACCAGTTGCAGGATGGCATGGCGCTGGCCGTTACGCGCCCGGACTTGACGCGGGCCCATCTGCTGCGTGCGGCGGGGCGGCAGTTCGTGGAAGGCGACGTGCAGCATTGGTGGCTGCCACCGTCGGGACGCGGCGTCCGCACCCGCATCTCCGACGACAGGATCTGGCTGGCCTATGCCGCTGCCCACTATGTGGAGACAACGGGTGATCTGCCGGTGCTGGATGAGAAGGTGGGGTTTCTGGACGGGCCAGGGCTGCATGAAGGCGAACATGACAGCTTCTTCCATCCGTCTCCCGCTGAGGAGAGCGCCAGCCTGTTCGACCATTGCGCCCGCGCGCTGGATGCCAGCCTGACCATGGGGGCCCACGGCCTGCCGCTGATGGGAACGGGCGACTGGAATGACGGGATGAACCGCGTCGGCGAAGGTGGAAAGGGGGAAAGTGTCTGGCTGGGCTGGCTGCTGTTCACCACCCTGATGCGTTTCGCCGATCTGGCGCAAGCGCGCGGCGATCCGCGTGCCTTCGGCTGGCGTGACCAAGCCGCCGCATTGCGGGTGGCCTTGAATCAGGATGGCTGGGACGGCGATTGGTATCGGCGTGGCTATTTTGATGACGGAACGCCGCTTGGTTCGGCCCAGCGGGAGGAATGCCGGATTGATGCCATTGCCCAAAGCTGGTCTGTCCTTTCGGGCGCCGGTGACCCGGACAAGGCGGCCAGGGCGATGCAGGCCGTGGAAACGCATCTGGTCCGGCAACGGGAGGGTCTGGCCCTGCTTTTCACCCCGCCCTTCGTGCAAAGCCAGCCCGATCCCGGCTATATCCAGGCCTACCCGGCCGGCATCCGGGAGAATGGCGGGCAATATACCCATGCGGCCCTGTGGTCCGTCATGGCCCTGGCGGCGCTGGGCCGCAACCGGCCGGCGGCCGATCTGCTGCATATGCTGAACCCGATCAATCACGCACGCGACCCCGACGCGGTGCGACGCTACCGGTTGGAACCCTATGTGGTTGCGGCCGACATATATTCCGTGGCGCCGCATGTCGGGCGCGGGGGCTGGGGGTGGTACACGGGTGCTGCCGGCTGGATGCAGCGGGCGGGTATGGAGGCCGTCCTGGGCCTGCGCCAACAGGGCAACCGTCTGGTGATCGATCCGCGCCTGCCGCCCGACTGGCCGGAGGTGCGGATCATGTTCCGCCATGGAACGGCAAGGTATGACATCAAAATTGAGAACAGGGGTGGCGAGCGCTGGGGTTCCGTGTCCATCCAACTCGACGGATGCAGGCTGGACGGGACGAATTCCCTGGTTCTTGACGATGACGGAGCCACCCATCATGTGCTGGTGCGGCCGGATATGACCGCCAGGACGCAGGCTCAGTTGGAGGGGGCGATATAGCGGAAGAACAGCCGCTTCATCCCCTCCATCATCACCAGATATGCTGGGACCGACAGCGCCAGGAACAGGTAGAAGGCCGGCGGCGGCGCCACGAAACCGAACCAGGGGCCGATGGGCGACAGGGGCAAGAGCGCCCCCAGGATGGCAATGCCCACCGCCGCCGCGGCCAGTACCGGATTGGGTCGGCTGCGCCAGGACAGGTGCCGCGACCGGATGACAAAGATGACCAGCACCTGCGTGGCCAGGCTTTCCACGAACCAGCCCGTCTGGAACAGGGCTTCGCCCGCGTCGAATACATGCAGAAGCACGTAGAAGGTCAGGAAATCGAAGGCGGAACTGACCGGTCCCATCACCAGCATGAACCGTTGGATCAATGTCAGGTTCCAATGGACGGGCCGGGCCAGGCTGTCGGCATCGACATTGTCCAGCGGGATGCCGGCTTCCGAGGCGTCGTAGAGCAGGTTGTTCAGCAGCACCTGGGTGGGCAGCATCGGCAGGAAGGGCAGGAACAGCGCCGCCCCCGCCATGCTGAACATGTTGCCGAAATTGGAACTGCTGCCCATCAGAATGTATTTGGTGACATTGCGCACGGTGCGCCGTCCTTCCATCACCGCGTCGGCCACCACCGACAGGTCATGGTCCAGCAGCACCAGCCCCGCCGCCTCCTTGGCCACGTCGGCGCCGCTGTCCACGGCGATACCGACATCGGCGGCATGGATGGCCGACGCATCATTGATCCCGTCCCCCAGAAAGCCCACGACCCGGCCGGCATGCTTGTAGGCCAGCAGGACCCGTTCCTTTTGTTGTGGGGTCATGCGGCAGAAGACATTGACGCCCTTCAGTCGCGCCCGCAACGCATCGCCGCTCATCGCCTGCAACTCGTCCCCGGTGATCAGGCCCTTGATGGGGAAGTGCAGGGTTTCGCAGACATGCCGCGTCACCCGTTCATTGTCACCCGTCAGCACCTTGACCGCCACACCGGCATCGGTCAGCGCGCGCAGGGCCGCGGCGGCGCTGGCCTTGGGCGGATCCAGGAACAGGGCGTATCCGGCGAAGACCAGTTCGGCCTCGTCATCCAGCCGGGCGGAAAGGTGGCTGGCATCCATGGCGCGGGAGGCGACGGCCAGCACCCGCAGGCCCTGTTCCCCCAATTGCGCGAACATGTCCAGCATCCGCGCGCGGGCCGCCGGGTCCAGCGGCTGGATGCCTTGATCGCCAGCATCGTAATGGGTGGATTGGCGCAGCACGTCTTCTGGCGCACCCTTGACCACCAGCACGCGATCCGTGTCGTCAGTCACCAGCACCGACACGCGGCGACGTTCGAAGTCGAACGGCATCTCGCCGATCTTCGTCCAGCGGGTGACATCCAGCGGACGGAAGGCCAGGATGGCTTCGTCCAGCGCGCTGCGGATGCCGCTTTCAAAATGGCTGTTCAGATAGGCAAGGCGCAGGACCTTTTCGCTGTCCCGGCCATCCGTGTCGATGTGCCGGACCATGCGGATCACGGCTTCGGTCAGGGTTCCTGTCTTGTCCGTACACAGCACATCCATGGCGCCGATATTGTGCATGGCTGGCAGGCGCTTGACGATCACCCGCCTGGCGGCCAGCCGCGTGGCGCCCTTGGCCAGGGTCACGGTCACGATCATCGGCAGCAGTTCCGGTGTCAGCCCGACGGCCAGCGCCAGCGCGAACATCAGGCTTTCCAGCCAGGGCCGGTGGAACATGACATTCACGGCCAGCACGAACAGCACCAGAAACACGGTCAACCGCAGGATCAGGTAACCGAAGCGCCGGATCCCCAACTCGAACGATGTAGGGGGTGGTTCCACCAACAGGCTGTGGCTCAACTGCCCGAAGGCGGTGGCAGGGCCGGTACGACAGAGGATCGCCGTTCCCGTACCGCTCAGGACAGAGGTGCCCATGAACAGGGTATCGGTGGCGGCGCTCATGTCTTCAGTGGGTGTATCGGGCCCGTCGACCTGTTTTGGTGCGGGAAACGGTTCTCCGGTCAGCAGGGCCTGATTGACGAACAGGTCGCGCGCCTCCAGCAGCCGGCAATCGCCGGGCACCAGATCGCCGGCGGCCAGCCGGACAACGTCGCCCGGCGCCAGCATTTCCATGGGCAATGCCAGTTCCCTGCCGTCACGCAGAACGCGGACGGTGACGGCCACGCTACGCCGCAGGGCATCGACGGCGTTTTCCGCGCGGCGCTCCTGCACCATGTCCAGGAAGACGCTCAACACCACCATGGTCAGCACGATGGTGAAGCTGGTCAGGTTGCCCGTCGCCGCCGACAGGGCGCTGGCGAACAGCAGGATCAAAACCAGGGGATTGAGGAAACGGCCCAGAATTTGTCGCCAGAGCGGATGGCGATGCTGGGGCAGGGCCTGATTGGGCCCGAACCGTTGCAGGCGGCGCCCCGCTTCGGTCGACGTCAGTCCGCGTTCGTTGCTGTCCAGCCGGGCGGACAGGGCGGACAAGGGCAGTCCCGAAATCGGCCCCTCCAGCATCGGCTTGTCGACCATGGGCCTCCCCCGGGATTCTGGCCCCCCGGGATGGATGATGGCCAGCATGGCCCGGTACCGGGGTGTGGAACCTCGCGTAGGATACGCCCGTCAGGCGGCGCATCCCAAGTGCCGTCATCCGCCATTTCCAGCCGTGGGGATCAGCATGACGCCCGGAAGTCGTTCCGGAACGGGTCAGGGGGTGTGCTTGTCGGCACTTTTCTCAATGGCCTTGCCGGTCTTGGAAATGTCCTCGCCGGCACCCGCCATGGTGTGACAGGCGGACAGCAACGGCGTGGCCGCGAACATCATGATGAACAGCAAGGGCAGCGGCATCGCTTTACGGGACATCTCGATCTCCTTAAGGGGGATGATGCAATGATCTGTCATATCCGCCCCAGCAACAGCAGGATCACGACGATGATCAGGACAAGGCTGAGACCGCTGCTGGGGTAATAGCCCCAATTGGCGCTGTGCGGCCAACGGGGAAGGGAGGCGATCAGCAGGGCGATGACGATAATCAACAGAATGGTGCCCAAGCCCATGAAGCGCTCCGTGATTTGGTCCCACTGCACGGAACGGCGGAACCCGCCCTTCCCGGATGGGACAATGTTAATGGGTGTACTTGTATTCAGGCAGGTTCTTCAGGGATTCCTTGGTGGCGTCCTTCAAGATCATCTTCTTGTCTTCGACGGCGAGCGCCGCGTAGGACACGACAACATATTTGGAACCGACGCCCAGGAAACCGCCAACGGACAGGACGGCGAACGGGATCTTGTCATTGGGCGTGACGATCAGATCGTCGATGGTCCCGACCGTTTCGCCAGCCGAATTGAAAACCTTGCTGCCCACCACCTTGGAGGTGCGGTAGCCGGTGGCCAGGGTAGAAATATCCACCTGTGACAGGGCCATGGTCTGGGGGGTGCCCTGCGCAAAGGCGGTGTCGCCCAGTGAAGGCGCGAGAATGGCCAAGGCGGCCAGCGCCATTGTGACACGTTTCATGATGTTCTCCCGTGGTTCTGCTCAGTCAAAGAAGGACGCCAGTGCCCGGAGGGGCGCCCAAGCACTGGCGTAGCCAAGACGCTACTTCTTCTGCGCGTGCTTGGCATTCGTGTCGGCGTCATGCTTGTCAACATGGGGGACGGGAGCATGCTTCGCTTCCGATGCCGTTTCCGTTCTGCCGCTCGCCGGCGTGACGGCGGCCGGCTTCTTAGCGAAGACGGTGTTGGGCTTCTGCATGGTGTGCTTCCTTTTCATACCACCCTGGGACAGGGTGATGGATCGATTGATGGCGGCGACGCGATGGATAACAGGTCGGCCATTGATCGATAATTGATTATATTAAGTAATGCAAAAAATGTTCAGTATCGGAATTCACCTACAACCAATTCATCTGCTGCGATCGCGAAATTATTTAATGTAAAAATGAAATATCGTGATAGTCTAATGGAGGGATATCCGGCCGTGAAATTTCACGGACTGCGCATATCCACTATTTCATACAAATGGGAGTCACGATGATGTCAGCCCGTATGATGCGCGAGACCATTCATTTCCATCGTCCATTCATTTTGCCAGAGATTGAAGAACCGCTGCCGGCGGGGCGCTATGAGGTGGAGTTCGAGGAGGAGAGAATGGACAGCTTGTCCTTCACCGCCTGGCGGACCGTGCGGACGACGCTGCGCCGTATCGAAGCGACCAACGGATTGTCTTTTGCCCTGGACGTTGGCGCAGAGGCGCTGAAAGCTGCGATCGCGGGCAATACTGACCAACCCTCCCCAGCATTTGTCGCACCATCCGCCGATGTCATCCCGGATACGGCACCTGTTGCGCAGGCGGTCGAGCAGATGCCCGGCTGGCGGGATTTCATTATCCCACCCGTCGTCATTCCGGCAGCCATCACTGTCGCGGCCATCGCCGCCTTTATCCTGGGCCCGTTCCAGTAAAGAACGCGGGAACAGCGTCAATCCTGGTCCGTACCGATCTGAACGATCCTGCGGATGAACTGCCAGGCATGTTCGTCGGTGCCGACGAAATCATGTTCGCATGCGCCAAGATTATAGCCCTTTGCAAACCGCTCTTGCAGCCTTTCCAGAAATTTCGGCTCCGTTTCCGTCATATGGGCGATCAGGATCTGCAAGATGCGCTCATGTGCGAGGACGCGGCGTTCAAGATCGGTGTTTTCAATAGGCATGATGCGCCTTTCTTTACGACTGCCGCCACGCCGCGCGCGTGCGGCGTGGCCAAGCCAACGGATGTTGGCGCCAGCGATTGGGGGCATTGATCAGAACCAACAGGTTCTGATCAATGCAAACGGGTATTACTTGACGGTCCCTTCCACCACGCGGTTGAGCGGTTGCCGTTTGCCGTCCTGCTGCTGCACCGGCAACTCCCGTTCGCCAACCCACAGCGTCTCAATGCGCGATCCGACCACGCCAGCCGCGATCAGGGCGTTGCGGACGGTTTCGGCGCGCTGCCGCGAGAGGTCCATATTGTAATAGTCCGTTCCGAGGCTGGACGCCTTGCCTACCAGGGTGACGCGCCGGTCGGGATTGCTGCGGATTTCCTTCGCGGCGTCCCGCAGAATGGCCTCGCCGTCCTTTGTCAGTGTCGCCTTGTCGAACTCGAAATAGGTATTGTACGACGTCTGCTGATAGGTGGCCGCCACGGGGCCCGGCGCGGCGATAACGGCGACAACCAACGTCGTCTGGCAGGGGGTCGCTGTGCCCTCGATCGTGGCCGGCTTCAACCCGATCGACAGGTTTTTGCAGGCCACTTCCTCCACCGTCATGCCTTTGGCCCAGTCCTGACTGGATTCCGTCGGCATCAGGCCGTGACCATGGGTGATCGCCCGCCGCAGGAAAGGCTCCGCCAGATCCATGCGCCCCTGTGACTGATAGGAAGCGCCCAGATTGAGTTCATCATAGGGGCTGTTGGGCCATTTGATATTGGCGGCCTCCAGGATGCGGGTCGATTTGTCGTAATTCCCCGCTTTCAGGGCCGTGTAGCCCGGCGAAGTCACGGAGATGTCGTGACCGGGCCCCTGCGATCCGGCCTCCTGATGCCGCGTGGAGCAGCCGGACAGCAGCAGCAGGCCGATGGGCAGTGCGTACATCAATTGGCTTTTAGGCATGGTGATGATCCTTGAATTTTAAGGAATTTTAAGTCCGGATTAATCCGGACTGCTTCAAAGGTATGATAAATTATTTAGTGATTATTATTAATCGTCGGAATATACCTACGTCTATCGTTCATTCTCTGCCAAAATATTGTGTAAACTTACATATTCATAATTCCGGGAAGTGACCGGGATTTGCTATTTCTCTTCCAGTGCCTTTGTTGAGCTATTCCAGTCCGCCAACAACGCAATACGCGCCAGGGCGGGGATGGAGCGCGCGCCGGTCCGGCGCATGATGGCGGCCCGGTGATGTTCAACAGTGCGTTGGCAGATACCGAGGTCGGCGGCGATGTTCTTGCTGGGATGTCCGGCCAGTACCATTGTCATGATCTGCCGCTGCCGTTTCGTCAGTCCGGCGATGTGCCTGGCGGCGTCAAGATGCCAGGTGGCCAGTTTGGTTTCGTCATCCACCCTTTCCAGGGCCAGCCGGATGCTGGCCACAAGGTCGGTGCGGCTGACCGGCTTTTCAATGAAATCGGCGGCACCCGCCCGCATGGCGGCCACGGCCACGGGTACATCGCTGCTGCCGGTCATGACGATGGCCGGGGTTGTGACACCGGCTTGCCGCAGATGGTGCAGCAGGTCGATGCCGCCCATACCCGGCAGGTAGGCGTCGATCAGCAGACATTCCGGCCCTGTCCGTCGCGGCCCCGCCAGGAAGTCTTCCGCACTGGCGTGATCGACCAGATTCCAGCTCTGCCCTTCCAGGGACTGGTGAAGGCTGTCGCGCAGCAGGGCGTCGTCGTCGATGATGTGGATGGTGACGCCATCCCCCGTTCCGCCGCTGGGTTCCGGCATCCGCACCGCCAGCGGCGGCACAGCCAGCAAGCGCTGAACCGTGCGCAGCAAGGTCGTGGGATTGACCGGCTTGTGCAACTGCAATTCGTTGCGCAGGGCGATGGCGCGCAACGTCTCCGTCGAGATATCCGCCGTCAGCAAGAGACCGGGAACGGCGCGATGCAGGTCGCGGCGCAGGGAGGCCAGCAGATCCAGTCCGTTCGTTCCTCCCGGCAGATTGAAATCGACCAGCAGCAGGTCGGGGCGGAAGCCCTCGGCCGCCATCTGGCGTTGGGCTGATCCGGCATCGACCGCCAGCAACACCCGGTGGCCGGCGTCGCGCAGAACCATTCCCAGCAGATCACCCACCTCCGGATCATCCTCCACCACCAGCACGTTGCCTGGAATGGCGACATCCTTTTCCAGGCTGTCAGGCGCGGGCAGGGCGGGTGCCGTTGCCGCCTGCGCATTGAACAGGATCTCGATGGTGAAGACCGACCCCTTGCCCGGTACCGACCGCACCCGCACCGGATGGTTCAGAAGCCCGCTCAGCCGGCGGACGATCGACAATCCCAGGCCCAGGCCATTGCCGGGCTTCCCATCGGCCTGGGTTATCTGATGATGTTCCTCGAAAATCGCCTGTTGTTCGGCTTCCGGCACGCCAACGCCCGTATCCCAGATTTCGACGCTGATCCCGTCCGCCCGGCGGCGGCAGCCCAGCAGCACCTTGCCCCGGCGGGTATATTTCAGGGCATTGGACAAAAGGTTGCGGACCATCTGTTCCAGCAGGCGCCGGTCGCTGAAGACCTGAACGCTGCAAGGAACCACGCGCAATCTCAGGCCGCGCGCGTGGGCGTGGTAACTGAATTCTTCCCGCATCCGGCACAGCAGGTCGTCGATGGGGAACCGTGAAAGGTCGGTGGCGATGACGCCGGCTTCGATCTGGTTGATGTCCAGCAGGGCATTCAGCATGCCGGACATGGCACCGATGGTTTCCCCGATCCGATCCAGCAATTCGCGATCCTGCTTCGCCTGCGTCCGGCCCGCCAGGATGCCCTGAAGCAGGATCAGGGTCTGCAAGGGCTGGCGCAGGTCATGGCTGGCGGCAGCCAGGAAATGCGACTTGCCCCGGTTCGCCATTTCGGCCTGCCGCTTGGCAATCCGCAACGCTTCGGCCACCCGCCGGCGCTCGGTGATATCGACGAAGGTGATGACCACCCCTTCCACCTGATTGTCACGCGTCAGATAGGGCAGCACCCGGCGCAGATACCACGCGCCGGTCCGCGCCTCGATCTCCCGTTCGATCGGCACGCGCGACTGCAAGACGGACTGGGCATCGGCAAACAGGTCGCCATCGGCGGCCAGCGAACTGAGGTCGGCCAAGGGGCGGCCGACATCACCGGGAAGGATACTGAACAAGGACCGGGTGGCGGGGGTGAAGAAGCGGATGGCCAGTTCCGGGTCCAGGAAGATGGTCGCCACATCTGTGCTGTAGAGCACGTTTTGCAGGTCGTTCGAGGTGGTGCGCTGCCGGTCCAGGGTTTCCTGCAATTGGCTGTTCAGGGCTGTCAGCTCCTCGTTCAGCGATTGCAATTCCTCTTTGGAGGTCAGCAATTCCTCATTGGCTGACTGATACTCCTCATTGATGGACAGGGCCTCCTGGGTGACGGCCTTCTGTTCTTCCCCTGCCAGTTCCAGGTTGCGGATGGCCGCTTCCAGTTCGGCGCGCGTATGGTCCAGTTCACGGGCCAGGCTGCCGGCCTGTCCTTCCGGGGGAAGGGGGGCCTTACTGTCACTGCCCATCGCCGGCGGGGCCCGGTCGACAAAGCAGACCAGCATCAACTCCTCCCCCTCATGGGTGACGGGATGTACAGCGATGCTGAAGTCAATAACGTCGCCATCGCGGCGTATCTGGCCGCCCTGGATCGTAATCCTGACCTTCTCCTGGCGTGCCCGTTGGATGGCGGCGCGCAGTTTCACCGCCAGGCTGGGGGGTGTCATGGCCAGCAGATCCTGCGTCGGGTGGCCGGGCGGCACCCGCAGGAAATGATCGGTTGGCCCCAGGGAGTAAAGACAATCATGGCTTCGATTGATCAGGATCGCCGCCGGGGCATAGTCCCGCATCACCAGTTGCCGGCACAACTCCGCCAGCGCATTCTGCCGCGACAGGCCGGGGCCGGTACCGATACGAGGCAGAGCGCGGATACCGTCCCCCGCACTCATCAGGAAGCTGAAGTCACCCGGACGGCTGCGGCCGACATGGCGGAACAGGCGGGCGGGCTTCGACACGATCTCGAACCGGTCGGACGCCGCCGGCACCACGGTTTCCGCCCCGCCCAGCAGCAGGAAACCGCCGTCACGCAGGGCGAAATGGAACAGGGCCAGCACCCGCGCCTGTGCTTCCGGCATCAGGTAGATTAGAAGGTTGCGGCAGGAGATGAAATCCAGGCGTGAAAAGGGCGGGTCCGCCAGCACGTCCTGGACCGTGAAGATGACATGGGCGCGCAGTTCCTGCGTCACCCGATATCCTGTGCCATCGGCGATGAAGAACCGGGCCAGCCGCTCCGCGGAAACATTCCCGGCAATATTCGCCGGATACCAGCCGTCGCGCGCCGTGGCGACGGCATCTGGATCGACGTCGGAGGCGAAAAGCTGCAGCTTCATCGCCAAACCGGCCAGGGCGATCTGTTCCAGGAACAGGATAGCCAGGGAATAGGTTTCCTCCCCGGTGCTGCATCCGGCGACCCACAGGCGCAGGTGATTGTCCGCCGCCCTGCCCCGGATCAGGCCGGGAATGACGGTTGTGGCCAGCAGCTCGAACACTTTCGGGTCCCGGAAAAACTCCGTGACATTGATCAGCATGTCCTTGGCAAGGTTGTCGCGTTCTGTCGGATCGCGGCGCATCAGTTCCAGATAGTCCGGCAGACCGTCGGCGGCGATCCCCGCCATGGACATGCGCCTGTCGATGCGCCGCCGCAGCGTCCCCGGCTTGTAGAGCGTGAAGTCGTAGGGTGTATGGGTGCGCAGCAGGTCGATGATGCTGGTCAGGCCGTCCAGTCCCACACCGGCGGGGGGCGGATTGTCCAGGCGGTGGCGGCCGCGGATGATGTCCGGCATCGCGGCGACTGGCAGCACATGATCCACCAGACCGGTGGCCATGGCGCTGCGGGGCATGCCGTCATATCCGGCCTCCGCCGGTTCCTGCACGATCACCAGCCCGCCCGCCGCCTTCACGGCCCGCAGCCCCTGGCTGCCATCCGTGCCCGTACCCGACAGGACGACACAAACCACCCGGTCACCGAAATCCCGGGCCAGTGAAGCCAGCAGGAAGTCGAAGGGCAGGCGGGCGCCTTGGCCGCGCGGTGGGGATGTCAAGTGCAGGCGCCCGGCGACGACGGACAGATAGGCACCGGGCGGTATGACCATGACATGGCCGGGCAGTAATTCCATACCCTCGGTGATCTGCCGGACAGTGAGGGCCGTGTGTGCGGCCAGAAGATCAACCAGCAGGCTGTCATGATTGGGGTCCAGATGTTGGACCAGGATGAAGCTGGCCCCGCCGCCATCGTCCAGTGCTTCCAAGAGGCGAATGGCGGCCTCCAAACCGCCGGCCGAGGCGCCGATAGCAACAATATCCATACCACTTGCGTGGCGTGAAGCGTCCTCAGATTCCAGGATTGTGGGGGTCATTGTGAAGTCACCGATCAAATATTTTCAAAAAATCCAATGCATGATAACATAATTTTACAACGAGTATATGGTAAACAGTAATTATGAATTACCGCTTTCGGATTTAGGTATTTTCCGAAACTTATATCGATCGGCTCCCTTATTTATGATCATCTGCTACAACGGGAGATCGATGATGCACTACACCCACAACACCCTGTCAGAAAATAGTCGTGGGCAATCGGTGGAACTGTTGAACAGGCATTTGGCTGCGGCCATCGATTTGCACGCGCAGGTCAAGCAGGCACACTGGAACGTTCGCGGCAGCAGTTTTTCCGCTGTGCATGAACTGTTCGATAATGCCGCCATCGAAGTGGGGACCTATGCGGACCTGATGGCGGAACGGGCCGCTGCCCTGGGCGGTACGGCCCATGGCAGCGTTCATGTGGCGGCTGAACGATCATTCCTCGTGCCCTATCCGTTGGGGGTAGCAGAGGCCCGGCAGCACATCTTTGCCCTGTCGCAGGCATTCAGCGCCTTTGGCCAGTCGTCCCGCGAGGCCATTGGCCTGTCCATTACCCACGGAGATCCTGTCACTGCCGACCTGTTCACCCAGGTCACCCGTGGCATTGATCGGCAGCTCTGGCTGATCGAATCCCACGAGGCGAGGTCATGAGCCCGGCTGTTCAACCCACGGCGACCATCGCCGGGCGTGAGGCGCTTTCACGATGGATCAATGAGGGCGGAGCCTTGTCCCGGCCCGATACTGTCCGAAAACCGCCGCTTGACGGACAGGGAGCGATTTTCGGGATAGCGCTCCCTGTCCAGGCATTCAGGGAGATTGATGACGAATCCGGTTAGCGGACGTTGCTTTTATTCGCCAACTCGGCCGAGCCCGCACCCAACCTGCCCTATACCGGCACAACACAGTGCCAAACGCCGGGCAAACCGCGCGACCGGTCACGGGGGGATTGAGTGTCGGAGAGGGGCATCACCAGCATCGGCGGGCGGCGCAATGCGTTGGCCTTCTGGTTCGGCTGCGTCATCGTCACGGCAGGCGTGGTTCTGCATGTGCCCATGTATCTGATGGGGGCCGACATGGGCTATGTCCTGGTCGGCATCGGCTTTGCCGCCTTCGGCCTGCTGCCCAGACAGCCGCCGCAGCATGAACGCATCATCGAAACCATCGCCCCGCCGGAAGATGCGCCGCTGACGCGGGCGCATTGGGGGATGGCGATGCTGCTGGCGCTGGCCCTGATCATCGACATCATGAAGCCGGCCAGCCTGGGCTTTGTCACGCCCGGCATGCGCGCCGAATATCAGGTGGGCAAGGCCATGGTGGCCTGGCTGCCGCTGGCCGCCTTGACCGGCACCGTCATCGGCTCCTTCGTCTGGGGGGCGCTGGCCGATATCTATGGGCGGCGGGCGGCCATCCTGTTGTCCTCCATCGTCTTTATCGGCACCTCGATCTGCGGGGCCATGCCGGATTTCTGGTGGAACGTGTTCATGTGCCTGTTGATGGGGGCGGGGGCCGGCGGCATGCTGCCGGTTGCCTATGCGCTGCTGGCGGAGATCATGCCGACGCGCCATCGCGGCTGGATGTTGGTGCTGATCGGCGGGATCGGGGCCGTGGGCGGCTATTTCGCGGCCAGCTTCCTGTCCGAACTGCTGCAGCCCGTCTATAGCTGGCGCATCATGTGGTTCCTGAACCTGCCCACCGGCCTGCTGCTGGTGATGATGAGCCCGCTGCTGCCGGAAAGTGCCCGGTTCCTGCAACAGATGGGGCGCGGGGCGGAGGCGCGGGCCATGCTGGCCCGGTTCGGCGCGGTCTCGCACAAGGTGACGGAGGATGAAGCGGCGGCCGATGCCGACCATGGGCATCTGCCGCCCGTGCAGGGCAAGCTGCTGGGGTTGACGGCGGCCCTGACGCTGGGCGCGCTGGCCTGGGGGCTGGTGAATTTCGGGCTTCTGCTCTGGCTGCCGGCCACGCTGGTGGAGGAAGGGTTGAGCGTGGCGGCGGGGCCAGCGGGTTGATCGCCAAATCCACCCTGATCTCCATCCCCGTCGTGGCCGTGGCCACCTGGCTCTATGCCCGTTGGAGTTCCAAATATTCCCTGGTGCTGATGATGGGGCTGATGGCCGCAGGCCTGGTGCTGTTCCTGCTGCGCAGCGCCGGGGGCGACCCGGTCTTCGCCCTGACCTTCGTCATTGTCGGCTCGTCCGGCGTCATCTCCATCCTGCTGCCCTATACGGCGGAGAATTATCCGTTGCGCGTGCGGGCGCGGGCCACGGGATGGGTGGCGGGGTGCAGCAAGCTGGGCGGCCTGATGGCGCAGGGCCTGTCGGTGGCCGGTGCCGTGCCGGGCTTTGCTGTGGCGGCGGCGATGATCGCCGTGCCCACGGTCGGCGGCCTGCTGCTGGTCGCCTGGCTGGGGCGGGAGACGAAGGGGCGGGATCTGCGGGAGTTGGAGCGGAGGCGGGCGGGGTAGGGGGCACGCCGTGCTTGACGTGCCCCCAAACGCCTTACCGCCTCACATACCGTTCCTCCAGCGCCCGCGCGCGGGTCTGGAGGGATTGTTCGGTACCGTTGATGAACACCTTTTCGGCCAGCACCGTCGGTTCCAGCGGGTCGCCGCCCCACAGGACCAGATCGGCGGGCTTGCCCACCGCGATGGTGCCGGCGCCCTTGTCGCCGAACAGGGCGGCGGGGCGGCTGGTGATGGCGGCCAGGGCCTTGTCCTTGGGCAGGCCATAGGCCACGGCCGTGCCCGCCTCAAACCGCACCTGACCGGCATAATGGCCGTCGGCCGTGGTGGTGATGATCACGGTCACCCCGGCCTTGTCCAACAGCGCGGCATTGTCCAGCCGTGCCCGCTGCGTCTCGAACCGGCCGGGCAGGTTGGTGGTGGGCTTCAGCACGACGGGCACGCCGGCCGCCGCGATCTCCCCGGCCACCATCCAGCCTTCCTCCGCCCCCAGCAGCACTAGGCGCAGCTTTTCCTCCTTGGCCAGTTTCAGGGCCAGGCGGATGTCGGCGGCGCGCGATACGGCCAGGAACAGGGGCGCCTCGCCACGCGCCACGGGGACCAGCGCCTCCAGGTCCTGCCGCGACAGGCTGTAATCGCGCGTGGCGCCCTGGTTGAAGGCGGCCTTGTTGGCGGCGTAGTGGCGCGCATCCTCCAGGGCGTTCTTCAGGATGGCGACGGACAGGCTGCGGCTGCCGCCGGCATTCTTGGCGGCACTTTCACCAAAGGGCAGGGCCACGCCGATGCGGGGGCGCACCACGATGTCCGGGGCCGTGCCCAGATGGATGATGGCGGGCTGACCCTGGAACAACGGGTCTTCGGCATGGCCGGCCGTGCCGCCATCATCGGCATGGGCATCACCATCGCCGAACGCTGCCGCCGGCATGATCACGGCCCGCGTGATCCCGCTGGCACGGGCCAGCGGGATCAGGCTGCTGGCCGGATTGACGGCATAGGACGGGTCGTAGGACACGCTGTAAGCCGGATTGCCGGCATTGCTGTCATTGGCCTGGGGCACCGCCCCCACCTCCTCGATCCCGATATCGGAGGAGGAGACGAACAGGCCCGGCGTCACCACCTTGCCCTTGCCATCCACCAGCGTGGCCCCGGCGGGCACCGCGGCCCCGGGCGCGGCGGCGGTGACGATGCCGTCCTTGATGATGATAGTGGCGTTGGCCAGCGCGGGGCCTGTGCCCGTCATCAGGGTGGCGCCCTCAATGGCGATGGTTTCGGCCTGGGCGGCGGTGATGGTCAGGGCGGCCAGCGCCGTGCCCAGAAGGATCTGCTTCAGCGCGCGCATCACTTCACCCCCGTATTCTTGAACACTTCCGCACCCGACTGGCCCAGTTCGAAATCGGACCGGGGCAGGGCGGGCGGGGCGGCGCGGTCATGGCGCAGCACACCATCGATGAACACCAGATCGGCCAGCGTGTAGATGCTGAACGGATTGCCGTTCCAGACCACCACATCGGCCATCTTGCCGGGCTCCAGCGTGCCGGTCTTGTCCAGCACGCCGATGGCCTTGGCCGGATTGCGGGTGATCCATTCGATGGCCTCTTCCTCCTTGATGGCGAGGCCCAGATGGTTGCCCTCGGCCATGGCCTGGGCGGCTTCCTTGTTCAGATGCTGGATCAGCGTCTCATTGTCGGAATGGATGACGGCGCAGGCGCCGGCGCGATGCACGATGGCGGCATTGGCCGGCACCCCGTCATACGCCTCCATCTTGAAGCCCCACCAATGGGCCCAGGTGGCGATGCAGGTGTCGCCCGCCTTCAGCAGATCGGGGATCTTGTAGGCTTCGGTGGCGTGGTGGAAGGCGGCGACGTGGTAGCCGAACTCCTTGGCCACATCCAGCATCACCGACATCTCGTCGGCGCGATAGCAATGGTTCTGCACCAGGATGTCGCCTGACAGGACGCCGGCCAGCGTGTCCAGTTGCAGGTCGCGCTTGGGCGGGTCGCCGGGGCCCTTGTCGTCGCCGCCACCGCCCTTCTTCTGCTTGTCGTAATAGGCGTCCCATTTGCGGCGGTAATCGGCAGCCTCGATCCAGGCCTTGCGATAGCCGGCGACATTGGCCATGCGGCTGCCGGGGGCGCGGCCCTTGTCGCCATAGACGCGCTTGGGGTTCTCACCGCAGGCCATTTTCAGGCCATAGGGCGCGCCGGGGAACTTCATCTCCATGGCGTTGCGGGCGGGCACGTTCTTGACCGTGACGCTGCGCCCGCCGAACAGGTTGGCCGAGCCGGGAAGGATCTGAAGGCTGGTGACGCCGCCGGCCAAGGCCCGCTCAAACCCCGGGTCCTGGGGCCAGAGCGAATGTTCGGCCCAGACCTGCGCCGTGTTGGCGTCGGTGATCTCGTTCCCGTCCGCATGCGCCCGCACGCCGGGGGAGGGGTAGACGCCCAGATGGGAGTGCATGTCGATGACGCCCGGCGTGATCCAGCGGCCGGCCGCGTCCACGATGGTCGCACCGGCCGGGACGGGCAGGGCAGCCCCCACCGCCTCGATCTTGCCGTCGCGGATGATGATTGTGCCGTTTTCGATGCGCTGGCCCGTGCCGGTCAGCACGGTGGCGCCCGTCAGGGCGACCAGACCGCTGGGCGGGGCCTGGTACCGGCTGGGGAACGGGTCCCGATCGGCGGCGGGGTCCAGCCCGCGCACCAGTTTCGGCTTGTCGTCGCCATCCTTGTCTTTCGACTGGTTCGCCGTCTGGCCCGTGGCGCAGCCAGCCAGCATCAAGGCCAGCCCCGCCACCATCAAGCTTCCGGCCCGCGTCCGTGCCATAGCCCCCGCTCCGTTGTTGTCATTGAAACAATGGCGGGCAGTGTGGGGACGCAAAGCGTTACAAGTCAACGTGTTGGGGTGTAACGGCTTTGTAACGGATTGCGACGAACTGTGCCGGGGCCAGGGTTTAGAGAGGTTTTCCTTATGACCGGAATACCGCTCCGGCGGCGACCGCCGCCGCGCGGGCCCATGCCCGCGTGAAGCCAAGCCGCGGATGCGGCGCCGGCGCTTGAGGAATTGAAAGCTGGAGCGTGTTTCCGGTCACCGGAAATACGCTCCAGCAGGACATGACAGGCCTATAATATCTGGTCCAGATTCCGCCGACCGTCGATGACCCGAACGATGGCAACCTGACGGACCGCGCCTTCGTCTGTATCCGGATGGGTTTCATAGAGGATGAGATACGGCCCCTCGACCAGTGTTCGCGTACTGGCCCCAATGTCCGGACGTCGGGTGCCAAGCCGGGGATGCTGGGCCAGCAGATGGGTGCGCATTTCCAGCGCATCGTAGATGCGCTCTGCCGCCGCCGGATTTTCAATGCCAATGACTAGGTAAATGTCCAGCAGGTCCGTCCGGGCCTGCGGATACCAAACCACCTCAACCGGCATGCCTGCTCGCCGCCCGTATTTCATTCAGACGCTGCCGGGCTTCCTGACGCAGCCTGTCAAAATCCATGGGTACGGCTATTCCACTGGCTTTGCCGTCATCCCACGACTGACGGAGGCGTTTGATTTCTTCCTGCCGCAACTCGGATTCGTCAGTCGCGGAGAGACTCACCTTACGGATGTCGGGCATGAAATCCCTCCTTCATTCAAGCAATGATCTTGCTGCCAAGCCGCCTGAAAGTCCATCGCCTGGTGATTTTGTCCCGGCATGCACATGACAAAATGGTTGAGGAGCCGGGCCCGGTGCCCACGGGCAGGCTTTGCGATACGCACGCGGTGGATGGCTTTTGGCTATCCAAAAGCCATCCAACACAGCTAAGGCCTTGCTCAGTCGAACAGGCTCGACACCGAGCGTTCGTTGCTGATTCGCTCGATGGCGTCGGCCATCAGGCGGGCGATCGAACGCTGACGGATGTTGCGGGCATTGCGCACGGCTTCCGTCGCCACGATGCTGTCGGTGATGACCAGTTCGTCCAGGGGCGAGGCGGCCACGCGGGCGACGGCCCCGCCGGACAGCACGCCATGGGTGACATAGGCGCGGACCGACGTGGCGCCGCGGGCCTTCAGGGCCGACGCGGCGTTGCACAGCGTGCCGGCGCTGTCGACGATATCGTCGATCAGGATGCAGTCGCGGCCCGACACGTCACCGATGACATTCATCACCTCCGACACGCCGGCACGTTCGCGGCGCTTGTCGATGATGGCCAGATCGGCTTCCAGGCGGCTGGCGATGGCGCGGGCGCGGACCACGCCGCCCACGTCCGGCGACACGATCATCAGGTTGCCGCCACGCATATGCTCCTTCACGTCCTTCGTGAATTCGCCGCCGGCCACCAGATTATCGACGGGGATATCGAAGAAGCCCTGAATCTGACCGGCATGCAGATCCATGGTCAGCACGCGGTTGGCGCCGGCCGTGGTGACCAGATTAGCCACCAGCTTGGCCGAAATCGGCGTGCGGGGGCCGGTCTTGCGGTCCTGGCGGGCATAGCCGTAATAGGGGATCACGGCCGTGATGCGCCGGGCCGAACCGCGACGCAGCGCGTCGATGGTGACCAGCAGTTCCATCAGATGGTCATTGGCCGGGAAGGACGTCGACTGGATGACGAACACATCCTCGCCGCGCACATTCTCGTTGATCTCGACGAAAATCTCGTTGTCCGCGAAGCGACGGATGGTCGCCTTGGTCAGCGGAACTTCAAGGCAATGCGAAATGGCTTCAGCCAAAGGCTGATTGCTGTTCCCGGCGATCAGCTTCATGGTCGTGCTGCCCGTCTTTGGTGGAGAAAAGGGTGACAGGCGCCGCCGCGGACGACGTCGCCAAACCTTCACAAAGGCGGGCGCACCATACCCCCGGCCCCCCGCCCTGTAAACGCCGCGACCGTTGCAGCCTACAACGGTGTGGCAGTCGGCAATGACATGGAAGCGAGGGGATAACGGCCCGCACCACCAGGGGATGGGGCGGGCCGTCACCAGCAACAGGGCAGGCGATCAGCGCGTGGCGTCGCGTACCGCATCCTTGATGTGGCCCTTCACCTGCTGGGCCTTGCCCTTGGCCTGATCCAGGGTGCCCTCGGCCACCAGCGCCGGATCGTCGGTGGCCTGTCCCACACCCTTCTTCAGGGCACCCTTGGCCTCGTTCAGCTTGCCCTTCACATTGTCCATGTTCATGAATTTCTCCATCGCCTGTCGGGGCGGCCGGGTGGCGGCCCTGCGAGGTTAACGTCGCAGGGGGCCGTTTGATCCGTGGGGACAGTGCTGTCGCCGCGAACAATGTTCAAATTTGCCGCCGGATTGCCCTTGTTCCGCCACAGCGCCCTGTTTAACAGTAGGGCAGTGTGATTTTCAGGAAGCGTTCAGATGTGCCGTTGGTTGGCCTATGCCGGTGTTCCCGTCGCCATGGATACGTTGCTGTTTCAGCCCAGCAATTCGCTGATCCGGCAGTCGCTGTCGGCCCAGCGCAGCGTGGCACCCACCAATGGCGACGGATTCGGCCTGGGCTGGTACGGCGATCTGGCCAAGCCCGGCCTGTACCGTGACACGATGCCGGCCTGGTCGGATGCCAATTTGCGCTCCCTGGCTGAACAGATCCGCTCGCCCTTGTTCTTCGCCCATGTGCGGGCGTCGACAGGCACGGCCACGTCGCGCCTGAACTGCCATCCGTTCCGCTATGGCGACTGGCTGTTCATGCATAATGGACAGATCGGCGGCTGGCCCCTGGTCCGCCAGGATGTGGAGGGCATGATCCGCAAGGATCTCTATCGCCACCGTGAGGGCTCCACCGATAGCGAGGCCTTTTTCTATCTGGCCCTGGGCAATGGGCTGATGGAGGACCCGGCCGCCGCCTTTGCCGCCACCGTGTCACAGATCGTTGGCAAGATGCGGCGGGAAGGGGTGAAGGAACCGTTCCGCATGACAGCTGCCTGCAGCGACGGTCGCCGGCTTTATGCCGTGCGCTGGTCATGTGACGGCAAGTCGCCGACGCTTTACTGGACAAAGGGGCATGTCGATGGCTGCCGCGAGGGGCGCCTTTGCCTGGAAGAAGGTGATGATGCCGTCATGGTCCTGTCCGAACCGCTGGACGAGGATGCCAGCCACTGGAACGAGGTGGCGGAAGGCAGCTTCCTGGTGGCCGAGGGCGGCCGGGTCGCAGTGCAGCCGTTCAACCCTTTGGGCTGAGGTGAGATGATGCGCGCACTGTGGATGACGATCCCTGTTCTGGCCGTCCTGGCCCTGCCGGCCGCAGCGGCGCCGGGAACACACACCGTTCCTTATAAGGAATTCTTCGATCAACTGGCGCGCTTCTATGGCCAGGGTCACGACCGGCTGACCCTGCGCCTGTCCATCCTGCCCGAGGATGACAAGGTACCGCTGGCCCAGCCGCCCAGCATGGTGGCCGCCACGGGTGAGGGACCGGTGCCATTCGCCATCGACGCGGCAGGCGCGGTCGATCTGCCCTATCGGCCCGACTGGGTGGCCGCCAATGTCAGCGTCACCGTCAACCAGGCGCCCAAGACCTATCGCATGAAGGCGCAGATCGGCATGAAGCTCCCCGACGGGGCCACGCAGATTGCCTATGCCGACGTGAAGGCCGCCTTCGACCAATTCGATCAGGTGATTTCGAAGGAGGCGGGCATGGCCTCCTTCCTGGCGCCGTCGGCCAAGACCCTGCGCCTGTTCTGCGGTACGGACTGCACCGTCACCATCGCCGGGCCCAAGGGTGCGCGCGTGCTGAAGGCCGATGATCGCGGCCGCGTGAATGTGCCCAACGACAAGGCCCTGGTGAAGGAAGGCCCGACCCTGACGGCCAGCCATCCCATCACCTATTCGGTGCTGACGACGAAGGAGTAAGGGCGGCGTGGCGGATGTTGAGTCCAGTGCGATTTATCTGTACGCGATTTTATATATTTTTAATTCACTGAGCATGTTTAAATTTACAGATTTTTTGTCGAAAGTGGCCCAGAATGTCTGAGATCGCGGTCCCGTATACACGGTTTACATTTTTTTGGAGTGGGCCATTTTCGCAGTGGCATTTATGCAGATTCACGATTGATAAGGTGATCTACAATTGTGCTGAGCAATATATGATGGCTGAGAAGGCGCGTTTATTTGGTGATGAAGATTCTCTTCGTCGTATATTGGCCGCGGGGTTGCCGCGGGACCAGAAATCTATTGGTAGGCGTATTAAGGGGTTCTCGCAAGAATTATGGGATAAGAAGAAGATAGAGATTGTTTACCGTGGAAACAGGGCAAAATTTACGACACATAGAGATTTGCTTTTATTATTATTTGAAACGGAAGGGACGGAGCTTGTTGAGGCTAGCCCATTGGATACAATTTGGGGTGTCGGCCTTACTGCTGATGACCCCGCCATATATGATCGCGACCAATGGAGGGGACAGAATTTGCTGGGAGGAGTTCTGACACAGTTGCGCGATTCGCTCCTGTCAGAGCAACGAACAGGTGGCATTCCTGAACTTGCTAAACGAGTGCGTTGAGCCTTTGCGACCTGCTCGACGATTTGCGTCCGCCCCCTGTCCGATCCGGTCCGGTCTGAACTGGGGGCAGACCTGCTTATGTGCGCCTTGTCCCTTGGGGTCCGGTTGGTTAGGTTGCGGCGCATTCTCCGCCCCAGCCCGCAGGATAATGCGCCATGGCCGCCGCCGCTTCCACCGCTCCCGCCGCCCATCCCGACCGCGTCCTGATCCTGGATTTCGGATCGCAGGTGACGCAGCTGATCGCGCGCCGTGTGCGCGAAGCCGGCATCTATTGTGAGATCATCCCCTATAGCGCCGATGCCGCCCGCATCCAGGCCTTCGCGCCCAAGGCCGTCATCCTGTCCGGTGGCCCCGCCAGCGTGACGGAGGAAGGTTCCCCCCGCGCCAATGATGTGGTCTGGACCCTGGGCGTGCCGGTCTTCGGCATCTGCTATGGCCAGCAGACCATGTGCGAGCAGTTGGGCGGCAAGGTGGAGCCGGGCGACACCCGCGAATTCGGCCGCGCCTATGTCGATGTCAAGGATGACTGCGCCCTGTTCGAGGGCGTGTGGAGCATCGGCGCCCGCGAGCAGGTGTGGATGAGCCATGGCGACCGCGTGACGAAGCTGCCCGAGGGCTTCCGCATCGTCGCCACGTCGGAAGGTGCGCCCTACGCCATCATCGCCGACGATACCCGCCGTTTCTATGCCGTGCAGTTCCACCCGGAAGTGGTGCATACCCCGCATGGCGACGCCCTGATCCGCAATTTCCTGTTCAAGGTCGCGGGCCTGAAGGGCGACTGGACCATGGCCGCCTTCCGCGCCGAGGCTGTGGCCCGCATCCGCGACCAGGTCGGTTCCGCCAAGGTCATCTGCGGCCTGTCGGGTGGGGTCGACAGCTCCGTCGCCGCCGTGTTGATCCATGAGGCGATCGGCGCCCAACTGACCTGTATCTTCGTCGATACCGGCCTGATGCGCACGGGCGAGGCCGAACAGGTCGTCACCCTGTTCCGTGACCATTACAACATCCCGCTGGTGCATGTGGATGCGTCCGACCTGTTCCTGGGCCAGTTGGAAGGCGTGTCCGACCCCGAACAGAAGCGCAAGATCATCGGCCGTCTGTTCATCGAGGTGTTCGATGGCGAGGCGGCCAAGATCGGCGGGGCGGAGTTCCTGGCCCAGGGCACGCTGTACCCCGATGTCATCGAGTCCGTGTCCTTCACGGGCGGGCCCAGCGTCACCATCAAGTCGCACCATAATGTCGGCGGCCTGCCCGACCGTATGAAGCTGAAGCTGGTGGAGCCGCTGCGCGAACTGTTCAAGGACGAGGTGCGGGCGCTGGGCCGCGAGTTGGGACTGCCGCACAGCTTCGTCGGCCGTCACCCGTTCCCGGGTCCGGGCCTGGCCATCCGCGTGCCGGGCGAAATCACGCGTGAGAAGCTGGAAATCCTGCGCAAGGCCGATGCCGTCTATCTGGAGGAAATCCGCAATGCCGGCCTCTATGACGCCATCTGGCAGGCCTTCGCCGTGCTGCTGCCTGTGCGCACCGTCGGCGTGATGGGCGATGGCCGCACCTATGATTATGCCTGCGCCCTGCGCGCCGTGACCTCGGTCGATGGCATGACGGCCGATTACTACCCGTTCGACCACAGCTTCCTGGGCCGCGTCGCCACCCGCATCATCAACGAGGTGCGGGGCATCAACCGCGTGACCTACGACATCACCAGCAAGCCGCCGGGCACGATCGAGTGGGAATGAGGGGTATGGGATACTGTGTAGGGCTCTGGATGGAAATAGCTTAGGAAAAATAGAGGGTTATGGGATCGTTAGGCTGCTATCCACGGTAAATTGTCAATCGAGCCGCCCTCCTTTTCTAAGCTGTTAATTTCATAGGGATGTCTCCTGGATTGCCAAAACGCGTCTGGGGCAGCAACATATTTTGAGGGTGTTTCTGACGGTAGTTTTTGAGTGGGAAAGAGTGGTCGAGAAATCTACCGTCAGATTGAAACGCTGGGTCTGACGGTAGTTTTGTACGGAGCTGGGGGCGGCGATGACGAGCAATTTTGCCCCCTACGATGATGTCGAAAGGTTGGAGCGATATCTCAATCTTCCCAAAGCTGCTCTCAGTAACATTCCAATTTATGCTCGCGTGCCAGCGGTCGATGCGATTAGGCGCGTCCGTCAAATGGAAGCCTCAACCCTCTTCCGACCCGGTCTTTATTACATCGTGCTTGCTGATTTGCGCGAGAACACGGCCTTCAACGCCAAGTATGGCAATGCCGAAGGTGATGTACGTGTGGAATGGTTCCAGACCGCAGTCATCCAGTCGATCGGTGAAATTTCTCCAGAGAACTATGTTGCGTTTAGCAAGACGATCGGTGATGCCGCCCTCCTGATTTTTCGGCGTTTCGCGATGTCTTCAAATGGTCGTAATAACTGACTTGCAATCTGGAGGGCACTCGAGGCGAATTTATTGAGAATCTTGAGAGCCATGGGATCGATTTTGAGGATGATTCTTTAGACGGAAGGCTGTCGGATTTCGACCTTAAAGCGCGTTAGCTTGTCCATCTTTGGTAGGTTTCTTACAAATAACAGATTGACCCTTTGAGTCTAGCAGTGAGTCAGACGTTTAAGACCGAGAAATTTTTCGACCGCGATGATCTCGGATGTACACAAACAGTCTATGACGCCGTTAGTCCCGCACTTGCCGAGTTGAATCTTGTTGCACAAGAAAATGCGATGGTCGAAATACTAGGCGCGTCGGGACCTTCTATGAGTTACTATCTTGTCCGGCGCGAAGCGTCTAAGCTAAGCGTTGATTAGCAACCAAGCCCTGGTCTGCGAGGGGCTGCCATGAAAGCTGAGCCATTTAGGATGCGGAATATGTTCGTCTCTAACTCCATGACGAGATGATAAGCGATGCATATCAAAGACCTCATCCCGGAGGCGGGTTTCGTTCAGAGAAATTACTGCGACGACTGCGGCAGGCTACTCGACCTGGAGTTTTCCCTATACGACGAGGAAATCTCCGGCGTTCGCATTCAAATCGATGGGCTGCCGGTCCTTAGGTGCTCAGCTTGCAGCAAGGACCACCTACCGGATTTATCCCGTTTGGCGCTGATTGATAGCCATAAACGTGCGGTCGAAGCCGGTTGGCCCGTGTTCGCCTGCGTGCGAAAAAAGCGCAAAAACGAGTTCAAATTTACCAAGGTGCCATTCCTATATGACCCTGACGACTATTTTTACATCCCCGGCCTCCATCGGCCATTCGACGTTGGGTTTCTGACGCCCGTATTCTTTAAGCGGGAGGTCCTGCTCAAGTACGACAATTCGCCGTCGTATCGGGTGCAATTCGCGTCTACGACATACGGAACGATCTACACTGGCGAGGAATATATCTCGTTCGGCATCAACAGGAACGGCCTAGTGGTGATGTGGCTGGGCGACATCGCGAAGATGCCGGAGTCCGAGCAGTATTATCTCCGCTCGGAGAACGTCCCCTCCGACCATTCAATTGGAAGCGAGTTTTACGAAGGTCAAATCGAATGTGTTTTCACAGAGATCTCTCGGGAGAGTCGGCTGTTCAAGGCCAGGTCTGCCTTCATCGAAGTGAACGTCAAACGCTTCGCCAAGAAGATCGCGCATCTGGACGATGAGGTCATGAATTTGGCTCTGGCGTTCAATGGACCCGTCGTCGACACCGAGAAGGAGCGGCGCCACCTCGCCGACACCCTCAACAAGATCTACATCGAGTCTTTTGACAACGCCGCACTAGGGGACGTGCTCAAATCGTTGGGCGGCGACCCCAGGAACCTCGGCAGCCTTAAGCGCCTTCAAGGTATTTTGGAGCGCTTGCTACCCAGGGAGAACATCAACAGCCTGTTGAGTCCACTCTACGTGCTGTACGATCTGCGTGTCGCCTATTCGCATCTGACCTCGGCCGAGAGGCAGCGTGACGTGTTTCAAACCGTGGTGGATCGGTTGGAGATCGACGCCAGCGCGAGCCTGACGGATCTCTATGATCACCTAATAGAGGCCTTAATCGCGACTTTTGAGCGGCTCACCGAGCTGGTCGATATCGATGATGCCGACTGTGCAAATGGCGGTCTGGAAATTGAATGACGGGCTGCGGTTTTTTTCAGCTCAGAGGTGATAGGGCGTTAGCCGTTGACTGGGTCTCGTCAGACAACCTCCGTTAAAGCCTGACTGATGTGTGACCCTGCCGAAGAACTGACCTTTTCCAGTCTCCAAAGGCCGTTATCCACGGCCCTTGGTATTGGTTTCATCATGCATGGTCGCCATTTCGGCTTGTCGCTTCACCCCTTCGCCAGCCGCTTTTCCTTCTTCATGGCCTGCCGGCACATTTCGGAAATCTGCTTGAACAGGAAGCCCATGGGCGAAGTGCGGCGCCAGACCAGGCCGATGTCGCGGCTGGGCTGCGGATCGGCGAAGCGCAACAGGCGCATATTGTCGGGTGTGGGCGCGTCAGCGCTGATCGACAGGGCCGGCAGCAGGGTGGCGCCCATGCCGGCAATGACCATCTGGCGCAGGGTTTCCAGGCTGGTGGCGCGGAATTCGGACGTTTCCTGCGCGCCGGACAACTGGCACACCTCCAGCGCCTGGTTGCGCAGGCAATGGCCTTCCTCCAGCAGCATCAGCGTGTGGGCGCGCAGATCGTCCAGGCTGACCTTGTCCTGGCCGGCCAGCGGATGGTCGGCGGGCACGGCCATCAGGAACGGTTCCTTGAACAACAGGTCGCTGTTCAGATGATCATCCTTGATGGGCAGGGCCAGGAAGGCTGCGTCCAGCGAGCCCTTGTCCAGGCGTGACAGCAGGATCTCGCTCTTTTCCTCGAACAGCAGCAGCTTCAACTGCGGATAGCGGTCGCGCAGCAGGGGCACGATATAGGGCAGCAGATAGGGGCCCAGCGTGGGGAAGATGCCCAGGCGCAGGGTGCCGGTTTCCACCGTGCCCGCATGGCGGGCGGCGTCCTTCATCTCCTCCACCTCGCGCAGGATGCGCTGAGCGCGCTCCACGGCGTCCTCGCCGGCGGGCGTCAGCATCACCTTGCGGGGGCCGCGTTCCAGCAACTGCACGCCCAGCTCATCCTCCAGCTTGCTGATCTGGGTGGAAAGTGTGGGCTGGCTGACCAGACAGGCATCGGCGGCCCGCCGGAAATTCCGGTGGGTCGCCAGGGCCACAAGATATTGAAGCTCGCGCAGGGTCATCATGCGTCCGGGTGGCGGGGACGGCGTTCCGGGTTTGGAGCCGCCGTCCCGCACCATATCACGCTGCCGCCGGGGCAGAAGTGCGGATCAGATGGTCGAAGGCGGCCAGCGAGGCCTTGGCCCCTTCGCCCATGGCGATGATGATCTGCTTGTACGGCACCGTGGTGCAGTCGCCGGCCGCGAACACGCCGGGCAGGGAGGTTTCACCCCGGTCGTTCACCAGCACCTCACCGCGCGGCGACAGTTCGACGGAACCCTTCAGCCATTCGGTGTTGGGCAGCAGGCCGATCTGCACGAAGATGCCTTCCAGATCGACATGGTTGATCTGGCCGCTGGTCCGATCCTCGTAATTCAGGCCGTTGACCCGGGCACCGTCGCCGGTCACCTCCGTCGTGCGGGCCGCCAGGATGACCTTGACGTTGGGCAGGGAATAGAGCTTGCGCTGCAACACATCGTCGGCCCGCAGCTTGCTGTCGAATTCCAGCAGGGTGACATGGGCGACGATGCCGGCCAGGTCGATGGCCGCTTCCACGCCGGAATTGCCGCCGCCGATCACGGCCACGCGCTTGCCCTTGAACAGGGGGCCGTCGCAGTGCGGGCAGAAGGCCACGCCCTTGGCCATGTAGGTCTCCTCCCCTGGCACGCCCATCTTGCGCCAGCGCGCACCGGTGGACAGGATCACGGACTTCGACCGCAGGGTGGCGCCATTGGCCAGTTCAACCGCGATCAGACCGTCGCCGGGCACCAGCTTCGTCGCCCGCTGCAAATTCATGATGTCCACTTCATAGTCGCGGACATGGGTTTCCAGGGCGGTCGCCAGCTTCGGCCCCTCCGTATGGGGAACGGACACGAAATTGGCGATTTCCATCGTGTCCAGCACCTGGCCACCGAACCGTTCGGCCGCGACCCCGGTGCGCACACCCTTGCGGGCGGCATAGATGGCGGCGGCGGCACCGGCCGGGCCACCGCCCACGACCAGCACGTCATAGGGGGCCTGGTCGTTCAGGCGCTTGGCCTCGCGGTCGGCGGCACCGGTATCCAGCTTGGCGACAATCTCCTCCACCCCCATGCGGCCGGAGCCGAAGACGGCGCCATTCATGTAGATGGTGGGGACGGACATGACCTGCCGCGTCTCGACCTCGGCTTGGAAGCCGGCGCCGTCGATGGCGACGTGGCGGATGCGCGGGTTCAGCACGGCCATCAGGTTCAGGGCCTGCACCACATCCGGGCAGTTCTGGCAGGACTGGGAAAAATAGGTCTCGAAGGTGAAGTCGCCGTCCAGCGCCTTGATCTGGTCGATCAGCGCCTGTTCAATCTTGGGTGGATAGCCGCCCACCTGCAAAAGGGCCAGCACCAGCGAGGTGAATTCATGCCCCATGGGCAGACCGGCGAAACGCAGGTCGATGGCATGGCCAGGGGAGGTCAGCGCGAAGGAGGGGACGCGCGCTTCCTGGGCCCCGCGGATCTCGGTGACGCTGACCTTGTCGGACTGGGCGGCGATGTCGGCCAGCAGTTCCAGCATTTCCCGGGAAGCCGGGCTGTCATCCACCGAAGCCTTGATCTCGACGGGACGGACAAGCCGCTCAAGATAGGCCTTGAGCTGGCTCTTCATGGCATTATCAAGCATGCGGACTCTCCGGTAGCCAGGCAAAGCTCAGGCTTTCCCGCCAGCGACGGGCGGGGGGCGATGCGATGGGTTTTTAAAAGGGGGATTTGTCAGGGGAGGGGTGGAGCCGCCGCGGGGGAGGCGGCGGCTCCGGTACTTCAAACGCAGATCTTTGAACTTAGATCTTGCCGACCAGGTCCAGCGACGGGGCCAGGGTCTTCGCACCTTCCTGCCACTTGGCCGGGCAAACCTCGCCCGGATGGGAAGCGACATACTGGGCGGCCTTGATCTTGCGCAGCAGGTCCGACGCGTCGCGGCCGATACCCTCGGCCGTGACTTCCGCGGCCTGGATGACGCCATCGGGATCGACAATGAAGGTGCCGCGGTCGGCCAGGCCCTGGCCCGGACGCAGAACCTCGAAATTCGTCGAGATCTCGTGGGTCGGGTCGCCGATCATGACATACTTGATCTTGGCGATGGTCTCGGACGCGTCGTGCCAGGCCTTGTGGGTGAAGTGCGTGTCGGTGGACACGGAGTACACTTCGACGCCCAGCTTCTGCAGCTCTTCATAATGATCGGCGACGTCGCCCAGCTCGGTCGGGCAGACGAAGGTGAAGTCGGCCGGATAGAAGAAGAAGACCGACCACTTGCCGGCGATGTCGGCCTCGGTGACCTCGATGAACTTGCCGTTCTTGAAAGCCTGTGCCTTGAAGGGCTTAACCTTGGTGTTCACGAGAGACATGTCTTGATCCCGGAGTAGGGTGAAAGGGGGCGCGGGCCGCAGCCCGCATCGACGGTGTCACCATAGCCGCCCGCTGTTGATATATGAAATAGATAAATTCTGAATTTTCGATAGATGATTGCTATCAAAAAGTCGCACCGATGGCCCGCCGACATATTCGCCGGAAAAGCCATCGCGGCTGCGCGGACGGAGGGAACCTTTGCCCTTCCGGGGCGTTGTCCAGATATCGAGGGGCATGAACCTGAAGGAGAATGACATGGCTTCCACACGGGAAGAGATCGATTACCCCAAGCCCAATCACGGTGGGGCGGCCGCTTCGGCTGTCGCGCCAGGGGATTTCGATGCGCAATTGAAAAGCCTGCGTGACGATCTGGCGGCGCTGGCCGCCACGGTCACCACCCGGGGAGCGGAACAGGCATCCGACTATAAGGCGAAGGTCAAGCATATGGCTGCCAATGCCATGGGTGCGTCGCAGGAAGCCATCAAGCATCTGGGTGATGATCTGAAGGTTTTCGAGCAACGGGTCGAAACCCAGGTGCGCGAACGGCCCGTCCGTTCCCTGGCCGTTGCGGCAGCGGCGGGGTTCCTGCTGGCGCTCGCTTTCACGCGGCGTTGATCCGATGATCGATCGCGTGGCTGGTGTGCTGGCATCCATGATGCTGCGTGACGTGGTCGGCGGCACGGCCAGCCATCTGGCCCGCGATGCGGTCTGGTGGCTGGTCGCCGCCCTGTTCGGGCTGGTGGCCTATGTGCTGGCCATGATCGGCGGGTACGAATGGCTGGTCCTGCGCCACGAGACCGGTGTGGCCCTGCTGGTACTGGCGCTGATCAATCTGGTGCTGGCATTGGGCGTGTTGCTGGCACGGCGGGCTGGACAGTATCTCCACCCCCAAACCCCCGGTGACGATATCGCCGATGGTCTGGGCCAGGCGATTTCGGGCTTGCTGTTGCTGGTCCTGCGTTCGCCCCTGGCGTCTGCCCTGCTGGTGGCCTTCGGGATCGCGGGGGTGCTGCAACTGTTCGATCCGGAAGAGGATGGGAAGCCGGAGAACGGGAAGTCCGGCTGACAAAACCGGCATTCATCCGACTGTCGGAGAGACTGGTTGTTCCCGTTGGGACAACGCTGTCTCCCGTTGAAGCTGAGACCTCAACAAGAACAGGGAGATGGCGATGTTCGGTAATGGCAACCTGAAACGGCTTCTGACGGGGGCGGCCCTGGCCTGTCTTCTCTGTCTGCCTGCGATGGGACAGGGCGTTCCCGCGGGCACCGGCGGCTTCAAGGTTCTGGGCCCGGTTGATCTTTGGACTGGAAAGCCGCCGGTCCCGGTGGGCTGGGTCGGTCTGGCGGCAGCACCGGTGCAGGAAAAGACCATCACCCTGCCGCAGGGCGGGGCCATCATCATCAATGTGACGCAGCCGACCTTCCAAGCCTATCTGCCGAACCCGGAGAAGGCCACGGGGGCGGGCGTCATCATCGCCCCCGGCGGCGGGTTCCGGGCGCTGTCCATCACCACGGAGGGCACGCGCGTGGCGGAATGGCTGGCGGAACGCGGCATCGCTGCCTTCATCCTGAAATACCGTTTGGTGCAGCAGGAAGCGACCGAGGAGGCGACGCGCGCCAAGATGGCGAAAGTCAGCTATGCCGAGATCGGCAAGGTCAGCGTCGATGACGGGCTGCGCGCCCTGGAACTGATCCGGGCCAAGGCGAAGGACTACGGGGTGGACCCGGCCCGCGTTGGCGTCATCGGCTATTCCGCCGGCGGACATGTGGCGGCCATGATGGCGCTGGAGCCGGAGATGGCCCGCCGCCCGGCCTTTGCCGCGCCCATCTATGGCGGCGCCTTCCTGGACCCGATGCCGGAAATGCCCAAGGCCTATATGGAACCGGTGCCGCCCAAGGACCAGCCCTGGTCCATGCCCCTGCCCAGGACGCCGGCGCCGGGTGCCCTGCCGCCGCTGTTCCTGGCCATGGCCCAGGATGACCAGGCCGTTTCCAAGGGCTTCTGGGCCTTTTACGACGCATTGGCCAAGGCTGGCTATCGCACGGAAACGCATCTGTACATGAGCGGCGGGCACGGGTTCAGCATGCATGACAAGGGCGATACCGCTGAACATTATGTCGACGCGTTCTATTGGTGGTTGGAAGCGCTGGGCATGCTGAAGCCGGGCAAATAGGCCGATTCCGCGCCGAACAGGGTCGCATTCCCGTCATTTGGCAGGGAGTTCGTTTCCACGTTTACTGGGTTTGTGGGCAGCCGGCTGCCCACAAACCACTGCAATGTCGGAAAGGAAGGGGGCCATGCGGTTGATCGGGATGCTGGATTCGCCCTATGTGCGGCGGGTGGCCATTTCCCTGCAGGAAATGGGTTTGGCCTATGAACATTCGTCCATCTCCGTCTTCCGGCAGTTCGATGAATTCGCCAGCATCAACCCGGTAGTCAAGGCGCCCAGCATGGTGACGGACGACGGCGCCGTCCTGATGGATTCCGGCCTGATGCTGGAATATCTGGAACGGCGGGCCCCGGTGGGCCGCAGCCTGCTGCCGGCCGATATCACGGGGTTCACCAGGGCCATGCGCGTGGTGGGGCTGGCGATGGCGGCATGTGAGAAATCCGTGCAGATCGTCTATGAACGCCGCCTGCGCCCGCCGGAAAAGCAGCACCAGCCCTGGATCGATCGCGTGCAGGGGCAATTGGTCACCGCCTACCGGCTGCTGGAGGCCGAATATGCTGGCATCTCGGGCTGGATGTTCAGCGACCGGATCACGCAGGCGGACATCAGTTCCGCCGTCGCGTGGCGCTTCACCCAGGAACTGCTGCCGGGGCTGGTCGCGGGGGAAACCTGCCCGTCGCTGGCCGCCCTGTCGGCACGGGCGGAGACCTTGCCGTCCTTTCTGGCCTGCCCGTTCGCTGGCTGAAGGGGGCGGTCAGGGCAAGGTCATGTCGATGTCGAAATGCCGGCGCAGCGCCTGTGCGCCGGGCAGCGTGATGGTGAGTGCCCGCGACCCGGGCACCTGCCTGACCCAGCCCTGGTCCAGGCAATGCCGGCACAGCGCCCGCCCAAGGCTGCCGGCCAGATGCACGCGGCGCTCGCTCCAGTCCAGGCAGGGCCGGCAGAAGGCGCGTGCCTTTCCGGTGACAAGGATGGGAACACCGATTTCCTTCAGGAAGTCGGTACCGGCCGGGGTCAGGATGCCGGCGTCATCGCCCAGATCCAGATGTCCGGCCGCGACCAGCGAGCCGGCAAGCGCCACGCCCAGCCGCCCTGCAAGATGGTCGTAGCAGGTGCGGGCCGTGCGCAGCGCCAGATCGCGCGGGCCGGTACGGACCGGCCGGGCTGCCGGGGCGGCATCCGCCGCCACCTGCATGATCCCTTCCAGCATCCGGGCAATGGCGGGCGAGCCCAGCCGGTGATAACGGTGCCGTCCCTGGGGTTCGACCCGCAGCAGGCCCGCGGCCACCAGCCGCGACAGATGGCCGCTGGCCGTCTGCGGCGTGATGCCTGCCGTCCGCGCCAGTTCCGCTGCTGTCAGGGCACGCCCGTCCATCAGCGCCTGCAGCATCGCGGCACGGGCCGGGTCGCCTACCAGGGTGGCGATGGTGGCGATGTCGGCGGTGCTGACCATGGCGCTTCCCCTGTCATTGTTGGCAGCCTATCATATGTCGGACGAAGGGAAGATGCTTCGGTCCATGCCGAATCAAGGTTGCAGGCTTCGGCAATATTAGATAAAATTGCAGATAATTTTGGTGGAGCGGCGACAGGGTGGTGCCGTTCCATCCGGATCATGGGGTAAACCATGGTACAGGCAGTGGCTGGTGGCGCCGGCGGCATCTTTGCCGCGACGGCAAAACAGTTCCAGGCGAAGGCGCAGGCCGCCTTTCAGAAGTTGCAGACGGGGTCGACGGCAGGCGCCACTTCCGGCGTTTCCGCGACGAACGCTTCTGCAACGGGCGTTTCCGTGTCCGGTTCCTTCGCCGGCGGATCCAGGAAGGCGGCCAGCGGCCTTGCCGCCTTCCTGGATCCGCAGACCGCCCGCAAGCTGGAGGCGATGAAGGAGGAAACCGGCACCCTGGTCAAGAAACTGTCGACCGGGGGCGATAATGCCAAGGAAGCCGCCGCCCGCAAGAAAGAGGAAGCCAAGCAGAAGCTGAAAATGCTGAAGCTGCAGGCCCAATTGGCTGCGGCCAGCGGCGACAAGAAGGCGGCCGCCCGCATCGCCAAGGAAGCCGCACAGGTCGCCAAGGAACTGGGCCAGGCCGTGAAGGAACGCGGTGGTGGCGGGGGTGATACCGGCGGTGCCACGTCCCAGGACGGGGCCAGCCCGACCGCCACGGGGACGGAGGCTGCGGCCGCTGTCGGGTCGGAGGCAGTGTCGGCGCCGGCCACCGCGACGGAAGGTCAGGCCGCCGCAACCCAGGCATCGGGCACACCATCGGCAGAAGGGCAGGCGGCACCAGGCGACGCCAGCAATGCGGCAGCAGCAGCCCCGCCGGTCACCCCATCGGCAGATGCCGCGGCCGACAAGACCGCGACCGCCAATGCCGATGACGCCGCGGGCACCAAAGAGGGCAAGGACGCCGCCGGGCAGGATTTCAAGCAGAGCATCCAGGACAAGCGTGACGCCATCATTAAGGAAGGGGCCGAACGCAAGGCAGAGATGGAGTTCCAGCAGGATACCCGCCGGGTCATGGACGAGCTGCGGTCCATCCATCGCCAGATGAAGGCCCTGGCCCGCAAGGACGGGTCGGCGGGAACGGCGGCGGAGATGGAACGTGCCGGCCGCGATATGGCCGAAGGGGATCGCATGGTTTCCGATGCGTTCGGTGCGTCGATTGGCACCGCCGGTGCCACGGCGGTGCCGACCCTGACCAGCGTCGATATCCGCGTCTGACCGGCGGATCGCCGGTGGTCGTCCGCTGCGCCAAGGCCGGGCCCGCCATCGCCGCGCGCGGCCTTGCTGCGTCCCCTTGACGGGCCGCGGCAGGCATGAGCGGGCGGTGCGGCAACCATGCCCGCATGCCATTCCCCTTGCCCTTTGGGCCGAATCCGGCCATGAAAAGCCTGTTCTATTTCTTCCGATATCACAGAGTGCACAGACGATGGCTTACCGCATTCAGGGCGAAACGGGTGAGTGGGAGGTCGTGATCGGGCTGGAGGTCCATGCCCAGGTCATCTCCAATGCCAAGCTGTTCAGCGGGGCCGCGACGGCCTTCGGTGCCGCCCCCAACAGCCAAGTCAGCTTCGTCGATGCCGGTTTCCCCGGCATGCTGCCCGTGATCAATCAGGTCTGCGTGGAACAGGCGGTCAAGACCGGCCTGGGTCTGAAGGCGCAGATCAATCTGCGCAGCGTCTTCGACCGCAAGAACTATTTCTATGCCGACCTGCCGTCCGGCTATCAGATCAGCCAGTTCAAGCAGCCCATCGTGGGCGAGGGCACGCTGATCCTGGATCTGGCTGACGGTACCACGCGGGAAGTGGGCATCGAACGGCTGCATCTGGAAATGGATGCCGGCAAGTCGATGCATGACCAGCATCCGTCCAAGACCTATGTCGACCTGAACCGGGCCGGCGTGGCGCTGATGGAGATCGTGTCGAAGCCCGACATGCGCAGCCCGGAAGAGGCGGCGGCGTACCTGCGCAAGCTGCGCACCATCCTGCGCTATCTGGAAACCTGCGACGGCAACATGGAGGAAGGCTCCATGCGCTGCGACATCAACGTGTCGGTGCGCAAGCCGGGCGGACCGCTGGGCACGCGGACGGAGACGAAGAACGTCAATTCCATCCGCTATGTGCAGCAGGCGATCGAGTATGAGGCGCAGCGCCAGATCGAGGTGATCGAGGAAGGCGGCAGCATCGTCCAGGAGACCCGGCTGTGGGATCCCGGCAAGAACGTCACCCGATCCATGCGCAGCAAGGAAGAGGCGCACGACTACCGCTATTTCCCCGATCCGGACCTGCTGCCGCTGGTTCTGGAACAGGCGCTGGTCGACCAGATCAAGGCGACGCTGCCTGAACTGCCCGACGACAAGAAGGCGCGGTTCATGGAGCAGTACAAGCTGACCTCCTATGATGCCGGCGTTCTGGTGGCGGAAAAGGCCCGTGGCGATTTCTATGAGGAAGTGGCCAAGGGCCGCGATCCCAAGATGGCCGCCAACTTCCTGATCGGCGACCTGCTGGGTGCGCTGAACAAGACGGGCAAGGACATCACCGAATCGCCGATCAGTGCCGCCGACCTGGGCGGTCTGATCGATCTGGTGGCGGACAACACCATCTCCGGCCGTCTGGCCAAGGATGTGTTCGCCCTGATGCTTGAGACGGGCAAGCCCGCCCTGACCATCGTGGATGAGAAGGGCCTGCGTCAGGTGACCGACACGGGTGCCATCGACGCCGTCATCGCCCAGGTGATGGACGCCAACCCCGACAAGGTCGCTGAATACCGTTCCGGCAAGGACAAGCTGTTCGGCTTCTTCGTGGGGCAGGTGATGAAGGCCAGCCAGGGCAAGGCCAACCCGGCCCTGGTGAACGAGATCCTGGCCGCCAAGCTGAAGGGGTAATCCCGTCAGGTTCACTGCTTATGGTCAAAGGGCCGCCGGATCGATCCGGCGGCCCTTCCTGTTACAGCCACGCGTTATCAGCTCGCCGGCTGGCCCTGCACCAGCTTGGTGATCTGCTTGGCCCAGCGGCGGGTGAAGCGGTCCGCATCACCGTAGATCGTGTAGACATTCACATTGTCGGGGAAGGGCAGGCCCATGTCGGCGTCAGCGATGACGGCCACGACCTGGCCCGACTGGCTGTCGGTCAGCACTGCCTGGAAGGCAGCGCGGCCCACGGCATAGACACGATCGACCGTGGCCCCGCCGGATGCCTTTTCCGCATGGAAGGACCGGTTGGGCACGTAATCGGTCAGGGTGATGGCAAGCTTAAGCACGCCCGGCCCCGGCTCCTTCACCAGGGCGCTGCCCAGCTCATCCGTCAGCTTCTCGTTGAAATATTCGATGGCGTGGTCACGCTCGCGCACCGACAGGCGGATTTCGTCGAAGCGGCGTTCGATGGCCGTGTCGATGGGCGCCAGCATGACCTTGCCGTAGGAGGCGAGGCTGACGCCCGTCTTCACGAAGACCTTGTCCAGCGAGGAATGATCCTGCTCCGTCAAGCCTTCGGTCGGCAGAGCAGGGGCCTTCTTGTTGGGTACCGAGTCCCAGGCGCTTTCCTTGGCGCTGGCTTCCTTGGCGACCACGGGGCCGGCGGCAAGGCCCAGCAGCGACAGGCCCAGCAGGCTGGCGGCCAGGACGCCGACGGACATGCCCGTCCGGGGCCGATTCTGCGTGGCGTGGGTGATAGGCGAGGGCTTGTTCTGTCCGAACATGTGTCGAACTCCTTGAGATTGTGCGGCGCGAGGGGCCACACCGGGACCGCGTTGACCGCGGCGGTGAACCGGACCGCCCCCGTTCCGGAATGTCCCGCCCATTTCGGGTGGAATCATCTTTTTGAGAATGGGATGTCGCAGCGCCGTTGACAAGCCTGCTTCATCCCACTAAACACCCCTCTCACCGAAGCAACCCCGGCAGTGCCGGCCGGTTGTGGACGGTGCGGAGGGGTGGCCGAGCGGCTGAAGGCAACGGTTTGCTAAACCGTCATACCGGGAAACTGGTATCGTGGGTTCGAATCCCATCCCCTCCGCCATCTACCTGATAGAGACCAGGAACCGGGCCGCTCACGCGGCATCAGACCGCTGACAAACCCCGTCGGAATTTGGCGGGGTTTTGTTTTTGAAGGAATTCAGGCGGGGAGTGGCGTTTTTTGCGGTCCGGTGTTGATGATTGCCCGGACGAGGCGGTCTGGCCCCGGAAATGCGCCATCTGGCCCCTTTCTGGGGGCCAGGATGGTGGCGATTTTCTTGATATTCTGGGCGGCGGCGGCCAGCAGGCACTGTTCTGTGACCTTGGCGATGCCGCGCAGGCGGGCGTAGCGATGGCCATGCAGTTGCTTGGCGTCGGCAAAGCTGCGCTCGACCGTCTCCTTACGTCTGGCATAGAGGCGCTTGCCCCAGGCGGTCAGGCGGTTCTCCAGGATATGGTCCTTGGCCTCCTGCCAGACAAGGCGGGTGACCAGCTTGGTGTGGTTGGCGCTGGTGGTACAGGAGGCCAGCAGCGGGCAGGTCCGGCATTGGGCGGGATTGCTCTTATATTCACGATAGCCTTCCCGGTTGGTGGTGGCATAGCGCAGTTCCTGGCCTTCGGGGCAGCGATAGGCATCAGCCTCGCGGTCGTACCGGAAATCACGCTTGCGCAGCATCCCCTGGCGGTGCGTGGGCGGCTATAGCCGATCACCCCCTCGATCCCGCGCTCCTCCAGCCCCACGGCCCGGACATCCAGCCCGAACCGCTCCCGCTGCCGGTCCAGCCGGCCCAGATAGGGGATGCTGTCATGGACATTGCCCGCCGTCACATGGCTGTCGGTGATGATGGCGTGGCGGGCATCCACCGTGCGGTGGTCAAGATAGAAGAACCCCTTGGGCTTGCTGTCGCGCACCATGTAGCCGGCCTCCGGATCGGTCCGGCTGACCTTGGTCTCCTTGACCGGCGGTTCCCGGTCCTGGGGCTTCAGCGGCCCCTTGCCATGCGCGGCACGGTCGGCATCGATGGCCTGGTCCAGCGCCTCCAGATAGTCCGCCCGTGATTTCGACACCAGGGCCAGATCGTACTTGTTCTTGTTGGCATTGGCCTTCAGGTGCGTGCTGTCCGTATACAGCACCGTCCCGTTGAACTGGCCCCCGTTTGGACCGGACAGTCAGGCCTAGCCTTGGAGGCTTGGGGATATCCCTGAGCATGTGCTTATGCCTGAGATTGAGATCATCACGGATGGCGGCCGCCGGCGCCGCTGGACGGCGTCAGAGAAGCTGCGGATCGTTGAGGAGACGCTGGACGGTCGGTCGAGCATCTCCGTTGTTGCCCGCCGGCATGGCGTTGCCCCGAACCTGCTGTATCGTTGGCGGCGTCTGATGCTGGAGGGCGGGAGCGTAGCCGTGGCGGATGACGGCAAGGTGATCGTCATGCGCTCCAACCTGCGCTGGTGCTCGGACGGGTTCGAGTTCGCCTGCTGGAATGGTGACATCATCCGCGGCGCGTTCATCATCGACGCCCATGACCGGGAGATCGTCGCCTGGCGGGCCGTCGTCAATGCCGGCATCAGCGGTTCTGACGTGCGCGACATGATGCTGGAGGCGGTCGAGGCCCGGTTCAGCGCCGTGCGTGTTCCCCAACCCATCGAGATGCTGTCGGACAACGGCTCGCCCTACATCGCCAGGGAGACCCGGACCTTTGCCCAGCAGCTCGGCCTGAAATCCTGCTTTACCCCGGTGAAAAGCCCGCAGACCAATGGCATCGCCGAGGCCTTCGTTAAAACCCTGAAGTGTGACTATGTGCGGGTCATGCCACTGCCGGATGCCGAAACCGTCCTCGGACAGATCGGCGGATGGATCGATGACGACAACAATAACCACCCGCATTCCGGCCTCAAAATGCGCTCGCCCCGCGAGTTCATAAGGGCCTATCGTGAAACCGCCTTCCATCGCTGAACGCATCCGACACGAAGTCCAGGCTCCAGCGCTGGTTGGGCGCTTGTGCACTGCATCCTCATCCTGAACCATTTCCGTTTTGTGTTGTGGAGCGCAGCCAAGGCGGCGAGGCCAATGCTTCCCGCAGCGATTGAAGAAATACGTTGGCGCGGCTGCTGCGGCCCCTGCGCGCATGCACGAGCGCTACCACATCGGCTGACGGTAGGGACCATTGCGGCAGAAGCCGATGCAACTTTTCAGTAGCAAGGTCCCTGGCCACGTCCCATTCGCTTCTCACGATGATGCCTGCCCCTGAAAGCGCCCAGTCGCGAATAACCTCGCCATCGTTGGTCGACATGGTTGGGTTGATCCTTACCGTCGCACCGCCCTGTGTCGGGTGCGTAAAACGCCACAGCGTCACATCTTCATTATTTTCCCGCAGGGCTAGGCAGCGATGCAGGGCAAGATCCTCCGGCCTTTCAATGGGCGGATGACTGGCCAGATAGTCCGGTGCCGCGCAAAGAAAGCGGCGATTGGGGGCCAGGGTCGTCACCAGCCGGTCACTTTCCGGCAAGGCACCGATATGGACGACGATGTCCCAGCTTTCCGACATCTGCCTTATCGGGCTGTCCGACAGTTCAAGGGTGACGGCAGCGGCCGGATGGCGCTGTGCGAATTCCTGGACAATGGGGGCGATATATCGCCGCCCGAAACCGTGAGGAGCGGCGATCCGTAGATGCCCCCGGACTTGCGTCGTCCGCCGGGCGAGGCGTTCGGAAAGGTCATCCATCGCTTCAATGATCGTGCGCCCCTCCGATGCCAGGAGTTCGCCCTCGTCGGTGAGATTCAGTCCGCGTGAGGTGCGATCGACCAGATTGACTCCGACGCGCAATTCCAACGCGCGCAGCCGTTGGGTTACCGCGGGCGCGGTGACATTCAGCCGCCGCGCAGCCTCCGCTAAAGACGGGGAAGCGGCGATCATGGCGAAGAAGGTCAAATCCTCCGTGGAGATCATAAGGTTGGCCTTAATCAAACATAAAGAGATAGTTAATTGTCGAGTTCATGTTTTTACATGATCCTTTCCTTGACGCAATGCCCCCGGGACCCACGGTTCCGTTCTCCGTCGTTGGCATCAAAAGGTGGATTATGGCGTTTATGGTCTGCGATCGGCATTATATTGGGGGCTGCTGGGCGGCCCCGGCCATATCCGGAGATCTGATGCCGGTCGTCGATCCGGCGACACAGCGGGAGGTCGGGCAGGTGGTGTCCGGCAGCACCGATGATGTCGATCTTGCCGTGGCAGCGGCGCGTGCGGCCTTTCCAGCATTCTCCATCACCCCGGTTGCCGACCGTGTGGCGCTGCTGGGCAGGATCCTCCGGCTGTTGGAGGAACGGGCCGAGGATATGGCGCGGGCCATCAGCCGGGAAATGGGCGCGGCCATCAGCTTTGCACGCGCCTCCCAGGTTCCTTTCGGCATTGCGCATGTCCGGGCCGCCATCGAGGTGCTGGGAACCTATGCCTTCATCCGCCGGCAGGGCACGACGGCGATCATCAAGGAGGCGATCGGCGTCTGTGGGCTGATCACGCCGTGGAACTGGCCGCTGTATCAAATTACGGCCAAGGTGGCGCCGGCCATCGCGGCGGGATGCACGATCGTACTGAAGCCCAGCGAGTTGTCGCCGTTCAGCGCCAATCTGTTCGCCCGGATCATGCATGATGCCGGGACCCCGCCGGGTGTTTTCAACCTTGTCCATGGTACGGGACCGCAGGTGGGTGCCCCGCTTGCCGCGCACCCGGATGTGGACATGGTGTCGATCACGGGGTCGACCCGTGCCGGCATTCTGGTGGCCCAAGCTGCGGCCCCCACGGTGAAACGCGTTACCCAGGAGCTGGGCGGCAAATCGCCCAACATCCTGCTGGACGATGCGGATTTTGACCGTGTCGTGCCGTTGGGCGTGGCGGCGGCCTTCCGCAATGTCGGTCAGTCCTGCAGCGCGCCCACACGTATGCTGGTTCCGGCCGGCCGGTTGGCACAGGTTGAGGCGTTGGCCGCGAAGGCCGCAGCCGCCATGAGGGTTGGCGACCCGATGGACGAGGCCACGGTCCTGGGGCCCGTCTCCACCGCGGCACAGTTCGACAAGGTTCAGGCCATGATCGCCATCGGCCTGGCGGAAGGGGCGAAGCTCATCTGCGGCGGGCCGGGGCGGCCCGAAGGGTTGGAGCAGGGATATTTCGTTCGGCCGACAATCTTCTCCCCTGTCCGGTCGGCCATGCGCATCGCCCAGGAAGAGATATTCGGCCCGGTCCTCTGCCTGATCCCCTATGCTGACGAGGAGGAGGCGGTCAGCATCGCCAACGATACGGTTTATGGCCTGGGTTCGCACATCCAGTCCGCCGATCTTGATCGCGCCCGTCGGGTCGCGTCGCGGATCAGGGCCGGACAGGTCCACATCAACCATCCGGCTTGGGACGCGCACGCCGCCTTCGGTGGCTACAAACAGTCCGGAAATGGCCGCGAATATGGGGAATTCGGCATGGAGGAGTATCTGGAGACCAAGGCGGTTCTCGGGTATTTCCAGCCATGAGCGGGGCCCGGATCACCCGCCGGGTTCTGCTGGGCGCAGCCGGTGCCGGGCTGGCCGTGGCCGGAACCAAACTGCTGGACCGGCCAGCCAAAATCATACACCCGCCGGCCGCCGGTTCATCCCAGCCGCGTGTTGGCGGCCGGATCCGGGTGGCCGGCACCTCATCATCGACGGCCGATACACTTGATCCCGCCAAAGGGGCGCTGGGTACGGACTATGTCCGGCATTTCATGCTGTATAGCGGTCTGACGGAATTGGACCGCGACCTGAACCCCTATCCGGCACTGGCGGAAACGATCGTTAGCGATAATCAGCTTGTATGGCATGTGAAACTGCGCCAGGGCGTACAGTTTCACGATGGCAAAAGTCTCGATGCCGCCGATGTCGTCTTCACCCTGATGCGGCACAAGGATCCAGCTGTTGGCTCCAAGATGTTGCAGATCGCCAGACAGTTTAAAGAGGTCAAGGCCACGGGGCCGCTGGAACTGTGGATCGAGTTGTCGGGCCCCAATGCCGACTTGCCGACGATCCTGGCCCAGTCGCATTTCCTGATCGTGCCTGAAGGGCAGACGGATTTTTCCACTGCCAACGGCACCGGCCCCTTCCGGCTGGTCGAGTTTCAGCCCGGCATCCGAACCATCGTCCGCCGCAATGCCAATTTCTGGAAGCCGGGCAAGCCTTATCTCGAGGAAATCGAACTGATCGGCATTCCGGATGAGGTCAGCCGGGTCAATGCGCTGCTGTCGGGTGATGTGCAACTCATCAATGCCGTGAACCCCCGATCAGCGCGGCGCGTCCGGGAAGACCCAGGATATGGGATCATCGAGACCAAATCCGGACTCTACACCAACCTGATCCTGCGACAGGATCATCACCCGACGTCGAACCCCGATTTCGTGGCAGCGATCAAGTATCTGCTGGATCGCCCCCTGATCAACAGGGCGCTGTTCCGTGATTATGCGACCATCGCGAATGACCAGCCGATACCACCATTCCATCCCTATTATCGCGATGACCTGCCGCAGACGGGCCTGGATCTCGATCGTGCAAAATGGCACCTGCAGCGGTCCGGTCTCGTTGGCGTGCGCCTGCCAGTCTACGCGTCGCCTGCTGCGGAAGGGTCGGTGGACATGGCGTCGGTTCTTCAGGAGTACGGGGCTCGCGTGGGCCTGCGACTGGCGGTGAACCGCGTGCCGGCCGATGGCTACTGGTCCACCCACTGGATGAAGCATCCGATGGGCTTCGGGAACAGCAATCCGCGCCCGACGGCGGATATGATCTTCAGTCTGTTCTACAAATCCGACGCGGTCTGGAATGAGTCGGGTTGGCAGAACCCCCGGTTTGACAGCCTGCTTCTGGAAGCGCGGGGGGAATCAGACCACGCGCGGCGAAAGCAGCTCTACGGCGAGATGCAAGGTCTTGTGCGGGAGCATTGCGGCAGCGCCATCCCCGTCTTCATCAGCCTGCTGGATGGTTACGACCAGCGTTTGAAAGGGCTGTATCCCGTCCCGCTGGGCGGATTCATGGGCTACACCTTCGCCGAGCATGTTTGGTGGGATACCTGAGACATTAAGCTCAACCTTATCCAATCATGCAGATGCCGTTAATTGCCTCGCTCTCTTCGAGAGAGCAAAAATCTCATTACCCTACTTGCGAGGACCTATCTGTGACGTACACGGACATCCCAACGAACCCCGATATGGCTTCAGTGCCGGTTCGGTTGTCGGATCTCGAAACCCCCTGTCTGATCCTGGATGCCGACCGCATGGAGCGCAACGTTGCGCGGTTGCGCCAACGGCTTTCATCCTTGGGTGTTTCGCTGCGCCCACATCTCAAGACCGCGAAGTCGGTCGATGTAGCGCGTCGGGTGATGACAAGCCCGGAGGGTCCGGCAACAGTCTCCACGCTTAAGGAGGCGGCGTATTTCGCCGCAGCAGGCGTCAAGGACATGATCTATGCCGTCGGCATCGCGCCGGCCAAGCTTGCCAAGGTGCTGCAGCTCCGTCGGGACGGCGTCGATATAGCCATTGTCCTGGATACGGTGGAGCAGGCCGAAGCCGTGGCGGCCGCGTCGCGGGCGGCGGATCATGCCATACCGGCGCTGATTGAGATTGATTGCGACGGCCACCGGTCTGGCGTCCTTCCCGGTGATGCCGACCGTCTGGTGGCGATCGGGCAGGCGCTTGTCCAGGGAGCGGAACTGCGCGGCGTGCTGACCCATGCCGGTGCCAGCTATGGTGCCCGCACTGAACAGGCGCTGGTCGATGCGGCGTCGCAGGAACGCCGCGCCGTTGTCCAAGCGGCGGAGATACTGCGCGATGCCGGCCTGCCGTGCCCGGTGGTGAGCCTGGGTTCCACGCCCACGGCGCATTTCGCCACCGACCTTGCCGGTGTCACGGAAGTGCGGGCCGGGGTGTTCGTCTTCTTCGACCTGGTGATGGCCGGCATCGGTGTCTGCAAGGTGGATGATATCGCCCTGTCGGTCCTGGCCACCGTGATCGGGCATCAGCGCGAGAAGGGCTGGGTTCTTGTCGATGCCGGCTGGATGGCGATGTCGCAGGATCGCGGCACCGCCAAACAGCCTGTCAGTCAGGGGTACGGGCTGGTCTGCGACAGCAGCGGCACCCCCTATGCCGACATCATTCTGGCCGATGCCAACCAGGAACATGGGATCGTGACCGTCCGGCCCGGCTCCGGGGCGACGTTGCCTGACCTGAAGATCGGTGACCGCGTGCGTATCCTGCCCAACCATGCCTGTGCCACGGGAGCCCAGCATGCCGGATATCAGGTCGTGCGTGGCGCATCCGATATTGTCGAGGCCAGTTGGCCGCGCTTCGGAGGCTGGTGATGGCCGGTATTGATACCATCCTGACGGATAAGGCACCGGCGCCCGCGGGGCATTATGTGCAGGCTGCGCGTGCGGGGAATACGCTCTATATCTCCGGACAATTGCCGATCCGGGCCGATCGCCAGCCCCTGGCCGATACCGGTTTTGAGACGCAGACCCGTCAGGCCCTGGCCAATATGTTGGAAATCCTGAAGGCGGCAGGCGGAACACCGGCGCAGCTGGCCCGGGTGACCGCCTATATCGTGGGCGTCGCCAACTGGCCGGAGTTCAACCGTATCTATGCGGAGATGCTGCCCGATGCGCGGCCGGCGCGGACCGTCGTGCCGGTGCCCGAGCTTCACTACGGCTTTCTGGTGGAAATCGATGCCGTTGCGTATCTGCCGACGCCTGTCCATACGCCCTGATCCATAAAAGGAAATCGACCATGACCAGCACCGAATGCCCTTCCTTTGTGGATTTGGAATCCCTGGCCGCAACGCTGGCGTCGGACGCCGGGCTGGAGCCCTTCGGGTCCGGGGCAAGGCTGCTTCCCGTGCGCGCCGGTCCCTGCGAAATCTTCGTCACATCGGTTGCCGCCGGCGAAGGCGCGCATGTCGAGGGTCGTGGTGATACCTGGATTTTCGTCAGGAAGGGCACCCTCACCCTCGACGCCGGGCCGCAAAGGGCTGTGATCGGCCCGGGAACCAGTGCCGTGATCTCCAAAGGCACAGTGTTCCACTGGCATGCGGCCCAGCCGGTTTCCATCATCGGTATGCGATATCTGGATGCGGTTGAGGAGGGCAGGGGGATCAGCGTGATCGACAATGCCGCGACACTGGTTGTCTCCAACCCGCCGGCGGATGAGGTCCTGACCAGCGAGAGACCGTCTTGTCGTTCCCATAATGCCTTCCGTTCCGCCAGCGGGGAGTTCCTCTGTGGCACCTGGGATTCCACGCCTTATCAGCGGATACCCATCTTCTTCCGCCACAGTGAACTCATGCATCTGCTGGAGGGTGAGGTGACCTTCACCGATGAGTCCGGACGGACGGGCACCTTCCGTAAAGGTGATACTTTCATCATCGAGCAGGGTGCCCGCTGTAGCTGGGCCAGCTTTGTGCATGTCGCCAAGATCTATGCGCAATTCAAGCCGGTCGCGTGACGCCCGGCGCTCGACCGGTCCGATATCAGATATTGAGGCTATCCATGGTTCCCGCCGTTCGAACCGTTGCCAACGACGAAACCCTTCCCCAGTCCGTCGATGTCGTGGTGATCGGCGGCGGCATCGTCGGCACGGCGTCCGCCTATTATCTGGCAAGGCGCGGCCTGTCCGTGGCGTTGCTGGAGAAAGGCCATATCGCCTGCGAACAGTCCAGTCGGACCTGGGGCTGGTGCCGTCAGCAGAACCGTGATCCCCGCGAAATGCCCCTGTCGGTCCTGTCCATGTCGCTGTGGGACGGGTTGGCGGGGGAAATCGGCCAGGATCTCGGTTTCCGGCGTACCGGTCTGGTCTATGCGACCCACGATGCCGCAATGCTGGCCGGGTGGGAGGCTTGGGGGCCGACGGCACAGGCGTTTGGTGTCGAAACCTATATGCTGACCGCGGCGCAGGCGGCGCGGCGCATCCCGGAAACCCGTCGCAAATGGGTGGGGGGACTGCATTCCGTCGCGGACGGAAAGGCAGAACCCGCCCTGGCGGCACCGGCACTGGCCGAAGGTGCCCGCGCGCGGGGCGCCAGCATCCATCAGAATTGTGCCGTGCGCAGCCTGGACATCACGAATGGCCGCGTGACGGGTGTGCATACCGAAAAGGGCAGCATCCGGGCGGATGCGGTCCTCTGCGCCGCCGGAGCCTGGGCGTCCACCTTCCTGGCCCGCCATGGCGTGGTGTTCCCCCAGGCCAGTGTGCGACAGACGGCGGTGCGCACAAAGCCGACCCGGGATGTTGGTGATGTGATCTACTGCCCGGATCTGGCCATGACGCGACGCCTGGATGGCAGCTACACGTTGGCGATCAGCGGGCGGGCGACGCTGGAACTGACAGCGCAGGGCATGCGCTTCGCGCGCGAGTTTCTGCCGCAATTCATCAAGCGACTGAAGGCCGTGCAGATCGGGGTCGGCAGGTCCCTGTTCGCCGGGCCGGAATCCCTTCCATCCTGGCTTGGCAGCGATGACCGGATATTCGAGCGTCACCGTGTGCTGGACCCAGCCCCCAACCGGCGGCTGGTCCAGGCCATCATGGACAATGTAAAGGGCACCTATCCCGATCTGGCCGGGATGGAGATCGACCATGCCTGGGGTGCCTATGTCGATTGCACGCCCGATGCCGTGCCGGTCGCGTCCGGGATCGATGCGGTCGGCGGTCTGTTCCTGGCGGCGGGTTGTTCGGGGCATGGGTTCGGCCTTGGACCGGGCCTCGGCTATCTGATCGCGCAGTTGATCAGCGGTGAGGCGCCGTCCATCGACACCACACATTTCAACCTGTCGCGGCTGGTTGACGGGTCCACCATCAATGTCGGTTCGCTTTAAGACATTCCACAGCAAACGGATAATTCCAGGGGGCACAACATGGGCATGATGGCTATGGCCGCTTCCGGACAACCGCAATCCGGGGTGATCGGAACTGCCGCCAAATCGGCGGGCGCACGGTTGCGCAGCATTGATACGCTGCGTGGCCTGGTCATGGTGGTGATGCTGCTGGACCATGTTCGGGAGACGTGGTTCCTGCATGTCGATATCACCGATCCGGTCGACGCAAGGACAATCATGCCGGCGCTTTTCTTCGCCCGGCTGGCCGCCAGCCTGTGCGCGCCGATCTTCGTTGCGCTGACCGGCCTCGGCGTCTTCCTGTACGCCCGCAATCACACGGCCCAGGAAACGACCTCCTATCTCCTGAAGCGCGGCTTTTTGTTGATGGCGATCGAGGTGTTTTTCCTGTCGCCGCTTTACTGGGGGATCGCACAACCGACATTGTGGCTTCAGGTCATCTGGTGCATCGGGGTGTGCATGGTCGTGCTGGCCGGTCTGTTCCGGCTGCCGCTGGCCACGCTGATCGTGATGGGCCTGGTGATCGTTGCGGGCCACAATCTGCTTGATCCCATCCGTTTGGCCCCGGACGCGCCGCTCCATACGCTTTGGGCCCTGCTGCATCAGCGTGACCTCATCGCCCTGCCTTTCGGGCTGGTGGCCAAGACCAGCTATCCCGTGCTGGCCTGGATCGGTGTGATCCTGCTTGGTTTCGGGATCGGTCCCTGGTTCCTGCCGCATGTGTCGGCCCAGGCCCGTCAGCGTCGGTTGCTTATGCTGGGGGCCGGCATGATCGCCCTGTTCATGGGCCTGCGCCTGCTCAACATCTATGGCGACAAGCCCTGGTTTGTTGTCGATGGTGAACCGGCGCGGACGATGATGAGCTTCATGTCGCTGACCAAATATCCGCCATCGCTGGATTTCCTGCTGTTCACGCTGGGTGTCGGATCGCTGCTGCTGGCCTTTTTCGAACGCATCCGAGAGGCGGGCATCGCCGGCGCTCTGGCTGTGTTCGGCGGCGCCCCGATGTTCTTCTACATCTTCCACCTGTCCATGCTGCGCCTGCTCTATCACTCGGCACTCGCCGTCTGGGGGCCGAACCACGGAACGCTCTTCGGTTTCGACAGCTATGGCTGGGTGTTCGCCTGGTATCTGGGTCTGATCATCCCCTTCTACATACCGACGGCCTGGTTCTCGCGGCTGAAGGCGCGGCGCAAGGACATCGCCTGGCTCAAATATTTCTGATCGGTACCGGCTTCGACAAGGCGCGTTCACTGCCCCGGCTTGGCCGGTGAAGGACGTCAAAGGGAAGATGTGATGGCTGTTTCTGAATCCGCGGCGGCCCCGCTCCGACTGGTTACATTGACGGCGGCGCATCTGCCGCAGGGATTGGCGCTGTCACAGGCGCTGCAATGGCCTTACCGGCTGGAGGACTGGGCCTTCGCCCTTGCGCTGGGGAACGGTGTTGCCGTCGAGATGGAGGGCCGGCTGGTGGGAACGGCGCTGTGGTGGCCCTATGGCGACCAGCACGCATCGGCCGGAATGATCATCGTCGCTTCCTCTGCACAACGCCGGGGTATCGGCAAGGCCCTGATGGATGCGTTGCTCGAACAGGTTGACGGCAGGACGATCATCCTCAACTCCACATCGGAAGGGCTGGCGCTCTATGTGCGGCTCGGTTTTGTCGCCGATGGCGCCGTACACCAGCATCAGGCGGTGCTTGCGACCATGCCGGTCGTGGAGCCTGTTGACGGTCATATCAGGGACTTCCGGGCGGATGACCTTGCTGCCATCCATGCCATTGACCTGGCGGCAAGCGGGATGAATCGTGCGAACCTGATCGGTGCCCTGGTCCGGACAGCGGCCATCCGGGTGATTGAGCGGGCGGGCACGGTCTGCGGCTATGGCTGTGTCCGCAGATGGGGGCGGGGTGTCGTTATCGGGCCGGTGGTGGCGGGTGATGTAACCGTGGCCCGCGCCTTGATCCTTGACCTGATGACCAAGCTGGTGGGCGGTTTTGTCCGCATCGATGTCATGGCTGCCAGTGGTCTCTCGGCGTGGCTGCGGGATCTCGGCTTGCCCAAGGTCGGGGAAGTTACCGCCATGGTGCGCGGAATTCGACCGCAGTCCGATGGGACTGCAACCCTTTTTGCGCTGTCTAATCAATCGCTTGGCTGATTTTCAGACTGGCCCTTGTCAGCGGGCGATATGGTTGAGGAGTTCCGGTGATGAAGATGACTTCCTATTGGCTGGATACGACCACGCCCTTCGGTGCCGCAATGCAGGGCGGTCCGGAAGGAAAAGCCGATGTTGCCGTCGTTGGGGCGGGTTTCACGGGTCTGTCGGCCGCTCTGGCCCTTGCCAGGAAGGGCGCCAAGGTGGTGGTGCTGGAGGCCGGGCGGGTCGCCAATGCCGCCTCAGGCCGCAATGGCGGCATGTGCAATAATGGCTTCGCCCAGGATTATTATTCTCTGTCCACGGCGCTGGGCCGGGACAGGGCGAACAGATATTATCGCGCCTTCGATGCCGGCGTCGATCTGGTGGAAAGGATCATCACCGAGGAGGGTATCGACTGCCATTTCAAACGCGTCGGCAAACTGAAACTGGCCGCCAAGCCCGCCCATTACGACAAGATCGCGCGCTCTCAGGAATTGCTGTCGCGGGATGTCGATCCCGACACCTGCATGGTACCACGGTCGGAAATGCGGGCCGAAATTGGCTCCGACCGCTATTTCGGCGGCATGCTTTTCAAGAAAAGTGCCTCCCTGCATATGGGACAATATGGTCAGGGCCTGGCAGCGGCGGCGGCGCGCCACGGTGCGTGGATTTACGAGAACAACCCTGTCACCGGGCTGCGCCGTGTCGAAGGGCAGGTCCATGAAGTAACAACGCCCAACGGAAGCATCCGGGCCAATCAGGTCCTGTTGGCGACCGGCACATCGCGGATCGGACCGCTCGGCTGGTTTCGCCGGCGGATCATACCCGTCGGGGCCTATATCATCGTGACGGAGCCCCTGCCGGTCAGCCTGCTTGACCGGCTGACCCCCAACCGTCGCAACACCACCGACACGCTGAACTTCGTCAATTATTTCCGGGTTCTGCCTGACAATCGGCTGCTGTTCGGCGGACGTGCGCGTTTTTCCAGCGTCAGTGATCCGGTATCGGATGCGAAAAGCGGAGCCATTCTGCGGCGCTCGATGGTGAGGCTTTTCCCCGAACTGGCGGATGCCCGTATCGATTATTGCTGGGGTGGCATGGTGGAAATGACGCGGGACCGGCTGCCACGGGCGGGTGAACGCGACGGTCTCTTCTACTCCATGGGCTATAGCGGGCACGGGACTCATATGGCGACCTATATGGGTGCGGTCATGGCAGACGTGCTGGACGGTCGTGCGGACCTCAATCCCTGGCGGGACATGGACTGGCCCGCCATCCCCGGCTATTTCGGCACGCCGTGGTTCCTGCCTTTTGTCGGCGCCTATTATCGATATCTGGATATTGCAAGATAACTGATCGACCGTGATAAGGCCCTCCTTTTGGGATGGTCTGATATCGTGACAGACCTCCGTCACGCCGCAACTTTTTAGTGTGTTTTCGCGGATTTACAGGGAACCTGTTGTGACCGGGTTATAATCGTTAATCCCACCACAACGGGAGGCGCTGGAACATTCTTGAAGGAAATTGTTCTGGTCAGATAATGACGGATAGGTCGGCATACCATCGGTCAAATCCTGCCCCGCATCCAACGCTAAACCCCTGAAGGCAATTAGCTTTCAGGGGCTTTTTCTGTCTGCGCCAAGCGCGCGCCAAAACCCCGCAGGTAACATATAGGTAACAGCAGAGAGTGAAAGTGGTGTAGCGGCGCGCTCGATTTGACACCGGTTTGCACATAATTTGACACCAGCCGCCACCCCACAATGCAGGGGGTGGCGGCACAATATCTTGATGCACTTGTTCAAGAACCGCTGGCTACTCAGCCAACACCTTCAGCCACACGAAAGCGTGGTCTTTCCACGCTCTCTCACAGTGCCCCGCCCCATTAAAGGGCAACCAGTCGATAGCCCGCACCAGCCAAGCTCCACGGGCCGCTCCAATACGTCGCAGCTCCCACGCCCCAGCCGAGAGCGTCACCTCGCGATCACCCGTCCCCAGGACCACGTTCGCGGCGCAGGATAGCAGCGATACCAGCTCGCCCAGTCTGCGCCAGGTGGGGAACTTCCTGCTGGATGCCACGCCGGTGACCGTCGCTGCCTTCGCCCGTTTCGTGAAGGAAACCGGCTACAAGTCGCAGGCGGAGCAGTTTGGCGATGCCGGGGTGATGACCTATGGCACCGGGGAATGGAAGCTGATCAAGGGGGCGGACTGGCGCCACCCGCGGGGGCCGGACCAGCCGGCGGCGGAACAGGACCACCCCGTCACCCAGGTCTCCTGGAACGATGCCGCCGCCTATTGCGCCTGGAGGGGCGGGCGGCTGCCGACGGAGGCGGAATGGGAACGGGCAGCCCGTGCCGGGCAGCAGGGGGACGGGGACGCCACCTACACCTTCGGCGACAAACTGGTGAAGGAGGGGCAGTTCCGGGCCAATGTCTGGACCGGCATGTTCCCTTACGAGAATGACGGTGCCGACGGCTATCTCTACACCTCGCCCGTGGGTGTGTTCGGGCGGTCACCGGCCGGGCTGGCGGACATGGCGGGGAATGTCTGGCAATGGACGGCGGACGTCTATCGCCCCTATGCCGACCGCGACAAGCCGGTGACCCCGACCAAGGAAACGGAATATGCCATGCGCGGCGGGTCGTTCCTGTGCGACCCCAATGTCTGCCACGGCTTCCGGTTGGCTGCGCGCAGCCATGCCACGGCCGAAACCTCGCTGATGCATGTCGGTTTTCGCTGCGCGCGGGATGATTGAGGCGCCAGCGATTTAGTGCGGATGGGCGCTTCCACGCCGTCTTACCACCAAAGCGAAGTACCATAAGGGGGAGGACCCACCATGAAGTGGCGGCGCGTCGCCTGGGCCTTGGGCCTGGCGATCATGGTCATCTGTTTGCCCGCATCGGCTGGTGCGGCGACACCGCAGAAGCCGAATATCGTGCTGATTGTGTCGGACGATCACGGGCGGGAGGCGCTGGGCGCCTATGGCAATCGGCAGGTCCGCACGCCGAACCTGGACCGGCTGGCCGCAGACGGCGTGCGCTTCGACAACGCCTTTGCCACGGCATCCAGTTGCTCGCCCAGCCGTGCCACGATCCTGTCCGGCCTGCATGTCCATGCCAATGGCATGTAGGGGTTGCAGCATGGGGAGAACAATTTCCAGGCGTTCCCGTCGGTCCGTTCCCTGCCGGTCCGGCTGGCTGCACTGGGTTACCGCACGGCGCGCATCGGCAAGTACCATATCGCCCCGGAAAAGGTCTTCGCCTTCCAGACGGTGCTGTCAAAGGGGGCCGCCAATGACGAAGGTTCCATCGGCCGCAGCCCGGTGGCCATGACCGTCGCCTTCCCGTGCTGCCATGCCCAAGGGACCCGTTCCGGCACCGGACGGGTCCCTTGCTTTAGGACCTTCCGCCGTTCCTGCTTGTCAAATTTGTCCAATGGGATAAATATGCGGGAAACGAGCCCGGCGGCGATGGGAACGGCAGGGCAGAGGGAGGAAAGCAATGTCCGATTTGGGGCCCGTGAAAGGCATGACGGAGGCGGAGATCGCCCAGCAGGTGACCCGCGTTCTGGCCGCCGCCACGCTGGAGGAGAAAGTGGCGATGATGTCTGGCCATGGCTTCTTCCAGCAATTTGCGGAAAGTGCGGGGCGCTGGGGTGCCCATCCCTATCGGGCGGGCGGCGGGTGCGAGCGGCTGGGCGTGCCTGCGCTTTACTTCACCGACGGGCCGCGCGGCGTGGTGCGTGGCAATTCCACCTGCTTTCCCGTCAGCATGGCGCGGGGTGCCAGCTTCGACACCGACTTGGAACGCCGCATTGGCGAGGCGATGGGGATCGAGGCGCGGGCGCAGGGTTGTAATCTGTCGGGGGCGGTCTGCGTCAACCTGCTGCGCCATCCCGCCTGGGGCCGGGCGCAGGAGACCTATGGCGAGGACAGCTACCATGTCGGGCTGATGGGGGCGGCGCTGGCGACGGGCATACAGACCCACAATGTCATCGCTACCGTGAAGCATTTCGCGCTGAACTCCATTGAGAATGCGCGCTTCAAGGTCGATGTCCGGGTCGATGCGCGCAGCTTGCGTGAGGTCTGGCTGCCGCATTTCAAGCGGGTGCTGGATGCCGGCTGCGCCTCGGTGATGAGCGCCTACAATCAGGTGAATGGGGAGTTCTGCGGCCAGCATCGGGAATTGCTGACCGATATTCTGCGCCATGAATGGGGCTTCGACGGCTTCGTCCATTCCGACTGGGTCTTCGGGGTGAAGGCGCCCTATGGTGCCGCCGCCGGCCTGGATATCGAGAACCCGGAGCCCATCAATTTCGGCTCCCGGCTGGTGGAAGCGGTGGAAAGCGGGGCGATCGAGCCATCGGTCATCGACATCGCCTGCCGCCGTATCCTGACCACGCTCTATCGCTTCGCCGCCGCGGAGGATCCGCTGGAGGGCTATACGTCCGATCTGGTGGCGTGTCCGGCGCACCGGGACCTTGCCTATGAGGCGGCGGTGAAGTCGGCCGTGCTGCTGAAGAATGAGGGGCCGGTGCTGCCGCTGGATGGCGGCGCCCTGCATGATGTCGCCCTGTTTGGGCGCTTGGCGCAGCTGCCCAACCTGGGTGACCACGGGTCCAGCCGTGTCTCCCCGCCGGCAGTGGCGACCCCCTTGCAGGGGTTGTCGGCCTTGCTGGGCGATGCTGTTCGGTTCGGGGGGGATGAGGGGGACGTGGCGGCGGCGGCACTTTCCGCCGCGCAGGCGCAGGCGGCGATCATCATCGTCGGCTACACCGCCCGCGACGAGGGCGAGTTCATTCCCGGCGACATCTCCCTGGGTCAGGTCGAGACGGGGAGCGACAACCAGCTTATGTCCGGTGGTGACCGTGGCAGCCTGCACCTGCCGGCGGATCAGGTCGATCTGGTCCGCAGTGTGGCGGCCGCGCAACCCAACTGCATCGTGGTGATCGTGGCCGGTTCCGCTGTGTTGATGGGGGAATGGATCGATGCCGTGCCGGTGGTGCTGCAGAGCTTCTATGCCGGCATGGAGGGTGGGCGGGCGCTGGCCGACCTGCTGACCGGCCGGGTCTCGCCCTCCGGGCGGCTGCCCTTTACCGTCGCGGCGGCGGCAACGGACTATCCGCCGTTCGACAAGGATGCCGACAGTATCGAGTACGGTCCCTGGCATGGCTATGCGCTGCTGGAAAAGCATGGGGTGCGCCCGACCTTTCCCTTTGGCCATGGCCTGTCCTATGCGCGCTTCGCCTGGCGGGCGCTGAAGGCGCGGGCGGCGGCCGATGGCGGCATCGACGCCCAGGTCAGCATCCGCAATGACGGGGCGATGGCGGCGGACGAGGTGGCGCAGCTTTATGTCGGCTTCCCCGGCATCGCCGCCGAACGGCCGGTGAAGCTGCTGCGCGGGTTTCAGCGTGTCGCCCTGCGGCCCGGCGAGACGCGGACGCTGCATTTCCATGTACCCCCCGCCGACCTGGCCTGGTGGTGCCCGGACGGGCGGCGCTGGCAGGTGGAAGGTGGGCTGCACCGCGTGTTCGTCGGCCCGTCTTCGGACAGCCGGGGACTGCTTTGGGCCGATGTCCGGCTGTGATGGAGATGGCGATGGAGATCGACTATCTGATCATCGGGGCGGGCAGTGCGGGTTGCGTGCTGGCCAACCGGCTGTCGGCGGACCCGGGCAAGCGGGTATTGCTGCTGGAGGCAGGGGGCCTGGATCGCAATCCGCTGATCCAGGTGCCGCTGGCCTTCGGCCTGACCGCGCATTCGCCTTCCTATAGCTGGAACTATCGCACGGTGCCGGATCTTGGCGGGCGGGCTTTCCGCTGGGCCAAGGGCAAGGTGCTGGGCGGTTCGTCGGCCATCAATGGCCTGGTCTATGTGCGCGGGCACCGGCTGGATTATGACGGCTGGGTCCAGCTGGGTTGTCCCGGATGGTCGTTCGATGAGGTGCTGCCCTATTTCCGCCGGTCGGAGGATTGGCAGGGGCCGCCGTCGGAATGGCGGGGGCAGGGCGGGCCGCTTTGCGTCAGCCCGCCGTTTGACCTGCTGCCCGTGGACGAGGCCTTCATGCAGGCCTGCACGGAAGTCGGGCTGCCCCGCAATCCGGACTATAACGGGGTGGAGCAGGAGGGCGTGTCCATCTTTCAGATGACGGCGCGCAACGGTCGCCGCGTGTCGGCGTCCCAGGCCTTCCTGCGCCCGATCATGGGTCGGCCCAATCTGCGGGTCATGACGGGCTGCACCGTCACCCGCATCGAGCTTTCAGGCGGCCGGGCCGTCGGGGTACGTGTTCGTCGCGGCGGGGAGGAACAACGCATCCTGGCCAGGGGCGAGATATTGCTGGCGGCCGGGGCCGTGGCCTCGCCGCAACTGCTGATGCTGTCGGGCATCGGGCCGGGGGCGCATCTGCGGGAAACGGGCCTGCCCGTATTGCTGGACCGGCCGGCTGTCGGCAGCAACCTTCAGGACCATTATGCCGTCCCCGTCATCGCCCGGCTGGACCCGGCCGGCACCTATAACGAGCAGGGCCGGCCCTGGGGTCTCCTGAAGGCCGCCGCCGCCTATGCCTTGCAATCGCGTGGCATGTTCTCTTCCGCTGCGGCGCATGTCGTGGTCTTCGCCAGCAGCCGGTTCGGGCTGGCCAGTCCCGACATCCAGATGCATATGCTGCCCGGCAGTTCGTCCGTTTATGAATCAGGACGGCTGGACGGGTTCCCGGCCCTGACCTGCGCGCCGTGCCAGTTGCGCCCTGAAAGCCGGGGCCACATCCGCCTGGCCGGTCCCGATCCCCTGGCCCTGCCACTGATCCGGCCCAACTATCTGACCGCAGAGGAGGATCGGCGTGTCACGCTGGCCTCGTTACGGCTGACCCTGTCCATCCTGGCGGCACCCGCTCTGTTGCGCCTGGGAGCGAAGCCGCTGGGCATCGATCCGCGTGACGGCGATGACAGCCTGCTGGCGTTCGCTGAGGCGCAGGGAAACACGGTCTATCACCCTGTCGGCACCTGCCGCATGGGCAGTGATCCGGATGCCGTTGTCGATCCGCAATTGCGGGTGCGGGGGATCGACGGTTTGCGCGTGGTCGATGCTTCCATCATGCCGAGCCTGGTGTCCGGCAACACCAACGCGCCCACCATCATGATCGCCGAAAAGGCCGCCGACCTGATCGCCGGGACATTTCGCGGCGACGTCGCGAAATGCGCTTGACAGGTCGCAGTCAGAATTTTAACGTCCATTCGAAATTTGAACGTGAAGTCAAAATTCAAAACCCTAATCAGGAGGAGCGCACACCATGCGACGCGATGTCAGGGTGGCAGGGGTCGGGATGATCCCTTTCAAGAAGCCGGGGGCCAGCGACGGCTATCAGGAGATGGGTGAGGAGGCGATCCGCCTGGCGTTGAAGGATGCCGGCGTCAGCTACGACCAGATCCAGCAGGCCTATGCCGGCTATGTGTATGGCGACAGCACCTGCGGCCAGTCGGTAGTCTACAAGGTGGGCCTGACCGGTATTCCGGTGATCAATGTCAACAACAACTGCTCCACCGGCTCTACGGCCCTGTATCTCGCCCGTCAGGCGGTAGAGAGCGGTGCCGTGGAATGCGCACTGGCCGTGGGGTTCGAGGAGATGCGGCCCGGCGCGCTCGGCTCCAATTTCATGGACCGCGCCAACCCCATGGCCAACCACCTGCAGGCCATGCTGAACCTTCAGGAATTCACTGAGGCGCCGCCCGCCGCGCAGTTCTTCGGCGGCGCGGGCGTGGAATATCAGAAGAAGTACGGCGCGAAGGACGAGACCTTCGCCAAGATCTCCGAAAAGGCGCGCAAGCATGCGGCCCATAACCCGCTGGCCATCTTCCGCACGCCGCTGACGGTGGAAGAGGTGATGGCGTCTGCGCACCAGTATGGGCCGCTGACCCGTTACCAGTGCTGCCCGCCCACCTGCGGGGCCGCCGCCGCCATCATCTGTTCGGCGGAGTTCGCGGCCAAGCACGGTCTGGTAGCACCGGTGCGCATCAAGGCTCAGGCCATGACCACCGACACACCGGCCGCCTTTGAATCCCGGTCGATGATGCAGGTCGTCGGCTATGACATGAGCAAGGCCGCTGCCGATCAGGTCTATGAGCTGGCCGGTGTAGGTCCGGAAGAGGTGGGGGCGGTCGAACTGCATGACTGCTTCACCGCCAATGAGCTGCTGACCTATGAGGCGCTGGGCCTGACGCCGGAAGGGACCGCAGAGAAGTTCATCTGGGATGGCGACAATACCTATGGCGGCAAGGTCGTGACCAACCCGTCGGGTGGCTTGCTGTCCAAGGGCCATCCGCTGGGCGCCACGGGTCTGGCCCAGTGTGCCGAGATGGTCTGGCAGCTGCGCGGCCAGGCCGAGCAGCGGCAGGTGGAGGGGCTGCGGTTCGCGCTCCAGCACAATATCGGCCTTGGCGGTGCCGCCGTGGTCGCCCTTTACGAACGCGTGTGAGGAAACCATGCCTGTGGATCGCAGCTTCCTCGGCGTTGAGTCCGAGGACCGCTTCATCGAAGTGGAAAAGGGGCAGCTGAAGCTGTTCGCCATGGCGACGGGTGAAAGCGACCCCGCCTATTCCAGCGAAGAGGCCGCCAAGGCGCGCGGCTATCGCAATATCCCGGCCCCGCCGACCTTTGTCTTCGGCCTGACCATGCTGGCCCCCGCCAAGAAGGGCAACATGATCGACATGGTCGACAATGTCGGCGCCGTGCTGCATGGCGAGCAGGAATTCACCTATCACACCATGGTCTATGCCGGCGACCGCCTGCGTCTGAAGACCAAGACCGTCGACATCTACGACAAGAAGGGCGGCAAGATGGAGTTCATCGTCCAGGACACGAGTGTCCATAATCAGGACGATGTGCTCTGCATGACCGCCCGCACCGTCGCCATCTATCGGAACTGAGGGGGCGGACATGAGCTATCCCGATCTTGCCAATCTGGCCCCCGAACAGGACCTGACCCCGCATGACGCCGGGCCTGCCAGCCGCTGGGTGCTGGCCATGTTCGCCGGCGGTTCCGGCGACCACAACCCCATGCATATCGACAGCGACTTCGCCAAGATCTTCGGGCGGGAAGATGTCTTCGCCCAGGGCATGCTGTCCATGGCCTATCTGGCGCAGTTCGTGCGCCAACAGGCCCCGCAGGAAAAGCTGCGCAATTTCAAGGCGCGCTTCACCGCCATCACCCCGGTCAACGCCAATATCAAGTGCGAAGGCCGGGTGCTGGAACATGTCACGGTCGATGGCGAACCCCGCGTCCGCATCGGCCTGCGCACCAGCATTGATGATGGCACCGTCACCATGGAAGGCGAAGCGGTCATCGCCACCGCCTGATGCCAGACCGCATCCCAAATCCCCGACTTTTCAAAATGGAGAAAGCCATGTCCACGTTGGAAACCCTGACCGCCCGCGTTGCCGGTGCCGTTGGTGAGAATTGCGGCCTGGGCCGCACCATGAAGTTCGATTTCGGCAATGACGGCGCCATCTTCATCGACGCCAAGACCGTGCCCAACATCGTCGACAACCGCGCCGACAAGGCTGACTGCAATGTTGCGGTGAAGTTCACGGATTTCGTCGCTATCGCCGAAGGCCGCATGGACAGCATGATGGCCTTCATGCAGGGCAAGATGAAGGTCAGCGGCGACATGACCGTGGCCCAGCGCCTGACCCCGATCCTGAAGCGCATCTGAAGAAATGCGCAGAAGCCCCGCGGGCGCGGTTGACCGGCCGCGACCGCGGGGCGCCACCCGTGAACAGGGGAGGGCGTTACCATGAATTTCGATTTTTCCGACGAACAGAAAATGTTCGCCGAACAGGTGCGGCGCAGCCTTGCCGATACCTGCCCGATGAAGGAAGTGCGCACGGTTTTCGAAGCCGATGCCGGCCTGTCGCGCCCGACCTGGAAGGCCCTGGCCGACCTGGGCGTGCTGGGGGCCGCTGTGCCGGAGGAACTGGGCGGCGCCGGTCTGGGCGCGCTGGAACTCTGTGCAGCGGCCTATGAAGTTGGCTACGCCCTGGCGCCGGTACCCTTCGTGGCGTCGACCGGGGTCTGTGCCGAAGCACTGCGCCGCTTCGGCACTGAAGGGCAGCAGCAGAACTGGCTGTCGCGGCTGGCCGATGGCAGTGCCATCGGCACCCATGCCCTGACCGGGCCGGCGTCCGCATTGACGCTGGAAGCCGGGCGGCTGTCGGGCGCGGCGCGGCTGGTGCCCTATGGGGCGCAGGCGGATGTCGCCCTGGTCCAGGCCCGGTCCATCGGCGGTGACGTGCTGGCTCTGGTCAGCCTGTCGGAACCCGGCGTGGAGCGCCGGTCGCGCCAGGTGCTGGACCCCACCCGGCCGCTGGCGGATCTGAGTTTCAGCGGCGTGGCGGCGGAGATCCTGCCGACGGGCAATGCCGACGCGGCGGCGACGCTGATCAATGGGGCGGCCGTCCTGCTGGCCTTCGAACAGGTGGGTGCAGCGCAGCGGGCGCTGGAGATGGCGCGGGAATACGCGCTGCAGCGCACGGCCTTCGGCTATCCGATCGGCACCTATCAGGCCATCAAGCACAAGCTGGCCGATATGTTCATCCGCATCGAAACGGCGCGCGTCCATGCCTATTGGGGCGCCTGGGCCCTGTCGGTGGATGCGCCGGACCTGCCGCTGGCGGCAGCGGGCGCCCATCTGTCTGCCGGGGAGGCGCTGCGCTTCGCCGCGCAGGAGAATGTGCAGACCCATGGCGGTATCGGCTTTACCTGGGAATCCGACTGCCAGTTCTTCTATCGCCGCGCCCAGGCCGATGGCCTGGCCTTCGGTCCCAGCCAGCGCTGGCGTGAACGCATTGTCGCGTCGCTGTCGGCGCAAGCGGCTTGATTGTGTCCTCAATCGCCGGCGCCCACATCCGTGGGCTTGGCTTACGCGGCATGTGCCGCGCGGCGGCAGTCGCCGCCGTACCAGCGTCCGGAATTTTCGGACGCTGGTGTCACGGAGACCAGACATGGATTTCAACGACAGTCCCGAAGAAGCCGCCTACCGCGCCAGGGCGCGGGCCTGGCTGGAAGCCCATGCCAGGCGCCGCACCGATGGCGGTGCCCGCGGCATGGCCGTGGCCGATGGCAGCAATCTGGATGAGGCCAAGCAATGGCAGGCGCTGAAGGCCGATGCCGGCTATGCCGGGATCACCATCCAGGCGCCTTACGGGGCCGGCGGCACGCCCATCGAAGCCGTAATCTACCGTCAGGAGGAAGGGCAGTTCGAAGTCCCCTTCGGCGTGTACGAGATCGGCCTGGGCATGGCCATCCCCACCGTCATCGCCCATGGCAGCGACGCGCACCGCGACCGCTATGTCCGCAAGGCGCTGCGTGGGGAGGAAATCTGGTGCCAGCTTTTCTCTGAACCCGCCGGTGGTTCCGATCTGGCGGCGCTGCGCACCAAGGGCGTGCGTGACGGCGACGATTGGCTGGTGACAGGGCAGAAGGTCTGGACCTCGGGTGCGCATTATGCCGATTACGGCATCCTGCTGGTTCGCACCGATCCGTCCCGGCCCAAGCATAAGGGCCTGACCATGTTCATCGTGGACATGAAGGCCCCGGGCGTGGAGGTGCGGCCCATCCGCACCATGGCGGGATCGGCGGAATTCAACGAAGTCTTCTTCGACAATGTCCGCATCCCCGACAGCGACCGGCTGGGCGAGGTGGGTAATGGCTGGAACGTCGCCATCTCCACCTTGATGACGGAACGGCTCCAGGCCGGCATGGGCTTCGGTTTCGTGTCCGCCCATGACGTGCTGCGCCTGGCCCGTCGTTACGACCAGGATGACGCCCGCGTGACGCAGCGCGTGGCCGATTTCTGGATCAACGACCAGGCGTTGAAGCTACTGTCCTACCGCGCCCAGACCTCGCTGTCGCAGGGCGGTTTTCCGGGGCCGGAGCAGGCCGTGAACAAGGCCATCGAGGCCGCCCAGGGCCAGCAGGCCGCCTATTTCTGCATGGACATGCTGGGGGCCGAGGGCGCCCTGGCGGCCACGGAGATCGGCGACCATTGGGCGGGGGTGGAGACGAGCTGGATGTGGGCGTCCGCCATGCGCATTGCCGGCGGTTCGGACGAAATCCTGCGCAACATCATCGCCGAGCGTGTGCTGGGCCTGCCGGGCGATCCGCGCCCCGACCGCAACACGCCCTTCAATGAACTGAAACACTGATCCGACCGGACAAGGTTCCGGGATCAAGGGAGAAAGCTATGTCACGTCTGGATTTTGAAGGCCGCGTCGCCGTGGTGACGGGGGCGGGGGGCGGTCTTGGCCGCTCGCATGCCCTGGGCTTTGCGGCGCGCGGCGCCAAGGTGGTGGTGAACGATCTGGGCGGCAGTCCGTCCGGTCAGGGAGCCAGCGCCAGCGCCGCACAGAAGGTGGTGGACGAGATCAAGGCCGCCGGCGGCGAGGCTGTCGCCAATACCGACAGCGTGGAGCAGGGCGAGCGCATCATCGAAACGGCGATGGACACCTATGGCCGCGTCGATGTGCTGGTCAACAATGCCGGCATCCTGCGCGACAGTTCTTTCCAGAAGATGAGCGTCGAGGACTGGGAACTGATCATCCGCGTGCATCTGAACGGGTCGTTCCGCACCACGCATGCCGCCTGGCCGCATATGCGCGCCCAGGGCTTTGGCCGTGTGGTCATGACGGCGTCGGGTGCGGGCATCTATGGCAATTTCGGCCAGGCCAATTACAGTGCCGCCAAGCTGGGCCTGTATGGCTTTGCCCGCACGCTGGCGGTCGAAGGCGGCTCGAAGAATATCAATGTCAACACCATCGCCCCCCTGGCCGCGTCGCGCCTGACCGAGACGGTGATGCCCAAGGCGCTGCTGGATGCGCTGAAGCCGGAACTGGTGACGCCGCTGGTCCTGTGGCTGTGCCATGAAAGCTGCGAAGCGTCAGGCAAGCTGGTGGAAGTCGGTGGCGGCTGGTATGCGGGCGTGGACTGGGAACGGTCCAAGGGCATCGCGCTGGGCTGCACGGGCGAGGTGTCGGCCGAACAGATCGCCGACCAGTGGGACCGCATCGTCGATTTCACCGATCCCGACCACCCGCGCGCCGTCATCGACACGATGACGGCCCTGGGGACGGCCCTGGGCATGAACGACTGAACAGGTTCACAAGGAGGGCGGGGCCGCGGGTGGGGTTTGGGTTCCCCTGGGGCCTGCGGACCGGCTTTCCTTGTGGAACGCGGCGGCGGCGGTGGCCTGCCGCCGCCGCGTCAAGGCAGAAAGGTGGATATCGTGGGTGGCACAGGCGGCACCTTTCGGCGGCGGATCGTTCTGGATTGCGACGGCGGGGCGGTCCGCGCCGGCCTTGAGGATGATTTCCACCATTTCCGGGTGCAGGTGACGCTGGTGGCCGGAAAGGTCACCGATGTCGAGGCCCAGACCTTCCGCTTTCCCTGGACCACCTGTCCCGGTGCGGCGGGGCCGCTGCGGGCCTTCATCGGGATGGAGGTTACGGCGGGCATGCTGCGGCGCCAGGATACGCCATCGCCGCGTCTGAACTGCACCCATCTGCATGATCTGACGCTGCTGGCCCTGGCGCAGGCGACGCGGGGGCCGGGCCGGCGTCAATATGACGTCACCGTCCCCCCGCGAGAGCCCAACGGGCGGCCGCTGGGTCCCGACAGCATCCCCACCTGGCCGCCAGGTCGGACGCGCGCCAGTCTGGCCCGTGACGGGGAACTGCTTATGCAATTCGATATGGAAGGAGAGACGGTCCGGGCACCGCTGGATGCGGCCGGGCTGGATTTCCGCCATCTGGGCAAATGGGCGGCCCAGAAGGGGGACGATGATTTCCTGGAAGCCGTGAAGGTCTTCCGCCAGGGCTTCTTCGTTTCCAGCGGGCGGGCCGTGCCGGTGGAACTGGTGGACCATGATCTGGTCCGTCAGGTTATGAACGGCGTCTGCTATACGTTCCAGCCGGAACGGATCGACACCGGGGTGCGCCGGCTGGATACGTTGCGTGACTTCACCCACTGCCCCGACGCCCTGCTGGCCGGTTTCTGATGCCGGCAGGCGTGGCTGGCCCGTCCCGAACCTCCGCCGGGACGGGCCTTTCGCGTTTCAGGGTGCCGCCTGCCGCCATTCGCGGTTTCTACAGGCCAGCATGGCGCAGGCCTTCAGGTTCAAGGTCGCGCCATTACGCTTGATCTCCACATCGGCCCAGTCCTGCAACTGCTCGGCCCAGACCTTGCCGCGCCAGACATCGCCATCGGTGCGGACACCGCGCAGGATGGGCTGGTCCATCTTCAGATGCCCAGCCGGCAGCGTAACCTGACCGCACAGGGCGTCCGCACAGGGCGCGATGGCGACCCGCGCGCCGGATGGAAGCTGCCACAGTCCTTCTGGCGAAGCGGTGGCCGCAAAGGCGGGGCCGCCCAACAGCAGGACCGGCAGCAGGGCGATGGGGACGTATTTCATTTTGACCTTCCTTTTCGTGGAGGACATCAGCCGCGTAGCCGCCAGCGCAGCGCCCGGTCGAACCAGGGGCCGTAGGGTGGGCGCAGGATGCGGCCGATATCGATGTAGCCCTGGCGGAACAGGGCGCGCTGATGGGAGAATTCCAGGAAGCCGCGATGGCCGTGATAGGCGCCCATGCCGGATGCTCCGACACCGCCAAGCGGCAAATCCTCGATCCCGGCGTGCAGGATGATGTCGTTGATGGTGACGCCGCCGGACGGAATCTGAGTCAGCACAGCTTCCTGCTCCCGCCGGTCCCGGCCGAAATAGTAGAGCGCCAGTGGCGTGGGCCGGGAGCGTACGACCGCCAGCATCTGCGCCAACGACGACCGGGTCAGGATCAGCAGCAGGGGGCCGAAAATCTCCTCCCGCAGGATACGGGCCTGGGGGCCGGGATCGATGACCAGGGTCGGGGGCAACCGCCCTGTCATAGCACAGGCCCGCGCATCGGCCTCCCCCGTCAGGGGAAGGATGGTGCCGCCGTTTGCTCCTGCGTCCGCCAGCAAGGCGTGCAGCCGGTCGCGCTGCCCGTCATTAATGATGGCACCGAAATCCGGCGCCGTGGCGAAGCCGGTGGCGAAGCGGGCCGCGGACCGGCGGAACCCGTCCAGCAGGGCGGGCAGCCGCTCCTTCTCGATCAACAGATAGTCCGGCGCCAGGCAGATCTGGCCGGCATTCATGATCTTGCCCGCCAGGATGCGGTCGGCGGCCAGCGTCAGGTCGGCACCCTTGCCGATGATCACTGGGCTTTTGCCGCCCAGTTCCAGCGTCACGGGGGTCAGGTTGCCGGCCGCCGCCGCCATGACGGCGCGGCCCGTTTCGGTCCCCCCGGTGAACAGCAGATGATCCCAGGGCAGTTGCGCGAAGCCGGCACCGAAGGCGGGTCCGCCGCAGACGACGGATAGTTCCTCCGTCGCGAAATGCTTCTCCACGAGGCGGGCCAGCAGGGCCGCGGTGCGCGGCGTGTGTTCGGATACCTTGACGATGGCGCTGTTGCCTGCCGCCAAGGCGCCCGCCAGCGGTGCGAAGCTGAGATTGACAGGGAAGTTCCAAGGGCTGGCGATGCCAACCACACCCTTGGGCTCGTAGCGTATTTCCGCCCGCGCCCCGGTCAGTGCCAGCGCCAGTTCCAGGGGTTGGTGCCGGGGCTGCATCCAGCGGGCCAGATTGGCGCGGGCGTGGCGCAGGGTGGCGACCGAGCCGTAGATCTCCGCTACTTGCGTGACGCGCCGCGACCGGCTGCCATAATCGGCATCCAGGGCGGAGGCGATGCTGTCCTGGTGGACCAGCAGCAGCCGGATACAGCGGTCCAGCCGGTCGCGCCGCAGGGCCGCGTCGGGCGTTCCGGCCGTCCGCCTTGCCGCGCGCTGCGTTGCAAACAGGTCCTCAAGCAGAGCCATTTCGTCCATCACGTCACACTTTCAAGGCGCCGGCCAGCAGCCGCGCATGGGTTTGCGCGTCCAAAGGCCGGTAGCGGCTGGTGTCACCATCCAGGATGAACAGTGGATCGGAAATTATTCCGGGATCAAAACCATCGTTGATCCAATCTTGTTTGCGGTATTTGTACGTTCCCGTCGTGCACAGCCCGGCGCAGATACGCAGGAACAGCGGACGGGCATAGCGCGGCAGGTCGCGTTCAAGATGGGTGGCCAGCGTGTCGAGGCTGAATTGTTCCGGGCTGATAACAAGGGCGGCCATGCCGGCCTTTCCCTCGTTGCCCGGCACCGCCACACCATAGACGATGGCTTCCAGCACGCCGGGGGCGGTGGCGGCCACGCGTGCGACCTCGCTGGTGGCTACATTCTCGCCCTTCCAACGGAAGGTGTCGCCGATCCGGTCGATAAAGTAGAAATAGCCGTCGGCGTCGCGCTGCAGAAGGTCACCTGTGCGGTACCAGCGATCCCCCTTGCGGAACACGTCGCAGAGGATTTTTGCCGCCGTCTGGCCCTTGTCCTGGACATAGCCGTCGAACTTCTCCCGCACGCTGTCGCCGATGCGACCGATGGCTTCGCCTGTCTCGCCGATATCGGCTTCGATGCATCGTCCGTTGGCATCGCGCGCCGGTGCCTCGGCATTATGGTCGAAACGCACGATCTTCACCGGCATCAGCCGTTTCAAATAAGGGGGAATGCGGCCCACGGCACCACGGTGCCCGTCGAAATTGATCAGGCTGACATTGCCCTCCGTGGCACCATAGAACTCCACGACATCATGGATGCCGAAGCGCTGTTCGACCTGATCCCACACTTCGGGCCGCAGGCCGCTGCCGAAGGCAACGCGGATCCTGTGCCCGCGTTCCTCCGCACAGGCGGGCTGGTTCACCAGGTATCGGAACAATTCGCCGATATAGATGAAGGCGGTAACCCCCTGGTCGCGGACGTCGGCCCAGAACCGCGTGGCGGAGAAGCGGCGACGCAGGACCATGCAGGCACCGCGCGTCAGCGCTGATCCGACGCCGCACAGGCCACCGGAGGCGTGATAATGCGGCAGGCAGACATAGACCCGGTCGTCTGGCATGAGGTTCAGCACGCGGCCGAAGGTGCAGAGCAGGGCCATGCCTCTTGCTCCGCGTATCGTTGCCGCCTTGGGCAGGCCCGTCGTGCCGCTGGTGAAGATATAGAGCAGGGGATCGGCATTGGTCATGCCGCCGCGGATATCGCGCGTGGGCCGCAAGGCGGAGCAGGCGTCCAGCGCCTGATCCAGATCACGCATACCGCTTCGGCCGGACACGCCCGGCAGCGTACCGTCAGCCCAGCACCAGATCGCCTCTGGCAGTCCTGTATCGTCCGCGACCGTGGTCCAGGCTTCCAGCAACTCGCTGCCTACGATTACCGTGCGGGCGCCAGCGATACGGACGCAATGTGCCAGGGATGCGCCGGACAGTTGCGCGTTGATCAGGGCCGTGACCACGCCGACCTTGGCCAGCCCGAACCAGGCTGTAAAAAACTCCGGCCGCGTCTCAATGAACAGCGCCACCACGTCGCCACGCCGCAAACCCTGGGTCAATGCCCAACGCGCGATGCGATTGGCCTGCGCCTCGACCTGCCCATAGGTGAGGGTGCGGCCTTCGAATTCGATGGCGATCCGATCGCGATGGCGGTCCATGCTGGCTTCCAGCAGGTCCGGCACCGTTCGCCCCGACTTCGCGCGGCTTTGCATCAGGACGCCGGACGCCCGCAGCATCCTGTCCAGGAACCGGCCCTCACGCCTCAACTTCATTGCGCGCCTCCGTCCGGCGGCGGGCGCCTGGCCTGTTGATCACCATCTTGTCCTCCCTTGCCCGTGGGTATCTGCATCGCCCGGATAACGATCAACGGGCGGCATATTTATCCCAACGGATAAATTATTTTAGCAAGAGAAGCCCCGATCATGGGCACTTGTCAAGGTATTTGTCCTGATGGATAAATCAGAGACGCAGGTCGATCAGGCGTCGCGCAGCACCATGCCGATCAGGGCGTCGGCATGGGCACCGATGACCTTCTCTGCGAAGGGATCGACGCCCCAGACAGCCTCCACCTCATTGGCCATGACATACATGACCTGGGCGCCACCCACGATGAGGTAGAGCAGGGAGACGGGCGGGATGTCGGCCGTCAGCTTCTCCTCCTGCAACCGGCTGATGAACATGGCTGCGGCTGCGTGCGCCGGCCGCAGAAAATTCTCGGCAAGCCAGGACAGGCGGTCACTGCGCTGGATCGATTCATGGAACATGAACCGGACATAGTCGGGATGGCGGGCGCAGTAATGCACGAAACGGCGGATGCCGTTCGCGGCCACCTGACGCAGTTCCTCTCGCGTGGTCGGCATCTCTACGCCTTCCATCACTTCTGCGGCCAAGCGACCGAAGATCAGGCGTGTCGCTTCGCGCCAAAGGGCTTCCTTGCTTTTAAAATAATAGGTGACCATGCCGTGGTTGACGCCGGCCCGGCTGGCAATGTCACGGGTGGTGGTGCCCAGGAAACCCTTCTCGGAAAATTCGGTGACGGCTGCCCCCAGGATGACGTCGCGGACGGGCTCCGCCATACCGCCTTCCGCATGCGACTTCGGGATCGGGCCACGGCGGCGGCGGGGCTGGTTTCCCTGATCCGCAGTCGCCTTTTCAACCGATATCTTCGTACCCATCCCGCATCCTCCCCGACTTTCCGATAGTTTTATCCCGCTGGACAGTTCGGCCGCAAGCGCAACGGGGTGTCGAGAAAAATCTCGACCTGGGCTATTTATCCATATGGACAAACTTTGTTGGCCTGTGCATCATCGTCTGACAAAGCCGGGAAAATACCGGCCCATAAAAATCAAAATCGGCCGGTCTGGCCGGGGAGGAAGCAATGGGTAAGGGCGTGTTGCGCTGTGGCGCGGCCGCGATGGCGGTGCTTGTCTGCGGCCAGGCCGGGGCCGAACAGGACAAACCCAAGGAAACGCATCTGTCTCCACTTGCACGCGCCATTGAGGGTGACCGGGCGTCCAAGGAAGAGCCCGTCGTGCTGGAAGAGATCATTGTTACGGCCCAGCGCCGGCAACAGAGCCTGCAGCAATTGAGCATGGGCCTGACCGTGCTGGACAGCCGCAACCTGGAGGCAGCCAACATCCGCAAGTTCGAGGATGTGGTGAACATGGCGCCGTCCGTGTCAGTGACCAGCGACAGTTCCGGCAACGGCAACTCCTTCAACATCCGCGGCGTGGGCAGCCAGGCATTCGGCGCCACCGTGGAGCCCAGCGTGGCCGTCGTGGTAGACGGGGTCGTCATGGGGGCTACGAACGAGGTGTTCGGTGAGCTGTTCGACGTGCAGCGGGTGGAGGTTCTGCGCGGCCCGCAGGGCACGCTGTTCGGAAAGAACGCGTCGGCGGGCGCCATCAGCATCATCACCAAGCGCCCGACCCGCGATCCGGAAGGTCAGGTGGAAATGGAGCTGGGCGAGCAGGACACGCGGCGTGGGCGCGCGGTGGTCAGCGGCCCCCTGTCCGACAGCGTCGCGGCCCGTCTGGCCGCTTTCTATGTCGAGCAAGGGGATTACATTGAGAACCTGTCCGGTGCCGACATCGGGGAACGCAAGCAATATGGTGCCCGCGGCCAATTCCTCTACGAGCCGGCCGACAATTTCGAGGCACGCCTGATCGCCGAATATTCGAAGACGGAGGGCGGCGGTGGCCAGTTCATCGACCGTTTCAACCTCAGTACCGATCGGGGGGCCTATCTGGCGCCGACTGTCGCGGGGGAGAAGGCGGATATTGCCAACGTCAACAGCGTGCGTGACGGTGGGGCGACGGAAGTCTGGGGTGCGTCGCTGGAGGCGCGCTACTCCTTCGAGCCGCTGGACCTGATCTCCATCACCGCCTATCGCAAGAAGCAGGCGGAAGCCGACGCCAGACTGGATTCCGACGGGCTTCCCGTCGATACGCCGGCCCTGGCACCCCGGCCGGGACAGAGCATCCTGCCCGCCCGGTCCTTCGACACCGATGCGGACGGCTATACCGACAGTTTCATTGGCACCTACCCCTATGGCGACGGCAGCGACGCCGAACAGTTCACGCAGGAACTACGGCTGGAATCCTATGATCGCGGCAATGTGGGCTGGGTGGCGGGCGCCTATCTCTTCGCCCGCAATACCCATTCATCAGGCCTGCAACGCCGGGCCTATCTGGGGGACGCGCTGGTCATTCCGCCCAGCCTGACCGCATCAACTTGTACAATCGTCATGCAGGGAGCGTCGCCCGATCCGGCGCGCAGTTGCGCCATCGGCAATATGGCGCTGGAGGAGACGCGCGGCCCCTCCCGCACCGAGGTTTTGAGCTATGCCGGCTTCGGTCAGGTGGATTGGAGCCTGACTGACGCGCTGAAGCTGGTGGGCGGCATGCGCGTTACCCGCGACCATGTCGAGGCGGTGGGCGAGGTGGTGAACCGGCAATACGACGCCTATGTGCAGACGCCCAGCGGCTTTGTGCGCAATGGCGCGCGCACCAGTACGACCACTGGCGGCCGCAAGGTGGAGGCGGAGGAGACAGGGTATAGCGGCAAGGCGGCGCTGGAATATAACTTCAACAAGGAACTGTTCGGTTATGCCAGCTACGCCCGCGGCTATAAGGGGCCGGTACCCCGTCAGGATGGGGAGGTCGTCGATCCGGAGACCGTGGACAGCTATGAGGTGGGACTGCGTTCGACCCAGTTGGGCGGGCGGTTGCTGGTCAATGTCGCAGCCTTCCTGTCCAACTATGATGATTTCCAGGTCCAGGCCTATGACGATGACAGTCAGAGCTTCCAGTTGGAGAATGCGGGCCAGGTGCGGAGCAAGGGCGTGGAACTGGACATGATCGCCCGCCCGTTCAGCAATGTCAGCCTGCAGATCGGCGGGGCCTATATTGATGCAGAGATCCGGGAATTCGCCAATGCCGCCTGTTATGGCGGACAGACAGCGGCGGCCGGCTGCACTTATGTCAATGCCCGGGCTCTGGACGTGTCCTCAGCCACCACACGGATTGTTAATGTTGCTGTGCCGCAGCGTCAGGACCTGGCCGGTGCCCGCCCCCCCAACACCGCCAAGTGGAAATTCAGCGCCGTCGGTCGGTACGAGGTGCCGCTGCCCTATGACGGCGTGAACACCTACCTTCAGGGTGCCTATCGCTGGCAGAGCAGCATGCAGCACTGCCTGACCCAGCATCCGGAATGCATCCAGGATTCCTATGGTGTGCTGGACGCAGCGCTGGGGGTGGAGTTTTTCGACGGCGCCCTGGACTTGCAGGTCTTCGCCAAGAACCTGACCAACAGCTTCTATGTCAGCACCATCATCGAGGTGCCAACACAGTCGGCGTCGGTCGGGCGGCTGGGCAGCACCGCCCATGTCGTTCCGCGGGAGGCGGGCCGCTTCCTGGGTGGCCGCGTCACCGTCCGCTATTGAGGCGGGTGAGGGTGAGGCCGGTCCGGCGTCGCCGTGGGCGTCGGGCCGGCCCCTTCATATCAGGACTTGCGCACGGGGGTGATACCTTGCACCAGCATGTCGAGATAGAGGTCCGCCACCTGCGCGGGCTGCAACGGGCCGTCGGGCGTCCACCAGCGTGTGAGGCTGTTCAACGATCCGAACAGCATGGAACTGAGCGCGTGCGGATTGACGGTGCGCAGCGACCCGTCCGCCATTCCGCGCCGGACCATCTCCCGCACCTGACCGTCCAGCGCACGGCGACCGGCCAGCGCCCCATCGCGGAACTCTGCGGGCAAATCGTCTGCATTGGTCAGCACCAGGCAGCGTCCGAAATCATCGCAGACGATCTGGGCATATTGGCGGAAGAAGACGCGCAGGCTGTCCAGCCCGTCGGCACCGCTGTCCCAGGCTTCCTTCAGGGCGGCGTTCAATTGTTCCAGGGCCACCTGGCCGCATTGGTACAGCATCTCGTCCTTGGAACTGACATAGTAGTAGATGGCAGCGGCGGTCAGGTCCAACTCGGTCCCGACATCGGCCAGCGAGGCGCGGTGAAAGCCCAGCCGGGCAAAGACCCTGGCCGCCCCGCGCAGCACGGCCAGCCGCTTGCGCGTGAATTTCGCCGCCGTCCGGCTGATCTGTTCGGGCATGGCCGTATCGACGGCAATTTCCTGCTTCCTCGCCACCCTCAAAATCTCCCCAAATCTGTTCTTGATCAGGATGATAGCATGTTTCTTACTGATCGTTCAAAATTTGAATGCATGCGTGATCGGAGCGTGGCGTGAACCGGCGGCAATTGCTGATGCTGCTGGGCCTGTCCGGTCTGGCCTCCTGCACGCGCACGGTGGAGGGGGAGGAGGAGCCGTTGCCGGGAAATGTGCGGGAGGTCGCCGCCATCGCCTCGCCGGACGGCAACCTGTCACTGAGGCTTGGCCTGGACGGGGGCGGACGGCTGTTCTGGGGCCTGTCACTGGGCGGCGCTACCCTGCTGGACTGGTCGGGCATGGGGTTGTCCCTGGAGGGGCTCGAGCAATATGCCGGTCTGACGCAACAGGAGGGGGAGCGAGCCGCGCTGTCGGACAGCTACCGCCTGTCGCATGGCAAGAACGTGGCGCCGTCCTTCCGTGCCCAACGGGCCCTGTTCTGGTGGCGCAACGGACGGGGGCTGCGGGTTGGCGTGGAACTGCATGTGCAGGATGATGGCGCCGCCTGGCGCTATGTCATTCCCGCCCAGGCCGGGCTGCCCCAGATCGCCACGGTGACGGGGGAGGCGACGGGCTTCCGCCTGCCGACCGGGGCGGCGCTGTGGATGCAGCCCTATGCGGGACGTGGTCAACTGAACCCCGCCGCCCCATCCTATGAGACTTATCACCAGAGATTGGATGCAGGCCGATTGAAACGCGGTGGCGAATGGTTCCTGCCGCTGCTGGCGCGGGCACCTGACGCCGGTCCCTATCTTCTGCTGACGGAAGCCGGACTGTCGGATTTCTACGGGTTGCAGCTTCAGGCCACCAACGATCGGACCCTGCACGCCCGGCTACCACCATCGCAAGAGGCGCTGGGGGAGGGAGCATCGACGCCGACCCTGCCGCTGCCCGTCCGCACACCGTGGCGAGTGGCCATGGCTGGTACTCTGTCGCAGGTCGCCGCCTCCACCCTGGTCACTGATGTCAGTCCGCCGCTGAACCCCCTGTTCGGCGGGGAAATCCCGGCCTGGGTCCAACCGGGGGTGGCCGCCTGGGATTGGCTGGTACACCGGGCCACGGGCGATCTGGAGGCGCAGAAGGCGCATGTGGACCAGGCAGCGGCCTGGGGCTGGCCTTATGTCGTGGTGGACGGCAAATGGGATCAGGTCATGGCACCGGAACCGGAAACGGCCGTGCGGGCGCTGGTGGACTATGCAATGTCGCGTAAGGTTGGCATCTGGCTCTGGTACAATTCCGGCGGGGCCAACAATGACCGGCCCGGATCGCCGCGCGACCGCATGACGGACGCCGCGACCCGTCGGGCCGAATTCGCCAAAATCGCCGGGTGGGGCGTGCGCGGCGTCAAGGTCGATTTCTGGCACAGCGACAAGCCGCTGCACCTGACCCGCATGCGCGCGCTGCTGGCGGATGCGGCGCAGGCGGGTCTGATGGTCAACCTGCATGGCTGCACCATCCCGCGCGGCTGGGAACGGGAATTTCCCAACCTGCTGAGCATGGAGGCGGTGCGCGGGGGGGAGACCTACATGTTCCCCTTCCCCTATGCGCTGCTGACGGGGGACAAGGGGCCGGGGGCATTGGACCATGTGCGCATGGCGCTGGTCCGCAATCCCATCGGCCCCATGGATTATACGCCGGTCTGTTTTGAGTTGGCGCGACAGGCGTCGGGCATCAGTTACGCCCATTCCCTGGCGCTGGCGGCGGCCTTCGCGTCGGGCATCCAGCATTATGCCGATGATGCCATCAATCCGGACAAGGGCTATCGCCCGCTGTTCCGGGACCGGCCCTATCTGCAGGGGCTGATGTCCGCCATGCCCACAGCCTGGGATGGCGGGCGGGTTCTGTCGGGCGATCCGGACACGCATGTCGTGCTGGCCCGCCGCCGTGGAAATGAATGGTGGGTGGCGGGGTTGAACGGGCGGCGCACGCCCTGGCGGGCCGATGTCGCGCTGGGCTTCCTGGACGACGGGTCCTGGCACCTGTCCGCCGTCACCGATGGTGATGAGGCGGCCCGGACATCCTGGACGGAACGGGCGGGCGTCACATCGGCGGAACGGCTGCCCATCGACTGCCTGCCATCGGGCGGGTTCCTGCTGCGGCTGGTGCGCGATGCCTGAGGCCGGGCGTCATTCCAGTGAAATCCTTCGACGGGACAGGTGAGGTCATGGAGAGGATCAATAAGCGGGTTCTGGCGGCGGGTGCCGCCCTGGTATCGCTGCTGACGCTGGGCGCCGTATGGCACTTTTGGCCGCCGGCAGAGGCGGCCCCCGTTCCCACCGGGCCGCGCCATTGCATGCCCGACCCGGCCAAGCTGTCCGCTGCCGGGCCGATGACCGATCCCGGCGACATGGTGCCGGTCCCCGCCGGCAGCGTGACACGCGGCAGCGACGACGGCTTTGCCGACGAGGCACCGGTCAGCGACGTGAAAGTCGCCGCCTTCCAACTGGACCGCAGCCCCGTCACCGTTGCGGAATTCCGCCGCTTCGTGGCTGCCACGGCGCACCGCACCACGGCGGAATGCCTGGGCGATGGCGCCGTGATGACCTTTGGCACCGGCGAATGGCGGCTGGTGTCCGGGGCCGACTGGCGCCATCCGCGCGGGCCACAGCAGGATGCGCCCGCCGACGATCATCCCGTGACGCAAGTGTCCTGGTACGACGCCAAGGCCTTTTGCGCCTGGGCCGGCAAGCGCCTGCCGACGGAGGTGGAATGGGAACATGCGGCGCGCAACGGCCGCAATGATCCCGGCCGCTACCCGTTCGGGGACAAGGTGGAACAGGACGGCGTCTATGCCGCCAATTTCTGGACCGGGCAATTCCCCTATGCCAATAGCGGGGCGGACGGTTACCTGACCACCTCGCCCGTCGGGGCCTATGGCCGGACCAAGCTTGGCCTGACCGACATGGCCGGCAATGTCTGGGAATGGGTGGAGGATCGCTACGCCGCCTATGATGGCCGCGCTAGCCGCCTGGGCCCGACGCAGGGCGAGGAAAAGGTGCAGAAGGGCGGGTCGTTCCTGTGCGACCCAAGCCTGTGCCATGGTTTCCGCATCACGGCGCGCGGCCATTCCACCCCGGAATCCAGCCATATGCATGTCGGGTTCCGCTGTGCCGCCGACGCCCCGCGACAGGCGACTGCGTCGTGAGGAAAAGGGCGCTGGCCATTCCGGGTGTGCTGGCCCTGCTGGGTGCCGCCGTCTGGTGGGGGCCGTCCCTGCTGATGGCGCGCATGCAGGCCGAAGATACGACCCGCTGGCCGGCCGCCCCGGCGGTGGCGGCTGCGCCGCTGGCATCGCTGGACGCCGTCATCCCGCTATCATCCCCCGATGGGCGTATCGACCTGACCGTGGGCCGGGATGCCGACGGCCCCTTTTATGCTGTGCGTCTGGACGGTCAGGAGCTTCTGCGGCCTGCGCGCCTGGGCCTGGTTCTGGACGGCAAGGCGCTTCCCGGCAACGTCGCGCCTGAACGGGTGGAACGCCGGACACAGGATATGGTCTGGGAACAGCCCTGGGGCGAGGATCGGTTCATCCGCGACCGGTTTCAGGAAATGCGTCTGTCCTATGCCGGGATCGACATTGTCTTGCGTGCCTATGATGACGGCGTCGCCTTCCGGTATGAGCGGGCGGGCGGGTCGGCCTGGACCGTCACAGACGAACTGAGCGAATTCGCCCCGGCCGGCGATCCTGTGGCCTGGTGGGTCCCCGCTTGGGGCATGGCGCGGGATGAATATATCACCCGAAACACGCCATTGCGGGACCTAGCGGCCGAGCCGCTGGCCCGGGCTGTCCACACGCCCCTGACCCTGTCGGCGGGCGCGGGAACGGCCCTGTCCATCCACGAGGCGGGCTTGCGCCATTTCGCCGGCATGGTCCTGGCCCCGCAGACGGGTGGGCGGCTGCGCGCGCAGCTGGTGCCGCGTGCCGATGGGGTGGCCGTGCGCGGCACCGGTCCCCTGCGCAGCCCCTGGCGGCTGGTGCAGATCGGGCGGCGGCCCGTCGATCTGGTCAATTCCCGCCTTGTCCTCAACCTGAACGACCCGCCCGCCATCCCGGCCGACAGTTTCGGCCAGCCGATGAAATATGTCGGCGTCTGGTGGGGCTTCATCACCCATGTCTGGGACCGGGTGCCGGGGGCGAACTATGGCGCCAGTGAAAAGCGGGTGAAGGACTATATCGACTTTGCCGCCGAAAACGGCTTTGGCGGGGTGCTGGTTGAAAGCTGGAACCGTGGCTGGGAAAGCTGGCCGTCGCCCGATGGCACGCCCTTCAGCTTCACCCAACCCTATGACGCGTTCGACCTGACGGGTCTTGCCGCCTATGCCAGGTCCAGGGGCGTGGCCCTGATTGGGCATCACGAGACGTCGGGTGACCTGATCCATTACGAGGCCAAGATGCAGGCCGGGCTGGACCTGTACCGCGACCTTGGCGTGCCGGTGGTGAAGACGGGATATGTCGCTCGCCAGCCGGGCCTGCGCGTGCGCCAGCCGGACGGGAGCGAGGCGCGGGAATGGCAGTACAGCCAGCCCATGGTGGAGCATGAGGAACGGCTGGCCCGGATGGCGGCCAATGACCATATCGCCATCGTCGCGCATGAGGCGGTGAAGGATACTGGCCTGCGCCGCACCTTCCCCAACCTGATGGCGCGGGAAAGCGCGCGCGGCCAGGAATATAACGGCATGGATGCCGTCCATGGCGGCAATCCGCCGGACCATGAGCCCACCCTGTTCTTCACCCGCATGCTGGCGGGACCCATGGATTTCACGCCCGGTATCCTGGATGTGGATTTCAGCGGGTTGCCGGGCTGGCGCGGGGTGCTGCACCGGTCGCTGCTGCGCACGCGGGTCAACACGACGCTGGCCAAGCAACTGGCGCTCTATGTCGTGTTCTACAGCCCCGTGCAGATGGCGGCGGACTTCATCGAGAATTACCGGGCCCGGCCCGACGCCCTGTCCTTCATCCGGCAGGTGCCGGTCGACTGGACCCGCTCCATCACCCTGCAGGGGGAGGTCGCGCGCTTCGCTCTGATTGCGCGGCAGGACCGGCATAGCGACGACTGGTATCTGGGTGCCATCACCGACGGAAGCGCCCGCCGCCTGGATCAGGTGCTGGATTTCCTGGAACCTGGCCGAACCTACACGGCGACCATCTGGGCCGATGCGCCCGATGCCGATTGGCACCGCAACCCGGAAGCCTTCGTCGTGCGGCAGCAGACGGTGCGGGCCGGCGACCGGCTGACCTTGGATCTGGCCCCAGGCGGCGGGCAGGCGGTCTGGCTGCGCGCCCTGCCAAAGGCGGAAGGACCGGCGCCATGACCGGCGAAACGACAAAGCAGCAGAGAACAGGGGTAGGGAAATTGGTCAGGAAATGGGCTTTCCGGCTGGTTGCGGCCATCGTGACGCTGGCGCTGCTGGCCATTGCCGGTGTCGTGGCGCAGCGCCGGTTCAACCTGCCATCCTCCAAGGTGGAACTGGCGCCGGGCAGCGAGATCGCCGCCTGGCATCAGCCGCCGGACCGGCCCAACATCCTGTTGCTGACGGTTGATGACATGAACTGGAACTCGGCCGGCATCCTGGGCGCCGATGTGCGGGGCGTGACGCCGCATATTGATGCGCTGGCAGGACAGGGGATGCTGTTCAAGCTGGCCTTCGTCACCTCCCCCATCTGTCAGCCGTCGCGGTCGGTGTGGATGACGGGCATGTACCCGCCGCGTAACGGCGCCACCGGCTTCAACCGCATCCATGACGATGTGCCGACCCTGGCCGACACCTTGCGTTCCAGTGGCTATCGCGTCGGCATCGTCAACAAGGTTACCCATACCCCACCCTATACACCCGACCGCTGGGACTATTTCATCGGGGAACGCGACAATGGCGTGGGCCGCATCCCGGAAAAGATGGGGGAGCAGGCCGAAGCCTTTTTCCGTGACGCGGCCCAGCGTGGCACGCCCTTCTTCCTGAACATGAACATCAATGATCCGCACCGGCCCTTTGCCGGCACCTCCAACCCTCTGGCCCTGCTGGACCGCGCCGCCGGGCTGGCCTATCCGGCCGGCCCCGCCGACGCCTACAAGCCGGGCGACGCGCCTATTCCGGGCTTCCTGCCGCAAGCGCCGGGTATTTCGCGTGAGATGGCGGAATATTTCACCTCCGTCCATCGGGCGGACCGGTCGGTGGGGGCCGTGCTGGCGGCCCTGGAACGGTCGGGCGCGGCCCCCTATACGCTGGTCATCCTGGTGTCGGACAATGGCATGGCTTTCCCGTTCGGCAAGTCCACCCTGTACGAGAATGGCACCCGCACCCTGATGATGGTGCGCTGGCCCGACCGGGTGGCGGTGGGCCGCGTCGATGACAGCCATATGGTGTCGGGCATCGATATCGCACCCACGATCCTGGACGCGGCGGGCGTGCCGTCACCGGTGACGCTGGATGGTCGTTCGCTGCTGCCTGTGCTGGCGGGCGAGGGGGATGAGGGGCCGGACTATGTCTTCACCTATCTGGCGAAGGTGAATACCGATCTGGTGCCCTTCCTGGATCTGGATTTCACCTCGCGCGCTGTGCGGTCGCGCGAGGGACTGCTTTATATCTGGTCGCCGTGGGCGGACGGCAAGAAGGCCTTCGTGGCGGAAGCCATGCTGGGCCGCACCTATCCCGCCATGCAGGAACTGGCGGAAAAAGACCCGGCCGTTGCGGCCCGGGTCGACCTGTTCCGCCATCGGGTGACCGAAGAACTCTATGACGTCGACCGTGATCCCGACGGTCTGACCAACCTTGCCGATAACAAAGCGCATGCGGAGCGGCTGGCGGCACTGCGGCAGGTGCTGTTGCGCCACCTTGAAGAAACCAATGATCCGGCTCTGGACCGATATCGGGCATTCCTGGCCGGAAAGACAAAGGGAGGTGCGTCATGAAGACCACCGGGAAAAGGATCGCACGCGCCTTGGGCTGGACAGCCGGCGGCTTGCTGGGGCTGGCCGTCATCGGCGTGGCCGGCTTCTTCGGCCAGCTTTATATCGGCCCCGACGAGACAGTGCCGCCCGATCTGGCGGCCCTGGACCGCACGGCCAAACCCGCCCGCCAGGATGGCCCGCGCAATGTCGTGCTGATCCTGGCCGACGATCTGGGCTACGGTACGCTGAACACCTATGGCGGCAAGCTGTCGCGCACCCCCCATATCGACGCGCTGGCGGCCGAGGGCGTGCGCTTCACCCAGGCCTATGCGACAGGTCCCGTCTGTGCCCCGTCGCGCGCCGGGCTGATGTCCGGCCGCTATCAGCAATCCTTTGGCTTTGAATATAACCCCAATGTCCAGTTCAGCGAGTTGGAGCGACGGCGCCAGATGCCGGGGTCGATCGTCACCATCGCGGAAATGGTGCGCGCCGCCGGCTATCACACGGGCATGGTCGGCAAATGGCATCTGGGTGTGCAGAAGGAAAGCGTGCCGCAGGCACAGGGGTTCGAGGAGACGTTCGTCCTGCTGCATGGTGCTTCCAGCTTCATCACCCGGCCGCAGCCGGGCGATGTCACCGACAAGCGGTTTTTCATGCTCTCGGGCGGGGTCGACCGCAACCTGACCCCCATCGAGCGTAACGGGGAACGGGTGCAGGTCGATGAATATCTGACCGACCGGTTCACGGCGGAGGCGCAGGGCTTCATCATCCGCCACCGGGCGGAACCCTTCATGCTCTACCTGGCCTATACCGACCCGCATGGGCCGATGGAGGCGCCGGCCCGTTACCTGTCGCTGTTCCCCAACCTGAAGGGGGAGGAACGCACCTATGCCGCCAAGGTGGCTGCCCTGGATGCCGGCGTGGGCAAGGTGGTGGAAACGCTGAAGCAGCAAGGGCTCTACGAGAACACCACCATCATCTTCGCCTCCGACAATGGCTGTCCGGAGAAATTCCCCTGGTGCGAGGCGGGGCCCGTTTCCAACTTCAAGGGTACGGTGTTTGACGGCGGCGTGCGCGTGCCCCTGATCCTGCGCGACCCGACCTTGCCGCCCGATCAGCGGGGGATCGTCAATGACAAGGTCGCCTCCCTGCTGGATGTCATGCCGACCGTGGCCCGCATCACCGGGGTGACGCCGCCCGACGGGTACCAGGGTGTCGATCTGGCCCAGGTGATTGCGGGCGGGGCCGACCGGTCCCTGTTCTGGCGGGCGGGCCGGGCGGCGGCCGTGCGCGATGGCGACAGCAAGTTCGTCTCTTACGCCAGGGCCGGCGTGCAAACCGAAAAGTCGGAAGGGCACCGGCCGGCGACACAGGCCATCCGGGCCATGCTGGGCCTGGATCACCGCCAGCATGAAGATGCGGTCGGGCCCGTCTACAGCGCCGATCCCAGCCTTTATCCGCGCGCCGACTTCCTGTTCGACGTCGCCGCCGATCCGGGGGAGAAGAATGACCTGACGCCGCAGGCCGGGGCGGAGGCGGAACGGCTGCGCACCCTGCTGGACGGGTGGAGCCGGCAACAGGCCCAACCCGCCTGGGGTGACGCCGAAGATGGCGGCCTGGTCACCCATAATGGCCAACGCCTGTCGGCGCATTGAGGGGGGAAGCGGTCATGAAAGGACGCTGGAAAATCCCCGCCGCCACGGCGCTGGTCCTGGCCCTGATGCTGTGGTTCTGGCCGGAGCCGGAGGAGAGGCCGGTGTTTCGCCAATCGGATACTGCCGGGCGGCCCAACATCGTGCTGGTCGTGGCCGACGATATCGGGCTGCGCATCGGCGCCTATGGCGACGGGCTGGCCAATACGCCCCATATCGACCGGCTGGCGCGGGAAGGGGTGCGGTTCGACCGCATGTATGCCACGGCCCCGGTCTGTGCCCCGTCACGGTCGGCCCTGATTACCGGCCTGCACCAGCAGACGTTGGGCACCATGCATATGCGCACCACGCCGGAGGAAAAGGGCCGCATCCTGGGCGGTGCCTCATCCTTCCGCTATCAGGCCGTGCCACCGGAAGGGGTGAAGGCCTTTCCCGAATGGCTGCGCGCCGCCGGCTATTTCACCAGCAACAATGCCAAGACCGATTACCAGTTCGGGGAACCGTTCACGATCTGGGATGAAAGCGGCGACAAGGCAAGCTGGCGCCACCGGCCGGATGGCGTACCCTTCTTTCACATGCGCACCATCATGGTGACCCATGAATCCTATGGGGTGACCTGGTGGCACTGGCCGCGTTCGCTGGCCGATCTGGCAGCCCAGATCCGTAACGCGGCCACGCTAGGCCGCTATCCGCGCCTGACCGATCCGGCGCAGGTGACGGTGCCGCCCTGGCTGGTCGATGCGCCCGACACGCGCCGGCAACTGGCCCAGATGTATGACGAGGCGCACGCCGCCGATATCGAACTGGGCCGCACCTTGGATCAGTTGCGGGCCGACGGGGTGCTGGACAACAGCATCGTCATCTTCACCTCCGACAATGGCGAGGGTGTGCCGCGCGGCAAGCGCAGCCTGACGGAGACGGGTCTGCGCCTGCCCTTCATCGTGCGCTTCCCCGATGGACGGCTGGCCGGCACGGTGCGCGACGATCTGGCCAGCTTCGTCGATTTCGCCCCCACCTTCCTGGCCATGGCCGGGGTCCCCCGGCCAGACGGGCTGCCGGGGCGCGACCTGTTCGCCGACGCAGCACCTGACTATGTCTTCGCCGCCGCCGACCGGTTCGAGGATGTGACGACCCGGTCCAAGTCCGTGCGCGACGGCCGGTACACCTATATCCGCAACTACCGCACCGACCTGCCGCTGCTGTACCCGCACAAGGCGCGGGACATGCTGCCCGCCATGTGGGACCTGAAGGCGGCCCAGGCTGCCGGGCGCCTGACCCCGGTGCAGGCCCGCTATTTCCAGCCCATGCCGGCGGAGGAACTGTATGACCGGCAGACAGACCCCGACGAATTGACCAACCTGGCCGGCGATCCGGCCCGGGCGGACACTCTGGCCCGGTTGCGCCAGGCGCTGGACGATTTCAACGCCCGTGTCGGCGACCTGTCCGCCGTGCCGGAGGCGGAGATGGTGGCCCGCATGTGGCCGGGCGGCAGCCAGCCGGAAACGCCGGTTCCCACGGCCCGCGTCGCAGATGGCCACCTGTTTCTGGAGAATGCGCTGTCCGCGGCCTCCATCGGCTGGCGTCTGCCCACCGATCCGGCCGACCATTGGCGCCTCTACACCCACCCTATCCCGCTGGATCTGCTCAAGGGGGGCCTGAGCGCCCGCGCCGTGCGCTACGGCTACGCGGCCAGCGACAGACTGGAATGGAAAACCCATGACTGAGCCCGTGAAGAAAAGCCGCCGCTGGCTGAAATTGTCAGCCGCCCTGCTGCTGCCGGCGCTGGCGGTCGGTGGCTGGTATGGCTGGCGGGTCTATACCAACATGATGGACAATGAACGCTATGTGGTCGGGCGGATGGATACGCGCCACGGTGCCTATGCCGATGCCCATATCGGCGCGTCGGCCCCTGCCGGCGTCACGCTGCCCGCCGCCGATCCCGCCAGCCTGACCCGCCCGCCCAACATCATCGTCATCATGGCTGACGATCTGGGCTGGTCGGACGTCTCGGCCCTGGGTGCAGGCCGCGTGCCCACGCCCAATATCGACCGGATCGCGCAATGGGGGGTGGCCTTTGCCAATGGCTACGTCACCGCACCCATGTGCGCGCCTTCGCGCGCCGGCCTGCTGACCGGTCGGCACCAGCAGCGTTTCGGCTTCGAGTTCAACATCGCCGAGAACCGCGTGAAGACGGAGGAGAAGGCCGACCGTGAAAGCGACCCCGTGGGCCTGCCCGCCGGTCAGCCGATCCTGGCCGAACGGCTGCGTGACCGTGGTTATGCCACCGCCCTGGTCGGCAAATGGCATCAGGGGTTCGATCCGGCCCAGCATCCGCTGCGCCGTGGCTTCGACCGGTTCTACGGCTTCCTGCCCGGCACCATGAGCTACGCTCGCGCCGACGATCCCGGCATCCTATCCTTCCAGCCGTCGGGCGGCATCGGCGATCCCAAGCCGCCAGGGACACCCGTCATTTATGATGGGGAAAAGCAGGTGGATATCCAGAGCGGCTATTACCTGACCGAAGCCATCACCGACCGGGCCGTGTCCTTCATCGAGGCGAACCGCGACCGGCCATTCTATCTGCATGTCGCCCATCATGCCCCGCATCTGCCGTTCCAGGTGCCCAAGCGCTATGCGGAGCGGTTCCCCGGTGTCGAAAGCCCGGAGATGCGTATCTATTTCGGCATGATCGCCGCCATGGATGACAGTATCGGCACGATCCTGGACACGCTGGAACGCGATGGGCTGCGCCAGAACACGCTGATCCTGTTCACGTCCGACAATGGCTGTGCCGTGGGCAAGGGCGTTTGCGGATGTGACCCCATCGTCAATGCTGGCAAGTTCAGCATGATGGAAGGGGGCCTGCGTGTGCCTTTCCTGATGGGGTGGCCGGCGCGGCTTCCTCCCTCTGGCATTGTTGCCGGAAATGCCTCCACCCTGGATGTTGCGGCCACGGCGCTGGCGGCAGCAGGAATGACGGACCTGCCGGCGGAACTGGATGGGCGTGACCTGATGCGCCATATGGGCGATGCCAGCCGGCCTCTGTTCTGGCGCGCCGGCAAGGTGGCGGCCGTGCGGCGGGGCGACTGGAAGCTGCGGCGGGAAGGGGGCGATACGAAGCTGTTCGACCTGTCGGCCGATCCGGCGGAACGCAATGACCTGCGCGCCCAGCGGCCGGAGATGGCGGCCGACCTGACCCGCCTGCTGGATGAATGGGAGAAGGGGCTGGCCGAACCGCGCTGGACCCACCCGCAATTGCCGTGGCGCGTCTGCGGACGCTGGACCACGGGCACACAATAAGGAACGCAGTGATGCGCATCTTCACCTGGAAGCGGGCGGCGCTGGGCGTCGCTCTGGTCCCGGCACTGGCGGTGGGCTGGTTCCTGTCGCCCTTGTCGGAACCGGCCAACGACATGCCGCCCATGGCCAGCCGGCCAAAGAAGGCCGGGCAGCCCAACATCCTGTTCATCATGGCTGACGACCATGCCTATCAGGCCATCTCTGCCTATGGCGGCAATCTTAACCGCACGCCCAATATCGATCGGCTGGCAGCTGACGGCGTGGTCTTTGACCGGGCGCTGGTGCCCAATTCCATCTGCTCCCCCGCCCGTGCCGCCATTCTGACCGGCGTCATGAGCCATGTGAACGGGCAGTACAGCAATCTGGACAGGTTCGATGGCGAACAGCCGACCATGCCGAAGATGCTGCAGGCGGCGGGGTACGAGACCGCGCTGATCGGCAAATGGCATCTGGCGACCACGCCAACCGGCTTCGACCATTGGGAGGTTCTGACCGATACGGTGGGGCAGGGGCGTTACTTCCACGCCAATGTCCGCAGCGAGAAGGGCAAGTCCCAATGGCCGGGCTATGTCACCACCGATACGACGGACCGGGCCCTTTCCTGGCTGAAGGGAGAAAGGCAGGCGTCAGATCGTCCCTTCCTGCTGATGGTGCACTACAAGGCACCGCACCGCACCTGGGATCCTGATATCACCGACTTGCCTGCCCATGGCGACGGCCAGATCCCCGAGCCGGACAGCCTGCGCCAAAGCCTGACGGATCGTGCCCCCGTGGTTGGCCGTGCCCAGATGGGTATCGGCCGAGACATGTCCGGGCGCGACCTGCATTTTCAGTATCCTGATGAACTGACCCCGGCGGAGCGGACGGCCTATGACCAGGCCTACGGGGCGGAGAACGCGACCTATGCGGCGTTGAGGCCAAGCCCTGACCAGCGTCTGTCCTGGCGTTACCAGCGTTTCATGCGGGACTATCTGCGCACGGTGGACAGTGTCGACCGCAATGTCGGCCGCTTGCTGGATTACCTGCAACAGACGGGTCTGGCCGACAACACCCTGGTCATCTACACGTCCGACCAGGGGGCCTATCTGGGCGAATATGGCTGGTTCGACAAGCGCTGGATCATGGAACCCTCGGTTCGCACCCCGCTTCTGCTCCGCTGGCCCGGCGTTGCTGCCCCACAGCAGCGCGTAGCGGCGCTGGCTTCACAACTCGACATTCCGGCTACCATTCTGGATGCGGCGGGGGTGCCTGCCGCTCCCCGCATGCAGGGCCGCAGCCTGCGCCCGCTGTTGCAGCCCGGAGGGACGCCGTACTGGCGGAAAAGCGCCTATTACCATTACTATGAATGCCCCGGCGAACATAACGTCCCATGCCATCTGGGCGTCATCACCGACCGCTACAAGCTGGTGCATTATTACGCCCCGGATGTGGATCAGTGGGAATTGCTGGACCGTCAGCGTGACCCGGGCGAAACCCGGAACTTCTATGCCGATGCTGACTATGCTCCTGTCGTCGCGGAGATGCTTATCGAACTGGAACGGCTGCGCGAAGAATATGGCGACCGAGCGCCATTGGAACAGCGCGCCGGTGAAGCGATCTTGTCCTGGGTGACGCGGCAGGTGCGGGGTATCATGAACGCGCGCAATCCAGCGCCCGACGTTGATTGAGCATACTGATCACCCCCAGACCCAGGGCAAGATCGAGCGCTGGCATCAGACCCTGAAGAACCGCATCCTGCTGGAAAATTACTACCTGCCCGGTGACCGGAGGTCAAAATCCAGGCTGTCGTCGACCATTACAACCACTGCCGATATCATGAAAGCATCGGCAACCTGACACCGGCCGATGTCTGTTACGGCTGCGGCACCGCCATCCTGGAACGGCGGGCCAAAATCAAGAAGAGAACCATCCGACACAGGCGATTGTCCCACCAACACCAGGCCGCTTAACATCAACCCGCAACGAGCCAGAACCTCCGTTCACAAAATCAGCCAACCGTCCCATTTGTTTCGACGACGGACAGCCCAAATAATATCGAAAATCGGCTGCGTCTGTGGCAACGGGCGGCGGTTGCCAGCTTGCGCGGGTGCGTCGGCCTCGGTATGGTCGTCTCTGGTCGGCAGTTCACCCAGGCGTCGCCGTTCCCATCCGGGAAAGCTAAACCTGCCATTCAGTACCCGTTCTCCATCGACCGACACATCCCCCGTGCTAGGTCGGAAGCCGGCGACCACCGACATCCCCAAAAGGATCGGCACGACCCGAGAGGATCGTTGTCATGTCGATTGCTGTTCGCGGCCAACAGGCCGCCGGCCGTTTGCCGGCCTTTGATATTCACCAGGAGATGCTGGCCCCTGGGCCGGTGCAATATGCCACCTATGGTCAGGGACCGGTGCTGCTGTCGCTGCACGGCGCCATGGGCGGCTTTGACCAGGGGCTGGTGCTGGCCCGCGTCACCGGGGCCGATGCCGGCATGCGGGTCGTGGCCCCGTCACGGCCCGGCTATCGCGGCACGCCCTTGTCGTCGGGCGCCACGCCGGAGGCACAGGCCGACCTCTATGCCGCCCTGCTGGACCGGTTGCAGGTGGACCGCACCACCGTCATCGCCGTATCGGGTGGGGGCGCATCGGCCCTGGCCTTCGCCTTGCGTCATCCGCGGCGCTGCCGGGCCCTGATTCTGGTTTCCACCTGTGCGGTGCGCAACCCGATGCCCATTCCGCTGGGGTTCCGGGTGATGACGGGTTTGGCCCGCTGGCCGGGTTTCGTCCGCTTCATGCGGGACCGCGCCCTGCGTGATCCGGAAAAGCGGCTGGCCCGGTCCTTCCCGGATGCCGGCCAGCAGCAACAGTTGCTGTCCGATCCCGTTGCCTGGCCGCTTTACAATGACCTGCGGCGGGAGATGTTCACGGAGATGGCGGCGCGTCTGCCGGGCACGGCGAACGACATCCAGGTGACCCGCACGCGCGAATTCCCACTGGAACAGGTGCAGGTGCCGACCCTGGTCATCCATGGCACGCGCGACCCGCTGCTGGATTATGAGCGGCACGGGCTGCAACTGGCACAACGCATCCCGGGCGCCCGCCTGCTGACGCTGGAGGAGGGCGGGCACGCGGCTCTGTTCAGCCATCGCCAGCAGGTGGCTGACGCCGTGCAACGGTTCCTGGCGGGGTTTTAGGCTTGGCGATGCCACCCTGGGACGCGACGGATGCGTCTCGGGGTGGTGCCTGCCTCACATACGCGGAAGAGGTGCTGTCACATCCCGATCATTTCAGACAGCATTTCTTGTATTTCTTGCCGCTGCCACAGGGACAGGGATCATTTCGGCCGACATTGCGGTTCGGGTTGATTACCGGTTCCTGCAAGGCATAGGGGAATGACGTGTCGGAAATGCTGTTCCATGTCGGCAGCCCGCTGGTCGTGGCCGCTTCGTCACGTCGGCGTTCTTCGGAAAAGCAGTACCAACCATCAAATTCCGCAACGACATCCGTGATGATGCGGATATTTTCTTCGAGAAAGATGTCCAACGGATCGGTGTAGGCCTGAGCCCTTTGCAGTTCCTTTTGATAGGTTTTGACGTCGCCGATGTCAGGGGTGATCCGCTCATCATCACAAGCAGCCTGGATCAACGGCATCAACTCCGTCAGTCCCAGCCTGACGATGGCCATGGCCCAGCCATCCCAGCCGAAATCACCCGGCACGACATTCAGGGTCTCTGCCAGACCGGCGAGGTAGGTGGCGGTTTCCTGCCGGTCGATCTGTCCGGATGCGGTCAGGAAGGCCAAGGCTTGAAACACGCCGTTGCGGATGAATTCGTCCAGCGTGCCATCGTCGATCAGACTTTGCAGGGCGTGGACGTCGCCGTCGAAGGTGCTGATCAGCATATTGTGGAACGACTCGGTGACTGAGTCGCCCAGGCTTTCCTCCATCGCCTCGGCGTCGCGGGCCAACCGGCAGAGAAGGGGAAATGCCCGTTTCTCGCGCGCGCCCGCGGCGATGAACATGCAATAAAGCGCCGCCCGGCCTGTATGCTCAGAACGGTCGCGACCATCGGCATAGCGCTCGATCAGGTCCAGGATGGCAGGTGCTGCAAGGCTCCAGTTGGCGAGACACCAGACGATCGGCACCGCAGGCAGATCATAATCGGCCTCGGCGAAGCTATTGATCGCATCCTCAACACTCATGGCGTCGGGGCGAAGGGCGGGGAAAGGCAGGTCATTCATGGTCCATTCTTCCCATGCAGCACCGTTCCGGAAATGCACCGGGTTGATGTGGATGGCAAGCCGGAAGTGTCCCCTTCGTCGGCTATGATGCCGCCGGTTCCACCTTTCGCCCTATGGTCGGGCACAGCAAGGCTGCCAGCAGGCACAGCAATCCTGCCACGTAGAAGGCGGGCAGGTAGGTGGACAGCATCGTCCGCGACAGCCCGCCGCCAAAGGCCGCACAGGCGGCCCCCAGCTGATGCCCGGCGAAGACCCAGCCGAAGACCAGATTGGCCTTCTCCGGTCCGAACCGTTCTGCCGTCAGCTTCACCGTGGGCGGGACGGTCGCCACCCAGTCCAGCCCATAGAATACGGCGAACAGCGACAAACCGTAAAAGGTGAAGTCCGAATAGGGCAGGTACAGCAGCGACAGTCCGCGCAGGCCGTAATACCAGAACAGCAGCCAGCGATTGTCGTACCGGTCGGACAGCCAGCCTGAGGCCACGGTGCCGATGAAATCGAAGATACCGATCATGGCCAGCATGCCCGCGGCCTTCACCGCTGGCATGCCGAAATCGACACAGAGCGGCACCAGATGGGTCTGGATCAGGCCGTTGGTGCTGGCCCCGCAGACAAAGAAGGTGGCGAACAGGATCCAGAACACCCGGCTTTTGGCGGCGACGCGCAGGGTATCAATGGCGGCAAAGGCGATGGAGCCGGCGGGCGGCGGCGGCGGTGGGGTGGGGGCGCCCGGTTCCTCCCCATAGGCACGCAGGCCGACATCGCCCGGCCGGTTCCGCATCAGCAGCAATATGCCCATCGCCGCCACCATCAGCATGCAGCAGATGACGGACAGGGCCACGCGCCAGCCCATGATATCGGCCAGCCAGGCCATCAGCGGAATGAATACCAGCTGCCCTGTGGCCGAGCTGGCCGTCAGCAAGCCGACCACCAGCCCGCGCCGATGCGTGAACCAGCGTGTGGCCACCGTGGCGCCCAGCACCAGGGCCGTCATGCCCGTGCCCAGGCCGACCACCACACCCCAGAGCAGGATCAGTTCCCACAACTGGTTCATGCCCAGCGACAGGGCCATGCCGCCGGCGATGATGGAGAGCGACGTCAGCGCCATGTTGCGCACGCCGAAGCGGTTGATCAGGGCGGCGGCAAAGGGCCCCATCAGCCCGAACAGCACCAGCCGGATGGCCAGCGCCGAGGAGATCTCCGACGCGGTCCAGCCGAATTCCTTCTGCAGATGCAGCATCAGGACACCCGGCGCGCCCACGGCACCGGCGGCGGTCAGGGACGTCAGGAAGGTCACGGCCACCACGACCCAGCCGTAATGGATGTCGCGTGCGGTCAGTCGGGCCGCAAGACGGTCGGATAGGATCACTTGCACCCCCGGACCAGCCCGATTAAAGCTGGTATACATGATGGCTGTAATGATAAATAATTCATGACCTTCATCATGAATCTGGTCAAGCGCCGATTCCGGGCGTTTTTGCGGGAGGTGGGTTGTGCGGGTGTCGAAACAGAAAATGGCTGAACATCGGGAAGCCATTGTCCGCGCGGCGTCGCGCCTGTTTCGCCAGCGCGGCATCGACAAGGTCGGCGTGGCGGAAGTGACCCAGGCGGCCGGTCTGACCCATGGGGGCTTCTACGGCCATTTCGCGTCGAAGGAGGCGCTGGCCGCTGCCGCCTGCGCGCACAGCTTCGGCAATGCCGTGGCGGGGGTGCAGGCCGCGCCCGACCTGGACAGCTATATCGATAATTATGCCACGGTTGACCATCGCGACCGCGAAGGTCCCTGCCCCATGGTGGGGTTGGGGGCGGAGGTGTCGCGCCTGGGCGGACCAGTGCAGGATGGGTTCAGCGACGGCGTGGCCCGCTATGTGGCGGCCATCCGCGCGCATCTGCCCGCCGACGACCCGACGGCGGAGGGCCGGGCGGCCGCCATTGTGTCGGTTCTGGTCGGCGGCATGTCCCTGGCCCGTGCGGTGGCGGGCACGGACCCGGCCCTGTCAGAACAGATTCTGCAAGGGGTCAAGCAGCAGGCAAAGGCGCTGGCCCGGGGATAAGCCCCAGGGCCAGCGCCCGGCCATCGTGATCAATGTGCCAGCAGCAGCGGCAGCGTCGTCTGGTTCAGCATGGCGCGCGTCACGCCGCCCAGGATCAGTTCGCGCAGCCGTGAATGGCCGTAGCCACCCATGACCAGCAGGTCGGCACCGACATCGGCGCAGGCTTCCTGAAGCTGCGTGGCGACGCTGCCAGCCCCCGTCAGCTTGTGGCAGGTGGCCGGCACGCCGTGCCAGGCCAGATATTCCACCACGGCGCTCGCGTCCTCTGCGTCCGTGCGGACGGTATCGACGCCCAGCACATGCACGGCTTCCGCCTTGGACAGGATCGGCATGGCCAGCGCGAGCGCCCGCGCACTCTGCGCCCGGCCGTTCCAGGCGACGGCCACCGTGCGGCCGATGGTGCTGGGCGGTGCTTCGGGGGCCACCAGCAGCGGCCGACCGCTTTCCAGCAGGGCGGCTTCCAGCCCCACCAGCACGGCCGTGCGATCTTCCGTTGCCACCGACGGGAAGACGGTGATGTCGGACAGGCGCGCCGCTGCGGCGATCACATCCTCGGTAACGCCCGACGCCTCGGCGAAGCTGCCGCTGACCTTGTCCAGGCCCGGCGGCCGGTCGCACAGGGCGCCGCCCACGGCGGCCAGGGCCGTTTCCAGATGCTGTCGCGACTGGGTGGCGCGGACCTGGTTTTCCTGTTCCAGCGTCTTCAGCAAATCCTGGATCAGGGCGCCCGAAAGGCCTTCCCCGATCATGGGCATGACGTCGCGCGGATCAGCGCGCAGGTAGAGTGCCGCGACATTGCCCTTGGCCGGTGCGGCCAGCGTCAGGGCTGTGGCCAGCGCCGCCTGGTCACGCGAGCCGCCGGTGACGAAGCAGGTGATCTTGCGGAATGCCATGATAATCCCCCCATCTAGGACGATGCCCGGACGGTTGCCGCCCGGAAACCAATCATGTCCGAACAATCGCACAAGCACCGCCCGCGGTCATTGACCTGGATCAGCCGCACAATTGCCCCCGCCAATGGCTGGGAAGCGGAACCATCCGTCCGGTCCGCCGACGGGGTGTGTCACCGCCGGGCGCCGGCCAGATGGCTGCGCGCGATGGCGGCGGTTTCCTTGGCGTCCCCGCTGGCGGGGATCACTTCCCAGCGCATGTCGCCCAGGTCATAGGCCGCCTGCCGGCGCACAATGCCGGCCGTGGCGTCGGATGCGTCATTGCGTCGCCGGGCCACGCGGGCCAGGGCGACGGCCTGATCGGCGACCAGCCACAGGCCGGTGAAGGGCGCACCCGCGGCACGCGCCACTGCCTCCACTGCTTGGCGCTGGTCGGGTCTGGCATAGACAGCGTCGCAGATGACCCCGTGATGGCTGTCCAGCACCAGCCCGGCCTGTCCCACCAGTTCCGCATAGGTGCGGGCCGAATGGTCGGGGCCATAGAAGCTGTCCGGCAGGGCGGTCGTTTCGTCCACGCCCGCCAGCCGTTTGCGCAGCGCATCGCTGCGCAGGATCACCGCACCGGGGGCCGGACCCAGGCGGGGGGCCAGCATGCGGGCCAGCGTCGTCTTGCCCGTGCCGGACAGGCCGCCGATGGCGATCAGGGCGGCCGGCGGCGGGTCCAGCAGGCGGTTGGCCAGATCCAGATAGGAGACGGCATCGGCCCGTAACGCCATTGCCTGCGCCGGGTCGGCCTGACCGGCGGCGGCCGATGCCGTCAGATGGGCGCGGATGCCGGCCCGCACCGACATGAACAGCGGCAGCAGCGACAGGCCGGCCAGATCGCCCGTGATGTCCAGATAGCGGTTGAACAGGATATTGGCATGTCCGCGCAGGCGGCGATGTTCCAGATCCATCAGCAGGAAGGCCAGATCGTAAAGCACATCGGTGACGGCGATACGGTCGCCGAATTCGACACAGTCGAAAGGCACGGGCCGGCCGTCGATCATGACGATGTTGCGCAGGTGCAGGTCACCATGGCAGTGGCGTATATAGCCGGCATCCCGCCGTCGGTCGATCAGGCTGCCGCCCTGGGCCAGCGCCGCCTCCGTTGCCGCTGCCAGCCTGTCCACGGCCGCCGCATCGAACAGCAGGCCATGGCGGCGCATTTCCTGGATATTGGTGCGGGCCAGGGCCGCCATCTCCTCCGCCCCCGGCGCGTGGGGCCTTGGTTCGGCCGTTTCATGGAATTCCGCGATGATGGCCGCCAGATCGCGCATGATCTCCGGCGTCAGGGTGCCTTGCTCCGCCATGCGATCCAGCAGGGCCGATTGCGGAAAGCGGCGCATGACCACCAGATATTCCAGCACCGACGGGTCGGGTCCGCCATCGGCGGCCACGGGTGCGTCATCGACCAGCCGGACATGTCCGTCCCCATCATGCACCAGCCCGCCGACGCCCAGGTACAAGGTCGGCGCCGTCCGCCGGTTCAGCACCAGTTCCGCCTGACAGGCATCCAGGCGCTGCGACAGGGTGGCGTAGTCGAAGAAAGGATAGGTGACGGCCCGCTTCATTTTGTAGGCGCGGTCACCGGCCATGAAGACGCGGGCCGCGTGCGTGTCGATCCGGTCCACCGCGACATCGTCGGGCAGGCCATGCGTGCGGGCGGCCGACAGCAAGGCAATAGCCTGCGTCTGCCCGCCTTCACCCAACACCGTTCCGCTGTCCTTTGCCCTGCTGTGCATGCGCAACACCCCGGCCGCAACTGCATGATTAAGTGAATGACGTTACAAGTAATCTATCGACTGACCTGGCACCTGTCTTTATTCTAAGGCTTCGTTATGCGCCGCAATGCGGACTGATTATGTCCGTCATTACCCTTTCGGGCGTTGACTAGGTAACGGAGTTACATCACCCTGCGACGCTGCGCCGCAACAGAATGCGGCCAATCCCCTGACGATGGAAGCCCTCATGCCGCTGGATCCCGCCATGCCCCAAGCCGCCGCCCCGTCTGATCTGGAATTCCTGGCGACTACCACCGGCAAGGGACCGCTGCTGGCGACCAAACAGGCCTGTTACCCGGCACCCAAGGGGCTGGACCTGCTGGGGCTGACCAATGACCTGATGGGGCGGCTGGACCGCTACACGGCCGAAGCCGGGCAGGATCCTTTCACCAATCCCGTCATGCTGCTGGCCCTTGATATCTCCCGCCGCGTCTCGTCAGGTGAATTGCCGCCCGGCGCCCTGGAACAGTTGATCCAGTATCTGTCGGCCGAAGGGTTCCTGGCCCGTGCCGCCCGTCTTTCCAATTATCTGGGTGAGGCGTCGCCCGAAGCCAATGCCAGCCGCATGGAAGAATTGCTGGACGTCCTGGCCGATGGCAGCGGGGGCGAACCGCTGGCCTTCGAGGCGTTCCAGAAGGCGGTGGAAAAAGAGATTTTCGGTATCGTTATTACCGCCCATCCGACCTTCAACCTGCCCGGCACGCTGATGTCGGGGCTGGCCTGTCTGGCCACCAGCCGCGACCAGCAGGGCAAGCCGCTGACGGCGGAAGGCCGCGAAGCGCTGATCCGGCAGATGGCCGCGGTTCAGCATGCGCCGGAGGAGATGTCGCTGGCGCGTGAACATGAGCTGTCGCTGGACGCCATCGCCAATATCCAGATCGCCATCCGCACGCTCTATCGCGCCGTGCTGCGCGTTGGCCGCCGGCATTATCCCGATCGCTGGACGGAACTGACCCCGCGCCTGCTGACGGTGGCCAGCTGGGTTGGCTATGACCTGGATGGGCGGTCTGACATCCGCTGGTCCGACACGCTGCACAAGCGGCTGCTGGTGCAGCAGCGGCAATTGCGCTTCTATCTGTCCACCCTGCGCGACATCCGCGCCGGCGCACCCGTTCTGGAGGATCTGCGCCACACGCTGGCCCTGATCGAAAGCCGGCTGGCCCTGGCGCTGAACCAGGTGACGGACGAGATCGCGACCTTTGGCGGGTCGGAAGCGCAGGACATGGACCATCTGCGCCGCATCGCCAAGCGCATGCATGAAGGTCTGCCGCTGCGTCTGGTCGATGCTTCGGAAGCCATTGAATTCGTAGACCGTGCCATCCGCCTGTCCGCCGCGATTGAGGGCGAGAAGGCCCTGGCGACGGTGGAGGCCCTGGCCGTGCTGCGGGCCGAACTGTCGGCCTTCGGGCTGGGCATGGCCCATACCCATGTGCGCCTGAACAGCACCCAGGTCCATAATGCCATCCGCAAGGCCGTGGGCCTGGAGACGGCGGCCGACGATCCGCGCTATCGCCAATCCTATCTGGCGGCCCTGACCGACCTGCTGGACAAGGTGGAGCCCGTCGCCATCAATTTCGGCTCTGTCGTGGCCGAGCGCACCAGCGCCAAGCGCCTGTTCATGGTCGTGGCGCAGATGCTGAAATATTCGGATTCGCGCACGCCCATCCGCTTCCTGATCGCGGAAAGCGAAAGCGCATTCACGGTCCTGTCAGCACTTTATTTCGCCAAGCTGTTCGGGGTGGAGGAACGGGTCGATATCAGCCCGCTGTTCGAAACCGAAAAGGCGCTGGAAACCGGCAGCCGCATCATCGAACAGCTGCTGGAGAACCCGCATTACCGCACCTATGTGCAAAAGCGCGGGCGCCTGTGCATCCAGACCGGCTATTCCGATGCCGGCCGCTATCTGGGCCAGACGCCGGCCAGCGCGTCGATCGAACGTCTGCGTCTGCGCGTGCTGCGCCTGTTCACGCGCCATGCGCTGGAAAATGTGCAGCTGGTGATCTTCGACACGCATGGGGAAAGCATCGGGCGCGGTGGTCACCCGGGCGGCCTGCACAACCGTCTGGCCTATGTCAGCCCGCCGGCAACGCTGGCCTTTGCCGCCAAGCACAATATCGACCTGAAGCAGGAGGTCAGCTTCCAGGGTGGCGACGGCTACACTTATTTCGTGACGCCGGCATCGGCGCTGGCCGTTGTGACCCGCATCCTGGAATATATGATCGGCACGGCCAAGCCCGACCTGGATCATGACGTGTTCTATGCCAAGGGCGACTATATCCGGGAGTTTTTCACCACCGTGAAGACCTTCCAGGTCGGGCTGGTCGAAGACCCGAACTATGGCGAGCTGCTGGCGGCGTTCGGCACCAACCTGCTGTTCCCCAGCGGCAGCCGCGCCATCAAGCGCCAGCATGACGCCGCCCCCGACCCGGCGGCCCAGGTCATGGCCGGACAGTTCCGCGCCATCCCGCACAATGCCATCCTGCTGCAACTGGGCCTGCCGGCCAATGTGCTGTCCGGCGTGGGGGAGGCGATCGACCGCGACCCCGAACAGTTCCGCATGCTTTATGCCAAGTCCCCGCGTTTCCGCGAGTTGATGGGCATCGTCACCTATGGAGCTGCGGTGTCCTGTCCGGATGCGCTGAAGGCTTATGTCGACACGCTGGACCCCGGCCACTGGCTGGCCCGCGCCGCGCGGGAGGAAAACCCGCAAGTTGCCGACGACATGCGCCGCATCGCCGCCGTGCTGGAGGAGACGCCGACCCAGGCCCGCCTGATCCGCATCTTCCGCAAGCTGTTCCGCGATTACGGCGTGCTGCGTCAGAACCTGCAGCGCGCGGGTGCGGCCCCGGCGCCCAATCCGGACCTGGAACGCCATCTGGCCCTGCTGCATGCCATCCGCCTGTCGCTGACGCACCAGATCTATCGTCTGGCCGTGCATATCCCGGAATTTTCCAGCCAGCATTCCATCACCAACCAGCGGCTGGTGACGCGCCTGCTGCACCTGGATGTGCCCTGGGCCTTGGAACAGCTGGCCCGCATCTTCCCGGCCCGCACAGAGGCGACGCTGGACAATGGCTTTGGTGAGGTCGCGACCTATGTCAGCGATGAAAGCCAGGATTACAGCCAGGAAAACCAGAACATCTTCCGGCCTATTGCGTCCCTGTATGAACTGATCCGCCGTACGGGTAACGCCCTGACGCAGCGGATCGGGTTCTTCGGGTAAGGGGAGAGGTGTGAAGTGGACCCCGGCCAGCGGTGGCTGGCCGGGGCGTACCATATCTGCCGGCCCTTTCAGGCCTGTGCCGGTTCTCCGAACCGCAGGCCCAGCACCAGGACGGCACCAAGCGCATAGAGCACGACCACCGACAGCCAGATGGCGCCGGGCCAGTGTGGGCGGACGGCCAGATACAGGCTGGAGAAGCCAAGCGGGGCCAGGATCGAGGCCAGGCTGACCACCGAAGCCAGAACGCCCTGGAACTGCCCTTGCTCCCCACTGTCGACAAGCCGGGTGGCCAGCGATTGCAGCGCGGGTGTGCCGATGCCACCCAACGCGAAGATCGGCATGATGGCAAAGACCATCCAGCCTTGCCGGCTGAACGCCATGACCGTCAGCGCAATGCAGACGCCGGCCACACCGGCCAGGATGGCCGATCTCTCACCCAGCAGGCGCACGGCTGGTCCGGGCAGGAAGGCCTGGGCCAATGTCTGGCACACGCCAAAGGCGGCCAGCGACAGGCCGATCCACATTCCGTTCCAGTGAAAGGCATCCCCCGCCCACAGTGCCCAGCAGACGCCATAGGCCTCCCCCGTGGCGCTGAAGATGAAGAATACGGACATGACCGGCAGCAAGTGCTTCATGGAAAGGACACGGCGCAGGGGCTGCAAAGGGTTCAGGACGGCAAAGTCGATGCGGCCGTGGCGGACGGTCCCGGATTCCGGCAGGACCAGAAGCGCCAGGACCAGATTGAAGCCGTTCAACAGGGCGGCGGCCAGGAACGGCAGCCGCAGCCATTGATCCCCCAGCGCGCCGCCCAGGACGGGGCCGATGATGAAACCGGCGCCGAACATGGCGTTCAGCAGGCCGAAGCGGCGGGCGCGGCTCTCTGCGGGTGAAATATCGGTGATGTAGGCTGTCGCCACCGACATGTTGGCGCTGGTCAGGCCGGCGATGGCGCGCCCGGCCAACAGCATCCAGAGATTGGTGGCGAAGGTCAGGAACAGGTAATTGGCGGCGGCACCCGCCAGCGACAGCAGCAGCACCGGTCGGCGGCCGATCCGGTCGCTGAGCGCGCCGAGCAGCGGGGCGAAGATGAACTGCATGACCGCATAAAGCGCGATCATGACGCCCATGAAGGGTGCGACGTCGGAGGCGTGCGTCACGTCCTGAAGCAGGGCGGGAAGGATGGGAAAGATCAGCCCGATGCCGACAGCATCCAGGATGATGGCGATGAAAATGGTGAACAACGGTTTGTTCATGATGCGATGCTCCGGTCAACGCACAGCACAAAGTCCCCCGCAGGGGGCCGATGGCCTGCGATTGAGCCTGACCCCAGGGGTCAGGATTGGTTCTGGGGAGCGCTGGCCGGGCCCTGCACAGGATGGCAGGAGCGGCGTATGCTTGACCGCCTGGACGTCAATTCGTCCACCTGTTTACTCCGCCTGTTGGCGGATCAAGGGAAGCGGTCGCTTTTCGCGACGCGCCAACCCTACGCCTGACATCCGGAGGCGGCAAGACCCATCATGAAAGCCGTCAGAAAGTGGACGCGGCCCTCGAATGCGCACAAACACAAAAAGCGCCGCCAGGATGCCCCGGCGGCGCTTTTCGTCATGCCTTGCGGCCAAGCTGCTTACTTCAGGCCGAAGCTCTGGAAGCGCTTGTTGAACTTGGCGATCTGGCCGCCGGTGTCCAGCAGCTTCTGCACGCCCGTCCACGCCGGGTGGGACTTCGGATCGATGTCCAGACGCAGCGTGTCGCCGGCCTTGCCCATGGTGGTGCGGGTCTTGAAAGAGGTACCGTCGGTCATGACAACGGTGATCTCGTGGTAGGCGGGGTGGATATCAGGCTTCATGGTCGGCAGTCCCTAAATCGAAGCCGCGCTTATATACAAAGCACGGAGTGAAGGCAACCCCGTCCGGCCCTGCGACAACGCAAGGCTGGGCTGATGCAGGATCGGCGCGGCAGCGAAGTCACCGGGGGCGTTGTTGTTGCCCTGACGCGGCCATGCGGGTACCACGGGATGGCTTAGATTTCCACCCGCATTCTTAGCAGCGGAGCGTTTTCCTTGGTATTTCGTGACAGCACTGCCGACCGCACCGCTTCTGAGGGGCGCCAGCGCCGCGATCTGAAACCGCTGCGCATGCTTTGGCCGTTTCTGCGGCCTTATCGGCTGCAAATGGCCGGCGCCACCCTGGCGCTGATTGTGGCGGCGGGCACCGTCCTGGGCCTGGGGCAGGGCCTGCGCGCCCTGGTGGATCGTGGATTCGCGGCTGGCAATGCCGACCTGCTGAATCAGGCTTTGCTGGTGCTGATGGTCGTCATCCTGCTGCTGGGCCTGTCGACCTTCGGCCGATTCTATCTGGTCTCCTGGATCGGGGAGCGGGTGGTGGGCGATATCAGGCGCAAGGTGTTCGACCATCTGGTCACGCTGTCGCCTTCCTTCTTTGAAACCAACAAGACGGGCGAGATCCTGTCGCGCCTGACCACCGATACGACCCTGCTGCAACAGGTGATCGGCACCAGCGTCTCCATCGCGCTGCGCAATGCGCTGATGCTGACGGGCGGGCTGGTCCTGCTGGTGCTGACCAGTCCGAAGCTGACGGGACTGGTGCTGCTGGTGGTGCCGCTGGTGGTGGCCCCCATCGTCATTTTCGGGCGCAAGGTCCGCAGCTATTCCCGCGCCAGCCAGGATGCCGTCGCCGGCATCGGTACCCGCGTGGACGAGGTGCTGGGCGGCATCCGCACCGTCCAGGCCTTTGGCCGCGAGCCCCTGGAGCGCGGCCGCTTCGCCGACAATGTGGAAGAAGCCGTCCGCGTTGCCCGGCGCCGCATCCGGGCGCGGGCCTGGCTGACCATGATGGTGATCATGCTGGTCTTCGGGGCCATCGGCACCGTGCTGTGGATCGGCGGGCATGATGTCATTGCCGGCCGCATCAGCGGCGGGCAGCTGTCGGCCTTCATCTTCTATGCCGTCATGGTGGCAGGTGGCGTCGGCGCCCTGTCAGAGGTTGCCAGCGACCTGTCGCAGGCGGCCGGTGCCACGGAGCGGCTGTTCGGCCTGCTGTCCGTCGTGTCCGACATCCGCCCGCCAGCCCACCCCATCCCCCTGCCGTCCCCCACGAAGGGGGAGGTGCGGTTCGAGGATGTGCGCTTCAACTACCCCTCCCGCCCCAATGACAGCGCCCTGTCGGGCCTGTCCCTGACCGTGCGGCCGGGGGAGCGGGTGGCCCTGGTTGGGCCGTCAGGGGCCGGCAAGACCACGATCTTCCAGCTGCTGCTGCGCTTTTATGATCCGCAGGAAGGGGCTGTGCGCCTGGATGGGGTGGACATCGCCCAGGCCGATCCGGCCGACCTGCGCGCCCGTATCGGCATCGTGCAGCAGGACAGCGTCATTTTCTCCGCCAGCGCCATGGAGAATATCCGCTATGGCCGGCCCGACGCCACGGAGGCCGAGGTGCGGGCCGCCGCATCGGCAGCGCATGCGCTGGACTTCATTGAGGCCATGCCGGAAGGATTCGATACCTTCCTGGGCGAAAAGGGCGTGCGCCTGTCGGGTGGACAGCGCCAGCGCATCGCCATTGCCCGCGCCATCCTGCGCGACGCGCCCGTGCTGCTGCTGGACGAGGCGACATCGGCCCTGGATGCCGAAAGCGAGCGGGTGGTGCAGGCAGCCCTGGAAACGCTGATGAAGGGCCGTACCACCCTGATCATCGCCCACCGTCTGGCCACCGTGGTCAATGCCGACCGCATCATTGTGCTGGATGGCGGCAAGGTGGTGGAAGAGGGCACGCATGAGGAACTGCTGGCCCGCGGCGGGCTTTACGCCCGGCTGGCGGCGCTGCAGTTCGCGTGAAGGGGCTTTACGCCCCCGCGATGGCCGCGTTGAACGCCTTCACGGCCGCCGCCGGGCCGTCGGGATGGTTCCAGACCCCGCCGCTGACGGCCAGGAAATCCGCCCCCGCCTTGACCAGCACGGGGCAGTTCTCCACCGTGATGCCGCCGATGGCCACGCAGGGCACTTCCATCATCTCCTGCCACCAGGACAGGATTTCCGGTTCGGCCCGGGCGATGGGGTCCTTGGTTGCCGTGTCGAAGAAGGCGCCGAAAGCGACATAGTCGGCGCCATCCTCCCCGGCGACCATGGCCAGATGTCGGCTGTCATGGCAGGTGACACCGACAATGGCGTCGCGGCCCATGATCTTGCGCGCCTGGGCATAGGGCGTGTCCTCCTGCCCGACATGCACCCCGTCACAGCCACCGGCTGCCGCCAGATCGGGCCGGTCGTTCAGGATGAAGGCCACCTCCCGGCTTTGCACCACGGGGCGCAGCGCGTCGATGGCGCGGCGGATGACATCATCGCCCACATCCTTCAGCCGCAACTGCACGCAAGCCACATCGCCCGCATCCAGAGCCGTGGCCAGCAGGGCGGGGAAGGTGGCCAGATCGATCTTGGGCGGGGTGATGAGGTAGAGGCGGCAGTCGGACATGATGGTTCCGGAACAGGATCGAGAATGAATAAAGGGCCCGGCGGGACGAACCGCGCCGGGCCCCTTATTGGGCACTATATAGCAAGGGTCAAGGGCATTGACCCTTGCTATCCGCGCCGACCGGCGCGGCGCCCGCGCGTGCGGGCGTAAGCCAAGCCGCCGGACGGCGGCGCCCGGCGTTTGAGGGAACAAGCGTAACCCGCTTATTCCTTGCCCTGATAGATGCGGACCAGCTTGTCCAGCAGGGCCAGCGCGTCTTCGCGGCTACGCTGGAACGCGTTGCGGCCGATGATGGAGCCGTTGCCGCCGCCGTCGCGGATGGCGCGGGCATCCTCATACACCGCATCCTCGCCCTTGGCCGCGCCGCCGGAGAAGACGACGATGCGGCGGCCGTTGAAGCAGGCTTGGGTGATGTGCTTCACGCGCTCGGCCATGGTCTCGCGCGGGACGTTGTTCTTTTCATAGACCTTGCGGGCCTCGTCCTGCTCCAGATCGGCCGTGGGCAGCTTCACCTTGATGATGTGGGCGCCCAGCAGGGCCGCCATGTGGGCGGCATAGGCGTCGACATCCAGGGCCAGTTCGCCCTTCTTGGAGATGTCGCCACCGCGCGGATAGGACCAGATGACTGTGGCGATGCCCTTGGACTTGGCTTCGCGCGACAGTTCGCGGATTTCTTCCATCTGGCCGAACTGGGCGTCGGAGCCGGGATAGATGGTGAAGCCGATGGCCGAAGCGCCGATGCGCAGCGCGTCATCGACACTGGCCGTCACGGCCTGATCGGCGCCTTCCTTGAAGCGCGACAGGCTGTTGGCGCTGTTCATCTTCAAGATCAGCGGGATGGAGCCGGCGAAGGTGGAAGCACCGGCTTCCAGCGGGCCCAGCGGGGCGGCATAGGCCGACAGCCCGGCATCGATGGCCAGCTGGTAGTGATAGTGCGGGTCATAGGCCGCCGGGTTCATGGCGAAGCTGCGGGCCGGACCATGCTCGAAACCCTGGTCGACGGGCAGGATCACCAGCTTGCCGGTGCCGCCCAGGCGGCCTTCCATCAGGATGCGGGCGAGATTGGCCTTGGTGCCGGGATTGTCGCTCTCATACCAGGAAAGGATTTCCTTCACGCGGCGGGTAAGCTTCATGTTCGTTTTCCTGCCAGGTTTATGGGCCCAGGATCGGGGCCGTGTCGGGTGCCGGTTTGATATCGCAGGAAAGGGGGGCAATGCAACGCGACACCCCGTTCCTGTAGTGTTTGTAATGCCGTTACATATGTGTGAAATCAATATGTTGGCTGAGGTATTGCCGTAAGGGGGCATCACGGTTGCGCCGCCAGCACGGCTTGACAACGTTTACCGGCGGATTGTGCAGCCGGCTCCCGTGCGCATCGGCCAGCGACGACAGCCGTTCGACCAGTCCCGCCGGTGTCTGCGGCCCGGCGTCGAACACGATGTCGGTGACGCCGGCGCGCAGCGCCGCCATCACCTGTCCCGGCAGGTCGGCACAATCCAGCAGGGCCAGGAACGGCCCGGTCGCGGCCTTGTTCCAGGCCCGCAGCAGCCCCGCCCACCAGCCGGCCCCGGCCAATCCCGCAATACCGTGGTCGGACAGCAGCCGCACGGGCCGCCCCCCCGCCAGGTCCAGCACCAAGCATCCGGCCGCATAGCCATCCACGCGCACGGCGGGCACGGCGGACCAGTCGGGCTGACATGCGATGGGCATCGTCGGGGGCTCTCACGGCGGACATTGTCTGCGACTGATCTTGCCCCCCGGACGGGCATGAGGCAAGGCGGACGCCGCCCCGGCGGCTTTTTCTTCGCATCCGCAGCAAAGCCGATTAACCAATCCTTTGTCGCGGACGGTTGGGGGCGTAGCATGGTTGCTGCGCCCCTGGTCGGGTCGGGTGTGATTGCCGCCGCGCATGTCGCGGGGGCTGTCGGTACATGCGGGGGGGATGCCCCTTCCGTCCGGCAAAAACCCTGGCGCGGGAGACGGCATGATCCGCATCCAACTGGGCTGTCAGCTCACTTACGATTTCCCCCAACAGACGGCCATGATCGTCATGTTGAATGTGCATTATTCGCGCGTGGCGCAGCTTGAAACGCCCGACCACCTGATCACCAGTCCGCCGGTGCCGATCCAGGGCTATCGCGACAGTTTCGGCAACTGGTGCTGCCGGCTGGTGGCGCCAGCGGGCCGCATGGTTCTGGGCACCAACAGCATCATCCACGATGATGGCTTGCCGGACCCGGTGGCGCCGGATGCCATGCAGCACGAAGTGCAGGACCTGCCGGCCGATACGCTGCTGTTCCTGCTGCCCAGCCGGTATTGTGAAACCGACAACCTGTCGGCGGAGGCGTGGCGGTTGTTTGCCCATGCACCCATGGGCTGGGGGCGGGTGCAGGCCATCTGCGATTTCGTCCATGGCCATATCAAGTTCGGCTACGAACATTCACGGCCCACGCGGACCGCCAGCGAGGCCTATGCCGAGCGGCGGGGCGTGTGCCGTGACTATGCGCATCTGGCCGTGGCCTTCTGCCGGGCCATGAACATCCCGGCCCGGTACTGCACTGGCTATATCAGCGATATCGGGGAGCCGCCGCCCTATGCCGAAATGGATTTCGCGGCCTGGATGGAAGTCTATCTGGGTGGGCGCTGGCATGTGTTCGACCCGCGCAACAACAAACGCCGTGTGGGGCGCATCCTGATCGCCACGGGGCGCGACGCGGCCGATGTGCCACTGACCCACACGTTCGGGCCCAACACGCTGGCGGGGTTCAAGGTGACCACGGTGTTGATCGACGGATAGAAAGCCGCCAGCCCCAAAAATTTCACACCTGCTGTCGGCGCGGCCGGGTCACCATCGTCCTTGGCGTATAGTTCCAACCAAGGGAGGCTGTGATGGCTTACGTCGATGGCTATGTCGTGCCCGTGCCGAAGGACCGGCTGGGCGATTACAAGGAACTGGCAACGGTGGCGTCGCAGGTCTGGAAGGACCATGGCGCGCTGTCCTATGTGGAATGCGTCGCCGATGATGTGTCCTGGGGCAAGCAGACATCCTTCCCCCGGTCGGTGGAGCTGAAGGAGGATGAGGTGGTGATCCTGGCCTGGATCATCTTCCCGTCCAAGGAAGCGCGCGATGCCATCAATGCCAAGGCCATGTCCGACCCGCGCCTGAAATGCGATCCGGACAATACGCCGTTTGATGCCACGCGCATGTTCTGGGGCGGGTTCACCCCCCTGGTGGAGGCTTGACGCCGGGCGCGGCGTGATGCCGCTGCCTTGACCTTTGTCATCACCCCGTCATCGCCCATCGCCTAGTCTCTGGGATGGTGCATGAGGGAGATTGCGATGCATGACGGTCACGCCCACCTGGGCAACGAGGATGCGCGGGTGCTGATGGCGGAGGTCTCGGCCCTGCGCACCCTGGTGCTGGCTGATGGCGAGGCGCTGCTGCGCGACTGGACCAGCACCACCGACGCGTCACCCGGCATCACCAACCTGTCCCATTATCTGGCCGTGCGCCGCCATGACCTGCGGGCGCTGCAACGGCGGCTGATGGCGCTGGGCCTGTCATCGCTGGGGCGTCTGGAAAGCCGCGTACTGCCCAATCTGGAAGCGGTGCTGGTGGCGCTGGCGGCCCTGTCGGGTGTCAAGGCGCCGGTGGCCGCACCCGACGCGGCCTGCTTTTTCGCCGGGGAGGGGCGGCTGGCCCAAGCCTCGGATGCCCTGATGGGGGCGCCGCCGCCGCGACGCCGATGCCGCATCATGGTGACCTTGCCCAGCGAGGCGGCGGACGAACCCGACATGATCGCTGATCTGGCGCGGCGCGGCATGGATATCGCCCGCATCAACTGTGCCCATGACGATGCGGATGCCTGGCGGTCGATGGCGGAGCATATCCACCGTGCGGCCGCCCTGACCGGGCGTGATCTGTCCATCCTGATGGATATTGCCGGACCGAAGATCCGCACCCAGGCCGTCAAGGCCAAGGGCGGGCGTGACCGGCTGCGCGCGGGCGACCTGTTCCGTCTGCAGGCGGAAGGCAAGCCGCATGTGGACGAGGATATCCAGGTCGCCGCCACCGCGTCGCTGCCGCAGGTCGTGCATCGTCTGCGGGTGGGTGATCGTCTGCGCTATGATGACGGCACGCTGGAAGGTGTGGTGGAAGCGGCGGGGGAGGGCAATGCCCTGATCCGGGTGACCCGTGCCAAGGGCGGAGTGGTGAAGCTGAAGCCCGAAAAGGGGCTGAACCTGCCCGATACCGCCCTGGGCCTGTCGCCGCTGACGGCCAAGGATGAGAATGACCTGGCCTGTGTCATCGAATGCGCTGACATGATCGGCTATTCCTTCGTCTCGGAACCCAACGACATCGACCTGCTGGAAGCAGCATTGGGGCGGAATGCGCCGCGGCCCCGGCCGCTGGGCCTGGTTGCCAAGATCGAACGGCCGGAAGCGGTCAGCAATCTGCCCGCCCTGATGGCGCGGGCGGCGGCGGGCGGGCGGCCCTTCGGTGTCATGATCGCCCGCGGCGATCTGGCGGCGGAAATCGGGTTCGAACGCGTGGCCGAAATGCAGGAGGAGATCCTGTGGCTGTGTGAGGCCGCGGGTGTGCCTGTCATCTGGGCCACGCAGGTGCTGGAAGGGCTGGTGAAGGAAGGCATCCCGTCGCGGGGAGAAATGACGGATGCCGCCATGGCCGCCCGTGCGGAATGCGTCATGCTGAACAAGGGGCCGGCCGTGGGTGCCGCCGTGGACGTTCTGGACCGGCTGCTGGCCCGCATGGACGGCCACATTGTGAAGAAGACACCGACCCTGCGCGCCCTGAAATCCTGGTAACCGGCTCCTCTTCTCCGCCATGCGGACACCGGGCCCCAGCCATGGGGAGGGGCATGTGCGTTGCAGCGAATCTCTATGCTAATTAATGCACTACCCGGTACTGCCGGGCGGGGTAGCATTGGATAGTCGGGATGCGCAGCGTGGACAGCGGGGACATGGGTCCTGAACAGACGGCCGGCGGTCATGTCGCCACGGGCAGCGGTCAGCCGCCCGTGAATGGATTCGCGTGGTTTGTGCTGGTCATGGGCTTTCTGACCATGTTCGGGCCGATGGCCATCGACATGTATTTGCCGGCCATGCCGACCATTGCCCATGATCTGGGGGGCAATCAGGCACAGGTGCAGATGACCCTGTCCATGTTCCTGATCGGCTATGGCGGTGGACAGCTGCTGTGGGGGCCGCTGGGCGATCGGTTCGGGCGCAAGCCGCCGGTTTTCTTCGGCATCGCCCTGTTCATCGCCGGCAGCGTGGGCTGTGCCACCGCCGACAGCATCTGGACGCTGAGCGCCTGGCGCGTGCTGCATGGGATCGGCGCCTGTGCCGCCCCCGTCATCGCGCGCGCCATGGTGCGCGACCAGTTCGACCGCGACCGTGGCGCGTCGGTCATGTCGCTGATGATGCTGGTCATGGGCGTGGCGCCGATGCTGGCACCGCTGGCCGGCGGGCAGATCCTGGATCATCTGGGCTGGCGCGGCATCTTCTGGTGCCTGTGCGGGTTCGGCGTGCTGGCGGCCCTGGCCCTCACCACGGTGCGGGAAACGCGTGGCCACGCGGTCTCCGCCGCGGCCGGGCAGGGGGGCAATATCCTGGCCAACTACCTGCTGCTGCTGCTGGACCGCCGCTTCATGACCTATGCGCTGCCCAGCAGCTGCGTGTCGGGCGGCCTGTTCGCCTATATCTCCGGCACGCCCTTCATCTATATCCAGCATTTCGGCGTTCCGGCGGAACAGTTCGGCCTGTGGTTCGGCTTCAATGTCGTGGCCATGATGGCGGGCAGCATCATCAACAGCCGTATGGTCCTGCGCCATGGCGTGGACCGCATGATCGGCTGGGGCATCGCCGCCACCGCGGCGATCGGGGCGGCTCTGCTGCTGAGCGGCGGCGTGCTGGGCATCGGTGGGATTTTCGGCGTGGCGGTGCCGCTGTTCTTCTTCCTGGGCGCCATGGGACTGGTGGGGGCCAACGGCATGGCCGGCGCCCTGGCCGCCTTTCCGCATCTGGCGGGCACGGCCTCTTCCCTGTCCGGCGCCCTGCAGCTTTGCACCGGGGCGGCGGCCGGGACCATCGTCGGCGCCCTGTCGGAAGGCGGATCGCCCCTGCCCATGTGTGCGGTTCTGTGCGGCTGTGCGGTGTCCGGCCTGCTGCTGCGCTGGGTGCTGCGGCGCTGAACCGGCCATTGGCAGCGCCGGTCAATTGTGCAATCTCCTGCGGGACGGTTGCTGTGCCGGGGATCGCGTGGGAATGATCGGGTGATGGACGATCTGCTGGAAGGTACGGTGAAGCCGCCCGCCCGCGTGCGGGTGCTGCTGCCGTTGCCGTTGCCGGAACCCTATGATTACAAGGTGCCGGGCGACATGGTGCTGCCGCCCGGTTCCTATGTGGAGGTGCCGCTGGGTCCGCGGCGCCTGTTCGGCATCGTCTGGGGCGAAGGTGACGCCGCCACGGGTGTGGAGGAGCGCAAGCTGCGCGCCGTGCTGCGCCATATCGACCTGCCGCCCATGCCGGAAGTGGGGCGGCGTTTCATCGAATGGGTGGCCGCCTATACCATGGCCCCGGTCGGGGCCGTGATGCGCATGGCCGTGTCGGTGTCGGCCGCGCTGGAGGACCCCCGTGCGCTCACCGCCTATACCCGCGCCGATGGCGACCTGCCCGACGACCTGCGCCTGACCCCGGCGCGCCGGCGGGTGCTGGAGATCCTGTCCGACGGGCCGCCGCGTCTGGCTGCCGATGTGGCGGCGGAAGCCGGGTGTGGCCCCGGCGTGGTGCGCGGGCTGGCGGAGGCGGGCGCCCTGGTCACCGTACCCATGCTGGCCTTGCCGCGCTTTCCCCGGCCCGATCCCGACGCCAATCCCAAGGCGCTGTCGCCGGCCCAGCAGATGGCGGCCGATGATCTGTCGGCCAAGGTGACGGCGGGCGGGTACAATGTCACGCTGCTGGACGGCGTCACCGGGTCGGGCAAGACAGAGGTCTATTTCGAAGCCGTGGCCGCCGCCCTGCGCGCCGGCAAGCAGGCGCTGGTCCTGCTGCCGGAAATCGCCCTGTCTGCACAATGGCTGGACCGGTTCGCGGCGCGGTTCGGCGTGCGCCCGGCGGAATGGCATTCCGACATGGCCCCACCCATCCGCCGCCACACCTGGCGCGCCGTGGCAAAGGGGGAGGCCCGTGTGGTGGTGGGCGCCCGCTCGGCCCTGTTCCTGCCCTTCCCCGACCTGGGCCTGATCATCGTGGACGAAGAGCACGAGGCCGCGTTCAAGCAGGAGGATGGGGTCATCTATCATGCCCGCGACATGGCCGTGGCCCGTGCCCATCTGGCCCGCATCCCCATCATCCTGGCCAGCGCCACCCCGTCGCTGGAAACCCTGGTGAATGCGGAAACGGGCCGCTATGCCCGCATCGACCTGCCGTCCCGTCATGGCGGGGCGACCATGCCGGATGTCACCCTGATCGACCTGCGCCGCAAGGATCAGGCCCCGCCCGCCCGGCAATGGCTGTCACCCGTGCTGCGCGAGGCTTTGGCCCAGACCATGCTGGCGGGTGAACAGGGCATGTTGTTCCTGAACCGTCGGGGCTATGCGCCACTGACCCTGTGCCGGGGCTGCGGCCACCGGCTGCAATGCCCGCACTGCACGGCCTGGCTGGTGGAACACCGGCTGTCGCGGCGCCTGCAATGCCATCATTGCGGCTTTCAATCGAAAGCCCCGGAAGCCTGCCCCAAATGCGGGGAGGAGGGCAGCTTCGTGGCCTGTGGCCCTGGTGTGGAGCGGGTGGCGGAGGAGGTGGCGACCCTGTTCCCCGATGCCCGCGTTGCCATGATGACATCCGACACGCTGGCCGGTCCGCGCGCCATGCAGAATGTCATCGAACAGGTGAAGGACGGGGCCATCGACCTGCTGATCGGCACACAGGTCATGGCCAAGGGCCACCATTTCCCGCTGTTGACCCTGGTTGGCGTGGTCGATGCCGATTTGGGCCTGTCCGGCGGCGACCTGCGTGCGGCTGAACGCACCTTTCAACTTCTGCATCAGGTGGCGGGCCGCGCGGGGCGTGAACAGCGGCCGGGCCGTGTGATGCTGCAGACCCATATGCCCGAACATCCCGTCATGCAGGCACTGGCCGCCCATGACCGTGACAGTTTCCTGGCGGTGGAAAGTGAACAGCGCCGGCAGTTGGAAATGCCGCCATTCGGCCGGCTGGCTGCCCTGATCGTGTCGGGGGAGGACGAGGCGGAGGTGGATGCCGCCGCCGCCGCGCTCGGCCGCGCCGCCCCGCGGGAGCGGGAGGAACTGACCATCCTGGGCCCGGCGCCGGCGCCGCTGGCCGTGCTGCGCGGGCGTTACCGCCGCCGGCTGCTGCTGAAGGGGCCGAAGAATGTGGCCTTGCAGCCGGTTCTGCAGGATTGGCTGATGCGGGTGCAGGTCCCGGCGTCAGTACGGGTGCAGGTGGATATCGATCCTTACAGTTTCCTGTGACCTCTCAGCCCCTTGTCCACGTAGTCTCGCCCGGTGCCGGCTCGGTTGTGAAGCACACCGGGCGACGCTGCGATTCTGGTGTATTCTCCGGCACCTGCGTGTGGCTTCCATCCAACCGTGTGCGGGTTGTTTTGGCAGCATCCAGTATTCACCCCTGCGAATCTTCCATCGCTTTACGGCGCCGATAACGCTCGATTAGCCTTTTGCAGATTGGGGCGTGGGGACGCCCCGAAAGGCAAAATGGGGAGCGGTGGGGCATGGGGATGAACGGGGTGTGGGGCCGGGTTGCCGGGTTGGTTTTGTCGATGATGCTGACGGGCAGCGCCCTGGCGGAAAAGGTGCCAGAACTGCCGGTGGCGGCCTTCGCACACAGGCCCTATATGGCCGATCTCTCCCTATCCTTCGACGGCTCCCATGTCGCCTATCTGGCGCCACATAATGGACGCATGCATCTGGTCGTGCGAAAGCTGCGGCCGGGCCCGGAGGACAAACCGGCGATCATCGCGCCCACCGATGCGGAGATCACCGGTTTCGACTGGATCAGCAATGAGCGGCTGCTGGTCTATGTATTCATGACCGACCGTAAGCCGGTTGGCGATGGCGGCAGCATGCCGTTGCGTTTCTTTCGCACCATCTCCGTGTCCCGGGACATGAAGGAGATGAAGATCCTGTTTGAACGGCCACCCGCCAAGATCAGCAATTATTACTTCCTGGCGGCCCCGATCCTGCAGTTCGTCGATGATGAAAATGTGCTGATGGCCGTGCCGCTGGACGAGGATCCGGAACCCGGTGTGGTCAAGATGAATGTCATCACCGGTAAATTCACGCGTGTGCGCAAGGCCTTGCCCAATGTCTATGAGTATCTTCCCGACCCGTCGGGAAAGATCCGCGTGGCTATGTCCTATAATGACAAGACCCAGACGAACCGTTTTCTGCGCCTGAACAGCGAAGGCTATTTCGAGCTGATGCACAAATCCAACATGGCCGACGACAAGGAGGATTTCAGCGTCTACGGCTTTGATCCCGAGGGCAAGTGGCTCTATGTCGGGGTGCGACCGGAGGGGAACCGCAACGCCATTTACCGCTACGACATGACGACCGACAAGCTGGAAGAGAAGGTCGCGGACCATCCGAATTATGATATCGGCGCCATCACACGGCGCGGCGCGGTCGTGGGTTTCGCCTGGATGGACGATCTGCCCAACCGTCGCTGGCTGGACCCGGAGAAGCAGAGACTGCAGGAAACGCTGGATAAGGCCGTCCCTGACAGCCGTGAGGTCATCGTCGACACGGCCGACGACCTTAATCTGATCCTGGTCGCCAGCTATGCCGACAATGCCCCGGTGACCTACCGGCTGTTTGATCGCAAGAAGAAAAGCCTGGAGATGTTTGGCGACACCTTCCCGGATATCCCGCAGGACTATGTTGCCCAGCAGAAGCCTGTCACCTACAAGGCCCGTGACGGGCTTGATATCCCGGCCTACCTGACCCTGCCGGTGGGGGTGGAGCCCAGGAACCTGCCCTTCATCGTGCTGCCGCATGGCGGGCCACATAGCCGCGACGCGGCCGTGTTCGATGTGTTGCCGCAATTCCTGGCCAATCGGGGCTATGCGGTGCTGCAACCGAATTTCCGGGGCTCCACCGGCTATGGGGCCGTCTACTCCGCCGCCGGCAGCCGGCAATGGGGCGGGCTGATGCAGGATGACGTCACCGACGGTGTGCAATGGGCCATATCGCAGGGCATCGCCGATCCCAAGCGCATGTGCATCGTGGGCTGGTCCTATGGCGGTTATGCCGCGCTGGAAGGGGCGGTGAAAACGCCCGACCTGTTCAAATGCGTCATCGCCACGGCCCCCGTTGCCAATCTGGAACGGCTGTATGATGATCTGAAATATAGCGGCGGCAAGAACTACAATCGCAACATGTTCTTCGGCGACGACCGGTCCTCGCTGAACGCCATCTCGCCGTACCACAATGCCGACAAGATCCAGGCCCCCGTGCTGCTGATCCATGGTGATCTGGATTATCAGGCCCCGGCGGCCCACAGCCGCGACATGGAAAAGGCGCTGAAACGGGCCGGCAAGTCGGTGGAGTATATCGAGATCAAGGGCATGGACCACTCACCCATGGTGACGGAGCAGATGGTAACTGTCCTGTCCGCCTGGGATCGGTTCCTGAAGGCGCATATCGGATCACGATAGGCGTGTTACAGCCATAAACAGGGGGAACGGGATGATGGGGTTTGGGGGAAACGTGCCACGGCTGGTCGGCCTGCTATTGTGCGCGGCCTTTACGGGGGGAGCCCCGGCCGTGCTGGCCGACCCCGCACCCCTTCTGCCGGTCGAATATTTCGCGCATCGGCCCGTGATGGCGGATGTCGACCTGTCGCCCGATGGCAGCCATGTCGCCTTTCTGGCGCCGGTCAATGGCCACCAGCATCTGGTGGTGCGCAAACTGCCCATCACCCCGGGGGAGAAACCGGCCATCATCGGGCCGTCCGATGCGGAAATTGTCGGGTTCGACTGGATCAGCAATGAACGCCTGCTGGTGCGCATCCTGACGACGGAGAAGATGAACACCACCGACGGGCGGCTTCCCCTGCGCTTTACCCGCACGGTGTCCGTTTCCCGTGATTTGCAGGAAGTGAAGGTGCTTTTGCAGCGGCCGCCGGACAATGGCTATATCCTGCAGCACACCCCCATCCTGCAATTCATCGACGATGAAAATGTGCTGGCGGCCTTCCCGACGGAAAACGGGCCCTGGCCCGGTGTTATCAAACTGAACGTGCTGACGGGCAGCTACTCCCGCGTGCGCCGGCCGGTGCGCAACGTCATGTCCTATATTCCCGACCCGACGGGGGAAATCCGCATCGCGGAAACCTATGACGACCGCAAACTGGAAAGCCGCTATCTGCGCCGCGTGGCCGGGGGCGATTTCGAAGTGATGATGAAGAACAAGGTCCTGGAGGATGACGGAGCCTTTGGCATCCTGGGCTTTGATGCGACCGGCCAGAATCTTTTCGTCGCGTCCCGGCATGAGGGCGACCTGACAGCCATCTACAAATACGACCTCGCCAATGACCAGATGGGCGAGAAGGTGGCCAGCGATCCGCATTTCGATGTGCATGGCGCCATCGTGCAGCGCGGCGCCGTCGTCGCCTTTGCCTGGATGGATGACCTGCCGCGTCGCCAATGGCTGGACCCCGCTGTCCAGCGGCTGCAGGACGCCCTGGACAAGGCGCTGCCCGACAGCCGGGAAATCGTCATCGATACGGCCGCCGACGGTAATCTTGCCCTGGTGGCCAGCTTCTCGACATCGGCGCCCACGACCTATCGCCTGTTCGATCGGCGAACGAAGGAATTCGCCCTGTTCGGCGACACCTATCCCGGTATCGCCCAGGATATGATCAGCAACCGCAAGCCCGTCACCTACAAGGCGACCGATGGCACGGACATACCGGGCTATCTGGTTCTGCCGGTGGGGGTGGAGGGCCGGAACCTGCCCTTCATCATCATGCCGCATGGTGGCCCGTTCAGCCGCGATGACGGCACCTTTGACGTGATGGCCCAGTTCCTGGCCAATCGCGGCTATGGCGTGCTGCAGCCCAATTTCCGGGGCTCCACCGGCTATGGCGCCGCCTTCAACGAAGCGGGGGAGCATCAGTGGGGCGGGTTGATGCAGGATGATGTGACCGATGCCGCGAACTGGGTCGTGGCCCAGGGCTATGCCGACTCCAGGCGCATGTGCATCCTGGGCTGGTCCTATGGCGGATATGCGGCGCTGATGGCGGCCGTGAAGACACCCGACCTGTTCAAATGCGCTGTCGCCACGGCGCCTGTCGCCAATCTGGAACGGCTATATGACGAGGTGAAAATCTCCGGCTTCGGCAATCTGACGCGCGGGCTGCATTTTGGCAGCGATTCCGACGCGCTGAAGCCGATCTCCCCCTATCATCAGGCCGACAAGATCAAGGTGCCGGTCCTGCTGGTCCATGGCGATCTGGATTATCAGGCGTCCGTCGGCCATAGCCGCGACATGCGCCGCGCCCTGGAACGGGCCGGCAAGCCGGTGGAATATGTGGAGATCAAGGGAATGGACCATTCCCCCCTGGTCACCGAACAGATGAAGAAGGTGCTGGAGGCTTGGGAGAAATTTCTGAAGGCGAATATCGGCCCGGGCGCATCCTGATGGTCAGGATAGCAGATGGCGCACGACCTCGTTCTCGGTAACCGCGGGGTCGTCGCTGTCGGCGAAGCAGGCGACGGTGCGGACGGGGCCGGGGGACAGTCGGTGATAGACGGCCCCCGTGCTGCCGGGCCCGCCGGCCGAATGGCCCGCGACGCCGATCGCCTGATCCAGTGCCGTGCCCATCCGCCCCACCATCAGGCCCAGCCCGTATCCAGGCGCCAGCCAAGGGCGACCGGAAATGGGGCCACCCAGGTCATGACGGGCGGTCATCGTCGTCCGCGCCGACGGTGACAGGAGATCGCCGGTCAATAGCCGGTGCAGGGCCAGGGCCGCTTCCGACACCGGCCCGATGATGGTGCCGTGATAAACCCAGCCAGGGTCATAGCCATGGCCGCCCGCAAAGACGGTGCCATCCATGTCCGCCACGGTTACGGCCAGCCGCGCGGACGGCAGCCCCAACGGGCGCAGCACCAGATGGGCCAGCAGCTCGGCCAATGGCTGGTCGCAGAGCCGTTCAAGAGCCCGCCGGACCAGCAGATAGCCGACATTGGAATAGGCCCAGCCCGCGCCCGGTGCGAACAAGGGCCGGTTGGGCGGCACGCGGCTCAGCAGCGCGGCGTCATCCCAAGGCGCCGTTCCCGCCGCAACGGCCGCGTGATAGTCGGGCAGCCCGCCATAATCGCCGAGGCCAGACCTGTGCCCCAGCAATTGCCGCCAGCTATACGGCCAGCCGGGCACGGGCTGGTCCAGATCCAGCCGGCCTTGGTCGCACAGACGCAAGGCAGCCGCTGTGATCAGCGGCTTGGTGACACTCCACCAGGGGACGACCGCCTGCGACGCTTGCGCCATCAGGCAACCATTGCCGTCGACCGCGGCCGTGAGGAGGGTTGCCATGACGGTGTCACCCGTGGGGCAGGGCTGCCGTCAGCGGCACCAGTTGGAAGCCCTTGGCCTCCAGCGTCGGCAGCCATTGGGCCAGGGCGGCCGTTGTCACGTCATGCGGGTGGCCGATGGCGATGGCCAGACCCTTGCGCCGCGCGATTTCCTCCACCTTGGCCAGGGAGGCGGCCACGGCCTTGGGCGTCATCACATGGTCCAGGAACACGTCGCGCGCCAGGATCGGCACCTTGTAATGGGCGGACAGGGGCCCGGCCTTGGTGTCGGCCGTGGTGCGGCTGTCCAGGAACATCAGGCCCCGGCCGGCCAGTTCCGCCATGACCACGGCCATGCCGTGCTGATCGGCGGTGAAGCGGCTGCCCATATGGTTGTTGATGCCGACAAAGCCCTGGAAGGCGGACAGGTTGGCGGCCAGACGCTGGCGCAGGGCCGCCTCGTCCATCCTGGTGGTCAGGGCGCCGGGGCCAGGGTCCTCCTTGCCCGTCGGTTCCATGGGCATATGGACCAGCAATTCGTGTCCGCCCGCCCGTGCCCGCTCCGTCAGGTGCGGCAGGTCGCGGGCATAGGGCAGCCAGGCAAAGGTCAGGGGACCGGGCAGCGTCATGGTCTTTTCGGTACGCGCGCGGTCGACGCCCATATCATCAATGACAATGATGATGCGCGGCCGTCCGTCCGCCGCCGGGGCCGGCAGAGCGAAATGCTTCCAGGCGGGCGTGCCGGCCGGCACCTCCGTCACGGGGGGCAGCGGGCGGGGCGGGGGCAGCATCGCCGTTTGCGTGGGCTTGGGCGCTGCGGTTGGGGCCTGTTGTGCCGGCGCTGTCGGCTGCTGGGCAGGTGGTGCATCCGGCACGGCGGGTGCGGGGCCGGGCAGGGTGGGCAGGTCGGCCTGTTCGGCCGCGTCCTCGTCCGTTGCGTCCTCCGGCTCGTCCGGGGCGTCGGCGTCGGCGGCTTCCTCCGTCGGGGTCAGGGCGGGCCCGGCGGGGACCGGGTGATAGCGTTCCTGGCCCAGCAGCGCCGTCAGGCCGCCGGCCACCAGTACCAGGGCGATGAAGCCAAGCGCGATGCGCCCGCCCAGGTTCAACCGGCCCAGCCACATCAGGGCCAGGCGCCGCGTCCGCACCAGCCCGTCGCGCCCCCGCTTGGCCCGGCTGCCCCCAACGGTGACGCGGGGGCGCTTCGGCTTCGGGCTGCCGGCGGGACGGGGGCGGTTGGTGCCGGGGGGCCGGGTGGGGGCGGGCATGGAAAAGGCAACCTCGGCGGGAAGGGATGGACAAGCTTAGTGCTACAAAGCGGGTACGGCGCGCAATGCCCCAGCCGCAATGCCGCCCGCCGGACAGGACAGGGCTGCACGGACTGGAAATCAGGACGGTCAGTCTGTAGGCTTCGCGGTCCAAGGCCCAGGGGGCCGTTGCTGGAATATGGCCATGCTGCTGTTCATCGACAATTACGACAGTTTCACCTGGAATCTGGTGCATTATCTGGGCGAATTGGGCGCTGACATGGCCGTGTGGCGTAATGATGCCCTGAGCGTGGAAGAGGCGCTGGCGTTGAAGCCGGAAGCCATCGTCCTGTCGCCCGGTCCCTGCGATCCGGACAAGGCCGGCATCTGCCTGCCCATCATCCATGCCGCGGCCGAACACAAGATCCCGCTGATGGGTGTGTGCCTGGGGCATCAGGCCATCGGTCAGGCCTTTGGCGGCCGGGTCATCCGCGCGCCGGAGCCCATGCATGGCAAGCTGTCGGACGTGTATCACGATGGCAAGGGCCTGATGGCGGGCCTGCCCAGCCCGTTCAAGGCCACGCGTTACCATTCCCTGATCGTGGAGAAGGAAACGCTGCCGGATTGCCTGGAATCCACGGCCTGGCTGCCTGACGGCATGATCATGTCCCTGTCACACAAGACGCTGCCCATCCATGGCGTGCAGTTCCATCCGGAAAGCATCGCGTCCGAACATGGGCACAAGATCTTCGACAATTTCCTGACCCTGGCCGGCGTGACGCGCGGGCCGCGGCTGCGCGTAGCGTGAGGCGGCGATGTCGGGAAATATGGGGGATTTCAAGACGCTGCTAGCCAAGGTTGCCACCGGCGCCAGTCTGAGTGAGGAAGAGGCGGAACACGCCTTCTCCATCATCATGGCGGGCAATGCCACGCCGTCGCAGATGGGCGGGTTCCTGATGGCGCTGCGCGTGCGCGGCGAAACGGTGGCGGAGATCACAGGCGCCGCCCGCGCCATGCGGGCCAAGGCCATCCGGATTGACGCGCCCGACGGCATCATCGACACCTGCGGTACGGGTGGCGACGGGGCCCATACCTACAACATCTCCACGGCCGTGGCCTTTGTCATTGCCGGCTGCGGTGTGCCGGTGGCCAAGCATGGCAACCGCGCCATCTCCTCCAAATCGGGGGCGGGGGATGTGTTGTCGGCGCTGGGCGTCAATCTGGATGCCGATTTCACCCTGGTGAAGCGGGCGCTGTTTGACGCCCATATCGGCTTCCTGCTGGCGACCCGCCACCATACGGCCATGCGCAATGTCGGGCCGACGCGGGTGGAGCTGGGCACGCGCACCATCTTCAACCTGATGGGACCGCTGTCCAACCCGGCCGGGGCCAGACGGCAGTTGCTGGGCGTGTTCGACGCCAGATGGGTCGAGCCGCTGGCCCATGTGCTGCGCAACCTGGGCTCCACCCGCGCCTGGGTGGTCAGCGGGGCGGACGGTCTGGACGAGATCACGACCACCGGCCCCACGCATGTGGCCGAGTTGCGCGATGGTCAGGTCCGCACCTTCACCATCACGCCCGATGATGCCGGCCTGCCGCGCGCCACACTGGCCGAGCTGCGCGGCGGCACGCCGGAGGAGAATGCCGAGGCGTTGCGCGCCGTGCTGGCGGGGGCCGAAGGCGCCTACCGCGACATCGTCCTGCTGAACGCGGCCGCCGCCCTGGTCGTGGCCGACGCCGTGCCCGACCTGAAGGCGGGGGTGGCGAAGGCCGCCAATTGTATCGCATCCGGACAAGCGACCCTGGCGCTCGACCGGCTTGTTTCCATCACCAACACGCCGTTGACGCTATGACCAACCAACAGACACCCGACGTCCTGGCCCGTATCTGTGCCGACAAGGCCGACCATGTGGCCCGCGCCAGGGCCGCCCGGCCCCTGTCCGTGGTGGAAGCACTGGCCCGGCAGCAGCCGGCCCCGCGCGGCTTCGCCAAGGCGCTGGAGAACACCGTGGCGCAGGGGCGCTGGGCCCTGATTGCAGAGATCAAGAAGGCCAGCCCCTCCAAGGGCCTGATCCGGGCTGATTTCGACCCGCCGACCCTGGCGCGGGCGTACAGCGACGCGGGCGCCACCTGCCTGTCGGTGCTGACCGATGTCCCCTATTTCCAGGGGGATGACGCCTTTCTGCAGGCGGCGCGTTCCGCCGTGGACCTGCCGGCCCTGCGCAAGGATTTCATGATCGATCCCTATCAGATCGTGGAAAGCCGGGCGCTGGGTGCCGACTGCATCCTGCTGATCATGGCCTGCCTGGACGATGTCCTGGCCCGCGACCTCTATGACGCCACCGTGGATCTCGGCATGGATGTGCTGGTGGAGGTGCATGACGATGCGGAGATGGAACGGGCGCTGAAGCTGCCCGGCGGTCTGCTGGGCGTGAATAACCGCAACCTGAAGACCCTTGCCATCGATCTGGCCACGACGGAGCGCCTGGCCGCCATGGTCCCGGCGGGCCGGCATCTGGTGGCGGAAAGCGGCATCCACAGCCCAGCCGACCTGACGCGGTTGGCCCAGGCCGGGGCGCGGCGCTTCCTGATCGGGGAAAGCCTGATGGCCAAGCCCGATGTGGCGGCCGCTACCCGTGCGTTGCTGTCCACCCCCATGGTGGCAGCGGCATGAGCAACCCCTTGACCCATTTCGACGAGGCCGGCAATGCCGCCATGGTCGATGTCTCCGCCAAGGAGGAGACGGTCCGCGTCGCCATCGCCCGCGGCCATGTCACCATGCGGCCGGAGACGCTGGCCTTGATCCGCGATGGGGGAGTGGAAAAGGGCGATGTGCTGGGCGTGGCCCGGCTGGCCGGGATCATGGCGGCGAAGAAGACGCCCGACTTGATCCCGCTCTGCCATCCGCTGATGCTGTCCAAGGTTGCTGTCGATTTCCAGCTGGATGCCCGCGGCAACCGGGTGGAGATCGAGGCCACGGTTAAGCTGAAGGGCCGCACGGGTGTGGAGATGGAGGCGCTGACCGCCGTCACGGTGGCTGCGCTGACCATCTATGACATGTGCAAGGCCGTGGATAAGGGCATGATCATCGGCGGCGTGCATCTGGTCTATAAGGAAGGCGGCAAGAGCGGCACCTTTTCCGTGCTGCCGGAGTAAGGGCCGCACAGGATCGGGCGAAAATCGGGGGTGTCGCCGCCTTGCCCCGTTGCCGTCCGTGATATATGCCCCAATATGTCGACGTCCTGCGACTGACGGAGCATCTGCGTGATCCCCCTTTCCGAGGCCCGTACCCGCATCCTGGCCAAGATCGCCCCGCTACCGGCCGAACAGGTGCCGATCACCCAGGGGCTGGGCCGGGTGCTGGCCGCCGATGTGGTGGCGCGCGTCACCCATCCGCCTGTCGCTGTATCCGCCATGGATGGCTGGGCCGTACGCACGGCGGATATCGCCTCCTTCCCCGTCACGCTGACCCGCATCGGGGAAGCGCCGGCCGGTCGCCCCTTCATGGGCGCGGTGGGGCCGGGGCAGGCCGTGCGCATCTTCACCGGTGGCGCCCTGCCCGATGGGGCCGACACCGTGGTGGTGCAGGAGGATGCGGACGATCATGGCGCCACCGTCACATGCAAGGATGGCGGTGGCCCCGGCCGCTGGGTCCGACCGGCGGGGCAGGATTTTGCCACGGGTGATGTCGGGGTGCCGGCGGGGCGCAAGCTGACCGTGCGCGACATCGCGCTGGCCGCGTCGATGAATGTGCCCTGGCTGAAGGTGCGACGCCGCCCGCGTGTCTCCATCCTGGCTACCGGCGACGAGGTGGTGATGCCCGGCGATATGCTGGCGCCCGGCCAGATCGTCAGTTCCAATTCGCTGGCCCTGTCCGCCCTGGTCCGGCAACTGGGTGGGGAGGCGGTGGATCTGGGGATTGCCGGCGACAGCACCGACAGCCTGTCCGCCCTGATCGCCGCTGCTTCAGGCACCGACCTGCTGGTCACCATCGGCGGCGCGTCGGTGGGGGAACATGATCTGGTGCGCTCCGCCCTGGGTGCGGCCGGGCTGGAGCTGGATTTCTGGAAGATCGCCATGCGGCCGGGCAAGCCGCTGATGTTCGGCCGCATGGGCGGCGTGCCCGTCATCGGTCTGCCGGGCAATCCGGTTTCCGCCCTGGTCTGCGCCTGGCTGTTCCTGCGCCCGCTGCTGCTGGGCCTGCAGGGGCTGCCCACGGATGACGCGGTGCGCGACGCCATGCTGGCCCGCGATATGGGCCCCAATGACGGGCGGGCCGACTTCATCCGCGCCAGACTGGCGGTGGACGGGCAGGGCAGGGAAGTGGCCGAGCCATTTCCCAAACAGGACAGCGGAATGTTGAGCCGGCTGGCCTGGGCCGACTGCCTGATCCTGCGCGCGCCGCACGCCCCGGCCGTGAAGGCCGGGGAGATGGTGCGGATCATGCCGCTGGACGCGCTTTGACGCGGTGATCCGCCCGGCTCCGGCTTTTTTCCTCCCGGTCTGGCGCAACACGGCCTGCAACCATGCAGGGATTATCCTTCCCGAAGCTTCACCAGATTCTCGCAGAAAAACACGAACCAAACTGGAACATTGATTGACGTTCCGGGATTGTTCTATATTCTGACGGTGAATATGCCGATGGCTGGACGCCCGAATATCGGGCGGTCGCGACCGGACCAGGCTGAGGGGATGCCATGCTGACGCGCAAGCAACAGGAACTGCTGTTCTTCATCAATGACCGGCTGAATGAGGGGGGCGTGTCGCCTTCGTTCGATGAGATGAAGGATGCGCTGGGCCTGAAGTCGAAGTCGGGCATCCATCGTCTGATCACCGGGCTGGAGGAGCGGGGGTTCATCCGTCGCCTGCCGCACCGCGCCCGCGCGCTGGAAGTGCTGCGCCTGCCGGAGAAGCCGTTGGCCAAGACAAAGCCCGTGCCGGCCGCTGCCGCCCCGGCCCCTGTGGCGGAGGTGTCGCCGCGCTTCAAGCCCAATGTCATCAAGGGGGATTTCCGCGGCGCCCTGCCGGGTCGGCAGGCCAGCAACGATGCCGAAGCGGTGGCCCTGCCGCTCTATGGCCGCATCGCCGCCGGTTTGCCGATCGAAGCGATGCGCGATAATTCCGTCACCATCGATATCCCGGCCAGCATGGTGGGGGCTGGTGACCATTACGCGCTGGAAGTCGCCGGTGACAGCATGGTGGAAGCCGGCATTCTGGACGGCGACACGGTGATCATCCAGCGCTGCGACACGGCGGAGAATGGCACCATCGTCGTCGCCCTGGTCGATGGACAGGAAGTGACGCTGAAGCGGCTGCGTCGGAAGGGCAATTCCATCGCCCTGGAACCGGCCAACCCGAATTACGAAACCCGGGTCTTCGGCTCTGACCGCGTCAATGTGCAGGGCCGGCTGATCGGGCTGATCCGGCGTTACTGATCCCGTTGGTTGTGGCGGCCCGTCCCCACGGAAGGAGGCGCCGCCGCAATCCCGTCACCGACGTGCCGTGCTTTCGCCCGGTGCCGCGCGCAGGGTCCTGGTCATCCAAGCCTGTTGATGGTGACCCCGATCATGTCCGCCGTTCCACCGCGCATTCTGCTTTTGCTGCTGCCGCTGCTGTTGGCCGCCTGCGCCGGTCCCTGTGGTCGCATCGACAGGGAATTGCGGCAATTGAATGCCGACACCATCCGCAACCCCGCCATCGCCGCCGATGGGCGTTACCTGTCGCAGTTCCAGGAGCTGGCGGCGCAGTCGGTCGAACATGGCTGCCTGGCGGATGACCGGTAGGGGACGTGTCCAGGGGGCTCAGCCCCTTCCTTCCATCAGGTCGCGGATGCGCGACAAATGCTGGCAGGCGCGGCCCACCCCCAGCAGCAGCACGCCCAGCAGCAGGCCGACCAGGGCGGGGCCATAGGTGTCCGGCGTGGGGGCGACCAGCATGAAGGCGCTGACCACCAGGGCGGCGGTGCCGACGCCGTAAAGGACCAGGGCGCTGATGCTGCGGCGCGGGTTCATCTCAATCCTCCACGGCGCAGGCGGCGGGCGTCCGGGCGACGGCATTTTCGCCGAACACTTCTTCAAACGCGGCCTGCATGGCCATGTCCACCTCCGGCATCGTGACGATATGGCCCAGGGCCGCCAGCGAGGTGACGCCATGTTCGCGGATGCCGCAGGGCACGATTCCCCCGAAATGGCTCAGGTCCGGCTCCACATTCAAGGAGACACCGTGGAAGCTGACACCGCGACGCACGCGCACGCCGATGGCGGCGATCTTGTTCTCTGTGCCCGGCTGGCCGAAGGGACCCATATCGACCCAGACGCCGACGCGGCCGCAGCGGCGTTCGCCCTTTACGGCGAACTGGGCCAGGGTGCGGATCAGCCATTCCTCCAGCCGCCAGACGAAATCATGCAGGTCGCCGCCGCGCGCCTGTACGTCCAGCATGACATAGCCGATGCGCTGTCCCGGCCCGTGATAGGTATATTGGCCACCGCGCCCCGCCTGGAACACGGGGAACTGCATGGGGGCCAGCAGGTCCGTCTCCCGCGCCGACGTGCCGGCGGTGTAGAGCGGGGGATGTTCCAGCAGCCAGACGGTTTCCGGCGCCGTGCCGGCCCGCACCTCGGCCACGCGCGCTTCCATGAAGGCAAGGGCTTCCGGGTATTCGACTAGGCTATCGCTGATCCGCCACAGGGCCATGATGGGCAACTTCCGAAGCTTGGGGGGAGCTTTGGCTGCCTATTTAGGGCAAAAACGCCCGCTTACCAATGGGCATGCGACCGGGGGACAGTTGCCCCATGCGCGCATGACCATTGATCCGCCGGCCGCGATGCGCCACATTCGGCAACGTCGTTGCTATCTGGCCTTTGATTATGAACGAAACGAACCGCGTCTATCTCTATGACACCACGCTGCGCGACGGGGCGCAGACCTCCGGCGTTGATTTCACCGTGGCGGACAAGATCGCCATCGCGCAGGAGCTGGACGCGCTGGGCATTGATTATGTCGAAGGCGGCTGGCCCGGGGCCAACCCGACGGACGACGCCTTCTTCGCCGATCCGCCGCATCTGCACCGCGCCACCTTCACGGCCTTTGGCATGACCCGCCGGCCGGGTCGCAGCGCGTCGAACGATCCTGGCCTGTCGGCCCTGCTGGACAGCCCGGCCGATGCGGTGTGCATCGTTGGCAAGACCTGGGATTTCCATGTCGATGTCGCGCTGTCGATTCCGCGGGAGGAAAATCTCTCCCTGATCGCCGACAGCATCCGGGAAATCGCGGCGCGTGGGCGCGAGCCCTTGTTCGACGCTGAACATTTCTTCGATGGGTTCAAGGCCAATCCCGATTATGCCCTGTCCTGCGTGAAGGCGGCGTATGAGGCGGGGGCCCGCTGGATCGTGCTGTGCGACACCAATGGCGGCACCCTGCCGGACGAGGTGGAACGCATCGTCGGGGAAGTGACCAAGCACATCCCCGGCGGTCGCATCGGCATCCACACCCATAATGACACGGAAAACGCCGTGTCCAATTCCCTGGCCGCCGTGCGCGCCGGGGCCCGCATGGTTCAGGGCACGCTGAACGGGCTGGGGGAGCGCTGCGGCAATGCCAATCTCCTGTCCCTGATCCCGACCCTGTCGGTGAAGATGGGGTTCGAGACGGGGGTGGATGCCGATGGCATGGCCCGTCTGGTCCATATCAGCCGCATGCTGGACGAGCGGTTGAACCGCACGCCCAACCGCCACGCGGCCTATGTTGGTGAAAGCGCCTTTGCCCATAAGGGCGGGCTGCATGTGTCGGCCGTGGAGAAGGATCCCAGCAGCTACGAGCATGTCGATCCGTCGCTGGTCGGCAACCGCCGGCATGTTCTGGTCTCCGATCAGGCCGGCCGGTCCAACATCCTGGCCCGCCTGCGCGAGGTGGGGGTGGCCGTCGACCCCAGGGATGAGCGGGTCGGCCATCTGGTTGATCTGGTCAAGCGCCGGGAGTTCGAGGGCTATGCCTTCGATGGGGCCGAAGCCAGCTTCGAGCTGCTGGCCCGCCGTGCCCTGGGCGAGGTGCCGGACTATTTCCGCTTGGCCGCCTTCCGCGTGCTGGATGAACGCCGCTGGAACGCCAAGAACGAGTTGGTGACCCTGTCGGAGGCCACCACGAAGGTGGAGGTGCCGGGCCCCAACGGTCCGGAATCGGTGATGACGGTGGCAGAGGGCAATGGCCCCGTGAACGCCCTGGATCAGGCGCTGCGCAAGGCCCTGATCCCCGTCTATCCGGCGCTGGAGGGCATGCGGCTGGTCGATTACAAGGTACGCATCCTGAATGCCCAGGATGGAACCAAGGCCGTGACCCGCGTCATGATCGAAACGGCGGACCGCCACGGACACCGCTGGTGTACGGTCGGTGTGTCGGCCAATGTCATCGATGCCAGCTTCAATGCCCTGTCGGACAGCATTACCTATTGCCTCTACCGGGCAGGTGCCGCTATCGACAATCCTGCGGCGGCCTGAGGTCGGGCCGCCTTTCAGGGTCCAGATAGCGGCAAGCGATGTCCAGCGGTACGAACAAGCGGGAATTGGCCAAGATGCAGGCGGACGGCGATGGGCCGGCCGTCATCCTGATCGAACCCCAGATGGGGGAGAATATCGGCGCCTGTGCGCGGGCCATGCTGAATTGCGGTCTGACCGATCTGCGTCTGGTCAATCCGCGTGATGGCTGGCCCAACGAGAAGGCGGTATCGGCATCCGCCGGCGCTACCCTGGTGCTGGACCGCGTGCGCGTGTTCGACAGTACGCCCGCCGCCATCGCCGACCTGCACAAGGTCTTCTCCACCGCCGCGCGTGTGCGCGACATGGTGAAGCCCGTCGTCACCCCGCGTGAGGCCGCGAACGAGATGCGTGGCCATTGGTCGATCGGGCGCAAGGTCGGGCTGATGTTCGGGCCCGAGCGAACGGGTCTGGTCAATGATGACATCACCCTGACCGACACGCTGATTTCCGTGCCGCTGAACCCCGGCTTCTCCTCGCTCAACCTGGGGCAGGCCGTGCTGCTGGTCGCCTATGAATGGTGGATGACGGGGGTAGAGGCGGAAGACCGCTATCTGCACACCGGCGCGTCGGAGCCGGCCACCAAGGCCGAATTGCAGAACCTGTTCGATCATCTGGAAGGCGAGCTGGAACAGTCCGGATTCTACACCCATCCGGACAAGCGCCCCTCCATGATCCGCAATGTGCGCAACACGCTGCAACGCTGTGGCATGACTGAACAGGAAGTGCGCACCTTCCACGGCGTCATTGCGGCCCTGGCCGGGCGCAAGAAGCAGCGCAAGGCGGAGGAGGGGTAACCCCCGCCAAGGCCGGCAGCCGCAGGAAACGTCAGCGTTCGCAGGTCGGGGTGAGCGTATGCGACCCCCGACATCATAAAGGCAGCGTCGGCTGTCGGGGTTCGCTCATGCTTACCCCGACCTGCGCACCGCCCTGGGCCGGGTCAACGGGTCGGAACGGGGAAATCAAGCCGCCGTCGCGCGGAAGCCCCAGGATCGGAACACCTGTCCGCGGCTGTCCTGGCGGCGCGTGTCGGCCCGTGCCTCCGCCTCGCGCTGGCGGGCGGCCTTTTCCACGGCGGCGACGCTGTTATATTTCCGGCCATCCAGGCTGCTGAACAGCGGATGGGCGGCAAAGAAGCGGTATCCCTGGCCGTCGGCGACGGCGATGCCGGCGCTGTAGCGGCTGGTTTCAATGCTGAATGCCTGATTGGTCATGATATGGGTCTCCCATCGCGGCAAATAGCATGGCCGCGCTGTACAATCGCTTGGGGCAGGTGGATGGACGCGTGATCGGACGCGTCAACAACACCGCATTCGGGTCTTGCCGGGAGGTTCAATCTGCTGAAGCGAGCGGGTTGTGTGGCCCATATTGCCCTTCCTTACCAATGGTTTGAACCAAACCACGAAGGGACTTCGTGGCGCTTTAGCGTTTGTTGACGCGGCGCAAGCTGCTGTTCGTCAAATTGCCGCGGACTGGTGGGCGTCACCCTGGACCTTGCGGTCACGGGTTCAGATTTGGTGATCCGGACGCCACTGTCAAGGGGTGAATCGCTATTTTCTGAACCTGATCAATTCCACATAACACATATGAAAACTGTTCTTTGTGTAAATTCACATTCCGTGTTGACGAAACCGGGGAAATAACAAACCTTGCATGGCGACGGCGCCCCCCGCCGAACCGGAATGCCCCCAAGGAGGCCGTTCAACATGTCGATTGCCCGTTTCGCCACCCGGCTGATTGCTGCCACCGCCCTGACCGCCACGCTTGTCGGCGGCGCGTCTGCTGCCGATCCGGTGGTGGTGCGTGCGGCCTATATCCCCGTGCTGGGGGCGGCGCAGGCCTTCGTCATCGACAGCCAGGGCTGGGACCTACAGAACGGCTTCGATCTGCAACTGAAGCAGTTCGACAGTGGCCCCAACGCCATTCAGGCTGTGACCTCGGGCACGATCGATGCCTATATTGCCGGTGTCGCCCCCGTCATCGTGGCCAACAGCAAGGGTATCGGTATCAAGGTCGTGGCCGCCACGGCGGTGGAGGAACTGGTGGTTGCCGCCGGTCCCGATCTGGCCGGCATCTCGGCCAAGCCGGCTGAAGCCATCGCCGCCCTGTCCAAGAAGCTGGGCCGCCCGCTGAAGCTGGCGACGCAGCCCGCCGGTTCCGTGCCCAACACCTTCCTGCAATATTGGCTGTGGGAAGTGGCCAAGGTGGACAAGGCCTATGTCGAGTTAGTACCGCAGGGTATCGACGCCACGCAGCAGGCGCTGCTGGTCGGTGCCGTGGACGGCGCCATCATCCGCGAACCCGCCCTGACCATCATCACCGACCGCAATCCGGGCGTGAAGGTGCTGGCCTATGGTGGCGACATCATGAAGAACCAGCCGGGCAATGTTATCGCCCTGACTGATGATTTCACCGCCAAGCACCCGGACATCGCCCAGAAGCTGGTCGAACTGACCGCCAAGGCGACGGAAGTGCTGAAAAAGGACAAGAAGATCGCCGTTGCCGCCGTGGAATCGGCCATCGGCAAGGGCCTGATCCCGCCGGCGACGCTGGAACGGGCGCTGGCTTCCCCGGCGGTCAAGTTCAACACCGATCCCGCCGCCATCGTGGCCGAAGTTGGCTTGGTGCAGGATTATCAGGTGAAGCTGGGCACGGTGAAGGCGGCCGTTCCCGTCGAGCAGCTCTTTGATCTGTCCTATTACAAGAAGGTCGCGGGAAAGTAAGACACCATGACCCGTTCGCCCCTTCGCCGACTGGCCCTGTCTTTACTGGGCGTTGTCCTGTTCTTCGCCCTGTGGGAGGCGCTGCCCCGGCTGGGGCTGGTCAAGGCCGTGCTGCTGCCGGCGCCCAGTGATATTCCCGCCACCTTCTGGCAGGAACTGACCTCAGGCGCCTGGGCCTCGGCCGTGCTGGAAAGCCTGCGCCATTATCTGTCGGGTCTGGTGCTGGGTTCGGCCCTGGGCGTGGCGCTGGGCGTGGCGACGGGCATGTCGCGCACGCTGGAGGACATGACCAACTGGATCGTGCGCCTGCTGCGTCCCATTCCGGGTCTGGCCTGGGTGCCGTTCGCCATCATCTGGTTCGGCGTATCCTCCACCGCGGCCAATTTCATCATCGTCGTCGGGGTGTTCTGGATCAATTACTTCGCGGCACTGGGCGCCGTACAGGCCGTGGACCGCGATCTGATTGAACTGGCCGACGCCTTCGGCCATCGCTCGCCGTTGGCCAAGCTGGTGAAGGTGATCCTGCCGGCGTCGGTCCAACCCATCATGGCCGGCCTGCGCACCGGCCTGGGGCAAGCATGGATGGCGGTGGTGGCGGCGGAACTGTTCGGCGTGGCGGGGCTGGGCCAGCGCATGATGCAGGCCTCCTCGCTGCTGGCGACCGATATCGTCGTCGTCTACATGATCACCATGGCGCTGCTTTATGGCGTCGTCGACATGATCTTCGTCGCCCTGCGCGACCGTCTGCTGGCGTGGAAAGCATGATTTCGATCAAGGATCTGGCGCTGGCTTTCGGCCGGGATGGCGGGCAGACGACGGTACTGAAGGATTTCAACCTGGATATCCAGGACGGAGAATTCGTGGCCGTGGTGGGCGCGTCGGGCGTGGGCAAATCCACGCTGCTGCGCGTCATTGCCGGGCTGGTGAAGCCCAGTGCCGGCACGGTGACGCGCGACCATCCGGAAACGCCCGGCCGCCGCCCCTATGCCCTGGTGTTTCAGGATGCGCGGCTGCTGCCCTGGCGACGCGTCGCCAGGAACGTTGAATTCGGGCTGGAAGGGCTGGGCCTGGACAAGGCCGCGCGCCGCCGCCGTGCGCTGGACGCGCTGGAACTGGTGGGGCTGGCCGACAAGGCGGACCGCTGGCCGCACCAGCTTTCGGGTGGTCAGCGCCAGCGTGTGGCCATCGCCCGCGCCCTGGCCGTTGATCCCGACCTGCTGATGATGGATGAACCGTTCGGTGCCCTGGACGCCATCACGCGTCAGGGTTTGCAGGATGAACTGGTGGAGCTGTGGCAGCGGACGGGCAAGACCATCCTGTTTGTCACCCATGACATTGACGAGGCGGTGTATCTGGCCGACCGGGTCATCCTGCTGGCCGGCAGCCCCGCCGGCGTGCGCAGCGCCGATCGGATCATGGCCCCGCGCCCGCGTCCGCGCGACGATGCCGGGGCCCGCCGCACGGCCAATGCCATCCGCGACCGTCTGTCGGGGGTGGGCGAGGCTGGCGAGGGCATCTGACATATATTTAATGTGCCAGTCTTAAATTCACGCGACAGCAAGTCGCTTAACATCCGTGCAAGGGAAGATACCCCGATCCGGTATCCAGCTATCCTTTGCCCGGAGGTTACCCATGGCCCCCCGTTCCGCGCCGACGTCCACCCGCCAGAATGCCTATGCCGCCGCCACCGGCAGCATCACACCGACGGGACTCGCCGCCGGCCACACCTTCGTGCAGCCTGTGCTGGCCGAAGGCTTGCTGAAATTCGGCATCCTGGACGATCTGCTGCACCCATCCAGCGACGATGCCGATCAACCGGCCGACATCGACAGCCGTCCCGATGTCAGCAGCAGGACAACGACCACCACCGACACTGGCAGCATCACCAGTGTCAGTTTCGATGATGGCTCCACGCTGGTGGTGACGCGCAGCCACACGACCGACAACGATACGCTGACGGCGGTGCGGACTGATTCCACCGGCACCGTGACCACCGACACCCATTCGGTGACGAAGCTATCCGATACGCAGATCCAGATCAGCGATACGCACAGTGACGGCAGCAGCCGCACCACCACCATCGACAGCGGTGCGGGCACCACCCTGGTGCAGACGGTGGAAGCCGATGGCGACACCGCCACCCTGACCCTGACCCAGGACCAGACACTGGCGACCGTGACGGCGCATCTGGTGGTGACACAGGCCGATGGCGATACCGGCATCCTTGATTATTCGCTGACCCGCAGCGGTACCACGGAGACGGTGGATATTTCCGGCCAGACCGCTGACGGGGTGACGGTGGACAGTGTCATCATCATCGACGGCACGGCCCGCACCGTGAAGGTGACCGACCATCAGGGCGACATTGCCACCTACAATATCGCCACTTTCATGCACGAGGTTCATGACCATGGCCTGGTCGGCGTCGTGGCCGACGTGACCAGCGGCTATTTCGGGTGAGGTGAGGGAGCCTCCACAAGGCCGGGCGGCGGCGGAGCGGACGCAACCTTTCCCCGCCGCCCGGCAATTCCCATGACCGTCACAGCCAGTCCTGGATCCGGTACCAGAGCATGCCCAGCACCAGGGCCGGCATCTTCAACATGCCGGGGCCGGGGAAGGGCCGGTGCGGTACGCGGGCGAAGATGTCGAAACGGCCATGCTGTCCCGCAATGGCCTCTGCGATGACGCGGCCGGCGATGGCGGTCAGCGCCACGCCATGGCCGCTATAGCCCTGGGCGAAATAGGTGGTCGGGCTGATCCGGCCCAGATGGGGCAGGCGGTTCATGGTGATGGCCACATGCCCGCCCCAGCAATAGTCGATGGCAAGATCGGCCAGTTGCGGGAAATATTTCAGCATGGTGGCGCGCAGGGACTGTTTCAGCCCCGGCCGGTCGAAACCGGAATAGCTGACCCCGCCGCCGAACAGGAAACGGTTGTCGGGGCTGCGCCGGTAGTAGTTCAGCACGAAATTGACATCGGCCACGGCGATGCCTGAGGGGATCAGGGCATGGGCCCGCTCCGGGTCCATCGGTTCAGTGCCGATGATATAGGTGCCGGCGGGCATGACCCTGCTGCGGATGGGGGGACACAGACCGCCCAGATAGGCATTGCCGGCCAGGACCAGGAATTTTGCCGCCACCTTGCCTGTGGCCGTGGCCGCGACAGGGTTGGCGCCCGTGTCGATGCGTACCACGCGGCTGCCCTCATGAATGCGCACGCCCAATCGCTCGGCCGCCGCGGCCAGCCCCAGGGCGTAGTTCAGCGGATGCAGCTGCCCGCTGCCGGCATCGTACAACCCGCCCAGATAGGCGTCGGTGGCGACCATGGCGCGGGTTTCGTCACGGCTGACCATGCGGGTCTTGTCATAACCCAACCCGTCCAGTTCCGCCTTGTGTTCGGCCAGCCCCACCATGTGCCGCGGTTTCAAGGCGGCCAGCAGATATCCCCATTTCAGGTCGCAATCGATGCCGTGCCGGTCAACCAGATCGGCCAGCAGGCGCTTGGCTTCTTCCGACAGGTCCCAGAGATGGCGGGCATCGTCCTTGCCGACCCAGCCCTCGATCTCCCCGATTCCCTTATTGAAGCCGGTCACGATCTGGCCGCCATTGCGGCCCGACGCGCCCCAGCCGACCGTCTCCGCCTCCAGCACGACGACAGACAGGCCCTTTTCTGCCAGTTCGATGGCTGTCACCAGCCCCGTATAGCCGGCGCCGATCACGCAGACATCGGCTGTCAGATCGCCCACCAGCATGGTGCGGGCGGGGGCGGCATGGGCCGTTGCGGCGTACCAGGACGGGGCGTGGGGCATGATCTTTGTCCGCTGGCCGGGAAAACGACAATACCGGCCTAATCCATCGGGTTGGGGCAGGTCAATCTGCGCCTGCGGGAATTCCACCCTTCCAGCTTAACCGTCTTTCGGATAGGGCCGCAGTTCAGAAAGTATGACTTTTTGGCGCAGGGGACGGCGACCGCATCCTGCTATTAATCTGATAAACAGTGTACAGGTCTATTATAAAGTCAAAGTTCTCATTTCGGATGGGGAAGTCGGCCATGTTCCAGTCGCTACGAATTGCCCATAAATTAGGCTTGCCGGTCCTGCTGTTTCTTTTTCCAATCGGCTATCTGCTTTATGCGCTGATCGCCCAGCAGCAGATCGCGATTGATTTCGCGCACAAGGAAGTGGCCGGCACCGAATACCTGTCCGGGCTGCAGCATGTGCATATGGCGTTGGGTCGGGCGGCGACCGGTGGCCCTGCCGCCGATGGCGCAGAGCTGGCGGCGGCCGTCACCAAGCTGGAAGCCCAGCATGGCGACGGCATGGAAAGTGCGGGCAAGGCCAAGGCCCTGTCCGACATCCTGGGCAACAAGGGGGCGGTGGAGACCGCGAAGCGGGAAGCGGCGCGGACCCTGATCGCCCAGATCGGCGACAAGTCGAACCTGATCCTGGACCCGGACCTGGACAGCTATTACGCCATGGATATCGTGGTGGTGAAGCTGCCGGCCCTGGCCGACCAGACGGCGGATCTGACCGCCATGGCCGCCAGGGCCTGGGCCGCCGACGCGACGGAAAAGGACCGTATCGCCCTGTTCGTGGCCCTGGGCCGGTTCCAGGAAACCTTGTCGGGCGTCGTCGCCTCGGCCCAGTCCGGCTATAGCGGTAATGCCGATGGCAGCCTGAAACAGGCGCTTTCCGGTCCCGTGGCGGCCGCGCAGAAGGCGGCGGAACTGCTGTCCGATGCGGCCGACGACCGGGCATTGACGGTGGCGGAGGTGCAGACGGCGCTGGCGGCGCAGGACAAGCTCTATACGGCCACGTCCGCGGAACTGGAACGGCTGCTGACCCAGCGCATCAGCGGCTTCCGGTCGGCGCAGCTGATCACCCTGCTGATCTCCTTTGTGCTATTCGCCATCGGCAGCGCCGCCGTCTATCTGGTGGTCCGCCGCTTTGTCATCCAGCCGCTGGACCATCTGACGGTCGCCATGGGGCGGCTGTCGGAGGGCAAGCTGGATACCGAGGTTGACCATGCCGACAGCGGGGACGAGGTGGGGGCCATGGCCCGCGCCCTGCTGGTGTTCAAAAGCAATGCCCTGCGCAATCTAGAACTGGAAACCGAACAGGCCCGCGACCAGGAACGCCGTCTGCGCCGGCAGCAGGCGCTGGAGACGCTGACCCGCGATTTCCAGGTGGCCATCGGCACGGAGCTGCGCCGGGTGACCGACGCGGCGTCCAAGCTGGAGGAGACAGCGTCGGCCCTGTCGGCCCAGGCGGACCAGACGGCTGACCGCAGCCGTGATGCCGGCTACAGCGCCAGCCAGGCCACGGCCAATACCCAGACCGTGGCCGCCGCGACAGAGGAACTGGCCGCCAGCAGCAGCGAGATCGGGGCCCAGGCCGAACGCACAGCCGCCACCACCCGTACCGCAGTGGATGAGGCGGAGCGGGCCCGCAGCGTGATGGACGAACTGGTCAGTGTGGCTGATGGCGTGAACGCCGTCGTGCGCTTCATCCAGGATATCGCCAGCCAGACCAACCTGCTGGCGCTGAACGCCACGATCGAGGCAGCAAGGGCCGGCGATGCCGGCAAGGGCTTCGCCGTCGTGGCGTCGGAGGTGAAGGCCCTGGCCAACCAGACCGCCCAGGCCACCGACGAGATTCAGGCCAAGGTGGCGGCGGTAAAGGTGGCGGCGGACAATGCCACCGGCATCCTGTCCCACATCACCAGCACCATCTCCATCGTCGATGGCAATTCCAGCGCCATCGCCGCCGCGGTCAGCCAGCAATGCGCCGCCACGGGGGAAATCAGCCGCAATGTGACCGAAGCCGCCAACCGCACCTATGAAGTGTCGGATGCCTTGACCCTGGTCGGCGACAGCGCCGATTTCACCAAGAAGGTGTCGGGCGAACTGCTGAGCGCCGCCAATGAGCTGTCGCGGCAGTCCGACCATCTGCGCACGGAGGTGGAGGAGTTCCTGTTTGCCATGCAGACGACGGAGGACCGCCGCCGCTTCGAACGGATCGACCTGGACCGGCCGGCGTCCCTGTTCTCGGGCGATGTGGATGGCTCCGGCCACACGGGCCATCGGCTGGAAAATATCGGCCGCGGCGGCTGCGCCCTGGCCGGCCCCTTCGTGGCGGAGGTGGGCAAGACCGTGACCGTGGTGGTGGATGGCATCCGCTTCAGGGGCCGCGTCGTCACCCAGGATGGGACCGCCACCCGTGTGCAGTTCCGCCTGAACGATGCCACCACCCAGGCGCTGGACAATCTGCTGGACCGGGTGAAGGCGGCGGCCTGACGCCCCCGCCTTCCCGGTTACCGATCAGCCGGCCGACGGCGGTGGGGCGGCGAAGCGGAAGGGCTGGCCCGTTTCCAGCAGCGTCTTCAGGCGCGAGATGGATTCCGGCCAGCCGCCCGTGACCATGCGGCTGGTCAGCGTATCGCCGCCGAAATCGCCATGGGTCAGGACCAGCTTCACCGCATCCGGCCCGGCCGGGATGATCTCCCACGTCACCTTGGACGGCGGGTCGCCCGTCACATCCGGGCTCCAGCGGGCGCTGAAGCTGTGTGACAGGCGGCGGGGCGGGTCCATCTCCAGGATCTCGCCCACGATCATCTCGTTCCCGTTCAACAGGAAGGTGATGGACCCGCCGACACGCCAGTCGGTGCGGGAATCCATGTCGAAATGCTGCCAGAGCGGGGTCTTGGCATCATCGGTCAACGTCGCCCAGACGGCATCGGCCGAAGCGCGGATATAGATTTCATAGACGTGGGTCGGGCCCTTGGACATGGCGAATGCACCTTCCTCGCTCAGGTGTCGGATCGACACCATGGCCCGCGTGAAACCACGGGCGTAGTTGGATATCCAGCGGTCGCCCAGTTCCTGGATGGGAACCGGGTTCAGGTAATGGAACTTCTCCCGCCCCACTTTGCGGGTGGAGACAAGGTTCACCTCTTCCAGCACGCGCAGATGCTTCATCACCCCGAACCGCGTCAGCGGCAGGGCCTGCTCAATCTCCGTCAGCGTCCGCCCGTCGCGTTGCTGCAACAGGTCCAGAATCTGCCGGCGAAGGGGATTGGCGATGGCGTCGAAGATGTCGTGCATGGGGGTTTATAGGTGACAATATGGTAACGTGTCAATTTGGTAACGTAAATTTATGGACAACACGCTATAATTTTACTATATAAATATAATTCTTTCTTGGGAATTTTGTAAGGTTAATGCGCCCCCTATTTTGTTGGAGTGGTTAGGTCTATTCAAGATTAATATTAAGATATTTCATTTATTATTCTTTTCTTAAGTAAAGATATTAGATTTGATACAAATTCGTCCATTGACTCATTTGGATAATTCTTGTTTCTCTTTGCTCCAGTGATTATTGCCATCATGTCTGGGTGCCCAAGGGTGAGGCTGTGATCATATTTCTCGATGTGTGAATATAAAATATTTAACTGAGAGAGTCTCAGGTTTAGGCCGCTCCCGGAAGCTGAGGGTTTGTTCGAGTTAATTCTTTTGTTTATTATTTTTTGAAGTTCACCATGTGTTGCCTCGCGAGTCTCTCCTTCGTGCCGATAGTAAATTGCTCCTCGTCTAATGCCGCCTTTTCCATCGGATTCTGTTACAAATGGTCCAATGTCATCGCTGGTATTTATAATTATTGTTTGAAATGATTTTCCTTTTAGTGAAGAATATTCGGAATCTCTGTATGAAAAATCAATTATATCTATATATTCCATCAATTCTTCCGGAAGATATCTCTTTATTCCGTTTAGTATATCAACCTTATCTTTTATTTTCTCTAATCCAGCGGGAGTAAAAGAGTTCTCATCCGTTTCTTGGATTCCTATAACGATAACACCCCCTTCTGTGTTGGCCATGCCAAGGATATGTCGAGCCAGCTCAGGAAGGTCTGGCCAGTCCTGCTTGAATTCTAGATTCCTTGTTTCTCCAAAGTTGTTCTTTAATATATTCCTTAATTTATCTCTGGTTGGATTTTCAAAGAACTGCGCAAAATCTTCATGTATTGTCTTTTTGCTCATGTGGGTGTCTTTCTTCGTGAGAAAGAGGTGCGAAATGGATTGAAGTGTGTGCAAATTATATAGCTCTTATTGAGCTCCTTCGCAATTCTCACCCCGACCGCAGATACTTCACCGCCGCATCCCGCTCGAACAGATACAGCAACGTGCGCAGCGCCTTGCCGCGTTCCGTCTCCAGCTCCGGGTCGCGCTCCACGATCAGCCTTGCATCGTCGCGCGCCACCGCCAGCAGGTCCCCATGCACGGCCACATCGGCCAGCCGGAATTCCGGGATGCCGGATTGCTTGGTGCCCAGCATTTCGCCGGCCCCGCGCAGTTCCAGGTCCTTTTCGGCGATGATGAAGCCGTCTTCGGTATCCTTCATCACCTGCAAGCGCTGCCGTGCCACCTCGCCCAGTGGCTGGTAATAGAGCAGCAGGCAGGTGCTGGCCCCGGTGCCGCGGCCCACGCGGCCGCGCAACTGGTGCAACTGGGCCAGGCCGAAACGTTCGGCATGTTCGATGACCATGATCGTGGCTTCGGGCACGTTCACCCCCACCTCGATCACCGTGGTGGCGACCAGCACGTCCAGGCGGCCTTCGGCGAAGTCGGCCATGACCTTGTCCTTGTCCGGTCCCTTCATCTTGCCATGGATCAGGCCCACGCGGTCGCCCAGCCGTTCGACCAGGGCCGCATGGCGGTGGGTGGCGGCGGCAAGGTCGACCTGCTCGCTCTCCTCCACCAGCGGGCAGACCCAATAGATGCGCTGGCCCGACGCGATGGCCCGGTGCAGGCCGCCGGCCACCTCCTCCAGCCGGTCGGCATGCATGACCACGGTCTTCACCGGCTGGCGTCCCGGCGGCTTTTCATCCAGGCGCGACACATCCATGTCGCCATAGACGGTCAGGGTCAGGGTGCGGGGGATGGGGGTGGCGGTCATCACCAGCGTATCGACCCCGCGCCCCTTGGCCGCCAGTTGCAGGCGCTGATGCACGCCGAACTTGTGCTGTTCGTCGATGACGGCGATGGCCAGATCGGCGAAGGTCACTTCCTCCTGGAACAGGGCATGGGTGCCGACCAGGATGTCGATCTCCCCCGCTGCCAGCCGCTCCAGCAATGCTGCCCGCGCCTTGCCCTTGTCCCGCCCCGTCAGCACGGCCAATCGCACGCCGGCCGCGTCGCACAAGGGTGCCAGCGTGTCGGCATGCTGACGGGCCAGGATTTCGGTGGGCGCCATCAGGGCCGCTTGCGCCCCCGTTTCCACGGCGTTCAGCATGGCCATCAGGGCGACGATGGTCTTGCCGCTGCCCACATCGCCCTGCAACAGGCGCAGCATGCGGGCATTGTCGGCCATGTCGGCATAGATCTCCGCCAGTGACCGGTCCTGCGCGCCGGTCAGGCGATAGGGCAGGGCGGCGGTCACGGCGGCGCGCAGCCGCCCGTCGCCCGCCGTGACCCGGCCCGCCAGCTTGCGTTGCTGCGCGCGGACCAGGACCAGGGCCAGCTGGTTGGCCAGCAACTCATCAAAGGCCAGCCGCTGACGCACGGGGCCCAGCGGGTTGATGTCGGCTTCATCCACCGGATTGTGCAGGCGGGTCAGCGCGCTGTGCCAGTCGGGCCAGTCCCGCCGCTTCAGCCAGGCGGCATCCTGCCATTCCGGCAGTTCCGGGGTGCGCTCCAGGGCCGCCTGGATGGCCGTGCGCAGCGGCTTGGGGTTTAACCCGCCGGTCAGCGGATATGTCGGCTCCGTCGCCGATGGCGGCGCGCCTTCGTCCGCCGGGGCGGCATGGTCGGGATGGGCAATCTGCAGGTGATTATTGTAATATTCCGCCTTGCCCGACACGGTGATCATCGTGCCCACGGGCAGCTTCTTTTCCAGCCAGTCGCCCTTGATGTGGAAATAGACCAGATCCATGGCCCCGCTATGGTCCATGCAGCGGATGCGATAGGGCCGGCTGTGCGACAAAGGCGGCACATGCCCATCCACCCGCACGGTCAGCACCACATGCCGCCCATCGGGGGCTTCGGCGATGGACGGCACCTGGATGCGGTCGACGATGCCCACGGGTTTGTGCCACAGCAGGTCAACGACATGTGGTCCGGCCAGCCGTTCGGCCAGCTTGCCAAGGCGCGGGCCCAGGCCGGGCAGGCTGGTCACAGGCGCGAAAAGCGGGAACAGGATGGCGGGACGCAAGGGTTGACCCTATCTGTCGCGGGGGATGGGGCAGGGGACGGCTGACAGGCCGCCCTGACCGTTCTATATCAAAGCCCAGCTTCAAACCGGAACCAAGATCATGAATGACCTGCCCGACATTGAACTGGACGCCCGCCGCAAGCGTCTGATCTTCCGCAGCGACCATCGCGGGACCAAGGAGATGGATCTGCTGCTGGGCAGCTTCGCCCGCCGCAACATCGCCACCCTGGACGACGCCCTGGTGGAAAGGTTCGAGGTGATGCTGGAACTGTCGGACCCCGATCTTTACAACTGGATCACCGGCCAGGAACCCACCCCGCCCGAATGGGAAGGCCCGCTGATGGACATGCTGCGGGCGCATCGGTATCGGTGAGGGGGATGGGGGTGATGGAGGGCCGAAATGCGTTCCGTCACCTTCTATATGCTTTCCCCGCGAAAGCGGGGATCCAGGGGCCACAGGCTCAACCGTGGTTCCAAGCGGCCCCTGGACCCCCGCTTTCGCGGGGGAGGCAGCCTTGAGCGATTGAAAACGGTGAGCCAAACCACCCCGTCCCCCTTTTGTTCCCATCCGCCGCGACCCCTGCTATAACCCGCGCACCCATCGCCGCAGCAGCAAAGCCCGCCCCATGAGCCTGATCCCCACGCCCGACTTCGCGCTGAACCTGGGCTATCCCCGCCGTCTGCTGCTGTCGGGTGCGCCCGACGGCCAGGATGCGCGTATCCTGGCGGCATTGGCCCGGCGCGGCGGGGCGGCAGGATTGCTGCACATTGCCAGCGATGACGCGCGCGCCGCCCGGCTGGCCGAGGCCGTGTCGTTCTTCGACCCGTCGGTGGAGGTGATCAGCTTTCCGGCCTGGGACTGTCTGCCCTATGACCGCGTGTCGCCCAACGGGGAGATCGTGGCCCAGCGCATCACGGCCCTGACCCGGCTGCTGCGCCCGGCGGGCAAGGGGGCGTCGGCCATTCTGGTCATCACTACGGTGAACGCAGCGGTGCAGAAGGTGCCGCCGCGCCTGGCCTTCCGCAATTCCAGCTTCAGCGCCAAGGTCGGGAGCCGTGTGAATGTGGCGGAGCTGCAGCGCTTCCTGTCGCAGAACGGCTATATCCGGGCGCAGACGGTGCGGGAGCCGGGGGAATTCGCCGTGCGCGGCGGCATCATCGACCTGTTCCCGCCCGGCAGTGCGGAGGCGCTGCGCCTGGACCTGTTCGGTGACGATCTGGACGGGGTGCGCAGCTTCGATCCCATGACGCAGTTGACGGTGGAAAAGCGCGACGGCTTCCTGCTGATGCCCATGTCGGAAGTGTTCCTGGACGAAATGTCGATCCAGCGCTTCCGCACCGGCTATCGCGAGCATTTCGGCGCCGTCATGGATGACGATCCGCTGTATGAGGCGGTGAGTGCGGCGCGCAAGCACGCCGGCATGGAACATTGGCTGCCGCTGTTCCACAGCTCCATGGAGACGCTGTTCGACTATCTGCCCGACGCGTCGGTGACGCTGGACCCCGATGTCGAACAGGCCCGCGATGAACGGCTGGAGCAGATCCAGGATTTCTACAATGCCCGCCGCAGCATGGTGGAGGCGGAGAAGAAGTCCGGCAACCCCGTCTATAAGCCCATCCCGCCGTCGCTGCTGTTCGTTGATGGCGATACGTTCGACCGGCATCTTTCCGTGCGCGCCGTGGCCCAGCTCTCGCCCTTTGCCGCGGTCGAGGGGGAGACGTCCAACAAGGACATGGTCGATGGCGGCGGGCGCAAGGGCCGTGACTTTGCCGACGCGCGCGTGCAATCCGGCGTCAATGTCTATGACGTGCTGCGCGACCATATCGGGGCGCTGACGGCGGACGGCCGGACGACCGTCATCGCCGGTTACACGGCCGGGTCGCGCGACCGGTTGCTGTCGGTGCTGAAGGAACATGGCCTGAACCGGCTGAAGGCCGTGGATGCCTGGGCCGACCTGTTGTCGCTGGACAAGGGCACGACGGCGCTGATCGTGCTGCCGCTGGACCATGGGTTCACCGCGCCCGGTCTGGCCGTCATCACCGAACAGGACATCCTGGGCGACCGTCTGGTCCGCGCCGGGTCGAAGAAGAAGCGCCGCAACGCCAATTTCATCGCCGAGGCGGCGTCGCTCAACCAAGGCGATTTCGTCGTCCATATCGATCATGGCATCGGCAAATATGATGGTCTGGAGACCCTGACCGTCGGCGGCGCCCCGCATGATTGCCTGCGCATCATCTATGATGGCGGCGACAAGCTGTATGTCCCGGTGGAGAATATCGAGGTCCTGTCCCGCTATGGCAGCGAGGAGGCGGGCGCCAATCTGGACAAGCTGGGCGGTGCCGGCTGGCAGTCGCGCAAGGCCCGCGTCAAGCGCCGCCTGAAGGACATGGCCGACGCCCTGCTGCGCATCGCGGCCGAACGCGCGCTGCGCCGGGCCGATGCCGTGCCCATCCCCGATGGCGCCTGGGACGAATTCTGCGCCCGCTTCCCCTATGCGGAAACGGACGACCAGTTGCGGGCCATCGATGACGTGATCGAGGATATGGGCTCCGGCAAACCCATGGACCGGCTGATCTGCGGCGATGTCGGCTTTGGCAAGACGGAGGTGGCCTTGCGCGCCGCCTTCCTGGCTGTGATGGCCGGCCGCCAGGTGGCCGTGGTCGTGCCCACGACCCTGCTGGCCCGCCAGCATAGCCGCACCTTTGAGGCGCGCTTTGCCGGCCTGCCCGTGCGCATCGGCCAATTGTCGCGCATGGTGACGACCAAGGACGCCAACCTGACCAAGCAGGGCGTTTCCGACGGCACCGTCGATATCGTCATTGGCACCCATGCGCTGCTGGGCAAGGGTGTGGATTTCAAGCGTCTGGGCCTGGTCATCGTGGACGAGGAACAGCATTTCGGCGTGAAGCAGAAGGAACGGCTGAAGGAACTGCGCGCCGATGTGCATGTGCTGACCCTGTCGGCCACGCCCATTCCGCGCACCCTGCAACTGGCTTTGTCGGGTGTGCGTGAACTGTCGGTCATCGCCACGCCGCCCGTGGACCGTCTGGCCGTGCGCACCTTCGTCCTGCCCTTTGACCCCGTGGTCATCCGCGAGGCGATCATGCGCGAGCATCATCGCGGCGGGCAGAGCTTCTATGTCTGCCCGCGCGTGGAGGATCTGGACAAGGTCCGCGCCCGGCTGGAGGAACTGGTGCCGGAGGTGAAGCTGATCACCGCCCATGGCCAGATGGCGGCCACGGAGCTGGAGGACGTGATGACGGCCTTCGATGACGGCAAATATGACGTGCTGCTGGCCACCAACATCATCGAAAGCGGTCTGGACATCCCCCGCGCCAATACCATGATCGTCCACCGCGCCGACCTGTTCGGTCTGGCCCAGCTTTACCAGATCCGCGGCCGTGTTGGCCGGTCGAAGGTGCGGGGCTACGCCTATCTGACCTACCAGCCCAAGACGGTTCTGTCCGCGACGGCCCAGCAGCGCCTGCATGTGCTGGAGACCCTGGACAGCCTGGGGGCTGGCTTCCAGCTGGCCAGCCACGACATGGATATCCGCGGCGCCGGCAACCTGCTGGGTGAGGAACAGTCGGGCCAGATCCGTGAGGTGGGCGTGGAGCTTTACCAGCAGATGCTGGAAGAAGCGGTGGAGGCGGCGCGGGGCGGCCTGTCGGACGCGCAGGTGGCCGAAGATGCCTGGTCGCCGCAGATCGCGCTGGGCATGCCAGTCCTGATCCCCGACAGCTACGTCCCTGACCTGGGCGTGCGCCTGACACTTTATCGCCGCCTGTCCGACCTGGACAGCAAGGACGAGGTGGAGGCGTTCGGCGTGGAACTGATCGACCGGTTCGGCAAGCTGCCGCCAGAGGTCGATAATCTGCTGCGCCTGATGGAGATCAAGCGCCTTTGCCGGGAAGCCGGTGTCTCCAACCTGGATGCGGGTCCGAAGGGGGCCGTCATCGGTTTTCGCAACAATAACTTCAAGAATCCGGCCAAGCTGGTTGAATTCATTCAGAAGCAGGCGGGCACGGCCAAGCTGCGTCCCGACCATAAGCTGGTCTTCCTGCGCCCCTGGGACGCGGAGGAGACGCGACTGGCGGGTGCCCGCACCCTGATGCAGGCCCTGGCCCAGATGGCGGCGGGCGAACGGGTAACGGCCGATCTGCCGCCCCCACCGCCGCCCCCTCCACCCCCGCCGCCGCCCAAACCGCTGGTGAAGCGCCCGCCCTTTGGGGCAGCGAAACGGCGGTGGTAAGGGGGGGCTACCCCGCCACCTCGTCCCGGGCCAGGTCCAGCATGGGCAGGAAGGCGGTGTGTTCCTGGGCGCCTGACAGGGCGTAGCGGCGGTCGAAGATGTAGCAGGGGACGGCCTGTACGCCCAATTGCCTTGCCTGGCCGTCGCTGGCGCGGACGGCGGCCGTGTCCACGTCGCCGGCCAGATATGTCGCCACTTCGTCCATGTCCAGCCCCTGTTCGCCGGCGATACGGACCAGTTCCGTTGGGTCGCCGATATCGCGGCCCTGCTGGAAATGGCCCTGGAACAGGGCCATGGTCATGGGTGTGGCCTGTCCGAACCGTTCGGCAAAACGAACCAGACGATGGGCCTGCAGGGTGCTGGGGATGCGCCGGATCAGGTCCAGGCGCAGAAACAGCTTGTCGCGGGATGCCGCCTGTTCGACCACGGCATTCATCTGCCGGGCCCGTTCCGGGCCGCCGAACTTGGCCGTGAAATACAGATCGCGGGCCATGCCGCCGGCCGGCAGGTCCGGGTTCAGCTGAAACGGCATCCAGCGGATATCGACGCGCACGCCGGGCCGTTCAGCCAGGGCGCGATCCAGCCGCACCTTGCCCAGATAGCACCAGGGACAAATCAGGTCTGAATAAATCTCGATCAGCATCCCAAGGCCCCCGCCGATGACAGGGGCCTATCATACGCCGATCGGGCGCGGGCGGCGAGGAGAAGCACAACCTTCCTGATGCACTGACCATTGCGCCGCAAGGCGCGAAGGATCATGATGGCCGTTACGATTTTGTGACGGGGTGGGGCGGAAGGTCGCGATGGTGGAGAATAGCGCGACGGCACGGCAGATGGCGTCCGCCTTTGTCGGCCATACCACCCTGCTGCTGGCCGTCAACCTGACCCACGACATGGACCCGGTGCTGGACGGGCTTCTGCAGCGTGACGTGCCGGGGGCGGAGGAACTGCTGGACGATCAGGTGCTGATCGGACAGGTGATCCGGGCCCCGCGTGGTGATCCGCGCCTGGAACGGACGCTGGCCTGGCTGGAACAGGTCTGGTTCGCGCAGGAGGATCATGGGGATGTCGATCCCCTGGTCCTGGTCGAACTGGCGCAACGACGGGATACGCCGGTTGTGTTCGATCTGGATGATGGGCTGAACGGCGCGGCGCATCTACTGGATCTGCTGATCCGGCAATGCAAGGGGCTCCGTGATGTCGAAGGGCTGACCGCTGTCCTGGCGCTGCTGCGGCAGTGGCAGAGCGATCGGTCGCGGGAAACGCTGGTAGAACTGGAACGGGTCTGCCTGCCATTGCTGGGCCGGGACGAAGGCACGCCCGCCACTGAACAGGTAAGGCGTATCCGTTTTCTGGCGGTGGAAGGGGCCTTGCCCGCGTCGGAATATCTGACGCTGCATTTCGATCCCCAATCGCTGGGCGATTGGGACATGGGCGAACTGACCCGTCTGGTCCGCACCCGCTATCCGTTGCTGCGCCGGTCGGATGTGGAAGCGATGGTTGATCGCCATGTGCCCGCGCACCGGGCGGCTGTCGCCTGATCCCCGAAAAGGCAAACGCCGCGCCCGGAAAAAAGGCGCGGCGTTCTGGCTGGCCGATCAAGTCGGCGTTAAGGCGCGCTCAACGCGGTAGCCAGGGCCTGGGCTTCCGGCCGGTAGAAATGCCGGTCGACCAGGATGGCGCGCGGTTCCGTCTTCTGGCCATAGAACTTGTCGTTGAATTCGCTGCGCGGGGCGATGACCGACCCTTCCACGGCCATGCCGCCGAACAGGCCGCTGGTCTTGGCATAGACATAGATGTCCGCAGACAGGCCGACCCCGTAGGAGGCACCGACACCCGTGCCCAGTTCGCCGATGGCGACATTGGCATCGGCGCCCAGCTTCACCTTGCGGTCGATGACGGCGTCCAGACCCTTCTGGGTCATGATCACCATCATCATTTCCGACGCCTGACCACCGAATTGCAGACCGAAGCTGGCTTCCGCCAGCGTGTAAAAGGCAGGACCGCTCCAAGCCCCGTCATCGCCGCGCGCCACCATCACGCCCGTGCCCCCGCCACCGCCGACAAAGAAGCCGGCCTGAATGACACTGGGCAGGATCATGACGGCGCGGGCCCGGCCGACCAGGGATTTCAGGTCCTTATATTGCGGGTCGGTCAGCAGGGTCAGCGCGGTCACGCGGGCCCGTTCGACCATCAGTTCGGGTTCCGTCAGGGCCTGGGCCGGACGCACCAGGGCGGAAACCGCCAGGGTCAGGCCGAACAGGGCCATCACGAAACGCTTCATCTTGTCGCTCCATTGCTTCCGTGCGAACGTCTTCTCATGCCCGCAAACCCTGCCTAAGGCAAGCGGCGCTAACAGGGCGGAATATTGGCACCGACAAGGCGCCATTGTGCCGGTTGCCCTGCGATCGCCAGATGGTCCAGCCGGAACAGGTGCCAATGGTCCACCGCCACCGACAGCACACCTGATGGCGGCAGGCCCAGCGCCAGGGCCAGGGCCGCGCGGATGGGGCCGGCATGACCGACCATGATGATGTCGCGCCCGGCATGCGTCGCCGTCTCCCGCCCGATGGCGGCCTGCACCCGGTTGCACAGGGCCGCGAAGCTTTCGCCGCCCGGCGGGACATTGCCGGCGGCATCCTGCCAGAATCGGGACGACGTGTGCGGATCGTCATCCCAGATCTGCTGATGCGTGCGGCCCTGCCAGTCGCCGAAATCCTGCTCCGTCAGATCGGGCACGATGTGGCAGGGGGCATCCGGGTGCAGTGCCTGCGCACAAAACTGGCTGCGCGACAGCGGTGTGGTCAGCCAGACGGCCCCGGCGGGCAGGCGACGACGGGCGCCATCAATCATTCCGGTATCAGAAAGATCGACCGCTGCGTCCAGCTGTCCTGCGATGGTGCCCGCCGGCAACAGCAGGGGTGCGTGCCGCACCCACCACCAGCGGGTGACAAGCACAGCATCAGTCATGTCGAAGCCGGAATGACAGCCGCCAGAGCCAGCAGGAAGCCGATTTCCGCCATCTGCTGGGCTGTGCCCAGCACATCGCCGGTGATGCCGCCGATCTGTCGGCGGGCCAGCTGTGCCACGGCCCAGACGGCCCCCACCGACACAGCCATGACCGACAGGCTGACCATGCCCGATGCCAGATGCAGCTTGGCCAGGGTCGTGGTGGCCAGGGTGAAGCCGATCAGGGCGGCGACCATGGCGCGGGCGCGGTCGGGCCGGCCCTGGCTGGCGGCCGTGCCGGTCTGGCGGGCGTCGGGCAGGGAGACGCGCATCCAGGGCAGCAGCCCGCGGGAGAAGGCATGCGCCCCGATCAGGGCCAGGGTAACGGCGCGCGGATCGGCCAGGGTGGCGATCACGCCCACGCGGGCCAGCACCACCAGGATCAGCGCCACCGATCCATAGGTGCCGACGCGGCTGTCCTTCATGATGGCCAGCTTGGCTTCCCGGTCGCGGCCGCCACCGAACCCGTCGGCGACATCGGCCAGCCCATCCTCATGCAGGGCGCCGGTCAGCCAGGTCAGGCCGGCGACCGTGACGATGGCGGCCAGCAACGGCGCCAGCCCGGCGATACCCAGGAACCAGTAGGCGATGCCCCCGACGGTGCCGATCAGGGCGCCCACGATGGGGAACCAGGCCATGGCGCGCCGATCCAGATCGGCCGGCCATTCCCCTTTCCAGCGGATCGGCAGGCGCGTCAGGAAGATCAGGGCGGCCACGAACTCGCCAAGCGGTTGGGGCCTGTGCTGCTTTGTTGCATCGCTCATGACATCGGTATAGGCCAGTGTGGCTTTCACCGCCAGCGCCGTTCCGGCACCCGTGCAGGGAGCCAGCGGCGTCGTACCCGTCGACCCGTTACAGGAATATCCCCATGTCCGGCCATGATCACCACCATCACCACCCTCACGACAATGATGACGGTGTGCCCAGCATGGAGGAGATCCGCCGCGTCCTGCCCGAATTGCCGGGCCCGGACCTGGAGGCGGGAACGGCCGCCCTGCAGCGTGAACAGACCCTGCTGAAGCCCCCCGGCGCCCTGGGCCGGATGGAGGAACTGGTGCAGTGGCTGGCCACCTGGCAGGCCAAGGCGCCGCCGGAGCTGACCCATCCGCGCATCGTCGTCTTCGCCGGCGCCCATGGCGTGGCCCAGCGCGGCGTGTCGGCCTATCCGCCGGCCGTGACGGGGCAGATGGTGCAGGCCTTCCTCAACGGCCATGCCGCCATCAACCAGCTGGCCGAACTGCACGACGCGGACTTGCGCGTGCATGAGATGGATCTGGACCACCCGACGGCCGATTTCACCCAGGGCCCCGCCATGGACGAGGCGACCTGCGCCCGTGCCACGGCCTATGGCATGATGGCGGTGGAGCCGGGCCTGCACCTGCTGTGCGTGGGTGAAATGGGCATCGGCAACACCACGGCCGCATCCGCCCTGTGCGCCGCCCTGTTCGGCGGAACCGCCGCCGATTGGGTCGGCCCTGGCACAGGTGTCGATGCCGCCGGCATCCAGCGCAAGATCGCCGCGGTGGAGGCGGGGCTGGCCGCCAATCCCGCGGCGCTGACCGACCCGTTCGAGGCGCTGCGCTGCCTGGGCGGGCAGGAATTCGCCGCCATTGTCGGTGCCATCATCGCCTGTCGTCTGGCCCGCGTTCCGGTGGTGCTGGACGGCTTTGCCTGCACGGCGGCTGCCGCCGTGCTGTACAAGGCCGATCCCAAGGCCCTGGACCATTGCATCGTCGCGCATAAGAGCGCCGAGCCCGGCCATGCGCGCCTGCTGGCCGCCATCAACAAGCGTCCGCTGTTTGAATTCGACATGCGCCTGGGCGAGGCGTCGGGCGCGGCCCTGGCCATTCCCATCCTGCGTTCCGCGCTCGCGTGCCACCTGAACATGGCCACCTTCGCCGAGGCTGGCGTATCGCAGAAGGCCTGAGGCCGAACCGGAGCCCGTCCCATGTCCGCCATCACCATCGACCGCGCCCTGCAGGCGCGGTGCCAGATCTTCCTGCATGGTCATGGGCCGATCAGCCCGCGCGACTGGATGACCCGCATGCTGGCCTTGCCGGAGGCGGACTGGCAGGGCGACCTCTATAATGCCGGGCCGGCGGTCACAGCGCTGGAAGGGCAGGTGGCGCATCTGCTGGGCAAGCCGGCGTCGCTGTTCTTCCATAAGGCGGTGGTGGGGCAGCAGGCGGTGCTGTTTTCCCATCGCGAACGCACGGGCCGCCGGCTGGTGGCCGTGCATCCCAAAAGCCACATCGCCATCGACGAATCCGACGCGGTTGAGCGGCTGAGCGATATCAGGCTGGTGCGGATCGGCTCCGATGATGCGCCCTTCACCCTGGCCGATTTGAAGGCCGTGGCCGAGCCGCTGGCGGCGGTAGTAGTGGAACTGCCTTTGCGCAACGCGGCCTTCCGGGCGCTGCCCTGGGAGGAACTGGTCGCCATTTCCCGCTGGTGCCGGGAACAGGGCATTGCCCTGCATCTGGACGGCGCCCGCCTGTGGGAGGTGCAGCCCTGGTACGGTCGCCCGCTGGCGGAAATCGCCGCACTGGCCGACAGTGTCTATGTCAGCCTTTACAAGGGGCTGGGTGCGCCGGGTGGATCGCTGATCGCCGGGCATCTGGGCTTTCTTGAAACGCTGAAGCCCTGGCGGTCGCGCATGGGCGGCAATCTCTATTCCGCCTTTCCCTATGTGCTGGGCGGGCTGGACGGTCTGCGCCGGTATCTGCCCCGAATGGGGGATTACCATGCCGGGGCCGTCGCCCTGGCCGATGCCCTGTCGCGGCGGGAGGCGCCGCGCGCCGCCGATCAGGTGGTGTGCAATTCCTTCCGGCTGGTCTGGCCGGTTGCCGCCCCGGCCCTGGCCCGCGCCCTGACGGACCTGGCGACGGGCGACGGGGTCTGGTGCTTCGGCCGCGTCCTGCCCTTGCCCGTGGCCGGATATTGCTTCACCGAGATGGTGGTCGGGGAGGCGACGCTGGCCCATGGCGTCGCCGCCGTGGCCGACCGGCTGGCCACCCTGCTGGCCGCTGCCCGTCAGGTGGCATAGAACCCCGCGTTCCCTGGTCGCAGGGGCGGTATCCGTCAAGGCCGGGTGACCCGTTCCGGTCCCCATGCTAAGAACCCGCCGCCGAAGGCGAAGCAGGGGAAGGGTGCCATGAAGATTCTGGTCGTGGGTTCCGGTGGTCGCGAACATGCGCTGTGCTGGGCCATCAAGCGTTCGCCCCTGTGCGATCGGCTCTATTGCGCCCCCGGCAATGCCGGCATCGCCGCCGTGGCTGAATGCGTGCCCCTGTCCGGCAATGACGTGGCCGGCATCACCGCCTTTGCCCAGGAACAGGGCATCGATTTTGTCGTTGTCGGGCCGGAGGAGCCGCTGGTGCTGGGCCTGGCCGACAGCCTGCGCGCCGCCGGCATCGCCACTTTCGGCCCATCAGCGGAAGCCGCCGCGCTGGAAGGGTCCAAGGGTTTCATGAAGGATGCCGTGGCCCGCTTCGGTGTGCCCACGGCCGCCTATGGCCGCTTCACCGATGTGGCGTCCGCCAAGGAATTTGTTGCCCGCCAGGGCGCGCCCATCGTCGTGAAGACGGACGGGCTGGCCGCCGGCAAGGGCGTGACCATCTGCCAGAGCGTGGACGAGGCCTTTGCTGCCATCGACGAGGCCATGGTCGGCCGCCGCTTCGGCGATGCCGGGGCCGAACTGGTGATCGAGGAATTCCTGGATGGGGAGGAGGCCAGCTTCTTCGCCATCTGCGACGGCACCAATGCCGTCGCCCTGGCCGGGGCCCAGGACCATAAGCGCGCCTTCGATGGCGATCAGGGCCCCAACACGGGCGGCATGGGCACCTACAGCCCGGCCCCGGTGCTGACGCCCGATCTGGAAGCCCGCATCATGCAGGAAATGATCCTGCCGACCGTGAAGGGCATGGCGGCAGAGGGCAAGCCCTTCATCGGTGTGCTGTTCGCCGGCATCATGGTGGTGAATGGCCCCGATGGTCAGCCCGTGCCCAAGCTGCTGGAATATAATGTCCGCTTTGGCGACCCGGAATGCCAGGTGCTGATGCGTCGGCTGAAATCCGATCTGGTGCCGCTGCTGCTGGCCGCCGCCCAGGGCGATGTGTCGGGCAGCGAGCCGGAATGGCATGACGAGGCCGCCCTGTGCGTCGTCATGGCCGCCAACGGCTATCCCGGCGACTATATAAAGGGCACGCGTATCGGCAATCTGGATCAGGCCGGGCAGGTGGATGGGGTGGAGATCTTCCATGCCGGCACCAAGACGGGAGCCGATGGCGCCATTCTGGCCAATGGCGGGCGTGTGCTGGGCGTGACGGCCATCGCCCCCCGCGTTGCCGATGCCCGCGCCCAGGCCTATGAGGCCGTGGACCGCATCGACTGGAAGGAAGGCTTCTGCCGCCGCGACATCGCCTGGCGCGCCATGGCGCGTGGCCTTTAAGGGGAAGGGGATCAGCCAATGACTAGCGTCACGATCTATGGCATCAAGAACTGCGACACGATGAAGAAGGCCCGCACCTGGCTGGAGGCCAAGGGCGTGGCGCATCACTTCCATGACTACAAGGTGGCGGGCATCGACCGCGATCGCCTGTCCGCTTGGGTCGATGCGCTGGGCTGGGAGGTGCTGCTGAACCGGGCCGGCACCACCTTCAAGAAGCTGCCGGACGCCGCCAAGGAAGGGCTGGACCGGGAGAAGGCCATCGCCCTGATGCTGGACCAGCCCTCCATGATCAAGCGGCCGGTGCTGGACATTGGCGGGCGCCTGCTGGTCGGTTTCAAGCCGGAACAGTATGAGGCGGCATTCTGATCACGCGATCCTGACGTCGCCTCACGGAAGTGGAGCGACGATTGGGATAAACCCAAAACAAAAAAACGCGCCCGGCGGGGCGCGTTTTTTGGAAAGGTCTTGCTTGGATGGCTCCCAGGGAGGGATTCGAACCCCCGACCGGGCGGTTAACAGCCGCCTGCTCTACCTCTGAGCTACCTGGGATCAGCCAGTTCCAACCACACCTTATATACCACAGCACGAACCTGAAAGCACAAGGCCGGATGTTAGCGACATCCGGCCTTGCACGATTGGCTCCCAGGGAGGGATTCGAACCCCCGACCGGGCGGTTAACAGCCGCCTGCTCTACCTCTGAGCTACCTGGGATCAGTGCGTCCGACCCGGCGCCGTTTTGCGACGCCGCATCGTGCGGTGGGCGGGCTTATAGCCAACCCTGTCCTTGTTTGTAAACCCCTGTTTCGCTTTTTGCCGCATTTTCTTCATACGGCTGGAAATCTCCTTTGATTCCAGTAGCCTGCACCCATGACTCAACCGGAGACCGCCCATGCGCCCCGACCCCGCCCGCAATCCCTGGCGTCTGAAGGCCCTGCGCGCCGTTTATGAGAATCCCTGGATCGCCGTGGAACATCACGATGTGGTGAAGCCCAGCGGCGCGCCCGGCATCTATGGCGTCGTGCGGTTTCGCAACCATGCGGTGGGTGTGGTGCCCGTCGCCGATGACGGTACGACCTGGCTGGTGGGGCAGTATCGCTATCCCCATGACCGCTACAGCTGGGAAATCCCGGAGGGCGGGGTGCCGGTGGGCGAAGACCCGGCGGTGGGCGCGCGGCGCGAACTGCGGGAAGAGACCGGTGTGGCGGCCGCCCATCTGCTGGCCTTCCAGAAGGTCGATCTGTCCAACAGCGTGTCGGATGAAGAGGGCACCCTTTTCGTTGCCTGGGGTCTGACCGAGGGGGAGGCGGAGCCCGACGATACAGAGGAACTGGCCTTGCGCCGTCTGCCACTGCATGAGGCGCTGGCCATGGCCCAGTCGGGGGCGATCACCGATGGCTTGTCCCTGATCGCGCTGCTGCGCCTGCCTTTGCTGCTGACCGATCCGGCGACGCCGGCCGATCTGCGCGCCCTGCTGGCCCGCGGTCTGCAACAGCCCTGATATGCAGAAGGCCCGCCGGAGGGGCGGGCCTTCACATCGCCTGACAGACAGGCTTGAAACTTGGAGGCACGGCCGGGAATCGAACCCGGATTCACGGATTTGCAGTCCGTTGCATCACCATTCTGCCACCGCGCCAACGGTGCCCCATCAGCCTACGCGCCGTCCGGGGTGGGGCCGCTATATAGACGGGCGGGAAGGGGGTGGTCAAGGGGGTGGTGCAATTATTCGTCTGCGTCCTGCTCTGGTGCAGGCGCAACATTGTGTTCCGCGGGCGGGGCGGATATATAGCACCGTGGATTCCCTTCGCGGATTCATCCCACCCTTTGTCATCCCCAGCGCGACAGACCCGTCCCATGATGGCCAACACCGAATATAGCGCCGCCCGTCTGAATATGGTCGAAGGCCAGATCCGGCCGAACAAGGTGACCGACCAGCGCGTGGTCGATGCCTTCCTGGCCGTGCCGCGCGATCAGTTCGTGCCCGCCGGGCTGCGCGGTGTCGCCTATGTCGACAAGAGCATTTCCATCGGCAAGGGCCGCTTCCTGCTGGAACCGATGGTCCTGGCCCGGCTGCTGAACGATGCCAGGATCCAGCCGACCGACATCGTCCTGGATATCGGTACGGGCACCGGCTACTCCGCCGCCGTCCTGGGCCGTCTGGCCGCCACGGTCGTTGCCGTGGAATCGGACAGCGAGCTGGCCGCCCAGGCCAATCAGGCCGTGCAGACCCATGGCGTCGACAATGCGGCCGTCATGCAGGGCCCCTTGAATGCGGGCTGGGCCAAGCAGGGTCCGTACAATGTGATCATTGTGCAGGGCGCGGTTGCTGCCGTGCCCGCGACGCTGCTGGACCAACTGGCCGAGGGTGGCCGCCTGATGGCCGTCGTCATTCCGGAAAGCGGCCAGGGTGTGGCCCGCCTCTACCAGAAGACGGGTGGCAAGGTGTCCAGCCGCGTCCTGTTCGACGCGTCGGCCGCCATCCTGCCCGGGCTGGAAGCCAAGCCGGATTTCCAGTTCTGATCCAGCCGCGGAGCCAGCCTGTGCGCCCCATCACAGACAATGAGATGACTGTGGAGGAATTGGCGGACAGGCTGCGTGGAAATGATGGGGTTGTCGTGCTGGATGTACGCGAACCCTGGGAAGTGGAACTTTGCCGGATCGGTGAAAGCATCCACATTCCACTCGGGCAATTACCGTCTGCCGTGACGGTATTGCCGCAGGACCGGGATATTGCGGTCCTGTGCCATCACGGCATGCGAAGCGCGCACGCCACGTCCTGGCTGCGTGCCCAGGGTTTTGACCGGGCCATCAATCTTGCGGGCGGAATCGACGCTTGGGCCCGGCGTATCGATCCGACCATGAAGGTGTATTGACCATGCATTCCACCCGTCAGAAGCCGACCTCGACCACCCAGTTCCTGCGCCGCGTGGCGCGCGCCGCACTGCCGGCCGTGGCCTTGGCCTGTGGGTTGGGCATTACCCCCGCCCAGGCGCAGACGTTGCAGGAAGCGCTGGCCGCTGCCTACCAGTCGAATCCCACCCTGGATGCGGCCCGCGCCCAGTTGCGCGCCACCGACGAACTGGTGCCGCAGGCCCGCTCCGGCTATCTGCCGACGCTGACCGTCGATGGTGATTATGGCCGGTACCGCACGGATTCGGGCCTGACGACCAGCAACTGGACGCAGAAATCCGTCGGCGCCGACATCACCCAGCCGATTTTTCGCGGCGGCCGCACCGAAGCCGCGATGAGCCGCGCCGAGGCTCTGATCCAGGCGCAGCGCGCCAGCCTGTCGGCCACGGAACAGAGCGTGCTGCTGTCCGCCGCCACTGCCTATTCCGACGTGGTCCGCGACCAGGCCGTGCTGGACCTGAACGTTAACAATGTGCAGGTGCTGAAGCGCCAGCTGGAAGCCGCCCGCGACCGCTTCCGCGTGGGCGAGATCACCCGCACCGACGTCAGCCAGTCCGAGTCGCGTCTGGCCCTGTCGGAATCCAACCGTATCGCCGCCGAAGGCGCCCTGAATGCCAGCCGCGCCACCTTCGCCCGCATGATCGGCGCTTTGCCGGAAAACCTGTTGCAGCCGTCGCCGCTGACGGGTCTGCCGGCCTCGCGCGAGGCCATCATCAATCTGGCCGAACAGGGCAGCCCGCAGGTCCTGGCCGCCAAGTACAGCGAACGGGCGGCCGATGCCGCCGTCGATCAGGTGGCTGGCGAGTTGCTGCCCACCGTATCGGTGGTCGGGTCCGTCCAGCGCAGCTGGAACTACAATGGCAGCATCGACACGCTGGACCAGGCATCGGTGATGGCCCGCGTCTCCGTGCCGATCTATGAGGCCGGCGGCACCACGGCCCGCGTGCGCGAAGCCAAGCAGACCGCGTCCCAGCGCCGCATCCAGATCGACGAGGCCGTGCGCCAGTCCCGGGAAACGGCCATCCGCGCCTGGGAGGCCCTGACGACGGCCCGTTCGTCGATCAAGTCGCGCCAGGAGCAGGTGCGCGCCGCCAACATCGCCCTGGAAGGCGTGCGCCAGGAAGCCACGGTGGGTTCGCGCACCGTGCTGGATACGCTCGACGCCGAACAGGAACTGCTGAGCGCGCAGGTGGAGCTGGTCCGTTCACAGCGTGACGAGGTTGTCGCCAGCTTCCAGGTCATGGCCGCCGTCGGTCAGCTTTCGCCCAAGGCCCTGGACCTGCCGGTCCAGGCCTATGACGTGAACGCGCATTATGAGAGCGCGTCCAGCAAGCTGTGGGGTCTGTCGGCCGATTGATTCGTCGGCAATACCATCGATTGTATCCAGGGAAGGGGAGGCGGATTCGCCTCCCCTTGTCTTTTGAGCCTCTGAAAGCGCGGTTTCCTTAATTCCTTTAACAAGTTCGTGGAATTTTGCCGCGTTCTGCCCTAGGCTTGCGGCCAGCTTCGTGGAAGGTCAGGTTACGCGCGCAATGGCCGACAAAGGGTCCTCACAAGAACCATCGATGGAAGAGATTCTCGCTTCCATCCGCCGGATTATTTCCGAGGACGGTGAAGCGCCGCCGGAGGAGCCGCCTCCGCCGCCCCCGCCACCGCCGCCTCCTCCCCCGCCTCCGCCGCCGCCTCCCCCCCCGCCGCCTCCGCCGCCGCCACCCCCGATGGTGTTCGATCCGGAGCCGGATTTCCCCCCGATCGAGGAGGAAGAGGAGGAGCCGCTTGAACTGACCCAGATGGTTCAGGAAGAGCCGGAGACCTATTTCTCGCCGCCGCCTCCGCCGCGTCGGGCACCCCCGCCGGATGATGGCGGCCTGATCTCTGATTACGCCGCCGACGCGGCCAGCCGCGCCTTTGCCGCCGGTCTGGCCGGATTCCGCCGTGGCGGGCCCAGCCTGACGGGTGACGGTCCGGTCGGCCGTGGCGACGTGACCCTGGAACAGATCGTTTATGAGATCGTGCGTCCCATGATCCGTGAATGGCTGGACGATAATCTGCCCACCATGGTGGAGCGGATGGTCAAGCGTGAGATTGAGCGGGTGGTACGGCGCGGCCTCGACTGACGCGCTTGCCTGCTTTGACGTGAACAAAAGGGGCGGCGCCTTGTGGGTGCCGCCCCTTTTCCTTTATTTAACCCGATCCCCCTTACCCGGAAGGCCCGGCCATCATGTTGGAAAAGACGTTCTCCCCCGCCGAGGTGGAAGCCAGCCATTATCAGCGCTGGGAAGACACGGGCGCGTTCGCCGCACACGTCGATTCGAACCAGACGCCCTATACCATCATGATGCCGCCGCCCAACGTAACGGGCAGCCTGCATATGGGCCACGCCCTGACCTTCACGCTTCAGGACATTCTGATCCGGTATCAGCGCATGCGTGGCAAGGATGCCCTGTGGCAGCCGGGCACCGACCATGCCGGCATCGCCACCCAGATGGTGGTGGAGCGCAACCTGGGCAAGGAAGGCATCACGCGCCAGGATCTGGGGCGTGAGAAGTTCCTGGAAAAGGTCTGGGAATGGAAGGCCGAGTCCGGCGGCACCATCACCCGCCAGCTGCGTCGCCTGGGTGCCTCCACCGACTGGGCGCGCGAACGCTTCACCATGGATGAAGGCCTGAACAAGGCCGTCCGCAAGGTGTTCGTGGAACTGTACCGCCAGGGCCTGATCTATCGCGACAAGCGTCTGGTCAACTGGGACCCCAAGCTGCACACCGCCATCTCCGACCTGGAGGTCGAGCAGAAGGAGGTGAACGGCAATCTGTGGCATTTCCGCTATCCCATCGACGGGCAGGAAGGCCGCTATATCGTCGTCGCCACGACCCGGCCCGAGACCATGCTGGCCGATACGGCCGTGGCCGTGCATCCCGACGATGAGCGCTACAAGGACCTGATCGGCAAGTTCGTGCGCCTGCCGCTGGTCGGCCGCCTGATCCCCATCGTGGCCGATGAATATGCCGATCCGGAGACGGGGTCGGGTGCCGTGAAGATCACGCCCGCCCATGACTTCAACGATTTCGAGGTCGGCAAGCGCCACAAGCTGCCGCTGATCAACCTGCTGGACCGCGACGCCCGCATCGTCCAGAGTTTCGAAGGCTATAAGCCCGGCGCCGATGGCCGCCTGGAGGCGTTCAGCGAGCCGGTGCCGGAGGCCTATCGCGGCCTGGACCGGTATGAGGCGCGCAAGAAGGTGGTGGCCGATCTGGAGGCGTTGGAACTGCTGGAACAGATCGTCCCGCACAAGATGACCCAGCCGCATGGCGACCGGTCCGGCGTGGTGATCGAGCCCTGGCTGACCGACCAATGGTATTGCGACGCGGCCACCCTGGCCAAGCCGGCGATTGAGGCGGTGGAGACGGGCAAGACCCAGTTCGTGCCCAAGAACTGGGAAAACACCTATTTCGAATGGATGCGCAATATCCAGCCCTGGTGCATCTCGCGTCAGCTCTGGTGGGGTCACCAGATCCCCGCCTGGTATGATGCCGATGGCAATGTCTTTGTGGCAGAGACGGCGGAAGAGGCCCACGCCCTGGCCGGCGACGGCGTGGCCCTGACGCGCGACAGCGACGTGCTGGATACCTGGTTCTCCTCCGCGCTGTGGCCGTTCAGCACGCTGGGCTGGCCGGAACAGACCCCGGAGCTGGGGCGCTATTACCCCGGCGACGTGCTGGTCACCGGCTTCGACATCATCTTCTTCTGGGTCGCCCGCATGATGATGATGGGCATCCATTTCATGGGCGATGTGCCGTTCAAGACCATCTACATCCATGCCCTGGTCCGCGATGAAAAGGGCCAGAAGATGTCGAAGTCGAAGGGCAATGTCATCGACCCGCTGGAGGTGATCGACCAGTATGGGTGCGATGCCCTGCGCTTCACGCTGACGGCCATGGCCGCGCAAGGCCGTGACATCAAGCTGGCGGTCAACCGCGTCGAAGGCTATCGCAACTTCGCCACCAAGCTGTGGAACGCCGCGCGCTATGCCGAAATGAACCAGGTCGCCCCCGTGGCCGGGTTCGATCCGGCAGCCGTGAAGCTGACGGTCAATAAATGGATCGTCAGCGCCGTGCAGCAGGCGGCCGGTCGCATCACCGACGCGCTGGACGCCTATAAGTTCAACGAGGCGGCGGCCGGCATCTATCAGTTCGCCTGGAACAGCTTCTGCGACTGGTATCTGGAATTCACCAAGCCCATCCTGAATGGGGAGGATGAAGCTGCCAAGGCCGAAACCCGCGCCACCACCGCCTGGGTGCTGGACCGTATCCTGCACCTGCTGCACCCGGTCATGCCCTTCATCACGGAGGAATTGAACGAGAAGCTGGGCGGGCAGGGCCAGACCCTGATCTCCGCCCCCTGGCCGCTGGCGCAGGCGGCGCTGGTCGATCAGGCGGCCAGTGACGAGATGGAATGGGTGGTGCGCCTGATTTCCGGCATCCGCACCGTGCGGTCGGAAATGAACGTGCCGCCCTCGGCCCAGTTGCCCCTGCTGCTGAAGGATGCCAGCGAGGTCACGCGCCAGCGTCTGGCCACCCACCGCGACCTGATCCTGCGCTTGGCCCGCCTGTCGGGTGTGGAGGCCACGAACGAGGACGCGCCCAAGGGTTCCGCCCAGTCCGTCCTGGACGAAGCCACCCTGATCCTGCCGCTCTCCGACTTCATCGATGTGGAGAAGGAAAAGGCCCGCCTGGGCAAGGAAATCGGCAAGCTGGAACAGGACATCGCCAAGATCGACGCCAAACTGTCGAACAAGAACTTCGTCGACAAGGCGCCCGAAGAGGTGATCGAAGAACAACGCGACCGCCGCGCCGACGCGGATGCCACCCGCGCCAAGCTGGCCGAGGCGCTGGCCCGGTTGGGGTGAGGGGGGGCGGTGGTGCCGCCGTCTGGCGTTGAAGGGTTGAGGTGAGGAAAGCGGCGTCCCGGCGGGGCGCCGCTTTTTTATGGCTGACGGAGGGGCGGAAGTGGAACGCACACTCATCATCTCTAGCTTCCACTATTGAAGGTTTCCATAGAATCCAGTCTATGACAGATTTACCTAATTTTATTCCTGAGTTATCCTCCTGAATTTTTACCATTTTCATTGATATCGTGTTGAAGTCGGTATAAATTTCGTTCTTGCAGTTAAATGGGCGGTGGTTAGTAGTAAATACGGCGTCTGTGTTAGATAGCTTGCCTTTGCATTGAGGCCACATGACATACTGGGATTATTATAGCGCCGAGTTCGATTGGTGCGACGCTGACGAAACATACAAGCCTGATCCGAGAACCCCTGAGCGGTTTGAGGCGTTGGGCTACTCAGAGGCCGACGCCCGACGGTTGATTGAGTCAGGCTATGTTATGTTTGAAGGCCTCAATATTGTCTATGATCGCTATTATGCAGGGCTGCTATCGTCGACTGATGGTCGCTTTCGTATTGCAGCTGACAGGTTCCGTTCGGGGAACTATGAGCTGACTTCGCGGGTTCAGGTTCGCACAGCGCATTCCTTGGATGAAGTGCATTATTTGGTGGAAGCGGCGCGGGCACGCTACATGCGCCGTCTTCTCTTCCGCGGACAGACGCGCAATTTCTCTCTTGATAGGGCGGTCCCGAATCCGGCGATGTCGGTGGACGGCTTTGGTGAGATATCGCTGGTGCCATCTGTTTGGCGGCGATTGCTACTTGCCCGGCGGAGCAGCTTCCTCTCGTTTCGGAATCTCACCAGGTTAGAATGGTCGAAGATTCTCTATTCATCGTTCGACATCGAGGATATCCAGCGTCGTCATCAATCTTTGATTGATAATGGCGAGCTTGTTTACTCCATTCCGGAAATGGAGGATTGTAGTGATCCGGCTGTGGCGGAATTTGGCAAGATAAGGGGGGATCTGATACTGGATTTCGATCAGTACGCTTCGGCCTTCGCGACTCTTATGCAACACTATGGGTTGCTTTCACCTGTGCTGGATCTCTCGAGTGATGTTGATGTTGCGTTGTTTTTTGCAACCCATGCCTTAGATGGTTCGGGCCATAACTGTACTTACAAGTTTGTTGGCACTAACAATCGTCAAGCCCTGCTGTACATCTTAAAAGAGAATGAGCGTGAGATGACAGTGCATCAACGGCGCCGATTGTTCGAGGCGCTGAACCCACAGCGGCCAATACAACAGCATTGTGTGACCGCCCACGCTTCACCTTGGGCCATAAACCTACCTGCAGACTTCTTGGTGGAGGTGATACGCCTCGATTTTGACCTGAGCTCCCCACAGGGATATGCGATGTCCGATCTGTTCCCAAGCAGGAATGATGACCGGTTTCTGAGGGCACTTATCGATCAACGTATACCGTATGTTACGGCCTTCGATCGGTCTACACCTTGACGTGGCGGTCTGTATTACAATTTTATATCTATATATCAATTCAAATTGAGGATAACTTTTTCCCCGTATTCGGATTTATTTCTTATTGTCTTATTGGAAATGGCGAGGCTGTGTAAACGACCAGTTTAGCCTACAAGCCCCCCCTCACCGCCCCCCATACATCAGCCCCCAAATCCCCGCCAGCCGCGCCTCGTCGCTGCCCGGCGGCAGGGCGGCTAAGGTCTGGGCCGCCGCCTGGGCCTGTCCGGCGCGGTATTGCAGGACGCCCAGGCGCAGGCGGACGACGGTGGGACTGATCAGTTTGCCGGTCAGTGCCTGTTGCAGCAGGGGGATGGCCTGGTTCAGGTCGCCCAGCGAGGCATAGACCATGCCCAGCTTGGCCAGCGCATTGGCATCCTTACCGGCCATCACCTGGCGGTGGCGCTCGGCCAGACCCTCCTTCTGGGCGGCCAACTGCTGGGCGGCGTAATCGCGCAGGCGCTGCTGGCGTTCCACAGCCGGGCCGGTGCCCAGCAGGCCGATCTTCCAGCCATGGGCCAGGGCGGCGGCCGCGTCGGCGGGCAGGTCTTCCACCATGGCGCGCTGCGCCATCTCCGTCAGGCTGTCCGGGTTGTCATAGGCGTTGGCGGCCAGTTTCAGGCGGGCCCAGTCCATGTCCAGCCGGTCGGGAATGGGCTTGGCGCGGGACGTGGCGTCCAGCAGGCGCTGCCAGTTCTCCCGGCTGCGGTCGCCATTCAGCAATTGCTGTTTCAGGGTCTTGATATAGCCCTCCGTGTCGCCCGACCCGAATTCCGACGCGGCCTGCAATTGCAGCACCTCCGCCGACGGGGTGCGGCCGGCCTTGCGCTGGTCATCGATGATGCGGCGGGCGAGTGCGGCGGATTTGGCCGGCTGCTTGGCCCGGAAATACGCCTCTGCCACCATCTGGCGGAAGGCGTCGCTGGTACGGCCCGCCGCCATGGCCTTTTCCCCGAAGGCGGCCGATTTGGGGAAATCGCCGGCCCGGTACCAAAGCTGTGACAGGGTTTCCAGCGCCCCGCCCGTGTCGGCGTCGGACATGGGCACCAGGCCCAGCGCCGCCTCGAACGCATTGGCCGCCAGATCGAAGCGCCCTTGCGCCTTGAAGATAGCGGCCCGGATCAGTTCGGCCGCCCATTTCTCCCGCGCCGTGATGCTGGGCACGGCGCGGGCCTTGTCCACTTCCTTCAGCGCCTGATCATAACGCTTGGCCGCCAGCGCCTCCTTCGCCGCCTTCAGGGGCACCCCCACCTCCGCACTGACCGTCTCCGCCATTGCCGGCGGGACCAGCAGCAGGGCAGCCAGCGCACCGGCCGCGGCCAGGGACCGGAAGGGGCGGGAGAGCGGGGAAGCGGACATCAAGGGCTCCGACGGCGTAGGGCAGGGGGCAAGCCCTTGTTTTTGCGTCGGATGGCGCGCGGGATCAAGGGGGTGTGGGGGGGGCTCTGTCGCACACTCACTCTTTTTCCGTCACCCCGGCTTTCGCCGGGGTGACGGGAGAGGGGGGCGGATAAGGAGGTGCGGACAGAGTGACACCGCACCTGGGCGCCTTCACGGGAATGACGGTGGCGAAGAGGGTTCACTCACCCCAACCGCTTGCCCGCCGCCCCCGCCAGATCCTGGATCAACTGCCATGCCACGCGCCCCGAACGGTTGCCGCGCGTCACCGACCATTCCACGGCGGCCGCGTGCAACTGTTCCATGCTGAGATCCAGGCCATAGGCGGCGGCGTAGCCTTCCACCATGGCGAAATAATTGTCCTGGTCGCAGGCATGGAAACCCAGCCACAGGCCGAACCGGTCGGACAGGCTGATCTTTTCCTCCACCGCCTCTGACGGGTTGATGGCCGTTGACCGTTCATTTTCGATCATGTCGCGCGGCATCAGGTGGCGGCGGTTGGAGGTGGCGTAAAGGATGACATTGTCGGGCCGCCCCTCGATCCCGCCTTCCAGCAGGGCCTTCAGCGATTTGTAATCGCCGTCATCATGGCTGAAGGACAGGTCGTCGCAGAACAGCACACAGCGCCGGTCGCTGTCGCGCAAGACCTCCAGCAGCCGGCCCAGCGTGGGGATGTCGTCGCGGTGGATTTCCACCAGGGCCAGCGACCCCGGCGCATCGCGGTTGATGCGGGCATGCACGGCCTTGACGATGGAGCTTTTGCCCATGCCGCGCGCGCCCCACAGCAGGGCATTGTTGGCGGGCAGGCCACGGGCGAAACGCGTGGTGTTCTCCAGCAACTGCGCCTTCTGCCGGTCGATGCCCTTCAGCAGGTCGTAATCAACATGGGCGACGCGGCCCACCGGGGTTAGCGACAGGGTGGCGGCCTGCCAGACAAAGGCATCGGCCGCCGACAGGTCGCCCGTGGGCCGGGCGGGCGGGGCCAGCCGGTCCAGCGCCTCGGCAATGCGCGACAGGACGGGCAGCAGCGGATGGGGATCGGTGGGCAGGGCCATGCTGGAACGCTCAAAGGCTCGATCGTGGGGCCGCCCCCTTGCACCTTGCGCGGTGCGGGGCCAGATGAGGGGCCACGCTATCACGGCCCCAATGGCGGTCCGAAGCCCGCTTGCCGCATGGCAGCGCCCGGTTTCGGTTGCAACGGGGCCGGCGGCTTGTATAGTCCCCCCCGTCCGGACCCGTGCCGGATGATCGAATTTTAAGGAGCGGTTGATGTTCATTTCCACGGCCTATGCCCAGGCCGCTGCCGGTGCGCCGGGTGGTGGCATGGAATCCCTGATGTCGCTGGCGCCGCTGGTGCTGATCTTCGTGGTCTTCTATTTCCTGCTGATCCGTCCGCAGCAGAAGAAGCTGAAGGAGCATAAGGGTATGCTGGACGCGCTGCGGCGTGGCGACCGTGTGGTCACCGGTGGCGGCATCATCGGCACCGTCGTCAAGGTCGGCAATAACGAGGATGACGTGACCGTGGAGATCGCGGAAGGCGTGCGCGTGCGCGTCCTGCGCGGCACCATCACCAGCGTCCTGGCCAAGACCGAGCCGGCCAAGGCGGAAGAGAAGTAATCACGCCGCAAGGCATGAAAACGGCCCGTCGCCTTTTGCGGCGGGCCGTTTTGCATTGTGAAGGGCGATGTCATGGAAATCACGCCGATCATCCCCGCCGACCGGCAGGTTATCGACACCTATGGTCCGGGCCGCTTCCGCGTTTCCAATATTGTCTATGAAAGCGCCATCATCGTCTTTCCCGACCGGACCATCCTCTGGCCGGTGACGGGATTCGCTGCCCTGACGGAGGAGGATTTCGCGCCCCTTCTGGACGCCGAGCCTAAGCCGGAAGTGCTGCTGCTGGGCTGTGGCGCCCGCATGGGACTGCTGCCGTCAGCCCTGCGCAAGGGTCTGCGGGAGAAGGGGATTGTCGTGGATGTGATGGACAGTCCCGCCGCTTGCCGCACCTACAACATTCTGTTGGCGGAGGGGCGGCGCGTGGCGGCGGCCTTGTTCACTGTCTGAGCCCAACCGGGGCCGGTGCCGCTTTGCGGACACAAGGCCCGACCGGGATGTCAACGCGCGGCGATGGTCACGGTGATGGTGTCGGCATAATCGCCGGCCACATGCTGGGCAGAGATGGGAACCGTCACCTTCAGGTCCGACTTCTTGCCGAACTGGGCCGTGGCGCGTTCCACCACCATCTGGCTGGAAAGGCCGCCGGCATTGCTGTCGTAATCGACGGTATAGGCGATTTCGTTGGCGCCGCTTTTCAGCTTGCCGCCATTGGCCGACGCCAGGCTGATCGAGTAGCCGGACGCCGCATTGCAGGTTTCCGTCACCGACCCCACCGTCTTGGAGCTTTCGCCCGACGTCAGGTTCCAGGTGGCGTTCAGGTCCTGCACCGCAATGGCGCAGGACATGGGCATGCTGCCGCGCAGCCCGATATTGCCGGATGTATTCTGCGCCCTGGATGCCACCGGCATCAGGGCGGTGCTCGACAACAGCAGGGCGGCCATGGCCCGTGCCAGAAATCGGCGCATTTTGCACCTCTTCGGCTATGGTTTGATAAGACCCCGCCCGTTTCGGGCGGGGCTGTACGCTTCAAAACATCACCAGCGCTTACTTGGCGGCGATGGTGACGGTCACGGTGTCGGCATAGTCGCCGGCAATGTACTGGTCCGACGCGCCCACGGTAACCTTCAGGTCCGACTTCTTGCCGAACTGCGCATTGGCGCGGTCGACAACGGCCTGGCTGGTCAGCGCACCGGTATAGCTGTCGTAATTGACGCTGTAATCGATGGTGAAATTGCCGCTCTTCAGCTTGCCGGAATTAGCGGAAGCCAGCGTGATGCGGTAGCCGGAGCCGGAATTGCAGGTCTCGGTGACGGAGCCGACGGTCTTGTTGGTCTCACCGGCCTTCAGCGACAGGGACTGGCCCAGATCCTGGACCGCGATGGTGCAGGAGAGCGCAACATTGCCCTTCAGCTGGAAATTGCCGGAGCTGTTCTGGGCCATGGCCGGGGCCGCAATGGCGGAAGCGATCAGGGCGGCGGCGGCGGTCTTGGCGAAGAACTTGGTCATCGGGGGCTCCATCGGTTCGGCTGGCTTGGCGTTTCCGCCTTTGATGCCACAACCTAAAGCAAGGGGTATGCCGATGGGGTGGGGGTGGAAAAATGGCGGAATCGCTATGGTTAACGAATGCCTGTCCGGCGCCCATTCTTTGCGTTATGCAAATATACTGCTATTCGCAATGCTGACTCAAAGAAATGATGCATTATGCATTGGCGGCCAGGATGTCGGCTTGCCACAAGGGCTCCACAATCCGTGGTCAATCTGCCGCCGCACCGGGTGACGGGGCCGTTATCCGCAAGGGGTGATGGCGCCTGAAAAAGTGCCGCGGATGCGGTATAAAGGACGGGTCGCGGCTGAACCCTCGGTCGCGGCAGGGGACAGGGCATGAGCAATCAGGCGGATCGCAATCTCGGGACGGAGGCGCGGCTGAAGGCCGTGTTCGCGCGTGAGCAATCGCGCGGGATCGAGGTGGCGACCTGGGCCCGCATGATCGGGCTGGGGGCGATCCTGGCCTGGATCTATATGCTGAATCAGCAGGAAGACAATATCGCCGGCTATGCGGTGATCGCCACCATCGCCTGCAACGCCCTGGCGCTGTGGGCGCTGCACAAGACGCGCTGGTTCCGGCCCTGGCAGATGTTCGCCTCCGTCGCCTTTGATCATTTCGCCATTGCCATGGTGATGATCTCTCCCATCACCGTGGGCGGCGAGGATCTGTCGCCGGCCATGAACACGCGGTCGGTCTGGTTCGACGTCTATTTCCTGCTGATCGCCAGTTCGGTGATGGTGCAGCGCCCGGCGCTGGTGGTGTGGAGCGGGCTGACCGCCGCCATGTCCTGGTCGGCGGTCGTCATCCATGCCTTGCGTCAGCCGGGCACCTTCACCGTGCCGTTCGACTGGATGTGGTCAAGCCCGGATGCGGGCGACATGCTGCGGGTCATGCTGAACCCGCGCTATGTCGATCTGGCCAACTGGCTGACGCAGGTGCTGTTCCTGATGCTGGTGGCGCTGACCCTGGCGGCGGCCGTGCGGCGCGCCAAGATGCTGCTGGTCAGCCAGGCGGCGACGGAATGTGAACGCGCCAACCTGGCCCGCTATTTCTCGCCTGACATGGTGGAACGGCTGGCGGCCAGCGACAGCCCGCTGTCGCGTCCCAACACGCGCGTCGTCTGCGTGCTGTTCGCCGATCTGACCGGTTTTACCCGTCTGTGCGAGAATGCGCCGGCGGGAGAGATCATCGACCTGCTGCGCGAATTCCGGGTGCGCATGGAAAAGGCCGTGTTCACCCATGGCGGCACGGTCGACAAATATATCGGTGATTGCGTCATGGCCACCTTCGGCCTGCTGGCGCCCAGCGGCCGCGATCCGGCCGCGGCCCTTGCCTGCGCCCATGACATGCAGGATGAGATCGCGGCCTGGAACCGCCTGCGCGCCGAACGGGGTCTGCCATCCGTGGGCCTGGGCATCGGTCTGCATTACGGGGCCGTGGTGGCTGGCGATATCGGCTCCGATCAGCGGCTGGAATTCACCGTTATCGGCGACACCGTGAATGTCGCCAGCCGCCTGATGCACCTGACCCGCGAACTGGAGGCCGGCATCGTCATTTCCGACGAGGTGGCGGGGGCCGCCCTGGTCAGCGATGGCGACGGGGTGCTGGCCGGTTACCGCCGGGTGGAGGAAATGCCGCTGCGCGGACGGGACGGGGCCATTGCCCTGTGGTATCGGCCGCTGAAACAGGATGAGGATGCCTGCGCGGCGGAATGATGACCGTGCTATAGTGTCGCCCTTCGCACCTGCCCCCACGGAAAAGGCCCGATGTTCACCGGTTTCTTCTATGACCTGCGCAAGGCCGGCGTGCCCGTCAGCCTGAAGGAATATCTGGCGCTGATGGAGGCGATGCAGGCCGGTATCGCCGGCTATGCCGTGGAGGATTTCTATTATCTTTCCCGCGCCATCCTGGTGAAGGACGAGCGCAACCTGGACAAGTTCGACCGCGTCTTTGCCACCGTGTTCAAGGGGCTGGAGGGTGCCGGCGTCGTCGGGCCGGAGGAACTGACGGCCACCATTCCCGAGGAATGGCTGCGCAAGCTGGCCGAGAAATTCCTGACCGACGAGGAAAAGGCCCAGATCGAGGCCTTGGGCGGCTGGGACAAGCTGATGGAGACGCTGGCCCAGCGGCTGGCCGAACAGAAGGAGCGCCATCAGGGCGGCAATAAATGGGTCGGCACGGCCGGGACCAGCCCCTTCGGTGCCTATGGCTACAATCCCGAAGGCATCCGCATCGGCCAGGATGGCAGCCGTCACCGCCGCGCCGTCAAGGTCTGGGACAAGCGTGAATTCAAGAACCTGGATGACAGCGTCGAGCTGGGTACGCGCAACATCAAGGTGGCGCTGCGCCGCCTGCGCAAATTCGCGCGGCAAGGGGCGGCGGAAACCCTGGACCTGCCCGACACCATCACCTCGACCGCGCGCAATGCCGGCTATCTGGATATCAAGATGGTGCCGGAACGGCACAATGCCGTGAAGGTGCTGCTGTTCCTGGATATTGGCGGGTCGATGGATGACCATATCCGCCTGTGCGAGGAACTGTTCAGCGCCGCGCGTGGTGAGTTCAAGCATCTGGAATATTATTACTTCCACAATTGCGTCTATGAGGGCGTGTGGAAGGATAATCGTCGCCGGCATGTGGAAAAGCTGTCGACCATGGATGTCCTCAACACCTATGGGCCGGATTACAAGCTGGTGTTCGTGGGTGACGCCTCAATGAGCCCGTACGAGATCACCCAGCCCGGCGGCAGCGTGGAGCATTTCAACGAGGAGGCGGGCGTCGTCTGGATGCGGCGCCTGCTGGATAAATATCGCCATTCCATCTGGCTGAACCCGACGGACGAGCGGTACTGGCAATACACGCAGTCCATTTCCATGTTCCAGAAGATCATGGAGGGCCGCATGTATCCGCTGACCCTGGCCGGGCTGGATGCCGGCATGCGCGAACTGATGCGCTGACCGGGCCGCCACATTGCCTTGGCGCAATGATGCGGCGAAATGGTCCTGCCTTTTCCGGGTCGGCTCCGTTAATCTTGGCCCATGCGTGAGGGTTCGAACAGGCATCATTTCGCCAACCGGGGATTGATGCGCCGTCTGGCGCGGGCCGCGACCTCTCTGGCCAGTCTGGCTCTGCTGGCGAACCTTTTGGTCTGGGCACTTTATGCCCCGTCCATGGCCATGGGCGTCGTCACGCCCATCTGTACACCGGCCGGCACCGTCGACCTTCCCGTGGACGACGCGGGCGCCGATCATACCGATATCGATGGCCGCCATTGCCCGGTGGGCATGCTGGTCAGCAGTCTGGCCATCGCGCCTGCCGCCAGTCCCGTTCCGGCCCCGGCCACGCTTATGGTCGAACGGCTGCCTGCGCTGGCGCAGCCCCTTGTCGCGTCCGTCCGCTTCACCGCCTGGAGCGCCAGGGCACCGCCCGCGGCCTGATCCCTTTATCGCTTCCATCCCATGGCCGCATGCGCCCGCTGACGCGGGACCGATGCGGGCGCCGGGCGCTGCGCGTCCGGCATATTGAAAGACAACAAGATCATGTCCGTGACGACGATTTCGGCGCGCCTTGCCGCGTGCCTGCTGCTGACCACCTTCGTTCCCCATGCCTTTGCCGCAGAGGCCGATGCCGAACAGCAGAAGCCGCAGACCGACAAGCAAAGCCAGCCCCTGATGCTGCGCCCGCTGGTGGTGACGGCGCCCCGCATGTCCACGCCGATCCAGGTGGAAACCGATCCCAAGCAGCCGCGCCAGCCCGTGCCCGCCAATGACGGCGCCGGCTATCTGAAGTCGATCCCCGGCTTTTCCGTCATCCGCAAAGGCGGCACGGGCGGCGACCCGGTGTTCCGCGGTCAGTCCGGCTCGCGCCTGGGCATGCTGATCGACGGGTCGCCCGTGATGGGTGGTTGCGGCATGCGCATGGACCCGCCCACGGCGTACGCTTTCCCGGAGGCCTTCAACCGTATCGTGGTGCTGAAGGGACCGCAGAGCGTGCGCTATGGCGGCGGCATGTCCGGTGCGGCCGTGCTGTTTGAGCGGGAGACGCCGCGCTTCACCGAGCCCGGCATCCGCGGCAATGCCAGCCTGCTGGGCGGCAATGATGGCCGCAACGATCAGCAGGTGGACGTGACGGCCGGCACCAGCCAGGCCTATGTCCGGCTGATCGGCACCCGCGCCCATAGCGATGATTACGAAGATGGCGCCGGCAACAAGGTCCATTCCGCCTACAACCGGTCCAGCGGCACCCTGGTCGCCGGCTGGACACCCGACGATGTGACCCTGCTGGAAGGCAGCAGCGAGGTCAGCGAGGCGCGGGCCGCCTATGCCGACCGCATGATGGACGGCGTGAAGTTCGACCGGCAGTCGCACCGGCTGCGCTTTGCCCGCGAGGACCTGTCACCCCTGGTCGGCAAGGTGGAAGCCAGCGTCTTCTACGACTATGTCGACCATGTCATGGACAGTTTCAGCCTGCGCCGCTGGACCGGCGGCATGATGGGCCCGCTGTCCAATCCCGACCGCGAAGGCTATGGCGGACGCGCCGCCGTGGATCTGCGCCCGTCAGGCGCCCTGACCCTGACACTGGGCCTGGATGGCAATCATGACCGGCACACTGTGCGCAGCCTGTCCGTCATGGAATACAAGGCCGGGGTGGATTACCGCGACAAGCCACGCCTGCCCGACCTGGAGTTCAGCACAATCGGCGCCTTCATGGAGGCGAACTATGCCCTGGACAGCGATCGCATGCTGGTGGCGGGATACCGGCTGAACCAGACGGAGGCAGAACGGTTGAACCTGGCCACCCGTCCCAGCGACACCGACACGCTGCATAACGGCTTCCTGCGCCTGGAACAGGATATTGCCGGGCCGCTGCCCCTGATGTTCCAGGTCGGCATCGGCCACAGCGAGCGGGCGCCCGACTATTGGGAGCGCAGCCGGTCCTTCACCCTGGCGCCCGAAAAGACCACCCAGATCGATGCCGGGCTGATGCATCAGTCGGATCGCTGGTCGGGGTCTTTCTCCCTGTTCGCCAATCGTATCGACGATTACATGCTGCTGTCCGCCAGCACGGGCAAGAATATCAATGCCAGCCAATGGGGTGGGGAGGCCGAACTGGCCTATGCCATCACCCAGGTCTGGCGGGCCGATGTGTCGCTGTCCTATGTCCGGGGCCGCAACCGGACAGAGGACAAGGCGCTGGCACAGATGCCGCCGCTGGAGGCCAAGCTGGGCCTGAACTATGACGATGGCACCTGGATGGCGGGGGCGCTGGCCCGCTTCGCGGCATCCCAGGACCGGGTCGATGTCGGCTGGGGCAATATTGTCGGCACCGATATCGGCCGCACGGGCGGTTTCGCCGTGTTCTCAGCATCGGCCGGCTGGCGTCCCGCCGATGGCGTGACCCTGACCATGGGTGTCGACAATATCTTCGACCGCACCTATGCCGAAGCGCTCAGCCGTTCCGGCACGGCCAGCCTGGTGGGACAGGGCTATATCCAGACCACCCGTGTCAATGAACCGGGCCGCACCCTGTGGATCAAGGGCGGCATCACCTTCTGATCCGGATGCCGCCGGGTCTGAACCGCCCGGCGGCAACCCCCTTTGATCACTTGGCGGCGTCATTCCAGGTGAAGGTGGCCACGGCACCGGCGGGCAGGCTGTAGGTAAAGCTTTCGCCGCCCTCCGCCACCGTCACCGGCTGGGCGGTGGCGGACTGGTTCAGCGCGATCAGGGCAAAGGAGCCGTCCTTGTTGCGGAAGGCGACCTGTTGCACGCCATTGACGCCCGATTCCCCGGATTCCACCCGCACGGCCCCGCGGCGGACAAAGCGGCTGGCATGGCCCAGCACGTAATATTCAAGATTGCGGGTGATGGCGCCCGTCTGGCTGTCGATGGTGACGACGCCGCGGCAATCGCCGCAGCCGCCCAGATGCGGCCCCCATTTCTCATTGAGTGCCAGGTTCCACAGCAGCACGCCGCGCGCCCAGTGCCGTGTGCCGTCGATGATCAGGTTGCGCATCATCCAGGCCAGGGTCTTGTCCCATTCCGGGGCCCAGCCGCCGCCCGAACATTCGGTGATATAGGCATCCTTGTCAGGATGGGCTTCATGCACATCGGACTGCACGGCCACATCGCCGGCATAGCAATGCCAGGCCACGCCGCTGACATAGGCGGCGGCCTTCTTGTCGGCCAGCATGGCGATGGGGCTGTCGGGTTCGTCCCAATTATGGTCCCATTCCAGGATGCGCGGCGCGTTCGGCATCGCTGCCAGCATCGGCCCCAGATGGTCGGCCACCACGCGGGCGCGGGCATCGGGTGTCAGCTTCATGCCGGGATAATCCTCCGGCTCGAAATGCGGCTCGTTCTGCAAGGTCAGGGCATAGAACGGCACGCCCTCGGCCGCATAGGCCTTGGTATAGGCGACCATGTAGCGGGCGAAGACGTCGTAATAATCGGGCCGCAGCTTGCCCTTGATCAGGCTGTCCGTCGTCTTCATCCAGCCCGGCGCGCTCCACGGTGACGCCATGATGGCGATGTCGGGATTGACGGCGCGGATATCCTTGATGACGGGCAGGACGGCATCGCGATTGGGGTCGATGGAGAACCCCTTCAGGTCAGGATCGCTGCCGCCCTTGGGCTGGTCGTCGAATGTGTAATGGGTGGAGGAGAAATCAGACGCGCCGATGGTCAGGCGCGTGAAGCCCAGGGCCAGCCCGTCGGCCCCGAACAGTTCCTGCAGCAGCGCTGCCCGGCCGGCCGCATCCAGCCCATGCTGGATCATCTCGGCGGAACCGTCGGTCAGGGCCGCGCCGAAACCCACAATTTCCTGATAGGATCGGCTGGGATCGATGCGGATCGTGCCGGGATAATGACCTTCCTTGTGGCGGGGCAGGGTGCCCTTGTGGGCCAGCAGGTCGCGCCCGTCGGCGCTGGTGACCCAGACCTCGGCCCTCTTGCCCTGCGCCAGGGCGGACAGGGGCAGGGCGGCGGCGATCGCCCCCGCCAGCGAGACATGACACAGAAGACGGGACAGACGGGACAGGGACAAGGCGCTTCTCCGCTCTCGTTCGTTGCCGGTGCCGGACAAAAATCATCCCGGCGGATGCCGGGCCGCAGGATCATAAACCATCCGGTCTGCCGGGCGAGACGCCAACGGTCACACTTACGGATGGTTCTTCCCAGGGTCCGGCATCTGCCGGGATGTCAGTTGGACAGAGGAGGAAGGGAGAGCCCCGGCGCCGGATGGAACCGGCGCCGGGGCATTCCGTCACATGCGGTAATTCACGCCCAGCATGAACTGGCGGCCATAACGCTCGTAGGTTTCCGGAATGAAGGAACCATCGGACAGCGTCGTGCCGGTGCGGGTGCGGTAGGGCGCGTCGGTCAGGTTGTTGACCTGGAACAGCACGCCCAGACCTTCCAGATCGCCCCCCTGGACCGTATAGCCCATCTGGAAGTCGACCTGCTTATCGGCCAGGATCTCCGTGTAGCCGCGTGTGGCATAAAGCTGGTTGACCTCGCCGCGATAGGCGGAGCGGTAGCGCTTGCTGATGCGGGTGGAGAAACCGTCCTTTTCATAGTACGCGGTGACCGACGTGGTCGTGCCCGACAGGCCCGGCAGGCTGTTGGTCGTGCCCGGACCGTCGGGATGGATGTTGGTCCAGATGCGCGACAGGCTGCCCAGCACGCCAAAGCCTTCCAGCCAGGGATGCACGATCTCGCCTTCGATGGCACCCGACAGCTCGATACCCTTCAGGTTGCCGCCCGATCCGTTGGCCGGCTGGGTCATGCTGCCGATATTGCTGACCGGTACGCCACCCGTGGCCGGCACCGGTACGCCGGAGAAGTCAAACTTCACACTCTGGTTATAGATATAGGTCTTCATGTCCTTGTAGAAGCCGGCAAGACCGATATAGGTGGCCTTGGCGAAATACTTCTCCACGGACAGGTCGACGGCGGTGGCGCGCCACGGCTTCAGGTTGGGGTTGCCACCATTGCCGCTCCACAGCCGGGTCGTGGTATCGACGCTGGCCGACACACTGGCCCGCAGATCGTCCATGCGCGGACGGGCCATGGTCTTGCCCAGGCCGAAGCGGATATAGGCGTCGTCGCCCAGATCGCCCACCAGGTTCAGGCTGGGCAGGAAGTCGGTGTAGGAAGCACCGCCCGTCAGCGGGGTCGGCTTCTTCTGGTCACCGTAATTCACGCCATAGCCTTCGGAGCTTTGCTTGGCATGGACCAGCTGGGCACCGACATTGCCGCGCAGCTTGATCGACCCCAGCTCGGCATCGATATTCAGCTTGGCGAAGCCGGTGGTCACATCCTCCTTGATCTTCCAGGCCTTGTTCCACTGGTCGGCATTGTCGATGGGGACGATGTTGTAATAGGTGCTCAGCGCGTCCATGACGTTGAACGCCATCACGCCGCCCATGCCGGCATAGCCCAGATCGGTGGCGTCGCGCAGATATTCCGACCCGACGGCCACCGGCTTGCGGCCGTTCTTCAAGAACAGGTCATTGTCGGCAACGTCGTGCGACTTCTTGCGGTTGTTGTAATCGACCCCAACCTCGAACCCCTTGAAGGCGTTCTCCAGGAAGGTGCCGTCCAGATCATGGCCGGCCGTGGCGCGGGCGGTATAGAGCGTGTCCTTCACATGCGGATAGCGGATGGCGCCATCATGGCCCCAACCGCCGGGGGCCGGGTCGCCCAGCTGCATCTTGGCCGCATCGGCATAATCATAGCCGAACTTGAAGGTCGGGATGCCCGATTGCGGGATGGAATAGGTCATGGTGTCGCCGGTGCGGATCGGCGCATAACCGGCATAGGTTTCCAGGACCTGCTCATCGCGCGTGGCGCGGGAATAGCCGAAATCCAGGCCGACATTCCAGCGGCCCAGGTCCAGCTGATTGTTGACGCCGATGGCGACCATGTCGTCATCGCGCTTGTTGAAATCGTTGCGGATGATGGGGGTGACGCCCTTCACCGTGCCGCCCGTGTTCAGCTTCGTGCCGTTCACATTCTCGAAGGTCGGGTTGGTGAAGCTGATATCATCGTTCCAGCGGCTCATCAGCCACATCGCACCGCTCATCGTCTCATCCTGGCTGAAGGACGAGTAATAGGCGTCGATGGTGGTGTGCAGCACGTCGTTGGGCTTCAGTTCCAGCACGCCCATCACGCCGTCGCGGACCTGACGACGGGAAACGGCCGTGACCTCGGCGCCCTGCAGGCCCAGCGCGTCGGTATTGCCGGCGCCGAAACGGTTATCCTGCGTGTCCCACCACCAAGCCTTGTAATGCTTGATCTGGCTGGGGCTGTCCAGGTGGGCATAGCCCAGGGCGACGCCCACCTTGCCGTCGGCGAACTGGTCGATATAGGAGATGCTGGCCCGGCCGCCCAGGTCGCGGCTGCCGTCATTCAGCTTGCCCAGCGAATTCATTTCGCCGCGCAGATTGACGGAAATGGCCCGCTTGCCGAATTCCAGCGGGCGGATGGTGCGCATGTCGGCGGTACCCGACAGGCCCTGGCCCGTCAGGCCGGCATCGGCCGTCTTGTAGATGACGGCGCTGCTGATCAGTTCGGACGGGTACTGGTCATATTCGACGGCGCGGTTGTCGCCGGTCGACACCTGCTGGCGTCCGTTCAGCAGGGTGTTGGAAAAGTCAGGCGACAGGCCGCGGATGGACAGAACCTGCACGCGGCCATTCACGCGCTGACCGGCCAGACCGGGCAGGCGGGCCAGCGATTCCGCGATGGAGACGTCGGGCAGCTTGCCGATATCCTCTGCCGACACCGCCTCGACAATGCCGGTGGCTTCCTTCTTCACCTGGATGCTGTCCTGCAACCCGCGGCGCAGGCCGGTGACGACGATCTCTTCGATCTGCTGATCTTCCGTGCCGGTCGGCTGGGCCGACTGGGCCTGGGCGGTGCCGGCCAGTGCCACCAGGGCGCAGGTGGTCGAAAGGGCCAGGGCAAGATGATGGAACGGCGCACGAATACGTGCCCGGTTCGGCGAACGAGCCATTTTTACTCTACCTCCCATGAGTCTATACAGGCATGCGCCACCCAGGACGCCGCCAGCATCACATTTCTGTTGTCGTTACTTGTCCGGCCGGCCGCGATTGCGGCCCTGGATGTCCCCTTCCGACCGATTGGAAACGTATCCAATCCTACGCCACAGCCCGATCCGGCTGTCAATAGATTATTTTTCTTCTTTCGTTTCTGAGGTAAATCATTGCGAAGTCAGTCATTGTTCCGGGTTAGATCGCGATTGTGAATATATTTTGAGTTATATCGATAATATTTCTGTCTTTATATATCGTATTTACGCTTCCTTTGGCGGAAAAATATCGCAGGTTATGGAGTGTATGTGTGTCATGTCCGGGAGTGACGGGGAAATTTACTGAAGAATTGGTCTGGTTTAAGTTAAAATCACGATTTTCGAAGATCAGCATTGACAGGCTGGGGCTTCCGATTGTTCAAATCCCATGGTCCCGGTATTTTCCGGGGCAATCGCTTCAACAGACCGGGGCAGTGATGCCGACCATCAAGGATGTCGCCAAACATGCGGGTGTCGGGCTTGGCACCGTCTCCCGTGTCGTGGCCGGCAAGGGGTCTGTGTCGGCAGAAACCGCAGCCAAGGTGCGCAAGGCGATCGAGGAACTGGGGTTCCGGCCGTCGCATACGGCGCGCACGCTGCCCACGGGTCGCACACAGACGATCGGTGTGTTCATCCCGCTGATCCAGGGCGCCTTCTACACGCCCATCCTGCACGCGATCTATTCGGAACTGCGGGTGCATGGCCGCCACACGGTCGTCGCCTTCGGCCAGAAGCTGGAGGGGGAGCGGCAGCAGGCGCTGGAGGGTGCGCATTTCCTGGTGGAGCGTGGCTGCGACGGATTGTTGATCGTCGGTACCGCGCTGGAGGAGGCGGACCTGGCGGAGTTGGGGGGGCTGCGGACCAAGTTCGTGCTGCTGAACCAGGAATTTCCCGCGGTTGCGGGGGACTGCTTCCGGCCCGATCATTTCCGTTCCGGCCAGCTGGCGGCCTGCGCCCTGCTGGAGAAGGGCCATCGCAACATTGCCATCATCGGCGGTCCCGTCACCTCTTACGACAACCGCCAGCGTCTGGAAGGGTTCAAGGGGGAATTGGCGCGGGCGGGGATCGACACCGGTCATCTGCCGCAGGTCGACAGCGACTTTTCACCCGAAGGCGGCTGGAACGCGGTGGCGACGCTGATGGAACGGCGGCCGGGCTTCACGGCCCTGTTCTGCGCCAATGACGAAATGGCCGTCGGTGCCCTGTCCTGGCTGCATCGCCAGGGTGTGTCGGTGCCGCGCGACCTGTCGGTCATCGGCTATGACGGCACCGATGTGGCCGAATTCGCGGCTCCGCGCCTGACCACGGTCAAGGTGCATTGGCGCGATTATGCCATTGCCGCAGTCCACCATCTGCTGAACCAGTGCTATGGCGGTGACCTGCCGGTGGGTCGCCGCTTCCCGTCAGAGGTGGTGTGGCGCGACAGCGTCGTCGAACCACACCGACCCTCTTCAACGCCGGAGAGGTGATCACGGGCAGGGTTTGATGGCCGGTCTGTGCTGTCCCCCTGGTTGGAGCCAGGGGGACAGCGCCGGTCACAGGGTCATTTCTGCGGGTCTACATGGACGCCGCTGCGATAGGTGGCGAATTGTTGCGTCCGCGCCCATTCGGACACGGCGATCAGCATGATGCGGCCAGGCTTGTCACCCTTGGCCTTCTCCCGCCGATAAAGCGCCACGGCCGTGCTATAGACCCACGGAATGATGGTCTCGTCCTGATCGTCGGGTGCCTTCACCACCAGTTCAACCACCACTTCCTGCACGTATTCCCGGCTTTCCTCCAAAACATTTTCGATACCGAAATGGGTTTCAAGGCTGGATGCCACAGAGCTTCCGGTCACGGGCTCGTTGGCCTGTTCCGTCAGGGATGTGTTAACGGACCAGGTGGTGGTCAATGTCGTATGGATTGCGGATTGTACGGTTGTTCTTTTTGACAAGGTCACTTGCGTACCAGCCGGCAAGGATACCCAATCCCGACTATCCGTTGCGACACTGTGGATCGCAACGGCGAAATACTCCTCCACGAACAACGATTTCGAATATTCGTCTTCATAATAGGGATCGCCGATACCCGACCACAGTTTGGTGTCAATGGTAAATGGGGCCGACCGCGCGACCAGATGTGGGGCGGCCGTCTGCTCCTTCGGGGTGTAACGGTTGAAGATGAAGTCTTCCACTTCGGGCAGCGCCGATTGTACGGCAGACCAGTCCGTAATATCGGGATTGCTCGCCAACTCCAGCAGATAGCGTTGATATTCCGCATCCAGTTCGGCAACCGCCGCCTGTCCGGGGCCGTTCAAGGCCTGCGCCGGGGCCATGACGCTGACCGTCATGTTCAGATTGAAGTCGGTTCCTTTGGCGGGAATGGTTCCATCCCATTTGGTGACATGCAGCGCGCCGGACTTGGTAACGCGGGCCTGGTTGTCGCCATTGTAGGGGACGTCGATCCAGACCCCGACCGTGCCGTAATCCGCTTCGCCATCCGGCGTGGCGCTTGTCCATTCCAGGTGGCACTCATAACCGGTCCAGGTGCCGGAATAGGCGCGGATGCCCATGGCCTGGACGACGCCACGGGCCTTGACAGAAACAGGTGCGTTGTCATCGACGCCGGACCGAAACCAGAGACCATGGTCGAGCGTGGACTGGGTCAGGGTCAGGTCGCGGTCGGTGTCGTTGGTGATGGTCAGATAGCAGGTCCAGGTCATTGCGAGCCTCCGGGGCGCGTTGAGGGAGAGTGGAATGGGGTGATGCAATGTATGGTATATGATCATATAAACCAAAAGTAGATTATAGGCTATGCTTCTGTGCGCTCCGTCCATCACCATGCGGCAGGAACGTGGACGGGGATGGGGTCGTCATCGGGGGGCTGCAGCCAGGGGGGCATCGAAAATGCCGTCCGGTCACGTCGTCGCGACACAAAAGTGCTTTATCGTCCCGAACTTACGCCGGCCCGGCAGGTCGGCCCCGACCATTGGTGAGATTGCGCTGGCTTGGGTGCCGGATTAATTTCCCGGCCGCATGCCCGGTCAACCCCGCTGAAGGGGACGGGCGTTGACGAAAGGACCTTACGACATGACCGAACCCACCCCCATTACCATTGCCCGTGGCGATGGCATCGGCCCGGAGATCATGGACGCCACTCTGGAAGTGCTGCAGGCGTCCGGCGCCAATCTGGCGTTTGAAGAGATCCAGATCGGCGAGAGCGTTTACAAGCGCGGCATCATGAATGGCATGGAGCCCGGCGCCTGGGACAGCCTGCGCCGCACCAAGGTCTTCCTGAAGGCCCCGATCACCACGCCGCAGGGGGGAGGGTACAAGTCGCTGAACGTCACCATCCGTGGCGCGCTGGGCCTTTACGCCAATATCCGTCCCTGCGTCTCCTACCATCCTTACGTCTCGACCAAGCACCCGACCATGGACGTGGTCATCGTGCGCGAGAATGAGGAAGACCTGTATGCCGGTATCGAATACCGCCAGACGCAGGAAGTGACTCAGGCCGTCAAGCTGATCACGCGTCCGGGTTCGGAAAAGATCATCCGCTACGCCTTCGAATATGCCCGCGCGAACCATCGCCGCAAGGTGACGGCCTTCGTGAAGGACAATATCATGAAGATCAGCGATGGCCTGTTTCATCGCGTGTTTGACGAGATCGCCGCCGAATATCCCGATATCGAGCATGAAACGATGATCGTCGATATCGGTGCTGCCCGTCTGGCCGACACGCCGGAACAGTTCGACGTCATCGTCACGCTGAACCTCTATGGCGACATCATCTCCGACATCGCGGCCCAGATCACGGGCTCGGTCGGTCTGGCCGGCTCCTCCAACATCGGCGACCAGTGCGCCATGTTCGAAGCCATCCATGGTTCGGCCCCGACCATCGCCGGCAAGGGCATCGCCAACCCGTCGGGCCTGATCCTGGCCTCGGTCATGATGCTGGTCCATATCGGTCAGGCCGAAGCCGCCGAGAAGATCCATAATGCCTGGCTGCGCATGATCGAAGACGGCATCCACACCGTTGATATCTTCAAGCGCGGCGTGTCCAAGGCCCGTGTCGGCACGCGCGACTTCGCCATGAACCTGATCGACCGTCTGGGCGAGCGTCCGAACCAGTTGACCCCGGCCTCCTATCAGGTCGGTGAAAAGGCCAGCTTCGCCGGCATCGCCCTGAAGGACGTGCCGCGTCAGGAAAAGAAGCTGATCGGCGTCGACATGTTCGTGGATCACAAAGGGGGCAACGGCGACGACATGGCCGCCCGCGTAGCCGGTCTGGTCGGTGACGATCTGAAGCTGACCATGATCTCCAACCGCGGCCAGAAGGTGTGGCCGGACGGGGCGCCGGAAACCTTCTGCACCGACCATTGGCGCCTGCGCCTGCTGGGCGACGGCAAGACCCCGGTGAACCCGGCCGCCATCGTCGGTCTGCTGGGCCGTTTCACCGATGCCGGACTGGACGTTGTGCAGACGGCCAGCCTGTACAGCTTTGACGGTAGCAACGGCTTCTCGGCCGCGGCGGGCCAGTAAGCCGTTCGGCCGAACGGGGAGGGGCGGTGCCATGCCGCCCCTTTATCTCTTGGATAGGTAACACAGTTACCCACAGGAATCCGTGACGCCCCCCCTACACAAGCCGACTCAAATTTGGTAGGTTTGTTTTCAAGCGGCCACCATATTTAGTGGCTCGATAAGGGATAAGACGTTAATTCGCATGCGGTTGGCTTTGTATTGCGCTGCGGCGGGTTTATGTTTTGTCCAAGTTCGGTAATTGCATGCCAAAGGGGACCTGGAGCGTGGAAGCGACGGAAAGCACCTGGAGCGAAGAGCGCGTTGAAAAGCTGCGCCAGCTTTGGGGTCAGGGCATGAGCGCCAGTGAAATTGCCGATCTGCTGGGCAATGTTACCCGTAACGCCGTGATCGGCAAGGCGCACCGGCTGGGCCTGTCCGGCCGCCCGTCGCCCATCAAGAAGAAGCCGACCAAGGGCGCCACCATCCTGTCGCTGACGGAACGGATGTGCAAGTGGCCGGTCGGTGACCCGAAGTCTCCCGATTTCCATTTCTGCGGCAAGCCGTCGCTGAACGGGCTGCCCTACTGCGCTGAGCATGCGGCCATTGCCTATCAGCCGGCCCGCAAGCGCGACGACGACCGCAAGCTGGGCGTCGCCTGAACCGCACAGCATCGCTGTTAAAAAGCCCCGGTATCGTGCGGCACCGGGGCTTTTTGCTTGCGCCCAACGCGAATTTCAGTGAACAGCCCTGTTCTGCACCATCCCCTTGCCGGCGAGCGAGAAGCGCGCGTCTGGGGCCGTGCCGTCCAGCGCCAGCGCCATCGCCAGCCGGCCCACGGCGGGGCCGTGTTTGAAGCCATGGCCGGAGCCGCCGCCCACCAGCAGGGTGGCGGGATCGTCCGGATGCTGGTCGATCAGGAAGTCGCCATTGGCGCTGTTCTCATACTGACAGATGCGCGTCTCCACCAGTGGCGCATCGGCCAGGGCCGGGAAGCGCCGTGCCATATAGGCGCGGACATCCGCCAGTTCCAGGGCGCTGAAAGTCCGGTCGCCCTGGTCGGGGTCGATGGCGGGACCGTGCCGGTCATGGGCGATCTTGAAACCGCGCGCCTCGATATCGGGGAAGCCGTAATAAAGGTCGCCTTCATTGAAATCAGCCCAGCCGGGCAGGGTGCCGGGACTGAACCGTGCGTCGCCGGCCGGCGGGGCGAAGAAGAACACTTCCTGACGGGTGGGGAAGATGCGGCGGCCCAGCAGGCTGGGGAACAGTTTGGGCAGCCAGGGGCCGCAGGCGAAGATATAGCGGTCAGCCGCCAGTTCGCGCCCATCGCTCATGCGCAGGGTGCGGATGGGGCCTTTACCCGGTGGCACGACCAGTGCCTGACGATATTCCCCGCCCGCCTTAACGAAGCGCGCAACCAGCGTCTGCACCGACCGGCGGGCCATCAGCACGCCCAGCGCCGGTTCGTACAGGCCCAGGCTGATGCCGGTGAAGTCGATTTGCGGATAGCGTTTGCTTAAAGCCGCCTGATCCAGCACCTCTGTCGGCAGGCCCAGGCGGCGATGCGTCTCCATGCTGTCGCTTGCATAGGCTTCTTCATGCGCAAAGAAGAACAGCACGCCCGTCGGATGGAACAGCGGCAGTTCCGCCGTGGCCGACAGATCCTTCCAATCGGCCAGACTGTCCCAGGCCATGCGGGAATAGATGGCATCGGCGCCATAGGCCGTGCGGGTCATCCGCGTCTCCCCGCCGGAAGACGCGCGGGCATGGGCCGGGCCCTGTGCATCCAGCAGCAGCACACGCTGGCCCCGCTGCCGCAGATGCCAGGCTGTCCAGGTGCCGAAGACGCCGGCCCCGATCACGATGACGTCCCACCTGTGCTTGCTCACTGCCGCACCTCCCGTGGCCATGGGCGCCGCCAATGGCGCCAGGGCGGTGGCCAGGATAGCACGGCGCGTGGGGCGTGGTGGCATGGCGGTCCGGTTCGGCGGGGGCGGACGACAGGAATGGATATGAAGAAATGGGGCCGTCCCTTGCGGAGCGGCCCCATGCACCAGCATCAGAACTTGGTGCTGACCTGCGCTCCGATGGTGCGGGGCTTGGCCACCTGATAGGCCACGCGGGCACGGAAACCGCGTTCGCGGTCCAGCGACAGCTTGGCATTCTCGTCAAACAGGTTGTTGACGTAACCCGCCAGTTCCCATTCGTCCTTCTTCACACCCAGCCGCAGATTGACACTGGTATAGGACGGCAGGCGCGGGTCAAAGGTGAAGGTGCTGGACGGCTGGCTGCCGATGGGGATGCGGGTGACCGTGCCCACGGCCGTCGGGTCCTGGTCCACCGCCTGGGTATAGCGGGAACCGACATATTGGAAGGTGGCGATGGCGAAGCCCAGCAGATCGGGCGCCACCTCATCCTCCCACTTGGTCTGCGCGCTGAATTGCAGACGCGGCACGGTGGGCAGGCGGTTGCCCTTCTTGATGCCGCCGACGACACTGGCAGCACCGCCAGCCCCGACCGACGTCACCGTATCGGTGAACTCGCTGTCATTGAAGCTGCCGCTCAGCGAGATGTTGAAGGCCGGCGTCACCTGATAGCTCAGTTCGGCTTCCGTGCCCACCGTGCGGGCATCGGCGTTGAACACGATGCGCGACGAACAGGTGCCGGCATCCAGCGTCACCTGCAGGTTGGAGATGTCGGTATAGTAGCCGGCAACATTGAACGAGCCGCGGCCACCGGCAAAGCCGATCTTCGCCCCCATTTCATAGTTCCAGACCTGCTCGTTCTTGAAATCGCCACGCCCGCCGAAGGTCACCTTGTCGGCGGCGGAGCAGAGCGGCAGGTTGAGCGGATCATTGATGCCGCCCAGTCGGAAGCCCTTGGAGACCTGGGCATTGATGGTGACATCCTCGTTGGCCTTGTAGCTGAGGATGGCGCGTGGGGACAGGCCGTCGGTGCTGGTCTCACCCTTCACGCCCTGGGCGCGGTCGGCGAAGATGCCGTCGAAATTCAGTGTGCGCTTTTCCTTGAAGTCGAAATAGCGCAGACCCAACGTCGCCGACAGCGCTTCGGTCAGCTCATAGGAGCCTTCGCCGAATACTGCGAACTGCTTGAAATCATAGGGAATACGCGACCAGTACAGCTCGTCCAGACCGTTCTGCGCGCCGGTGCCGTTGCTGTCGATGCCGGTCAGGCTTTCAAACCCGTCGACATTAAGGGTCTGGCCGTACTTGCGCTTGATCTTGGAATAGAAGGCGCCGGCCACCCACTGGAACGGCCCGTCGCTGTTGGACGCCAGGCGGCCTTCCTGGGTGAAGACCTTGACGTCGGTCGTGTCCGACAGCGGGCTGTCCAGCGTATAGACCTGCTTGGACAGGCCCGTGGGCGACAGCACGCCCGGCTGGCCGGTGATGGAGCCCGTCAGCTGCGACGCGTCGCGATAGACCAGCAGCTCACGGTCGGTGACCGAGGTGATGGAGGTCAGGGTGACGGCCCCCAGATCGGCGGCGATGGTCAGGTCGGCCAGCGTGAACTTGTCCTTGAACTGTTCTTCAAGCTGGGTGAATTGCTGGCGATCCTTGAAGGTGAAACGGCGGTCGCCCGTCGTCACCAGCTCGTTGGCAAGGATGTTGAAATCATCCTCGCGGTTGAAGCCGTCGGCCTGGATTTCCTGATGCACCACACGCGGGGTGATGGTGACATTCTCCGTCGGCTGCCAGGCCAGTGCCACGCGCAGGCCGGTGCGGAAACCGTCATTGACGTCCTTCTTGATGCTGCCATTGGGCTGCACCGCGTCAATGAAGCCCGCATAGCGCGTGCCATAGCCGACGGCGCGCAGGGCCAGCGTATCGGAGACAGGCACATTGATCATGGCCTTGGCGCTGTAGCCGGTGCCGCCATCCTTCAACTGTTCAACGGACATTTCGGTGGTGCCGGCGGTCTTGCCCTGTTCGGGCTGGGCGGTGATATACCGCACGGTGCCCGACAGCGAGCCGGAGCCATACAGCGTGCCCTGCGGGCCGCGCAGCACTTCCACGCGGTTCAGGTCATAGAGGTCCAGGTCCGGTGTGAACAGCGACAGGGATATGACGGATTCGTCCAGATAGACGCCGACCTGTTCCTTCACGCCCGGCTGGTCGCGCACGATCTGCCCCGCGGAAATGCCGCGGATGGCGACCTGGCTCTGGCCCGGCCCCAGGTTTTGGATGGACAGGCCGACAATGTTGCGCGACACGTCCTCGATGTTTTCGGCGCCAGAAGCGCGAATCGACTCGGCGCTGATCGCGTTAATGGAGAAGGGGACATCCTTCAACGTCTCGTCGCGTTTACGTGCAGTGACGATGATCTCTTCCAGCATGCCCGTCTGATTGCTCTGCGCCATGGCAGGCAGGGCCGGCGCCAGGGCGGCGGCGGACGTCGACAGCAGGATGGAAATGGTCGCACGGAAGCAGCGGGACCGCTTGGTCCCGTTGGAGTTGCTGAGCATTATGGTACCTCCCCAGACTTCTTCTTATGTGGACATCGGGGCTCGGCGGCCCCCTGTCCTTTACGGTTTCACCACGCTGTCATATCACCGAAATATCAGCAATATGCCTAGGACAAGCGCAGATGAATAAAAAACGCCCACGGCTTCTGCTGAAACCGTGGGCAAAGGGATTCTGCGATTTTCAAGAATTCAGCAGGCTTGCGGATGGTGTTCCGGCGCCTCAGTCAAGCAATTCTTCTTCGTGGGAGCCGAAGAATTCATAGCGGATGCGATCGGCCGGAATTCCGTTTTCTTTCAAACCCTTGATCATGGCGGCCATGAAGGGCTTCGGGCCGCATACCATATAATGTGCGCGCCCAGCGTCCGGAAGGGCGGCGACGCGGGCGGGGTCGATGCGCCCCGTTTCATCATGGTCGATACCGACCTGATCCCGCGCTTCCACCTGCTCATAAAAGATGCTGACATCCAGCGGGCCCCATTGCTGGGCCAGGGCGCGCAGATGGGCCCCGAACGCATGGTGGGCACGGTCGCGGACGGCATGCAGCAGACGCACCGGGCGCGGTGACCGGGCGGCCGCCAGCCCTTCCACCACGGACAGCAGCGGGGTGATGCCGATGCCGCCAGCCAGCAGGATCAAGGGGGTATCGCCATCGGGTGCCGTGAAGCTGCCGGCCGGCGGAGCCGCCTCCACCACATCCCCCACCGACAGGTGATGGTGCAGATAGCCGGAGCCCAGCCCATCCGGCACCCCGACCAGCGGTGCGGCCTCCCGCTTCACGGAGATGCGGTAGGTGTTGCCGCGCGGCGCGTCGGACAGGCTGTAATGGCGCAGCAGGGGGCCATGGCCGGGGACCGGCAGGCGCAGGGTCAGATATTGGCCAGGCTGGAAGGGCAGGACGGCCCCGCCATCCTCCGGCTCCAGATATAGACTGCGGATGGTGGCGCATTCGGGCGCGGCGCGGGCCACGCGGAACCGGCGCCAGCCATACCAGCCGCCGGGCGTGCGTCGATGCGTCTCGTACTTTTCCTGCTCCACGCGCACGAACAGGTCGCGCAGAAATCCCCAGGCCTCTGTCCAGGCACCCAGGATGGCGGGGGTCGCGGCCTCGCCCAGCACTTCCTGCACCGACCCCAGCAGGTTGGCGCCGACGACATCGTAATGATGCGGCTGCACCAGCAATGACACATGCCGTTCCGCGATGCGCTCCACGGCCGGGCCCAGCGCCGCCAGATTGTCGATATTGTCGGCATAGGCGGCAACGGCGCCGGCCAGCGCCTTGGCCTGTGTGCCGTTGCGCTGGTGCGTCGGGTCGAAGATTGCACGGATGGCCGGATCACGCAGCAGCTTGCCATACATGTGGCGGGTGATGGTCTCTCCATGCTGATGCATGGCGGGGGCAGTGGCCTTCACGATGGCAATGGTTTCGGCAGACAGCATCCTGGCGTTTCCTTTTACAGTTTGTTGGGAGAATGGACACTATAAAGAAGCATAAGAAATACAGCTTATTGCCCGGACAAATCAGAAGCAATATTTTGGATGAAGCTTTTATGCGCAGATTGTCGCAGGTCAGCCCCACGCCGGAGAGGGCTTGCCCCCGGCCGGGGCCGGTGGCATGGGGACATAGGCCGTTCGGCAAAGGGGATGGTGATGCGATTAACCCGCTATACGGACTATGGGCTGCGCGTGCTGCTTTATCTGGGCATGAAGCGGGCAGGACTATGTACGGTGCCGGAAATCGCGGCCCGCTATGGTATCTCCGAAAACCATTTGACCAAGATCGTGAATGAACTGGGCCGTCTGGGCCATGTGCGCACGGTGCGCGGCCGCAATGGCGGGCTGGCCCTGGGGCGGGAACCGGCCGACATCAATCTGGGGGCGCTGGTACGTCAACTGGAGGGTGACATGGCCCTCGTCGAATGTTTCGAGACGGGGAACACCTGCCCCATCACCAGTGACTGCCGCCTGCAGAAGGTGCTGGGCAAGGCGCTGGCGGCGTTCCTGGCTGTGCTGGATGAATACACCCTGGCCGATCTGCTGGTGCAGCCGGCGGGGATGATGCAACTGCTGGGGATGGAAGCCACGCCCGAATAGAAAACCCCGGCCGCATCGCTGCGGCCGGGGTTCCTGAGCTATTATCGCTAAGAGTCTGTCAGATTTAGGTGGAAGTATTCTCCACCGTCACCCCGGCGAAGGCCGGGGTCCAGAATGCAGGGCGCTTTGCTCTACGAAAATGGACCCCGGCCTTCGCCGGGGTGACGGTTGGGAGAACCATTCCGATTCTATTTGAACCCGACAGACCCTAAACCCGTGCCTTACTTGGCGCGGGCGGCCTGCAGGTTCTCGTCCAGCTTGGCCAGGAAGTCCTGGGTGGTCAGCCATGGCTGGTCCGGGCCGATCAGAGTGGCCAGGTCCTTGGTCATGAAGCCGCTTTCGACCGTTTCCACGCAGACGCGTTCCAGGGTCTTGGCGAATTCCACCACTTCCGGCGTCTCGTCGAACTTGCCGCGATAGGTCAGACCCTGCGTCCAGGCGAAGATGCTGGCGATCGGGTTGGTGGAGGTGGGCTTGCCCTTCTGATGGTCACGATAGTGACGGGTCACGGTGCCGTGGGCGGCTTCCGCTTCCACCGTCTTGCCATCGGGGGTCATCAGGACGGACGTCATCAGGCCCAGCGAGCCGAAGCCCTGCGCCACCAGATCCGACTGCACGTCGCCGTCATAGTTCTTGGCGGCCCACAGGAAATTGCCCGACCATTTCAGGGCGGACGCCACCATGTCGTCGATCAGACGATGTTCATAGGTGATGCCGGCTGCCTTGAACTTGTCGGCGAATTCCGCCTCGAACACTTCCTGGAACAGGTCCTTGAAGCGGCCGTCATAGGCCTTCAGGATCGTGTTCTTGGTCGACAGATAGACCGGGTAATTGCGCAGCAGGCCGTAATTCATGCAGGCCCGGGCAAAACCGCGGATCGACTCGTCCACGTTGTACATGCCCATGGCAACGCCCGGCCCGTCGAAATCGAACACGGTATGGCGGATGTTGCTGGTGCCGTCCTTCGACGTGAAGGTGATGGACAGACGGCCGGCGCCGGGAATGATGAAGTCCGTGGCCTTGTACTGGTCACCAAAGGCGTGGCGGCCGATGACGATGGGCTGGGTCCAGCCCGGCACCAGGCGCGGCACGTTCTTGCAGATGATCGGTTCACGGAACACCGTGCCGCCCAGGATGTTGCGGATGGTGCCGTTGGGCGACTTCCACATCTGCTTCAGGTTGAATTCCTTCACCCGCGCTTCGTCGGGGGTGATGGTGGCGCACTTCACGCCCACGCCATACTGCTTGATGGCTTCGGCGCTCTCGACGGTCACCTTGTCGTCCGTGGCGTCGCGGTTTTCGACACCCAGATCGTAGTATTTCAGGTCCACGTCCAGATAAGGAAGGATCAGGCGGTCCTTGATGAACTGCCAGATCACGCGGGTCATTTCGTCGCCGTCGAGTTCCACGATCGGATTGACGACTTTGATCTTCGTCATGGGGGCGCTCTCCCAGGGGTGAGGGGTGCCGGGGGCGATCCAGCGGCCGGTCCGGCGGTGTCAATAAAGCCCAATCGCGCCGCTGTCGCAACCTGGGCCTTTGGCGCAATTTTCGTTCAAGCTGCGGGGCTGGCCTGCGACAATGGCAATGCCGGCACCGTTACATGCGATCGGTTCGAACCTTGTGGTGGGCCTCCGTCAGCTCGGCAAGCAGGGGGGCGATCTCGTCCACGCTGCGGACGACATGATACAGTTGATCGGCGGCACCGGGCAGGTTGGGCTTGCGCATGAAACCGGTCTCCGTCATGTGGTCCAGCAGGGCCAGCAGCGGGTCCCAGAAGCCGTTGATATTGACGATGATCACCGGCTTGCCGTGCAGACGCAACTGGCGCCAGGTGATGATCTCGAACATCTCGTCCAGGGTGCCGATTCCGCCGGGCAGGATGACGAACGCGTCGGAGCGCTCCACCATCATCTGTTTGCGGGTATGCATGCTCTCCACGACGACCAGTTCGGTCAGGCCGGTATGGTCGACTTCGTAGCGCTTGATATGCTCGGGGATGATGCCGACCACCTTGGCGCCGTTCTTCAGCCCGGCATCGGCCACGATGCCCATCAGGCCCACGCGGCCACCGCCATAGACAATGTCATAACCCTTTTCCGCCAGCGTCGCGCCCGTGCGTCGCGCCGCCTCCTTGTAGATGTCGGAAACGAAGTCGGAGGAGCCGCAATAGACGCAGACGTTACGGATGGAGGACATGATGGGTGTGCTTTCCTGAACAGCGATCAACCGGTACCCCATGGCACCGGCTTGCAAATGGACCCCGACAGCGGGCACTCTGTCCCTCGTTTGCGACATGGCTGCGCCGTCGATCCCTTCGGCCCTACACTATCTGCCGGCCGGATACAAGCGCACCTACGGTCGTTCTACGCGCCCGCCCGAACCGGATCGGGGGCCGCTTCACCGCCCGGGCGGCTTTCCGCCCGGCAGCAAGACGGAGGAGTTGAGTGATGAAGCATCGTTATGGCGCCCTGCTGGCGGGCATGGTCGCCGTTGCCGGTCTGACTGGGTTCGTCTTCACGGCCCAGGCCCAGCAGGACCCATTGGCCGTTGTCGACGCCCGCAAGACCGAGCTGAAAAAGGCCGGCGGCGCCATGAAGGCGATCGGCGGCTTCCTGAAGGATGGCACGGGCACGGTTGCCGATGTGCAGGCGGCCGCCACCACCATCCAGGCCGTGTCGAAGGCCTTCCCCAACTGGTGGCCGGCCGGCACCGCCGTGGGCGTGGGCAAGAGCGAGGCCAAGCCCGAGATCTGGACCAAGATGGACGATTTCAAGGCCAAGACCGTTGCCTTCCAGACGGAGGCTGGTGGTCTGGTGACGGCTGCCGCCAGCGGTGACAAGGCTGCCATCGGTGCGGCCCTGGGCAAGGTCGGCGGCACCTGCAAGGGTTGCCACGAGGTCTATCGCGAGGATTGATCGGTTGCGGCTTCCCGGGCATGCGTCCGGGAAGCCGCCTCTGTTCTCGTATTGGGGATCGTCTGATGCGCAAGATACTGGTCTGGGACCTGCCGACCCGTCTGTTCCACTGGCTTCTGGTGGCCGCCGTCGCCGGCGCCTGGATCAGCGGAGAGAAGGAGGCATTCGACTGGCACATGCGCTTTGGCTATCTGGCCCTTGCCCTGATTCTGTTCCGCATCGTCTGGGGCCTGGTTGGCAGCGAGACGGCGCGGTTCAAAAGCTTTCTGCGTGGTCCGAAGGATATCGCCCATCATGTGGCGGAGCTGCGCGCACCCGGCCGTCTGGCCCCGCATGTCGGGCATAATCCGCTGGGTGCCCTGGCCGTGGTCGGGCTGCTGACCCTGGTGGGCGTGCAGGCCGGTTCGGGCCTGTTCACCAGCGACGGGATTTTGGTGGACGGACCGCTGGTACCCCATGTCAGCGGCAAGGTCGCGGCGCTGGCGCGGACCATCCATCTGAACAATTTCAACATCCTGCTGGCCATTGTCGCGCTGCATGTCCTGGCCATCTTCGCCTATGCGGGGCTGAAGCGGCTGGATCTGGTGCGCCCCATGGTGACGGGTCGGCTGGCCGTCGGCGACGATGTGAAGGCACCGCGGATCGTTTCGCTTGTCCGGGCGTTGATTGTGGCGGCAATATCCGTGGCCGCCATCTGGGGTATGGTCAGCTTCGCCTGACATTTGCCCCGGAATGTTTCCCCGAAGAGATAGGGCGAAAAAGGTGAAGACACCTGTGAACCGCGCCATTCTGATCCCGCTGGCCGTGCTGGGCGTTGCCGTGATCGGAACCATTGCCTGGCAGCTTCAGTCCCCGTCAGCGGGGCCCACGGGCAAGCCCGCTGCCCAGGCGCCCGCGGCCCAGAAGACCAGCCTGCCGGCCTTTGACGTGGTGCGGGTGGAAGCCAATGGGTCGACCGTTATTGCTGGCCGTGCCGTGCCCGGCACGACGGTCAATATCCTGGAAGGTGACAAGGTCCTGGGCAGCGTGGTCGCTGATGCGCGCGGGGAATGGGTATTCATGCCGTCCAGCCCGCTGTCCCCCGGCGCGCGTGAACTGCGGCTGGAACAGGTGGCGCCAGGCGGCGCGGTGACCAAGGGTGAAAGCACGGTGGTACTGGCCGTGCCGGAGCGTGACCGCGATCTGGCCGGACGGCGCGGCGACGGGGATGCGCTGGCCGTGCTGTCGGGCAGCGATGGCAGCCGCGTCCTGCAGGCGCCCCGCACCCTGGACCAGGGTGGCGCCCCGCGTCCGGCGGGAGAGGTCACGATCGACACGGTCGATTATGACCGCGGCGGCAAGGTGACCGTCGGTGGCCAGGCCAAGCCGGGGACCGAGGTGATGCTCTATCTGCAAAACAACCTGATCGGCCGTGGCAAGGTGGGGGAGGATGGCCGCTGGACCATCACCCCCGGTCGCGGACTGGAGGATGGGCAATATAGCCTGCGCGTCGATCAGGTCAGTCCCGACAGCAAGGTGGTCAGCCGGGCAGAGGTGAATTTCGACAAGAAGCCGATTCCCGAACAGGCCCTGTCCAACCGCGCCGTCGTCGTGGTCCCCGGCAACAACCTGTGGGCCATCGCGCGCCGCACCTATGGCGAAGGTGTCCGCTACACGGTCATTTTCGAGGCCAACCAGGGCCAGATCCGTGATCCCGACCTGATTTATCCTGGGCAGATATTCCTGGTGCCGGAAGGAAAGTAATCTCGCCGCTTCCTGGCCTATCCCCCCCGCGGGGGGGCAGGACCCAGATGCCCAAAAAAGGCGCCCGCCGACAGAAGTTGCCGGCGGGCGGAGGGGGACGCGTTCGGGAGCTGGAACACGTCCCTGGAAGGAAACCGTCAGAAGCGATAGGCGGCGCGTACGCCCCAGGTGCGCGGCGCGTCGTAGAAGGCGCGGGCCACGCCGGCAAAGCCCGGTGTGGTGCCGGTGGAGGCCGGCTGCTGTCCGCGAATGTCGATATTGTTCTTCACCGCCTTGTCCTCCAGGTTCTGGACGAAGGCTTCCAACTGCCAGTTGGCCGGGGACTCATACCGCAGCGACAGGTCGGTGCGGGTATAGGCGCCCTGGCGATCGGTCGCGCGGTTGAAGTCGGTCAGGTACATTTTCGACTGATACTTGCTCTGCACCCGCGGCACGATCACCCCGCCATTGGGCAGGTCGAAGAAATGCTCATAGACCAGGGTGATGGCCAGTTCCGGCGCAAAGGGCAGCTTGTTGCCCTTCAGGTTGATGGCGCCGTTGGGGTTGCCCGCCGTGAAGATGTTGGTGTCCACCGTCTTGAAATCATCATATTCGGCGCTCAGCAGGGCCGCCGACATTTGCAGCCGGTCATTGGCGCCGACACGCCAGCTGGCTTCCGATTCCAGGCCATAGATGCTGGCCTTGGTGGCATTCACGGTGACCAGCTGCTGGATGCCGTTGGCGCCGATGACGGTGTTGGCGCGCAGGATGTCCTTATAGTCGGAATAGAAGGCGACATTGTTCAAGGTCAGATCGCCGCCCAGCAGGGTGGATTTCAGGCCCAGCTCGTAATTGGTGACATTCTCCGGGTCGGCAGCCGTGCCGCCATCCTGGATCACGCCTGACTTGAAGCCGGTATTGACCATGGCATAGGCCAGCAGATCGTCCGACAGGTCATATTCGCCGCGCGCCATCCAGGTCACTTTGGACCAATGCTTGTCGGCGTCATTGCGGGCCGTCACCACGCACAGGCTGGGGATCTGGGATGTGGGAATGCCGATGACATTGATGCCGCCCGTGGCCGGGGTGGAATTGTTGCGGTTGCAGACATAGTTGCGACCGCCGACATCCTTCTTGCTGTCGCGGGTATAGCGCAGGCCGCCCGTCAGCCGCGCATCCTCGGTCAGGTGATAGGTTTCCTGCGTGAACAAAGCCCAGGAGGACAGGTCGCGGCCCGGCTGGATGAAGGTCTGGGCGTCGCGCCGGTCATTGGGATCGAACTGGCCGGGGATGGTGCCGGTATCGTCGCGGAAGTCGATATCAAAGCGGATATCATTGTCTTCCTGGTAGTAGAAGGCGCCCAGCAGCCAGTCGAGCTTTTCCGCCCCCACCGATTTGATCTGCAATTCGTGCTGGCTGCTGTCAAAGACGCCGCGTTCGAACCGCCGCTCCTCGGCAAAGGCGGGAGACACGGGTGGGCGGGGCAGGGCGCGCAGCGCCGGGTCCAGGGCGTAGCCGACATCATTGTCGTTCACATTCTGCCGCGTCATATGGGCCCAGCCGAACAGGTAGCTGACCTCCACACTTTCCAGCGGCTGGTAATCGGCACGCAGGCGCACCGTGTCATTCACCTGCTTCAGCACGCCGGGGCTGTCGATGATGGCCGATCGCCGCCAGGTGCCGGGCAGCGGAGTGACATTGACCGGCACCGTGCCCGCCCCCTGGTCGGAGAAGCGCTCGCCCGACACGAACAGCTTGAAATTCTCCGTCGGGGTCCACAGCGCGCTGACGCGGCCGGAATAGCGATCGGCATTGTCATATTTGTCCGCACCCGGCGGCACCTTGGAACCGGGGGCGAAATCGATGAAGCCCTCCCGGTTCTCCACATAGCCGGCGGCGCGGATGGCCAGCGTGTCGGTGATGGGCGTGTTCAGGTGGCCCTTGACGCGGAACAGGCTGTAATTGCCCGCCGTCAGATCGATGGAGCCGGATGCCTTTTCCGCGTCCGGCTTGGCGGTGATGATATTGACGACGCCGGCATTGGAATTGCGGCCGAACAACGTACCTTGCGGCCCGCGCAGCACCTCCACCCGCTCCACATCATAGAGCAGCGCCGTGGCGCCCTGCGGGCGCGGCGAATAGATGCCGTCGACATGGAAGGCCACGGCGGGGTCGCCCACTTCCGTCCGGTTGGTGGAGACGATGCCGCGGATGGCCACGTCCACGGCGGCCTGGTTGCTGCTCTGCCCGATCTGCAGACCCGGCACCATGGACACGATGCTTTTCAGGTCCGACACCTGCAACTGGTCCAGCGCGGCCTGGCTCAGGGCTGTCACCGCCACAGGCGTATCCTGTAACGACACGGCGCGCTTTTCGGCGGTGACGATGATCTCTTCCAGCATGGCACTGGATGTCTGGGCGACGGCCGGTGCGGCGATGGCACCGGCCGCGGTGGCGGTCAGCAGGATTTTCCGGATGTTCTTCATCGTGATGGACATGGTTTCTCTCCTCCCTGTTTTCGGCAAAATTCTCCCCTGACCGGGCGGCGGTGCTGCCCGGCTGGGTCTGTTTTGGGTAATGATCAACCCTCCCCGGCAGGCGGATGGCGTGCCGGGGGGCATGGGGTGCGGTGATGAAACAGGCTTCAGGTGCGGGAATGGGTTTGGGAAGCGCCGCTCACCGCCTCCCCCGCGAAAGCGGGGGTCCAGGAGCCAGGCGCCCGACCGTTCCAGAACCTTGTCAATGCTGCGGCGACCATGCGCCCCCTTGGCCCCTGGACCCCCGCTTTCGCGGGGGAGGCAGGAAACTGCTAAGCGCAGCCCGTTTCCAAAGCCCCTAAACCGTCAGCTCTTTTCTGCCTTCATCTGTCGTCCTCTCTCCCTTGTCACCGGGTCTTTCACGACCCTTGTTCGGTGTTTTGCTGGTTTTCCCGGGCTGCGGCCTGGGCACGCAGGTCCATGCGGAACTGTTGCAGATCGTCGATGCGCTGATAGGGCAGCACCGTTTGCAGGCTTTCCGCCGGCTCACCGCCCAGCAGCGCCAGCATGTGGCGGGCCAGTTCCTCGCCATCGCGGCGCTGCGGCTGGTAATAGTAGGTCACGCCCTGTTCGAACGGCATGCGGAAGGGCATGCCGCCGAAACCGACAATGCGCAGCCCGTCGCGGGCCGGGTCCATGCCCTGTTCCAGGGCTGCTTCCATGGCGCCGAACATGGAGAGCTGGTTGGCGCACAGGATGGCGGTGACGCCGGGATCGCGTTGCAGCAGGTCGCGCACCGCCCCCTGGCTGGCCCAGACGGACAGGTTGGACGTGACCAGCAACGACCTGTCCCAGGGAATGCCCAGTTCGGCCAGCGCCCGTTGATATCCCCGCAGGCGGAACCCGGCATAGGTCAGGCCGCCCGTGGGATTGAACAGCGCGATGCGCCGATGTCCCTCTGCCGCCAGCCGGACCACGGCGTCATAGATCCCGCCTTCGTCATCATGGTCGACAAAGGCGTGGGGGCTGTGCAGTTCCGTGCGGCCGAAGCTCACGAAGGGAAACTTGAATTCCAGGCAGAAGCGCGCGCGTTCATCCATGGGCGTGGTGCGGGAAAAGATGATCCCGTCGGCCAGCCGCTGCTGGAAAACGCGGCGCACGGTTTCCAGCGGTGACTGGCTGGCCGTCTGGGCCAGGACGATCAGGTTGTAGCTGTCGCTTTCCAACGTGCGCGACACGCCCTCCACCTGGGCCAGGAAGCCGGCATCGCCATAATCCGCCACCTCGGGCGCGAAGAAGACCGAACATATCTTCATCGTCCGCCCGGTGCGCAGATAGACGCCGCCGGCATCGGGCAGATAGCCCAGCGTGGCCGCCGCCTGCTTCACGCGCGCCACCGTGTCCGGCTTGACCTCCGGCCCGTCCTTCAGCGCCCGGGACACGGTCGTGATCGACAGGCCCAGATGCTCGGCAAGGGTTTTCAGGTTGGTGCGCTGGCTTGGCTGCATGGCGGTCGGCTCTTCGGGTTCACCTGTATTGGTGGCGTAAGATTAAGGGTTCTCAGGCGGCGGCGGCACTTCATTCTCGTGCATCACCCGCCGCATGAAGTCGAACGACGCCTTGGGCGTGCGCTTCAGGGTGCGGTAATCGACATGCACCAGCCCGAAGCGCTTGGCATAGCCGTGCGCCCATTCGAAATTGTCCAGCAGCGACCAGGGCATATAGCCCTGGACATTGGCCCCGGCGGCGATGGCGCGGTGCATGCCGGCCAGATAGTCGCGGTAATAGGCGATGCGGTCCTGGTCGTCGATGCGCCCGTCGGGGCCGGGAATGTCCAGGAAGGCGGCCCCGTTCTCCGTCACGAAGACGGGCGGGTTGCCATAGTCGCGGCGCAAGCCCTCCAGGATCTCCTGGAAGGCATGGCCGTCGATGCCCCAGTTCATCTCCGTCCGGCGCAGATATTTGGGCGGCTCCACGATGCGGAACGGCCATGCTGTGCCTTCGGCCGGTGACAGGTAAGTGGGGAAGTAATGGTTCACCCCCTGGTAATCCACGGGCTGATGGATCTCCGCCATGTCGCCCGCCTGGATATGCGGCGCAAACCTTTCCAGCACGCTGTCGGGATAGCGGCCCAGATGGACCGGGCCCAGGAACACGCCGTTCCACTTATCCTCGAACAGCGGCACCAGATGCTGGTCGCGTTCGGCGTACTGGGGCAGGGGGCGGCCCTTGTGCACGGGCAGCACGAAGCCCACGGGCACGCCCGGCGTCAGGTTGCGCACCACGCGCACGGCCCGCCCATGGGCCAGGTTCAGATGGTGTGCCACGCGCACGGCGGCGCGCGGGTCGGTCAATCCGGGGGCGTGGCGCCCTTCCTCATTCCCGACCCAGGCGCAGACGGATGGTTCGTTGAAGGTGACCCAGGTGCGGGCCCGGTCGCCCAGCCGCTGCACCATCAGGGCCGCATAATCGGCAAACCAGGACGCGCTGTCGCGGTTGACCCAGCCGCCCCGGTCCTGCAACGCCTGCGGCAGGTCCCAATGGTAAAGGCAGGGCCAGGGTTCCAGCCCCCGCTCCAGCATGCCATCCACCAGCCGGTCATAGAAATCCAGACCCTTCTGGTTGGTCGCTCCGGTCCCTTCCGGCAGCACCCGGCCCCACATGATGGAAAACCGGTACTGCTGCGCGCCCAAGGTGCGGATCAGGTCCAGGTCGTCGGCCCAGCGATGGTAATGGTCGCAGGCCACCGTGCCGGTGTCGCCATTGGCCACCTTGCCCGGATTGGCGCAATAGCTGTCCCAGATGCTGGGCCCGCGCCCGTCATCGGGCGCCCCGCCTTCGATCTGATAGCTGGAGGTGGAGACACCCCACCTGAACCCGTCGGGAAAACGCATCGTCGCCGTCACTTGTTGCCTGTCGGAAAAAGGGCTCAGCCGGACAATTCCCCTGCGACGCCATCGGTGCGCGCAGGGGAATTGTCCGGCATTTGGTGGCCGTTCATGAGAAAAATCGTAACGTTTCGAAAAATACCTGTCCAGGGTGAATCTTGGCCTAAACGCATTTTTCCGCGTTTGACATTCCCTGGTTCCTGCCCATACTGCACACAAATCGAAACGTTTTGGATTGTGCGGCGCGATGAAGGTCACGCTCAAATCATGCTGCGCTGCGGCGGGGCTTCTGGCGGTTTCCTGGCTGGCCCTGGAAAGCGCTGCGGCAGAGGCGCCGGCGCTGGAGGTGATGCACTGGCTGACCTCGGGCGGGGAATCCGCATCGCTGGCCGTGGTGCGCGATGCCTACCGCGCCCAGGGCGGGGTCTGGCGTGATGCGCCGGTGCCGGGCGGGTCGTCGGCCCGTGCTGCCGCCGTCAACCGCATCCTGGGCGGCAACCCGCCGCCGGTCTTCCTGTTCTCCCTGGGCTCACAACTGACCGAACTGTCGGCGCATGGGCTGGTCGCGCCCGTGCCGGGGGCGGATGCCCAATGGGACCTTGTGCTGCCGCCCCTGCTGGCCCGCGCGGCGAAATATCAGGGCCACTACAGGGCGGCCCCGCTGAACATCCATGGCGAGAACTGGATGTTCTACAATGCGGCCCTGCTGCAACAGGCCGGGCTGTCCGTGCCGGCGACCTGGGCGGAATTCCTGGATGCGGCCAAGCGGCTGAAGGCGATGGGCAAGACCCCCATCGCGCTGGGCGGCCAGCCCTGGCAGGAACGCCTGCTGTTCAACGCCGTCCTACTGGGCGTAGGCGGGCGCGATTTCTACCGCCGCGTCTACGAGGCGATGGACCCAGCCGCGCTGGACTCCGACACGATGCTGTCGGCCTTCCGCACCTATGCCAGTCTGCGCCCCTTCGTCGATGAAGGCAGCCCCGGTCGGCGTTGGAACCAGGCGACGGCCATGCTGATGCGCGGCGATGCGGCGTTTCAGTTCATGGGCGACTGGGCCAAGGGCGATATCAGGGCGGCGGGGATGGAGCCGGGGGTGCAGATCGGCTGCGCCCTGGCGCCGGCCCCGGACCCCGCCTACATCATGGTGGTGGACGCCTTCGCCTTCTCCCAGCCGCGCGACGCTGCCATCGCCGACGCGCAGACGCGCTTCGTGTCGGTGATGATGGACCGCGACGTGCAGGCCCGTCTGAACCAGGCCAAGGGCTCCATCCCTGTGCGCACCGATGTGCCCGATGACGGGTTCGATGTCTGCGCGAAACAGGCCATGGCCCTGATCCGCGACCCGCAAACCAACCTCGCCTCCACCGGCATGGGCCTGTCGGGCGGCATGGCGGGGGCGGTGGATGACGCCATTTCGCAATTCTGGAACGACCCGCGCCTGACCCCGGAAGAGGGACAGGAGCTGCTGCGCAAATCCATCCTGGCCTTCCGCTGACCCGGACCGCCAGCAACAATAACGACAAAGGGAGGACGGGATGAAGCCATCGCAACGGGCACCCACCATCGCCCTGCTGCCAGCGGGGCTGATCACCTTCGTCTGCTTCTATCTGTTCATTGCCTGGACCTTCGCCATTTCCCTGACCGGCTCGCAATTGCTGCCCAGCTGGGATTTCGACGGTCTGCTTCAATATGAACGGCTGTTCGCGTCGGCCCGATGGTGGACGGCGTTGGGCAATATGGCGATCTACGGCGCCCTGTTCATCACGGGCTGCCTGACCCTGGGCTATCTGCTGGCCATCCTGATCGACCGGGGCGTGCGGGCGGAGGGGTTGTACCGCACCATCTTCATGCTGCCGCTGTCCATGTCCTTCGTGGTCACGGGCATCATCTGGCAATGGATGCTGAATCCCGGCCTGGGCATTCAGCAGGCGGTGCGCGGTTTGGGGTGGGAGGAATTCGCCTTCAACTGGCTGGTCCGCGCCGATCGTTCCATCTACACCGTGGCGCTGGCCGGCATCTGGCAGCAATCGGGCCTGTGCATGGCCCTGTTCCTGGCGGGATTGCGCGGCGTCGATCCCAATATCTGGAAGGCGGCGAAGGTCGATGGCATCCCCACCTGGCGGGTCTATGCTTCCATCGTCACGCCCATGCTGCGCCCGGTCTTCTTCACGGCCGGCATCCTGCTGTTCTCCCTGGTGGTGAAATCCTTCGATCTGGTGGTGGCGTTGACTGGCGGCGGTCCCGGTTTCTCGTCGGACCTGCCGGCGCGTTTCGTGATGGAGCATATTCTGAACCGCCAGGAGCTGGGCCTGGGTGCTGCCGGCGCCTGCATGATGCTGGCCACCATCGCTTCCGTGGTCGGCCCCTATCTCTATGCCGAAATCCGGCAGAAGAAGGGGGGCTGAACCATGCGGCGTTTTCCGCTTTACCTGATGCTGTCCATCGCGGCCCTGATGGTGCTGTTCCCGCTGCTGGTCATGCTGTCGACCTCCCTGAAGCCCCTGGCCGAGATCAATCAGGGCAGCCTGTTCGCGCTGCCGCAGGAACCAACCTTCGCCGCCTGGGCCCGGGCCTGGGGCGGGGCCTGCATCTCCGGGGATTGCCGGGGCCTGTCGGTGTGGTTCGGCAATTCCTTTGCCATCGTGCTGCCGGCTCTGTTCTGCTCCCTGGGTCTGGGGGCGCTGACGGGCTACGCGCTCAGCCTGCGTGCGGCCCGGTGGGTGGACATGCTGTTCGCAGCCCTGCTGATCGGCCTGTTCATCCCGCCGCAGGTGACGCTTTACCCCATGATCGTGCTGGTGCGCGAACTGGGGCTGTTCGGCACGCTGGGCGGGCTGGTGTTTGCGCATACGGTCTGGGGCCTGGCCTTCGTCACGCTGCTGTTCCGCAATTTCTTCCTGTCGGTGCCGCGTGACCTGCTGAAGGCGGCGCGCATTGACGGGGCGGGGTTCCTGGCCACCTTCTGGTACGTGATGCTGCCCTTGTCGCTGCCGGTCTGCGCCGTCGCCCTGGTGCTGCAATTCACCTACATCTGGAACGACTTCATCCTGGGCCTGACCTTTGCCGGACCGGGGCGGCAGCCGGTGACCGTGGCGCTGAACGTGTTGGCCGGGTCGCAGTTCGGACCGCAGGAATACAATGTCAATATGGCGGCGACCATGATCGCCGCCCTGCCCACCATCCTGGTCTATCTCCTGTCCGGACGGTTGTTCGTGCGCGGGATCGCGGCCGGGGCCGTGAAGGGATGAACCCGATGCAACGCGTGCGCCTGCATGAAATCGCCAAGAGCTTCGGCTCCACCCTGATCCTGGAACAGATCGATCTGGATATCGAACCGGGGGAATTCCTGGTCCTGCTGGGCCCGTCGGGCTGTGGCAAGTCCACGCTGCTGAACATCGTGGCCGGGCTGGAGGAACCGTCCGGCGGGCGCATCCATTTCGGCGACCGCGACGTGACGGCTTTGGAACCTGACGCGCGCGATATCGCCATGGTGTTCCAGTCCTATGCGCTGTACCCGACCATGTCGGTGCGCCGGAATATCGGTTTCGGGCTGAAGATGCGCGGCCTGGACCGCGCTGCGATCGAGGGCAAGGTGGCCGGCGTGGCCAAACTGCTGCAGATCGAACATCTGCTGGACCGCAAACCGTCGCAGCTTTCCGGCGGGCAGCAGCAGCGGGTGGCCATCGGCCGCGCCCTGGTGCGCGAACCGCAGGTCTTCCTGCTGGACGAGCCGCTGTCCAACCTGGATGCCAAGCTGCGCGCTGACATGCGCGTGGAACTGAAGCGTCTGCATGAACGGTCCCGCCGCACGACCCTGTATGTGACCCATGATCAGGTGGAGGCGATGACGCTGGCCAGCCGCATCGTGGTCATGAACAAGGGAAGGGTGCAGCAATGCGACCGACCGGAAATGGTCTATGCCAGGCCGGCCAACCGCTTTGTGGCCGGTTTCGTCGGCGCGCCCACCATGAATTTCCTGGAGGGCGAACTGGCGCTGGTGGATGACCTGCCGGGGCTGCGGCTGGGGGAGATCGTCCTGCCGCTGCCGGGCCTGCCGGTGGGTGTCGGCCTGCGCGCGGGCATGCCCCTGGTCCTGGGCCTGCGGCCGGAACATCTGGCCCTGGCCCCGGTGGGGGAAGGGGCGACCTGCCAGGGTCAGGTGCTGATGACGGAACCGACGGGCCCCGACACCTATGTGCTGATCCGGCTGGCGGGGCGGGAGGTGACGGCGCGCATGCCGCCCGGCGTGGCCCTGTCGGCCGGACAGACGGTCGGCCTGCGCCTGGATGGCGCATCGGCCAGCCTGTTTGAAACGGGTGAGGATGGAAGGCGGCTGAATTGACGGATGGAAAGATGGCAGGCGCCCCGCTGGTGCTGGTGATGGGCGTCAGCGGTTGCGGCAAATCCACCCTGGGGGCGGCGCTGGCCGATGCGCTGAGTGTCACCTTTCTGGAAGGGGACAGGCTGCATCCGCCGGACAATGTCGCCCGCATGCAGGCCGGCATTGCCCTGACCGATGCCGACCGCCAAGGCTGGCTGGCAGCCATCGCCGCCCTGATCCGGGACGCCGGCCGGACCGGGGCGGGGCTGGTGGTCGCCTGTTCCGCCCTGAAACGGCGCTACCGGGACATGCTGCGGGCGGATGGTGTGCCGTTGGTTGTCATCCATCTGCACGGGCCGCGTGCGCTTCTGGCCGACCGCATGGCGGCGCGGCCGGGCCATTTCATGCCCCTGTCGCTGCTGGACAGCCAGTTGGACACGCTGGAACCGCCGACGGGGGAACCGCTGACCCTGACGCTGGACCTGCAGCGGCCGATGCCGGACCTGCTGGCGGCCGCGCTGCGCTTCATCACGGCTTGACCATCAATGCCCGGCCGCCGGCCGGCTTCTGATCCAGCGTGGGCGCCGCCACCTCTCCCCCCAGGAAGCCCAGCAGGGCCCGGTCGCCTCCCGCCGCCATCAGCCTGTCTGCGGCCACGCCCTCGGGGCGGAAACTGTGGGGAGCGGCCGGCAGCAGCGCATCAATGCACCGTCCCAGGGCCACGGGCACGGCCCGGTCGGCCCCGGCATGCAGGATCAGGATGGGCGCCTGAATGTGCGGCAGAAACGATGTCAGCTCGAACCGGTGGCGCAGCAGACCGTGCAACGGCAGCAGCGGAAAACGCGGGGACAGCAGGGCGGCCAGACTGGGGAAGGGCGCTTCCAGCACCAGCTTCGCCACCGACCGGTCCGCCGCCAGCCCGGCCGCCAGAAAGCAACCGGCCTCAGCCCCATACAGCACCAGCCTGCCGCCGGAAATCCCCCGCTGCACCAGGAAATCCGCCCAGGCACGGGCATCGGTCAGCAGACCGGCTTCCGTGGGCTGGCCCTGATTGCCGCCATAGCCGCGATAAAAGGCCAGCAGCACGCCATAGCCGGCATCGGCCAGCAGCCGGGCCCTGTCGCCCAGCATGCCGGGATGACCATTGCGGCCGGGCAGAATCAGAATGGTGGGCTTGGTCAGCCCATCTGCCGGCCGATACCAGCCCTCCAGCGTCATCCCGTCGGGGGTGGCGGTCCAGACATTGGTGAAGTCGGGCAATCCACAATCGGCCATCGCCACGGCCCCCCGGTGCGGGCGGAACACAAGCCTGTCCTGGTTCGAGCGGAACCAGAAAGCATAGGCCAGCCAGGCCAGGATCAGGGAGAACAGTGCGTACAAGGCGGGCCTTGGGTCCGGACATGGAAACGGGCCCGTATTGGGCCCGTTTCCGTCACGCTTGCCAAGGGGGCGATCTACTATTCCAGCAACGACCGCAGCATCCAGGCGGTCTTTTCGTGGATCTGCATGCGCTGGGTCAACAGGTCGGCCGACGGCTCGTCGCTGGCTTCCTCCACGATGGGGAACACGCTGCGTGCCGTGCGGCACACGGTCTCGTGCCCTTCCACCAGCTGGCGGATCATGTCCTGGGCCTTGGGCACGCCGGTTTCCTCGGCCACGCTGGTCAGCTTGGCGAACTGGCTGTAGCTGCCGGGCGCGTGGAAGCCCAGGGCGCGGATACGTTCGGCGATGTCATCCACGGCCGTGTGCAGTTCGGTGTACTGCGCCATGAACATGGTGTGCAGCGTGTTGAACATCGGGCCCGTGACGTTCCAATGGAAATTGTGCGTCTTCAGGTACAGCGTGTAACTGTCGGCCAGAAGGCGCGACAGGCCCTCTGCGATACGGGCGCGGTTTTCGTCCGTGATACCGATATTGATGGCGGGTGCGCTGGCCATGTGTCGCCTCGTCTTTTCCGTGAAGTCTATTCGACAGATGGGCAGTGTGACGGGAAAGGCAAGGTGGGGCAAGCGGCCCATCAAGGGCGAAAGTGCTTGATCAGGCTTCGAAAAATTTGGGGTATTGCCATCCGGCGCAGTGACGCGCGGTGACAATACCCCCAAGTGTCGGGGGCGGGTGGCGCCCCCGCCGGTTCAGATGGAGGCATGCGAACGTTCCATCCAAACCAAGCTCTGTTCAGGACTGTGCCAGCCAGGCGGTGACCGGCGATGGTCACCGCCAACAGGAGATCAGGCCACGGCGGCGGTCGTGCTGGACGACGTGCCGGAGCTGTTCTTCTGGCTGTAATTGGCGATCGCCGTCTGCAGCTGGCTGATCAGCTGGGCGATGGGATCGTCTTCATCGCTGCTGCTGCTGGTGCTGTCGGTGCTGCTGCTCAGCAGGCTGGCAACATCGGTGCTGCTGTCCTCGCTGCTGCCGGATTCGCTGCCACCGGGGGGCGGACCGCCGGGCGGCGGACCACCCGGGGGCGGACCACCCGGCGGCGGGCCACCGGCACCGCCGAAGGCTTCGGCGCTGGCCGTCGTGCTGCTGCTGTCGGTGGTACCGCTGGCTTCTTCCTGGGCCGACAGCAGGGCGCCGCGCGTCTTGCTATGCATGCGCTGGAAGGACGATTCCATTTCCGCCTGGGTGACGGAACCATCGCTGTCCGCGTCGATGGACTTGAACATGTCCTCGGCGCTGGGGCCGCCGGCCGGGCGATTGGCCGCATTGGCGTCCTTCGGGCCGGCGGCCTGGAATTCCTCCAGCGACAGGCCACCGGACTGGTCGGTGTCGGCGGTCTGGAACCGCTGCTGCGCCGCCTGCTGCCGGCTGACGCCGGACGAAGCATAGGCATTGCTGCTGATGCTGCTGATGCTCATGGGTTGCTCCTTTGGGTTTTGCCGGACCCATGCTTTCAACGGAGCAATCTTTGAGTTCCTGTCGCGGGTTCTTTCGAATCTTTTCAGAATATCTGGATGATGCGCCGGATAATCAGGGCGGCGTTGCGCGCCGCGTTGCGGGCAAAGGTGGGAAAGTCCAGATGGCTTTCGGCCCCGGCCAGGTCCGACAGGGCCCGCACGACGATCAGCGGCACGTTGAATTTTTCCGCCACCTGGGCCAGGGCGGCGCCTTCCATTTCCACGGCCTGGGCCTGGAATCGGGCCGACAGGTCGGCGCGGGTGGTCGCACAGTTCAGGAAATGGTCGCCCGTCAGCACAGTGCCGAAGCACCAGACCGGCCGCCGCGTCGTCTCGGCCGGGGGAAACAGGTCCAGCCCCGCCAGCACCGACGCCACCTTCTCCCGCAGGTCCGGATCCAGCCCATAGCCGAAACTGTCGTCGAAACCGGGCAGGGGCGGCACGCCCGGCTGATAGGGCTTCAGCCGTCCATCGGCCAGGGCACCGTAATCATGCTGGACCAGGCGGTCGGCGATGACCACATCACCGACATGCAGGTCAGGATCGATGCCGCCCGCCACGCCGGAGAACAGCAGACCGCGCACGCCGAACCGGTGCAGCAGCAGCGTCGCCACGACCGCGGCATTGACCTTGCCGATACCCGCTTCCACCAGCACCGTGGCGCGGCCGTCCAGATGGCCAGTGATGAAACGGAAGCCTGCGATTTCTTCCCGCGTGCCTTCCGTGAAATGTCCGGCCAGCGCCGCCGTCTCCTCGGGAATGGCGCAGATCAGACCCAGGGGTTTTTCTTGAACGGACATCACGGCTCCGGAATGAAGGGTCAGGGGCGGGCGGGGCCGCGGGGACGGATATTCTTGGCGATGGTGCGGATCCGCACCTCCAGCTGGGCTGCGCTGTACGGCTTGACGATGAAGGCGTCAACACCCTGGGCGCGGGCGGCCAGGACATGATCCTTGGTACCGTGCCCCGTTTCCATGATGAAGGGCAGGTCGGGACGGAGATTGCGCACGGCGGCCAGCAGGTCCATGCCGTTCATGCGCGGCATGGCCCAGTCGCAGATGACCAGATCGACGGCACCGGGATCGCGATGCACGATATCCAGCGCTTCGCTGCCATCATTGGCGGCCAGCGCCTCCCGCACCCCGATCTGTTTCAGCACGTCCAGGATCCAGACCCGGGTCTGCTGCTGATCCTCCACCACCAGAATGCGCAGCGACCGGATCGGGTCCTCGGGCACGTACATGCGGCTCATGTCTCTCTCCCGCGTGCCAGGGCCTCTGCTACCGCACGCCGTAAAGTGTCGGGGTCGATGGGTTTGTACAGCACGGGGATGTCAGAGGGCAGATCCTCCACCTCCGCATGCCCGCGTCCGGGATATCCCGTCATGAACAGGACAGCGACATGGCTGTCCAGTTCCATGATCAGATGGGCCAGCCGCACGCCACCCAGGGCCGGCATCACCAGATCGGTCAGCAGCAGGTCAATGCCGCCTTCCTCGAACCGTTCCAGCGCCTCCACCCCGTCGGCGGCACCGCGCACAACATAGCCGTCATCCTCCAGGAAGCGGGTGACCAGCGTCAGCAGTTCCGGCTCATCCTCCGCGACCAGGATGGTGGCGGATCGGCTGGGGTCACTGCGCGGCGGGGGCAGGATATCCGGTATGCCTTCGCTGTCGGCGCCGGCCGGGCTGCCGGTCAGCGGCAGCCACAGGGTGAACCGGGTGCCGCGGCCGGGCTGGCTGTCGACCAGGATGGTGCCGCCCGCCTGCTTCACGGTGCCATAGACCATGGCAAGGCCCAGGCCCGTTCCCTGGCCCGGCGGCTTGGTGGTGAAGAACGGGTCGAAGATGCGGTCCAGCAGTTCCGGCGGCATGCCGGTGCCGCGGTCGGTGACCGACAGCACAGCATAGCGCCCTTCAGGCAGGGCCACGGGTCGGGCCGTGCCATCTTCCACCGACAGCGCCACCGACAGGGGGCCACCGCCGGGCATGGCGTCGCGTGCGTTGATGGCCAGGTTCAGCAGCGCCTGGGCGGCCATGTCGGGATCGATGGCGACCCAGACGGGGGCGGGGGGCACCGACAGGGACAGGTCGATGGTGGCACCCAGCAGCGGCTTCAGCAGGAATTCCTGTCCACGCAGCACCGCACCCAGATCGATGACGCGCGATGGCGTCGCCCCCTTCTGGCGGGAGAAGGTCAGCAGCTCGCGCGTCAGGGCCGCTGCCCGTTCCACCCCTTGGCCGATCTTGCCCAGGTATGATGCCAGATTGCTGTCCTTGGGCACGCCCTGCTTGGCCATGCCGGCATAGCCGCCGATGACGGACAGGATATTGTTGAAATCATGGGCGATGCCGCCGGCCAGCTGCCCCAGTGCCTCCATCTTCTGGGCCTGGAGCAACTGGCTTTCCAGCTTCTTCTGCTCCGTCACATCGGTGAACAGCACGACGAATCCGCCACCCGACATGGGGAAATGCCGGACCTGCAGCCAGGTGCCATTGCGTCGCTGGCGTTCGTTGAAATAGACACCCTCATGCCGGATGCGGTCATAATCGGCCAGGCTCTCCTCGACCGTCTCGCCCGGATATTCGCCTTGTTCGGCCAGGATGCGGACCAGATCCCGGTCATGCAGGCCGGGGACCATCACGCCGGGCGGAATGTCCAGCAGTTCCGCCACCATGCGGTTGGCGACCAGCAACCGGCCATCGGCGCCGTAGACCTCGATGCCGATGCCGACATTGTCCATCATGCTGTCCAGGATACGGGTCTTCTCCCAGATCTCCCGTTCCGCCAGACGCCGTTCGGTGATGTCGCGCAGATAGGCCGTGTAGCGCTTGCCCGGTCCCAGCGGCACGGCCGTGATGGCCAGTTCGATGGGAAATACGGTGCCGTCGCGGCGCATGGCCTCGATCTCGATGCGCCGGCCCAGCACGGTGCCGGGGGCGCCGGATTTCAGCCGGGCCAGACCATTATCGTGTCCGGCGCGGTGATGGGGCGGCACGATCAGCTCGCTCATCGACCGTCCCACCGCCTCGGTCCGTGCCCAGCCGAAGGTGCGCTCCGCCGCCGGGTTGAACTCCAGGATCACCCCGTCCTCGTCGATGGAGACGATGCAGTCCAGGGCCGTTTCCAGGATGGAGCGGGCGCGGGCTTCGCTCTCGCGCAGGCGCAGCGACGCAGCTGCCTCATGCGTGACGTCGCGGAACAGGCAAAGGACCAGCCGTTCCCGGTCCGCCTGGAACGGCACGGCCGACAGTTCCACCAGCAGATGGCGCCCGTCATGGCTGGTCAGGTCCAGCCGCATCTGGATCACCGGTTCCCCGCCGGTGACGCGACGGAACAGCATCTCGGCCAGGGGCCGTGCATCCGCCGCCACGAAATCCATGATGTGGAAATTGGCCGGATCGGCATTGCGCTCGACGCCCAGGATGGTGCGGCCGGCGGAATTGACGAAGCGGCCACGCCCCTGCGCGTCATGCACGGCGATGCCGTCCGGCGACAGGTCGACAAGCTGGCGGTAACGCTGCTCGCTTTCGCGCAGGTCCGCCTCACGCTGCTTCAGTTCGGTGATGTCGGAGCGCAGGCACAGGGTGCCGCCATCGGGCATGCGCCGGTCATGCACGCGGATCCAGCGCCCGTCGGTCAGCAGGAATTCGCCTGGCACGCCTGTAGGGTTGCGAAACAGGGCCATGCGTTCGGCGACATATTCCTCCACGTTGCGATCGCGCACATGCAGGTTGTCGCCCAGGCTGATGCCGGACCGCAGCAGCGTTTCGAACGTGACGCCCCGCACCATCAGCCAGGCCGTGGCCGGGAACAGGGCGCGGAAGGCCGGATTGGCATGGACCAGCTTTTCCTGCGCATCAAACAGCGCGACGCCGTCGGTCAGCATGTCGAAAGCGATGCTCAGGCTTTCCAGGTCCAAGATGCCTACCTTCGGATGCAACGGCGCCATGATCTCTGCCGATGGTGCCGTGCCGGCGGCCCCGGATCAAGGAGGGATCACAGCGGCAGGGCGGCATTGATCCGTTGAACCACCCCCGCCCAGTCGCCGCAGCGCTGCTGGCGGAACAGGCGCATGGACGCATACCAGGGGGTGCGGTTGCCGCCTTCCAGCCAGCGCCAGTCGGTGTCGGTGGCGATCAGGGTCCAGACAGGGCGGCCCATGGCGCCCGCCAGATGGGCCAGGGCGCTGTCGGGCGCGATCAGCAGGTCCAGGTTGGCCAGGATGGCCGCACTGTCGGCCCATCCCCCAATGTCCGGCGCCAGATCGGTGACAGGGCCGGGCAGGGGAGTGGCGGCCAGCTGTTCATGGCCGGCGGCCACCTGCATCGCGTACCAGTCGGCGCCGGTGCGGGCCAGCAGCGGCAGCAGCGGGGGCAGGCCGGGGGAACGCCAGCGGTCGCCCGGATGGGCCGGATTGCCGGCCCAGCTGATGCCGATGCGCGGCCGGCCGGAACGCTTCGGCAGTCGTTCAGCCCAATGGGCGGTGCGTGCCGGCTCGGCCGACAGATAGGGGCCGGTCCAGGTGATGGTCTGCGGCGTCAGGTCCAGCAGGCCGGGCAGGTCCAGCAGCGGCACCTGGAAATCGGCCGGCGGCACGGGCTCCCCTGGCACCAGCACCAGTCCATGGCGTCCGTCCGCGAACAGCGGGGCCAGGGCCACCGGTACCTCCAGCATCACCGCCGCCCCCGCCTTGATCAGGGCCTGGGTCAGCCGGGCACACATGATGGTGTCGCCGGCCCCTTGTTCATGCCAGACCAGGATGCGGCGTCCATCAGGGTTCTGCCCTCGCCAGGGTGGCAGGGTCTGATGGCGGGGCGGGCGGGTGGATACCGACCAGCGATGGTGATAGGCCGCGAATCCCTCTGCCCAGCGGCCCAGCCGCAGCAGCGCCAGCGACCGGCCCAGCAGGGCGGACGGGTCGCCGGGCGCCCGTTCCAGACAATGGTCGAATGCCGCCAATGCCCCGGCCGGATCGCCCGTGACGCGTCGATAAAGCCCGGCATCGCGCCAGACATAGGACTGGTCGGGCGCCAGTTCCAGCGCGGCGGCCAGGTGCGGGCCCGCCGCCGCTTCGCGGCCTGTATGCAACAGCAGATTGGCCAGGGCGCAGCGCGCCGGCACCAGGCGCGGGGCTTTCTCCACGGCCCGCGACAGCATCGCCTCCGCTTCATCGGCCGCACCGCGCCGGCGGGCGTCGTCGCCCAGCATCAGCAGGGCGCCCGCATGATCCGGGGCAGCGGCCAGGACCTGCCGCCACAGCGACAGGGCCCCATCGGCATCCCCGCGTGCGCCGGCTGCCTGGGCGGCACGGACCAGATCGGCGGGCGGTGGGCCGCTCACCATTGTTTTTCCGTCAGGGTCGGCTTGCCCTGCACTGTGCTGCTGGTGGCCTCTGGCATGCGCACCAGCCGGTCGCTGCGGATCACCGGCAGGGGGTCGGGATCGTAAATGTCCTTCAGGCGGCGATATTCCTGGGTGTGAAATTCATTCTGTTCCTGGAAATCGGGTTCGCCATGCCGACCGGTGACGATGATTTCCTCCTCCATCGCCGGGGCGGGCTTGCTCTCTGCCTTCTTCGGGGTGTCGGGCGGTGGCGCGGCGTTCTGCGCGCCGGCTGGAATCGATGCCAGCAGGCACAGGGCCGGCAATGCCGACAGCAGCGCGGAACGGACGCGATTCCCTCTGGAAATCAACATGCTGGAACCTTCACCGAAAACCCTTCGGGTCAGCATAGGCCATTTCCGGACCCGATGCCCCTGCTTTGCACGGCCATACCCCTTCTTACCCGCCGTCCGGCCTGTCAGGGGGTGGAACAAAGTGAACGGAATGAGAACATTTGCGCTTGGCGGGTGAGAACAAAGAAGGTACAACAGGTGCAGTTGAACGGGCATGCACATCCGTGCGAGAAGGTAGGGGACAGATATGTCGGCAGCTCCACTCCGTCTGGTTGAAACACCCATGGACAAACAAAAAGCTCTGGATGCGGCCCTAGGCCAGATCGAACGCGCGTTCGGCAAGGGCTCGATCATGAAGCTCGGCGCCAAGGAGGCATTGACGGAGACGGAGGTGGTTTCCACCGGTTCCCTCGGCCTCGACATCGCGCTGGGCATTGGCGGCTTCCCGCGGGGCCGTATCATTGAAATTTATGGGCCGGAAAGCTCGGGCAAGACCACCCTGGCCCTGCATGCCATCGCCCAGGCACAGAAGAATGGCGGTGTCTGCGCCTTCGTCGATGCCGAACATGCGCTCGACCCGTCCTATGCCCGCAAGCTGGGCGTGGATGTGGACGAACTGCTGATCTCTCAGCCCGACGCCGGTGAACAGGCGCTGGAAATCGCCGACACGCTGGTCCGCTCCGGTGCCATCGATGTGCTGGTGGTGGATTCGGTGGCGGCCCTGGTGCCGCGCGCCGAACTGGAAGGGGAGATGGGCGACAGCCATGTCGGCCTGCATGCCCGCCTGATGAGCCAGGCGCTGCGCAAGCTGACCAGCTCCATTTCCAAGTCGCGCTGTCTGGTGATCTTCATCAA
>CALRTC020000005.1:0-255139 GCA_943371025.1 Hydrogenophaga intermedia
GTCACCCCGCTGATCACGTCGCCATTGACCAGACCCGCACTGGTATAGCCCGTCAGGCTGACAGAATTGCCATAGGTCTTGGTCGCCCCCGACGCCGTGATGGTCAGGGCGGCCGGGTTCACCGTCAGGGTGCCATTGGCGTAGGTGATCGAATAGTTCGACAGGCCCGTGCCCGACGCACCCGACGCGCTGATCGTGTAGCTGCCGGCATTGGCGGCCGTGCCCGTGCCGCTGCTGGCCAGGGTCACGCCGCTGATCACGTCGCCATTGACCAGACCCGCACTGGTATAGCCGGTCAGGCTGACGGCGTTGCCATAGGTCTTGGTCACCCCTGATGCCGTGATGGTCAGGGCGGCCGGGTTCACCGTCAGCGTGCCATTGGCATAGGTGATCGAATAGTTCGACAGGCCCGTGCCCGACGCACCCGACGCGCTGATCGTGTAGCTGCCGGCATTGGCGGCCGTGCCCGTGCCGCTGCTGGCCAGCGTCACGCCGCTGATCACGTCGCCATTGACCAGACCCGCACTGGTGTAGCCGGTCAGGCTGACAGAATTGCCATAGGTCTTGGTCACCCCTGATACCGTGATGGTCAGGGCGGCCGGGTTCACCGTCAGCGTGCCATTCGCATAGGTGATCGAATAGTTCGACAGGCCGGTCCCCGTGGCCGCACTGCCGCTGATTGTGTAGCTGCCGACCGACGCCGCCGTGCCGGCACCGCTGCTGCTTAGGCTGACGGCGCTGATGCTGTCGCTGTTCAGCAGCCCGCTGCTGGTATAGCCCGTCAGGCTGGCGCTGGTGCCATAGGTCTTGGTGGCGCCACTGGCGGTGATGGTCAGCGCTGCCGGGTTCACCGTCAGCGTGCCATTGGCATAGGTGATGGAATAGTTCGACAGGCCCGTGCCCGAAGCACCCGACGCGCTGATCGTGTAGCTGCCGGCATTGGCGGCCGTGCCCGTGCCGCTGCTGGCCAGGGTCACACCGCTGATCACGTCACCATTGACCAGACCCGCACTGGTATAGCCGGTCAGGCTGACAGAATTGCCATAGGTCTTGGTGGCGCCACTGGCCGTGATGGTCAGGGCGGCCGGGTTCACCGTCAGGGTACCCTCGGCATAGGTGATCGAATAGTTCGACAGCCCCGTGCCCGAAGCACCCGACGCACTGATCGTGTAGCTGCCCACCGTTGCCGCCGTGCCGGTACCACCGCTGGGCGTCAGGGTCACACCGCTGATCACGTCGCCATTGACCAGACCCGCACTGGTATAGCCCGTCAGGCTGACAGAATTGCCATAGGTCTTGGTCGCCCCGCTGGCCGTGATGGTCAGGGCGGCCGGGTTCACCGTCAGCGTGCCCTCGGCATAGGTGATGGAATAGTTCGACAGCCCCGTGCCCGAAGCACCCGACGCGCTGATCGTGTAGCTGCCGACGCTGGCGGTGGTGCCGCTGCCCGTGGAGGCCAGGGTCACACCGCTGATCACGTCACCATTGACCAGACCCGCACTGGTATAGCCGGTCAGGCTGACAGAATTGCCATAGGTCTTGGTGGCGCCACTGGCCGTGATGGTCAGGGCGGCCGGGTTCACCGTCAGCGTGCCCTCGGCATAGGTGATCGAATAGTTCGATAGCCCGGTGCCCGAAGCGCCGGACGCGCTGATCGTGTAGCTGCCGACGCTGGCGGTGGTGCCGCTGCCCGTGGAGGACAGGGTCACGCCGCTGATCACGTCGCCATTGACCAGACCCGCACTGGTATAGCCGGTCAGGCTGACGGCGTTGCCATAGGTCTTGGTCGCCCCCGACGCCGTGATGGTCAGCGCGGCCGGGTTCACCGTCAGCGTGCCCTCGGCATAGGTGATCGAATAGTTCGACAGGCCCGTGCCCGATGCACCCGACGCGCTGATCGTATAGCTGCCGGCATTGGCGGCCGTGCCCGTGCCGCTGCTGGCCAGCGTCACCCCGCTGATCACGTCGCCATTGACCAGACCCGCACTGGTATAGCCGGTCAGGCTGACAGAATTGCCATAGGTCTTGGTCACCCCTGATGCCGTGATGGTCAGGGCAGCCGGGTTCACCGTCAGGGTGCCCTCGGCATAGGTGATCGAATAGTTCGACAGGCCCGTGCCCGAAGCACCCGACGCGCTGATCGTGTAGCTGCCCACCGTTGCCGCCGTGCCGGTACCACCGCTGGGCGTCAGGGTCACACCGCTGATCACATCGCCATTGACCAGACCCGCACTGGTGTAGCCCGTCAGGCTGATGCTGGTGCCATAGGTCTTGGTCGCTCCCGCCGCACCGATGGTCAGGGCGGCCGGGTTCACCGTCAGCGTGCCATTGGCATAGGTGATGGAGTAGTTCGACAGGCCGGTCCCTGTGGCCGCACTGCCGCTGATCGTGTAGCTGCCGACCGACGCCGCCGTACCGCCACCGCTGCTGGACAGGCTGACGGCGCTGATGCTGTCGCTGTTCAGCAGCCCGCTGCTGGTGAAGCCCGTCAGGCTGGCGCTGGTGCCATAGGTCTTGGTGGCGCCGCTGGCCGTGATGGTCAGGGCGGCCGGGTTCACCGTCAGCGTGCCGTCGGCATAGGTGATCGAATAGTTCGACAGGCCGCCGCCCGACGCGTCCGCCGCAGTGATGGTATAGCTGCCGGCCGCTGCTGCCGTGCCCGCGCCCGTGCTGGACAGCTGCACCGACACGATGGTGTCGCCCAGGATCAGTCCGTCACTGCTGTAGCTGGCCAGGGTGGCGACGTCGCCATAGGTCTTGGTGGCGCCCGACGCCGTGATGGTCAGCGCCTTGGGGTTCACCGTCAGGGTGCCGTCGGCATAGGTGATGGAATAGTTCGACAGGCCCGTACCCGAAGCGCCCGAGGCGCTGATCGTGTAGCTGCCGGCGAAGGAGGCGGTGCCCGTGCCGCTGCTGGCCAGCGTCACGCCGCTGATCACGTCGCCATTGACCAGACCCGCACTGGTATAGCCGGTCAGACTCAGGCTGTTACCATAGGTCTTGGTGGCGCCACTGGCCGTGATGGTCAGGGCGGCCGGGTTCACCGTCAGCGTGCCATCGGCATAGGTGATGGAATAGTTCGACAGGCCCGTGCCCGAGGCGCCGGCGGCACTGATCGTGTAGCTGCCGACCGTCGCCGCCGTACCGCTGCCCGTGGAGGACAGGGTCACGCCGCTGATCACGTCGCCATTGACCAGACCCAGGCTGGTGAAGCCCGTCAGGCTGGCGCTGGTGCCATAGGTCTTGGTGGCACCGCTGGCCGTGATGGTCAGGGCGCGCGGGTTCACCGTCAGCGTGCCGTCGGCATAGGTGATGGAATAGTTCGACAGGCCCGTACCATCGGCGCCCGATGCGCTGACCGTATAGCTGCCGGCCGACGCCGCCGTGCCCGTGCCCGTGCTGGTCAGGGTCAGGCTGTCGATGCTGTCGCTGTTGACCAGCCCGCTGCTGGAGAAGGCGTAAAGGCTGACACTGTCGCCATAGGTCTTGGTGACGCCGCTGGCGGTGATGGTCAGGCCCGCCTGGCCCACCGTCATCGTGCCCTGGACATAGCTGATCGAATAGTTGGTCAGGCCCGTGCCTGCGGCATCGGTAGCGACAATGGCATAGGTGCCGGTCCCCGCCGTCACCGTTGACCCGCCGCTGGACAGGGTCACGCTGTCGATCGCGTCGCCATTGACCAGGCCGCTGCTGGTGAAGCCCGTCAACGTCGGGCTGGTGCCATAGGTCTTGCTGACGCCGGACGCGGTGACGGTCAGCGCCTTGGGGTCCACCACCAGATTGCCGCTGACATAGTCGACCGAATAGTTGGACAGGCCCGTGCCCGTCGCGCCGGAGACGCTGATCGTATAGGTCCCGGCCGCCGCCGCCGTGCCCGTGCCACCTGTGGGCGTCAGGGTGACCCCGTCCAGGATGTCGCCATTGACCAGACCCGTGCTGGTATAGGCCGACACGGTGGTGGCATTGCCATAGGTCTTGGTGACGTTGGTCGCATTGATGGTCAGCGTCGCCGGGCTTACCACCAGCGTGCCGTCGACATAGCTGATCGAATAGTTCGACAGGGTGGAGCCGGTGGCCCCCGACGCGACGATCGTATAGCTGCCGACACTGTCGGCCGTCCCCGTCCCGCCGCTGGGCGTCAGCGTGACGCCAGTGAGGCTCTCACCGTTGACCAGACCGGAACTGGTATAGCCGGTGATGCTGATGCTGTTGCCATAGGTCTTGGTGACACCGCTGGCCGTGATGGTCAGCGCCGCCGGCGTCACCACCAGGCTGCCCATGACATAGGTGATGGAATAGTTGGACAGGCCCGTGCCCGAGGCACCCGACGCCGAGATCGTATAGGTCCCGGCCGACGAGGTCAGCACCGTGCCCGTACTGAACAGCGTCAGGCTGTCGATGCTGTCGCCCGTCACCAGGCCCGAGGTCGTATAGCCGGTCAGCACCGCGCCGGCCCCGTACGATACCGTCGTGTTGCTGGCCGTGATGGTCAGGGCGGCGGGGACGATGGTAGCCCCGCCCGAATAGGCGAACTGGTATAGCGATCCGTCGCTGAAGGAAGCCCCGCTGCCATTCAGGCTATAGGCTGAACCACTGCTGGAAACTGACCAGACGATACCGGTCAGGTTGCCGGACTGGTCCCGGCCCACATGGTCAGAGGCGGAAATCAGGGTGCCGCTGACCGTGCCGCCATAGGTGCCGACACCCGTGCCGACAATGCTGACATAGGGCAGGGCCTTCAGCATGGGATAGGGGCTGCCGGCCACCCAGGTGCTGGTGCCGAACACAGACTGCGCAATGGGGCCGTTGCTGAACCATTCGGCCGTGGAAAGCCCGGCAACAGTACCGGATGTCGAAATGCTGTTGTAGCCCACCGTCAAGCCGGATTTGGTCACATCCCAGAAACTGTCGATGAGAATGGCAGTAACACCGGACCCCGCCCCGACCAGCCCGCCGACAAAGCTCGCCCCCGACCCCAAAGTGATGCTGTTGGCGGCATAGGACGCGGAAATGGTGCTGCCGTTGTTAAGCCCGACAAGCCCGCCGATGGAGATGGCACTGGTCCCGATCGACAAATCCACGGTGCTGTAGGCATTGCTGATGCTCCCACCGGCAGTCAGCAGTCCCACCAGTCCGCCGACCCGAATCGATCCGTCACCGCTGGTGATGGAGCCTGTGGCATAGACACCATAAATCGACCCTACCGAATGTTGGCCAACTAGGCCGCCAATAAATTGGCCTCTGCCATTGATCTGCACCGTTACATGGGCGGCGCTGTTATTGATCCGGCCAGAATTCAGGCCGATCAGGCCACCGGAATTGGAAGCCGTCCCGGTCAGATCAAGGGTACCGGCAACATAGACATTGCTGACGGTGCCTTGGTTCTGCCCGGCGAACAGGCCGACCTGGGACACGCCGGAAATGGTGGTGACGCGGGCATTGCTGAGGGTCAGGTTGCTGACCTGTCCAGTGGGGCTGATCAGGGAGAACAGCCCCAGATTATGGGATGCGCCATTGCCGATGGTCATGCCGGAAACGACATAACCGCCCCCGTTCAATGTGCCGGCGAAAGCGGTGGGCGAGGTGTTGCTGCCGGTGGTGTTGAACCCGATCGGCACCCAGCCATTGGAGGACCACAGGCTGCCCGTCTGGGTCAGCTCGGTCATGGTGATGTTGGCAACAATATCGTACCGGGCATTCGGATCCAGGCTGATCAGCTGCAACTGGTGGGCATTGCTGATGGTCTTGGAATATTCAGACCGCAGGAACGGCCGCGTATAGCCCTCGACCATGTACCAGGTTTTGATCAGATCCAGCCCGGTATAGGTGGCACTGGCATAGGCCGCCGTGCCGCTGACATCGGTAATGGTGGCCGTACCATTGCCCAGGGCAGCGGCCTGGCCACTGCTGCTGCTGTCCCAATAGGCGGACAGGATGGTGCCGCCGGCATGGTCGCCCACCAGCCCGCCAACGGATATTCCGCCCGCCCCGACCGTGATCGGACCACTGGCATAGGCGGCGGAAATCCAGCCCGTATTATAACCGACCAGCCCGCCGATGGCGTGGCTGGCACTGGCGCCCACCGTGACGGCGACGGTGGAATAGGCGTTGGTGATGCTGCCGCTGTTGGTCCCGAACAGACCGCCGACGCTTGCCCAGCCATCGCCGACCGTCAGCACGCCCGTCGCATAGACATTGCTGACGGTGCCGGCATTGATGCCGGCCAGGACGCCGATGGCGGTACCGCTGCTGCCCATGTTGGTGACAGTGGCATTGTTGACGCCCAGATTCTGCACCAAGGCGCCACTGTCGATCTGCGCGAACAGACCGCCGGCAGGATTGCTCAGCGTGTCGACGCGCGAGGACAGGCCGTTGATGGCATAGCCCTGGCCGTTGAACGTGCCGGTGAAGGCGCTGCTGACCGAAGCGGAGGTGACGCCGATGGGCACAAAGCCGCTGCTGGTCTTCCAGACGCCGGACGCGCTGGACAGTTCCGCCATGTTGATGTTGCCGCCCAGCACATAGGTGCCGGAAAGATCCATCGTGACCAGCTGCAGCTGGTGGGCATTGCCGATGGTGGTGCTGTATTCGGCGCGCAGGATGGGCCGGGTGAAGCCTTCCAGCAGATACCAGCTGCTGCTGAAATTAAAACTGGCATAGGTGGCGCTGCTATACGCATCGCCGCTGGTGAAACCGGTGACGTTCGTCGTGCTGCCGCTGTCGGCCCCCACCCCTGCCGTCTGGCCTGTGTTGGTCTGATCCCAATAGGCGCTGGAGATGACGCTGCTGCTGGCCCCCACCAGCCCGGCGACATTGCTGGAGCTGGACCCGGCCACCACGCTGCCGGTGGCATAGACATTGGCCAGCGTGCCCAGATTGTTGCCGGCAAAACCGGCCACGTTGGTGCCGGCGCCGGCAACCGACACCGCCCCCAAGGCATAGGCATTGGCAATCGTGCCGGCATTGCGACCGACCAGCCCGCCGATATCCTGCGCCCCGCTGCCAGCCCACACCGTGGCGCTGGCATAGGAATTGGTGACAATCCCATCATTGCGGCCCAACAGCCCGCCGACCATCTGCGCCGCCGATCCGGCCGTGACGGTGCCGGTGGCATAGGAGCTGTCGATGGTGCCCGTGTTGGAGCCGACCATGCCACCGGCATAGCTGGCGCTGACCAGGGCCGTGACACCACCATTGGCCGCCACCGCGCTGATCAGGCCCTGGTTCACCCCGGCCAGCAGACCCAGATAATCCCCCCCGCCGGTGATGGACCCGCCCGTCAGGGTGAGGTTGGAAACCGAACCGGTGGTGCCGATGGTGCTGAACAGGCCCAGGCTGCCCGACGTCGTGCTGCTCAGCGTCAGGTCACGGATACTATTGCCCTGACCATCCAGCGTGCCGGAAAACGCGATGGGCACGAAACCGCTGGCCCACAGGTCCGTCTGGCCGGTCAGCCCCGCCAGCGTGATATTGCCACCCAACACATACGTGCCTGACGGGTTGACGGCGATCGCCTGCAACTGGTGGGCATTGACGATGGTCGCCTTATTCTCCGACCGCAGGAATGGCCGCGTTGCCCCCTCCACCATGTACCAGACGGAGGTGAAATCGAAATCGCTGTAGGAGGCAGAGGAATAGGCCGCCGTACCGCTGATCCCGGTGGCGGAGAAGCTGCCGGAGACACTGGTGCCATAGCCCACGGTGCGGCCCGTGGTGCTGATGTCCCAGTAACTGGTGGTCACCGTGCCACTGGTCATCCTGCCGATCAGGCCACCGACGCTGACACCAGCCACCGACGCGACAGAGCCGCCAGCCCAGCTATTCGCGACCGTGGGCACCACCGTGCCGCTGATAAGGACTTCGCCGACCAGACCGCCAACGCCATTGGCCCCGGCCAACGCCGTCACGCCACCGGTCGCATAGCTGCCGCTGACCAAGGAGCCATTGGCACGCCCGACAAGGCCGCCAATATCGGTGGTGACGGACCCGCCAGAGACCAGTCCGGTGGCATAGCTGCCCAGGACCGATGAGGATGTCGTGTTAAACGCCTCCGCCGACCCGACCAGCCCGCCGACATTGGTGGCCGACCGCCCGACCGAGACGGCGCCGGTGGCAAAGCTGCCGACGACCGCACCATTCTGCATCTGTCCGACCAGCCCGCCGACATTGGTGGCAGCGGCAGCGGTCGCAGTGGCGTTGCCGACCGTCACGTTGCCGCTGGCATAGCTGTTGATGATATGGGCGGTGGGGGAACCGCTGACGGACTGTGAATTGACACCGACCAGGCCGCCGACATGCTGGTTGCCGGTACCGCCGATGCTGATGCTGCCGGTGGCATAGCTGTCGCGGATCGTGCCCGAATTTACCCCAACCAGGCCGCCAATGCGAAGCGACGCATTGGCCAGCGTGATATTGACCGCGGCATAGGTGCCGCTGATGGTGCCGCCGACGACGCCGCCCACCAATCCGCCAATAGTCTGGCCTGAACTGTTGCTGCTGGTGATTGTGCCAATGGCATAGGAACTGAACAGGCTCAGCGTCGATGTCTCACCCAGAAGCCCGCCGATGCGTATGTTGCCAGTGAACAGGGTTATGTTGGCGTTGGCATAGCTGTCGCTGATATAGGGACTGGCCGTGGCCCGGCCCGCCAAACCACCCAGCGCGGTTACGGCCGTACCGGTCGTGATGGCGACATTGGTATGGCTGCTGAGGATGGTGCCGCCATTCATCACCCCGACCAGCCCGCCCAGGCCGGTGGTGCGCGACGCCGTGATGGTGCCGCTGCCAGAACTGTTGAATACCGTGCCGGACAATTGCCCGGACAGGAAACCCCAGCCGGTCGTGGCGGTCGTTGGCAAGCCGGTGTTGATGGTGCCGTTCGTCAGCAAAAGATTGGCAACCGATCCGGTGCTGCCGATGGAGCTGAACAGCCCGATGCTGTGTGACCCGGTCTGGTTGAGGGTCAGTCCGCTGATCGTATGGCCCAACCCCTCGAATGTTCCGGCAAAGACAGTGGGGCTGGTGTTGTTGCTGGCCGTGTTGAACCCGATCGGCGTCCAAGCACCACTCAGCGTCAGGTTCTGTGCCAGGGCATAGGAACCGGCGGCCGTGATGCTGCTCAACTGCGCCGCCGACGTGACCATCTGATAGGTCGTGCCGTTGATGGCCAAGCCGGTGGTCAGGTCCACCGTGGCGTTGGCGGCAAAACGACCGCCGCTGCCACCATTGTTGGTGACCACCGACAGGCTGCTGCCGGACAGGGCGGAATTGACAGTAACGCCGCGATAGGCGTCCAGCGTCAGGCTGTTGGCCGACGTCCAGGTGATGCCGGCATTGACGAAGATATCGCCGTTGCCGCTGGCACTGGTGGTGCCGCCGGCCGTGACGCCTGTGTAACCGACGCTGCCGCTGGTGGTCTGCAGCGTGACATTGCCCGACGCCAGCCCCGTCTGCACAGCCGTGGCCAGCGAGGAATTGACAGTCAGGTCATAGGGGTCCAGCAGCCAGTTGCCGCCCTTGCCCCTGGCGGCGCCGATATCGACATGCAGGGCGCCGATGGACAATTGCCCGCCCGACGTCTCGACAAAGCCGCCATCGCCCCAAAGGCTACCACCGCGCGACAGGATCACGCCATGGTAGGTGCTTTCTTTGCTGTTGGCCGTGACCGATCCGCCCCTGCCACTGTCCTTGGCCGATACGTCGATGCGGCTGTCGGCATCCATGGTCAGCGACGTCGTGTCGGCATGGCCGATCACGACCGTGCCGCCGCCTGTGGCCCCCGTGGCGCTCAGCAGTGCACCTTCCAGGGTGATCGGGCCGCTGCCGTCCAGAACCAGCGTACCGCCCTTGTCGGTCAGGCTGTCGGCCTCGATCACGCCGGTGGCCTTGATGACCCCGGCATTGACCTTGTTCATGGCCTGGGCCGTCAGATAGACGGCACCGCCGCCCGTCTGGATGATGCCGCCCGCCGCGATTTCCGCGCGCAGCAGCGACGGATCCACTTTCAACGGTGCGCCCCCGTCGGGCGTCAACGTCACCGCCTCGCCCGCCGCCAGCACGACGGAACCGACCTGGGCGCGGATCAGGCCCTGGTTGGTGATCTGGGAGGCCAGCAGCGCCACCGACCCGCTGCGGGCATTGATGCTGCCGGCGTTGACGATGGCGGCATCCGACGTGCCGCGCGTGAAGGACAGATTGCCCTTCTCAAAATCCTCGTTGGCGATGTCCAGCGTGCTGGCCACCAGGCCGCCCACATCCAGCGTGGCCCCGCCGCCGAACACCACCCCGTTGGGATTGACCAGGATGACGGTGCCATTGGCGCGCATCGCGCCATCAATCAGTGACCGGTCACTCCCAACGACGCGGTTCAGCGTCATGGACCCGGCATTGGGCTGTTCGAACGACACATAGGCGCCGGAACCGATATTGAACCGGTCCCAATTGATGATGGCCTTGTCCGTCGACTGGGTCACGGTCATCACCGTGCCGGCGGTGGCGATGCTGGCCGCACCCGCCTGTACCTGGCCGCCCGTGGGCAGGGTTCCCGGCGCCTGCTGTCCCCAGGCGGCCCCCGTCAGGCTGTAGACAACGGAAATGACCGCCGTGCAGCCCAGCAGGCGGGCGCGGATGGTGGTGTTGCGGGCGCGGTGCGTCGACACTGGATTTCCGTTCCTGCTAAACCATCACAACCAACTGTGCCCAGGCACGCGTTTCCGCCCGCCGACCGGACACCATGTCCATGCCGGCATCCGGGCCAATACGCCGGGCGACGACCGTCTTCACCTGTACATTGTCGAACGGGCTCCAGGTGGCGCTGGCCCCCGCCCCCTGCTGGAAATAGGTGTTGTGCGGTGACCCCGCCCCTTCCCAGCCCGTCCATGGCTTCTTGTGCTGTTCGACCAGACCGCCATCCCAGAAGGCGGAGACGCGCAGCCTGTCCAGCACCTGATGCCCCAGTTCCAGGTTCAGCATGACGCCCTGGTCACCGCTGCCGGCATTGACCGGATATGCGCGCGTTCCCGTCAGGCCGCCCAGGGAGAACTGCTCACCGCTGTTCAGGTTCTTGCTGGCCAACTGGCCCGACAGGGTGGCCGTCAGGTCGCCATTCTTCCACAGCGCCTGCCGGCGGGCCGCCGTCAGCGTGATCTTGCCGTACTTGCCCTGGCTGCGGGCGCTGGCCTTGTCCAGCGCCTTGTTGCTGGCATTGCGCGACAGGTCGACATAGCCGACCTTCAGCGCAGCGCTGAACATGAAGGCGCCGCCGCCCTGCCAGCTGTCGCGCATGCTGCGATGGGCGGCGAAGGTGGCACCGGCCAGCCGGTTGGTGGCCGTGGTCAGGCCCGCCACCTTGTCATTGGTCCATTTATGCTCCAGCCCGAAGGACAGGCTGACCGGATCGGAAGAGGTGCGCAGCGCCAGCCAGCGCATGTTCAGCGCCGCCGTCTGGGCCGTGCCCGACGGTTCGCTGACATTGACCTTCTTGGGGATGTCGTAGGTCAGCCCCGCCCCCATGCCCTCCAGCCACAGATCACCATCCAGCACGGGCATGCCGGCCGATACCTGGCCATAGCGCGATGATTTCGTGGCCTGACCCGTCAGCGATGCCTGCTCGCCGATCCCCGTGGCATTGGTCATGGTCAGCATGGCCAGGCCACGCACGCGCCCGATCTCGGCCGCGGAATTATTGTCGACCATGGCCGTGGCGCTGACCAGCGGCGGCTCCCGCAGCTTCAGGATGACGTCGGTCGTCCCCTCCTCCTCGCCCGCATCCAGCACGCCCAGCGCCTGCACACCGGGGATGATGCCCAGGTTGGACACGCCGGTGGCGACCGCACTGGGATGCAGCGGCTCGCCGGGGCGGTTCTGGGCATGGATGAAATCGGCGGCGCGGTCGGGGTCCAGGCGCGTCTTGCTGGACGGGTCCAGCCGCACCTTGCCCATGCGGGCTTCCAGTACCTGGATGGTGACGATCCCGCCTTCCAGTGTCTGCCGGGGCAGCACGGCGCGGGCCAGCAGGTCGCGCTTGGCATAATAGCGGGTGATGCGGGCCGCCGCTTCCTTCAGATCGCCCAGCGTGCAGTCGCGGCCGACATAATCCGCCAGCTGCGCCTTCAACTCCGCCTCCGGGATCAGGGTGGCCACAATGTGGAAACCCTGAACACGAACCGTATCCCCTTCCTTCAGAAACTCCCCTTCCGCCGATGGCGGCAACAGGTCCGGAACAGACGGGGTCGGCGGCGGCGGGCGCGGGATATTGCGCTCCACATCGCGCATGATCTGGCCCGCATCCTGGGCCAGCGCCAGGGCAGCGCTCCCCATAGAGAAAGCCGCGGCACAGGTCAGAGCAAGCCAGAAATTCCGCACCGCCATCACCCGCATTATCTATGGGTCCCTATCGGGAAAAAATAGAGGACCCATGAATATGTCAAGCCCCCCAAACACAACTAAACGATACTAAACACAGGATTTCAGCGCAAGTGCATGCTCGTTTTATCACGCAACGAAAAGTTCTGGACTTTACGGTGTGCGCGTGGTGGCCGACAGCGGCCGCGCACGCCTACGGGCTACCGTTTGAGGAGTGCCCCCCAATTGGCTAACAACCCATTAACGGACCTCCCGCACACCGCCCCCTTTGCCCCGGCTGATGGTCTCCCTGACGGTGCGGGTCGGCCTGATGTCGGGCAGCGGACCGGGCTGGGGCGCGGCGCGGCCGGCCCCTTTTCATTTCCTAATGGACAAATCACGGAAACTCCGCCCGTGAGGGCGACGGCCCCGCGGAGGATGCGCGGGGGGCGGGCGGCGTCGGTCGCGCAAGATGTCGGGAGCCATGCGCGAAGGCGCGCCTGTCCGGCCGGAACAGCGCCCGGCTGATCACCGCCGGCCTGATCGGCAAGCGGGCTGGCAGAACCGTGCGGAAGGGTGACCTATCCGGCCATGGCGATGTCAGAGACATCCGACGCCGACAGCCGGACCAGGCGATGGTCGGGCAGGGCGCAGAGCAGCTTCACCCGCCGCTCCACCATGCCGAACACCAGGTTCAGCAGGGCGCGGCGCTCCGTCTCCGACCCTTCCAGGGCCAGCGGATCGGGGAAGCGCCAGGTGAAGACCAGCGGATTGCCCGTCCAGGCCGGCTGCGGCTTGGCGGCCGATTCCTCGCAGACATGGATGACGAAATCCAGGTCCGGCGCATCGGGGCCCGTGAACAGGTCCCAATGTTTGGGGCGCAGATTTTCGGTATCGATGCTGACTTTCTTCAGCAGATCGATGGTGATCGGGTCCGGCGTCTCGCGCGGTTCGGGTCCGGTGGAGAAGGTGTCGAACCGCCCGGCCCCCCATTTGCGCAGCAGGCCTTCGGCCATCAGGCTGCGGGACGCGTTGCGACGGCAGATGAACAGCACGTTGAACGGACGATCCGGCGACATGGGTACGGCCCCGTAGCGGCGGTGGAAACCGCGCCGGACTATCCGCATGCATGGCGACTCTATCGTCTCAGTTTGATGTCAGCCATATGACAATGACATCGGTCGCAGCAATGGCCTTACGCCTCCTCAAACGCCGGGCGCCGCCATCCGGCGGCTCGGGCTCACGCGCACATGGGTGCGCAGGCCGGCAGTCGCCGGCCTTAATCACCCCCGCCGCGGGCCATAGCGTTTCTTGGGCGCACCGCGGAAGCCCTGGGGCGGTTTGGGCTTGCCGCCACCGCCCCCACCCGGACGCCCGCCGCCGCCGGGCTTGCCCAGACGCTGGCGCCGCGCCGTGCTGGCCAGCAGTTCCGACAGCCGCCCCGCCACCTCGCCCCGGCGGACCTCCACGGCCTTGCGATCGGGGAACAGGCGGGCGAACTTGCGGCTGGCCCAATAGTAAAGATCACAAGACCGCGACAATTCCTCCAGCCCGTAATCATCCAGCCTTTCCATGCGCAGCGGCACGACCAGGCCCAGCGGCACCGGCTCGTCCTTCTCCACGGCGCGCAGCATCAGGTGGAAGAAGCGGGCATCCACCTCCTTCTCCAGATCGCACGGCATGAACAGCAGGCTCAGCTTGTCCTCAAACTTCACCGACCGTTCGTCCAGCGCCTGGGCCAGCCGGCGCAAGGATGACAGGTCGGACACGCGATAGGGGCTGCCCGTGGTCTTGGCCGCGGCAAAGCAATCGACCAGCAGCATCATGCTGTCCGTGCCGATGCGCGATGCCAGCCGCGCCACCATGGCCCGCGTGGGCCGCACCGTCAGGCCCGTGCGCGGGCCGAAGGCGATGTCGGGCCGGGTCCACAGGGTGCGCAGCTGCTGCGGCGTGCCCTTGCCCACCACACCGAACTCCCCCACCTCGTGATGGCCGAAGCGGCCGGCGCGGCCGGCAATCTGCTTCACCTCCGCCGGGGCCAGCTCGCGCTGTTCCACCCCGTCATATTTCTCCAGCGTCGTGAACAGCACGCGGCGGATGGGCAGGTTCAGGCCCATGCCGATGGCGTCGGTGGCCACCACCACGTCGGCCTCACCCGTGGTGAAGCGCTCCGCCTCCCGCCGGCGCACCTCCGGCGCCAGGGCGCCATAGATGACGGCCGCCGTCAGGCCGCGGGCCTGGATGATGTCGCGCACCATATGCACATTGCGGCGGGAGAAGGCGATCAGCGCGTCGCCCCGCTGCACATCCTCATATTCCAGGCGGGTTTCCAGCATGTGCAGCGGCGATTTGCGCTCCAGGCGCACCACCTCCAGCGGCTCATTCAGATGCGCCGCCACCCGCTCGATCAGCGGCAGCGCCTCGGGTGCTCCCAGCAGATAGACGGTGCGCGCCGGCACGCCCATCAGGGCCGCCGTCCAGGCCCAGCCGCGATCCTTGTCGGCCAGCATCTGCACCTCGTCGATGACGGCCACATCCACCACCAGCTCGGGGTCCAGCATTTCGATGGTGGAGGCCGTGTGCCGGGCGCCGGGCACGCGGATCTCCTCCTCCCCCGTCAACAGGGTGGTGGCCGTGCCCTCCCGGTTCAGCCGGTCCATGACCTCCAGCGCCAGCAGGCGCAGCGGCGCCAGATAGATGCCCTGCTCGGCCTCATGCAGGGCCTTCATGGCGTGGTGGGTCTTGCCGGAATTGGTGGGGCCGACAATGGCCACCAGCTTGCGCCCCATGGCCCGCGCCGTGGGGAACAGGCGTTCAAACTTGGCAAAGTCGAATTCGGTATTGACGAAGGTGCGGCCGCGCGCCACGGCGCGTTCGCGCAGCCAGGTATCCGCCGTCTCTTCCCAGCGGCGCAGAATGTCGTTGGGCTGGTGGTTGTTGCGGCACAGGCGGAACAGGCGCTGGCCCAGATTCTCGAAGGTCCAGCTATCGTCCGCCTCGCCCACCATCTCCTGCAGCTGCCACAGCCGGCCGGCCACGTCCGACAGGGCCTGGTCCAGCATCTGGCGCAGCTGCGGGTCCTCGATCAGCTGCGCGCGCAGGGTAGCGTCGTCCAGGCCCGTCAGTTCGTCAATATCATAGGACCGGCTGACCTCCAGCCGGATGGGGCCGGGCAGGTCGGGGAAGGTCAGTTCATCATGGGTGCGGGCGCGCACCCGGCTCTTGGCCTCAGCCGCCAGCAGCTCGACGGCCGTACCCTCCAGCGCGCGCCGGCCCTGCTGCAACAGCTCCATGCGCCGGACCATGCGGGCGACCAGCCCTTCGATCTCCAGCACAACGGCGTCGCGCCGTTCCTCCAGCACGACCAGATCGCGCTTGCCCTGCGGCAGCGGCAGGCCCAGTGGCACCATGCCATAGGCCGCCGCCTGTTCGATCCGGTCCAGGCCCAGACGGCCGATGCTGGTGATTTCCGGATGATGGCGGGCGACGGCGAAGACAAGATCCGGTTCCATCGGCGTGGACGGTTCCGGGGGCAGGGTATCCATGGGGATCGGTACTCGAACGGATGATGTTGCAGCCGCACAATATGCGCCGGAACCGGCCTTTTGCCCAGGGGGTGCCGGGCATGGCTTGGTTGTAGGCGGGGAACGCGGGCGCGGTATCGTGACAAGGCATCAAAATTGATGGCATTGTTGTTCTCAGGATCGACGTTGGAGAGCGAGATGCCGGTCATCTTCCGGTGGGAGGGCGTGCGGTTCTTTTTCTTCTCCAATGAAGGCGATCCTCGGGAACCTGTGCATGTCCATGCGCAACGAGCCAGCGCCGAAGCCAAGATCTGGTTATATCCACAGCCGGCCATTGCGGACAGTGAGGGGTTCAGCCGCAAGGAACAGGCGACCCTGTTGCGTGTCGTCGCCGAGAACAGGGCCTTGATCGAAAGGGCATGGCATGAACATTTCCGCTGAGAACGTCCGTTTCGACGATTTTACGATGTGGGTCGATCTGGCCGACGGGCGGACGATCGGCGTGCCGCTGGCCTGGTTCCCGCGCCTGCTGCACGCCACGCCCGATCAACGGGCGGCCGTGATGATCAGCCCCAGTGGCCGGGGGCTGCATTGGGATGAACTGGACGAGGATATTTCCGTCCCCGGCCTGCTGGCCGGCCGTGGCGACCTTACCACCACCCACAGCAGCGCCGCCTGAATGACCAGGGCAAAGAACTGGCCAAGCAGTTGAAGGAGGCACCGCTTTGACGCAGGAACTGACAACCATGCCCTGGGACCCGGCGGACCACCTGCAGGATGTCGGCGCCATTGCCGCCTACCTGAATGCAGCGCTGGAAGATGGCGACCCCGCCTTGGTGTCGGCAGCCCTGGGCGACGTCGCCCGCGCCAGCGGCATGAGCGAACTGGCGCGCGCCCTGGGCGTCTCCCGGGCCAGCCTGTACAAGACCCTGTCGGCCGACGGCCGTCCACAGTTCGGCACCATCGTCCGTCTGATGGAGGCCCTGGGCATGCGGCTCAGCGTGGTACCGGTTGAAAAGTCCCCCAACCCCCATTCCAGCGCCGCCTGAATGACCAAGCCGACCGCCGTTCCCAACCATCTGGATGCGCCCCGCACCAACCTGCTGATGCGCTCGGGCCGCTGGGTGAACCTGTATGACCCCGCACCGGCCGATATCGTGCTGGAGGATTGGGTGACGGGCGCCTCGCGCGTGGCCCGCTGGGGCGGGCAGACGCAGGGGCCCATCGCCTATAACGTCTTGCAGCATTCGGTGCTGCTGGAACAGGTGCTGCTGGGCCTGCTGGCGCCCGATGCCGGGCCGACCCTGCGGCTGGCGGCCCTGATGCACGACCTGCATGAAGGCGGGGGCTTGGGCGATGTCGTCACGCCCTATGGCAAGCTGTTCGCCACGGCCGGGCTGAAAGAGGTGAAGGCGCGGCTGGACCGGGCCCTGTTCCTGGCTGTCGGCCTGCCCTGGCCGTTATCGGTCACGGATACCGACCTGATCAAAAAGGCCGACAAGATCACGGCCATTTCGGAAGCCATCCAGTTGATGGGCTGGCCGGAAAAACTGGCGCGGCGCGACATTGGCGGCGGCTACCGGGGTAAACTCTGGACCGACCCCATCATCGTGCAGGACGAAGCGACGGCGCGCGCCGCCTGGTGGGAGAGGTATCGGCGCGTGGCGCGGTAGAACGCCGAACCCGCAAGCGAGCGTCTGTGCGGGTTACACCGTCACCCATGACGCGGCCCATAGGCGCTAAGTTTGGCGGTTCGTCCCCCGGTTCAGCCCTCTCTTCCCGTCACCCCGGCGAAGGCCGGGGTCCAGCGTGAGGCGCGGTTAGCGCCGATATGAGTCTTATCGCGGCAGACGCCGCTCTGCCCTGGACCCCGGCCTTCGCCGGGGTGACGGTGGAGGGGACTGAACGGAGAACGGACCTCCTATCGTAGCGCCTGTGCGCATGTGCTGGGATAATGCCGGAGAGACCCAAACCGATTCCATCTAAACCCGGCTACACCCCCCCAGATAAAAAAAGGCCCGCGCCGGTCGCACGGCGCGGGCCACATCATCCAGGTCCGAGGACCCGATCAGAACTTGGACGTGATCTCCACACCCCAATAGGGGGCGTCGGTCACGAAACCGGTCAGATTGTTGAAGTCGATGGCGCCTTCCAGCTCCTTGGCGTTGGTGATGTTGCGGCCCACCAGCGCCACGCCCAGCTTCTCATCGTCCGAGACGTAGCCGACCTTCAGGCCGCCTTCGATCTTGCTGTCGGAATAGAATTCCTTGGACGTGTAGAGGAAGAAATTGACCTTGGAGCGGTAATTCCAGTCGGTGAAGACATAGACCTCGCCCGACGACACCGGCACGCCATAGCGGGCCGAGGCGGAGAAGATCCACTTGGGCGCGTTGGGGAAGCTGTTGCCATCGATGCTGGCCAGACCGCCCGACATCGGGTCGGTGACGGTGCAGCCGCCGCCGCAGGGAGCGACCTTCAGCCCGGCATCATCGATTTCGGTGTGGTTGTAGGACAGGCCCGTGGTCAGGCGCAGGTTCTCCACCGGCAGCAGCTCCAGCTCGGCCTCGAAGCCGTAACCGATGCCATGGTCGGCATTGATCAGGGTGTTGTTGTTGGACGCCCCGCCAACGGCCGTGAACTGCTGGTTGTCGATGTCGGTATAGAAGGCAGTGACGTTCAGACGGGCCTTGCGTTCCCACAGGTCCGACTTGATGCCGGCTTCATAGGACATCAGCGTTTCGGCCTTGGCGACCGATAGCGCGTCCTTGTTGATGTTGGTGCCGAAATAGAACAGCGGGCGCGACTGGATCGACGGTGCGCGATAGCCGCTGGCCACGCGGCCGAACAGGTTGATGTCGTCCGTGGCCTTGAAGGTCAGGCTGGCATCCCAGGTCACCTGGCCGTCGGACAGGTCGGCATTGCCCTTGGTGGAGCCCGGCACGCCCGGCATGGTGCGGGTGACGTGGAAATCCTTGTCCTCGTCATTGTAGCGCACGCCGGCGGTCAGCGTGAACCGGTCGGTCAGGTCATAGGCGGCCTGGCCGAACACGGCCCAGGTCTTGGTGACCTGGTTGCTGTCGGTGAAGATGCCGATGCCGCGCGGGTCGGCGGCATTGCCATAGGAATAGCCGTAGGCCGTCACATCTTCCTTGAAATAGAAGAAGCCCGTCTGCCAGCGCAGCTTTTCCCCGTCGCCGTTCGACAGGCGCAGTTCCTGCGTATACTGGGAATGATCGGGCACCTCATCGGCCGTCTCGCTGTCGAACGGCACGAAGCCCGGGCCCTTGCCGGCCACGCCACCATCGATATCGCCGCGCGTATAGACCTCGACCGACTCATAGCCGCTGATGGAGGTCAGGGTGACGCCGTCGAAATCATATTCCATCTTCAGGCTGCCGCCCTTGGAATTGATGTCCAGGTCGTTGGCGCCGTTCTGATAGACGGAATTGCGGGAGAAGGTGGAGGACAGGTCGTTGCTGCCCTTGGTGATGGCATTGGCGACGAAGACGCGGGCGGTGCCGTTCAGGTCGCGGTAATGGGCGTTGGCCAGGGCCGTGAAGGGGCCACGCTCATACAGCAATTGCAGGCGGGCCGCCGCCTCGCTATGGCCGCCCAGCGCGTCCTTCTCACCCGTGTAGCTATTGTCGATATAGTCGTCCTTGCGGTCGTACTTCAGCGACAGGCGGGCGGACAGGATGTCCTCCACCAGGGCGCCACCAACCGCACCCTCGGCATCCAGCGTATTCTTGCTGCCATAGGCGGCAGAGAAATAGCCCTCGGTCTTCTGGGTCGGCTTCTTTGACACGAAGCTGATGGTGCCGGCCGGCGTGTTGCGGCCGAACAGCGTGCCCTGCGGCCCGCGCAGCACTTCAACCCGCTCCAGATCGAAGACGGGGAAGCCGCGCAGCATCGGGTTTTCCTGCACCACCTCGTCATAGACGACGCCCACGGGCTGGGTGGAGGTCAGGTCGAAATCGCTGTTGCCCAGGCCGCGGATATAAAAGCGCGGGAAGGTACGGGAGAAGGTCGATTCCGCATACAGGCTCGGCACCTGGCCGGACAGGGCCAGCAGGTCGACACCGCCGGTCATGACCGCATCCAGCTTATCGGCCGTGATGGTGCCGACCGACACGGGAACCTGCTGCAGGTTCTCCGCGCGCTTGGTGGCCGTGACGATGATCTCGTCCAGCACAGCCTGCGCATTGGCGGCCGGAACGGCCGCGGCCAGGGCCAGAAGGCTGGCGGTGCCGGCCAGCAGACGGATAAAGGACGGATTGCTGTTACGCATTGTGGGATGCCCCCTTCAGAGCCAATGTGCGGCGATGTGTGCCGTCGATGCCGATTCCTGGTCCGGGGTGCCGGCCCTTCTTCCTGGTCCGGGGGACGGTCACCCGCTTTTCCCTTGTGCAAATGCCCGCCCAGGTCCCCCCGGACGGGCATGAATTCGTTTGCTGCGGCACAACATGAAATGGCTGGGCAGGTGGATCAAGATGGTGACGCCACCCGATATGACAATATCGTGACGGTGATGCACATTAACCACAGTTGGTAAGTAATAGTTGCAATATTGCGGTTTTGTGACATGCGCCCTCCTTCTGCCGCGGCGCAATGAATTGGGCATTCCGGGTATGGCTCGACCTGATCGGCCCGACAGAAAACCGGCATCGGTGCTGGGATGTCACCGCTGTCAACTTTCCGCTTTGTTTCCCGTAACCCCACTGATAAGAAACAAACCGCCAAAGGCGTGGATAAGCGCCGCCAGACAACGTTGTCCGACGGGAGGACACCCCATGACGCCAGCCCAGCTCAGTGTCGTCTTCTTCCTGCAACTGGCCGTGATCATCGTCGCCTGCCGCAGCGTGGGCTGGCTGGCGAAGCGCTATCTGGGCCAGCCGCAGGTGGTGGGCGAAATGATCGCCGGCGTCATCCTGGGCCCATCGCTGCTGGGCCTGCTGGCGCCTGACATCCAGGGGCTGCTGTTCCCGAAGGAATCGAAGGGCGTGCTGTTCGTGGGCGCGCAGTTCGGCGTCGGGCTTTACATGTTCCTGGTCGGTCTGGGCTTCCGGGGCGACCATTTCAAATCCAATGCCGGCAGTGCGGCGGCCGTGTCCCTGTCGGGCATGGCGGCCCCCTTCCTGCTGGCGATTGTCATCACCCCCTGGCTGATGGGCCATGGCCTGTTCAATGAAAGCCTGACGCTGGCGCAGACCACCTTGTTCATGGGCGCCTGCATCGCCATCACGGCCTTTCCCATGCTGGCCCGCATCATCCATGAACGCGGCCTGTCGGGCACGCCGCTGGGTACCCTGTCGCTGTCGGCTGGCGCCATCGACGATGCCGGGGCCTGGACTGTGCTGGCCATCGTGCTGGCCACCTTCGGCGATGGCCCCATGGTGGCGGTGAAGGCCATCGGCGGCGGGGCGGCCTTTGCCCTGTTCATGCTGACCCTGGGGCCCAAGCTGCTGGCGCCCCTGGGCCGGCGGGCCGAACGGATGGGCCGGGTCGATCATTCGACGCTGGGCATCGTCCTGATCCTGTTCCTGCTGTCGGCCTGGGCCATGGATGCGGCCGGCATCCATGCCGTGTTCGGCGGCTTCCTGCTGGGCTGCGTCATCCCCCGCGGCGTGCTGACCACCGAATTGCGCAAGCAGTTGGAACCTTTCGCCGTCGTCGTGCTGCTGCCCATGTTCTTCACCTATTCGGGCCTGCATACCCAACTGACCCTGGTCGATAATTGGGGTCTGGTGCTGGTGACACTGGGCATCCTGGCCGCCTCCATCCTGGCCAAGGGCGGGGCCTGCTGGGCCGCCGCCCGCCTGACGGGGCAGGACAATGCCACCGCCATGGGCATCGGCGCCCTGATGAATGCGCGCGGCCTGATGGAACTGATCATCATCAATATCGGCCTGCAAAGGGGCATTATCGGCCCGGCGCTCTTCTCCATGCTGGTGCTGATGGCCATCGTCACCACCCTGATGGCTTCGCCCCTGTTCGAACTGGTCTATGGCCGCAAGGCGCGGGCCCGTGGTGAGCTGGGGGCGCTGAACGAACAGGACAGCGATTTCGCGGAGATGCGGGAGGCGCGGTGAGGGCGGATGGACCGCGGGGCCGGTGCCCTGTCCATCAGGCTTCCAGCCAGCTTTCACAGCGCAAGCCGTCGACACGCCGGAATTCCCGCAGATTGCCGGTGATCAGCATCAGGCCAAGGCTGCGGGCATGGGCGGCGATCATCAGGTCATAGGCACCGATCAGGCAGCCGCGCCGCTTCAAATCGGCCTTGATATCGCTGAAATGATCAGCGGCGGTGTCGCCATAGGGCAGGATTTCAAGCCGTGCCGCGAAGGCCTCGACCTGTGCCCTTTTCACCGCCGGCTGCGCGGATGCCATCGCGCCATAGAGCAGTTCCGACAGCGTGATGGCAGAGATGCACAGGCTTCCCGCCGCCTCCCTGAAACGCTCCCGCATTGATGCCGGACGGTCCCGCAGCACATGGATGCATGTGTCCGTATCCAGCATATAGCGCAGCATCAGAAGCCTTCCCGCTCCTGCGCCGCCGGCTGGTCACGGTCTGGGAGGTCGATTCCCGGCTGATCGAAGAAATCATCCCACAGCCGGTCACGCGGCACGATCACCCGCCGCTCCCCCTCCTTCAGGATCACCACCTCCCGCACATGGTCCGGAAAGGCGACATCCTTTGACAAGCGCACGGCCTGGGTACGGTTGGACCGGAAAAGGCTGGTGGTGGCGGACATGGCGGGGCACCCCGGATTTTCGGATATATTGAATGTATATCCAGCACCGCATAATGACAATATCGCCATGAGTGCCTGCGCGTGCCGGTCACGTCCCCCCTACCCACGCCACGGATGTACCGCCCGCCAGTGCCGGGCGATATCGACGCGTCTTGCCACCCAGACGCGGTCATGGGCCAGCACATGGTCCAGGAACCGTTCCAGCCCGCGCACGCGCCCCGGCCGTCCGATCAGCCTTGTATGCAGGCCCACCGACATCATCTTGGGCGCCGTCTCCCCTTCAGCATACAGCGCGTCGAAGGCGTCGCGTGCATAGGTGAAGAAATCATCACCCTGGTTGAAGCCCTGGGCCGTACCGAACTTCATGTCATTCACGTCCAGCGTATAGGGGATGACCAGATGCGGGTCCGTCTGGCCCGCATAAGTCCCCGGCGGCAGCCAATAGGGCAGGTCGTCATTATAGGCGTCAGCGTCATAGAGGAACCCACCCTCCTCCACCACCAGCCGGCGGGTATTGGGGCCCAAGCGGCCCGTGTACCAGCCCAGCGGCCGCTCCCCCGTCAGCGCACGGATGGTGTCGATGGCCCGCTGCAGATGCTCGCGCTCCACATCTTCGGGTACATTCTGGTAATCGATCCAGCGCCAGCCATGGGACGCGATCTCGTGCCCGGCTTCCACCATGGCGCGGGCGGCGTCGGGATGGCGGGCCAGGGCCATGGCCACGGCGTAGCAGGTGATCTTGATCCCGTACCGGTCGAACAGCCGCATCAGCCGCCAGAAGCCGGCCCGGCTGCCATATTCATAGACGGATTCGACCGACAGGTTGCGCTGTCCGGAAAGCGGCTGCGTCCCCACCACCTCCTGCAGATAGGCCTCCGACGCCGCGTCGCCATGCAGCAGGCAATTCTCGCCCCCTTCCTCGTAATTCATCACGAACTGCACGGCGATGCGGGCATCCCCCGGCCAGCGCGGATGCGGCGGATGGGCGCCATAACCGATCAGGTCGCGGGGATAGGGTTCAGCCATGCGACGGCTCCTCTCGTACCGGCCCGGCCATGCGATGCGCACAGCCCTGCCCCCGATCATACGCATCGTTTCGCTTGCGCACAAAAAAATCCGTGTCACCATGGGCCATGACCGACGCATCCGCCGCCGCCCCCGTCCGCCCCACCATCGAAACGCTGAACGCCTTGCCGCATGCCGGGTTCATGCATCTGCTGGCCGGTATCTGGGAAGACAGCCCGTGGGTGGCGGAAACGGTGTATGAGGCGCGTCCCTTCGCGGACCTTGTTGCACTGCACAGGGCCATGGTCGATGTGGTCACGGCCGCCGGACCCGACGCCCAATTGTCGCTGCTGCGCGCCCATCCCGATCTGGCGGGCCGGCTGGCGCGCGGTGGCGGGCTGACGGCCAACAGCACCGCCGAACAGGCGGGCCTGGGCCTGGACCGGCTGTCAGATGCGGAATTCAACTGGTTCGACCGGCACAATGCGGCCTACCGCGACCGGTTCGGTTTTCCCTTCATCATCGCCGTGAAGGCCCAGACCCGGGACAGCATCAAGGACGCCCTGGAAGCCCGGCTGACCAACGATGTCGGCACGGAAATCAGAACAGCATTGGGAGAAGTCGCCAAGATCGCCAAATTCCGCCTGGAGGGGCTGTTCGGGACATGAGTGAACAGGATTTGAAGGCCCTGGAAGCGCAGGTCGCCCGCGACCTGACCCTGCTGGATTACCCGGCCCGTTCCTGGGTGCCGGCCCGCACGCATGCCGACGGCCCCGTCTTTGACGTGGTCATTGTCGGCGGCGGACAGGCGGGGCTGGCGACCGCCTTCGGCCTGATGCGGGAAAAGGTGGGCAATATCCTGGTCATCGACCGCAACAAGGCGGGTCGGGAAGGGCCGTGGGTGACCTTTGCCCGCATGATCACCCTGCGCACGCCCAAGCATCTGACCGGCCCCGACCTGGGCGTGCCCAGCCTGACCCCGCGCGCCTGGTTCGAGGCGAAATATGGCCCCGCCGCCTGGGCCGATCTGGGCAAGCTGCCCAAGGAGACCTGGCAGGATTACCTGAACTGGTATCGAAGCGTGCTCTCCATCCCCGTGCGCAACGAACATGATCTGCTGGCGGTGGAGCCGGAGGAGGACACGGGCATCCTGCGCCTGACCGTCGACACACCCGACAGGCAGGACCTGATCCTGGCGCGCAAGCTGGTGCTGGCCACGGGCATTGACGGGGCCGGGCGCTGGCATGTGCCCGATTTCATCCGCCAGGTGGTGCCGGAAGATCGCTATGCCCACACCTCCGAATTCATCGATTTCACAGCACTGAAGGGCAGGCGCATCGGCGTGCTGGGGGCAGGTGCGTCTGCCTTCGACAATGCCGGCACGGCGCTGGAGGCCGGGGTGGCCTCGGTCGATCTCTGCCTGCGCCGGCCCGACATTCCGCGCGTGAACCCCTATCGCTGGATGGAATTTTCCGGGTTCCTGGGTCATTTCGCGTCCATGGGCGATCTGGACCGCTGGCGCTACATGCGCCACATCTTCGATCTGAACCAGCCGCCGCCGCAGGACACGTTCCATCGCTGCGTCCTGCACCCGAACTTCGCCTTCCACACCTCCTGCCCCTGGGAATGGGTGCGGATGGAAGGCGACGAAATCCATGTCGGCACGCCCAAGGGCGTGATGATCTTCGATTTCCTGGTGGTGGGCACGGGCTTCATCGTAGAAGCCGCGTTCCGGCCGGAGGTGGCGCGCTTTGCCAAGGATATCGCCACCTGGGCCGATAGGTTTACCCCGCCTAAGGGGGAAGGCAACCCGCTGCTGATCCGCTATCCCTATCTGGGTGACGCGTTCCAGTTTACCGAACGCGTGCCCGGCTGCGCCCCGCATCTGGCCAACATCCACAATTTCACCTTCGGCGCCACGCTCTCCATGGGCCTGTCCGGCGCCTCGATCAGCGGTATGAAATACGGGGTGCAGCGGCTGGTGCAGGGTCTGATCCGCGACCTGTGGCTGGCCGACAAGGACCATTTCCTGGCCGATCTGCGGGCCTATGACCAACCCGAACTGGTGAGTACGTCATGGCCCGCCTGAGCACCCATGTGCTGGATACCGCCGCCGGCCGCCCGGCCGACGGCCTGTTCATCCAGCTTTTCCTGCTGGTGGGCGATCAGCGCACCCTGATCCGGGAGGCGCGGACCAATGCCGATGGCCGCACAGACCGGGCGCTGCTGTCCGGCGACACGATCCCGACCGGCACCTATGAACTGCTGTTCCATGCTGGCGACTATTTCCGCAGCCACGGCACCCCCCTGCCCACCCCGCCCTTCCTGGACCATATCCCCGTCCGCTTCGCCATCGCGGAGGCCGACGGCCATTACCACGTCCCCCTGCTGCTCAGCCCCTGGAGCTATTCGACCTACCGGGGCAGTTGAGAGGGGAGACGAAGACCAACCATCCGGCCGGCCGACGGAAAAAGGTGGGAGCCCATGACAAGACCCACAGCGGAAGCATCGACGGAAGAGGATCGGCTACACCTGTCACCGCGCCCCCGGCCCTGTTTCGGGCGGAATTGATGCGGCTTATGTTGTTCGGGACGGCCCCCCGATGATATCGATGCGGGGATAGGCTGTTGAACGGTATAGGCGCGGATGAACCCCAGATCGGTCCTGGTCACCGGCGGTGCCGGCTATGTCGGCAGCCATACGGTGGATGCGTTGCTGCGGGCCGGGCATCATGTCACCGTCATCGATGACCTCAGCCTGGGGCACCGCGCGGCTGTCCCCGCGGCGGCGGAGATGATCGTGGGCGATGCCGGCGATGCCGACCTGCTGGCCCGCACCTTTGCCGGCCGATCCTTTGACACGGTCATGCATTTCGCCGCCCGCTCCCTGGTGGGCGAATCCATCCTGCGACCGGACCTTTATCTGGGAAACAATGTCCGCATCGCCGACACCCTGATCCGGGCCACCTTGGCCGCCGGTATCCGGCGTTTCGTCCTGTCCTCCACCGCCAATATCTTCGCCTCGCCCGGCAATGGCGAGTTGCTGGCGGAGGATGCGCCCATCGGCCCCGGCAGCCCCTATGGCGAAGGCAAATACAAGGTGGAACAGTTGCTGGCGGCTGCCGACCGCGACCATGGTCTGCGGTCGGCCTGCCTGCGCTATTTCAACGCCGCCGGCGCCCATCCCGACGGGCATATGGGGGAGGATCACCAGCCCGAAACCCACCTGATCCCCATCGTGCTGGACGTGGCCCTGGGCCGGCGCCCGCATCTGGATATTTTCGGCAGCGACTATTCCACCCCGGACGGCACCTGCATCCGCGACTATGTGCATGTCTGCGACATTGCCGCGGCCCATCTGCTGGTGCTGGACCGGCTGGACCGCGGGTCGGTGCAGTATAATGTCGGATCAGGCTGCGGGCACAGCGTCCGGCAGGTGGTGGCGGCGGCGGAACGGCTGACCGGCCGCCCGATCCCCGTGCGCCTGGCCCCCCGCCGCATCGGCGACCCGCCCCTCCTGGTGGCCGATGGAAGCCGGCTGCGCGCCGACACGGGTTGGCAGCCCGCCCTGTCCTCCCTGGACGACATCATCACCACGGCCTGGACCTGGCGCTCGCGTCATCCCGACGGGTTCGGCGTCTGAGACCAAGGGTCATGGTCCATGACCCTTGGTACGGCGGCGACTGCCGCCGCGCGGCACGTGCCGCGTAGCCAAGGCGGCGGATGCCGCCGCCCGGCGATTGAGGGCGCGTGAAATCGTGACCGCAGGTCATGAATTAATGCCACTGGGATAATACCGGTCGCGCAGCCGCAGGAAGGGTCGTTCCACCCCGTAATGCAGCAGTGCCGTTGCCGCCAGGGCCAGGGCCGTGGCCAGACCCGCGCGAAGCCACGGGCCCCAATTGGCCGAAACATGGTCCGCCACCCAGAAGATGACAGGCAGATGAACCAGATAAAGGCTGTAGGAGGTGCGGCTGATCCAGGATACCAGCCGGTAGACGCCCCCCGCTGGTGCCCCGCTGTCACCTGACCATAGCGCCAGCAGCAGAAACGCCGTCGGTGCTGCGATCAGCGTGAAAAGGCAGCTCCACAGGGTCCGCCCCCATAATTGCCGAAGGGGCGCCCAGGCCTCCCCAGGTTCGAACGCCGACATCCAGAGCAGCATGGTGAACAAGACCGACAGGGCGAAGCCGACACAGGCCAGAACCCGAACGGGCCGGGGCAGCCCGTACCGCCGGGCACAGGCGGCCAGAACACCATAGGCGCAGCAATCAAGGCGCAACAGCGGATGGGAATGGTAGGTGGGATCCTGCGCGTCAATGCCGGCCAGGGTCATCCAGGCCCGCAGTGGCGGACACAGCACAATCAGAACCAGGGCGCCGACCAGCACCGCCGATAGGCCCAGACGCTCGGCCAGCGGCCGGACCAGCAGCATCAGGAACGGAAAGGCCAGATAGAAAATCTCCTCCATGACCAGGGACCAGGAGACCGCCAGCATCCCGCCGCCTTCCAGCCAATGCTGGGCAAAGACAAAGGAATGCCATTCCGGCGACGGCGTGGTGGCGGCGATCAGGACCAGCACCAGGTAATAGGCCGGCAATGTCCGCAACCAGCGCCGCATCAGGAAATGCCCGACCCCGGCCCGGTCAAGCCCGCGCTGCTCCAGGTCCAGCAGGATGGCACCGATCAGGAAGCCGCTGAGGGTGAAGAACAATTCAACGCCCAGCATGCCAATAAAGGCGAAAAAGACCGTCATGACGCCCGGCCAGAAAAACAGGATGTGCGAAAGAAAGACGAGGAAAATGGAAGTTGCCCTGACAAGGTCGAGGGAGAAAATCCGCTTTTCCATCTATCGTCCATCTTTGCCCAGGCGCCGGTTCCGGCGTCACCCAGGCTTGGTCATAAACCATGCGTCAGGGTGTTGCCATGCAGAAACGCGCCAAGTCCCGATAAGCCGGACGGTCCTTAATTCAAGCCGCAAACCGGTCCACCAGCCGGCCGCCTAGATGCAGCTTCTGGCCTTCATCCAGCAGGAAGGCCAGGCCGTTCTGGCCGTGATCGCGCGTCTTCACCCGGAAGGGCAGCGCGCTGTCCAGCCCCGGCACCGTCAACGTGCCCTGGGTGCCTTCCGGCAGATCCGCCCCTTCCAGCAGGGCGCCGCCGGCGGAGATGTTCAGCAGCCGGCCACGCCCCTGCCCGCCGCCCGCCGTCTCGATCGTCACGTCCAGATCGACCTCCAGCCGCTGCCCGTGGCGGCGGTCCACATCCACGGTGGCCGTGCGCACGACGCGGACCAGGGTGTGGCGCAGGTCGCTGACCGAACCGACGATGCGCATGGCCACCTCGCGCATGGCCGCGGCCTTCTCGCCCGTGCTGTCGGCCTCGTCCGATACGGTGCCGATGCGGCTGGCCACTTCCTGGGCGGCTTCCGCCGTTTCCGTGACATTGCGGGAAATCTCCCGCGTGGCGGCGGCCTGTTCCTCCATGGCGCCGGCAATGCTGGCCGACACCTCGTCCATCGCACGGATGGCCTGGGCGATCTCCTCCACCGCGGTCACGGCTGTGGCCGTCACGGTCTGGATCTGCTGGATGCGGGCACTGATCTCCTCCGTCGACCGGGTGGTCTGGGTGGCCAGCGTCTTCACCTCCGACGCCACCACAGCAAAGCCCTTGCCGGCATCGCCGGCGCGTGCCGCCTCGATGGTGGCGTTCAGGGCCAGCAGGTTGGTCTGTTCGGCGATATCGCGGATCAGGCTGGCCACGCCGCCGATCTGTTCCACCACGTCAGACAGGCTGTCGATGGTGGCGCGGGTCCGCTGGCTGCGCTCCACGGCGGCCCCGGACAGGCTGGTGGCATGGGCCACCTGGGCGCTGATCTCCGTGATCGACGCGGTCAGCTGTTCGGTGGCGCCGGCCACGGCCTGGGCATTGGCCAGGGCATGCATGGCCGCACTGGCGACATTGGCGGCACTGTCGCGCACCTGGGTGGCACTGTCGGCCATGGCGGCGGCGGCCCCGTCCATCTGGCGGGTCTCCACGGCAATGCCATCCACGCTGGACCGGCTTTCCACCTCCACCGTCTCGGCCATGGTCCGCAGCGCCTCACGGCGGCGGCGCTCGGCCTCGGCCTCGCTCTCCTGCTGTTCCTCGCGCAGGCGGGCATTCTCGATGGCGCGGTCGCGCAGGCTGGACACAGCACCCGCCATGTCGGCCAGTTCGTCGCGCCGGCCCTGCATGGGCGGCACCGCCGCCTTCAGGTCGCCCCGGCCGATGCGGGTCAGGGCCCCGGTCAGCGCCACCAGCGGCATCACCACATTCTGGCGCAGGGCCAGCAGCACGACCAGGGCGATGGCGACACCGACCCCGGCCAGACCGATGATCAGCCAGGCCAGACGGGCGGCGATGGCATCGGCGGCAGCCAGGTCGGCATCCATCTGCGCCTTGGCGGTGTCGGCCACCTTGCGCACATCGTCGGCCACGGCGTCCAGTTCGGCCGACATGCCGTCATTGACGCCGACAAAGGCGCCCATCAGCATGTTGCCGACCTCCGGTCCGCTATTGACATAGGCTTTCGCGGCGGCCACGCCCTTGCTGTAGAAGGCGGGGAAGAAGCCCTCCACCCGGCCCAGCGCCGCCTCCACCTCCGTCAGCCCCATCTCCTGCGCCAGCTTGCGGGCGGCCGCGGTGTCGCGCAGCAGGTCCGCATGGGCCTTCTCCGCCTCCTCGAACCCGGTATCCAGCCCGTCCAGCCCGCGCGTGGCGGCCATGTCGGTCAGCCACAATTGCACGCGGGTGGCGTCGGCGCGCACATCCTTGATGATGCTGACCAGCGACAGCGCCTGCCCGGCGGCGCGGTCGGCCGTGGCGCGGGCCACGTCGACCTGATGGCGCTGCTGGTTGGCGCCCACCACCATGATGGCGGCGGCCACCAGCAGCAGGGCCAGGATCGCCAGATTGGCCAGCAGGATTTTCATGCTGAGGCTGAGACGCATGGACGGACCTCCCCATCAGGTCGCTATATCGGTCGAGCAGGGTGCGTAACATATGTGCAACTTTCTGGGAAGGAAGTGATACCCATTCCCGATGAGTCCAGCTCATCGGGAATGGGTACGGCGGCGACTGCCACAGCACCGCGCGTGCGGCGTAGCCGAGCCGCCGGATGGCGGCGCTGGCGATTGAAGCCCGGTGATCGGTTGCGATCACCGGGACAGGGTATGACCCGTCACGGGGGCGCATGACACCCGCCCGGCAGGCTCCGGCCGCGCTTCCCGCTCGACCTTGCGGCCCTTGCAGCGTAGGGTCGGTGCCAAGCCCGGTGACAATCCAGGCAAGTGGGGGCCGGGCGAACGGAGCCAGGCAGGCGGGGGAAAAGCGTCGGCGATGCGTGATTTGGGACTCGGCCAGAAGCTCGGCTATGCCGTGGGCGATTTCGGCCTCAATCTCTACTGGCAGTCCATTCTGCTGTTCATCCTGTTCTTCCAGATGGATGTGCTGGGCCTGTCAGCCGTGGATGCGGGGCTCTGCTATCTGATCGCGTCCATCTGGGATGCGGGCATGGATCCGCTGATGGGCATCATCTCCGACCGCACGCGCACAAGGCTGGGGCGCTACCGGCCCTTCATCCTGTTCGGGACGGTGCCGCTGGCGCTGGCCTTCACGCTCTGCTTCACCCCGCCATCCTTCCTGGTGCCGGGATCGGCGGGGATGATGGTCTTTGCCACCCTGTCGCACATGGCGCTGCGCTCGGCCTATGCGGTGGTGGCCATCCCCTATTCCTCGCTGACGGCGGCCATGACGCCCAGCAGCGACGAACGGGCCAGCCTGACGGGCTGGCGCATGCTGCTGGCCTTTGCCGGGTCGACCTCCGTGGCGGCGCTGCTGCCGCTGCTGGCCCGCTGGTTCGGGGATTACAGCCCGGCGGCGGCCTGCATCGGGGCGCTGGCCGTGCTGGCGCATCTGATCTGCGGCCTGACGGTGCGCGAACTGCCGGCCCCGGCGGCCCGGCAGACCCCGCATCAGCATCTGTCGGCGGACCTGGGCGGGTTCCTGCGCGGGGTGACGCGCAACGGGCCGCTGCTGCGCCTGATGGCGGCGACGGTGGCCCTGCATCTGTCGCTGGGCCTGTTGTTCCGCAACCTGCCCTATCTGCTGAAATATGACCTGGGCGGTGACACGGACCTGACGGCATCGGCCCTGACGGGCTTTTCCGCCGTGGGCGTGCTGGCCGTGCCCTTCTGGGTCTGGGTGGCGCGGCGCTGGTCCAAGCGCGCGGCCTGGCAGGGCGGCAGCCTGCTGGTCATGGCCGGCGGCGGGGCCGTGGCCCTGACCCCGCCCGGCAGTCTGGTCCCCACCCTGTTCTGGCTGGGGGCGATGTGCTTTGGCCATACGGCGCACGCCGTGGCCAGCTGGTCCATGGTGCCCGACACGGTCGATTACGGCCATTGGCGACAGCGCCGCCGGGACGAGGCCAAGGTCTATGGCCTGTCCTCGCTGATCTTGAAACTGGCGCTGGGCGGGGCGGCCTTCCTGGGCGGGCTGGCGCTGGACGGCGTCGGATTCGTGGCCGGGGAGGTGCAGACACCGGAAACCTTGCAGGGTTTCCGGCAGCTGGCAGGGCTGGCCTGCGTGGTGGGGCTGGGCCTGTCCATGCTGGCCGTGGCGGGCTATCCCCTGTCCGCCCACCGCCATGGCCGCATCCAGCAATTGCTGGGCCGGCGCGCGGCACGACAATAAAAATGTAATAAATCTTTCATAAAAATTGAAACTAAATATCCCTTAGGATAGGGCTTGCGGCCTTCAGAATCAGATAAATTATAATTAATAAAGAATGAATATCTCTGATCATCCCATATAGGGTCCGCCGCATGCCTGTGCTGTACCGTCTTCTGTTACCAGTCACGCTTCTGTCGATCATCTCCCTGTCCATCTTCGGCATCGGTTATGCGGGCCTGCGCAAGGTGGAAACCGTGCAGCGGCAGCTGACCCGGCTGGAGATCCTGCTGCATGAAACGGGAGAGATCCGGTCCCTGAGCCGAGCGATCCAGCGCGATACGCTGAACACGCTTCTGGAACCGGCGGCCGACCGGAAGACCTTTGCCGACCGGGCCGGCAAGCGCATGGGCGAGATGAGCACGCGCCTTGACCGCGTGTCGGCCCTGCTGGGCGCGGAGGCGGCAGCCCTGAACATGGACCGCTATGTGGCGACGCAGGAAAAGGTTCTGGCGGCGTTGCGGCCGGTTCTGGACAAGGCGATGCAGAATGAGACGGAGACGGGCCATCGGCTGTTTGCCGACAGCGTGCGTCCGGTCGAACGCGAAGCGTCGCGCATCAGCGACGGCTTTATCGAGGCCACGGAAAAGAAGCTGACGGCGGGACGGCAGAATCTGGAAGAGGTCGCGGCCCAGGTGGAGCATCTGCAGATGGCCACGGCCATCATCGGCTGCATCCTGGGGGTCGGTCTGGCGATGGGCATCATTCTGCGGTCGGTGACGCGCCCGCTGAACGCCCTGGCCGCCGCCACCGGCGCCATCGCCGACGGCCGGCTGGATACCGCCATCCCCGCCCAGGATCGCCGCGATGAACTGGGTGCTGTCGCCAAGGCGCTGCTGGTCTTCCGGGACCAGGCCCGCGCCAACCGGGAAATGGAGGCGCAGGCGGCCCTGGCCCGTGCCGCTGCGGACGAACAGAAGCGCCTGGCGCTGCGGTCCATGGCCGATACAGTGACGTCGGAGACCAACCGCACCGTCGACAAGATCGCCAACGCCACGGCCGAGATGACGCAATCCATGCGTCAGTTGAGCGAACTGGCGGGGGCTGTGGCCGGCGACAGCACCGCCGTGGCCTCGGCCAGCGCCCAAAGCCTGTCCAATGCCCAGGCCGTGTCGGCCGCGGCGGAGCAATTGTCCACCTCCATCCAGGAAATCAGCGGGTCGGTGCAGCGCGCCGCCGCCACCATGGATCATGCCGTGGCCAGCAGCGGCCATGCGCGCCAGACCATCGAAAGCCTGTCCGACGCCGTGACCCGCATCTCCGCCGTGGCCGGCCTGATCGGGGAAATCGCGCAGCAGACCAATCTTCTGGCCCTGAATGCCACCATCGAGGCGGCGCGCGCCGGGGAGGCCGGCAAGGGCTTTGCCGTGGTCGCCGGCGAGGTGAAGAGCCTGGCCAACCAGACGGCCCGGTCCACGGAGGAGATCAATGCCCAGATCGCGGAAATCCAGGCCGTGACCCAGGCCGCCGTCGATGCCGTGGTCCAGATCGCCACCCATATCGACGAGGTGACGGGCATCACCACCATCATCGCCGCCGCTGTGGAGGAACAGGGTTCCGCCACCCAGGAAATCGCCCGCAACGTGGCGGAGACGACCCGTGCCACGTCCGAAGTGGCGCAGCGCATCGGCAGTGTCAGCGATGGCGCCGGTCAGGTGGATGGCCGCGCCGAGACGGTGCGCCAGGCCATCGACCGCATCTCCGACGATGTCGGCACCCTGCGCACCATCCTGATCCAGATCGTGCAGAACGCCAGCCGACAAACCGCCTGATCAACGGCATTTTCGAGGGTGTGACCACTCTCTGGAGTCTGTCAGGTTGGAACATCCTCCACCGTCACCCCGGCGCAGGCCGGGGTGACGGTGGTGAGAGCTATCCCGATTCTGTTTAAACCTGATCGCCTCTCAAGGCCGCTTCAGTTCCCGGTCGAAAAACGCCTTGGCCTCCGTGTAATAGTGCCAGGCCAGATCCTGGTCATAGAAGCCGTGGCGTTCACCGGGATAGAACATCATCCCGAACGGCTTGCGCGCATGCTGCAGGGCCGCCGCCATGCGCACGGAATTGTCGACGAAGACATTGTCGTCGGCCATGCCATGGATGATCAGCAGCGGCTTGGACAGCCTGTCGGCCAGTTTCGTGGCATCGGCGCGGTCATAGACGCCTTTGGCGTCGGGCCTGCCGATGAAACGTTCGGTGTAGAAGGTGTCATACAGCTTCCAGTCGCTGACGGGTGCTGCGGCCACGCCGGCGGCGAACAGGTCGCCATGGCGCAGCAGGCTCATCAGCGTGTTGTAGCCGCCATAGGAATGGCCATAGATGCCGATCCGGTCGCCTCTGACGAAGGGCAGGGTCTTCAGGTACGCCGCCCCCGCCGCCTGATCATCCTGTTCCACGGTGCCGAAACCATTATGGATTTCATCCAGGAACTTCTTGCCCCGGCCCGGCGTGCCGCGATTATCCAGCATGAACACGACATAGCCGTTCTGGGCCAGCACCTGCAGGAACATCTGCGTGCGGCTGCCCCAGGCCTTGGTCGCCACCTGGCTGGTCGGCCCGCCATAGGTGTAGATGATGGCCGGTGCCGGATGGGCATCATCCACGCCCGGCGGCTTCAGCATGGACCAGTGCAGCAGGGTGCCGTCCGGCCCCTTCAGGGTGCCGAAGCTGCGCGGCACATGGTTGGCCATGAAGGGGGCATAGGGATGGTCGCCCGCCACCTTGTTTTCCAGCAGCCAGGTGATCAGCTTGCCGTCGCGGTCACGCAAGGACAGCTGCGGCGGCTGCGTGGGGCTGGAGAACGTGTCCAGCCAGGTGCCACCGCCGCTGCCCGCCACGGCCTGATGCCAGCCTTCGCCCTGGCTGATGCGGCGCGGGCGGGTGGCGTCGCGCCCATCCAGACGGGCCGTATAGACCTGCATCTCCGTGGGGCCTTCGCGCTGGGCCGTGAAGGTGACCATCCCGGTCTTCAGATCGACGGCCACCAGCCGGTCGACGGGCCAGTCGCCGCGCGTGATGGCATGCAGCCGCTTGCCGCTGCGCGCATGCAGATAGAGATGGCGATAGCCGCTCTGTTCGGATGACCACAGGAAGCGGCCATCGGGCAGGAATTCCAGATCGTCATGCAGATCGACCCAGGTGGATTTCCGGTCCGACAGCGCCACGCTGGCCTTGCCCGTGACCGGATCGGCAAACAGCAGGTCCAGAACCTTCTGGTCCCGGCTCATGCGCTGCACGGCCAGCCCGCCATCGGGCTTCCAGGTGACGCGCGCCAGGTAGATGTCGGGATCAGCACCCAGATCGATCTTCACGGGCGGCGTCGCCCCTTCGATATCGGTGACCAGCAGCTCGATCCCGACATTGGGCCCGCCGGCAAAGGGGTAGCGCTGCGGCACCACCTTCACGCCGTTGCTGCCGTAATCATAGCGGTTGACCAGCGGCACGCCGCGTTCATCGACGCGGGCATAGGCGATGCGGCGCCCGTCGGGCGACCACCAATAGCCGGTATTGCGGTGCATCTCCTCCTGCGCCACGAATTCGGCCATGCCGTTCAGGATACCGTCGCCGCCATCGCTGGTGATGGCGCGTTCGATGCCCGATGCCAGGTCCATGACATACAGGTTGCCGCCGCGCACATAGGCGACATGGCTGCCGTTGGGGCTGAATTTCGGGTCGGTCTCGGCCCCTTCGGTGCGGGTCAGGCGGCGGACGGGGCCGGCGATCGGCTTCAGCCAGATATCACCCGACTTGGGCACCAGCACGGCCTGCCCCTTGGCGTCCCAGACATATTCGGTGACGCCGGTTTCGGGGATGCGCTGACGTTCGCGCCGGGCGCGCTCCTCCTCGCTTTCCGGGGCGGCGGCGAATTCGGCACTGTCCAGCAGCATCACGGCCCGGCGCTGGTCCAGATCATAGGCCCAGAGATCGCGCCGCGCACTGTCGGCGGCCGACTTCTCCAGATAGGTGACGCGGGCGCCGTCAGGGGAAAAGGCGATGGCCCGCGGCGCCGATCCCGCCAGCGGCGGGCTAGCGACGATGCGGTCGATGGTCAATTGCTCGGCGCCCGCGGCGGGGGCCAGGCAGAGGGGCAGGAGACAGGCCAGCAGGGCGGCCAGAGGACGGTGGCGCATGGAGTTTCGACCTTCTTGGGGCCCTTGGGCGGGCCGAGGCGTTGGGTATCGATCCTTGTCAGCCCTCAGACCGGCAAAGGCAATGGTCATGCACTATGCAGGTGGACATGATTAAGGGCTGGCTAACGGCCCGTTTTTGCGCGCATTAATAGCTCAGAAACTCACCAGGATCGGGTGTGGCATGGACGCGGGGCAGACCGCGGCGGTGGCTTTGGACGGGGCGGCGGCAGACCTGCTGCTGTTCACCCTGGATGAAAAGTCCTTTGCGGTGCGGCTGGGGCTGGTGGAACGGGTGGTGGCCATCGTCGCCCTGTCCCCCCTGCCTGGCGCCCCTTCGGTGGTCGCCGGCATCGTCAATCTGGGCGGGCGGTTCCTGCCCGTGCTGGATGTGCGCGCGCGGCTGGGAATGCCCACCCGCGCGCCGCGGCTGACCGACGGGCTGGTCGTGGTACATCTGGCCCGCTGCGACGTGGCCCTGTGGGTGGATCATGTCGACGGCACGCTGCGCGTGCCGACCGCGGCCCTGCAGCCGGTGGCCGCCATCGCGGGCACGGGCGGCTGGTTCGACGCCGTGACGGCCCTGCCGGACGGGCCGCTGTTCATCCATGATGCCGAGCGGTTCCTGTCGCTGGACGAAGCGCAGGCCCTGGCGGCGGCCCTGGCGCGGGGGCCGGCGGCATCATGATGCAGGTGATGTCCGATTATCAGCGGCTGGGTGATTTCAGCGCCTTCCTGGCCGATCGCACCGGCCTGCATTATCCGGCCGAACGCTGGCCCGATCTGGAACGCGCGGTGGCGCAGATGGCGGCGGAACTGGGCTTTGCCAGCGCCGATGCCTGCATGCGCCATTTCCTGTCGACCCCTGTCGACCAGCCGCAGATCGAAACGCTGGCCAGCCACCTGACCATCGGCGAAACCTATTTCTTCCGCGAACCCGCCAGTTACGACGCGCTGGCGACGCGCATTCTGCCGGATCTGATCGCCCAGCGCCGCGCCGCCGGCCACCGCATCCTGCGCATCTGGAGTGCGGCCTGCTCGACGGGGGAGGAGGCGTACAGCATGGCCATCCTGCTGGACCGGCTGCTGCCCGACCTGCCGGACTGGACCATCACCCTGCTGGCCACCGACATCAATCCCCGCTCCCTGCGCAAGGCGGTGGAGGGGCGCTATGGCGAATGGTCCTTCCGCGGCGTCGATCCGGAGATCCGGCGCACCTGTTTCATCCCGCGCGACGGGCGGACCTGGGAAGTGGTCCCGCATATCCGCCGCATGGTCAGCTTCGCCTATCACAATCTGGCCGAAGACCAGTATCCGTCGGTGCGCAACAACACCAACGCCATGGACATCATCTTCTGCCGCAATGTGCTGATGTATTTCAGCGCGGATCGGGCGCGGCGGGTGGTGACCGGCCTGCAGCATTGCCTGGTCGATGGCGGCTGGCTGGTGGCGGCCGCCGTGGAGGGGTCGGCGGAGCTGTTCACGCCGCTGGTCAATGCCGGCATGGCCGATGCCACGCTTTACCGCAAATGCCCCATGCCGGTGCCGGCGGCGATTGCCTGGGCCCCGCCGCCCGACGCACCCGCAGCGCCCCTTCCCGCCACCCTGGCCCCCGCCCCCGCCCCGGCCCCCCCGCCGGACGCGCCGACCGCCGTGGAACAGGCCCGGCGGCTCTATCAGGCGGGGGAGAACGGGCAGGCCATCGCCCTGCTGCGCGCCGATCCGGACACCCTGTCCAACGGGGCGGCGCTGACCCTGCTGGCACGGCTATACGCCAATGACGGGCATCTGGACCTGGCGGAGGAAAGCTGCCGCCAGGCGCTGGCCATCGACCGGCTGGCGCCGGAACGCCATTACCTGCTGGCCCTGATCCAGCAGGAACGCGGCGATGCGCGCGGGGCGGCCGAATCGCTGAAACGCGCGCTCTATGCCGATCCCGACTTCATCCTGGCGCATGTGGCGCTGGCCGGGCTGGCCATGACTGAAGGCCGGCGGGCAGAGGCCAGACGGTGCCACCGCAACGCGCTGGGCTTGCTCAACACCCTTGATCCGTCCGACAAGGTTCCGGAAGGTGACGGGCTGACGGCCGGCCGCCTGATCGAGATCATCCGTGTGGCCGATGCGGAGATGGGGGCATGAGCGTGACGGGGCCGGAGACAACGGCACAGCAGGGGGACGGCATCGACTGGGCCGTCCTGCATGCGCGCGTCCGCGCCGCCATGGAAGGGATGGAAGCCGGGTTCGAGCCGGACGCGGCGGAGGTGGAACGGCGCCTGCGTGAACGCGCCGCCCGGCTGGCGCGGCCCATCGGGGCCGTGGCCGACACCCACGACCTGTCCCTGCTGACCTTCACGCTGGACGGGCAGCCCCTGGCCCTGGACAGCGGCCTAGTGCGGGAGGTCTGCGCCGGTCTGGTGCCCACGCCCGTGCCCAATGTGCCGTCCTGGGTGGCGGGCGTCGTGCATCTGCGGGGCGAGATGCTGGCCGTCATCGATTTCCGCGCCCTGGCCGGCGGGACGCCCGGCGGCGATGCCGGTGACGGCCAGGTGATCGTGCTGCACCGGGACGATCGCGCCCTGGGTCTGGCCGTGGATGTGATCAACGGCCTGAAGCCCGCGGCCCGTGCCGGCCTGGGGGCCGTGCCGGGGACGGTGCATGCTGGCCGGCGCTATTATCTGGGCGTGACGGATGACGGCGCCCTGGTTCTGGATGGAACGGCGTTTTTCGATGAAGGTGGCCTGCCCGGCCTGCAGGTCCGGGCGGTGGGGGCGGAGGGTTGAACATGAAGCTGCGGGTGGGAACGAAGATCTGGGGCAGCCTGGGCCTGCTGCTGCTGGTGGTGCTGGGCGTGGGCTTTGTCTCCCTGTCCACCACGGCCCGCCTGACAGAGGCGGCCAAATGGTCCACACATACCCATCGCGTGCAGAACCGGCTGGCCGATCTGTCCAGCGCCATGCTGGAAGTGGTGGCCGGCCAGCGCGGCTTTGTCATCACGGGCGACGACCGGTTCCTGGAAAATTATGATCAGGCCATCCGGTCCCTGGACGGCATCGTGGCCGACATCCGGCAACTGACCGCCGACAATCCCGAACAGCAGCGCAATCTGGACCGGGTGGAAGCGGCCCTGAAGGTCCGCCTGGACGAGGCGCGGCTGCGTGTGGAGACCCGCCGCAAGGAAGGGTTCGAGGCGGCCCAGCGCCAGGTCGTGGGCGACCGCGGCCAGCAGGCGATGGAAGATTTCCGCAATGCCGTGGCCCGCATGGACGAGGTGGAGACCCGCCTGCAGGAGGTGCGTGATCTGGCCATGGAGCAAAGCACCACGCTGGCCAACCTCACCGTTGTCGGCGGGGCGCTGCTGGCCGCTGTCATTGTCGTGCTGTCGGGCCTGTTCCTGTCGACCAATATCGCGGCCCCCCTGCGGGAGATCACGCGCATCGCCGAACGCATGGGCAGGGGCGACCTGACCACCGACATCGCCGCCAGCGACCGCCATGACGAGGTGGGCATCCTGACCAATACGTTCCGCGAGATGACGCGCGGCCTGCGCCAGCTGATCCAGGAACTGTCGGAAGGGGTGAATGTGCTGGGCACGGCCGGCAGCCAGATCGTCAGCACCACGGCCCAGGTGGCGGCATCGGCCGCCGAAACCGCCACGGCGCTGGCCGAAACCAGCTCCACCATGGAAGAGGTGCGCAAGACCTCGCAGCTTTCCACGGAAAAGGCCCGCCATGTCTCGGAAACGGCCCAGGCCACGGCCCAGATTTCCGCCACGGGCAAGCGTGCGGTCGAGCAATCCGTGGCCGGCATCACCCTGGTGCGCGAACAGATCGGCTCCATCGCGGAGGCGGTCATCAAGCTGTCCGAACAGAGCCAGGCCATCGGCACCATCGTGGCATCGGTCAATGATCTGGCCGAACAGTCCAACCTGCTGGCCGTGAATGCCGCCATCGAGGCAGCCAGGGCGGGCGAGCAGGGCAAGGGCTTCGTCGTGGTGGCAGCCGAGGTGAAAAGCCTGGCCGAACAGTCCAAGCAGGCCACATCCCAGGTGCGCGCCATCCTGGGCGATATCCAGAAGGCCACGGCCACGGCCGTGCTGGCTGCCGAACAGGGCAGCAAGGCCGTCGATGCCGGTGTGAAACAGGCACAGGAGGCGGGCCAGGCCATCGAACGGCTGGCGCAGAACATCTCGCTGGCCACCCAGGCCGCCACCCAGATCGTGGCATCCAACCAGCAGCAGCAGGTGGGCATCGATCAGGTGGCCCTGGCCATGGACAGCATCCGTCAGGCCAGCACCCAGAACACGGTCGCCACCAAGCAGGCGGAATCGGCGGCCCATAACCTGAACGCGCTGGGGCACCGCCTGAAGGCCCTGGTCGGCCAGTACCGGGCCTGAGGACCATGCCCTCCGAAGGCCACCGCCCGGCGCCTGATGGAACAGGGGGCATGTCCAATGGCCCCTGCAGGCCGGCGACCGCCGGCCCGCGCACCCATGTGCGCGCAAGCCAAGGCGGCGGATGCCGCCGCCCGGCGCCTGAGGGAGCACTTATATTCCAAGGGCCCGCATCATGAACAGCAGCCGCCACGAACAGCTTCTGCAACGCCTGCTCGCCATGTTCGTGGTGGAGGCGGAGGAGCATGTCGGCTCGCTGGCCGGCAGCCTGCGGGAGATGGAGGCCGGCGTCACCGACCAGCGCGCCCGCGAGCTGGTGGAAAAGACCTTCCGCGAGGTTCACACGCTGAAGGGCGCTGCCCGCACCGTCAACATGACCCATCTGGTGGCGCTCTGCCACGCCATGGAAAGCCTGCTGGCGCAGGTGAAGCGCGGAGAGCTGGCCCTGGGGCGGCCCGTGGTGGAGGCCCTGTCACTCGGCTTCACGGCGCTCTGCCGCATGGTGCCCAATGCGCAGAACGGCGACAGCCCGCCACCCGTGCCGGGTCTGGACGCGCTGATCGGTCTGCTGGAAGGGGTGGGGCGCGGCCTGCCCCTGCCCGACCTCTCGCCCCCGCCGACACCCGAGCCCCCCGCCCCCGTTCCGGTGGTGGCGCCGCTCCCGCCCGTGCTGCCGGTGCGGGAGCACGCGCCCCCCGCGCCAGCGCCAGCGCCAGCCCCCGCGCCGGTGCGCGCAGCCCCGCGCCAGACGCTGCGCGTCGCCATCGACCGGCTGGATTTCCTGCTGCATCAGGCCGAAGACCTGATCACGGCCAAGCTGTCGGGGGCAGAAAGGGTGGCGGAGATCCGCGCCATCACCGCCGGACTGGCGGAGCGCACGCGCGGCCGCCAGCGGCTGGACGCCGATCAGCATACCGATCATGACGCCCAGACCCTGGCCTGGGTGGGTCAGCGCCTGTCGCGGCTGGCCCTGGCCGCCGATCAGGATGCGCGTGGTCTGGCCAAGGGCGTGGACAGCCTGCTGTCGGGCACCAAGCAGGTGCTGATGCTGCCCGCCGCCACGCTGCTGGAACCCGTGGCCCAGGATATCCGCGAACTGGCCCGCACCCAGGGCAAGGATGTGGCCCTGACCCTGTCGGGACAGGATCTGGAACTGGACCGGCGGGTGCAGGAGGAATTGCGCCAGGCGCTGCTGCATCTGGCGCGCAACGCCATCGATCATGGGGTGGAACGCCCGTCGGAACGGCTTTCCGCCGGCAAGCCGCCGCGCGCCCAGGTGTCGCTGACCGTCACCCAGCGCGATGGCGGCCGGGCGGAAATCGCCATCGCCGATGACGGACGCGGCATGGATCTGGCCCGGCTGGTGGAACAGGCCGTGGACCAGGGCCTGCTGGGCGTGGAGGATGGCCAGCACCTGACGCCGGAGCAGATGATGGCGCTGGCCTTCCAGTCCGGCCTGTCCACCAGCCGCAGCGTGACCGACATTTCCGGCCGCGGCCTGGGACTGGCCATTGTGCAGGAGGTGGTGGAACGGCTGGGCGGCACGGTGTCGGTGGAATCCACGCCGGGACAGGGCACCTGTTTCCGGCTGCTGCTGCCGGTGACGCTGGCCTCCTTCCGGGTGGTGATGACCGATGTCGGCGGGCGCTGCTTTGCCATGCCCACCAACCGCATCGACCGCGTGGGCCGCGTGGCCAGCCGCGACGTGCAGTCTGTGGAAGGGCGGGAGATGCTGCGCCTGGACGGCAAGCCGCTGGCGCTGGTGCGGCTGTCGGACCTGCTGCGCCTGCCGGCCGCCACGCTGCCCGCCGGCGATCACCGCACCTATGTCGTGCTGGCCGCCGCCGGCCAGCGTCTGGCCGTGGAGGTGGACCATGTGCAGGGCGAAAGCGAGATCCTGATGAAGCCGCTGGCCTGGCCGCTGACGCAGGTGCCGGGCGTGTCCGGGGCGGTCGCCCTGCCGTCCGGCCGGCTGGGCTTCGTGCTGAATGTGCATGATCTGCTGCGCACGGCCCTGCGACCCGATTTCCAGGCTCGCGCAGCGCGACCGGTCACGATTTCGGCCGGCAATGAGGGCCGGAAATCCATCCTGATCGCCGAAGACAGCATCACGGCCCGCACCTTGTTCAAGCATGTGCTGGAAGCGGCGGGCTTCCGTGTGCGCACCTGCGTGGACGGGCTGGAGGCGTGGAACGTGCTGGCCGGGGAAACCTTCGACCTGGTCGTGTCGGACGTGGAGATGCCGCGCATGAGCGGGTTCGATCTGACCGCCCGCATCCGCCAGGATGCGCGCACGGCCGATATTCCCGTCATCCTGATCACCTCCCTGGAAACGCGGGAGGACAAGGAGCGCGGCGCCGATGTTGGGGCCAGCGCCTATATCGTCAAGAAAAGCTTCGACCAGAGCGATCTTCTCGACATTATCGGCCGGCTGATCTGAGGGGGCTGCGTCTGTGATCAATGTGCTTGTCGCCGAGGACAGCCCCACCATCCGCGCCTTCCTGACCGCCATTCTGGAATGCGAACCCGATATCCGGGTCATCGGTGCCGTCGCCGACGGTTTGGCGGCGGTGGAGGCGGCGCGCCGCCTGCGGCCCGATGTGGTGACCATGGATATCCACATGCCGGGCCTGGACGGGTTCGCCGCCACGCGGGAGATCATGGAGACGGCTCCTGTCCCCATCGTCATCGTCAGCGGCGCCGTGCAGGACGAGATGGCGGCCACCTTCAAGGCGGTGGAGGCCGGCGCTCTGGCCTTTGTGCGCCGGCCCGCCGGCCTGGGCGATGACCGGCATGAAGCCGAGGCGGCGGCCCTGGTCACTTCCGTGCGGCTGATGTCAGAGGTGAAGGTGGTGCGGCGCTGGAAGCGGCCGCCGGCCATCACGGACCGCGTGGCCCCCCCGCCGCCGGCTCCGCCCGCCCTGCCGGGGCCAGGGCCGGCCCTGGTGGCCATCGGCGCCTCCACGGGCGGCCCGCTGGCCCTGCAGGCCATCCTGGCGGCCCTGCCCGCCGATTTTCCCCTGCCCATCCTGGTGGTGCAGCATATCGCCCAGGGCTTCGTGCAGGGCTATGCCGACTGGCTGGGCACCGGCAGCGCCCTGCCCGTGGCGGTGGCCGTGCATGGGCAGCAGCCGCTGCCGGGCCATGTCTATGTGGCGCCCGACGACCGGCACCTGCTGCTGGACGCCCAGGGACGCCTCCGGCTGGAGGCGGGCCCGCCCGAAGCCGGCCTGCGTCCGGCCGTGGGCGCCCTGTTCCGCAGCGTCGCGGACCATGTCGGCCGCCGCGCCGTGGGCGTGCTGCTGTCGGGCATGGGGTCGGACGGGTCGGACGAGCTGTGCCGCCTGCGCACGCTGGGGGCCGTCACCATCGCCCAGGACGCGGCCAGTTCCGTGGTCCATGGCATGCCCGGGGTGGCCATCGACCGCGGCGGTGCCTGCTTCGTCCTGCCCCCGGTGGAGATCGCGGCCAAGCTGACGGCCCTGGTGCGGGCCTAAACTTCCCCCTTCAGCGCCACTTCCAGCCGGGCCCAGGTCTCCGGCGCCTCGCGCAGCAGCTGCACCGTCAGCAGGTCCAGGCTCGCGCGGTCATCCGCACGGACGGCCTCCTCGATCGTGCGGCAAAGCGTGACCAGTCCGTGGCAGCCGAAGCCGCCCGACGTGCTGATCAGGTCATGCACCTCCCGACCCAGCATGGCCAGGTCGCCGGCTGCGTGGGCCTGGGCGACCTTCTCCAGCCGCTCATGCGAGCGGGCAAGGAACTGGTTCAGCAGGCCTTCGAACGCATCCACCCCCATCAGCTGCTGAAGCTGTCGACCGGGTTCCATATCCAGCGCCGGCGTCTCCCGTGTCGCCATGGCCATGTCGGCGGCCACAGTGCGTGACCGGTTCACCCAGGATTTGACCTTGACCAGGAATTCCTGATGGTCGACGGGCTTGGAGATGTAATCATCCATGCCGGCGGCACGGTAGGTTTCCTCCACCCCGGCCATGGCATTGGCGGTCATGGCGATGATGGGGATGGCGCCCTTGGCGCCGGGCAGGGCGCGGATGCGGCGGGTGGCTTCCAGCCCGTCCACCACGGGCATCTGCACATCCATCAGCACCAGATCGAAATCGGCATTCTCCAGCGCCTCCACGGCCTCCCCGCCATGGTTGGCGACGGTGACGCTGTGCCCGGCGGCCGTCAGCATATGCAGGGCCACCTGCTGGTTCACGTAATTATCCTCGGCCAGCAGGATACGGGCGCCGGCGGTGGGCACCGGGCCGTCGGCGGGCGGGCAGTCCGGCTGGCAGGGCGTGCCATCCTCCGGGGCCACCCCCAGGGCGGTCAGCAGTTCCCGGCGCAGCACGGGCTTTTCCAGGGTGGCATCGATGCCGGGCGGCGGGTTGTTCACCCCCGTCATGGCGCGCAGCATGATCAGCCGGGCCTGCGGCAGCCGGGCGCGCAGCCGCGCCGGCAGGTCCAGATCGGGATTGGCCGCCAGTTCCATGTCCAGCAGCACGAAATCCGGGTGCAGCCGGCCCTGATTCAACAGGGCCAGGGCCGCGTCCGCATCCTCCGCCGTCACGGCCAGGCCGATGCGGCTCAGCTCACGCGCCAGCGGTCCGCGCACCATGTCCTCCGGCGCCATGACCAGGGCCTGGCGACCGCGCAGTGCAGCGGGCGGTGCCACCCCCGTCCCCCCGGCCGCCGCCTTCATATGGGCCGTGAACCAGAAGGTCGATCCGGCCCCGATCGTGCTGTCCACGCCGATGCGCCCGCCCAGCAGGCCGATCGTTTCCCGGCAGATGGCCAGCCCCAGCCCCGTGCCGCCGAAACGGCGGCTGACGGAACTGTCGGCCTGCATGAACTTCTCGAACAGCCGGCCCACGGCATCGGGCGGGATGCCGATGCCGGTATCGATCACCTGCACATGCAGGGTCAGCGCCGCATCAGCCCCTTCATGCACGGCCACCGACACGGTGACGCCGCCCTTGTTGGTGAATTTGATGGCATTGCCGACCAGGTTCAGCACCACCTGGCGCAGGCGCAGCGGGTCGCTGAGGGCGTGGCGATGGGCGGACGGGTCCAGATCCAGCACCAGCTCGATCCCATGCTCGGCCGCCTTGGGCGCCATCAGCAGCACCGTCTCCTCGAACAGGCCGGCAATGTCGAACTCGATCTCCTCCAGCGTGACCTGATTGGCCTCCAGCTTGGAGATATCCAGAATGTCGTTCAGCAGGCTCAGCAGCAGCTTGGCCGACGATCCCACCAGTTCGGCCGAATGGCGCTGTTCGGGCGTCAGCGCCGTGGTCAGCAGCAGCGCGTTCATGCCGATGATGCCGTTCATCGGCGTGCGCAGCTCATGGCTCATATTGGCCAGGAATTCCGACTTGGCGCGGCTGGCGGCCTCGGCCTGATCCTTGGCGCGGGTCAGTTCCACCTGGGTCTGGGTCAGGCGCGCATTGGTCTCGGCCAGCTCGCGGTTGGACCGTTCCAGGGCTTCCACCAGCGAAGCGCGGGCGGCGGCGACCCGCATCTCCTCCCGCGCCCGCTCCAGCTCCTGCTCCTTGCGGCGGAACTCCATGGAAATGCGCAGATTTTCCTCATGCAGCAGCTTGCGCCGCAACAGGGCGCGGATGCGCGCCTTGATGATCTCTATGTCATTGGATTTGGTGACGTAATCGTCGGCCCCGGCCTCCAGCCCGCGCATCAGGTCGGCCTTGCTGTCGCTGGCCGTCAGCATGACGATCTGGAACAGCTCCTCCCGCCGCCGCCGCACGGCATCCAGCCGCGCGCACAGCTCGACCCCGTCGATCTCCGGCATGTGCAGGTCGACGATGACACAGTCGAAGCTTTCCCGTTCGGCCCGGTCCAGGGCGTCCAGGCCCGAATCCAGCGCCTCCACCTCATGCCCTTCCTCTTCCAGCAAGGCCCGCAGGAATTCCAGGAAGGTGGGGCTGTCATCGACGATCATCAGGCGGCAGCGGCGCAGCGCCTGCGTCGTCACATGGATATCGCCGCGTTCGGGCGGGGCCGCACGGCGCAGCAGCGCGTTGATGCGGGTCAGCAGCACATCGCGGTCGGCCGATTTCGGCACATAGGCGTCGGCGCCGCTCTCGATGCCTTTGAACTCCGCCTCCTGCGTCACCTCGTCGGTCAGCATGATGGCGGGCAGATGGTGGGTGCGGGCATTCAGCCGCACGCGGCGGATGAATTCATCCCCGCTCATCCGCGGCAGATGGTAATCGACCAGCAGCAGATCGGGCAGGATGCCGTTCAGATGGTCCAGCGCGGCTTCCGCGGTCGGGCAGACATCCGCCGTCCAGCCCTGCGCCGCCAGGATGATCTCCATCTGCAGCGCCTGGGTCGGCGAATCCTCCACGATCAACAGATGTGGCGCGTCAATGCTCATCTGGTCCCTCTGCCCCACCCGTCGACCACCGGTAAAGCGGTGCCTGACGGGTATTTTTTGTTTTTTAAGGGCTTCCCGGACAGGTTCCTACCATTAATTGCCCATGGCCGCCATCAGCCGTCCTGCCGAGTGCGGATGGTCAGAGGACGTGGGGGCTCGAAGGAGAACCGCCATGGTCCTCTCCACCGTCACCCCGGCGCCGGCCGGAGCCCAGAATGCAGCGCGCCTTGCTTCCCGAACTTGGCGCCCGGTGCCGGCGCGTAGGCGCTACGTTAGGGATTCTCACCTACCCTGCCTTCCCCGCTTGCGCGGGGAAGGCAGGTTCGTGCAACGGCTTACTTAGCGCCCATGGGCGTGACGCCGGGGAGGATGCTTCAACGTAAACTCCCCCCCTCACGTTCCGAACTGCGTGAAGGGCACACGCGCGAACAGGCGGCGTTCCGCCCCGCGCGGATCATCGGCCAGCCGGCATTGATCATCCAGCAGCAGCGTCTGCCGGCGGTCCAGGCCATAGGGCTCCCAGCGCGGCAGGCCGGCATGGTTGGGGTCGCCATGCCGGGCCAGCGCGATGAAGGCATCCGACAGCCGGTCGGCCAGCGCCTGCGCCGCCGGCCCATCGCCTGACAGGCTGCCGGGCTGGGCGATATTGTCGAAGGCCAGCGGGATGTCCAGCATGTGCGGGGCCCGCCATCTGCCGCCGTCCAGCGGCGAGCGCCAGTCCAGTTGATAGGCCCAGGTGGGGGCGGCCCCCGCCGGCTGCTTCGCCCGCGCCTCCAACTCCTCCACCGCCCCGCGCCAGGACCGGCCGGCCGTGGTGGCGGCGAAAAACACGTCCGACGGGCTGTAATCGGGGTACAGGCGGCGATATTCGGCAATGACCGTTTCGGGGGCGATATCAACGCGCATGGCCGGGAACAGCTTGTCGGGCAGCGCCTCCCAGGTCAGGTCGAAGGCGGAGGCATCGCCGCCGCCGATCAGGTTGCGCGTCTCGTCATGGGTATTGCCGATGATCATGGGGATCTGGGCCGACTGCGCCGGCGCATCGGGGAAGAAGGGATGGCGCGGCAGGTTGCGGTCATCGACCACGGGCCCGGCATAGACGCCGCCCGATCCGGCAACAGGGTCGGTCGCCTTCAACCCGGCCAGCAATGCCGCCACGGGCAGGCGGGACGCCGCCTCCGCCCCGGCCCGGTCGGCCGTCAGCCCGATCTTCTCCAGCACCGCCCTGGCCCGCGCCGTGGCGTTGCGCGGGCCGCCCGCCGTCACCTGCTGCCCGCTCATGGTCGCGACCTTGTGGAACAGGCCCCGGGCGGCCGGCATGGCCATCAGCGTGGCGATCTTGGCCCCGCCGCCCGACTGGCCGAACAGCATGACATTGCCGGGATCGCCGCCAAAGGCCGCGATATTGTCGCGCACCCATTGCAGCGCCAGGATCAGGTCCAGTTGACCCGCATTGCCGCTGTCGGCGAAACGCGGATCGTCTAGCCCACCCAGGCGGGCCAGATAGAGATATCCGAACAGGTTCAGCCGGTGGTTCAGGGTCACCACCACCACATCGCCGCGCCGGGCCAGCCGCGCCCCGTCATAAAGCGGGGCACTGCCCGACCCGCTGGCATAGGCCCCGCCATGGATATAGACCATGACCGGCCGCTTTCCCCCGTTGCCTGCCCCCTCGCTCAGGCCGGGTGTCCAGACATTCAGGAACAGGCAATCCTCGGCCTGGTCCGGCTCCTTGCCCCCTTGCGGGCTGGCAGCACCATAGGCAACGGCCTCGGCGATATCCTTCCAGGGCGTGGGTGGCAGCGGCGCCATGAACCGGCGCGGGGCCGTGTCGGCGCCATAGCGGATGCCCTTGAAGGCATGGATGCCCCCTTCCAGCGTCTGCCCGCGCACGCGGCCCGCCAGGGTGCGCACCACCGGCCCCTTGCCCGGCCGCGGAGCCGCCAGCGCCGTCCCCGCCGCCAGCAGCAATCCCGATCCCGTCAACAGCAGCGACCGCCGCGACATCATCCCGGTGCGCATTTCCGTTCCCCTTGGATCGCTCGTTTCTTGGGCAGGCACAGTAATTGATACCGGTGTCAATACGAAGCACTTTCAACGCCGCATGACAAAGGGACTGACCACAGACAATGTTGGGCGTCGACAACGGAGTCCTCGACGGACAACGTTGTCAGATCAACGCTGCCCATGCTACAAGTCCGGGAACACAAGGATGGCCGGCAGAGCCATCGGGCCCAACGCCAAGGGAGTGAAGCTTGTCCGAGACGCAGCTTTCCAGCGTCGTGCCGATGCCGCGTGCCGCCACGATCTTCGACGTGGCCCGCCGGGCGGGTGTGTCCACCAAGACCGTGTCGCGGGTGCTGAACAATGAAGGCCGGGTGGCGGATGATACGCTGGCCCGCGTGCAGGCGGCCGTGGCGGCGCTGGATTACCGGCCCAACCCCAATGCCCGCAGTCTGGCGGGCCGCCGCTCCTATCTGCTGGGCCTGTTCTATGACAACCCGTCCAGCAACTACATGGCCGATATCAAGGCCGGGGCCATCCGCCGCTGTCAGGAACGCGGATATCATCTGCTGACGGAACCGTGTGATGCCGCCGACCCGCATCTGCCGCGTCTGATGGTGGGTGTGGCGGCGCGGTTCCGGCTGGATGGGCTGATCCTGACCCCGCCGCTGGTGGATCGGGATGATGTGCTGGCCGCCCTGGCGGCCGCCCGCGTGCCCGTGGTGCGCATTGCACCGCGTACGGCCCCCGACCGCACGGCCCAGGTGCGCATGGATGACGAGGCCGCGGCGCGGCTGGTGGCAGACCATCTGGTAGCCCTTGGCCATCGTCGCCTGGGCATGATCCTGGGCCATCCCGACCATGGTGCGGCCGAGCTGCGCCGTCAGGGCTTCCTGGATGCTGTTGCCGCCCATGGGCTGTATCTGGACCCGCGCCACATGGTTCCGGGCGATTTCAGCTTCCCTGGCGGCTTTGTGGCGGCAGAGGCGCTGCTGGCCCTGCCCGACCGGCCTACGGCCATTTTCGCGGGCAATGACGACATGGCGGTGGCCACGGTGGCGGCGGCCAATAAACATGGGCTGCAGGTGCCGCGCGACCTGTCGGTCATCGGCTTTGACGACAGCCCCATTGCACGGGTGATCTGGCCGCCTTTGACCACCATCCGCCAGCCCACCATGTCCATGGCGGCGGCGGCGGTCGATCTGCTGGTCGGTGACGGTGCGCAGACACGGCATCTGGGGTTTGAACTGGTGGTCCGGCAATCGACGGGGCCGGTGCCGCCGGTTTGATCCGGCGGTGAACGGCCCTTTCCTTCCCCTCTTGCCTCAAATTACCCTCAACCCCCTGTTCTATAGATTCAATCCTTTCAGGATTCACTGTTCAGGGCGTCTTTCTAGCCGTTGGATCAATGGGTTGACCCCCCTTGCTGTGCCATGGGACAAGGCTTTCTGTGCCATGGCTTACGAGTCCTTGTGCCGCAACGCCCGGCTTTGTGTGCCGCAAGGCCCGGCTTCATGGGACGGATCGCACGGGGCTGGTCTCAACCCTGTGCCAGATTGCACGGGTATCCCCAGACGGTCATTCTATATCAAGCACTTGGCTGTACCAATCGGCGCTTTCTGTGCCGGATTGCACGGGTCCGCGCGGGCCGGCATAGGCCCTGAATCCGCCGTCCGGCATGCTGTGCCGGATTGCACGGGGTCGTTTTTCACGCTGTGCCGGATCTCACGGGTGGGGGCAGTTGGCCCGATTCCGGGGTGATTCCAGGCGTTCCGCGGTGGATTCGTCATTCTGTGCCTTATCTCACGGTTGCGTGACCGCATGACACTTGTCACTGTGCCGGAACGCACGGGTGGGAATCGGAGATTTTGGTCCTTTCTGTGCCATCTCGCACGGCCCCGATGATTCCCGCTTGATCCTGTGCCCCCATGGTGGTGCTCTGTCACAGTGACAGGGGTCACAGGCTCTTTGGCACTTGAACGTGCCTTGTCGGGGGATGGTATGGCGGCCCAGGGAAATGCGGTGAAGGCGGACATGGTCCGGCCGCGGACCAGCGGCAATGTCCTGGACCTGTCGACCGACCCCACCCTGCCCAAGCCCCGCACCCAGATCGAGGTGATGGAGACCGGCAACGGCCTGACCCTGGCTGATCGCAAGCTTTTCAATGTCTTGCTGGCCTATAGCTGGGACAAGCTGGCCGATGCCGACGCGCCCCTGCCGCCGTTCCGCGCCTCCACGGCCGATCTGCGCCGGGCCATCGGCGATGATACGGAAAGCAACAATGTCCGCCTGCGCCAGTCCTTCGACCGGCTGATGCAGACCCTGGTGCGCTTCCCGTACTGGAGCGAGGCCGACCAGCAATTGAAGGAAGGCGGCTCGCCGCTGCTGGCCTTCCGGGCCCTGCCGCGTGGATCGGGCTTTGCGGAATGGGAATTTCCGCCAAAGCTGCGGCCGCTGCTGGCCAAGCCCGGCGCCTGGGCCCGCATCCATCTGGCCATCTGCGCGCAATTCTCCTCCAAATACTCCCTGGCGCTTTATGAGCTGTTGAGTCTTAGGGTCAATTTGCGGGAACCGCGCTGGGATGTGGCGCTGGACGATCTCCGCGACAGTCTGGGCTGTGCCGACAAGATGCCCAATTATGCGCATTTCCAGCGCCGCGTGCTGGACCCGGCGGTCAGCGAGATCAACGAGCTGTCGGGCCTGATGATCTCCTATCAGGAGATCCGGTCCAACGGGCGTGGGCGCAAGGTGGAAAAGCTGCTGTTCGATGTGAAGAAGAAGTCGAACAGCGATCTGGTCGCCACGGCCCGCATGACCGAATTTGCCAAGGCCCCTGTGGGCCGCGCCACCCCCGCCAACAGCAGCCGCGACCAGGACACCCCCGATCTTGAGGATGGCCGCACCGACCGTGAACGCGGTCCCGCCGGCACGCTGGGCCTGATCCAGCGCGTGTCCCTGGCCGTGATTGAGGAGCTGGTGGCGCTCTATCCGGATGTGGACATGCAGGCCGCCATCTTCAGCTGGGCCGAATGGGCCATGCGCCAGAAGGAACCGTGCCGCAACCCCTCGGCCGCCTTCCGCGCCTGGCTGGAAAAGCTGCACCCCACCGCGTCGGGCCCGGTCCGACTGACCCCCGAAGGGTCGGAGCCCCCTGCCCTGTCGCCCGCGGCCCTGCGCGCCCAGCAATGGCTGACGGGTGAGCCCTATGCCGTGCGTGCCAAATGGTTCCGCAAGGCCCAGACCCTGGGCGCGCCGGAGATGCGGGCCGCCACCGCCCCGGAAAACATCGCCCGCTGGGTGTCGCTGGTCGCGGAAGAGGTGGTGAAGGGTCTGCGGGGGTAAGGGTCACGCCCTCCCCTCAATCCCCCTCATGGCAACAGACACACAGCTTGTTGCCGTCGGGATCGCGGATATAGGCCCCGTAATATTTGGCATGGTATTGGGGGCGCAGGCCGGGCGGCCCCTCATCCGCGGCGCCATGGGCGAGCGCCGTGGCGTGGAACAGGTCCACAGCCGCCCGTGACGGGGCCAGCAACGCCGTCATCTGCCCATTGCCTGCCGCGTGCGGCTCTCCGTCAAACGGCGCCCCGATCAGGAACAGCGGCCTTTCCTGCCCGGCCGGCTGCCACCCCGCCCAAGGCCGGCTTTCATCGACAAAGCGTTGCCGCCAGCCCAGCAGGGGCAGCACGGTGCTGTAGAAGGTCAGGGCACGGCCGAAATCATGGGTGCCCATATGCACATGCGACAGCATCGCCCCCTCCCCTGCCCTCAGCCCGCCAGCAGCGTCTCCAGCTGCTGGGCATAGCCCGCCAGCCGGGCCTTCAGCGCTTCCAGCTTGGCCCGCTCATCGGCGCGCAGCTTGGCGACACCCTTGTCGGCCACGGCCTCAATCCCCGCCGACAGCCCCTCTTCCAGCTTGGGCAGGCTGGCGATGAACTTCTTTGCTGTGACATTTCTCACGGGTGCTTTGGCCGGGGCCGGCTCGGCGGCGCGTTGCAGGCGGGCGCGGTAATCGCGGGCCTCGCGCGCCGTCAGCCCATCCTTCTTGACCTTGAGCCATAGGCTCAATTGGTCAACCTCCTCCATGCGCGCCAGTTCCAGCAGCACGGCCTTGGGCAGGTCATTGTGTGACGTCACACATTCGCCACGGATGGTCGGGTGCAGCTTCAACAGGGTCAGCGTGGTGTTGACCTCTGTGCGCGACCGGCCCAGCAGGTCGCCCACCGCTTCCTGATTATACTCATGCGTCTCAATCAGGCGGCGGATGCCCTCGGCCTCTTCCACCGGCGACAGGTCGACGCGCTGCAAATTCTCGATCAGGGCGATCTGATCGGTATTGGCGTCGGTGGGCAGGATATGGGCCATGATCTTGGTCAGGCCGGCCATGCCCGCCGCCCGCCAGCGCCGCTCACCCGCCACCAGCAGGAAGCGCTTGGGCTCCGTCGGGTGCGCCTGCACCAGGATGGGCGACAGCTGCCCCACCTCGCGCAGGGAGAAGGCCAGCGCCTGCAGCTCCTCCGCGTCGAAATGCCGACGCGGCTGGTGCGGGTTGGGCTCCACATCGGTCAGGCGCAGCAGCACCGTATCGCGCAAACCTTCGGCCGTGCCGAAGATCAGGTCGGCACCCGGCCGTTCCAGGCTTTCGCCGATGGACTTGGCCACGGGCTGCTGGGCGCTGGTCCCGCCCGGCTTGCGCCAGTTCTTAACCATTGACGATCTCCTGCGCCAGGGTGCGGTACACGCCGATCGGGTGGTTCTTGGGCAGCATCTTCAGCGGCACGGCCCCGGCATAGGTCGCCTGGTCGATCTCCGTCGACCGTGCCACGGGCGGGAAGATGCGGGCCTTGTCGCCCAGGCTTTCCTGCAGGTCGGCCAGCACCTGCTGTTCCACCGCGAAATTGCGGTTGAACATGGTGGGCAGCACGCCCAGCACCTTCAGGCTGGGATTCTGCCGGCGCTGGATCTTCGATACCGTGTCGAAGATCAGCGGGATGCCGCGCACGTCATAGCGGCTGGCCTTGGTCGGGATCAGCAGATAATCGGCCGCGATCAGGGCGGTGACGGTGATCAGCGCCAGTTCGGGCGGGCAGTCGATGACGATATAATCATATTCGCGCAGCACCTCCGACAGCTTCTCGCGCAGCACATAGCGCCCGTCATCGGGGTCCAGCAGGATCTTGATCTGCGCCTCGGCCAGGGCGATGGTGCAGGGCAGCAGATCATAGCCGTCGCATTTGACGATGGCGTCATGAATGTCGGTTTGGCCGAACAGCACATCCTCCAGCCCGCCCTTGCGGTCCTGCACCTCCAGCGGGTCGATGCCGGACCCTTCCGTGGCCGTGGCCTGCTGGTCGGCATCGACGACCAGCACCTTCTTGCTCAACTCGCCCAGGGCATAACCCAGGTTCAGGGTCGTGGTGGTCTTGCCCACCCCGCCCTTCTGGTTGGCCACGGCGATGATGCAGGCCGTACGCTGGCTGGCGGCGGCCAGGAATTCCGCCACGCGCACGGGCAGGCGCTCCGCACCGGATTCCCAGCGGCTGATGGTGGCATTGTCATATTTGCGGCCCAGCTTGGCATTGACCCAAGCGGCAAAGGCGGCTTGGCTTTCGCCACGGCGTTCACGGAATTGGCGCAGTTCATCGGGGGTCATGGCACCGGTCCATGGGAGGAATTTGAGGCATTGAGAATTGGCTCAAATCCCGGTCGGCGTCAATGGAAAGCTGCGATTTTGCCACGATGCGGGCAGTTGCGCGCGGACCGGCATCCTCGCGCACATGCGCCCCCGTAATAAAGTGCCGGACTGCCGCCCATGCGGCCCTGTGTGACGTCACACAGTCGGCGTTACTGTGCCGGATCGCACGCCCCCAAATCCGTCTCGGCCGGCCGCCTGTGTGACGTCACACACCGGCTTCGGCTGCAGCGCTGGCACCCTGGGTCCCGGTCCTGTCGCCGGGCCACCCATGTTCAGCCGTTTCGGCTGTCCCGCCCTGGCATGCTGGTTCCAGCAGCGAACGATGCCGCCGGCACAGGACCGGCACCAAGCGGAGGGAAGCCACCATGGATATGCGAGCCACGATCGGCGCCGATGCCATCGCCGTGGAAAGGCAATGGTGCGCACGCAATTACAAGCCGTTGCCCGTCGTCATCGCCCGCGCCCAGGGCGTGTGGATGTGGGATGCCGATGGTCACCGCTATCTGGACATGATGAGCGCCTATTCCGCCGTCAATGTCGGTCATGCCCATCCGCGCATCCTGCGGGCGCTGAGCGCACAGGCCTCGCGCGTCGCCGTCATCTCGCGTGCCTTCCACAGCGACCAGCTGGGCCCGTTCCTGGCCCGTCTGTGCGCGCTGACCGGGCTGGATGGCGCCTGCCCCATGAATACCGGCGCCGAAGCGGTGGAGACGGCGATCAAGGCCGCCCGCCGCTGGGGCTACAAGGTCAAGGGCATCGAAGAGGGAAGGGCCGAGATCCTGGTGGCGGAGGGCAACTTCCACGGCCGCACCACCACCATTGTCGGCTTCTCGTCGGAGCCTGCCTATCGCGATGGCTTCGGCCCCTTCGCCCCCGGCTTCCGGCTGGTGCCCTATGGCGATGCCGATGCCATGGAAGCGGCCATCACCCCCGATACGGCCGCCATCCTGGTGGAACCGATCCAGGGGGAGGCCGGCATCGTGGTGCCGCCGGTGGGATATCTGCGGCGGCTGCGGCAGATCTGTGACCGCCACAATGTCCTGCTGATCCTGGACGAGATCCAGTCAGGCCTGGGCCGCACCGGCCGCTGGTTCGCGCATCAGCATGAAGGCATCCGCCCCGATGGTCTGTGCCTGGGCAAGGCCCTGGGCGGCGGGGTGCTGCCCGTGTCGGCCTTTGTGGCGCGGCGCGATGTCGTCGACATGTTCGTGCCGGGCAACCACGGCTCCACCTTCGGCGGCAATCCGCTGGCCGCTGCCGTCGGTCTGGCGGCGCTGGATGTGATCGCCGATGAAGGGCTGGTGGAACGCTCGGCCGAGCTGGGTGCCCACATGATGGCCCGCCTGCGCGGCCTGAACAGCCCGGCCATCACCGCCGTGCGCGGGCAGGGCCTGTGGGTGGGGGTGGAGATCGATCCCGCCATCGCCACGGCCCGGCATGTCTGTGAATTGCTGATGGGGCAGGGGGTCCTGTCGAAGGAGACGCATGACACGGTCATCCGCTTCGCCCCGCCCCTGGTCATCACGCGTGAAGAATTGGACTGGGCCATTGACCGTTTCGCGGCGGTTCTGGTCGGCCTGACCGCCTGATCCAACCCGATGAACGACATACAGAAGAAAGAGAATGCAATGAGCGGCTGGTACGGCTTCATCGGGGTGCCCACGGATGTCGGCAATGTCGCCTGTGGTGCGGCAGAGGGGCCGGCGGCCCTGCGCGCCCATGGCCTGCCGCGCCGCATGGGGCTGGTCGACCGGGGTGATGTGCAGGGCCCCGCCTATGATGGCACCCGCGACGCCACGGGCAGCCGCAGCGTGAAGGAAACGGCCTCCTGGTGTGCCGGCGTGCGCGATGCCGTGGCCGGAATCTTCGCCGATGGCGGCTTCCCCATCATGGCGGGGGGGGACCATGCCATGGCCCTGGGCTCCATCGCTGCGGCGGCGGCCCATGCCCGCGCCGCGCGCCAGCCGCTTTACGTGCTCTGGTTCGATGCGCATCCGGATTTCAACACGCCGGAAACCTCGCCGTCCGGCAACACCCATGGCTATCCGGCGGCGGCGGCCTGCGGCATCGGCCATCCCTCCCTGCTGAAGGTGGGGGCCTTCACGCCCCTGCTGCGGCCTGACCGTCTGGTGCAGTTCGGCATCCGCGACATTGATGCGGGGGAGAGGGCGAACCTGCAGCGCTCCGGCATCGAATTCCACGAAATGGATTATGTGCGCGAACGCGGCCTGGCCGCCCTGGTGGCGCATACGGTCAGCCGTATTCAGGCGGCGGGCGGCGGTCATATCCATGTCAGCTTCGATATCGATGCGCTGGACCCGTCCGTGGCGCCGGGCGTGGGCACGCCCGTTCCGGGTGGCCTGACCCTGCCGGAATGTGTGGCGGCCCTGCGCGTCCTGGGCCAGTCCGGCTTGGTGCAATCACTGGATGTGGTCGAATATGCCGCGACCCAGGATGAAGGTGCCGCCACGGCCGTGGTGGTGGAACAGCTGCTGGCCGGCTTCATGGCCGGACAGGCGCAGGAACGGGCGCTGGTGGCGTAACGCTTCACCCCGATAAGCGACGGTTCCGGTAATGTCGGGGTTCGGCTTTGCCGCACCCCGACCGATGCCGACGGGCCATCAATCACAATCTCATGCCCTTGGTATAAAGCGGCCGGGCCTGCTAGGGTTGAACAATCCCGCCACCACCCAGATCCCCCCATGCGCCGCCGCCTTGATCAGATCGACCTGCGTATCCTGGCCGAACTTCAGGCCGATGGCCGCATCACCAACCAGGCCCTGTCGGAACGGGTGGGGCTGTCGGCGCGGCCCTGCCTGGACCGGGTGCGCCGGCTGGAACGGGAAGGGCTGATCCTGCGCTATCAGGCGGTGCTGGATGTACGCAAGCTGCAAAGCTGTATCACCGTCCTGGCCCAGATCGCCCTGGAACATCACGGCCGCCACGGGCGGCAGCTGTTCGAACGAAGGCTGGCCAATACGCCGGAAGTCATCGAATGTTTCGAGGTCAGCGGTGAATTCGACTATATCGCCAAGCTGATCTGTCCCGACGTCGATGCCTATCAGGAACTGACCCAGGGCTGGATCGACGATACCGAACTGGGCGTCAGCCGGGTGACCAGCAATATCGTCCTGCGCCCTGTGCGCGACCAGGCGCCCGTGCCGCTGTTCGAGCGGGAGTAAGACCAATCTGCCGGATGGCGGCGCCGGCGATTGAAGGGCTGGAAATATTGACCATCGGTCAAGATTTCCAGCCGCTGGTATAATCGCGCCACCGCCCCTGTATTGATAGTGATTATCAATTCGGTCTATTCTGCCGTTATATCCCAATGAACTGTGTATTCGTGCCAGCGACTTTGGTCATTTACGCCGGTCCTTCCACGGGACACCGCTAAAATGCGGTTCTGGCGTAATAAGAAAAAAGGTTGTGGCGGATGGCACGGTTGCGGGCATTTTCCCTGGCGCTGCTGGCGGCATTGTGGACGGCTCCGGCCTTGGCGGATGTCGAGGCGTCGGTCGGTCTGGTCAGCGACTATGTCAACAAGGGCATTTCCGACTCCGATGGCCACGCCGCCTTTCAGGGCTCCGTCACCTGGATGCATGGCACAGGCTTCTTCCTGGGCCTGGACGGCACCACGGTCGATTACAATGACGGCACCGATGCCGAACTGGCCTTCAGCGGCGGCTATCAGTGGCAATGGGACGACGTGACCCTGGCCGCGGGCATCACCCGCACCCATTATACCGGCGCGCCCAAGGGGGCGGGGCTGGATCTGTGGGAATTCGGCCTGACGGGCCATTGGGACATGGGCGAGACCCAGGGAGAGGCGGAATTCGTCTACAGCCCCGATGATGGCGGGGCAGGGGACGCGCTGTATCAGCGTCTGGCCCTGACGGTCCCGCTGGTCGACCGCGTCTCCATCACCCCGCATATTGCCCATCAATGGTATCAGAGGAAGGATGTGGGCGGCCCCGCCTACTGGCATTACGGTGCCGACCTTTCCTATGACTGGGACCCCGCCACCTTTGGCGTGGCCTTCACCGACACCAGCCTGGACCACGAGGCCGGCTGCCTGTGCGGTGCCCGTGTGTCGGCCTATGTGACGGTGACGTTCCAGTAAGCGGGGCAGAATTTTAGCGCTGGTCGGGTTTACGCTGGAACATCCACCACCATCACTTCGCGAAGTGGGGAGAGGGAGGGTGAGCGAAAGCCCGCTGATCCCACACCCCAGCTTCTCAATGCCCTTCGACCCGCCGCAGCCTGATTTCCGCGTCGCCGGTGCCCGTCAGGACCAGGGCGCCATCCTCCCCGATCGTGTGGCGCTGCACGCCACGCAGTGCTGTCAGGAAGGCCTGCTCGGTCTGCATCAGCTCGCGTGGGCAGGCCATCATGGTGCTGGCCCCCGTGCGGCTGGCGATGGTCAGGCCGGTAATATCGGCGCGATAGCGGGCGATATAGCGGTTGCAGCCGGAACTGCCCACGACATCGCCATTGGGCATGAACCGCATGCTCAGTTCAGCCCCTGCCGGCGCTGGCGATCCCGACAGCGCCTCCACCCGCCAGCTTCCCTGCTGCAGAACGCTGGCCGGTGCGCCACCACAGCCTTGCAGAACCTGATCTCCGCGTTCCAGCGTCACCTTGTCGGGCAGCGGCACGGATGTGCGTTCATCCAGGCAGATACCGGGGTTGATGGTCACCCTCAAAGGGTCGTCGCCCAGGCGGGTGACATAGCGATAGCCATCGGCCAGCAATTGCCGCTCGGGCAAGGAAAACCGCGCCACTTCCGACGTTCCTGTGCCAAATCTCACGAGGTCGACATACCCCTCCTCCAGGCGCAGCGTCCAGGCGGGGCCATAGCCGCGCGCCTCATAGACGGGGCCGTCCGCGCCGTTGGTGTCGGTTTCAATGCATTCCGGATCCGCCCGTCCGTCGATGGTCAGGTGGGCGTTGCGGCCCTTGTTCCAGAATTCGATCGACTGCCCGCCGATCGTCCCGGTGAAGCGCGCACCGGAGGCGGCCAGGGCCTGCGGCAGGAAACCGGTGCCGCCATCATAGTCCAGGTCGACGCCGCCATCGTGGAAGCGGGCGATGACCTGCCGCTCCCCGCACTGGAAGATGCTGCGGTCGGCCGGCACATCGGCAGCGGCGGCCGGCCCCGCCGCCGGGGCCCGCGTCAGCCACAGCGTGCCCAGATTGGCCAGGCTTTCGTCCGGATCGATGATATGGGCGCTCTGGATCGACCAGAGCGGCCGTCCCTGGCCGTCATGGATGATGGCACGCAGGGCATAGCGCACGCCTTGCTTCAGGCGGCCGGCGGCGGCTGTCAGCCGGAAGCGCAGGGGAACCTGCTGCCCGGCCAGATCGATGCGGCTGCGGGCCAGCGTGGGGGCGTCGGGGCCGGCGTCGGCCCCCTGTTCGCTCAAGGTGACCAGAAGGGTGGCGCCCACGGGCAGGGCCACGCGCTCACGGTAGGTCAGTTCGCCGATGATGGTGACCAGTGGCCGCGCGGCCGTCACGTTGTCGGTGCCGGCGCCGATGGCTGGATGGACCAGCAGCAGCCCCGTCATCAGGCAGCCCATAACCCGCCATGCCCGCATGCGTGCTCCTCTGCTCCCGGTACCACCGACGATGTTCCGCCGACGATGTCGCCTCGTCGGGCGGGCCCCGATCATGCCGTCACCCTGGCCCGTCTGCCAGCCGGAAATGCAGCTTCCGGGCGGCGATGTGCGCCTGCCGAAACATTCCGGACATGGCGCCGCTTGGGCTTTGTAACTGAATACGTATGCGTCGCAATGCAATAACCTTCTGCATACGTATTTTCGGCCTCTCTGTTTGGGGGGTTTGAAACTAAATTCGGGGAATGCAGCGAAGCCGACATGTTCCGTAACCGGGCGCCCATGAAGCAAATGGTGTGTTACCCGGAACGGTAAGGTTCCGACACCTGATCGCGTCCTGTTCCCCGAATAATAAGGGGCGGACGATAAAGAAAAAGGTGCGGGGTTTGTCGCTGCGGGTGAGAGGAAGTCGTCGCGTCCGCTTGTTATGGTTGTTGCGTGTTCGGACAATTCGAAACGGAGCCGGTGCCTTGGATGGTGCCGGGCCATGGGAAACTGTTGCGTTTTGTCCGGGCGAAAGTCGCTCGCGGTTTGAAGTTTCAATCTGCGCCCCGGTCCGGGGTCAACAAAAAACAATGGCGTCGCTGACGCAACGTCGATGGGGAGTGAGAGGAATGTCCAAGGTTCATCCAATGCGTTTCGCGTTGCTGGCGACGGTCGCCGGTGCCGCCATGTTGCATGCCGGCGCCGCTGTCGCCGCTGACGCCGAGGGCAGCATCGTTGCCCAGCGTGGCGAGACCCAGGTGGCCCAGGCAGCCCCCGCCGCGGCAGCCCCTGCCGGTGGCGATGTGCTGGAGGAGATCGTCGTCTCCGGCTTCCGGCAGTCTTTGCAGGCGTCGATCGAGCAGAAGCGCAACGCCACCCAGATCGTGGAAGTGATCACGGCGGAGGATATTGGCAAGCTGCCCGACAATTCCATCGCGGAATCGATCGCCCGCCTGCCCGGTCTGGCCGCACAGCGCGTCGATGGCCGCGCCTCGGTCATCTCCTTGCGCGGTCTGGGCCCTGACTTCACCACCACGCTGCTGAATGGCCGCGAACAGGTGTCGACGGGCAATAACCGCGGCGTGGAATTCGACCAGTATCCGGCCGAAATCTCGTCGGGCGTCGCCGTCTACAAGACCTCGCAGGCCGATGTGATCGGTCAGGGCCTGGCCGGCACGGTCAATCTGAAGACCATCCGTCCGCTGGATTACAAGGACCGCGTGATCGCCGTTTCGGCCCGCACGGAATATGTCACCAACGGCAAGCTGAACAGCGACAGCAAGGAACTCGGCTACCGCTTCTCCGGCACCTATGTCGACAAGTTCGCCAACGATACGCTGGGCCTGTCGGTGGGCGTGTCGCACCTGAATCAGCCCACCCAGATCAAGTTCGCCCGCTACTGGGGTGACGGCAATTATCCGGGCAACGGCTCGGCGACCGAGCCCTACGTGGTCGGCGGTGCGGAAATCCGCGCCAATTCCGAGACGCTGAAGCGTACCGGCGTCGTCGCCACCTTGCAGTACGAGCCGACGGACAATTTCAAGTCCACGGCCGACTTCTACTATTCCAAGTTCAACGACGTGCAGTATCAGCGCGGCGTGGAAATCCCGCTGTTCTGGTCGTCGGCGGCGCTGGCCAGCCCGACCGTGCAGAACGGCCTGGTCACCGCCGGCACCTTCAACAATGTGAAGACCGTCGGCCGCAGCGACCTGCGTGAAACCCATGCCGAGCTGTATTCGGCCGGCTGGAACGGCGAATATACCAAGGATGAATGGACGGTCACGGCTGACTTTGGCTACAGCTCCGCCGACCGCAAGTCGTCGCGCTTCGAGGCCTATTACGGCACCGACCGCGCCGGCTCCGGCGCGCTGGACAGCATGGGCTTCACCTCCAATCCGGGGGATTTCGGCTGGCAGTTCACCCACAAGCTGAACTATGCCGATGCGTCGCTGATGAAGCTGACCGATCCGGGTGGGTGGTCGGGCGGTTCCATCCCCTATGACCAGAACGGCTATCTGAACACGCCGACGGTCAATGACGAGCTGTATTCGGCCCGCCTGGATGTGAAGCGCGAGATCGAGTCCAAGGCGATCAGCGCTTTGACCGTCGGCGGCAACTATTCCGACCGCAGCAAGGATTACAGCCAGCCCGAGTGGTACATCGTCACCACCGAGAACTTCAAGAACAAGGGCAATCAGCGCTCCATCGCCATCCCGTCCAGCTATATCCTGGACCCGACGGATCTCAGCTTTGTCGGCCTGGGCAACACCATGGCCTTCGACCCGCGTGATCTGCTGGCCGATGGCATCTACACGCTGGTCAAGTGCCCGCGCGCCAACTGCACCAACGATCTGGCCTACACGATCGACGAGAAGGTCTGGACCGGCTTTGTCCGTGCGGACCTGGATGCGGAACTGGGTTCGGTTCGCCTGACCGGTAATGTCGGCGCCCAGTATGTGCACACCGACCAGAGCTCGACCGCACCTGCCATCGCTGGCACTTCGTTCAAGATCTATACGACCGGCATCAAGTACAACAACTTCCTGCCGAGCATGAACCTGATCTTCACGATGCCGAACGAGGATCACAAGATCCGCTTCGCGGCCGCCCGTCAGATGGCGCGCGCCCGTCCGGACCAGCTCTCGGGTCTGTCGACCTACAGCTTCGATCCGAAGCTGGCCCTGAACACTGACATTCAGTTCTCGCCCTGGCATGCCGGCGGTGAAAATAACGGTAACCCGACGCTGAAGCCCTGGCTGGCGAACTCGGTCGACCTGACCTACGAATGGTATTTCGCCAAGGCCGGCAACTTCGCCGTCAACACCTTCTACAAGGACCTGAAGACCTACATCTACAAGAACATCACGGTCATGGACTTCACCGGGTTCGATACCGGTGGCGTCACGCCGAAGCTGTGGCAGGGCTATTCCGAGCGTCCGGTCAATGGCGATGGCGGTTCGATCAAGGGCTTCGAAGTGGCCCTGTCCCTGCCGTTCGACCTGTTCAGCGAGAAGCTGGACGGTTTCGGCGCCACGGGTAATTTCGGCTACACCGACACCTCGATCCAGCCTGACCCGTCGCAGCCGGCCCAGCCGATCCCCGGCTATTCCAAGTACACGGCCCAGGGCACGGTCTATTACGACAAGGACGGCTTCCAGGCCCGTCTGTCGGCCACCTACCGCTCGAAGTTCCTGGCGGAAGTCACCGGTTTCGGCCAGGGCCGCGCGCTGCGCATGGCCAAGGGCGAGACGGTCATGGACGGCCAGATTTCCTACGAGTTCCAGGAAGGTTCCACGCTCCAGGGCATGACAATCATGCTCCAGGGCTACAACCTGACGAACGAGCCCTTCTCCACCTATGGCAAGGGCGACGAGCGTCTGGTCGAGCGCTTCGAGGATTACGGCTCCCGCTATCTGCTGGGCGTCTCCTACAAGTTCTGATGCCTCCTCCCTCTGCCCCCGCCGGTCCGCCGGCGGGGGTTTTTGTTGGGGGGTGAAAAATTCACCGCCATGCCGGGGGCTGTCTTGAGGCGGAATGTGCCTCACTCCCGTCATTCCGGCGAAGGCCATGGGCGCTAAGTTAAGCTGTGGGCACGTCGTTTTCCGCCCCCTCCACCGTCACCCCGGCGAAGGCCGGGGTCCAGCGTGAGGCGCGGTCAGCGCCGATATGAGTCTTATCGCGGCAGACGCCGCTCTACGCCTGGACCCCGGCTTTCGCCGGGGTGACGGGAAGAGAGGGCCGCAGCATGGGTGACGGTAGAGAATGCTTCAGCCTAAACCCGGCCGACGGCGAATTCGCCCCTGACCGGCGCAACAATACCCTATTCTTCTCCCCAAGGGCGTAACCGGGGGACCCCATGCAGAAACCCATTCGAACCATCGTGATCGTGGGCGGCGGCACGTCCGGCTGGATGAGTGCGGCAGCACTCGCCCGTGTGCTGGGCAAGACCCACAAGATCCACCTGATCGAGTCCGAGGAGATCGGCACGGTCGGGGTGGGAGAGGCGACGATCCCGCCGATCGCCACCTTCAATCAGGTGCTGGGCATCGACGAGGATGATTTCCTGCGTCACACCCAGGGCACGATCAAGATGGGGATCGAGTTCCAGAACTGGCTGCGGCCGGGGCATCGCTACATGCATGCCTTCGGCTCGGTCGGCCGGCCACTGGGCCTGACCCATTTCCATCATTTCTGGCTGCGCGCCCATGCGCTGGGCCTGGATGATGACTGGGAACACTATGTGCTGAACACCCAGGCGGCCCGTGCCCTGCGCTTCACGCGGGCCGGCGGGCCCCGGCGCACGCCGCTGGACCCCATCACCCACGCCTTCCATTTCGATGCCAGCCTCTATGCCGCCTATCTGCGCCGCTATGCCACCGATCGCGGCGTCGTGCGTACGGAGGGGAAGATCGCCCGCACCGTGCTGAACGCGCTCAACGGCCATGTCGACGCGGTGGAGCTGGAAAATGGCACCCGCATCAATGGCGACCTGTTCATCGATTGCTCCGGCTTCCGCGGCCTGTTGATTGAACAGGCGCTGGGCACGGGGTTTGAGGATTGGTCGCACTGGCTGCCCTGCGACCGGGCCTGGGCCGTGCCCTGTGCCAATGGCGGCGAATTCACCCCCTATACCCGCTCCACGGCCCATACGGCCGGCTGGCAATGGCGCATCCCGTTGCAGCACCGCATCGGCAACGGCCATGTCTATGCCAGCCGCCATATGGGCGATGATGAGGCGGCGTCGATCCTGATGGCCAATCTGGATGGACGCCCCCAGGCCGACCCGCGCCAGTTGCGCTTCACCGCCGGGCGGCGGAAAAAGATGTGGAACCGCAATGTGGTGGCCATCGGGCTGGCCAGCGGCTTCCTGGAACCGCTGGAAAGCACCTCCATCCATCTGGTGCAGTCGGCCATTTCGCGCCTGCTGATGATGCTGCCCAACGGGTCCATCGACGCGGTGGAGGTGGAGGAGTTCAACGCCCGCTCCCGCCTGGAATATGAGCGCATCCGCGACTTCATCATCCTGCATTACAAGGCGACGGAGCGCGAAGACAGCCCCTTCTGGCGCGACTGCAAGCATATGTCGATCCCCGACGAGCTGGCCCGCCGCATGGAGTATTTCCGCTCCCACGGCCGCGTGTCGCGCCTTTATGACGAGCTGTTCCTGGAGGTCAGCTGGGTTCAGGTGTTTCTGGGCCAGGGCGTCATGCCCCGGTCCTTCCACCCGTCGGCCGAACAGCTGAGCGAGGCGGAACTGAAGGAATTCCTGGGCGAGATCAAGGCCATGATCGCGCATGAGATGGCGGTGCTGCCGACCCATGCCGATTTCATCGCCCGCAACTGCGCGGCCCGGCCGGTGTGATCCGTATTACACTAAGTTTGTCAGATGCAGATTGAGTCACCCTTTTCCCGTCATCCCGGCGTAAGCCGGGACCCAGGGGCCAAGCGCCCGACCTTCCGACAGCTTTGATCGACGCTGCGCTGAGGGTTGATCCTGTGGCTCCTGGGTCCCGGCTTGCGCCGGGATGACGGGAAAAAATGCTTCAACCTGAGCCTGACATCCCCCAAACCCGGCGGCTCCCATCCGCCGGGCTTGACCCGGCCGGAAGCCGGGTCTCTTGCTCCCTCAAGGGAACTGCCCGGCCGGCGGGGCGCCCCGCCGGCCGATTTTTTGGGGGAGGGGCCGCGACCTACGATTGTTCCCCCCCCCACTCCCCCCGAAAGGCCCCCCATGCCGCTCCGTCGTTCCCTGACCGCCGCCGCCCTGCTGGCCCTTTTCCTGCCTGCCGCGGCCGCCGATGCCCCCAACCCGGCCCGGCCCTTTGCCGATGATGTGGTCTATTTCGTCGTCACCGACCGCTTCGCCAATGGCGATGCGTCCAATGACAAGGGTGGGCTGAAGGGCGGGCCGGAACAGACGGGCTTTGACCCTGCCGATATCGGCATGTTCCAGGGCGGGGATTTTCAGGGGCTGACGGGTAAGCTGGATTACATCCAGGGGCTGGGGGCCACCGCCATCTGGGTCACCCCGCCCGTGGTCAATAAGGTGGTCCACAAATATGACAGCGGCCTGTCGGCGGGCTATCACGGCTATTGGGGCCTGGATTTCCTCAATGTCGATCCGCATCTGGGCGGCAACGCCGCCTTCAAGGCATTTGTGGCGGCCGCCCACGCCCGCAAGATCAAGGTGATCCTGGATATCGTCGTCAACCATACGGGCGACGTCATCCAGTATCGCGAATGCGACGGCACCACCATGCGCCGCATGTGCGACTACCGCTCGCGCGGGGATTTCCCCGCCACAAGCCGCGCCGCCGACGGCGCCGCCATCAATGACGGCTTCGCCGGCGACGGTCCCGCCGGCCAGACGCGGCCCAATTACGCCCGCCTGACCGACATCACCTATGCCTATACCCCCTATATCCCCAAGGGGCAGGAAAAGGCGAAGAACCCGGCCTGGATGAACGATCCCCGCCATTACCATAATCGCGGCGACAGCACGTTCCGCGGCGAAAGCAGCACCCTGGGTGATTTCGCCAAGCTGGACGATCTTTATACCGAACAGCCGGCGGTTACCGACGGGCTGATCGAGATCTACAAGCACTGGATCCGCGAATACCGGGTGGACGGGTTCCGCCTGGACACGGCCAAACATGCGAACCCGGAATTCTGGCACCGGTTCGTGCCTGAAATCACCGCCTTCGCCAAGGCGGAGGGCATTCCCGATTTCTTCATCTTCGGGGAGGTGGCGGACGATGCCGTCTCCGACCTGGCCGCCTATACGCGCATCCTGGGCCTGCCCTCGGTGCTGGATTTCGGTCTGGCCAAGGCGGCATCCGACACGCTGGGCGGCGTGCGCGATCTGGACGAATGGGACCGGCTGTTCCGGGGCGACATGCTTTATCCCGGCGGGCCGGGGACGGCACAGACCCTGGCCACCTTCATCTCCAACCATGATCAGGGACGGCTGGCCTTCAAGATCCGCAAGACCAACCCCGCCATGCCGGCGGCAGAGCTGCAGGCCCGCGTGATGCTGGGCCATGCCCTGATGTTCTTCTCCCGCGGCGTGCCCGTCATCTATTACGGCGATGAACAGGGTTTCGTGGGCCTGGGCGATGACAAGGCCTCGCGCCAGCCCATGTTCCCCACCCCGGCCAAACAGTTCAACGAGGAAGAACGGCTGGGCACCGTCGGCCCGCGCACGGGCGACAGCTTCCGCCCCGACCATGCGCTCTACCGCGCCATCGCCGACATGGCGGCCATCCGCACGGCCCATCCCGGCCTGCGCCAGGGCCGCACGGTGACGCGCGCCTGGCCGGAAAAGGGCCCGGGCCTGCTGGTCTTCTCCCGCATCGATGACGCGCGGGGGGAAGAATATCTGGTGGCCGTCAATACCGGCACGGCGGTGCAGTCGCTGAAAGTGGCCACCGACGGGCCGGGCACCCCCTGGACCGCCCTGCACGGGGCCTGCGCGGCGCAAGGCGGGGCGGGCGGCAGCTACGCCGTCACGGTCCCGGCCCTGGACTATGTGGTCTGCCGGAAGGGGTGACGGGGGGCGATCTGGAAGCACTCTCTACCGTCATTCCGGCAAAGGCCGGGGTCCGGCGTGTGGCACAGTCAGCGCCTGTCAGAATCAGGTCAAATCGCCAATTTTTTTCGTCATCCCGGCGAAAGCCGGGACCCAGGGGCCACAGGATCAACCCTGAACGCAGCGTCGATCAAAGCGGCGGAAAGGTCGGGCTTTTGGCCCCTGGGTCCCGGCTTTCGCCGGGATGACGGGAGATGATGCGTCAAGGTGGTCTAATACTGAGTTGCCTTGATCAGAACCCATGGGTTCTGATCAAGGCCCTCAATCGCCGGCGCCAACATGCCAACGGCTTGGCTTCACGCGGCATGGTCTAAGCGTTCGCAGACGCCCCCCACACCCCTTCCAACCGGCCGCGTCCCGCTCTATCCTGCCGGCCGTTCACACAACCTTACCGGCCGCTCCATGACCGACCTGTCCAGCCTGATCGACGCCCTGCCTGGTTCCCGCATCCTGGTGGTGGGGGATGTGATGCTGGATCGGTTCGTCCATGGCCGCGTCGACCGGGTATCGCCGGAAGCGCCCATCCCCGTGCTGCGTGTGCAGCGGGAAAGCGTGATGCCGGGCGGGGCCGGCAATGTCGCGGCCAGTCTGGCAGCATTGGGCGTGTCGGCCGATCTGGTCACCATCATCGGCGATGACGGGCCGGGCCGGGAATTGTCTGCCCTGGTGGCGGACCGGCTGGGCCATGCCGACGGGCTGATCCCCGTCGCCGGCCGGCCGACCACGACCAAGACCCGCTTCATCGCCGCCGCCCAGCAATTGCTGCGCGCCGATGCCGAAACGGACGCTGCCATCCCCGATCAGGCGGCCTCGCTGCTGCTGGCACAGGTGGCGCAGCGCCTGCCCGGTGCCGCCATGCTGATCCTGTCCGATTATGGCAAGGGCGTGCTGACGCCCGATCTGACCCAGGCGCTGATCGGCGCGGCAGGGGCTGCCGGCGTGCGCGTGCTGGTCGATCCCAAGGGCCGGGATTACCGGCGCTATCGCGGGGCCGCCATCATCACCCCCAATGCCCGCGAACTGGCCGAGGCCACGGGCATGGATGTGCGTGACGATGCCGCCGTGGTGGCCGCCGCCCGTGCGCTCTCCGCCGATTGCGGCATCGGGGCCGTGCTGGCCACGCGCAGCGAACAGGGGATGAGCGTGGTGCCCGCCGTCGGTCCCGTCACCCATCTGCGCGCCCAGGCCCGCGAAGTGTTTGACGTATCGGGGGCTGGCGACACGGTGGTGGCCGTGCTGGCGGCAGCGCTCGCCGCCGGGGCCGATCTGGTCGATGCCGCACACCTGGCCAATATCGCGGCCGGCATTGTCGTGGCCAAGGTGGGCACGGCCATTGTGCGCGCCGATGAACTGCATGCGGCCCTGACCGAAAGCCAACTGGCCGGGGCCACGGGCAAGATCGCCAGCCTGGAACAGGCGGTGGAGCAGGTGGAACGCTGGCGCCGGCAGGGGCTGCGTGTCGGCTTCACCAATGGCTGCTTCGACCTGCTGCATCCCGGCCATATCAGCCTGGTGGCCCAGGCGCGGGCCGAATGCGACCGGCTGGTGCTGGGCCTGAACAATGATGCCAGCATCCGCCGCCTGAAGGGGCCCACCCGGCCTGTGCAGAATGAACAATCCCGCGCCCTGGTCCTGTCGGCGCTGGGCGATATCGATCTGGTCGTGCTGTTCGGGGAGGATACGCCGCTGCGCCTGATCCAGGCACTGCATCCCGACGTGCTGGTCAAGGGGGCCGACTATACGGTCGACAATGTGGTCGGCGCGCGCGAGGTGATCGGCTGGGGCGGCAAGGTCGTGCTGGCAAAGCTGGAAGCCGGCCAGAGCACCACCGGCATCATCGCCCGCATGGGGGCGTGAGGGGACCTACACAATCCCCCCATCCGCCGCCGGACCATAGCGCAGCAAACCCGCCAGCCGTTCCAGGCCCAGGGCCAGGGTGGCGCGGTCGGGGGCCGCCCCCAGGGCGACGCGGGCGTGATGGGCCTTGTCCGCGCCCACGGCGAAGGACAGGCCGGGCACCAGGGCGGCGCCGGCCCGGCGGGCGGCCGCCACGAAACTGAGGTCGGTCCAGGCAGCGGGCAGGGTCAGCCACAGATGATGGCCCTGCGGATGGCCCACCGCGCTGCCCGGCGGCAGGATGTGGGCGGCCAGGCGCTGGCGCTCCGTCGCTTCCTCCCGGATGGCGGCCAGGACTTCCCGTGCCGTGCCATCCTGGATCCAGCGCGTGGCCACGGCCACGGACAGGGGCGGGGCCATCTGCGCTGTGGCGCGCAGGGCGCTCTGTACCGGATCCGGGTTGCTATGGGGCGGCATCACCAGATAGGCCACGCGCAGGCCGGGCGTCAGCCCCTTGGACAGGGTGGCCACATGCCAGACCCGGTGCGGGGCCAGGGCCGCCAGCGGCGGCGGGGCGGGGTCGGCCAGCACGCCATAGGCATCATCCTCGATCACCGTCAGCCCATATTTCTCCACCACCGCCAGCAGCGCCTGCCGGCGCTCCAGCGGCAGGGTCAGGCCCAAGGGATTATGGATGGTGGGGGTCATGTAGAGCAGCTTTGCCCCCGTGGCCGTCACCGTCCGTTCCAGCTCGTCCGGCAGCATGCCGTCCCCGTCGCCGGCCACCCCCACCATGTCCAGTCCGCGGGCCTGCGCGGCCAGCTGGAAGCCGGGATAGACATAGCGGTCGGTCAGCACCGTCCCCCCCGGCATGGAGAGCGGGGACAGCAGCGCGGTCAGCGCCACCTGCGCCCCGCCCGTCACCAGCACGCGCGCCGACGTCAGCCCCGGCAGCCGGTCGGCCAGCCACAGGGCCCCTGCCGCCCGGTCCGGCTCCCCGCCGCCCGACGGCTGGTAATTCAGCAGGCTGGACAGGTCGGGCCGGCGGGTCAGGGCCGCCATGGCGCGGGCCAGCCGCACGGCGATGCCGGCCTTGGCCGGCTGCGGTGGCAGGTTCATGGACAGATCCAGCTCCACCGGCGTGGGCGGCGGGCGGCCATTCGCATCGGCCACGAAGGTGCCGCGGCCCACCACCGTCTCCACCAGCCCGCGCAGGCGGACCTCCGCATAGGCGCGCGTCACCGTCGTCAGATCAACGCCCATCGCGTCGGCCAGCGCCCGGTGCGGGGGCAGGCGGGTGCCGGGGGGCAGGGCGCCGCAGGATATGTCGGCCTCCATGGCGTCGGCCAGCGCCTTGTAGATGGCCACACCTTGCGGCAGGTCGGGCGGAGTCCAGACGGTCATTGCGGCTCCTGCGGATCATCGGTTTCCAACCGGCCCTGTTCGGCCTTGTTCAGATATTGGGCGCAGACCAGCCAGCCCTTCAGCGGCCGCAGCAGCGCCAGGCAGGACAGCACCGACAAGGGCAGGGTGGTGAAGGCATGCACCCAGTAGGGCGCCTGGAAGGCCAACTCCAGCCAGACCGCGAACCCGGTCAGCGGGAAGCTGACGATGGACATGGTGAAGAAGGCGGGCCCGTCGGCCGGGTCGGCAAAGGACAGGTCCAGCCCGCAATGCGGACAGCTTTTCGCCAGGCGCAGATAGCCGTCGAAGATCTTGCCCTGATGGCAGGACGGGCACAGGCCCCGGCTGCCCAGCCCGAACGGCGTCAGGGCAAGATCGGTTCTGGCATGGTCGGCCATGGTCATCCTCAAGTGTATGGACCATACAATTCAGATTGTATGGCATCGAACCGATCCATACACCCGATCCCGCCGCCTGTCCGTGTGCCGGCTTGTCGCAGGTCAGGCCGGCGGGCCCACCTGGGTGGCGAAGGCGTCGGCCGCCCTGGCACCGGCCCTGTCCGGGGCCTGCCTGCTGGGGGCGCTTCTGCTGTGGGCCTATGGCCTGTGGTGGCTGGTCATGGCCGTCGCCATCACGGCGCGATACCGGTGCCAGGGTGTGCCCTTCAACCTGGGCTGGTGGGGCTATATCTTCCCGCTGGGCGTCGATGCGGTGGCGACCCTGAAGCTTGGGCAGATCGTCGACGCAGCCTTCATGACCGACACCGGCTGCTTTCTGATTGCGCTGCTGGTCATGCTGTGGGTGCTGGTGGCCGGTCGTACCCTGCGGGGAGCATTGTCCGGGGAGCTGTTCCACGACCCATGCGTGGCGACGCCGGCCCCGTGATAGCGATGCATCAACCCTGTGTGTGCAGCATTGTTCCAGGGAGAGGCCGCGTCGCGTCCGGCGTCCGGCAGCCCCGGCTGGCATAGTTGAAGATTTCAACGGTTCGGGCCAGCTTCAATCGATGACAGTTCTATCGATCCGATGGATTTTTCTGGTCTGGCAGCAGAAAAACCGATAGAGAACTTGCCTTTGCAGAATAATATTTAACTTATTTGCTTCGAATATAGGGCCGTATACTTTATAGTTAAAGCTAACGACCAAAGTAGAGGAAAGAGTTTGTCAAGTTTTGACATAGATCAGTATTTAATTTGTTAGGCTGGTGTTAACGATGACATCCTAGATTTCCCTGAAACAACGAACTTTTGGGGCGCAGAGATGTCGATCAGCATTCAGAAAAAAGTCGTGGGGATTATTAGTGTATTGGCCTGTGTATCCCTGGCGCAGTCAGTGACCCAGGGATACCGTGCCTGGGAAAGCATCATCACGGCCAACCACGCCGCGGACAGCAATCAACTCGCCTCCACCATCCTGAATGCGGCCGGCAAGCTGGCAGTGGAACGGGGCAGCACGAATGCGGCCCTGGCCGCGGCCCAGACCAGCGCCGACCAGCGGGCCGCTGTGGAGCGTGCGCGCAAGGTTGTGGACGACGCCCTGGGACAGGCGCAGAAGGCAGCAGACCAGGCCGGGCTGGGCGGGGCGGAGGTTCGGACCGTGGCCGAGCGTCTGGCCAAGGCCCGATCCGGGGCGAGTGCCGGCATGGACGGCGCGGCTGGTCGGGACCCGGCCATCTGGTTCGCCAGTGCCACGCAGAATATCGACATGCTGCTGATCCAGGCCCGGCAATCCAGTGCCGGGGTGGCCCTGTCGGACGAGTCCCGCCTTCTGGAGGGGCTGTCCGTTGCCACCGGACTGGGGGTGGTCGCCGAACATCTGGGGCGGCAGCGCGGCATGGTGGCCGGGGTGATCGCCAGCGGCAGGGCGCCGACGGCGGCGCAGCTGGCAGCCATCGGCAGTGCCAGCGGCAGCATCGGTGTCAGCCTGTCGGCAGCGGAAGCCCGCGCGCGGACCCTGGCCCCCGCCATGCGTCAGGCTGTTGCCCAGGCCCAGGAGGCGTCACGCACGCTGGCCGGCCAACTGCAATCCGTGCTGGATGCGGCGGCGGCCGGCCAACCCTATCCGCTGGACAGCCAGAGCTGGTTCAAGGCCGCCTCCGTCGCCATTGACGATGTCATCGCCCAGCGCCAGACGGCGGAAGCCGAAACGACCCTGATGGCCCAGACCCTGAAGACCAAGCGGGCCTGGAACCTGGGCGGGTCGCTGCTGGTCGTGCTGGCGGGGCTGTCCCTGCTGTCGCTGGCCGTGCTGGTCGTGTGCCGGCAGGTGCTGCGGCCCTTGAACCAGCTGGGATGGGCCATCGAACGCTTTGCCAGGGAAGATTACAGCGTCGAGGTCCCGCATTGCCGCCGCCAGGATGAACTGGGCACCATGGCGCGGTCGGTCGCGGTGCTGAAAAGTGCCGGTCAGGAGGCTGCAAGGCTGCGTTCGGTGGAGCAGGAGCGCCATCAGGCCCGTGAACGTCATGCCGATATGCTGGATGCCCTGATCCGGCGCTTCGACGAAGCAGCGTCGCTGACCATCCGCGACATGTCGTCGGCCGCCACCGAACTGGAGGCCACGGCAGCGCAGATGTCCGGCATTTCCACCGAAACGCTGCGCCAGTCCCGCGCCGCCACCGGGTCGGCCGACAATGCCAATGACAAGATTCAGTCCGTTGCCGCCGCGGCCGAGGAACTGTCCAGCTCCATCGCTGAAATCCAGCGTCAGGCGGACCGGTCCAGCCAGTCGGCCGGCACGACCATGGCTCAGGCGGCGGATGCCAACCACACTTTGGCGGAGCTTTCCAGTGCGGCGCAGCGCATCGGGGATGTGGTGGTGATGATCCATTCCATTGCGTCGCAGACCAACCTGCTGGCCCTGAACGCCACGATCGAGGCCGCCCGCGCAGGGGAAGCCGGCAAGGGCTTCGCCGTCGTGGCGTCGGAAGTGAAGATGCTGGCTAACCAGACGGCCAAGGCCACCGACGATATCACGCGGCAGATTGCGGAGATGCAGCAGGCCACCGATCGGTCGGTGATTGTCATCGGTCAGGTCGCGGACGCCATCGCCGACCAGAATGCCATTGCCCATGAAATCGCCAGTGCCGTGGATCAGCAATCCGCCGCCACGGCGGAAATCGCCGGCAGCGTCACGGAGGCGGCCGGCAGCTTCGACCATGTTGACAGCGCCATGACCCAGGTGACGGCGGCGGCCGGAGAGGCCGGCGACATGTCCCGGCAGGTGTCGCAGGCGGCGTCAAGCCTGGCCCGCAACGCCACGATGCTGCGTGACGAGATGCTGCGTTTCTTCGAGGATATCAGGGCGGCGTGAGCAGCCTCTCGTGCCGTCGGGACTGTCGCAGCGGACGGCCCCGACGGCACCGCGGCGGCCAGATCAACAGGGCCGGATCGTGATCAGCAGGGCCGGTCCCTGCCCGGTCAGGTCGGCCCCGACACCCGCGTCCAGCATCAGGGCATCCCCGCGCGCCATGCCGTCGATCCCGTCACCCGTTGCCAGCAGCAGGCGCAGATCGCCGACAGGGTTCAGCGTCATCGGCGCCATCACCCGTTCAACCTGATGCGTGAACCGGCCCCGGCGTGTCATCACGTTCAGGTCATGGATCGGCCCGCCCGTTACCACCGCCGTGACCGGCATCTCCCCATCGAAGGCAAAGGGCGCGCTGTCGGGCGTCAGCACAAGGCCGTTCAGCGCCATGGAGCCACCTGATAACAGGGTCAGGGTGCGGTCGATGCCGGGAAAGGCGGAGAAAGGCCCATCCCCATCCACCCGTGCGATGGACACCCGCCAGTCGAAATCCGACAGACCGGCCCCTTCCGGGAACAGGGCGACCGTCGCCGTTTCGCCACCGCCATTTTTCCACGGCATGGCGACACGGTCGGCTGCACGCAGCAGGCGCCCGCCCATCAGGCACCACCCGCGCCCGTGAACCGGGCCACCAGATCGAAACCGTCACCGGGGAAGACCTGACGCACATGGGTGATGGGCTGGTCCCCGCGCCAGGTGCGGCGTTCCAGCATCAGACAGGCCGTGCCTTCCTCCACGCCCAGCGCACCGGCCAGCCGGCCGGCCGGGGCCGCCGTGATGCGGTGTTCGGCTTCTGTCCAGGGGACATGGGCCAGCAGCCAGGAACCGGGTGCGATGCGGGTGAAATCGGCCTGGGCCGCGTCGGGCACGGATTTCAGGCTGATCAGCCGTTCCTCCACGGCAAAGGGGCGTCCGTCGGCCAGATGCCGGCAGGTCAGGGCCAGCACCTTGGCCCCGCGCGGCGGCTGCATGCGGGTGGGATCGACGGATGCTGCCGGCAGCACGTCACGCGCCAGCAGTTCCAGCCGGTAATCCTGCCCGCGTCCCGTCACTTCCGCCTGGATGTCGGGGATGGCCAATGCTGCCATATGGATCTGTGGCCGGGCGACAAAGGTGCCGGCGCGCTTGCGCCGTTCCAGCAATCCTGCCTCCACCAGCCCCGACAGCGCCTTGTTCACCGTCATGCGGGCGCAGCCATATTGCGCCATCAGCTCATGTTCGAACGGGATGCGGTCGCCGGGGCGCAGGGTTCCGGACAGGATGGCGCCTTCGATATCGGCGCGGATGCGGGCATGCAGGGAGGCGGGGCTGTCGGGCAGGCTCATGACAGGATGGTTCCCAGGGCCAGACGGTAACGCGCGGCGACGGCGTCGCGCACGACATGGCGGCCCCCGCTTACCACGCGGCGCCCCCGCCGCCAAACCCCGTCCACCATCCGTTGTCCGGCAAAGACGAACCCGTCCAGGATGGCGTCCCCGCGCTTGGTGGCCAGACTGGGATGGCCGGCATCCAGGGTGACGAAGTCTGCCGCAGCACCCGTGACCAGTCCGCCCGCCCGCTGCCCCAGCGCCAGCATCCCGCCTGACAGTGCCCCGTCGAACAGGGTCCGGCCGGTTGACGGTGTGTCCGCGCGGCCCAGCACATTGCGCGCCCGGTGGGCCAGACGCTGGCCATATTCCATGGAGCGCAGTTCCTCCGCCGCGTCGATCAGGACATTGCTGTCCGACCCGATACCGAAGGCGCCGCCGGCCGCCAGATAATCGCGGCCATTGAAAATGCCGTCACCCAGATTGGCTTCCGTGATCGGGCACAGGCCGGCCACAGCCCCGCTGGCCGCCAGCCGTGCCGTTTCCGATGCGTCCATATGGGTGGCATGGACCAGACACCATTGCGCATCCACGGGCGCATGGTCCAGCAGCCAGGCCACAGGCCGCTGCCCCGACCAGGCATGGCAATCGGCCACTTCCTTGATCTGTTCGGCGATATGGATATGAATGGGCCCCCCCTGGGCCAGACTGGGCACCAGGGCCAGACTGTCGGGTGTCACGGCGCGCAGGCTGTGTGGCGCCACGCCCACCACCCCGTCGGGCAGGCCGGCCATGGCCGCGCGGCTGGCTGCCAGCAAACGGGCAAAGCCATCGGGCCGGTTGATGAAGCGTTTCTGGCCGGGGTTCGGCGCCTGCCCGCCAAAGCCGCCGCAATGGTACAGCACCGGCAGCAGGGTCAGGGCGATACCCGTTTCCGCCGCCGCCGCCGCCAGCCGCGCGCCCATTTCCGCCGGGTCGGCATAGGCCGCCCCGTCCACGTCATGGTGGATATAGTGGAACTCGCCGACGCGGGTGAAGCCACCTTCCAGCATCTCCACAAAGGCCATGGCGGCAATGGCCTGCATCTCGTCCGGGCCGATGCGGTGGGCGAAGCGGTACATCACCTCCCGCCAGGTCCAGAAGCTGTCTTCCCCCGGCCCCCGCACCTCCGCCAGCCCGGCCATGCCGCGCTGAAAGGCGTGGCTGTGCAGGTTGGGCAGGCCCGGCAGGGCGATGGTGTGGCGTTCATCCGTGGGTTCGGCAGACACGCCGACAGTCACGCCGGCGATGGTTCCATCCGCCACCACAACCCGCACGCCGTCGGCCCAACCGCCCGGCAACAGCGCCTGCTGGAACCAGAACCCCGCCATCCCCATGACCCTTCCGATTTTCCAATGTGGCCACAGATTAATGTATAGACATAAATAATGTATAGACATAAAAGAGGGGCAGAAGCGCGACAGACGCTGATTTGAAGGGGAGGAAGCCGACGATGCCGGGATCACCGTCCATGCAGGCTGACCATCTCTGGACCCATGCAAGGCTGGCCACCATGCGCCCCGACCTGCCGGGTCTAGGGATCATTGATGACGGCATCATCGCCGCCAAGGATGGCCGCATCCTTTATGCCGGCCCCGCCGCCGATGCCCCTGCCTTCACGACCGCGCTGACCAGCGATCTGCAAGGTCGCTGGGTCACGCCCGGCCTGATCGATTGCCACACGCATCTGATCCATGCCGGCGACCGCGCGCATGAGTTCGAGCTGCGGCTGAAAGGGGCGACCTATGAGGAGATCGCGCGCGCCGGCGGCGGCATCGTCTCCACCATGCGCGCCACCCGCATGGCGACGGAAGAAGCGCTGATCTGCCAGGCCCTGCCGCGGCTGGACGCGCTGCTGGCCGAGGGCGTGACCACGGTGGAGGTGAAGTCCGGCTATGGCCTGACGCTGGCGGACGAGGTGAAGATGCTGCGCGCCGCCCGCGCGCTGTCCGATCATCGGGCCGTGGGGGTCGCCACCACCTTCCTGGGTGCCCATGCCGTACCCCCGGAATATGCCGAGGATCACGACGCCTATATCGATCTGGTCTGCCGGATCATGATCCCCGCCGTGGCACGCGAAGGTCTGGCCGATGCCGTGGACGGGTTCTGCGAAGGCATCGGCTTTTCCCTGGCCCAGGTGCGTCGCGTTTTCCATGCCGCCAAGGCCCACGGTCTGGCCCTGAAACTGCACGCCGAGCAGCTTTCCAACCTGAACGGGGCGGCCCTGGCTGCCCAGTGCGGGGCCCTGTCGGCCGACCATCTGGAACATGTGGACGAACCGGCCGTGCGCGCCATGGCCCAGGCCGGCACCGTCGCTGTCATGCTGCCGGGCGCCTATTACTTCACCCGGGACACGCATCTGCCGCCCATCGACCTGTTCCGCGCCCATGGCGTGCCCATGGCCGTGGCGACGGACTGCAATCCCGGCACGGCGCCGCTGACCTCTCTGCTTTTGTCCATGAACATGGCCGCGACGCTCTACCGGATGAGCGTGGAGGAATGCCTGATCGGCGTGACCCGCCATGCCGCCAGGGCGCTGGGCCGGCAGGCCGATATCGGCACGCTGGAAGCCGGCAAGGCCTGCGACCTGGCCATCTGGGACATCGAGCGGCCCGCCGAACTTGTCTACCGCATGGGGTTCAATCCCCTGCACGCCCGTATCCGCAGGGGGATTCCATGTCCGATTTGAAGAAGATCACGCTGCGTCCCGGTGCCGTCAGCCTTTCCGACTGGCGCGCCATCTATCACGGTGCCGATGTCAGGCTGGACCCCGCCTGCCGTCCGGCCGTGGAGCGCAGTGCGGCCACCATCGCCCGCATCATCGCCAAGGGCGACCCCGTCTATGGCGTGAATACCGGCTTCGGCAAGCTGGCCTCTGTCCGCATCGCCAATGACGATCTGGAAGCGCTGCAGCGCAATATCGTGCTGTCGCATGCCGCCGGCGTGGGCGAGCCCATGCCGCGAAAGGTGCTGCGCCTGATGATGGCGCTGAAGCTGGCCAGCCTGGGGGTTGGCGCCTCGGGCGTGAAGCCGGCGACCCTGGACCTGCTGGAAGCGCTGCTGGTCCATGACATCCTGCCATTGGTCCCGGCCCAGGGCTCCGTTGGCGCCTCGGGCGATCTGGCGCCCCTGTCGCACATGGCCCTTGCCCTGATCGGGGAGGGGGAGGTGTTCGCCCGCGGTGTACGTATGCCGGCGGCAGAAGCGCTGGCCGCAGCGGGCCTGTCGCCCCTGGTGCTGGGACCCAAGGAAGGGCTGGCCCTGCTGAACGGCACGCAATTTTCGACATCCTACGCCCTGGCGGGCCTGTTCGAGGCTGAACGCCTGCATGGCACGGCCCTGGCCACGGGGGCTCTGGCGACGGAGGCGGCCAAGGGTTCCGACACGCCCTTTGATCCGCGCATCCACATCCTGCGCGGTCACAAGGGCCAGATCGCCGTGGCCGACGCCCTGCGCCGGCTGATGGATGGATCCGCCATCCGCGCGTCGCACCGCGATGATGATATCCGCGTGCAGGACCCCTATTGCCTGCGTTGCCAGCCGCAGGTGATGGGGGCAGCGCTCGACCTGCTGCGGCAGGCGGGGCAGACGCTTTTGACGGAGGCCAACGCCGTCTCCGACAATCCGCTGGTCTTTGCCGAGGATGACAGCGTGCTGTCGGGCGGCAATTTCCACGCCGAACCCGTGGCCTTTGCCGCCGACATGATCGCCATGGCCGTGTGCGAGATCGGGTCCTTGTCCGAACGCCGCGTGGCCATGCTGGTCGATCCCGCCCTGTCCGGGCTGCCCGCCTTCCTGACGCCCAAGCCGGGCCTGAATTCCGGCTTCATGATCCCGCAGGTGACGGCGGCAGCCCTGGTGTCGGAGAACAAGCAGCGGGCTTATCCGGCCAGTGTGGACAGCATCCCGACCTCGGCCAACCAGGAAGATCATGTCTCCATGGCCGCCCATGGGGCGCGGCGCCTCTTGTCCATGGTGGAAAATGCCGATGCGGTGCTGGCCATCGAATATCTGGCGGCGGCCCAGGGCTGCGACTTCCACAGCCCCCTGACCAGCAGCGCGGTGCTGGAGGCGCTGCGGGCCAGGTTGCGCGCCGCCGTGCCGACCCTGGCCGACGACCGCTATTTCCATGCGGACATCCAGGCCGCCTTGACGCTGGTCCGCGACGGTGCCCTGCTATCCACGGTGAAGGCATCCGGCATGGATCTGCCGGGTGTCTGAGGGGCTGGCCGCTGTGTCCCGCCGGAAAGGCGGCATCAGCGCCCGAAGCGGAAGGGACCGACCATGACCGACGATCTGGACTGGCTGATCATCCATCGCGGCGATGCGCCGCTGATCCTGTCCATCCCGCATGCAGGCACGGAGATCGATTGGGATGTGGAAGACACGCTGATCGACCCCTGGCTGGCGCGCAAGGATGCCGACTGGTGGGTGGATCAGCTCTATTTCTTCGCCCGCGAGCTGGGTGCCACCGTGGTGCAGACAACCCTGTCCCGCACCATGGTGGATGTGAATCGCCCGCCCGATGGCGCCTCGCTCTATCCCGGCCAGACCACGACCGACCTGTGCCCGATGAGCACGTTCGACGGGGAGCCGCTGTACAAGCCGGGGCAGGAACCCGACGGGATGGAGGTGCTGCGCCGGCGCGAGCGTTTTCACGCCCCCTACCACGCGGCCCTGACGGCGGAGATATTGCGCCTGCGCGGGCTGCACCCGCGGGTCGTGCTTTATGACTGCCATTCCATCCGCTCCTTCGTGCCGCGCCTGTTCGAAGGGGCCCTGCCGCATTTCAATATCGGCACGTTCGAGGGGCGGAGCTGCGCGCCCGACCTGACGAAACTGATCGAACAGGCGTGTGACGTCACACAATTCACCCGCGTCACCAACGGCCGGTTCAAGGGCGGGCACATCACCCGCCATTACGGCCAGCCCGCCAAGGGCGTGCATGCCGTGCAGATGGAACTGGCCTGCCGCGGCTACATCATGGAGCCGGAAGACGATCTGGCCCCCGACAATTGGCCCCCGGCCTTCGATGCCGCCTATGCGGCCCCGATGACCAAGGCCCTGACCCGCATCCTGACGGCCTGCATCGGCTGGGCCACATCCGGAGAGAAGAAGACATGACCCGCCTGGACAATAGCCGCCGCATCAAGGCCCAGCACGGCACCGACCGCACCGCCAAAAGCTGGCTGACAGAGGCGGCCCTGCGCATGCTGATGAACAACCTGGACCCCGACGTGGCCGAACGTCCGGAGGAACTGGTGGTCTATGGCGGCATTGGCCGGGCGGCGCGCGACTGGGCCAGCTTTGACAAGATCGTGGAGACGCTGCGGCGGCTGGAGGATGACCAGACCCTGCTGGTGCAGTCGGGCAAGCCGGTCGGCGTGTTCCGCACCCATGCCGACGCCCCGCGCGTGCTGATCGCCAATTCCAATCTGGTGCCGCACTGGGCCACCTGGGACAAGTTCCACGAGCTGGATGCCAAGGGCCTGATGATGTACGGCCAGATGACGGCCGGCAGCTGGATCTATATCGGCACCCAGGGCATCGTCCAGGGCACCTATGAGACGTTTGTGGAGGTCGGCCGCCGGCATTATGGCGGCGACCTGGCCGGCCGCTGGATCCTGACCGGGGGGCTGGGCGGCATGGGCGGGGCGCAGCCCCTGGCCGCCGTGATGGCCGGCGCTTCGTGCCTGGCCGTGGAATGCCAGCCGTCGCGCATCGATATGCGCCTGCGCACGGGTTATCTGGACCGCGCCACCGACAGCCTGGATGAAGCGCTCGCCATCATCGCGGAAAGCGGTGCTGCGAAGAAGCCCGTCTCCGTCGGCCTGCTGGGCAATGCGGCGGAAGTCTTTCCCGAACTGGTCCGCCGCGGCGTGCGGCCCGATGCCGTCACCGACCAGACGTCGGCTCATGACCCGATCAACGGCTATCTGCCGGCCGGATGGACGCTGGACCAATGGTTCAAGGCGCGCGAGGAAGACCCCAAGCGCGTGGAAAAGGCCGCCCGCGCCAGCATGGCGGTACAGGTGCGTGCCATGCTGGATTTCTGGAATGCCGGCGTGCCCACGCTGGATTACGGCAACAATATCCGGCAGATGGCGCTGGAGGAGGGGGTGACCGACGCCTTCGCCTTCCCCGGTTTCGTGCCCGCCTATATCCGCCCGCTGTTCTGCCGCGGCATCGGTCCCTTCCGCTGGGCGGCCCTGTCGGGCGATCCCGACGATATCTACAAGACCGATGCCAAGGTGAAGGAACTGCTGCCCGACAATGTCCATCTGCATAACTGGCTGGACATGGCGCGGGAAAAGATCAAGTTCCAAGGCCTGCCCGCCCGCATCTGCTGGGTCGGCCTGGGCGACCGCCACCGGCTGGCGCTGGCCTTCAATGAGATGGTGGCCAAGGGCGAGCTGAAGGCCCCCGTGGTCATCGGCCGCGACCATCTGGATTCAGGCTCCGTCGCCTCGCCCAACCGGGAGACGGAGGCGATGCTGGATGGGTCGGACGCCGTGTCCGACTGGCCGCTGCTGAACGCGCTGCTGAACACGGCGTCGGGCGCGACCTGGGTGTCGCTGCACCATGGCGGCGGCGTGGGCATGGGCTTTTCCCAGCATAGTGGCGTCGTCATCGTCGCCGACGGCACGGAGGCGGCGGCCCGCCGCCTGGAACGCGTGCTGTGGAACGACCCCGCCACCGGCGTCATGCGCCATGCCGATGCCGGCTACGACATCGCGCGCGACTGCGCCCGGGAAAAGGGGTTGGACCTGCCAGGCATCCTGTGACCTGGAGGGCCCGGTGATCGGCAGCGGTCGCCTGGCCCCGGCCGTCGGCTCTACGCCCCCCGTGCCCGGCGGTTCAGCAGGGTCAGGGTGACGGTGATGGCGGCCATGGGCACCAGGGCCATGTAAAAGGCCGTCTGCCCGCCCAGCCGGTCGAACAAAAGCCCTGTCACGAACGACCCGAAGGTGCCGCCCAGGGCAGAGAAGACCACGATCAGTCCCGTCATGGAGGCGTGGTCATGCTTGGGCAGGGCCGACAGGATGACGGAATTGATGATGGGATAGATCGGCGCCATGAACAGGCCGATCAGGGGCAGCATGAAGGCAGCGGCCGGGGCGGCGAACCAGTCGGCCTCCGCCATGGGTTGCACGCCCGAGGCCAGCGGCAGGGTCAGCAGCACCAGGCCCGCCATGGCGCCCAGGCAGATCGCCAGGAACGGGAACCAGGCCATGCGCGCCAGCACCAGACCGGCCCCCAGCCGGCCCAGCGCGATGCAGGCGGCAAAGATGCTGGTGGCCTGGATCGACATGGCGGGCGGCAGATGCAGCACTTCGGCATTGAAGGTGGGCAGCCAGGTGCCGATGGCCTGTTCGATCAGCACATAAAGGAAGGCCGAGGCCAGGAAGACCACGGCCAGCGGCGTGGCGGCCAGACCTGCCATCTGACGGATACCGGGTTTGGTGTCCGGGGCCTTTGCCGCCGTCTCGTCCAGCGGGGTCACGGCCCAGAGTGCTGCGGCGGCAAAGGCGATGGCCGACAGGGCCCAATAGACATGCAGCCAGGCGGGATCGGCCGGGTTGTCCGGGGCGACGAACAGGCTGAACAGCCAGTAGCTGCCCAGCACGCCGATCATGAACACACCTTCGATCAGGTTGGTCAGGCTGGCGTGGCCCTTGCTGTCGCGCGTCAGCAGCCCGATGGAGGAATATGCTGCCACCTTCACATGGGCAAAGCCCACGCCGATGCAGAAGAACATCAGCTTCATGGCCCAGAAGGCGGACAGGAACGGCATGGCAAAGGCCGCCCCCCCTTCCAGCAGCAGGGCCGCGATCATGGCCCGGCGATAGCCGATGCGGGGCAGGAAGCTGGCGACCAGAAAGCTGGTGACGGCGATGGGCAGGTCCTTGTAGGCCTCCAGCCGCCCCGCCTCCAGCTTGGTCACGCCAAAGCTCTGGATCGATTGCAGGATGACCGTGCCCACCGAATTCAGCAGCATGGCGAAGACCACATAGGTCAGCCCCACCGCGACAATCGCCCGTCCGTTCCGCATCGCTGGCCTTTCCTTCCTGTTGTTGTTGTTTGGGGATGACGCCTGTCGGGTAGGCTAACTTAGTCAATTGCACCTTCCCTGCCTCCCCCGCGAAAGCGGGGGTCCAGGGGCCAAGGGCACCGACATGTGGTTCTTGTTGGCCCCTGGATCCCCGCTTTCGCGGGGAAGGCACCTCATTCCAAGGGACTAACTTAGCGCCTGTGGGCCCCGCGTCATGGTTGATGATGGGGATTGTCATGGCCCATTTCCTCTACCCCGCAACCCCGCTCACGGCCCCGGCGGCGTCAGGCCCAGATAGACCGTGCTCCACAATTGCGCGGCGTTGGCTTCCACCTCCACCACGCCGCCCTGGCCCAAGGCGCGGAACTGGTACTGGCCGTCGGTGAAGCGCCAGGACCAGAGTTCGGAGCTGCGCGATTCCGGGCCCACGGCCTGGATCAGTTTCCACAGGTTGCGGCGCGCCCTTTCCAGCCGCGCCCGCGTGGCGGCGGGCAGGTCGCGGCGGGTCAACTGCCGGTCCAGCCCGGCCGCCAGCATCGCCTGCTGCCAGGACCAGATGACGGCGCCGTGATAGGCGCCCTTGCCGAACCGATCGCGGATGGGCTTGTCGGCAAAGGCGGCGTTCGCCACAACGATGCCGACATCCGTGACCAGGCCGGCGGGGAAACGCTTAAAGCTGGCGTCCAGCATGCGGTTGAGATCCGCCGCCGGCGGGTCCAGGAACAGCAGGGCGAAGCCGATATCGCTGTGCATGACGGGGATGGGGTGGCCCTGACCATCCAGCGACAGGGCGTCGAAATGCAGCGGCCCGGCGGGCGGGGTGGGGCTGTCCACGCCCATCTCTCCGGCAAAGCGGCTGATGGCGGCGGCGGCCGGGGTGGCCGGGACGGTAACCCCGAACAGGGCCGGCGCCCGGTCCCGCCAGACCTGCGCCATACCGTCTGCCCGGTCCAGGCCGGTGGTGCCATAGGGGGCCAGTAGGCCGGAGCGGTAGAGCCGGTCGGCGGCGGTGAGTGCGGCCGGCACCAGCACGGCATTGACCGAATAGGCATAGCGACCGTCGGCCAACCCATCCTCGCTGTCGCGCCAGTCGCCGACACGGAACCCGTCGCGCAAGGGCACCAGATGGGCCGGCACGGGATCGCGGGCGAAGGCGGCGGCGCGGTCCAGCACGAAACCCAGGTTGCGGACCAGCAGCGCCCCATAGGCGGTGCCGTCGGGCGTGCGCCGCATCAGGAATTCCTGCGCCGCGCGCGGGCCCAGATCGGGCGACAGCAGGTAATCGGCCAGGACCGGGGCCAGCATGAAATCATCATCGACCATTTTATAGTCGAGGATGGGGGCGGCGCTGTCCGTCTTGTCTTCCGCCCGGTGGCGCAGGACGGCGAATTCGCCGATATCCTCCTCATGCGCCACCTCGCCGGCCGTGTTCAGCCGTTCCAGCATGGCGCCCAGCCCGGCCTCCAGCGCCGCCGGCTTCAGCACGGGCAGCAGCAGGCGCAGCGACATCAGCGTGTCGCGGCCGAAATAGGTGTTGAAGGTCCAGGACCCGGCCATCAGCTTTTCGCGATAGGAGAGGAATTCCAGCACGTTGCGCGCAGTGGCGTCCGGCTGGGCATTGTCCTTCAGCAGGTCGGTAGCCCGGATGGGGGTCAGCGGGGGCTCGCCGCCCGCCGCATCAAGGCGCAGGCGCAGGGGGCCGCCATCCCGGCTGGCGAGCGTCACGCTGCCGTCGGGGTTGACGCTGGCCGTGCCGTTGAGCGGGGTCAGGGTCAGGGTGAAGCCGGGGGCGCCGTCCAGCCGGTCGCGTTGCCAGCGCAGGCCGGCGCCGTCCGGCACGGGCGGGGTATCGACCACGGGCTCGCGCTTTTCCGTCAGGGCGAAATCGCGCAGGACGCGGATATTGGACAGGATGGTGGTGGTGATGGTGAAGCGGGGGGCGCCGATCTCCACCAATCCGGAGACACCGTAAAGCGGGCGGCCCCGGCCGTCGCGGATTTCCAGCGGGGCCAGGGGGGCGACCAGATGCAGGGGCACGGCCTTGCCCGCTTCGTCTGACCACAGGCCGATGCCGCTGTTGCCGGCCGGCAGGGCGATGATGAGGCGCCCGCCGCCCAGCACCAGATGGGCCGAGACCGGGCCATCGCGGAAGAACTGGTTCTCGTGATGGCCGACTGTCAGGGCGAAGCGCAACGGGTCCTCCGCCCGCACGGGCCCGGCGGCGAGCAGGGCCAGCAGCGGCAGGGCAAGACCCAGGCGGGAAAGGCGGGGCATGGGGGCTCCTTTGGGGGCGTCAACCCCGTTGCCGTGTCGGGGCAAGGTCAATTTATTGCACTATCTTGCTTTCCCCGCGAAAGCGGGGATCCAGGGGCCCCAAGGAACAGCCGTTGGTGCCCTGGGCCCCCGGACCCCCGCTTCCGCGGGGGAGGCAGCAATAATGAGACGGGGGAAGGTCGCGCCTTCCCCCAGACCTTAGAACTTCGTCGCCACCGACATCTTCACTTCGCGGCCGAAGATGGGGCGGCCCATGAAGACGCCGCTGTCGGTGGCGCCACCGATGATGCGGGCATTGCCCTCCGTCAGGCCCAGCTCGTCCGTCAGGTTGGTGCCCGACAGCATCACCGTCACGTCATCGCCGATATCGGCGGAGATGCCGGCATCGATGGTGTTGTAGCTGGGCAGGCGCTGGGCGTTCTCCACATCGGCCCACCGCTTGCCAACATAGTTGTAGCTGGCGAACACACGCAGCTTGCCCCAATCCAGCGGCACGTCATAGGCGGGGGAGAAGCTGAACTGGAATTTCGGCTGACGCTGCACCTGATTGCCGGTATTGGCGCCGAAATCCTTGAACTTGCCCTTCTGGTAATTGCCGCGGAGCGCCAGGGTCAGGTTTTCCACCGGGCTGGCCTGCAATTCGAATTCGATGCCATAGGCCTTGGACCCGGCGATGCGGGTGATCTGGGTCTGGCTGCCGTCGGGATTGATGATGAATTGCTGGAAGGGCAGGCCGTCGAAACTGTTGTGGAAGAAGGTGACATAGGCGGCATAGTCGCGGGTGCGCGTCTTCAGACCGATTTCCTGCTGGTCGATCTGCTGCACCTGATCCTGGCCGTCGCGCAGATTGTCGAACTGCGGGAACTTGAAGCCGCTGTTCAGGCGGCCGAACACCGACAGGTCGGTGGTCAGGTAATAATTCACGCCCGCCGTCCAGGAGGTTTCCGTCTTGGCGTAATCCAGCGTGCGGAAGCTGCCATTCAGGACCGAGGTGGCGTTGTTGGACAGGGTCAGCGGATTGCCGTCCAGATCGACCGTGGAGACATTCTCCAACGTCGCGTCCACCTTCTGCTTTTCGACGCGGCCGCCAATATCGATGCGCAGATCATCGGTGATGGCCCATTCGTCGGCAATGAAGCCGGCGATGTTCTGGCCGTTATAGGTGGCGTTCACGTCGAAGAAGGAGGTGCCGACAAAGCCGTTGCGCGTCACCTTGGCCCCATTGTTCAGGACCAGATTGATCAGCTTGGCATTGGGCGTGGCCGTCATCAGGACGTTGTTGCCCAGGTACCAGACATCCTTCGACGAATAATCGGCGAAATAGGCGCCGATGGTGATGGTGTTGCCGTCGAACACCTCCCGGCTGAAGCGGACATCGTCGGTGAAGCTTTCCAGATCCTTGTCCACCGACCACAGGCCGGCCGTGATGACCTGCATGTTCATGTCGGTGATGGCGGCCCCGCCATTGGCGAAGCTGGCGGCCCCGGCTGTCGCGGCCTTGCCGGCGGCGGCGACCACGGCGGCGTTGCTGTTGGCGGACGAGATGCTGCTGGAAATGAAGCTGCCGAGCGTCTGCGGGTTGGCGCCCGTGAACAGGCCGCGCGTGTCGGCCTGACCCTTCAGATAGTTCAGCTTGTTGGACAGGGTCCAGTCGCCGAAGGTCAGGTCCAGCGTATTGCCGACCACGGCCGTCTTCACGCCGCGCCCATCGGCGAAATCGCGCCGGATGGTGCCGGGCGTGGCGCCGGGGGTGACCTCCAGCACGACATTGCGCAGCTCGTTGCCCAGGAAGGTGCCCGTGCCGGCGTCAAAGCCGGGGAATTCCTTGATGGTCTTGCCGTTGTTGGAGGAGAGCAGCGGAATGGCCGTGTAGAAGGCGTTCTTGTCGTTGGTGTAGCGGCCGTAGAAGGTGACCTCGCCATTTTCCAGCACCTTGGTCACATTGCCGCTGACCTGCCCGCCGCGATCGGCCGGGAATTCGGTGTCACGGATGCCGTCCGAGGTGCGGTAGAAGCCGCCGACGGAGAACAGCAGATCCTTGTCCAGCTTGCCCTGGTAATAGGTGTCGACGCGGTAGAGCCCTTCATCGCCCACGGTCAGCTTCATGCTGCCTTCGGGGTCTTCCTTGCCCTTGCGCTGGATGAAGTTGATGGTCGCACCCGGCTGGCCGTTGGAGAAGATGGGCGAGGGGCCGCCGCGCAGCACCTCCACCCGCTCCACCGTGTCATCCAGGCGGAACAGGGTGCTATTTTCCAGGAAGGAAAGGGTGGGCGGCGGGAACAGGGGGGACCCGTCCAGTTGTACCGTGATGAAGGGCGCATCGCCGCCGCCGGGGAACCCGCGCACATCGATATTGGCGCCCGACGTGCCGCTGGAGCTTTCCACCCAGACGCCGGGGACGATCTTCAGCAGGTCGGCGGTGCTGGCGGGCTGCTGTTCCTCGATCTGCTGGGCCGTGGCCGTGGTGATGGAGAAGCTGGCATCCAGCTTCTTCATGCCGTCGGACCGGGCCACACCCGTCACGATGATTTCCTCCAGCAGCTCTCCACCGCCGGCGCCGGTGTCCTGGGCCTGGGCAAGGGCGGGCAGCAGCAAGGCGGCAAGGGCCGCACCGGTCAGCAGCTTCATCTGGAACATGGCTTTCATAGGGACCTCCCGTATGAGCATCGCCTTGGATGCTTCTTGTTGATGGGGCACGGATGGGTTGCCGGCCACCGCTTTTTGGGCAGCGATGGTCCGGGTCAGGGGCGGCGGATGAAGTTTTCCAGCCGGAAATCGCGGATATGGCCGATCACGGCGTCCGCACGGGTCAGGATGGCGGGATCGCCGATGCCAAGGGCCGGCATGCCGGCATCCTTGATCGCGTCAATCCCCGCCATGCTGTCTTCCACCCCCAGGCAGGCCGCGGGGGGGATGCCAAGGGCGGCCGCCACCGACAGGAAGATGTCGGGGGCGGGCTTGGGATTGGGGATGGATCCTGCATCGGCGACATGGTCGAACAGGTCGGCAATGCCCAGCCGTTCCAGCAGGAAGGGCGCATTGCGGCTGGCCGACGCCAGGCCCAGCTTCAGGCCGGCGGCGCGGGCCGTGACCAGCAGGTCGCGCACCCCGTCGAACAGGTCGGCCGGCGTGAAGCGGGCGATCAGGTCCTGGTAATAGCCGTTCTTGCGGGCTGCCGCTTCCAGCTTCTCCGCGTCGGTCAGGACCTTGCCGGAACCGGCCAGGATGCGCTCCAGGCTGCCCATGCGGTCGATGCCCTTCAGCGCTTCGTTGCGGTGCCGGTCGAAGGGCACGCCCAACTCATCGGCCAGACGCTGCCAGGCCTGGTAATGGCCTTCCGCCGTGTCGGTCAGCACCCCGTCCAGATCGAAGATCAGGGCCTGGGCGGTAACGGGAAAGGGGCTGTGCGCCAGGGTGACGGGCGTGCCGGCCGCGAGCGTGACAGGGCGGCCCTGGTGATGGATGGTCAGGTCGGGGCCGGACAGCAAATGATAGGTGGTGCCGGCCGCATCCACGGCCACGCGCAAGCGCCGGCCCTGCCAGCGGATGCCGGAGCTGTAGCCGGTCCAGCCGGGCGGCAGGGTGGGAGCGAAGCGGGCCACGCCGCCCTGCCAGCGCAGGCCCCCGAAGCCCCAGGCAATGCCCAGCCAGCTGCCAGCCATGGCGGCCATATGCACGCCATGGCTGGCATTGCCATGCAGGTCGTCCAGGTCGATGCGGGCTGTTTCGGTAAAGTAACGAATGGCCTTTTCCGTATCGCCCAGTTCGGCCGCCAGGATAGCGTGGGTGCTGGGCGACAGGGTGCTGTCGTGGACTGTTACGGATTCGTAATAATCAAGATTGCGCTGTTTCAGGCCGCGGTCGAAGCGGTCGCCAGTCAGCAGCATGGCCAGCACCACATCCGCCTGCTTGCACACCTGATGGCGGTAGATGGCCAGCGGATGGTAATGCAGCAGCAGCGGGTATTTGTCGGCCGGCGTGTCGGCGAAGGGCCAGACGGGCTTCGACAGGAAATCATCATCCTGCGGGCTGATGCCCAGCACGGGATCGGTGGGCAGATACATGGCGTCCGCCGCGCGCCGCCACAAAGCCACCTCCGCGTCGCTCAACCCGATGCGGGTGGACAGCGCCGACAGGGTGTCAGGCGCGGCCGTCTTCATGCGGTCGTACAGGCCGGCGGCATGGGCCAGATGGGCGGCCGCCATGCTGTTGGTGTAGAAATTATTGTTCACCAGGGCCGTGTATTCGTCGGGCCCCGTCACCTCATGAATGGTGAAGGCCCCGCCCTTGCGGGGGTTGAAATGCCCGACCTGCGGCCAGATCCGGGCCGTTTCGAACAGCATTTCAGCGGCATGGTCGCAAAGGAAGCCGCTGTCGCCCGTCGCTTCCTCGTAAAGGCGGGCGGCGAAGGCGATGTCGGCATTGATATGGTACTGGGCCGAACCGCTGGGGTAATGGGCCGAACATTCATCGCCGGCGATGGTACGCCAGGGGAACAGGGCGCCGGCAGCATGGCCCATGCCGCGCGCATGGGCGCGGGCCCGGTCCAGCCGGCCGATGCGGTATTCCAGCATGCGCCGCGCCAGTTCCGGCGCGGTGAAGGCCAGCACGGGCAGGATGAAGGTTTCCGTGTCCCAGAAATAATGGCCTTCATAGCCTTCGCCGGTCAGCCCCTTGGCGGCGATGCTGGTCGCCCCGTCGCGGCCCGTCGACTGGTACAGGTGGAACAGGTTGAAGCGGATGGCCTGTTGCAGGCCCGCATCGCCATCGATGGTGACATCGGCATCGGCCCAGAACCGGGCCAGATCGGCCGCCTGCTCGGCGGTGATGGCATCCCAGCCGGCGGTGCTGGCGGCGGCCAGGGCGGCACCGGCATCGGCCAGCAGGCGATCTTCCACCCCCTCGCCATCCCGGTCCGCCCAGGCATAGGCGGCGAATTTGACCAGCGTGACGCTGGCGCCCGGCACCAGATCGGCATGGAAGGGCTGAACCAGACTGTCCAGCGTCAGGAAGGGCGCGTCGCCCGTCAGGCCCGGTCCGGTCCGATGGTCCTGGCGCAGCAGCGCCGTGCGGCGGCTATGGCGTGCCGTCTGCAGCACGGCCAGGGGGGCGCCGTCGCGGCTGACCGGGTGGCTGTCCACCCCGCCGCTGCCCAGCGCCACGCCGATGCGCGGATCATCGCCTTGACCTTCCGCCCGCCGGCCCCAGCGCAGGTCGGACAGCAGCGTGGCGGGGCCCGTATAATCGATGGAATGCAGGGTCAGGCGCAGGGCCAGCAGGCCCGGCCGCTTGAAGCTGACCAGCCGTTCCGTCCGCAGTTCCACCTGTCCGCCCTTGCCGGTGCGGAAAGGCAGGGAGGTGCGGAAAATGCCCGTCGCCAGGTCCAGCTCGCGCCGGAGCGTGGCGGGGTCGCTTGTGATGTCCAGCGTTTCCCCGTCCAGCACCACGCGCACATGCTTGCCATCGGCGACGGGCAGGCGGGTGTCGGTCGACAGGGCGAAACCGGTGAATTTCTCGTGATAATGGATCGGCGCCTGTTCGAAGAAGCCGGCCAGGAAGGCGCCGTCGCTGCTGCTGTCCACGCCGTCGATGCCGCCGCGCACGCCCAGCGCCCCGTTGGCCAGCGCAAACAGGCTTTCATCGCGCGCCGCATTTGCCGGATCGAAACCCGCCACCCGGATGGTCCAGCCATCCCCGGCATCGGCACGCAACTCCCCTGCGCGGACGTGAGATCCCCTCTCGGCCACGGTATCCCTCCCGGATAAACGCTTGATCCCCGCCATGCCGGCGGTGGTTGGTCCTTAAGCTAACAAAAATGATATCGATGTCAAGATATCGATATCATTTTTCTGTCGACGCCGCTGCCATGGCTGCCGTCAATGGGGGTTATCTGTTGCTAACCCCTTGGAAAGTCGCGGCCAGCGTGCGATTGTCTGGTGGGATATAATTTCGGTTCACGGTTCATTACGCGATGCACAAGCCCGTCAGTGATCAGTCCAGCGTGCCCGACGCGAAGTCCGCCGCCGCTGCGCCGGGCCGGCTGACCATGGCCGACCTGGCCGAACTGGCGCAGGTGTCGAAGATCACCGTGTCGCGGGCCTTGCGCGACAGCCCGACCGTGAAGCCGGATACCCGCGCCCGCATCCAGGCGCTGGCCAAGGAACATGGCTACAAGCTGAATCTGTCGGCGCGCAGCCTGCGGCTGCAACGGTCCAACACCGTGGCCGTGGTGGTGGAGATGAAGCCCAGCGCCGACCGCCCCCTGTCCGAACCGTTCCCCATGGCGCTGATGGGCGGCATCTGCCAGGAACTGACCAGCATCGGCTATGCCGTGGTGCTGACCACCCGCGACGGGGTGGAGGCACCGGCCGTGCAGACGGCTGACGGCATCATCCTGCTGGGCCAGGGCAGCCATGACGAGGCGGCGGCGCAACTGGCCGGCGGCGACGTTCCCCTGGTCGTCTGGGGGGCGGAGGAGGATGGGCACGATTACGTGACCGTCGGGTCCGACAACCGCCAGGGTGGCGTGCTGGCGGCCGAACGGCTCCTGTCCATCGGCCGGCGCCGGGCCCTGTTCCTGGGCGACACCAGCCACGCCGAAATCCAGCAGCGCCATGATGGGTTCCGCCAGACGCTGGAAGCAGGCGGCGGTACCCTGGTCGGCGCCGTGGCCTGCCCCTTCACCATCCAGGCCGGGGCGGCGGCCATTGCCGGCTGGCTGGATGGCGGCGGCGCCGCCTTCGACGCCCTGTTCGCGGCCAGCGACCTGCAGGCCATCGGCGCCCTGCAGGTCTTGCAGGAACGGGGCATGCCGGTGCCGGATGCCGTATCGGTGATCGGCTATGACGACACGCCACTGGGCGCCTGCCTGACCCCGCCGCTGACATCGGTGCATCAGGACTGGCAGGCCGGCGGTGAATTGCTGGCGTCCAAGATCCTGGCCCTGATCAACGGGCAGGACGCCCAGTCGGTCAGCCTGCCCGCCCGTCTGGTCGTGCGCGGAACTTAGTTTTTGTTCCCACAGGCGCCGGGCTGCGGCCAAATGTCATCTGACCCTTCGTATAAACTAACCCTTCGCATAAATTGGATATGCCTTCCGTGACGGTTAGGTTGGTCGTGGCTGTCAGGCATGTCGCCGGACATGTCGCCGCCTCGCCAGAAGAAGCCGTTCATGCAGACAGTCCGCCGATTCGCCCCTGTCGCCCGCCCTTCCGCCACCCGCCGGGTGCTGGTGGTGGACGACAATGAGATCAACCGCGCCATCGCGCGGGTGTTCCTGGAGGCGGAGGGCTTCCAGGTCCTGGAAGCGGAGAGTGGCATGTCGGGCGCCCATCTGCAGGCGCAGGACCCCTGCGACATCGTCCTGATGGACATTGTCATGCCCGAGGTGGACGGGATCGCGACCACCGGCATGATCCGTGCGGCGGAGGCCGCGTCCGGCCGCCCCCGCGTGCCGATTCTGGCGCTGACGGCCAGTGCTGCGACGGGTCTGCTGGACCGTTATGCCGATGTGGGCATGGATGCCTATCTGCCGCGCCCGTTCCAGCGGTCGGACCTGTTGCGGCTGGTCACCTACTGGTCGGCACCGCCATCGGGCAAGGTGGCCGATATGCCGGTCCTGAATGAACATATCCTGGCCGAACTCTCGGCGGCGCTGCCGGCGGACACGTTCCGCGCCCTGGTCGGGGATTTTGTGCGGTTCGGGCTTGAACAGGCGGCCAATCTGGAGAAGGCGGCCGGCGAGGGCCGGTACGAGGAGAGCCTGACCATGATCCATGACCTGGTGGGGACGGCCGGCAATATCGGCCTGCTGGCCCTGTCGGCGCAGGCCCGGGCGCTGCTGCGCCGTCTGCGGGCCGGCGGTGACGAGGTGCAGGGCGCCCTGGCGGAGGCACAGGCGCTGGCCCGTGCCGCCCAACAGGGATGGCATCTGGTTTGCAAGCGCTTTATTGACCGCCCGGAGGTCCGGGCGGCATCATAAGTTCGTTGCCGCCCGGAGTCCGTCCCCATGCCATCGCTGATCAAAGCCATCGACGCCGCACTTACCCAGGCGACCCCCTATGCCGACGAGTTGGAGCTGTTCCGCGATGTGCTGAATGCCGCCGGCCTGATCTGGGCGGGGGAGCGGACCACGGGGGGCAAGACGGACGTCGCCATGATGATCGATGACGTCCGCGACAGCTGGTCGGATTACCGCACCGTGGTGCTGAAGGATCTGGGCACCATGTTCCGGACCCTGAAATCGGGCGACATCCTGAGCTTTGTCTGGAAGGTGGGGGAAGAGACGCAGTCCCATACCGTCATCGTCTATTCCGTCGACAAGGCTGCCGGCATCATCACGGCCCTGGACAATGGCGGTGAAAGCGGCGCGCCGCGGCTTTTCGAATTGCCGACGGTCGATATTATCGGTTCCGTCCAGGTCCAGTCCTTCAACAACAGCGCCTCCGAGCGGCTGTATGGCGATCTGAAGGGCCGGATGGAGAATTACATCGATGGCGGGGACGGCAACGACACGATTGATGGCGGCCTGAGCAACGATACGCTGCTGGGTGGATCGGGCAATGACAGCCTGATCGGCGGCTATGGCGACGACAGCCTGGTCGGCGGTTTCGGCAACGACACCCTGATCGCCACGGCCGGCAATGATGTGCTGGTCGGCGGAACGGGGCTGGACCGGCTGGTGGGCGGCAGCGGCAAGGACCGGTTCGTGTTCGAGAAGGTCGCCGACACACGGCTGTCCACCGCCTTGACCTTCAATAGCATGGACATACTGGTTTCTGCCAATTTCGGCGGCGACGGCACGGCCACGGCCGATACGATCGAACTGCCCTTCACCGTCAACAGCGTCGTCGCCAAGGGCGTGACCAAGGCGGAGGGCATTTCCTTCTATGCCGCCATGAACTTCCTGTTCTCCAAAGGCCAAGCCCTTTATGAGACGCAGAAAGCCGGCCTGTTCAGCTATCAGGGCGAGGTCTATCTGCTCGTTTCCGGCCCCGCGCGCAGCAACAATCTGGGCGCCGATGATTTCATCATCCGGCTGCAAGGAATGTCAGGCCTGCTGGACAGCGGGGATTTTGGCTATTCCTATGTCGAAACGGACCAGGTGACGGGCCGGCGGGTGGTCAAGACCACCACCACGGTCTTCGACATGCAGACCGGCCAGGACGATATGCAGTTCCTGGGCACCACCAATTTCCGCGGCACGGGCAACGCGCTGGACAATTCCATCACCGGCGGGGCCGGCAACGACACGCTGGATGGCGGCGTCGGCGATGACAGTCTGGTCGGCGGGCTTGGCAACGACACCTATGTCATCGACAGCGACAAGGACGTCATCACCGAAAATGCGGGCGAGGGGACCGACAGCGTCAAGACCAGCCTGACCACCTATGTTCTGGCCGATGATCTGGAAAACCTGGAATTCACCACCACCAGCGCGTCCAGCGGCACGGGCAACACCGCCAACAATTCCATCACCGGCGGCACGGGTGACGATACGCTGACGGGACTGGCGGGCAATGACACGCTGGATGGCGGCCTGGGTGCTGACAGTCTGGTGGGTGGGGTCGGCAACGACACCTATATCGTGGACAATGCCAGCGACACGATCGTGGAGGTGGCCGGGGAAGGGACCGATACGGTCAAATCCAAACTGGGCGCCTTCACGCTGGCCAACAACCTGGAAAACCTTACCTTTGTCGGTGTCGGCGATTTCGCGGGCACGGGCAACGCCGTCGATAACTCCATCACGGGCGGGTCAGGCAACGACACACTGGACGGTGCGGCCGGCAATGACACGCTGGATGGCGGGGTTGGTGTCGACAGCCTGATCGGCGGGGCCGGGAACGACACCTATATCATCGCGCAGGGCGCCGACATCATCGTCGAGGCGGCGGGAGAGGGCACCGACACCGTCACCACGACCCTGGCGGCCTATACCCTGTCCAGCAATGTGGAAAATTTGACCTACACGGGCACGGCAGTTTTTGCCGGGACAGGCAGTGCTGACGACAATGCCATCACCGGTGCGGCCGGGGCGGACACGCTGAGCGGTCTGGACGGCAATGATACGCTGGATGGCGGGGCCGGCATTGACAGCCTGGTCGGCGGGCTGGGCAACGATGTCTATATCGTGGACAGCGCGTCGGACAAGGTGGTGGAACTGACGGGGGAGGGGACCGATACGGTCCGCACAGAACTGGCCAGCCTGACCCTGTCTGCCAATGTGGAAAACCTGACCTATACGGGAACAGCCGCCATCGCCGGTACCGGCAATGCGCTGGCCAATTCCATCACCGGCGGAACCGGCGCCGACACGCTGGATGGCGGGGCCGGTGCGGATACCCTGGTGGGCGGTACCGGCGACGACACCTATGTCGTCGATGATGCCGGCGACACGGTGACGGAATTGACCGGCGAAGGCACCGACACCGTCAGTACCTCGTTGGCAACCTTCACGCTGGGCGCCAATGTGGAGAACCTGACCCTTACCGCGACGGCCGGGGCGGCCGGTACCGGCAATGCCGATGCCAATGTCCTGACGGGCGGGGCCGGGGCCGATACGCTGGACGGTGCCGCCGGGGCGGACACGCTGACGGGCGGGGCCGGGGCCGACAATTTCATCGTCGCGGCAACCACCGACAGTGCCCTGGCCGCCCCCGACCAGATCACGGATTTCAGTGCCGCGGAGGGTGACAAGGTCGTCCTGACCGGTATTGATGCCAACACGGCCACGGCCGCCGACGATGCCTTCACCTTTGTCGGCAATGCGGCCTTCACCAATGTCGCCGGCGAACTGCGCTGGGAAGTGGTGGGGACCGCCATCCGCGTCCTGGGCGATGTCGATGGTGATGGTTCGGCCGATTTCGCTGTGCTGCTGGCCGCCACTGCCAGCATCACGGCGGCCGATTTCGTGCTTTGACGGCCGGGTCTCATACCATCGGTCATAATTCATGACCGATGGTATGGCGGCGACTGCCGGAGCACCGCTGGTATCAGTCGCCGGCCTGACGGGCGTGGCTTTCATGCCCGGGCAGGTCGGCGAATTCCACCCGGTTGCGGCCATTGCGCTTGGCCCGGTAAAGGGCATTGTCGGCCGCCTTCAGCAGGGTTGGCCAGTCTTGCCCGTGCGGTCCGAACCAGGCGACGCCGAAGCTGGCGGCCACCTGCACCGACCCGTTGGGCCCGGGTATGTCCAGGTTGGCGACGGCATGGCGCAGGCGTTCCAGGATGGGCGCCGCGGCCCCGCCATCCAGGCCTGTCAGCACCAGACAGAATTCCTCGCCCCCCAGCCGCGCCACGGCATCGCCGGGACGCAGCATCTGCCCGGCCAGTTGCACCACCCCGATCAGCGTGGCATCGCCAATGGCATGACCGTGGGTGTCGTTCAGATGCTTGAAATGGTCCAGGTCGAAGGTGGCGACCACCAGCCCGTGCCCTTCCCGCGCGGCGCGTGACGTTTCCTGTTCCAGATGAGTCTGCAGGGCACGGCGGTTCATGGCGCCGGTCAACGGGTCCGTCGCGGCCTGGCGAATCAGGCTTTCCTGCAGGCGGCCCACGATCATCCAGGCCAGGCCCAGGGCGTGGCAGGTCAGTACCAGCGTGGCGATGGCGATGGCCGGTCCCATGGTCCAGCCGGTCGCGTCATCGTCGAAACCCGTCATCGCCACGTAGATCAGGCGCAGGACGCAGATCAGCGCCCATAACAGGTAAAGGCTGGCCACCGTGCGATAGGCCGTGCGTGCCTGCCCCCGTCCATGGCGCAGAAGCAGCCAGGCCGAAACCGCCGCCGGCCCCAGCTGGGCCCCCAGCATCAGCACCCGGAAGAAGCCCATCTTCACCTGGGCCGTCAGCAGGATGCCCATGGCGAGACAGACCAGGGCAAAAAACAGCGCGGCCCAGCCACCGATCCGCCCTTCCAGTTCCAGGAAGCGGTGATGGCCCAGCATGCCCAGTATGCCGCCAGCGAAGACGCACAGAAAGCCGACAACGCCAAGATAGGGGTTCGGCAGCGATATGACGCCGTACAGCCACAGGAAACCGATGGAACTGGCTGCCTGGCCCAGCAGCCAGTAGCCCAGCCCCCGCAGGTCGCGGTTGGCATGCCGGATGAAGCCCAGCATGACAGCCGTCACGCCCGTGATGATGGCGTTGGACAGGAAGCTGGTGGTCAGGTCGAGAGCGGGCAACATCGTAAGCGGTTCGCCGGGCTGACTTCTGGTCGCCTTCCCTTTGAAGGCGCCTCACCATGATTACACGGGTATTCTTGGCGCGTTAAGCGCGTCCGCTTCATCCAAAAGGTAGGGGTGGGGGCTAAAGGGTGCGTTCGATGCGACTGACATAGGTGTGGATCAACTGCCGGATCAGGGTCGGGGCCGCACGCATCAGCTCCTCGAACCGCTGGCGGTGGATGACCTCGCACACGGTCAGTTCGACCGCTGTCACCCCCGCCGCGCGGTTGGCATCGCGCAGCAACGCCATTTCGCCGAAGACCGACCCCGGCCCGATGCGCCCCAGCGGCAGCATCTGGTCATCGGGCGTCTCCTTCCAGATCTCCACCAGTCCGGTCTGGATCAGATAGGCGCAATGCGCTTCGTCCCCGCGACGGAAGATGATGCGACCCGGTGCGAAAGTGTCGCGGCGCAGCAGCTTGTGGGTGCGTTCGGACACGATGGGTTCATCGGCAAAGATCGGATCGCCCTGTTCCGTGGGAATGCCGTTGACGGCCCGCAGCGTGCGCACCAGTGAATGCAGCACGTACCGCACCAAGGGCGGGCTTTGCCGCAGTTGCCGGATGAACATCTCGCGGGAGACGATGACGCAGCGCACCGGTTCCATGGTGGCGATGCAGGCGGAGCGGGGGGCGTTGTCGATAAGCCCCATCTCTCCCGCGATGTCGCCCGGCCCCAGGACCGCCAGCCGGTGTTTCGCACCGTTGACGGCGCGGAAAACCTCCACACGGCCTGCCGTGATCAGAAAGGCATCGCCGGAACGATCCCCTTCCTTGATCAGTAATCGTCCCGGCGCGACATTGATCTCGTCCAATTCAGCCATCCCTGGCGCTGTGTGCGGATCGGAAGTCTGACAAGTGTCGGCTTCCCATGGAATGCGACATGCTGCATCCCGTGCTATGTCCTGCCCCTTGATAAAGGGGTCGGATTGCCGGATGCAAGCAGTCGCCATGCTGTTGCATGAAATTTCCTGCACGGGTGCCGGTAGCATGCTGTTGCGGTTTTCCAATCATTGACTGAAAGTGCCTTGTCGGGTCAGGGGCTGATCCAGGATATAGGGGCGGGTCCTTGGGCCATGGTGGATGATACTTTCTTTGTGCGGTTCTGGGGCGTCCGGGGCAGCATCGCGACCACCGGGGCCGACACCTTGCGCTATGGCGGCAACACCACCTGCCTGGAAATGCGCTGCGGCCCGCACCTGCTGATCTTCGATGCCGGCACCGGCATCAGGCTGCTGGGCGATGCGCTGGAGGCCGGGGGGGACCCCGTCACGGCCGACCTGTTCTTCACCCACACCCATATCGACCATGTGGTGGGCTTCCCCTTCTTCGGGCCCTTCCATGACAAGCGCAGCCGCATCAGCCTGTGGGAAGGCCATCTGGGCCCGCAGATGACGCTTGGCGGCGTGCTGGGCACGCTGATGGCCGCACCGCTGTTCCCCGTGCCGCTGCGCGGGCTGGAACGCTGCATGGATTATCGCAAGTTCACGGCCGGACAGGTGCTGGAACCGCGTCCCGGCCTGACCGTGCGCACCTGCCCGTTGAACCATCCCAACGGGGCCACGGGATACCGCGTCGATTATGCCGGACGCAGCATCTGCTTCATCACCGATACCGAGCATCCGGCCGACGGACGGGACGAGACCATTGCCGATCTGGTGCGCGGGGCCGACGTCATGATCTATGACAGCAGCTACAGCGACGCCGAATATGTGGACCATGTCGGCTGGGGCCATTCCACCTGGGAAGAAGCGCTGCGCCTGGCCGACCATGCCGGGGTCCGTATCCCCGTCATCTTCCACCATTGTCCGGAACGGACCGACGCCGACCTGGATGCCATCGCCGCCGCCGCACACGCCCTTAATCCCCGCGCCCTGGTGGCTCGGGAAGGACAGGTGATTACGCCCGATGGAGAGGCGGGCGTAGTACTTTGAATACTTATTGGTGCAAGTTCTGACCCGTTATCAATGTTCGGGAATGAAGGTCCGAGAGATTGGACCGCTTTTCCCACATGGCAACTTTATTCGATCCCGATGGCGCGGAATGTTAATGGATAAATTGCTGGCCTGCCTGCGGTCGGGGGCTTACACCGTTTCTGAGTGTGGCGGGAAGACCTGGGGATGGCACGGCTGAAATCGGCATTACTGGGGGCGACGGCGCTGCTGCTGGCGCCCATCGCAGGGGCGCAGGACGCGCCGGTGCGGCTGCCGGGGGCGGCAGAACCTGGGCGTTCCACGGTTCCCGCTCCGCTGGAGGAGATGCGCCGCGCGCCCAAGGCTCAGCTGCAATTTTCCATCCCCGCCCAGCGCAAGGGAACGGCGGCGGCCGGTGCCGCCGACCTGCGCTTCACCCTGGCGCGGATCGCCGTTGAAGGGGCGACGGTTTTTCATCCGGAAAATGATTTTGCCGCCGACATCAAGGCGTTGATCGCCCGGCCGGTGACGCTGGCCGATGTCTCTGCCCTGGCCGACCGTATCCAGGCGCGTTATCTGGCGATGGGATTGGGACTGACCCGCGTTTTCGTGCCCGCGCAGGAGATCAAGGACCAGACCATCACCATCCGCGTCATCGAGGGGCATCTGGAAAAGGTGCGCGTCGAAGGCGGGGGCCCGCGCGAACGCGCGCGGGTGGAGGCGCGGCTGGAAGATGCCCTGGCCGCCCGGCCGGCGCGCGTGGACCTGATCGAGCGCGGCCTGCTGCTGGTCGATGATCTGCCGGGGGTGACGGTGACGGGCCTGATCCGGCCGGGGGACAGTTTCGGGGCGGCCGAACTGCTGGTCGGCTATAGCGAAACGCCCTATGCCCTGGTGGCGGGCGTGGGCAATCGCGGATCGGAATTTGCCGGGCCCTGGTCGGCCTTTGTCGATCTGGCGGCCAATTCACCCTTTGGCCTGGGCGAGCAGGTGGGGGTGACCCTGTCGGCCACGCCGCAGATTTCCGAGCAAAGGTCGGCCAATGGCCGCTGGTTGCAGCCGCTGGCCGGCAGCGGCCTGACTCTGACCACCAATGCCAATTACAGCCGGGGCAAACCCGGCGCCTCGCTGAAGCCCTTTGCCGTGTCGACCGAATCCTATGGCGTGGGCCAGCGCCTGTCGCTGCCCCTGATCCGGTCGCGGGCGCGCAATCTGACAGTGGAGGCCGGGTGGAACGCGCAGCGCGCCACGGTGGAACTGCTGGCCCTGCCCTTCAGCCGCGATGACTGGCGCAGTGTCGATGCGCGCGTGACCTACAGCCAGGGGCGGTTCCTGGGTGGTGACCTGATGGCCCAGGCGAGCGTCACCCAGGGGCTGGACATTGCCGGCGCCACGGGGCGGGAGGAGACGACGGCGTCGCGCCTGAAGGTCGATCCCTGGTACCGGAAATTCACCGGCGAGGTGGCCTATGGGCTGCACCTGCCGGCCGAGATCGGCGCCACCCTGAGCGTGGGCGGGCAGTACACGCCCGACACGCTGGTGGCGGGGGAGGAGTTCGCGCTGGGCGGCAGCCGCTTCGGCCGGGGCTATAATGGCGGCGATCTGGCGGGGCCCAGCGGAGTCGGCGCCGGGCTGGAGCTGCGGCGCGGGTTCAATCCCGGCATTCCGCACCTGGATGGTGTGACGCTTTATGGCTTTGTCGATACAGGCCGGGTCTGGGACAGTGCGGCTGTCAGCACGCATCTGCTGTCGGCCGGCGGCGGGCTGCGGCTGGGCCTGTTCGGCAAGGCCAGCCTGTCGGCCGAACTGGCCCGCACGCTGCGGTCCCTGCCCCTGCCGGGGGCGGAAGGGCAGCGCACGCGGCTGTTCGTCGATCTGACCGTTCAGTTCTAGGGAAGGGATGATGGAGACGCAGCGGCAGCAGGCAGGGACGGGGCGACACTGGGCACGGGGCTTCCGCGCCCTGACGCTGGCCAGCGTCTTCACGCTTCCGGCCGCTGCCCAGACGGCGCCGCAGGGCGGCACCGTGGTGGTGGGTGGGGCCAGCATCAGCCAGCAGGCCGGCCAGACCCTGATCAACCAGAGCACGGACCGCGCCCTGATCGACTGGCGCAGCTTCGATATCGGGGCGGGGCAGGCCGTGACGGTGGCGCAGCCGGGGGCGGGGTCGCTGCTGGTCAACCGGGTCACGGGCGGCGGCACCGGCACACGCATCGACGGGTCGCTGACCGCCAATGGACAGGTCATCGTCATCGACAAGGCCGGCATCGTCATCGGCCGCGGTGCCCGCATCGATGCCGGTGCCTTCCTGGCCACGACGGCCGACCTGGACAATGCCGATTTCGCGGCCGGGCGCCTGGTCTTCGGTACGGCCGGGGCGCCGGGGGCGGCCATCATCAATGAAGGCACCATCCGGGTCAGCGATGCCGGCTATGCCGCCCTGGCCGCCGCCATCGTGGAAAACCGGGGGCTGGTGGAGGCGAAGCTGGGCCGCGTCGTGCTGGCGGGGGCGGAGCGGTTCACGCTGGATCTGGCAGGCGACGGACTGCTGCGGTTTGAGCTGCCGGCGGAGGTGGCGGGACGCGTGGTGAATGCGGGCACGCTGTCAGGCGCGTCCGTGCTGCTGACGGCGCGGGCCGCGCGCGACGGCATGGCCGGCGTGGTCAATGCCGGCGGCCTGATCGAGGCCACATCTGCACGCGCGGTGGATGGCCGCATCGTCATCGGCGGAGAGGGGACGGACACGCTGGTCACCGGTGCCGTGACGGCACAGGGCGGTGACGTTGACATCCTGGGCGACCGGGTGGCGCTGGTCGGTGCCCAGGTGGATGTCAGTGCCGCCGACGGCGGGGGCACGGTGCGCATTGGTGGGGATTATCAGGGCGGGGGCGATCTGGTGCGGTCGCAATCTACCCGCATCGATGCCGCCAGCCTCATCCAGGCCGACGCGACGGGGACCGGGGCGGGCGGGCGCATCATCGTCTGGTCCGACGGGCGCACCGATTATGCCGGGTCCATCAGCGCACGCGGGGCCGGCGGGGGGGAGGGTGGCTTTGCCGAAGTGTCGGGCAAGGGCAGCCTGCGCTTTGCCGGCAAGGCCGACCTGTCGGCGGCGGCCGGGGCCCAGGGCGGCACCCTGCTGCTGGACCCGACCAGCATCACCATCGGCACAACGGCTGATGTGGACGGTGACAGCACCCAGGGCGATGATGTCACGGGGAATATCGGCCAGACCGACTATAGCGGGGCGGCCAGCCTGATCACGGCGTCGGCCATCGCCGACCTGCTGAATGCCGGCACCAGCGTCAGCCTGTCGGCCAGCCAGGACATCACGCTGAGCAGTTCCATCGCCAAGACCAGCGGCTTTGGCGCCAGCCTGACCCTGACCGCCGGGCGGGATATCATCATCGGGGCCGGTGCGGGCGTGACCAGCAGCAGCGGGGCCCTGAATATCACGCTGACCGCCGGCAGCGGCAGCAATGCCGGCCAGGTGGTCAGTGCCGCCACGGGCACGGAAAGCTTCACCAGCAATGGCGGGAATATCAGCTTCACCGGCTATGGCCGCAGCGGTGCCATCAGCGGGGTGGACCTGTCGGGCGCCAGCCTGTCCAGCGGGTCGGGATCCATCAGCCTGACCGGCACCGGTTATGCCGGCGATGGCAGCAGCGGGGTGCATATCGCCGATGGCAGTATCCTGCAATCGGGTAGCGGGTCCATCACCCTGACCGGGACCAGCGGCGGCGGCAATGTGGGGCGGCATGCCGGCCTGGATTTTGACGGGACCGGGCATAACCAGATCCTGACCAGCTGGGGCAGCGTCAGCCTGACCGGTGCCACGGGCGGATCTTCGACATCCGACTATGCCATCGGCATCCGGGCCGTGAACCTGTCCATCACGGCCAGCAGCAATGGCAGCATCAGCCTGACCGGCACCTCCAGTACGGGCGGCGGCTCCTCCTATGGCATCGAACTGAATGGCGCGACCGGCACCCGGTCCATCAGCAGCAATGGCGGCAGCGTCACCCTTACCGGTACGGGTGGGGGCAGCAGCGGCAGCCTGAATTACGGCGTCATGCTGTATAGCGACCATGCCGTTTCGGCCGGGTCCGGATCGGTGACGGTGAACGCCACGGGCGGGTCGGGCAGCATCGCCATTGCCAATGAACGCGACAGCAACGCCAGCATCGGCGGGGCCAGCCAGTCCGGCACCGTCACCATCAATGCCGACGGCATGGCGCTGGGCGCGCTGACGGTCCGGTCATCGGGGACTGTCGTGCTGGCGCCCAAGACCAGCGGCAAACCCATCGATATCGGATCGACCACCGACAGTGTCGGCGGCAATCTGGCCCTGTCGCAGACGGAATTGAACCGGGTGACGGCCGGCACGCTGATCATCGGCTCGTCCCTGGCCGGCACGATCAGCGCCAGCAGCGCCTTCAGCCCCACCAATGTGGGCACGCTGCAGCTTTCCAACGCTGCCCTGACGGTCAATGCCGGGCTGGCCGCCCTGGCGCAGGCGCATCTGAACGCCGGCAAGAATGTCACCCTGACCAGTCAGGGCGACATGACCCTGTCCAGCAGCATCGCCAAGAGTGCCGGCGCCGATGCCACCCTGACCCTGCGGGCCGGGTCCGACCTGAGTTTCAACAGCGGCATCGGCGTGACGGCCAGCACGGGCAAGCTGTCCATGGATTTCACGGCCGGCTATGTGACCACCGGCACGCTGACCACGACCGGGTCCGGCAGCTTTACCAGCAATGGCGGGGATATCGCACTGAAGGGCCTGTCGGGGGTCAGCCTGTCGGGCAGCAGCGTGACGGCGGGGGCGGGTACCATCATCCTGGCCGGCGCCGATCTTGCCCTGTCCGGCACCTCCATCACCAGTACGGGCCGGGTGCAGCTTCGCCCCTATGCCGCTGGCGGGCAGATGGATATCGGCGCCACGGGGGCGGGGTCAGGCAAGGCCCATGTCTCCCAGGCCGAATTGAACCAGATCAGCGCCGGGGTCCTGCGCCTGGGGTCGCTGGATGGCGGCAACATGGTGATCAGCAACGCGTTGAGCCATGCCAGCGATCAGGTCGAACTGGCCAGCGCCGGTACGGTGACCCAGTCGGCCAATATCAGCGTGGACAAGCTGGCCCTGCTGGGCAGTGGTGCGACCTATACCCTGACCCGCAGCGGCAATGCCGTCACCACCCTGGCGGCCGATACGGGCAGCATCGATTTTCATTCCGGATCATCGCTGGCCGTTGGCACGGTGGCGGGCACCGCGGGTATCCGTTTTTCTGGCGATGCCAGCCTTTACGCCCATGACACCCTGATCACCCTGGGCGCTGCCGCCAGCTATGCCGGGTCGGGCACGGGCACCCTGACGCTTTCCAGCGATATCGACGTGGCCGTGACGGCCAATGTCGGCGTGTCGGGGTCGGGCAAGCTGAACATCGTGCTGGCCGCCGACGGGAACGAGTCAGGGTCGGCCGGCCAGGTGGCGATCAGCGGGGCCAGCCTGTCCAGCAATGGCGGCGACATCACCATCGGCAGCGGCAGCACCCCCGCCACCCGCGCCGCCGTGGGCAAGACCGCCACGGGCATCGGCGTCAATATCACCGGCAGCACGCTGAATGCCGGCACGGGCGGCGACATCCTGGTCAATGGCGAAGGGGCGGACAGCGGCACCAACAGCGCCACCGGCATCGGCATCAATGTTTCCGCCAGCACCTTGCAGGCGGCCGGCAATGGCACCATCACCCTGAACGGCACGGGCGGGGCCGGCAATACACTGACGGCCGGTATCGCCATCGGGGGCGACAGTTCCATCCGCACGGCCAGCGGCGCCATCGCCCTGAATGGTGAACAGGCGACGACGGGAACTGGCCGCTATGGCGTGCTGTTCCGGGCCGACACGACCGGCAGCACCATCTATTCCAGCGGGGCCGCCGCCATCACCATCACTGCCACGGGCACGGCCGGCAAGATCGCCGCCAATTCCTCCATCACCGATTACAGCAAGGCGCTGATCGGCTGCTCGGCGACCAATAGCTGCTATGGCGGGACCATCACGCTGAAGGCCGACCGGCTGGACCTGACCGATGCCGGGGCCGGATCGGACAGTGCGCCCAGCATGCGGGTCGGCGGTACGGGGTCCCTGGTCATCCGGCCGAACAGCACGACATCCACCATCGCCGTGGGCGACGGGGCCACGGGCAGCGAACTGCGCCTGACCCAGGCCGATATCGACGCCCTGAATGATGGGCTGGGGTCTGTCACCATCGGCCATACGGACGATACGGGCGATGTCAGCGTCGCCGGCGCCGCCTTCAAGAGCAATGTCACCATCCAGGGCGGTACGGGCGATGTCGCCGTCAGCGGCGCCCTGACCACCGGCAGCGGGACGGCGGCCGGCACCATCGGGTTGATCAGCAAGGGGCTGCTGACCATCAGTGCCGCCCTGTCCACCCAGAACCAGGACATCACCCTGACCACGGACAAGCTGGCCCTGACCGGCAGCTTGGATGCGGGTACGGCCATTGCCACGGTGACCATTGCCACGGCGGCGCGCGGCATCGACCTGGGCTCCACGGGCGCATCCACCAGCAGCCTCGACATTTCCGATGCGGAGTTGAAGAAGCTGACGGCCGGAACCTTGCGCATCGGGTCGTCCAGTGCCGGCGCCATCAGCATCAGTGCCGCCATCGCGCCCACGGGCACCGATACCCTGCATCTGCGCAGCGGGGCCGGGATCAGCCAGACGGGGGCGATCACGGTTGCCAATCTGGCCGTGACGGCGGCGGGGACGGTGGCGCTGGCCGGGGCCAATAATGCCGTCACCAGCTTTGCCGCCACGGCGACCAACAGCAATGTCAGCTTCCGCGACGATACCGGCTTTGCCATCGGCAGCGTGGACGGTGTGGCGGGTGTGTCCATCGGTACGGGCGCCCTGACCCTGACCAGTACGGGGACGGTGACGCAGAGTGCGGCCATCACGGCCGCCGGGCTGGCCCTGCTGGGCACGGGCGGGACCTATACGCTGGCGCATGCATCCAACGCCGTGTCGACGGTCGCCGCCAGTACCGGGTCCATCGATGTCGGCCTGTCGGGGGCGGCAACCGTCGGCGCCGTGGGGGCGACCAGGGGGATTGCCGCCACGGGTACGGTCAAGCTGTCCACGGGCGGCAACCTGTCCCTGGCGTCTGGTGCCGCGGTGTCGGCCAGCGGGGCCGGCGATGCCTTGGTGCTGGCCGCCAGCGGTACCTTCACCAATAATGGCGGGGCCAGCGCCCTGACGGTTGGTGGGGGTGGGCGGTTCCTGGTCTTTTCCACCTCGCCCTTAACCAGCAGCACCGGCGGGATCAGCGCATTGCCGCTGTATAATCGCAGCTTCGCCTTCGACACCCGCACCTATACGACCGTCAGCAACAGCGGCAGCCGCTTCGTCTATAGCTACGCGCCGACGCTGACGGTGACGCCGGATACGGTGACGCGCACCTATAGCGGGGCGACGCAGACGGGGCTGGCCTATACGATCACCGGACTGGTCACGGGCGATACGCTGGCCAATGCCGTCAGCGGCACCGGCGCCATTACCGGGGCCGGGCGCAATGTCGGGACCTATACGCTGACGGCCGGTGCCGGCACGCTGGCGTCCGATCTGGGCTATGGCTTCAGCTATGGCACCGGCACGCTGACCATCGATGCCAAGGCGCTGACCTATGCCGTGGCCAACAGCAATTCCACCTATGGCACCTTGGCGACCAATGGTGCCGTCACCCTGACGGGGGTGGTGGATGGGGACAGTGTGGCGGGGACGGTCAGCACCTATCGCGGGGCCGACAGCGTCACCCTGGCGGCGCGCACGGGCGTGGGCAGTCTGACCCAGAAGGTCACGGCCCTGACCGGCACGGATGCCGGCAATTATACCATCGCGGCCACGGGCAACAGCAACGGCACCCTGACCATTGCCACCAAGGCCCTGACCTATGCCGTGGCGGCCGCCAATTCCACCTATGGCACGCTGGCCACGCTGGGTGCTGTGACCCTGACGGGCGTGGTGGAGGGCGACATTGTCACGGCGTCCGCGCAATTGTCGGGCGCCACCTTGGCGGAAAGGCTGGCGGCCGGGACCTATACCCAGGTGGCCGGCAGCCTGGGCGGTGCGGATGCCGCCAATTACAGCCTGGCGGGCGGCGGCAACAGCACCAGCCTGCTGACCATCGCGCGCAAATCCGTCACCTATGCCCTGACCAACGCGAATTCCACCTATGGCACCCTGGCCGTGCTGCCCACGGCCACGCTGACCGGCGTCCTGTCGAATGATGTGGTGACGGGCACGGTGGTGGTGGACGGCCAGACCCTGACCGACCGGCTGGCCGCCGGCAGCTATACAACCAAGGTCAGCGCGCTCGCCGGGGCGGCGTCGGCCAATTATGTCATCGCCGACAGCGGCAACCAGAATGCCGGCCTGACCGTGGCGCGCAAGACCATCACGGGCAGCGTCAACAATGTCAGCAGCATCTATGGCCAGTCGGTCAGTGCCGGGGCGGCCGTGCTGTCCGGCGTGCTGTCGGGCGATCAGGTCACGGGTACCGTTGTGGTGGAAAAGGCCGGGTCGGCCGTGACCCCGGGCCCGACCCTGGATGCCGGCAGCTATGACCAGCGCATCACCGGCATTACCGGCACGGCATCGGCCAATTATGAACTGGGCAGCACCAGCCAGGGCACGCTGACCATCGACAAGGCGGCCCTGACCATTGTCGCCGCCAACCAGACAAGGATCTATGGCACGGCCGACCCGACCCTGACCTATACGACCACGGGGCTGGTCAATGGTGATCAGGTCAGCGGCGCGCTGAGCCGGGCCGCGGGCAAGGATGTGGGCACCTATGCCATCAGCCAGGGCGACCTGAGCGCCAGCCAGAATTATACGATCAGCTTTACCGGCGCGACCCTGACCATCAATCCCGCTGCCCTGACCATCACGGCCCTGTCGCAGACCAAGATCTATGGCGATGCCGATCCGACCCTGAGCTATCAGAGCGTCGGGCTGGTGGCGGGCGACAGCCTGTCCGGTGCGCTGTCGCGGGCGGGGGGCGAAAATGCCGGCACCTATGCGATCAGCCAGGGCAGCCTGACGGCCGGGGCCAATTACACGATCAGCCTGGTCGGCGCCGACCTCACCATCACGCCCGCGCCGCTGACCGTGACGGCCAATGCCATCACCAAGACCTATGGCCAGCAGACACCCGCCCTGACCTATCAGGTGGCGGGGCTGAAGCGCGGCGATGGGGCGGGGTCCGTGCTGTCAGGCGCCCTGTCGGATGGCGGGGTCCGGGATGCAGGCACCTATGCCATCGCCCAGGGCAGCCTTGCCGCCAATGCCAATTACACCCTGACCTATCAGGGCGCGAGCCTGACCATCAGCCCCGCCGTCTTGACCGTGACGGCCACCAGCCTGACCAAGACCTATGGGCAGGACGACCCGGAACTGACCTATCAGGCCGTGGGGCTGGTGGCGGGCGACAGCCTGTCGGGTGCCCTGGTCCGGGCGGCGGGCCAGGATGCCGGCACCTATGCCATCGGCCAGGGCAGCCTGAATGCCGGCCCGAACTACACAATGTCCTTCACGGGCGGCACCCTGACCATCAACCCCGCCGCCCTGACCGTCACGGCCCTGTCGCAGACCAAGACCTATGGTGACAGCGACGCCCCGCTGGCCTATCAGGCGGTGGGGCTGGTGGCGGGTGACAGCCTGTCCGGCGCCCTGGTGCGGGCGGGCGGGGAGAATGTGGGCAGTTACGCCATCGGCCAGGGCAGCCTGACGGCCGGGTCCAATTATGTGCTGTCCTTCACCGGCGGGGCGCTGACCATCAAGCCGGCGGCTTTGTCGGTGACGGCGGCATCGGCCAGCGTCACCTATGGCGATGCGCTGCCGGTGCTGGGCTACAGCGTCAGCGGGTTGAAGCGCGGGGACAGCGCGGCAACGGTGCTGTCGGGCAGCCTGTCGGCCGCGACGGGCAGCAATGTCGGCACCTATGCCATCGGGCAGGGCAGCCTGTCGGCCAATGCCAATTACACCCTGTCCTTTACGGGCGGGACCCTGACCATCAATCCCGCCCTGCTGTCGGTGACGGCGTCGTCGGCCAGCGTCACCTATGGCGATGCGGTGCCGGTGCTGGGCTATAGTGTCAGCGGGTTGAAGCGTGGGGACAGCGAAGCGTCGGTGCTGTCGGGCAGCCTGTCGGCCGCCGCGGGCAGCGATGTCGGTGCCTATGCCATTACCCAGGGCAGCCTGAGCGCCAATGCCAATTACACCCTGTCCTTCACCGGCGGCACTCTGACCATCAACCCCGCCCTGCTGTCGGTCACGGCCGAAAGCCAGCGCCGCACCTATGGCGACGCGGATGGGGTGCTGACCTACAGCGTCAGCGGGCTGAAGGGGGCGGATAGTGCCACATCCGTGCTGTCGGGGGCGCTGGCCCGGGCGGCGGGCAATGATGCCGGCACCTATGCCATCAACCAGGGCAGCCTGAGCGCCAATGCCAATTACCGCATCCGCTTTACCGGCGGGCAATTGACCATCGATCCGGCCATCCTGTCGGTCATCGCCAATGCCGTCAGCCGCCCCTATGGCGCCAGCGACCCGGCCCTGACCTACAGCGTCAGCGGGTTGAAGGGTGCGGACAGTGCGGCCAGCGTTCTGTCGGGCGGCCTGACGCGGGCGGCGGGCGGCAATGCCGGGCGCTATGCCATCCAGCAGGGGACGCTGACGGCCGTCAGCAATTACAAGATCACCTATACCGGCGCCGATCTGACCATCACGCCCGTGGCCCTGACCGTGGCCGTGGACAGCGCCACGCGCATGGTGGGGGCCGCCAACCCGATCTTCACGGCGCAGTTCACGGGTCTGGTCAATGGTGATGCGGCCGACAGCCTGACGGACCTGCGCATCACCAGCCCGGCCGACGCCAACAGTGCCGCCGGCAGCTATGCCATCATTGCCGACGGGATCAGCAATCCCAATTATGTGGCAACCTATGTGAATGGGGTGCTGAGCGTGACCGGTGGCGGTGTCCTGCCGCCCGTTGTGGCCGAAGCCGCCCCCATCACCACCGTGACCCAGCCGGCCCGTGCCCCCACCGTGCCGACCGTCACCACGACCAGTGTGGCTGCGGCCCCTGCCGCCCCGGTCACGGCCCCCATAGCGCCCGTGGGCAGCGCGCCTGCGCCTGCGCTGGACGCAGGGTCGGCCGCCCTGGCCGCCGCCAGCCAGAGCGTGCAGTCGGCCAGCGGGTCGAAGGCCGATGATGACAGTGCCGCAGAGGAGATGATCCCCGGCCTGCTGTCGCAGCAGCGCCGCCTGCCCGGCCAGACGCCAGAGGGCACGCCCGGCCTGGAACAGCAATTCCCCAATCTGGGACGGGTGTGGTGATGGCAAGGACAGGGCTGCCCCTTCTGCTGGTCCTGCTGCTGACCGCCTGTGCCGGCAAGGGCCCATCGGTGCCCGGCCCCTCGGCCACTGCCGGCCCCATCCCGCTGGGCCGCAATGCCATCGGGGAGGAATGCCGCGCCCTGCCCACCGACAATGCCGATGGCGGCAAGGGCTATGCGGTTTATTGCGGGGCCTGGGAACAGCCCAGCGGCTTCATCGCCGTGACGGAATTGTATGACGCCTTGCCCGAGGCGGGCGATGCCGCCGCCCGGCAATTGGCCGTGGAGGCGGCGCGCACGGGCTGGGCCGGGTCGCTGGCGCAGAAGGCCAATTGCCAGCCCGCGCAAAGCGTGACCGGTCCGGATGGCGGGAAGGGTCTTTTCACCTCCTGCCAGTTGCGGGAGGGCGGCTGGCCCTATGTCGGCGTCACCCTGGCCAAAGGAAGGCGCATGGTGCAGGGCGACGGCATTCCGGCCGTGGCCGACCTGTTGCTGAATGCGCCTGCCTTGCTGGAGGCGAAACCGGTCACGGGACAGGCGGCGCTTTCCGACATGGGCGCGCTGCTGCGCGCGGCGCTGGGCGATGATGCCCTGCGCTTCGGCCGGGGCGACCTGAACGAGTTTGAACGGTTGTCGGAAGTGGGCCGCCTGTCCAACAGCGTGGAGGATTATGCCGGCGCCGAGGCCGCCTATCGCCGGGCGCTGGACATCCAGAGCCGGGCGCTGGGGCCCGACAGTCCGGGGGCTGGCGATACGCTGATGGCGCTGGCCCTGGAAGTGTCGAACCAGGGGCGGGGACCGGAGGCGGATGCCCTGTTCCGCCGGGCTGACACCTTGCTGCAGAAAAGTTTCGACAAGGCGGCACGGGCGCGGCTGTCCTCCTACATGGCGTTCCATGCCGCCAATATCGGCGATGCCCGCCGGGCCCTGTCGCTGGGCCGCGAGGCCAGTGCCGTGCGCCGCGCCATCGTCGATGATCTGGAGGAAGCGGCCGGCGGCGGGGCCAACCGGGCTGTGCTGGGCAGTCTGGCCGCCGCGCGCGGCGACCTGATCCATTCGCTGCTGCTGGAAGCCACCGTGTCGCTGCGCCTGGAACAATATGGGTTGGCGGAAGCGGCCGCGCTGGAGGCGGAACGGCTTTATGAGCGCACGCGCGGCCTGCCGCCCTGGTGGCTGGCCCGCATTGTCGGGATCGAGGGGCTGGCCAAGGCGGGCCGCGGCGATGCCGCCGGCGGGGCCGCCCTGATGTCCAAGGCGGTGGGGGCGAACCGGCAATTGTTCGGCGCGGGCTGGCCCGTGGCCTCCAGCATGCTGGAACTGGGCCGCGTCTATGCCCAGGCCGGGATGGATGATCAGGCCATCGCCATCTATCGCGAGGCGCTGGCCATGATCGAGGCGGCGGAAAACGGGCCCAGCCAATTGCCGTTGGACCGTATCGCGCCCTATCTGGACGTGCTGTATCGCCGGTCGCAGGCCGATGCCGGCCAGCGCGCGGCCTTGCAGGCGGAGATGTTCCAGGCGGTGCAAATGGTGCGCGAAGGGGTGGTGGGCCAGACCATCACCCGCGCCGCCACCCGCTTTGCCAGCAGCGATCCCGCCGTAGCCGACCTGATCCGCCGGCAGCAGGATGCCGTGCGCGACCGTGACCGGTTGCGGATCGAGGCGGCGGGAGAGACCGCCAGGCCCGATGCGCAGCGCGACCGGGAGCGGGAGGCGACGCTGGCCAAACAACTGGCCGAGGCCACGGGACAGGCGCAAGGGCTGGAGCGGCAGTTGCAGGCGGCCTTCCCCAATTATGCCCGCCTGACCCGGCCGCGTCCGGTCACGCCGGCTGCGCTGTCAGCCCGACTGGCAGAGGGCGACGCGCTGGTGCAGTTTGCCTTTGCCACGCGCGGTTCCTATGGCTTCATCCTGCGCAAATCGGGACTTGTCGCCTATCCGGTCACGATCGGGCGGGTGGCATTGGCCGATCAGGTGGCGGAGCTGCGCCGGTCCATCACGCCGCGCGCGGGCGTGCTGCCGCCCTTTGATCTGGGCCTGTCATATGATCTTTACCGGCGTCTGTTCGGCGGGGCGGGCGAGGCGCTGTCCGGCGTGAAGCATCTGGTGCTGGTGCCTTCAGCGGCGCTGTCCAGCCTGCCGCCTTCGCTACTGGTCACGGCTGAGCCCGGCGCATCGCGCGATTATGCCAAGGCATCCTGGCTGGTGCGCGACCTGTCCATATCGGTGGTGCCGTCTGTTCCCGCCTTCCTGTCCCTGTCAGGCGGGGGAGAGCGACCGGCGGCGGCCAGGCCCTTCATCGGCTTTGCGGCCCCGCCCTTCACGGGCCAGGGCACTGCCGGCCTGACGGCACTGGCCGATGAATGCCGCACCGACGGCGTGCTGGACCCCGCCCTGCTGCGCGCCCTGGCGCCGCTGCCGGAAACGGCGGGCGAGATCCGGGAGGTGGGGCAGCGGCTGGGGGCGGCCCCGTCCGACCTGATCACGGGCGCAGGCGTGACGAAGGAGGCCGTGCGCCGGGCGGGGCTGGAACAGTATCGCGTCGTCTATTTCGCCACCCATGGGCTGCTGCCGGGCGAGCTGCGCTGCCAATCCCAGCCGGGCCTGGCGCTGGCCCCGCCCGCAACAAGGCCGGCCAGTGCCGCCGATGATGGCTTGCTGACCGCGTCCGATATCGCGCTGCTGCGCCTGAATGCCGATCTGGTGGTGCTGTCGGCCTGCAATACGGCCGGCGGCGATGCGAAGCTGGGCGGCGAGGCGCTGTCCGGTCTGGCGGAAAGCTTCTTCTTTGCCGGCGCCCGGTCGCTGCTGGTCAGCCATTGGCAGGTGCCGTCGGCCCCCACCGTGCGGCTGATGACGGGCCTGTTCGCCGAGAATGCCGGCGTCGGTGCCGCCGAGGCCCTGGCCCGCGCGCAGCGCCGCTTGTCCGCCGACCCTGTTACCGCGCATCCTTTCAATTGGGCCGCCTTCACCCTGGTGGGCGTGGCCCCTTCTTTTAGTAATGGAGCCTGATACCATGATCCGCACCCGTTCCCTGATCGCCGCTGCCGCCCTGCTGTCGCTGAGCACGGCCGCCGCTGCCGCCCCGCTGATCGTGGTGGAGTCCAAGGGCAGCGATCTGGCGGCCGGGGCCAGCATCGATGACAAGGCCAGCATCACCCTGGCCGAGGGCGGCAAGCTGGTGCTGATCGGGGAGGACGGGGCCCAGATCACCCTGCGCGGGCCGTTCAAGGGCACGCCGGCAGGGGCCGGGACGGGGGCCACGCAGCAACTGGCGGGCCTGCTGTCGGCCCGTGGTGCCGATGCGACCAGCCTGGGTGCCGTGCGCGATGCCGGGCCGCTGGCGGCCCTGCCCGAGCCCTGGGTCGTCGATCCGTCCGTGTCGGGGTCGGCCTGCCTGAAGCCGGGTCAGGATGTGGTGCTGTGGCGGGCCGATGCCGCCAAGCCCGCCAGCCTGACCCTGATGCCGGCCGACCGGTCCTGGACCGCCAATACGCAATGGCCGGCCGGTGAAGCGCGGCTGGCCCTGCCGGAGGTGCCGCTGACCGATGGGGCCACGCTGCTGTTTGAAATCAACGGCAATGCCGCCGCCGTCACCTTCCATCTGCTGCCCGACGGCGTGACGGGGACGAAGATGCTGGCCGGGTGGCTGGCCGCCAAGCAGTGTGACCGGCAGGCGCGCGCCGCGCTGGCCAAGGGCTGACCCCCCGACATGCGCGGCAATCGCCCGTTCATCGTCCTTGCCATCGTGCTCGCCGCCGGGCTGCTGCCCGTGGGTCTGGTGCGGCTAGCGCCGTTTTTGCAGGGGATCGAGAATTGGGTGGCCGATTACCGCATCGCCACCCGCACCCCGGCCCAGCCGCAGCAGCCCGATCTGGTCATCGCCGCGATCAATGAGGAGACGCTGGCGCGTTTCCCCTATCGCTCCCCCGTCGACCGGGCCTTCCTGGCCGGGCTGCTGCGCACGCTGGAGGCCAAGGGGGCCAAGGCCATCCTGCTGGACGTGCTGCTGGACCAGCCGACGGAGCCTGCCAAGGACCAGGAGCTGTATGGCGCCATCCGCGCCCTGAAAATCCCCCTGGTCATCAGCCATGGTGGGGCGGCGGAGGGGCTGACCGAGGGGCAGGTGGCCTTCATCAACGGCTTCGTGCCCGTGGAAAAGCGCGGCTATGCCAATCTGGTGAAGGATAATCTGGACGGTACGGTCCGCTGGATCTTCCCCGGCAAGATGGCGCCCGACGGGCAATGGCAGCCGGGCGTGGTGCCGGCGCTGGCCGAACTGCTGGGCTTGACGCCGTCGCGTGAACTGCTGCCCATCGCCTGGCGCGGCCGGCCCGATGCGGATACGGCACCGTTCCGCCAGTTCCCGGCCCATGCCGTGCCGCTGCTGCCGGCGGGATGGTTCAAGGACAAGATCGTGCTGGTGGGTGCCGACCTGTCGGACCGCGACCGGCACAGCACGCCGTTTCGCACAGCCTTTGCCGGCAATGCCGGGGTCATCCCCGGCATCACCATCCATGCCCATGCAATGTCGCAACTGCTGGAAGGCCGGCAGCCACCGCGCCAGGGGCTGGATCTGGCCATCGCTGTGGGCCTGCTGGCGGCGGCGCTGGGGTTGATCCTGGGGCTGGTGGAGATCGCGCTGGGCCTGCGTCTGGCGCTGGGGTTGGGGATCATTGCCGGACTCTGGCTGCTGGCGGGGCCGGCCTTCACCGCGGCCAATATTCTGCTGCCGCAGATCGGGCCATCGCTGTCGGTCATGCTGGGCCTGTGGCTGGCCGATATCTGGCGGGGTCGGCGGGAGCGGGACAAGCGCCGCTTCGTGCAGGCGGCCTTCACCAAATATCTGTCGCCCGTGCTGCTGGACGATCTGATGAAGGACCCGTCCAAGCTGTCCATCGACCCCAAGCGCCGGGAAATGTCCTATGTCTTCACCGATGTGGCGGGCTTCACCACCATTTCCGAAGGCATGGACGCGACGACGCTGGCCGATGTCATGAACCGCTATCTGGACGGGATGGTGAAGGTGGTCTTCGCCCATGGCGGCATGGTGGACAAGTTCATCGGCGATGCCGTCTTCGCCCTGTTCGGCGCGCCCCGCGACATGCCCGACCATGCCGCCCGTGCTGCGGCCTGCGCATTGGAACTGGACCGGTTTGCGCAAACCTTCCTGGCAGGCGAGTTGGCGGCCGGCCGGCCCTTCGGCATGACCCGCATCGGCGTGCATTCAGGTCCCGCCAGCGTGGGCAATTTCGGGTCGGAGGCGCGGTTTGAATATACGGCCCTGGGCGACGCTGTGAACACGGCCGCCCGGCTGGAAGGTCTGAACAAATATTTCGGCACGCGCGTGGCGATGAGCGGGGCGACGGCCGCCCGCTGTCCCGACATTGCCCGCCGGCCCATCGGGCGTATCGTGCTGAAGGGCAAGACCGAACCGATCGAGGTGTTCCAGCCCCTGTCGGCGGAGGAGGCCGGCAGCAGCCTGATGCGGCGCTATGCGGAGGCCTATGCGATGATGGCAGCGGGCGACCCCGTGGCCCCGGCCCTGTTCGCAGCACTGGCGCAAAGCCATCCCCAGGACGGGCCGACCGCCCTGCACCATGCGCGGCTGTCAAAGGGAGAGGCGGACGATATGGTCGTGATGAGCGACAAGTGATCGCTAACTAAACCTTGCGTCGGGGGCGGGTGGCACGGGATAACATCCGTATGATGATTGGGGTCTGTCGGGTTTGAATCGAAGCGCAGTCGTCTTTCAGGGTTCGGCTTCGCCTCACAATGATTCCATTCGACCCCACAAACTGTAGGGAAACGGGCGATGGCCGAGGGTATCCTTAACCGCAAGTTCATTCCGGCGGGAAAACAGCTTTTCCTGACGGGGGAGCGGGGCGAGCACATGTTCCTGGTGCAGTCCGGCCGCATCCGCCTGTGGCGTGGCGAGTCGGATCATCCGGTTGTGCTGGCCGAGGTGGGGCCCAACTGCCTGTTCGGGGAAATGGCGCTGATTGATGACGGCACGCGGTCAGCCTGCGCGCACGCGGTGGAAGACACGACCCTGATCGTCATTTCCGGCGAGAAGGTGCGCCAGCGCCTGGCCGAGGCCGACCCGTTCGTGGCCAGCATCGTGCGCATCCTGGTCCGCAACCTGCGCGCCGCCAATGACCAGCTTGAGGGGCTGATGAGCCAGATGGTCGCTGTCAGCGCCATCAAGGCGCGCGAGATCGCTCCCAATGATGATGTGGTCGAACTGAGCGGCGACGAAGCCGCGCGAACCCCGTGACTTTTGCCGGGCTATCGCGGCCGGGTTGACTGGCGGACCACCAGACGCGCGGGGATGATGGTCTTTTCCAGCGGCCGGTCATTGATCAGGCGCAGCAGGTTTTCCACCAGCAATTCGCCCGCCGCCACCGTGTCCTGACGTACCGTGGTCAAGGGCGGGTTGGTGTAGCTGGCGGCCTGGATGTCGTCGAAGCCCACCACCGATACGTCGCCCGGTACCGACACGCCGCGGTCGCGCAGCGCATGCATGGCGCCGATGGCGACCAGATCGCAGGCGGCGACGATGGCGTCAAACGGCCGGCCGCTGGCCAGCAGGCGCAGGGCGGCGGCATGGCCTTCCTCCTCCGCCGTCAGGCTGTCGAAACGCAGGTCGGGATCGACGGGCAAGCCCGCCGCTGTCAGGGCCTGCACATAACCGCGATGGCGGTCGCGATATTCCGGGCAATTTTCCGATACGTCGCCCAGGAAGGCGATGCGGCGATGGCCTGTGTCGATCAGGTGCGTCACCGCCTCTGCCGTGCCCTGCACATTGTCCGACCCGATGAAATGGCCAGGCTGGCCGGGCAGGACGGGCCCCCAGGTGATGTACTGGATGCCGGCTTCGTCCAGGCCGGCGATCTTGTCCAGATAGGAGGTGTAGTCGCCATAGCCCAGGAAGATGATGCCGTCGGCCCGCTTGGACGCGGCATAGTCAGCGTGCCAGTCGTTGCTGGATTGCTGGAAAGAGATCAGCAGGTCATAGCCGCGCTTGGCCGAGGCGCGGGTGATGGAGCCGAGCATGGACAGGAAGAACGGGTTGATCAGCGATTCCGAGGTGCCCGGATCCTCATACAGCAGCAGGGCCAGCGTGTTGGTCCGCTGCGAACGCAGGTTGCGGGCATTCACGTCCACCTTGTAGTTCAGCTGGCGCGCAGCCTGTTCCACCTTCAGGCGCGTATCCTCGCTGACCATGCTGTCCCGGCGCAGGGCGCGGGAGACGGTGGATTGTGAGACACCCGCCAGTTCGGCGATATCAAAGGACGTCGGCCGTTTCGTCCGCATGTTTTTCCGGCTTCCGCCTGGTTGCTCCCCATGGCAGAGGATATAGGCGTGCCGGGTCATATGGCAATCGGCCGATGTTGGGGCTTCCTTAACTCCTGCCCAGGTGTGGCGATTTGGTAGCGGACCTGTCCGCCCGCTACCCGAAATAGTCCCAATCAACCGCCAGCAGCCGTCCCTGGGCCAGCCCCCGTGTCAGGTAATGCATCAAAGGGTCCAGTCCGGAGGCCAGGACATCGGCATTGGCGGCGACATAGGCGGCGGGGTTGAAGAAGGCTGAGGCCACCCGCCCCTCCCACCAGCCATAATTCAGGTAATGGTCGACGGCGGAGATGGCGCCGGCCTTTACCGGTGCCACCAGATCCGCATTGTGGGAAAGATAGTAATCCACATCGAACAGCAGGTTGGGGGACCGCCCTTCCTGACGGCCATAAAGGTCCCAATGCAGGCGAGCGCTGATGCCGCCCGTGCGCACGGCGGCGGCCACGTCGGGATTGCGGGCCAGATACCCCGCCTCGTCGAACAGGTCCAGGCTGGCCTTGCGTCCTTCAAACCGGCCGAAGATACGGTAATGCATCTCGCCCGTGACAAAGCCGCCGGCGGCTACCGCGGCGGCGACGTCGGGATTGTCGCGCAGATATGCCGCTTCGTCGAAGCCCTGGAACCCCTGGCCGTTGACCAGCCTGGCCCCCTTGTCCAGGAAGATGAATTCCACATTGGTCAGGCTGTCCGTACCTTCCGACCTGCCATCGCCCTTGTAATAGGCGATGTCGATGCCGTCGCCGCCATCGATGACGTCATTGCCGGCCCCACCGATCAGGCTGTCATCGCCGATGCCGCCGATCAGCGTGTCATTGCCATTGCCCGACCACAGATAGGTGTCGGCCTTGCCGGCCTTCAGCGTGTCGGCCAGATGGCCCGTGAACAGCTTTTCATAGGCGTTGGGGGCGAAGGTGATGTCGCGTCCGGTGACAAAACCCGTGCCCGCCCCCAGGTCGAAGCGCGAGGCCTCCCCCAAGGCGCTGGCATTGATCGTGTCTGTACCGCCGGCCCCCGGTGCCGCCCAGGCATAGGTGCCGCTGGAGGGGTTGAAGGTCTTGTAGAAGCTGTTGGTCAGGATGATGGTGTCATCCTGGGTCCAGGCATCGCCAAAGACGCGCAGGCTCCAGCCCTTGATCTCTCCAGAAAAGCCGGATTCGTTGTCGGTCGCGATCAGCTGCCAGTTGCCCTTGGCATGTTCGCCCAGCATCGCCACGGTGCCGAAGGTGAAATGCAGATCCTGCTGGGAGGAGCCATAGGCGCCCAGCGGCCCCTTGCCGATCCCGTCCAGCAGGGCCACGCGCGTGCCGCTGGCCGACACCAGCTCCAGCTTCACATCGCCCAGCCATTGATGGCGGAGATCCACCTCCACCTCCACCCGGCCGACCATCAGATCCTGGTCCAGCGTCAGGGTCAGGTCCGGGTTGGCTGGGCCGTAGGTCTGGATGGGGACGCCCGTTTCCAGCGTGCGGCTGGCCGACAGCTGCTGTTCGTTGGCGGCCGTGTGCTGAGCCTGCCAGCTTTCCGCCAGACGGACGGCGCCGGTGGGATCGACGATGCCGAACCCGGTTTCCGGCAGATAGCGCATGCCGGCGCCATTCACGAGGGTGCTGCCGTTGAAATAGCTCATATATCCCGACGGTTCGATCCGGTCGGCCGTATAGGCCAGGATGGCCTGCACGTCGCGGTAGCCCAGGGTCGGGTTCGCCTCCAGCATCAGGGCGACCACACCCGAGACGATGGGGGCGGCGAAGCTGGTGCCCGAGATGGTGGCTGTGTCCCCGGTCTCATAGCCAAGGCCGCCGGTGCGGTCGGTGGTCAGGACATCGACGCCGGGGGCAGAGACCAGAACCGAGGAGCCGGGGGTGGAGAAGCTGGCCGGATTGTCGAGCTTGTCCACCGCGCCGACGGTGATGATATAGCGGCTGTTCTGGAAATTATGGGCGTTGGTGTTGTCGCCCCACTCCTTGCTGTTGCCGGCGGACTGGACCACCACGGTGCCCAGCCCGTTGCGCCCTTCCGTGGCCAGCCTTTGCAGGGCCTTGCCGGCCGCCTCATAGGCGCCATTGAAATCATCATAGAAGCCGGCATCGGGGGTGGAGCTGAAGCCGCCCAGGCCCCAGCTGTTGTTCAGAACATCGACCCGGCCCAGTGCCAGTTCGAAGCCCCTGGCAATGGCAGAGGCCCCGCCCAACCGGCTGTAGAGCGAGACAAGATCGGCGTTGTAGGCGATGCCCACCATGCCGACATCGTTGCGTTCGGCGGCGATGATTCCGGCCACGGCCGTCCCATGGTCATCCCCGTCGCGCAGCGGGATGCCGCCGGCCTGGCCCGTATCGACATTCACCGACAGGTCATAGCGCAGATTGCCGTCCAGGTCGGGATGGTCGCGCTGGATGCCCTGGTCGAAAACACCGACCTTCACCCCCTTGCCGGTGAAATTGGTCCAGACCGGTGTCAGCCACAGGCCGTTGCTGGGGGCTACCTGCCACGCCTGCTGATATTGCGGGTCGGTGGGCAGATCGCTGCTGGTCACGCCATCGGCATGTGTGCCGCCGCCGGTCAAGGTGACGGCGGAAACGCGGTAGGTGCCGGTGGCCGCCCCCTGTCCACCCGCCGACAGGTAATAGCGGCCGGTCTGGGTGGCGGTGAAGGCGACATGGGCATTGCCATCGCTGACCGTGCCATCGGCCAGGGCCTGCCCCTGACCGTTCAGCAGGCGCAGCGCCGGCGCTGTCAGCTGGTCGCTGGTATCGGTGCGGGCGGCCAGATCGAAGCCATAGGCCTGTCCGGCCACCAGATCCACGGCAAACCAGTCCGTGTCGCCATTGCTGTCGATCGTGCCGGTGGCCGAGGCATTGACGGCCAGTTTGCCGGTGGTGTCGGTGCCGGCGCCGAGATCGTCGTCCACGGCCTGATTGACGGTGATCCGGTAATAGCCCAGGTCCTGGAATGTGCCCCCCTCCGCCCGCAGGTAATAGGTGCCGCTGCTGGGCGCAGTGAATTGCAGCCAGGAATCGCCATGTTCCGCGCCGCCGCCGCTGTCATCATCATAGGCCAGTTGCTGACCGGTGGCGTCCAGCAGGCGCAGATAGGTATCCGACAGGGCAAACTGCTGGTCGTTATCCTTGATCCCATAGAGGCGGAAACTGTAGCGCGCACCGGCCGTCAGATTGACGGCGAAAAGGTCGGCATCGTCCGGCCGGTCGATGGTGCCGGTCCAGCTGCCGCCCAGCGTCAGGGTGCGGGCCGTGGACGGGTTATCCCCGACATCATCGGCCGGGCCCGGTGTTTCCAGCGACGTGACACGGTAGAAGCCCGTATAGCCGTTGCTGGTCAGTTTCAGGAAAATCCGTTCCGCCTTGTCGGCATGGTAGAGCAGGACGGCGTCGCCACCCTGATAGAGGATGTCACCGATCGGTTTGTCGTCCAGTGACAGGAACTGCACGTTGGGCAGGTGGCCCGGCTGCTCCCCCGTCAGGGTGATGCGATAATTGGTGCCGGGCTTGGTGTCGACAAAGACCCAGTCGATGTCGGTGTCGGAACTGATGGAGGCGGAGGCCCTGAAAAAGCTGTTCAGCGACAGGCCGTAATCCCGACCGAACTGGTCATCCATCTCGCCGGGATTCTGGTCGATGAGGTGCGCGCCCTTGCTGTCGCGCAGCGCATACCAGTCGTTGCGCGTGACCCCCTTCAAGGTCACGCCGAAACCAGCTCCGCTCCAGGAGGAATCGGGCAGGGTCAGGACGGTGTTGCCATCACGGTCGGTGGCGAACTCAAGGTAATAATTGGTTCCCTGCGGTGGGGAGAAATCAAAGCGATCCTTTGTCGGGTCAAAGTCCAGGATGACATCATGGCCTTCACCCTTGGCAATGCGAAAGACATCCGCCCCGGCGCCGCCAGACAATGTATCGTTGCCGGCACCACCCTGGATCGTATCGTTGCCGTCGCCACCCGACAGCTTGTCATCGCCCGCCGTACCTTCAACGATCATATCGTTTCTTCTTGTTGCCGCCGCGGATACACTCTTTATGCAAAAACAGACGTGTGTCGGTCAAGTCGGATATCTACCGGTACGTGTGACCTTCAGCCGAAATAATCCCAGTCGACGGGGGCCGCCCGCCCTTCGCGCAGGCCGAAGGCAAGATAGTGCGCCAGGGCCGGCATGCCCGCCGCCGCCACGTCGGGATTGGCGGCCAGATAGGAAGCGGGGTCGAACAGGGCGCTGCCCGCCCGCCCCTCTGCCATGCCAAAGGACAGGAAATGGCTGTAGGCATCGGTGATGCCGGCCGCGACGGCCGCCGCGACATCCGGATTGCGGGCCAGATACCAGGTGCTGTCGAACAGCAGCGACGGCGACCGTCCCTCCGCCTCCCCATGGCTCAGCCAATGGTCGCGGCCGCTGGCATAGGTGCCGGCGGTCACGGCGTCGGCCACGTCGGGGTAGCGGGCCAGATACCACGCCTCGTCATAAAGGCTGGCGGATGCCGGGGCCAGGAACAGGGCGCGGTCGTGGAAGACCAGCACCTCCACCCCCGTCAGCCGGTCGCTGCCATCCGCACCGGTCACGGTGACGGCGTCGCCGGCCAGGGTCAGGGTCACGGCGGTCGACATCGTGTCAAACAGGGCCATGTCGGTGCCGCGTCCGCCCTGGATATGGTCGCTGCCCGGCCCGCCCGACAGGATGTCGTCGCCGGCCCCGCCGATCAGCGTGTCATCGCCGCGCGCGCCGGTCAGGGTGGCGGACGACGCACCCGCCACCAGCCGGTCGGCCCCATCCCCGCCGATGGCACGTTCAATGCCGCCGGGCGTGAAGCCGACGCGCACCCCGGCGATGGTGCCGCCACCCAGGCCCAGGTCCAGATCGACGGCCCCGGTCAGCGCCGCGGCGTTCAGCGTGTCCTGGCCGCCGTCGCGGTCGTCGATCAGGGTGCGGGCCGGGTCTGCAGCGGCAAGGGCCGCGAATTCATCGGTGAAGATGTAGCTGTCATCTTCCGTACCCTTTTCGCCATAGGCCCGCAGGGTCCAGCCGACCAGCGATCCCGTCAGGTTGCCGTCGCGGTCACTGATGGACAGGGTCCAGTCGCCGGCCGCCGCCTCTCCCAGCAATCCTGCCACGCCGAAGGTGAAGCGGACATTGTCCTGGGAGGAGCCGTAATCGGTCAGCCGGCCCAGACCCGGCCGGTCCACCAGCGTCGTCACCGTGCCGGCGGGTGAGGTGAGGGTGACCAGAAGATCGCCGATCCAGGGATGGTCGATGGCCAGGTCTACCTCCACCCGCTCCACCGAGAGATCACCGGACAGGTGCAGGGTACTGTGGATGCCGGCCGGGTCATTGTCGGGAATGGCGATGGGGGTGGCCAGGGTGGCGCTGCCGCTCACGGTGGCCAGATTGGCTTCCGTACGCTGCCCCTGCCAGCTTTCCGCCAGACGCACGGCGGCGCGGGCATCGACCAGCCCATAGCCCAAACCCTCGCTGTAATGCAGGCCGCCACCATTCCAGTGGTCGGCCCCCGTCCATTGCCAGGTACTGCTGCCGGCATCCGCCTGCCGGGCCGACAGGGCCAGGATCTGCTGCACATCGCGATAACCCAGATGCGGGTTCGCCTCCAGCATCAGGGCCACCACGCCCGACACGGCGGGCGCGGCCAGGCTGGTGCCGCTGAGGCTGGCCGTTTCGCCGTCGCCATAGCCGGCACCGTCGCCGCGGTCGGTGGTCAGGATGCCAACGCCCGGGGCGGCCACCAGCACCGACGCGCCACGGGTGCTGAACCCCGCCAGCCGGCCGGTGGCATCGGTGGCGGCGACCGTGATGACATGGCGGCTGTTCTGGAAATTATGCAGGTTGGTGTCGTCGCCATAGAAGGCGGTGTTGCCCGCCGCCTGCACCACCACCGTGCCCAGCCCGTCCCGTCCTTCGGCCGCCAGCCGCGAAAGGGCAGCGCCGGCCTGGGCGAAGGGGGCGCTGTTGAAATTGTCCAGAAAGGCGCGGCTAGGCGTGGACAGGAAGAAATTGCCAAGGCCCCAGCTGTTGTTCAGCACATCGACCGTGCCGATGGCATCCAGGAAGGCGCGCGCCGCCGTTGCCGCGAAATCGACCAGCGAGCCTTCCAGCGGATCGTAGAAGGAGACCAGATGGGCGTTGTAGGCCACACCGACCCCGTCCACGCCGTTGCGTTCCGCGGCGATGACACCAGCCACGGCCGTGCCGTGGTTGTCGGCGGCGGTGACGGGCGCGCCGCCCCTAGCACCCGTGGCGGCCACGCGTGACAGGCTGGTCACAAGATTGCCATCCAGATCGCGCAGATCACCATCCACGCCCTGGTCCAGCAGCCCGACCGTCACCCCCGCCCCCGTATAGTCGGCCCAGACCGGTAGCAGGTTCAGGCCCCAGGTGCCGGACAAATGCCATTGGCGGGCGTACAGCGGGTCGGAGGGGATGCCACCCGTGGGACCGGGCGGGTCCACAGGGTTGGGGTCGATGCGCTGGGCGGACAGGCGATAGAGGCCTGTTTCGCTGTCCGTGGCACCCTGCGCCGATAGATAAAAACGGCCGGTCCGCGTGGCCGTGATGGTCAGCAGGCTGTCCAGCCCCGTACCACCATCGTCGTCGCTGGCCAGTGCCGCCCCGTCCGCATCCAGCAGCCGCAGCAGCGGATCGGACAGGGTGCCCCCGCCGCCATCCCGGCCCGACAGGAAGAAACGGTAGCGCATGCCTGCAACCAGATCGACGGCGTACCAGTCGGCATCGCCCGTGATCTCCAGCGTCCCCGACTGCGCCCCGCCGATATCCAGGCTGCCGGCTGTGGCCGGGGTTGCGCCATGGTCATCGTCGGCGGCCCGGACCATGGACAGGCTGTAACTGCCCGTGCGGCCGGCAGCGGCCTGGGCGCTGATATAAAGCCGTTCTGTCAGGGTGGCGGTGAAGGACAGGCGCGCATCCAGGCCGGCGCCGCCATCGTCATCGCTGCGCAGCGTTGTGCCGGCCCCGTCCAGCAGCCGCAGCAGCGGATCGGGCAGGGTACCGCCGCCACCGTCGCGGCCCGACAGGGTGATGACATAGGAACGACCGGCCACGACATCGACGGCATACCAGTCGGCGTCCCCGGTCGGATCGATGCTGCCGGTCAGGGTCTGATCGGCCACCAGCACGGCACCGGTTGTTGCATCGGCCGGTGGGTCGGCAGGGGCGGCAGCAGCCGCCTTTTCCTGTCCCTCACCTGTCGCTGCCCAAGCCATCGCCGACCATTCCCGTTTCATTCGGGGGCAGAGTAGGCGATCGGCCCTTAAGCCTCAATGAAAGTGCCGCACGATGGGGTGGTACTTGTCGAAAGCACGATCGTTCGTTAAATTCGATCCGCCATTGGCCGATGCGAAGGAACAAGCCATGTCCGCGGGTGAAGCCTCCTCCGTCCACGATCAGAACCGCACCATCCGCTGTCCCGACGGACGCGAACTGGCGGGACGGCTGTTCGTGCCGGTGGACAAGCGGGCGGGTGTGGCCATCGTGCTGCATGGCGCCACGGGCGTGCCGCGCGATTATTATGCCCGCTTCGCGGCCTGGCTGGCCGACCACCGGGCCGCCATCGTGCTGATCTATGACTATCGTGATTGCGGGCATTCCGCGCGCGGCCATGCGCGCCACGCCCGCGCCAGCATGGGCGACTGGGCCGTCATCGATCAGGCGGCGGCCATGGATCTGCTGCTGACGGAATTTCCCGATCTGCCGCTGGAAGTGATCGGCCATTCTCTGGGCGGCATGGGCCTGCCCTTTCATGAGAAGGCCGACCGCGTGCGGCGTCTGACCACGGTCGGTACGGGTCCTGCGCACTGGCGCCGTCACGCCCCGCATTTCATCGGCAAGGCCCTGGCCTTCTGGTACCTGCTGGGGCCCCTGTCGATCTGGGCCCTGGGCTATCTGCCGGGCAAGGTGCTGGGCCAGTCGGAAAACCTGCCTGCCGCCGCCTTCTGGCAATGGCGGCGCTGGTGTACGCGGCCCGACTTCTATCGCGGCGAATGGGGCCGGCACCTGCCGCATCCCGACCTGTCGCGCATGAAGGGCGAGGTGCGGCTGCTGGCCGTGGAGGATGACGAGATGATCCCGCCGCCCGTCGTGAAGGACCATGCGGCCTTCTTCCCCGCCGCCCGCGTCAGCCACGAGGTGATCCCCGTTGCCGCAGCGGGCGTGCGCGCCATCGGCCATCTGCGCATCTTCTCCGAACGCTGCAAGACGGCCTGGCCGATCCTGGCCGGGCGCTGATCCCCGCCAGTGCGCGCGGCGTCAGGTTAGAACCCGGCGCAGGTCAGGTCGAGCCGGAGGCGAGCCCTGACATTCAAGAGGCACTGTTGTCCGTCAGAGCTCGGGCTTCGCCCTCGACCTGACCTGCAAGGAGCGCTGACCCCGTCAGGATCTGCCGTCAGACCAGGATGGGGGCACCATCGGCCAGGGCGGCCAAGCCATCGGCGGTGACGCGCAGATGGCGCAGCGTGCCCGGCGGACCGTTCAGGCTGGCGGCGGCCAGCACATGGCCTTCCACTTCCCACTGCGACAGACGCCAGTCGCCGGCCTGACGCAGCCAATCCTCATGCGCAACCAGGGACGGGGCCTGCTCGCCCGGCGTGACGGTGAATCCCGTCAGTTCCTGGGACAGGCCGCGGCCCGTGGCCTTGATCACGGATTCCTTCAGATTCCAGATGCGCAGGAACCGGGCGCGCTGCGCCTCCTCGTCCCCGCCGGCGCTGACATAGGCCACTTCATCGCGGGAGAACCAGCGGTCGGCAATGTCCAGTTCCACCGACCGTGCCGGATTGACCTGTTCGACATCGACCCCGACCTCCCCCTGCGCGGCAACAGCCACGGCCACCATGGACCGGGTGTGCGACAGGTTGAAGGAAGCGCCACCACGCACCAGGGCCGGCTTGCCATAGGGGCCGGCATTGAAGGCCAGGCTGCCGGCCTGACGGCCGGTCCAGGCACCCAGGAACAGCCGCGTCAGCCCGTGGGCGGCGATATAGGCATTGCGGTCGGCCTCGAACTGGAAACGCGCAGCGCGCTCCCGCTCGGCCACGTCCAGCGTATGCGCCAGCGGCGCCAGATCCCGCGTGCCCAGCCCGTCCACGGCCAGTGTGACCACGATGACGTCATGGCGCCAATCGCCACGCACGGCAAAACCGTCCCGCATCCGTACCCCCAGCTGGTTGAAGGCCGGGATCATAGGCCGGAAATTACGGATAGGTAAGGAAAGAAGCCCCGACGAAGAAAGGGGGCGGCCCCGCGAATCACGAAGGGCGGGACCCTTGTCTATCGGATTACCCCGGACAGGCGTCACGGAGTGTCGCGCCGTTACGATCCGGTTACAATATTCCCGCGCAAGCGGGCGCTAAATTGCTTTGACCGTATACGATCCCCCCGCATTATCGGAGCCTTACGCAGCAACGGGCCGCAATGGACGGCGGTCCGGCTGGACCTGATGGGGGCTTTGATGGGTTTGCGGTGGGGACGTGTGGCGTGCCTGGTGGCAGCCGCCGGGATGATGCTGTGGCCGGCCTTGGCATCGGCCGATGCCATTGAACAGACCAAGGGCAATTGGCAGGACAAGTTCCGCCAGCTCGACGTGGACCTGCCCACCCCCAATACCTATCGCACCGCATCGGGCGCGCCCGGCCATCAATATTGGCAGCAGCGCGCCGACTACACTATCGACGTCAAGCTGGATGCGGCGGCCAAGCGCCTGACGGGCAAGCAGACTGTCCGCTATTACAACAACTCCCCCGACACGCTGCGCTATGTCTGGCTGCAACTGGACCAGAATATCTACAAGGACAAGTCGATCGCGGAGCTGACCCGCACCTCCAGTCCCGGCAAGGATGGCGGCGACCAGATCAGCTATGAACAGATCGCCCGCATCCAGGCCATGAAGGACACCAAGTACGGGGTGGAGATCGGGGCCGTCACCGACGAGGGTGGCCGACCGCTGCCCTATACCGTCGTCGATACGATGATGCGCATCGACCTGCCGCGTCCGCTGACCTCTGGCGCGTCCTTCACCTTCAAGGTGGATTGGGCGCACAACATCATCAATCAGGACATTGTCGGCGGTCGCAGCGGGTATGAGCATTTCCGCGACACCAACACCGACCTGTTCTTCATCGCCCAATGGTTCCCGCGCATGGCGGCCTATACCGACTATGCGGGTTGGCAGCACAAGGCCTTCCTGGGCCGCGGCGAATTCACCCTGGAATTCGGCGATTATGATGTCGCCATCACGGTGCCGGCCGACCATGTCGTCTCGGCGTCGGGCGAATTGCAGAATCCGGGTGATGTGCTGACCGGTGCGCAGCGCGACCGCCTGGCCAAGGCGGCCAAGGCCGACCAGCCCATGTTCATCGTGACGCCGGAAGAAGCCCTGGCCAACGAGAAGGAGACGGACAAGGCCACCAAGACCTGGCGCTTTGCCGCCAAGAATGTGCGCGATTTCGCCTTCGCCAGTTCCAACAAGTTCATCTGGGACGCCATGGGCGTCCAGCAGGATGACCCGGCCGGCAAGCCTGTGCTGGCCATGTCCTTCTATCCCAACGAAGCGGACCCGCTCTGGTCGAAATATTCGACCTGGGCCGTGGCCCATACAATCAAAACCTACAGCAAATATTCCTTCACCTACCCCTATCCCACCGCCCAGTCGGTCAACACCTGGGAAAGCGGCGGCATGGAATATCCGATGATCACCTTCAACGGATATCGTCCGGTCACCGACAAGAAGACGGGCAAGAAGACCTATTCGGCGGCGGCCAAATACGGTCTGATCGGCGTCGTCATCCACGAGGTCGGGCATTTCTATTTCCCGATGATCGTGAATTCCGACGAGCGTCAATGGAGCTGGATGGATGAAGGGCTGAACACCTTCGTCCAGAACATCGCACATCTGGAATGGGAGGAGAATTTCGGCGAGCATCGCCGCAATCCCAACCTGCCCGTGGACATCACCAGCTATATGGTGAGCCAGAACCAGGTGCCGATCATGACCCAGTCGGATTCGGTGCTGCAATTCGGGCCCAACGCCTATACCAAGCCGGCCACGGCCCTGACCATCCTGCGCGAAACGGTGATGGGGCGTGACCTGTTCGACCATGCCTTCCGGGAATATTCTCAGCGCTGGAAGTTCAAGCGGCCGACCCCGGCCGATTTCTTCCGCACCATGGAGGATGCGTCGGGCGTGGATCTGGACTGGTTCTGGCGCGGCTGGTTCTATACGACCGATCATGTGGATATCGATCTGGCCAGCGTGCGCGAATACCGCATCTCCACCAGCAATCCGGACATCGAAAAGCCGCTGTCGCGCGACCAGTACCATCGCGACAACCGCGAACCGCTGGCCCAGGTGCATAACCGCGAACAGGCGCTGAAGACCCTGCTGGAGCGGGAGCCGGGCCTGAAGGATTTCTACAACGAGAATGACAAGTTCACGCCCACCAACAAGGACCGCAACAAGTTCAATGAACTGGTCGAGGGTCTGGAACCCGGCGAGCGCGAGGCGCTGGCCCGGGCGGAGAAGGAAGGCGACTGGGTCTATTTCGTCGATTTCGCCAACAAGGGCGGGCTGGTCATGCCACTGCCGCTTCAGATCACCTTCGCCGACGGGACGGAAGAGTTCCTGCTGATCCCGGCGGAGATCTGGCGCTACAACAGCAAGGCCGTGACCAAGATGCTGATCCGGCCCAAACAGGTGGTCGGCATCGAACTGGACCCGCGCCAGGAAATCGCCGATGCCGACCCGTCCAACAATGCCTATCCGCGCAAGATCCGCTCGTCCCGCCTGGAACTGTACAAGTCCAAGGATGATGAGAAGAACCTGATGGCCGACATGCTGGTCGAGTTGAAGGCCAAGAAGGATGCGGAAGGCAAGAACGAGCCGGGCAAGGAAGCCCCGCTGGTGCCGGCCGGGGGCAAGCAGTGACGGGCCTTTCGCTGGGCCGGCGCCGGGTTCTGGCGCTGGCCGGGGCGGGGTTGGCGATCGGGCTGGCGCCGTCGGCGCTGGCCCACAGGGCCAAATCCATCATGACCCTGGTCAGTTGGAACCAGGCCAAGGGTCTGCTGGAGATCGACCACGCCCTGCATGCCCATGACGCGGAAGTGGCGCTGAACAAGATCGAAGGCGTGTCGATCCCCGACCTGACCCAGGTCCGTGACCAGGCGCAACTGGCGATCTATTGCGAGCCGCGTTTCACCCTGACCCCGCCGGGGGGCAAGCCATTGGCCCTGAAGCTGGTGGGGGCGGAACTGGTGCGGGACTATGTGCATGTCTATCAGGAAGTGCCGTTATCGGCGAAGCCGGCCCGGTTGACGGTGCATAACCAGTTGCTGCGCGATGTGTTCCCCACCCAGGTCAATCAGGTGAATTTCGACATGGCAGGCGGCGACCCCGACCATATCCGCACCGTCACCTTCATCGGCAATGATGGGGACAAGGACGTGGTGTTTTAGGGAGTGCGAAGGCTGGGACGGGGTGGGGTGATGACGACATATTTTCTGCGCGCCGCGCTTTTGCTGACCGTCCTGATGGGGGCTGAGGTCGCAACCGGCCATGCCGGAGAATGCCCGGTCGCCGACGAGCGATTGCTGCACCTGTCGCCCGACGCTTTTGATCAGGATATTAACGGGGGATGGTACACGCTGGCCGACCATGCCGGGTGCGAGAAAGCTGCCGCAGACCTGATCAGGAGCTACATCGCACAGAATTGGGGCCGGATCCCACAAGGTAACCTGCATGAAATGTATTGGCATGCCGGGCAGCTGGAGGCGCTGGCCGGGGATTACCTGCGGGCGGTTCCGCTGCTGATGGCGGGGGTAAGCCCGGACCGGGGCCGGGATATCGGCTTCCATGAATATGCCCTGGGCACCATCGCCTTTCTGAACAGGGATCTGGCGGGCTTGAAGGCGGCGCGGCAGCGACTGTCAGCCTTGCCGCAACCGGCCGCGCTGAAAGCCGAGTTCGGCGATCATTGGCCGCCGAACCTCCGGGTGCTGGATGGGCTGATCCGATGCTTTGGGTCATCCTATGCCGTCGCCTATGGAAATGACTGTCCCCGTGAACAGGTGGCGCCTCCCTGAAACGAGGCAGCGCCACCAAACTCCCCGTCGACGCCGCCTGTGCCACCCGCTAGGATCAATGCCGTTAACGCTAACAATTGCCACGCAATGGCGATCTGCGGGAGGGACGGGAAGTGCGTCATCTGACACTGGCGGCCGTGATGTCGGTCCTGTTGCTGGGCACCGTGCCCGCCATGGCCGCCGAATGCGGGCCGGACAAGCTGGGCACGTCGCGCACCATCACCCTGCCGCGCCAATCCGGCGCCTATGGCACCATGCAGCATGCGCCGCTGCCGGGGCTGAAGCCGGGGGAGGTGGTGCTGACATTCGATGACGGGCCGGTGGCACAGACGACTCCGGCGGTGCTGAAGGCGCTGGCGGCTGAATGCGTGAAGGCCAGCTTCTTCATGGTCGGCAATAATATCGGGGGCAACCCGGTCCTGGCCCGGCAGGTCATGGATCAGGGCCATTCGGTTGGTCTGCATTCCCTGACCCATGCCCATCCGTCAGCGCAAAGCCCAGCGGAACAGCAGGCCGATCTGAAACAGACCCAGGAAATCTACACCAAGGTCATGGGTGGGCCTGCCGCCGCCTATCGCTTTCCGTTCCTGGAGGAAACGCCGACCCTGATGGCGGCTTTGGCGACGCAAGGCATGACGGTGATGTCGGTCGACCTGGGTATCAATGATTGGGAAGCCGATGACAGCACGGAGAAATTCGCCCGCCTGCTGACCGATGGGCTGGCCGCGAAGGGCGGCGGCATCATTCTGATGCATGACGCCAATTCGAAAACGGCCGACGCCCTGCCCACCCTGCTGCGCCTGCTTAAAGACAAGGGCTATCGCGTCGTGCATGTGGACTGGCGCGGCTGAGGGCACCCGCCCAGCCCGGCCGTGTTGATTGATAATACTTCGCTCATAAAAAGATGTGGCGAAGATACCGAGTCGCGCGCCCGTTTGGCAGGGGCGCCCGAATCCGCCTTGTCCCGCGGTCCCAGAATCCCCGCCCCTATCCCTTTGCTGCGATGCGACAATGGTCGAATATCGCCGGGGGAAGCGGGAATTCCTTTGGATTTCCGGTGCTTCCGGCGGCCCCCGTCACGTTGCCGCCCCTTCCGCCTTGATGCATGTCAATGCGCGTTCCCGTTGAACGGCCCATGAAGGCACAGTCGAGGATCGGGCATGGGTCCGGTCCTTACTAAGAAATGTTCCGCTGACACCGGGGGTTTGTCATGGGTGTAGCAATCGCCGACGGGGCGTATGGGGGCTCGGCTCAGACCGTACCCGTCGAGGCGTATCACGAAGACGTCGTGCGCGCCTTCGTCGTCGCCGCCATGTTCTGGGGCATCGCGGCGTTCGCCGCAGGTGTCTTCATCGCTTTCCAGCTGGCCTTTCCGGACCTGAATCTGGGTCTGGAATGGACGACGTTCGGGCGCCTGCGTCCGCTGCACACGTCCGCGGCCATCTTCGCCTTCGGCGGTAACGCGCTGATCGGCTCTTCGCTCTATGTCGTGCAGCGTACCTGCCGCGCCCCGCTGTTCGGCGGTCGCGAATGGGGCTGGTTCATCTTCCTGGGCTACAACCTGTTCATTGTCATGGCCGCCACCGGCTATCTGCTGGGCATCACCCAGGGCAAGGAATATGCCGAGCCGGAATGGTATGTGGACCTGTGGCTGACGATCGTCTGGGTGGTCTATCTGGTCGTCTTCGGCGGCACGGTCATCAAGCGCCGCGAACCGCATATCTATGTGGCCAACTGGTTCTATCTGGCCTTCATCATCACCATCGCCATGCTGCACATCGTGAACAACACGGCTGTGCCGGTCAGCTTCACGGGCACCAAGTCCTATGTAGCCTGGTCGGGCGTGCAGGACGCGATGATCCAGTGGTGGTACGGCCACAATGCGGTGGGCTTCTTCCTGACCGCCGGCTTCCTGGGCATGATGTACTATTTCATCCCCAAGGCCGCTGAACGCCCGATCTACAGCTATCGCCTGTCGATCGTGCATTTCTGGGCACTGATCTTCCTCTATATCTGGGCCGGGCCCCACCACCTGCATTATACGGCGCTGCCCGACTGGACGCAGACGCTGGGCATGGTGTTCTCGGTCGTGCTGTGGATGCCGTCGTGGGGCGGCATGATCAACGGCATCATGACCCTGTCGGGCGCCTGGGACAAGCTGCGCACCAATCCGTCGCTCCGCTTCTCGGTCACGGCTGTCGGCTTCTACGGCATGAGCACGTTTGAAGGCCCGGTCATGTCGGTGAAGGCGGTCAACGGTCTGTCGCACTACACGGACTGGACCATCGGCCATGTGCATTCCGGTGCCCTGGGCTGGGTGGCCTTCATCTGCTTCGGCATGATCTACTACCTGGTGCCCGTGCTGTGGAACAAGCAGCGCCTCTATTCCACCAAGCTGGTCGAATGGCACTTCTGGACGGCCACCATCGGTATCGTGTTCTACATCACGGCCATGTGGGTCAGCGGCATCATGCAGGGTCTGATGTGGCGCGCCTATGACGAATACGGGTTCCTTCAGTACTCGTTCGTCGAGACGGTGCATGCCATGCATCCCTACTACATCATCCGTGGCATCGGCGGTCTGCTGTTCCTGATCGGCGCCATCCTGATGGTCATCAACCTGATCCGCACCGTGCGCAGCGCCCCGGCCCTGGAGCCGGTGTCGAAGGCCGCGGCCGTGGCGGCCGAGTAAGGAGGGACGCCACCATGAAGTTCTCTCACGCGATCATCGAAAAGAACGTCCTGCTGATGGCGGTGCTCACCCTGATCACCGTTTCCATCGGTGGTCTGGTGCAGATCGTTCCGCTGTTCACGGTGGAAACGACGATCGAGCGGGTCGAGGGCGTGCGTCCCTACAGCCCGCTGGAGCTGGCCGGCCGCAACATCTATGTCCGCGAAGGCTGCTATCTCTGCCACAGCCAGCAGATCCGCACCTTCAAGGACGAGGTGGAACGTTACGGCCATTACAGCCTGGCGGCTGAGAGCATGTACGACCATCCGTTCCAGTGGGGCTCCAAGCGTACCGGTCCGGATCTGGCCCGCGTCGGCGGCAAGTACTCCAACGACTGGCATATCGCGCATCTGAACAATCCGCGCGCCCTGGTGCCGGAATCGATCATGCCGACCTACCAGTTCCTGAACCGTCCGCTGAAGTTCGACGACATCGCCGATCACCTGAAGACGTTGAAGATCGTCGGCGTTCCCTACACGGAAGACGATATCGCCAACGCCGTGAAGGACGTGAAGGTGCAGGCCGGCGCCCTGCCGGACGAGGATACGGCCGCCGTTCTGGCCCGCTATCCGAAGGCCAAGCTGGGCGATTTCGACGGTAAGCCCGAGGAAGTGACGGAGATGGACGCGCTTGTCGCCTATCTCCAGATGCTGGGCACGCTGGTCGACTTCACGAAGATCAATCCCGAAGACCTGAAGCAGTAAGGGGAGGGCGTCATGCACGAACTTCTCCCCCTGCTGAAACAGCTCTGGCTGGTCTGGTTCCTGGTGCTGTTCCTGGGGATCGTCATCTGGGCCTTTCGTCCCGGCGCCCGCCGCCGGTTCGAATCCGATGCCATGATCCCGCTGAACGACGGCGCCGGTCCGGCCGGCAAGATTGAATAGTGCCGGCTACACCGGCAGGAAAGGTGACAGGCCATGCCCACCAAGATCGAAAAGGACGCCACCACAGGCCAGGATACGACGGGCCATGAGTGGGACGGCATCAAGGAACTGAATACACCGCTGCCGAAATGGTGGCTCTATACCTTCTATGCCTGCATCATCTGGGGCGTCATCTACACGGTGATGTTCCCGTCCTGGCCCACGCTCAGCAGCCATTTCGATGGTTTGTCGGGCTGGACCCGGCGCGGTGAGGTGACCGCGGCGCTGGATGCCCAGAAGGCCGGTCAGGCCGCCACCCGCGAGAAGATCGTGGCGATGGACATCGAGAGCATCCGCAAGGACCCGGCCCTGATGGGCTATGTCCAGGCGGCTGGCCGCGTGGCCTTCGCTGACAATTGCGCGGGTTGCCATGGTGCCGGCGGTGCCGGCGCCAAGGGCTTCCCGACGCTGGCCGATGATGACTGGATCTGGGGCGGCAAGCCGGACCAGATCCTGCAGACCATCACCTATGGTATCCGCAACACCAACGAGAACAGCCGTGTCTCCGACATGCCCCGGTTCGGCGCCGATGGTCTTCTGACCAAGGAGCAGATCAGCGACGTGGCGGATTACGTCCTGTCCCTGTCGGGTACACAGGGCGACGCCGCCGCCACCGAACGTGGCGTCACGGTGTTTGCCGAGAACTGCGCCGCCTGCCATGGCGAAAAGGGCGAAGGCAACCAGGAGCTTGGCGCGCCCCGCCTGTCGGACGGTATCTGGCTCTATGGCGGCGACCGCAAGACGGTGGTCGACACCATCACCTATGCCCGTCGCGGCAACATGCCCGCCTGGATCGAACGTCTCGATCCGGCCACGGTCAAGGTGCTGGCGACGTATGTTCACGCGCTTGGTGGCGGGCAGTAACCCCCCGACTCCCACTGCCCCCACCTTTTCTCACCCGCCCGGAGCAATCCGGGCGGGTGTTTTGTTTTTGGGGTGTTTTCTTTATTATTTCATCAATAGATAATTGTTGATGTTGTATTTAATGAAATTTCCAAGATGTATAGAAATACATACCATAATATGATTAAGCTAAAAGAAATATAATTAAAGTCAATTTCCTGATAAGCTCGCTTCCTATGTTTCAGCTGCGTCGGGTGGGAAAATGCCGACTTATACGGGAACTTCCGGGGCCGATATTCAGACGGGCGGTGCCGGAAATGACGCCCTCAGTGGCCTAGCCGGCGATGATTCCCTGGCCGGAGGTGCTGGCAATGACACGCTGGCTGGAGGTGCTGGTAATGATACACTTCGTGGTGGCGACGGTGACGATGTGCTGGACGAGGCCACCAATGACGCCGGGAAGAATCTTCTGGATGGCGGCGCCGGTAATGACCAGATCACGACCTATGTGACCGGCAATACCATCATTGGCGGCCTTGGCGTGGACACGATCAGGATCTCCTACACTCCTGGTGGGACGGATGTGGTTCAGGATTTCCAGGCTGGCGCCGGTGGAGACATCATCAGTATTGTGGTGAACGGACTCTATTCGAACTATGCTGGTGGCAACCTGTTCACCAGTCATCTCCGTCTGGTTCAAAGCGGTGCGGATACTCTTGTAGAGATCGATCTGGATGGCGTCGGGGTGAAGTGGATCTCCCGGCAGGCTCTGCGCCTCACCGGCGTGCAGGCATCGCAGCTAACCGCCTATAATTTCGACGGCATGGCGCCGGGGATCGTCTTTGGTGGAACTGTTGTTGGGACCTCTGGGTCCGACACACTGACGGGATCGCCCGGCAACGATCTTCTGGATGGCTTGGGCGGCAATGACAGTCTTACCGGCAGCGAAGGCAATGATACCTTATCCGGCGGCCCCGGCGCCGATACGCTGGAAGGCGGAGACGGCGATGACCGTCTGCTGGGCGGTGACGGCAATGACGTGATCACAGATTGGTACGGGGTGAATGTCGTTGACGGCGGGGCCGGGGACGACAGGATCATGATTATACCGGAGGGTGGTACCGTCACGGGTGGCGCCGGTTCCGATAGTTTCACGATCGCCGGTATGTTCTCCAACATGCCCGAAATAATCCAGGACTTCACCGCTGGTGCCGGCGGCGACGTCATCGACCTTTCAAATCCGTTCCTGTACCAGAACCTTACTGGCCGCAATCCGTTCGGCACACATTTGCATCTTGCCCCGGATGGTGCCGACACGCTGGTCCAGTATGATCGCGACGGCCCTGGCACGGTGACCGGCATTGTCAACATCCTGCGGCTCAAGGGGGTACAGGCGGCATCGCTGAACGCCTATAATTTCAATGGCTTGAACCCCAACCAGAGTTCGGACCAGGCGCAGAGACTGGTTGGCAGTTCGGGCAACGACACCCTGATCGCGGGTGCGGGCAACGACACGCTGGTCGGTTTGGACGGCGACGACAGTTTGGATGGTGCCGGCGGTGATGATTCCATCGATGGTGGTTCGCGCAATGACACGCTGATCGGCGGTGCTGGTAATGACAGGCTGGACGGGGGCGCCGGCATCAACATCCTGACCGGCGGGGCCGGGAATGACGTCTTCGCCGTCACGGCGAACAGATTTGGCAACTTCGCCCAGAGCGTAACGGATTTTACGCAAGGGCAGGACCGCATCGACATTTCCGGACTTGGCATCACCAGCCTGGAGACGGTGCTGTTGCTGTCCAAGGGTGGGCCTGGGGGGACCGGCACGCGGCTTGAGTTGCCGTTCGGATTGAATGGGACGACCCTCGATATCGGCGTGGACCGGTCCCGCCTGACGGCAGCCGATTTCATCTTCGCATCGTCGTCGCCGGTAACGGCTTATGGAGCCGGGGATGCCGACATTCTGATTGGCGGCACCCACAATGATCTGCTGGAGAGCGGTAGCGGCAACGACCGGCTTTACGGTGATGCCGGCAACGACACGCTGGTCGGCCAATATGGAGATGACACGCTTTATGGCGGCAGCGGCAACGATCTATTCCGCCTGCTTCGGGAATTGAGCGTGCAGGGCACGAGCCGCAGTACAGTCGGCGATTTCACTCAAGGTCAGGACCGGGTCGACCTTTCCGCCCTCGGGGTCGGCAGCATGACGACGGCGCTGCGCCTGGCGAGCGACGGGGAAGATGGCGGTACGCGCCTGACCAGTTGGTATAATGGCCGCAGTTCCAGCATGGATATCGGTGTTGCCCGATCGCGGCTTTCCGCCGGCGATTTTCTGTTGGCCACAACCACCGTCGCACAGAAACAGACCGGTACCAGCAAAGCCGACGACCTTTTTGGCGGGTCGGGCAATGACACGCTGGCCGGCGCCGGCGGCGATGACCGGTTGTTCGGCGAGGCAGGTGACGACCGCCTTACGCCCGGCGATGGCGTCGATCAGCTATGGGGTGGCGACGGCAACGACATTTTCGTGATGGAGCGACCGGCCGACTTCGGCAATAGCGTCATTGCTGTTGTGGGCGATTTCACCAAGGGTCAGGACAGGATTGACGTGTCGGCGCTGGGTATCAGCAGCTTGGCCGTGCTGATGAACTTCGTCAGCGATCAGGCGCTGGCGGATGGCAGCACTGGTACGCGGATTCTGGTCAGGAATCAGGGAACCACCGTCTCTCTCGATTTCGGTGTGGCGCGATCGACGCTGACGGCGGCGGATTTCATCTTCGCAACGGATACGGCCGGGCGATCGCTCACAGCAACCTGGTCCAATAACGACCTGATTGGCGGCCGCGGCAATGACACGCTGTCCGGCAGTTGGGGCAATGACCGGCTGTACGGCGATGACGGCGATGACCGGCTGTCGGGTGGCACGGGGCAGGACAGTCTCTATGGTGGTGCCGGCAACGATGTTTTTGTCGTTGGACGCCCGACAATCTCCGACTTTTCCCCGCAGATGATCGGCGATTTCACCAAGGGTCAGGATCGAATCGACGTATCTGCACTGGGCATCTCCAACCTGGCCCTGTTGCTACCCCTGATTACCGAATGGCCGGTGTCGAACAGTCCGGGGACGGTCCGGCTGTCCACCGTGTATGGTGACAATTACCAGCAGGTCGAGTTTGCCGCCGTGCGGTCGCTGCTGACCGCTGCCGACTTCATTTTCAGCACCGACCAGTCGGCGCGCAAGCAGGTCGGCACCGATTCTGCCGATGATCTGTTCGGCGCCAATGGCAACGATACATTGTTGGGCGGTCGGGGGAATGATCGGCTATTCGGAGATGGCGGGGATGATCAGCTTGAGGGATCGTGGGGCAGCGATACGCTGGTGGGCGGTGCCGGCAACGACCTGTTCGTGCTGGGACCTGCGAGCGCCTTGTCGGTCAGCCAGGATGTGATCGCGGATTTCGCACCGGGTCAGGACCGGATCGACGTTTCTGCCCTGGGCATCAACAGCTTTGCCACACTGCAATGGTTGTTGGATGAACGGGTGGGGCAGGCGGGCGGCACCCCTGTGGCCTATCTGGATGCGCGTAATGATGGCGGGGCCCTCCATGTCGAGATCGGGGTGGCGCGATCACGTCTGAATGCTGTCGACTTCATCTTTGCCGCCAACAATGCCGCACAAACCTTGACCGGCAGCGTCTTCGGCGATGCCGATCTGTTCGGCGGGGCAGGCAACGACACGCTGACCGGCGGCAGAGGCCATGATCGGCTGTTCGGAGATTCTGGTGACGACCTTCTGTCTGGCGGCGCCGGCAATGACACGCTGTATGGCGGGGCGGGACGCGATCTGTTCGTCATCGACGGTTCATCGCGCGACGTCATCGGCGATTTCACCCACGGCGAGGATAGCATCGATCTGTCCGCCCTGGGGATCGGCAGTTTCCAGACCTTGCTGCAACTGATCAGCGACAAGCGCGGTGGTGGCAGTGCCGGTACCAATCTGACCTTCCGGGCAGGGGGAATGTCCTATGGCCTGGAACTGTCAGTGGCGCCGTCGTCGCTGACCGCTGCCGATTTCATCTTCGCCGATTACACAGCAGCCCAGGACAGGACGGGAACCAATGCGGCAGAAGATATGTTCGGCGGGCGTGGCCATGATGTCCTGCGCGGCCTGAATGGTAACGACCGGCTGTTCGGCGAAGCGGGAAACGATACGCTATCGGGTGGTGCCGGCAATGACACGCTGGATGGCGGCACCGGCCAGGATGTCGCGAATTATGCCGGCGGGCGCACCGACTACACGGTCACGACCAGGAACGGGGTAACGACCGTCAGTGCCCGGACCGGCACCGATGGAACGGATATTCTGACCAACATTGAACGGCTGGTCTTCAGCGACGCCACTATATTCCTTGATCCGCAGCCTGCCTTCACGGTTGCTGCGTATCGGGTATTGAACCCCGACCTGGCGGCGGTGTTCGGCAGCGACGACCTGGCCTATGTCCGCCATTACATCAGCAATGGCAAAGCGGAAGGCCGCGCCAGCACCGGATTCGATGTGGATGCCTATGTCGCACTGAATGGTGACCTGTTTACCGCCTTTGGAATGAACCCCAACGCTCTGGCTGCCCATTACATCAGCAACGGCAAGGCGGAGGGCCGCGCCGCCACCGGTTTTTCCGCCGATGCCTATGCGGCGCTCAATCCCGACCTGTTCGCCGCCTTCGGCCTGGACCACACGGCCCTGGTCCGCCATTATATCAGCAATGGCAAAGCGGAAGGCCGTTTGGCCACCGGCTTCGATGTCGAAGCCTATGCGGCACTCAACTCCGACCTGTTCGCGGCGTTTGGGTTGAATGCCAGCGCCCTGGTCAGCCATTACATCAGCAATGGGCGTGCCGAGGGGCGGTTGGCCGAGGGGTTCGATGCCGAAGCCTATGCGGCGCTCAACCCCGACCTTCTCACCGCCTTCGGCCTGGATCATGTGGTGCTGGTCAGTCACTTCATCAGTAATGGCCGTGCCGAAGGGCGAGCTGCGTTCGATGACATGTCCACGCCGCTGCGTATGCTGGGCGTTCCGGTCGAAGATGTCGGGTGAGACTGCGCGATTATCCCCATTGTCCGCATCCCCTGCGACCATTCGCGCTGCGGCGCAACATCCCGGTGCCATTTGATTTATCGCAACGCGCGGGCATAGGGACAGGCATAGGGTACGGTCCGGGTGGCTTGGCCCCCGAACTGTTGGTATTCGTTCCCAAGGGGGGTCCCGATGACCGGGCCGCAGTCGTTGCTGGAAAAGGCCGCCGCCGCCGATGCGGAGCAGGCGGCATTTGCGAAGTCGGAAAAGTCCGGCAAGGGTGGCAAGACGCCGCCGCCGGGCGATAACTCGTCTTCCCTTTACGCTGCGCGCGTCAAGGTTCAGCCCAAGTCTGTGAAGGGTAAGTACCGCACCATCAAATGGGCGGTGCTGATCTTCTGCCTGACCGTCTATTATCTGGCGCCCTGGATTCGGTGGGATCGTGGGCCGGACGCGCCGGGCCAGGCCCTGCTGATCGATATGGGTGCCGCGCGCGCCTATCTGTTCGGCATCGAGATCTGGCCGCAGGAGGTCTATTTCATTACAGGCCTGCTGATGCTGGGCGCCTTCGCTTTGTTCCTGGTCACATCCCTGTTCGGCCGCCTGTGGTGCGGCTATGCCTGCCCGCAGACGGTCTGGACCGACCTGTTCATGCTGGTCGAACGCTGGATCGAAGGCGATCGCGGGGCCCGCATGCGCCTGGACAAGGCGCCGATGAGTGTCGAGAAATTCATGAAGCGTGGCGCCAAGCATGTTGTCTGGCTGCTGATCGCGCTGGCCACGGGCGGCGCCTGGGCGCTGTATTTCCAGGATGCGCCGACCTTCGTGGTCGACTTCTTCACGGGCCAGGCCTCCCTGGTCCAGTATTTCTTCGTCGGTCTGTTTACGACCACGACCTATGTCCTGGCCGGCTGGGCGCGCGAACAGGTCTGCACCTATATGTGCCCGTGGCCGCGTTTTCAGGCGGCCATGCTGGACGACCAGTCCATGGTCGTCACCTATGAGCGCTGGCGCGGGGAAAAGCGCGGGCCGCACAAGGCCGGCACCAGCTGGGAAGGCCGCGGCGACTGCATCGATTGCGGCCAGTGCGTGACCGTCTGCCCCACGGGCATCGATATCCGCGACGGGCTGCAGCTGGAATGCATCGGCTGTGGCCTGTGCATCGACAGCTGTAACGAGATCATGGACAAGGTGGGCCGCCCCCGCAACCTGATCACCTTTGACACCGAGGCCCGCCAGCAGGCCCGTGCCAAGGGCGGCCGCGCCAAGTGGAAGATCGTGCGCCCGCGCACCGTGATCTATGCCGCGCTGCTGGTCATCATTTCCGCGGTCATGCTGACGGCCCTGCTGATGCGCACGACGGTTGAGGTGAATGTGCTGCGCGACCGCGCGCCGCTGTTCGTCACCCTGTCCGATGGCGGCGTGCGCAACGGCTATACGCTGAAGATCCTGAACAAGCGCCGGGAGGAGGTGGACTTCCTTCTGACACTGAAGGGCCTCCCGGGGGCGCAGTTGCTGGTGCAGGATGTGGGAGCGGCAGAGGGTGGACAGTCCGTCATCCTGCATGCCCGTCCCGACAAGGTTGCCACCTACCGCGTCTTCGTCACGGCCCCGCCGGACAAGAAGCGCGACGAGCGGGTGGAGATCGAGTTTGTGCTGACCAATCCGGTGCGCGGCGAAGGCGACGAGTATGACGCCGTCTTCGTCGGCCCCCACGTCAACGGCCATGGGAGGGACTAAATGACGATGACGGTCGGACAACCGCGCAAAAGCGCCTGGATTCCCTGGGTGTTCGTCGGTGCCATGCTGGTGGTGATCGCCGTGAATGCGATCATGGTGACCTATGCCGTGGACAGCTATTCAGGGCTGGCGGTCGACAAGCCCTATGAGCGGGGTGTGCATTACAACGAGGTGCTGGCCGCGCAGAAGGGGCAGGACGCCCTGGGTTGGCGGGTTTCGCTGACGGCGGAACAGAAGTCGCTGATCCTGCGCCTGCAGGATCGCGATGGACAGCCGCTGGACAATGTCGCCATCAATGGCCGGCTGGAACGCCCCATCAGCAACGAGGCCCCGCTGCCGCTGGCCTTCATCGGGGCCGGCGACGGACGGTATGTCGCGCAGATTGCCACCCCCCATCCTGGCCAGTGGGATGTGAAGGCGGCGCTGCATCACGGGAGTGACCAGTATCTGCTGGTGCAGCGGGTGGTGGTGCCGAGATGAGTTTCGCCGCCGCCTCCGACATGTCCGGCGAGGCCGGAACGGCCTGCGTCCATTGCGGACAGCCGGTCACAGCCGGCCAGCGCTTCTGCTGCACCGGCTGTGCGGGGGCCTATGCCCTGATCCATGATCTGGGCTTGGATGCCTATTATGCCCGCCGGGATGCCGCGCTGCCGGCCCCCGCCGCGGAGGCGGAGACGCCGCTGGACCTGTCGACGGCGGTCGAGGATCAGGCCGATGGCGGCCATTGCCTGCGTCTGGTGGTCGATGGCGTCACCTGCGGCGCCTGTGTCTGGCTGATCGAAAGCGCGCTGCGCCGCGAACCCGGCGTGACGGCGGCCCGGGTCAACCTGACCACGCGGCGCCTGGTCGTGTCCTGGCAGGGCGAAACGGGCATGGCGGAAAAGCTGGCCGGCATCATCCGCCGCCTGGGTTATCGCCCGGCCGTGGCGGGGACCGTGTCCGCCGACGATCCGCAGAAAAAGTCGGAAAAGGAACTGGTCCGCGCCATGGCTGTGGCCGGGTTCGGCATGATGAACATCATGCTGCTGTCCGTGTCCGTCTGGTCCGGCCATGCCGGCAGCATGGGCGAGGCGACGCGCACCATGATGCACTGGCTGTCGGCGCTGATCGCGCTGCCGGTCGTGGCCTATGCCGCACGCCCCTTCTACCGGTCGGCCCTGAACGCCCTGCGCGCCGGCCGCACCAACATGGACGTTCCCATCTCCCTGGGTGTCACGCTGGCGACCAGCGTCAGCCTGTGGGAGACGTACAAGCATGGTGAGCACGCCTATTTCGATGGCGCCGTCATGCTGCTGTTCTTTCTGCTGATCGGCCGGTTCCTGGATGCCCGCGCACGCGGGCGTGCCCGGTCGGCGGCCGAACATCTGCTGGCCCTGGGCCGGGCCCCCGTCATGGTGCTGAATGCGGCCGGTGCGGCCGAGCCTATGGCGCCTGCCGCCGTGCCTGTGGGCGCCACCGTCCTGGTCGCGGCCGGTGAACGCATCGGTATTGACGGCACCGTGGCCGACGGTTTGTCGGATATCGACACCTCCGTGGTGACCGGTGAAAGCCATCCGCAGCCGGCCCGGCCCGGCGACAGGGTCTTTGCCGGCATGGTCAACCTGTCGGCCCCGCTGCGTCTGACCGTGACGGCGCGTGGTGAAGGGACCCTGCTGGCCGAGATCGTGCGCCTGATGGAGGCGGCCGAGCAGGGCCGCGCCAAGTTTGTGGCCCTGGCCGACCGTGTGGCCCGCGCCTATACGCCCGTCGTGCACAGCGCTGCCCTGGCCACCTTCCTGGTCTGGGTGCTGTGGGTGGGCATTGCCTGGCAGTCGGCCCTGTTCATTGCGGTCGCCGTCCTGATCATCACCTGCCCCTGCGCCCTGGCGCTGGCCGTGCCGGCCGTGCAGGTGGTGGCGACGGGCCGTCTGATGCGCAGCGGCATCCTGCTGAAATCAGCCACGGCCCTGGAGCGGCTGGCCAAGGTCGATACCATCGTCTTCGACAAGACCGGCACTCTGACCCTGGGCCGCCCCGACCTGCTGCCCGACCCGTCCCGTGATGCCGCCGATCTGGAACTGGCAGCCAGGCTGGCCCGGTCCAGCCGTCATCCGCTGTCGCGCGCCATCGCGCGTGCCGCAGGCACCGGCCCCGTGGCCGACGGTGTGCGGGAAGTGCCGGGCGCCGGCCTTGAATGGCAGGGTCCGGATGGCATGGTCCGTCTGGGCCGCCGTGGATTTGTCGGGCCCGTGTCCGTGCCCACCGGCATGGTGGAAGGGCCGGAATTGTGGCTGTCCCGGCCGGGACGGCAACCGATGCGGTTCATTTTCGCCGATGCGCCGCGCGCCGACGCGGTGGCGGTAACGCAGGACCTGCGCCGCCGCGGTTATCGTCTGGCGCTGCTGTCGGGCGACCGCGAACCGGTCGTGGCCGCCATGGCCCGCCGCCTGGGGATCGAGGACTGGCAGGCCGGCGTGGATCCGGCCGGCAAGGCCGCCGCCCTGACCGATCTGCGGGCCGAGGGACGCCGTGTTCTGATGGTCGGCGATGGGCTGAACGACGCCGCCGCCCTGTCGGCGGCCGATGCCTCCGCCTCTCCCGGGTCGGCCGTGGATGTGGCGCAGACCGCGGCCGACGCCGTGTTCCAGGGGGACCGGCTGGCGCCGCTGGCGGAACTGCTGACGGTGGCGCGCAAGGCCGAACGGCTGGTCGTGCAGAATCTGGTCTTCACGCTGCTTTACAACCTGTGCGCCGTTCCGGTGGCCATGCTGGGCCATGCCACGCCGTTGATCGCGGCCCTGGCCATGTCCAGTTCGTCACTGGTGGTGCTGGGCAATTCGCTGCGCCTGTCGCGGCGAAACAAGGGGGAAATGCCATGAACAGCCTGCTGTTCCTGATCCCGATCGCATTGGCCCTGGGGCTGGCCGGCCTCGCGGCCTTTCTCTGGTCGGTGCGCAGCGGACAGTACGAGGATCTGGATGGGGCCGGTGCCCGCGTCCTGTTTGATGACGGGCAGCCCTTGCCGCCCGCAAAACCGTCTCAGTCGAAGGAGAGTTTAGATGAATAACGTCATTCTGCGCCTGGTGGGCATCGCCCTGGCTTTCCTGGGTCTGTTCCTGGCCGCAGGGTCCAAGGATGTCGGCATGTTCCTGGGGGGCATGCTGTTCAGCCTGTTCGGTGTTGCGCTGAATTTCTGGCTGATCGCGCAAGCCTATCCGCACCATGGTCAAGGAGATGAAGGACTGGCCGCGCACTGAGCGGCCGTGCTTACCGGTTCCCCGGCAGAGATGAAAAGTTTTCGCCGGGGAACCTGAGTAGCTGTTCATTTTTGTATGTCTGTCTGAATTCCGTCTTGCCGAATCTTCTTCTTGCTACCGTTGTTTCAGTGTAAATATTCTCTTAACCAATTCCCAAAGCAACGAACCAGGCGCAATGACCGTTCAAGTGGCCCAGGGTGAAGTTTGCTGGCCGCAGATGCTGCGTGTCTTACGCGGCACGCGTTATTGGACCCGCGCTCAGCTTGCCGCCCAGTTGAAGGTCGCCTCCACGGCTTTGCGCGATTGGGAAGAAGGCGTTTCGACCCCGGATATCGGGGTGCAGAAGCAGGTTCGCGATATTCTGGGCCGTCCGGTCGAAGACGCGCATCTGGCTCTGGTGGTGCGGCAGTCACCCACCGCCCGCTATCTTTTCCGCACCGACCGCGAACCCCAGACGGGCAAGAGCAGCCGCATCCTGGAGCTCAGCGAATCGATCATCAATGAACAGCCATTGGGTCGTGAGGTGTTCCTGTCCCCACGGACGCCGCAGCAGGTCGATCTGACGGCTGGCACCGATGCCATGCTGAACTGCCGGGGCCGCTTCTACGGGGGGGAGATGGTGATGGCGACGGTTCGCACCATCTGGCTGCAATATGTGCAAGGCGGAATGACCGTCCGCCACGCCCTGACGCGCTGGGTCCCCATGCGCCTTCCTGACGGTACGCCGGTCTGTCTTTATGAAAGACGGACGGTGACGCCATCTGCTTACCTGTCCTTGCCGTCCGAGCCGGTCTTCACCTCGCTGGACGAACTGGTGGCATAGGCCGCCGGCGAGGTACCCCGCCGATTCGATTGTGCGGATGTGCGCGTTGACCGCCCGCGGCGATTGAACTAAGCGTCAGAGCCATCCGCAATGACCATCCCCAATGGCCGGGGAAGCCCATCTGATGATGCCCAGCAATTCCCTGAAGCCTGACAGTCGTGGCGCTGTTCCCGCCGTGCCGCGGGTATTGAGCGTGCCCGTGGATGATCTGCGGCCCCGTCCCGATCAGCCGCGCCGTTATTTCGATGTCGATGCCTTGGCAGAACTGGCCGCCAGCATGGCCCGGGTCGGGTTGCTGCACCCGCTGCTGGCGCGGGAGACGGACACCGCCGGTATCTATGAGATCGTGTCCGGCGAACGCCGCTGGCGCGCGGCGCGGCGCCTGGGCTGGGCCGAGATGCCGATTCTGCTGACCCAGGGCGATGTCGACGAGATTGCCCTGATCGAGAACCTGCAGCGCCAGGACCTGAATGCGCTGGAGGAGGCGGCTGCCTTGCAGCGGCTGATGGAAAAACACCATTACACGCAGGAAGCCCTGGGCCAGGCGATCGGCCGGACCCAGGGCCAGATCAGTTCAACCCTGCGGCTGCTGACCCTGCATCCCGACATCCTGAAGAACTATCCCGCGTTCGAGCGGCAGGTGTCGCGGTCCATGCTGATCGAACTGGCCACGATCGACGAGGCGGACAAGCAACTCGCCCTGTGGCAGCGCGCCTGCGAAGGGGCGCTGACCGTGCGTGCCATACGGGCGGAAAAGGCCGGGAACAGCCCGCCATCGCCGGCCACCGCCGGCCTGTCAACCGACAAGGTGACCGTGGCACTGCGTCAGGTCGACCGCACGGTCACGGCCCTGGAGCAGCTGAAGCTCGGTCCCGCTGGGCTGACCGACGGCCAGCGCGCCCATCTGGCGGCTTTATCGCGGCGCATCAACGCCATGCTTGGCTGACGGCGCGTCTGCAGGGATGATGATTTTCGGGTCCGAGGGGACTTGATGCGGCGACGGACCGGGCCATGTCCAGATTGGGTCCGGTGGCGGAGGAGGGGTGGATGCGGCATGTGCGTTCGGTCCTGGCGGGATTTCGCGGTCTGGCCGAGGATTTGCCGCGGGTTTTCGAGGCCGCATGCCGCGATCTGGTCGAAACGCTGGGTGTCAGCAGCGGCAGCGTCTGGTTCTTCATCGAAGGTGGAAGGGCCATCGAGTGTGCCGCCCTTTACGATGCCCGCGACGCGCGCGTGCTGCGGGGGGCCCGGCTGCGGGAAACGGATTGCCCAGCCTATTTCCATGCCCTGATCCGGGACCGGCGGGTGGTGGCGCCCGATGCCCACAACCATCCCGCGACGTCCGGCATGGACACCTATCTGCGCCAGCGGGATGTGCGATCCCTTCTGGACCATGTCGTCCTGTCGCCGGAAGGGCGCGCCGTTGCCGTGCTGTGCTGTGAACAGGGCGGCGGCATGCGGCAATGGTCGGACGCGGACGAGGCCTATCTTCAACAGCTTGCCATCGCCCTGGGTGTGGCCATTGCGTTGCAGACAGGGACGCGGGGCCAGATTCGCTAACGTGGCCTTTATGCTGCGGCGCACAAATTACATAATGGTTTCAAGCTTCTGGACCTTGGTCGCAACGACCAAGGTCGGGGCTGCGTTAACCTTCATCCTGCCACATCGTTGCATCCTCTAACCGATCCGGGTGCAAGAACAGGCCTGCTTGGCATGGCTTCCAAGAAAAGCCCGGTCGGTTTTCGTCGTTGCTACATGAGCGATTAAGGGAGGGCACATGGCAAACGTGGCAGTGGGCGGTTCGGAACCGGCCCCGATGACCAAAGAGGAGAAGAAGGTCATCTTCGCCTCTTCGCTGGGCACCGTCTTCGAATGGTACGATTTCTATCTTTACGGCTCGCTCGCGGCCGTGATCGCCAAACAGTTCTTCTCCGGCGTCAATGAGACGGCGGCGATGGTGTTCGCGCTGCTGGCCTTTGCTGCCGGTTTCTTCGTGCGCCCGTTCGGCGCGCTGGTGTTTGGTCGCCTGGGCGACCTGATCGGCCGCAAATATACCTTCCTTGTCACGATCGTCATCATGGGTGCCTCGACCTTTGTCGTCGGTATCCTGCCCAACTATGAAGCCATCGGCATCACGGCTCCGATCATCCTGATCTGCCTGCGCATGCTGCAGGGTCTGGCCCTGGGCGGTGAATATGGCGGTGCCGCCACCTATGTGGCCGAACATGCCCCGCACGGTCGCCGCGGCGCCTACACCTCCTGGATTCAGACGACGGCCACGCTGGGCCTGTTCCTGTCGCTGCTGGTCATCCTGGCCTGCCGCACCAACATGTCGCCGGAAGCGTTCGACAGCTGGGGCTGGCGCATTCCCTTCCTGATCTCCATCGTGCTGCTGGCCGTCTCGGTCTGGATCCGCATGATGCTGAGCGAAAGCCCGGCCTTCAAGAAGATGAAGGACGAGGGCAAGCATTCCAAGGCGCCGCTGACGGATGCGTTCGGCAACTGGAAGAACCTGAAGATCGTCATCCTGGCGCTGTTCGGTCTGGTCGCCGGCCAGGCGGTGGTCTGGTACACGGGTCAGTTCTACGCCCTGTTCTTCCTGACCTCCACCCTGAAGGTCGATGCCTTTACCGCCAATCTGCTGATCGCTGGTTCGCTGGCGCTGGGCACGCCCTTCTTCGTCGTGTTCGGCACGCTGGCCGACAAGATCGGCCGCAAGCCGATCATCATGGCCGGTCTGGCGCTGGCCATCATCACCTACTTCCCGCTGTTCAAGGGCATCACCCACTTCGCCAATCCCGACCTGGAAGCCGCCGTCGCCACGTCGCCGGTCGTCGTGGTGGCCGACCCCAACGAATGCTCCTTCCAGTTCAACCCGACCAGCACGGCCAAGTTCACCAGCTCCTGCGATATCGCCAAGGCGGCGCTGGTGGCCAAGGGCGTGCCCTACAAGAACGAGGTGGCTCCCGCCGGTACCATCGCCCAGATCAAGGTCGGTGAGACGGTCATCGAGAGCTATGATGGCAGCGGCATGGCCACCAAGACCGAGGTTGCCCTGCACGGGCCCTCGCCCTCTGCCGCCCCGGCCGACCCGAAGGCTGCCGGTGCTGCCTTCACCAAGGCTGTCGGTGAGGCCCTGAAGTCCGCTGGCTATCCGGCCAAGGCCGACCCGGCCAAGGTCAACCATGTCATGCTGGTCATCCTGCTGACCATCCTGGTCATCTATGTGACCATGGTGTACGGCCCGATCGCTGCCATGCTGGTGGAATTCTTCCCCACCAAGATTCGCTACACCTCCATGTCGCTGCCCTATCACATCGGCAATGGCTGGTTCGGCGGCTTCCTGCCCACCACCAGCTTCGCCATCGTGGCGGCGACTGGCGACATCTATTCCGGTCTCTGGTACCCGATCATTATCGCGGCCGTGACCCTGGTCCTGGGCCTGCTGTTCGTGCCCGAGACCAAGGATGTCGACATCTTCCACCACGACTGATCAATTTTCGGTCAGTTCTGGCGTTATCCCCTCTGAACTCGACTGGCGGGTGGTGAAAACCACCCGCCATATTCGTTTTTGCCAAATGGATGCTTGCGTCGCGGGGCCGATTGCGCATCAATCCTGTCATAAAGTGTGGCGAAGCCACCATGTGCCAGGAAGGTGGTAAATCCACCGTAAACCAGCTAGGTGCAGCCGGGGGGAAAGAGGGAATGGCGATCCGCGTTCTGGTGGCCGACGACCACCCACTTATGCGTGCGGCCCTTTGTCAGTCGGTGACGGGCACGGTGCCCGATCTGACCACGGTTGAGGCGTCCAGTTTCGGTGAGGTCGAGGAGGCATTGCGCCGTGATGCCGGCATCGATGCCATTCTGCTGGACCTGCACATGCCGGGCATGAATGGGTTGATCGGTCTGGCCCTGCTGCGCAACGAACATCCGGCCATTCCCGTCATCGTTGTTTCCGCGTCGGAGGATGCGGCCACGATCCACCGTTCCATGGAATATGGCGCGTCGGGTTTCGTGCCCAAATCGGCCCCTATCACCCATATCGGGGAGGCCATCCGCGCCGTGCTGAACGGGGCTGTCTGGCTGCCCACGGGCGGCACTTCGGCCCCGTCCGCGCCGGCAGGCGACGCCGACATGGCCGCCCGCGTGGCGGGCCTGACGCCACAGCAGCTGCGCGTGCTGGCCGGCATCGCCGAAGGCAAGCTGAACAAGCAGATTGCGTACGAGATGGGCGTGGTGGAAACCACGGTGAAGGCCCATGTCACCGTGATCCTGCGCCGCCTGGGCGTGGTCAGCCGCACCCAGGCCGCCATCGTGGCCTCCAAACTGGCATTGGCGCCGCTGGCGGAGACGCAGGCGGAAGCGTCGTAAGGCAGCCTTGCCCCGCCGGCGGACCGGCGGGGGTGGGGCCCCGCTTCCTACCGATCCTTCACATAGGGCCGGCCGCTGGCCTTGGGCGGGACGGCCTTGCCCACGAAGCCTGCCAGCAGCAGCACCGTCAGCAGATAGGGCAGCGCCTCGATCAGCTGTACCGGCACCTCGCCGATGCCGGGCAGGGCGACGCCCTGCAACCGCGTCTGCAAGGCGTCGGCAAAGGCGAACAGCAGGCAGGCCAGCAGGGTGGGCACCGGCTTCCATTTGCCCAGGATCAGCGCAGCCAAGGCCAGATAGCCCTTGCCGGCCGTCATGTTGGTCTGGAACCCCGCACCTTGCGCGGTGGACAGATAGGAACCGGCGATGCCGCACAACAGGCCGGCGATCAACACCGCCTGATAGCGCAGGCGGGTGACGGAGATGCCGGCCGTATCGACGGCGGCCGGGTTTTCCCCCACGGCGCGCAGGCGCAGGCCGAAACGCGTACGATAGGCCACCCAGAAGGTGACGGGCACGCAGGCAAAGGCAAGGTAGACCAGGAGGGAATGGCCGCTGATCAGCTCATAGTAAAGCGAGCCCAGCAGCGGCACGCCGCGCAGGGTTTCGGCCAGCGGCAGGGTCAGTTCATTGAAGCGGGCGGCGGCGGGCAGGTTGGGCGTACGCCCGCCCATTTCAAACCAGGCATTGCCCAGCACGGCCGTCAGGCCCAGCGCCACGATGTTCAGCGCCACGCCGGACACGACCTGGTTGCCCTTGTGCGTGATACAGGCAAAGCCATGCAGCAGGGCCATGATCAGGGAGGACAGGATGGCAGCCCCCAGACCCAGCCAGGCAGAGCCGGTCATGGCGGCGGCAGTGGCCGAGGCAAAGGCCGCCATCAGCATCTTGCCCTCCAGCCCGATATCGACAACGCCCGCGCGTTCCGAATAGAAGCCGGCCAATGCTGCCAGCAGCAGGGGGGTGGCCAGACGCACGGTGCTGTCCAGCAGCGACAGAAGCGCCATAAAGCTGTCGATCATGGTCTCAGGCCCCCGCCGGCTTGGCCGCCGCATCTGCGGGGCGGCGTGTAAACAGGCGCACCAGCGCCGGGCGGAACATATGTTCCAGGGCCCCGGCGAACAGGATCACCACACCCTGGATCACCACCACCAGCTCCCGGCTGATGGTCGGATAGTCGAAGATCAGCTCCGTCCCGCCCTGATACAGCGCCCCGAACAGGATGGCGGCGGGCAGGATGCCGGCCGGATGGTTACGGCCCATCAGGGCCACGGCAATGCCGGTGAAGCCCAGGCCTGCCGGGAAGTTCAGCAGGATGCGGTGCTGCACGCCATGAAGCTCGTTCACGCCCAGCAATCCTGCCAGCGCACCCGACAGGGCCATGGTGATGACGATGACCTTGCGCGCGTCGATCCCGGCATAGCGGGCCGCATTCTCATTCGCGCCTACAGCACGCAGCGCATAGCCCCAGCGCGTGTGCCAGATGAAGGCCCAGACGACGACGCAGGCGGCCAGCGCCAGGAAGGCCGAGAAATTGAGCGGCGAGGCCAGCATGGGAATGCCGATCCCGGCCAGCATGTCGCTCATCATCGGCAGGAAGGTGCCCTTGGCAAAGGGCGCGCTTTCCGGCGACATCTGGCCCGGCCGGATCAGCACATTGACCATCAGATAGACCATCAGCGACGAGGCCAGAAAATTGAACATGATGGTCGTGATGACGATGTGGCTGCCGCGATAGGCCTGCAGCCAGCCGGGGATGGCGGCCCACAGGGCGCCAAAGGCTGCCCCGCCCAGTACGGACAAAGGCAACAGCGCCCACCAGGGCCAGCCCGGCAGCGCCAGACAGACCAGACCCACACCCAGGCCCCCCAGATAGGCCTGCCCCTCCCCACCGATATTGAACAGCCCGCCATGAAAGGCGACGGCCACAGCCAGGGCCGTGAACACCAGCGAGGTGGCGTAATAAAGCGTGTAGCCAAGCCCGTCGCCCGTCAGCAGCGCGCCATACAGCATGCTGGAAATGGCGCCGATCGGGTCTTCGCCGATGACCAGGATGACCAGGGCGGAAACCAGCAGCGCCAGCACGACATTGACCAGCGGCAGCACCAGCCCCGTCACCCACCAGGGAAGATTGTCGGAACCCGCACCCGCACTCATGCCGTCACCCCTTCGTCACCGGTCACGCCATCGGCGATGCCGGCCATCATCACCCCGATCCGGCCTTCCGTGGCCTCGTCGGCCGAAAGCTCGCCCACGATCCGCCCGCCGCACATCACCAGGATGCGGTCCGACAGGGCCAGGATCTCGTCCAGCTCGGCCGAGACCAGCAGAATGGCCTTGCCCCGGTCGCGCAAGCTGACCAGCTGGCGGTGGATGAAGGCGATGGCACCGATATCCACGCCGCGCGTCGGCTGACCCACCAACAGGATGTCCGGCTCCCGGTCCATCTCGCGCGCCATGACCAGCTTCTGCTGATTGCCGCCGGAGAAAAGCGAACTGCGCAGGTTCGGATCGCGCGGGCGCACATCGAACCGTTCCATCAGCTCGGCCGTGCGTTCGACGACGCGCTTCCAGTTCAGCCGGCCAGCCCGGCCCGCCAGGACCTTATCCTGGTGATAGCCCAGGATGGCGCTTTCATAGGCCGGGAATTCCTTGATGACGGCCAGTTTCAGCCGGTCTTCCGGCACATGGGCCAGACCGCGCCGGCGGGCGTCGGCCGCGTCATAGCCGGCGGTGGGGCCGATTTCCGCCCCCTTGATGGTCAGCGTACCGGCGGAGAAGCCGGACATGCCGGACAGCACTTCCAGCAATTCCGACTGGCCATTGCCGGCCACGCCGGCGATGCCCACGATCTCTCCCGCCCGCACGGTCAGGCTGGCATCGTCCAGCAGCTTGATCCCGCGCCCGTCCACGACATCGACATGCGATGCGGCCAGCAGCACGGGCCCAGGTTTGGCCGGACCCCGCTCCACTTCCAGCGAGGTTTTGCGGCCGACCATGGCGTCGGCCAGCGCCTGCTGGCTGGTCTCGGCCGTGGTGAATTCGGCGACGACCGCGCCGCGGCGCAGCACCGACACATGGTCGGTGATGGCCAGGATTTCCTTCAGCTTGTGCGTGATCAGCACGACGGTGCGACCCTGGCGGCGCAGCCGGTCCAGGATCTGGAACAGCTGCTCCACCTCCGGCGGCGACAATACGGCCGTCGGCTCGTCCAGGATCAGCACCTCGGCCCCGCGATAAAGCGCCTTCAGGATTTCCACGCGCTGCTGCACGCCCACGGGCAGGTCAGCGACCAGGGCGTCCAGCGGCACTTCCAGGCCGAACTGTTCCTCCAGCGCCTTCACCTCCGCCCGCGCCCGCTCCATCGCCGGACCCAGGACGGGGCCGCCCTCATTGCCCAGCAGCAGGTTTTCCAGCACCGTGAAGGTCTCTACCAGCATGAAATGCTGATGGACCATGCCGATGCCCAGACGGATCGCGTCCTGGGAATTGCGGATATCGACCTGCTGGCCGCGGACCAGGATTTCCCCTTCATCGGCCTGATAGAAGCCGTAAAGGATGCTCATCAGGGTCGATTTGCCGGCCCCGTTCTCGCCCACCAGCCCATGGATGCTGGACGGCGCGAAGCGCAGGGTGACCTGGCGATTGGCATGGACGGGGCCGAATCGTTTGTCGATGCCGACAAGTTCGACTGCCCAGGCGGGGGAATGGGTTTGGTGGGCGGCCGACATGGTTGCTGCCTGCGTCAGTACGGTCAAATTCGGGAAGGGATCAGTACTTGCAGCCCTTGACGTCGTCATAATTGGCGACGGTGCGGGTCCCGGAATTGATTTCGTCCGTCGCCTTGTCGACGGCCGCCTTCATCTCCGGCGTAATCAAAGCCTTGTTGTTCTCATCATAGGCCCAGCCGACACCCTGTTCCTTCAGGCCCAGGCGCTGATGACCGGCCGTCCAGGTGCCGTCCTTGGTGGTCTTGAACGCTTCATAGGCGGCCACGTCCACGCGCTTGACCATGCTGGTCAGCACGCTGCCGGGGAACAGGTGGTTCTGGTTGCTGTCCACACCGATGGACAGCTTGCCGGCGTCCGATGCCGCCTGCAGCACACCCAGGCCGGTCTGACCAGCGGCGGCGAAGATGACATCGGCGCCACGGTCGAACTGGCTTTTCGCCAGTTCGCTGCCACGCGTGGGGTCAGCCCAGGCGGCGGGCGTGCTGCCGGCCATGTTGACGACGATATGGGCGTTGGGGCGCACCGACTTCACACCCTGTTCATAACCGCAGGCGAAACGGCGGATCAGGGGGATATCCATGCCACCGATGAAGCCGACGGTGCCCGTCTTGGACGCCAAAGCCGCCAGGACGCCGACCAGGAACGACCCCTCATGCTCGGCGAATTCCACCGACTGCACATTGGGCAGGTCCACGACGCCGTCGATCAGGGTGAAATGGACGTTGGGATATTCCTTGGCCACCTTTTCCACGGCAGGCGCCATGGAAAATCCGACCGACACGATGATTTCCGCATTGCGCTGGGCCAGCCGGCGCAGGAACTGTTCGCGCTGCGCCTCGTTGGTGATTTCGAACCAGCGGAAATTATAGCCGGTGTCGGCCTTGAACCGTTCGGCCCCGGCATTCGCCGCCTCGTTGAAGGACTTGTCGAAGCGCCCGCCCATGTCGAAGACGATGGCCGGCGCGAAGCCCGTGGTGGTTGAGGCGGGAGCGGCCGATGCGGTCGCAGCAAAACTCAAGGCAAGGACCGCCAGGGCGGCACGACGGGCAAACTTCATCGGCTCCATATCCGAACGGGCAGGGGATCGGCACGGCAAAGACCCGTATCCGGAACAGCAGCCCCCGCAATCATTCCAGCCCGACAAGCTATCCAGTTCGCACGCGCCCGGCAAGGTGACAAAAGCCGCCGCGCCCTCCCCCGTGGCGCTTCGTGGCCGGTCTGTGGCAGATCGACGCCGCGCACATGCCGGGGCGGACTGTCAAATAACTGTAGCATCGGCGGCTTATAAGCAGGCAATGGTCGGTTTCCGGCCGCCTGTATGTTTGGAGACTGCCCCGTCATGACCCGTCCGATCCCCGCCAACTATGCTGAATTTGATGCCTTGCAGGATGTGCCCGCCTCCCCCGATGGCGAGCCGACCTTTGGCGAGGTGGTGCAGCAGCGCCTGGGCCGGCGCGAGATTCTGCGCGGCATGCTGGGCACCAGCGCCATTGCCGCCTTCACGCCCGCCATCCCGGCCCTGGTGATGACCGGCGAGGCCAAGGCGCAGGCGGCCCCGGCGGCGGGCAAGGCTGCCGCGGGCGGTCAGGCCGGATTCGGCTTCAATTTCGAGGAACTGGCCCGCGGCGTGGACGGCAACCACCATGTCGCCCCCGGCTATAATGCCGATGTGCTGATCCGCTGGGGTGACCCGCTGTTTGCCGACAGCCCGGAATTCGACCCGCAGAAGCAGACGGCCGACAGCCAGCTGAAGCAGTTCGGCTATAATTGCGACTATACGGCCTTCTACCCGCTGCCGCTGGGGTCGAATAATGCCGATAACGGCCTGCTGTGGGTGAACCATGAATATACCCAGGCCGAGCTGATGTTCCCCGGTCTGGTCCCGGAAGGCCAGGACCGCTACGCGCCCGAGGCCGTGACCAAGGAGATGGTCGAGGTCGAAATGGCCGCCCATTCCGGCACGGTGGTGGAGGTGAAGCGCGGCAAGGACGGCAAATGGTCTTATGTGAAGGGCAGCAAATATAACCGCCGCGTCAATGCCCTGAACACGAAGATGGCCCTGGTCGGCCCCGCCGCCGGCCACGCGCGGCTGAAGACCAAGGATGACCCGGAAGGCCGCACCGTCATCGGCATGGTCAATAACTGCGCCGGGGGCCAGACGCCCTGGGGCACGGTCCTGTCGGGCGAGGAGAATATCGACGGTTACTTCACCGGCAAGATGGACCAGTCCCATCCCGAACAGCGCAATTACGACCGCATGACAGTTCCTTCCACGGTCTATCAGTGGGGCCGCCATTACGAGCGGTTCGACATCAACAAGGAACCCAATGCCGCCAACCGTTATGGCTGGATCGTGGAGATCGATCCCTATGATCCGACCAGCACGCCGCGCAAGCTGACGGCGCTGGGCCGGTTCAAGCATGAAGGGGCCGGCGTCACCGTGAACAAGGATGGCCGCGTCGCCGTCTATATGGGCGACGACCAGCGGTTTGAGCATCTCTATCGCTTCGTTTCCAAGGGCAAGTACAACCCGGCCGACCGCAAGGCCAACATGAAGCTGCTGGAAGAAGGCACGCTGTCCGTCGCCCGCTTCGATGCCGATGGCACGGTCACCTGGCTGCCGCTGGTGCATGGGCAGGGGCCGCTGACCGCTGCCAACGGCTTCAAGGATCAAGGCGATGTGCTGATCTGCGCGCGCATTGCGTCCACGCTGCTGGGGGCCACCCGCATGGACCGGCCGGAGGATGTGGAGGTCAATCCCAAGACCGGTCTGGTCTATGTCATGCTGACCAACAATGACGACCGGCTGCCCAATGACGTCAAGCATCCCGAGCAGTCGCGCGTGAATGCCGCCAACCCGCGCCCGGCCAACAGCTGGGGCCATATCGTGGAAATGACGCCGCCGGGCGGCGACCATGGCGCCGACAAGTACAAGTGGGAAATCCTGATCAAGGCCGGCAATCCGGCTGATCCGAAGACGGGCGCCAGCTTCAATCAGGCCACCACAGAAAATGGCTGGTTCTCCTGCCCCGACAATTGCGCCTTCGATAGCATGGGACGGCTGTGGGTGGGCACCGACCAGGGCAACAAGTGGCAATGGACCAGCGGGGCTGCCGACGGCATCTGGGCTGTGGAGACGCAGGGACCGATGCGCGGCACGGCACGCCTGTTCTTCCGCGTGCCGCTGGGGGCGGAAATGACCGGTCCCAGCTTCACCCCCGACGATCAGGCCCTGTTCCTGTCGGTGCAGCATCCGGGGTCGGATGCGGTCGACAAGGCCACGAAGTCGGGCAACAAGCAGGGCACCTTCGCCGATCCCGGCACACGCTGGCCCGATTTCAAGGACAATATGCCCCCGCGGCCTTCGGTGGTGGTTGTGACCAAGAAGGGCGGCGGCATCATCGGCGCCTGATGCCGGCGACGGGGCGGCCGCGCTGCGACGCAACAGACGCTTGCAAAGCCGCCCCCGCCAATGTCACAAGCAAGGGTAACGGAACTGGTCAGTCCGGTTCCGCATATCCATTCTTGTCCCATCCGCCTGACGGTACCATTCCGGTGCCGCCCGCAGGGTGTTAGCAACGGGTATTGCTGATGAAGTCTGTGCTGCCGGCCCCCTTCGCGTTCAATCGACGCGCCTTGTTGCGGGGGGCGGGCGCCCTGGCTGTTTCGGCCCTGGGCATCCCCCTGGCGGCACCCCGGCTGGCGTTGGGCCGGCCGACCTTCACCGACTATCCGTTCCAGCTGGGCGTGGCCTCGGGCGATCCGTGGCCCGACGGTTTCGTCATCTGGACGCGGCTGGCGCCCCGGCCGCTGGAACCCGGCTATGGCATGCCCACGGACATCATTCCCGTCGATTGGGAAGTGGGCAAGGACAAGAGCTTCAAGGAGGTGGCCGCCAAGGGGACGGCCATGGCCTATCCGGAACTGGCCCATTCCGTCCATGTGGAAGTGGCGGGGCTGGAGCCCGGCCGCCCCTACTGGTATCGCTTCCGTTGCGGTGACCACCGGTCGCAGCAGGGCCGCGCCGTCACGGCGCCCGCTGCCGGTACGCCGACGCAGAAGCTGCGCTTCGCCGTGGCCGGCTGCCAGAATTACGATCAGGGCCTCTACACCGCCTTCGACTTCCTGTCGCAGGAGGAGGTCGATTTCGTCTACCATTATGGCGACTACATTTATGAAGGCCTGAGCCGGCCCTTCTTCTACAGCCGGCATATTGAGGATGTGGTGCCGTCGCCGCGCCGCATCGACCAGCCGGACCCCTTCTCCGTCGATGATTACCGGCTGCGCTATGCCAAGTACAAGCTGGACACCGACCTGCAGAAGGCCCATGCCGCCGCCCCCTGGATCGCTGCCTGGGACGATCATGAGGTGGTGGACAATTGGGTCAGCGATTTCGACTGGGACAATACCCCGCCGGAGATTTTCCGCCTGCGCCGCGCAGCGGCGGCCCAGGCCTATTATGAACATCTGCCCTTCCGCAAATCGTCCCTGCCGCAGGCCGGCAACATGCAGCTTTTCCGGAAGCTGGGTTTTGGCGACCTGATCGACCTGCATGTGCTGGACACGCGCCAGTACCGCAGTGACCAGCCCTGCCGCGACGGGTTCCGCCCCGCCTGTGACGAGGTGAACGACCCCAAGCTGACTGTGCTGGGCGAGAAGCAGGAAGCCTGGCTGTTCGACAATCTGGTGAACGGCAAGGCCAAATGGAACCTGCTGGCCCAGCAGGTGATGTTCATGCCCTGTGACCGTGAACCGGGCCCGGCCAATATCCGCAACCTGGACAGCTGGGACCCCTACCGCGTGGCGCGCCGCCGCGTGCTGTCGCATCTGCATGACAACAAGATCCGCAACGCCGTCATCCTGACCGGGGATGAGCATCAGCATATTGTCGGCGATGTGCATCTGGATGACCAGAATCCCGACAGCCCCACCGTGACCTCGGAATTCGTCGTTACCTCCATCTCCTCGGGTGGTGATGGCGGGGAGGCACGGCCCAATGCCAAGGGCATGCTGGACGAGAACCCGCACATCAAGCTGATCAACGACCAGCGCGGCTATGGCGTCTGCGAGGTGACGCCCAAGCGGTTGCAGATGGAACTGCGCGTCCTGGATCAGGTGTCGCGGCCGGGCGGCAAACTGTCCACCCGCGTCAAATACGCGATCGATCCGGCCAAGCCCGGTATCCAGAAGGCGTAAAGGCAGGCCCGCCCCGGTTGCGCGGGGCGGGTCCTGTCGTCAATGCCGGCTGCTGCCCACACCGTGGCTGGCGTTCCAGGCGGCTTCCACGTCCGGCGTGCGCTGCAGGATCAGGCCATACCAGCCCAGCCCCTTGTAGGTTTCATAACCGGGGGTAAGCGCGAAGGCCACCACCGTGCCGTCATCGGCCTGATAGAAGCCCATGTCCTTGCCATCCGTCCTGATCGGATAACGGCCCATCAGCAGATAACGTTCGTCATTGGCCGCGAGGATGCGGAAACTGCTGTCGACGATCAGGCACTTGGTCCGACCCTCCAACTGCTCCTCCTCCGTCAGGCGGATCGACTTCACCACCGTACCGGCCTGGGGTGCCCAGTCGAAGAAGATGCCCAGAACGCCAAGCGGCTTGCCATTTTCCGCCCCGCCGGCGCGGATGGCAGTGGAATAGATGGCAACCGGCCGGTCGTTCAACAGCGGGTGCGGGGCGACGTCGGCGACGGCGAATTCAGTGCCGTCGCGTGTCACCATGGCATCCTTGAACCAGCTTTCATCGGCCACGGACTTGCCGCGGACATGATAACGGTCGGGCCGGCCGTTGGCGACGATCCGCCCGGTGGCATCGGCCACCCAGATATCGAGATAGACCGTATAGGATTTCAAAATGACGCCGGAGCGATAGGCGGCGTGGTCGGCCGTATCGGCCGATGGGCGCGTCAGCGCATCGACCATGGCGCTGTCGGTGGCCCACCACCTTACATCGCAGGATCGTTCATACAGGTTGCGATCGACAATATCGATCATGTTGAGCGCAAGATTAGCCAGACGCTGCCCCCGGATGGTGCCGACCAGATCCTGACCCAGCCGATGCAGGCGGTTGGCGCTGCCTACGATTTCGTCCCGCATCAGGCTGGCGGCCTGGTCGATCTCCGACGAGATGTTCTGCACCTCCGCCGCGACAACGCCGAAGCCCGCGCCGTGGACACCGGCCCGCGCCGCCTCGATCTTCGCATTGAGGGCTAATATCTTGGTTCGTCGGGTTATATCGCCGATGGCACTGGTCCGCATCGCGGAGACCTCCGCGACCTCCCGCGCCAGATCGATGATGGTTTCAGGTGAAGCTTCGGTTGCGCCCCCGGTTCGGGCATGAGCGGAATTGTCCGCCAGCATGTCTTTTGGCATGTGAACCATTATGATGCATAAGATTGCGAATATTTGGGCGTGACTGCGGTGTCGCTTGATGCGGCTTTGCACCACAGTGCGGCTTTGCACCGTCTTACTGACTATATAAAGTATCAACTGACTAAAAATTATCCAGAGAAAATATTGATCAAATTATGGGCACGCGACCTCTTACCATCGTCTTGCGAACCCCTGCAATACCGCGTCATCGGCGTTTGCTGCACAATGAATAATCATGTTCGCCTATTTGCTGTTCAATAGGGCCTCTGTGATTGGCAAAACCCTCTTTCCTTGGGCCCCATCCTGCGCTACCCCGTTCGCGGGAGGCGGTTTGGGGTTGCCCGCCCTTCGGATATTTGAGGGAGACCGGATATGGCCACCATTTTCGTCGCGCGCAGTGCCGCCCTGAGCCAATGGGGCTCAGATGTCGGGCTGGGCAAGAATCTGTTCAAGGTGGGCGTGTGCGAAGGCGACCCGGCCGAACTGGTGGCCGCGGGCTGGGCGGGGGAGAAGGACTGGACCCTGGTGAAGAAGCAGGCGGACATCGACCTGTCGGAGGAGGAGGCCATCGAACGGCTGGCCAAACGGCAGAAGCGTGTCGACCCGACCTATTACCCCCGCATCAAGGGTGAAGCGGGTCTGTTCAAGGTGGTGGATGGTGACGTGCAGCGCCACATCATCCTGGCCCGCGCCATGGCAGGGGAAAATGAGCGTGCCGCCATCCGGCTGAAGGCCGCCGACTATGGAGCCTATCTGATCAGTAATGCCCTGCGCTGAGGCCGGGCATTTGATTTGATTAACCTTATGGGCAAACGGTACAAGGGTGGATGAAGGCGGTACGTGGCGGTGCCGGAATATCGGAGGGGAATGTCTTGGCCCAGATGTCGGATGTTGAGATGAAGCTGGTCGCGGAACTGAACGCGATCAAGGAAAAGCATCTGGCCGGGCAAGTCGCGGGAGCTGAGCAAGGGTATCGGCGCCTGCTGGACCGCGCGCCGAATTTCGTCGCAGTCCTGCATCCCTATGGTATCGCGCTTCAACAGCTGGGCCGTCATGCAGAGGCGGTGCAGGCCATCGGTCGCTGGCTTTCGGTGATGCCCGGCGATGCCGACGCCCGGATCAACATGGCCAATTCCCTGAGCGCGCTGGGCCGTATCCCGGAAGCGGTGGAGGCCTGCCGCAAGGCCGCGGAGGCCCGGCCGGGGTCGCCCTTCGCCGCCGCCGCCCTGGCCCAGGCCGACGCCTTGCTGGCGCAGTCGGGCCATGCCGATCAGGCCGCAACACCCCCGCCACCTCCGCCCCCGCCGGTCAGCCTGGAGGTGAAGTTCGCCCAGGCGAACGAGGCCGCCGCCCAGGGCCGGACCCAGGACGCGATCGCAATCTATGAAGAGATGCTGACGATCAATCCCAATGTGCCAGAGGTTCTGGTCAATCTGGGCAACCAGCTTTACGCCGCCAAGCGGCCGGCCGAATCCATCGGCCATTATGAAAAGGCGCTGAAGCTGCGTCCGGGCATGCGCGAAGCGCTGCTGAACATGGGCAATGCCGTTCACGAACTGGGCGACAACAAACGGGCCCTGCGCTGCTTTGAGCAGGCGCTGGCGGCCGATCCGACCTATCGCGACGCGCTGAACAACCTGGCCAATATCCACCTGACCGTCGGCAACAGCGACAAGGCCCTGCACTATACCCGCCGCCTGCTGAAACTCTATCCTGACCATATGCAGGCACATGGCACGGCCGCCGGCGTCCTGCTGGCGCGGGGCGATCTGAAGGAAGGCTGGGAGCATTATGAATGGCGCTGGCTGAAGCCTGATCTGCCCGTGCCGCTGCGCGATTTCGGATGCCCGGAATGGACCGGCGGCGATATCTCCGACAAGACCATCCTGCTGTCGCACGAGCAGGGGCTGGGCGACAGCATCCAGTTCATCCGATTCGTGCCGGAGGTGGTGAAGCGCGCCAGGCACGTCATCCTGGAAGTGCCGGCCAATCTTCATGCCCTTTATGCCCATATCCCGGACGTGACGCTGGCGACCCATAATGGATTGCTGCCCCCCTTTGATGTCCATCTGCCGCTGATGAGCCTGCCCCATGTGCTGGGCTTCACGCTGGAGAACCTGCCGACCCCCATCCCCTACCTGCAGGCCGACCCCGCCCGGGTGGAATCCTGGCGCGATCGCCTGCCACAAGGGGGATTCCGCATCGGCATCGTCTGGCAGGGCAAGGCGGGTACCTCGGTGGACAAGGGCCGGTCCTATGCGTTGCAGCATCTGGCCCCCGTGGCGCGCATTCCCGGCGTGACGCTGATCAGCCTGCAGAAGGGCTATGGGCTGGACCAGCTGGACAACCTGCCCGACGGCATGAAGGTGGTGACGCTGGGCCCCGACTTTGACGAGGGCGAGGGGGCTTTCCTCGATACTGCTGCCGTCATGGCGCATATGGATCTGATCATCTCCTCCGACACGTCCGTTGCCCATCTGGCGGGCGCGCTGGGTCGGCATGTCTGGGTGCCGCTGAAGCTGTCGCCGGACTGGCGCTGGATGCTGGAACGCGAGGATTGCCCCTGGTATCCGACCATGCGGCTGTTCCGCCAGCGCGACGTGGGGGACTGGCCGAAGGTGTTCGATCGGATCGCGGGCGAGGTGACGGCCCTGAAGGGAGGCGACCGGTCACGGCTGCTGCCGCCGCCGGCACCGCCCCTGCCACCCGCAACCCCCTATCCGGCGGTGTCGCGTCCGCCGCTTCCCGCCGTGCGCCCGCCCGCCAATGTCACGGCGCGCAGCGTGTCCGTTGTTGTCGAGGAAGGGGTGCTGGAAGCGCCGACACGGTATGGGCGCATGCGCTATCCGGCCGGTGATTCCCCCGTTGGCCGCTGCCTGGACTGGTATGGGGAATGGGCCGAGGCGGAGGTGCAGCTCTGTGCCCGCCTGCTTCGCGACGGTGATGTCGTCGTCGAGGTCGGGGCCGGCGTCGGTGCGCAGACCATGGCCCTGGCACAGGCCGTGGGGCCGGACGGCCATGTCCATGCCGTCGAACCGGAGGCGGCCGCCAGGCAGCTTCTGGCCTGGAATGTCGATGCCAACAACCTGTCCCAGGTCAGTATCGTCCCTGCCGCCCGTGAAGCCGCATCGGCGGCGGTGAATATCGACAGTCTGGATCTGGACCGGCTGCGTCTGCTGAAGCTGGATCAGCAGGAAGGGGCCGCGGAAATCCTGGCGGGCGCCAAAGCCACCATCGCTCGCTGCCGCCCCGTCCTGTACCTGAATGGTGACGTTTCGGGGCAGGTGGACAGCCTGGTCACGGTGCTGCGCGGCCTTGACTACCAGCTTTGGTGGCATCGCCCGGTATTGTTTAACCCGAACAATTTCCGCAGCAACGCAATCAACCTGATCCCTGGCGGCCAGTCGTGCAGACTGCTGTGCATCCCGTCCGAGCGGGACGCCATCGTGGTTGGTCTGGAAGCGGTTAAGTAATCGAAGGTATTTTGCAACCTATCCCTTTGTATAGTTTCTGCTAGCAATCGCTAGGCCGGCGGCACTGGAACTATGCGGTAACCGCATACTTTGAACGCATGCGTATGATGTTACGTTTGGGTCAAGTGGACCTGCCGCAGGGGCGCAGGTTCGACCAGACATTGTACGGGTTCCCATCATGCGTTTCGGTGTCAGCCAGAAGATCATGCTTTCCAACCTGCTGGTGCTGTTGCTGCTGGCGGCTGCGACCCTGCTGATGATGCTTGGGGCCGGTCGCCAGCAAAAGCAGATCGCCGCGGCCAACCATGCGGCCGATCTGGCGGCGGTTCAGGCGCTGGATCTGGTGTCGACGACCCGGCTGCTGAACATCAATCTGGTGCAGATTCAGCAGTGGCTGACCGATGTGTCAGCCACCCGGGCGCTGGATGGGCTGGATGACGGCTTCGCGGAGGCGGAGAAAGCCCGCACAGGTGCGCATGAGAACCTGAAGCATGCCCGCGAACTGGCCAAGGCCATCGGGCACCAGAAGCTGGTCGCCGAGTTGGACCAGGTGGGGCAGACCATCGAGCCCTTCTATGCCCTGGGCATGAAGATGGCCAATGCCTACGTCAAGGACGGTCCCGCTGCCGGCAACAAGCTGATGGGCGAGCTGGACGGGCAGACGGAAGCCCTGTCCGCGGCGCTGGACGCCGTGGTGACGGAGGTTGACGGGATCGCCGCCAAGGCCGTTGACAATATGCATGGCGAGCTGGGCAGCGCCGTGACCATCGCCGATGATCTGTCGGACCTGTCGGTTCTGCTGCTGATCGGCGGTGTGCTGGCGTCGGCTGTGATCATGCTGGTGCTGCATCGCCATGTGGTGAAGCCGCTGATCGGCATTACCGACGCGCTGACCCGGATCGGTGATGGTGATCTGGCGGTGCGCCTGCCCGCCGCCGGTGGCCGCCACGACGAGATTGCCGACATGGCCCGCGCGCTTTCCATCCTGCATGAACGCACGGCCGACAATGTCCGCCTGCGGGAGCAGCAGGCCCAGGCCGAGGCAGCGGCCCATGCTGACCGCGTCACCGCCCTGACCGGCATGGCCGACACGGTGGAGACGGAATCGCGCACGTCCGTGGATCTGGTGGCACATGAGGCCGAGACCATGGACGAGACGGCCGCCGCCATGGAACAGTCCGCGGCCCAGGTCAGTGACAATGCCCAGAACGTGGCGGCCGCTGCCGAGCAGGCCTTGGCCAATGCTGAGGCCGTGGCCAGCGCCACAGAGCAGTTGACGGCGTCCATCGGCGAAATCAGCGCCCAGGTGGCCCATGCCATGACCGTCAGCCGACAGGCCGTGGAGGGGGGCGAGCGCACCCGCGAAACCATCGACAGCCTGCGCGATGTGGTCAATCAGATCGGCGACGTGGCCAACCTGATCCGCGACATTGCCGGCCAGACCAACCTGCTGGCGCTCAATGCCACGATCGAGGCGGCGCGGGCCGGCGAGGCCGGCAAGGGCTTTGCCGTCGTCGCGTCGGAGGTGAAGAGCCTGGCCAATCAGACATCCCGCTCTACCGAGGAGATCACGGCCAAGATCAACGAGATCCAGGAAGCCACCCATGCCGCCGTCCAGGCCGTGGAAGGCATCAGCGGGGCCATCAACGCCATGGACCACATCTCCTCCACCATCGCTGCTGCGATGGAGGAACAGTCGGCCGCGACCAAGGAGATCGCCCGCAACGTGCATGAAACGGCCAATGCCAACCGTGAAGTCTCCCGCCGCATCGCGCTCGTCTCCGACGAGGCGCATGGCACGGGGGAGAAGGCACGGATGCTGCGCAGCGTGTCCACGCGCGTGACCGATGGGGTGAATAATCTGCGCCAGACCCTGGTCCGCGTCGTGCGTACGGCCATTTCCGATGTCGATCGCCGTGGCGAGGACCGCTTTGTATTGGGTCAGTCCGCAGAGGTGGAGATCGGCGCCACCCGCAGCAAGGTGACGATCGTGAACCTGTCGGGCGGCGGCGCCCTGCTGGCAATGCCCGGCGCCCGCGCCGGACAGTCGGGACGCCTGCACTGGTCCTCCTTGCCGGGCCCGGTCGCCTTCCATATCGTGTCCGCCCGCGAGGAGGATTGCAGCATCTGCTTCGATCTTGACGGGGCAGCCCGCCGCGATCTGTCCCGGCGTCTGGAGGCAATGAAGCTGCAGGCGGCCTGACCGGCCGGCAGCGACGGGAGTGGCATGGACCGTTTCCATGAGATCACAGTGTTCGTCGCCGTCGCCGATACGGGCGGCTTCGCCAGCGCCGGCCGGCGCCTGCATCTGTCACCGGCCGCGGTCACCCGGGCCGTGGCGGCGCTGGAGGAGCGGCTGGGTGCGCGGCTGCTGAACCGTACGACGCGCAGCCTGTCGCTGACCGAGGCAGGGTTGCGCTTTCTGGACAGCGCCCGTCGCATCCTGGCGGAATGGGATGGCGCCGCGCGTGAGGCCGGGGCCGGTGGCTCGGAAGCGCCGACCGGCCATCTGAGCCTGACCGCCACCGTCACCTTTGGCCGGACCTTGCTGGGGCCGGTCGTCAGCAGCTTTCTGGCCGCCCACCCAACCGTCACGGCGTCGGTGCTGCTGCTGGACCGTGTTGTCAATCTGGTGGATGAAGGCATTGATCTGGCCATCCGGATCGGCCATCTGCCCGACAGCGGCCTGGTGGCGCAGAAGGTGGGGCCCGTGCGCCGGCTGCTGGTCGCCAGCCCGGACTATCTGGCCCGCCATGGCACGCCGCGGACGCCGGGCGACCTGCGCGATCACCAGATCCTGGCCTTCACCGGCATGATGCCGGGCCGGCAATGGCGGTTTCAGCGCGACGGGCGCGTGGGCACGGTCGATCTGCATCCACGGCTGGAGATCAACGACGCCTTTGTGGCGCTGGAGGCGGCCGAGCGTGGGGAGGGCATCACCGTCGCGCTTTGCTATATGGTGGGCGAGGCGTTCCGCACAGGGCGGCTGGTGCCCGTGCTGATCGATTTCACGCCCGATGCCGTGCCCGTCCATCTGGTCCATGCCCAGGGTCGCATGGCCGCACCCAAGGTTCGCGCCTTCATCGACCATGCCGCTCCCCGGCTGCGGATGGAGCTGGATCGGGTCTGGGATTTCACCACCAGTATACTGGATAGGCTCCGGGACGCGTGACCCGGTGCCAGATCCAGGCGGCCAGGACCAGCAGCACCGTGCCGGCCAGCACCGGCGTGACCAGGAAAAGCCAGCCCTGTCCCGTCATCATCACCAGCAGCGGATCGGCACCCGCCGGCGCGTGGGTGGTGCGGGTCGCCATCATCAGGGCGATGGCCAGCCCGACCCCCAGCGCCATGGCCAGTGGCCCGGTGCCCGCCAGCGCCATGACCGCCAGACCGACAGCGGTGGACAGAACATGCCCGCCGATGACGGCACGCGGCTGGGCCAACGGGCTGTCCGGCGCGCAGAATAACAGCACGCAACTGGCCCCGAACGGCGCCATCAGCAGGGCCGTGTCTGTCAGGCCCATGATCGCCAGCAGCAGACCGACCGCCAGCGCCCCGCCCGCCGCAGCGCGCAGGATCACGGTGGGGGCCGGCCGTGGCGGCGGCCCCTTTCTCACTTCCATCGTCATTTCAGAAAAACCTCGGATGCGGGCGCGGTCGTTGGCGGACCGGACGGTGTTTGGAATGGCCCGATCCTGCGTGATTGCCCCGCCGGGCGGAAGCCATGGTGACCGCAATGAATCATTTCACTGGGCGTAATAATGACGTGGTGCTGCCGGGGCTTCCTTCAGCTGCCCGTGCTGGATGCCGCGGGCGGCGGGAACAGCGACAGGATGTTGGCCAGCCCTTCCTTCGACTGCTGATAGGTCTTGTAGGACTGGTAGGCGGGGGAATTATAGGTTGTGTCGGAATAGCTGAGGACGCGGGCCGACAGCGATACGACCGCGCGCAGCGGGTTCAGGTCATTGTCGAAGGCCTGTTCCACAATGCTGAAGGATTGCAGTGCCACGGGCACCACGCGATTGCCCCCCAGAACCAGCAGAACCGGCGGGACGGCGATGGGGGCAATGGCCATGGTGCCCGTGCTGAGCGCCGCCAGGGACGTGTCGACCTGGGTCATGGGCGGATAGATCAGCGTTTCCATGGCATAGAGCATGGGGTAGAGGCCGCTGTCCTGACCGACCACGGCCGGCAGCAGGCCGGCATTGTAGCAATCCAGCTCGATCTCCAGCACGAAAGTTTCGGTCGGGGCACCGGTGAACTGCACCGCTTCGGAATGACCGCCCGGCTGCCCCCCCACGGTAGCCGCCTGCAGGGTGCGGCGCACGGCGGCCGGATTGAACTGGAACGGAATCACGGCGACGGGCGCATAGGTGGTGGGGTCCAGGCGGACGATGCCGCCGGGCGCGCTGGGGCCATTGCTCATGCCGGTGCCCCCTGGGCGCTGCTGGCAGCCGCCGCCTCGGCCTTGTGCTTCTCATGCCGCTCGCGCAGGGCCTCCTTGGCCTGCTCCTCCTCTTGGTGCATCTCCTTGAAACTGCGGTAGGTGGGGGCATTGGCTGTCAGTGGCGACATGGGGGCATCCGGGGTGATGGTGGGGCCGGGATCCGGCTGCGGCAGGTCGGGGATGGGCAGGGGCGGCGGGGAGGACGGGTCCCCCCCGGGCGCCTGCTGCTGCTGTGCCCAGGGCACGGTGGGCGCAGGCGCCATCGGTCCGGCTCGGCCCGCCGCTTCCAGCTGCTTGGCCAGGTCACCCATCTGGGCCATGGCCTGTCGCAGGCCATCATCGGTTTGCGACAGGGCCGGTCCGGCCCCGCCCTGGCCCGCATCCAGGTGGTTGGTCACGAATTTGTGCCGCTTGCGGCTTTTCTCGACTGCATCATCGGGGATCGGTTCCTCTTTCCCGGGCGCCGGCTTTTTCGGCGCTTCGGTCTTCGGCTGCGCCGGTTCCGGCTTTGGCGGTTCCTGTTCCGGCGGCTCAATGATGGCGTTGGCGCGCGGGCGGGTTTCCACCGGCGCCTGATCATGTTCCGCCGCGGCCGGTTCCGGCCGGTGCAGGGGCACCATCTCAATGCCCTCTTCCTCATCCGTCCGGCGTCTGTCCTTTTTCGGCGCCCGCTGCACGGCGGCGCCAGAGGAGGGCGGCGACGGGGCTGCCGTGGCGCTGCCCCCCCAGCCGGGGGCCCCGTCACCCCGCATCACGCTGGCGGCTGTCTTTACCGCCTGCCGTTCCAGCTCCGGATGGGGATCGACGGCGACGCCATCGGCCGGGCGCCGCACCTGGCCATGGCGCTGTTGCAGCACATGCGTCAACTCATGGGCAAGCAGCGACCGACCCTCTCCGCTGTCCAGGCGCGGTGCCTTGCGCGGCATGAAAATACGCTCACCAGCGGTGAAGGCGGCGGCATCGTAGGCCTCTGCCTCATCCCCGTGATGGATGCGCACCCGGCCGAAGCCGGCACCAAACGCCCGCTCCATCTGCTGTCGCACGGCGGTGGGCAGGGGCGCGCCCCCCGCCGCAGACAGGAGATCACGGGCGGACGGGCGGTGGGGGGGCGTGTCGGCCCGCTGGACAACCGCCCCCGCCGCGGCGTCGTGCTGCACACCGGCCGGCGACTGCGGGCGTTTTGCCGAGGTGTCAGTGACGGCGATCCGTTCACCCATCGCTTTGGCATCTCCCGCACGGGGGGGCGGCGAACCGTCCCCAAAGGTGCGCTTGGTCCTATGACATCTTCGCGCCGATTATGACCAGTGGCAGAGGCGATGTCACGGCAAACCCTTGGCTGGCGCAGAGCCGCAATGGCGAGATCAAGACTGGGCAAAGCGCCATTTTTTCTGCATTCAGCCGACACAGGAAGCAAGGAAAGTGGAGCACCGCGTCTGCCGCCGCCGGGGCGGTTTCCGATCAACTGAAAACCGCCCTATGTGAACAGCCGCACCTCGCTGTCCGACATGGGGCGTCCCTGCTTGGCATATTCGCGGCGCACGGCGGCCAGAAGATGGGCCGGGCGCAGCACCCCGCCATCAGCGGCGGCGGCAAAGGCCGCGTTCAGGGCCACCACCCGGATTTGCCCGCCCGACAGGGCCAGCCGGGCCAGGGCGTGACGATCCACCCCCTGCATGGGCACACGGTCGGGCAGGGCCTGACGCCAGAGCTGTTCGCGCAAGGCCGCATCGGGAAAGGGGAAATCCAGCACGAAGCGCAGGCGGCGCAGGAAGGCCGGGTCCATGTTGTCGCGCAGGTTCGTGGTCAGGATGGCCAGCCCGCGATAGCTTTCCATGCGCTGCAGCAGGTAGCCCACCTCCATGTTGGCGTGGCGGTCATGGCTGTCCTTCACCTCGCCGCGCTTGCCGAACAGGGCGTCGGCCTCGTCGAACAGCAGCACGCAGCCCCCGGCCTCCGCCCCGTCGAAGATGCGGGCCAGATTCTTCTCTGTCTCGCCGATATATTTGCTGACCACGGCCGACAGATCGACGCGGTAGAGGTCCAGGTTCAGTTCGGTGGCCAGGATTTCCGCCGCCAGGGTCTTGCCGGTGCCGCTGCCGCCGGCGAACAGGGCGGTGATGCCCATGCCGCGTTCGCCGGGCGGCGCCATGCCCCAGGTCTGATGGACCAGGGTCCGGTGCCGGATCTGGGCCGCCAGATCCCGCAGGCCTTCCGACAGGACGGGCGGCACGACCAGACTGTTCCAGCCGGCATCGCCGCCCACGCGTTGGGCCAGCCCGTCCAGGCGGGTGCGCGCCTGTTGCCGGCAGGCGGCCCAGACGGCGGGCAGCCAGTCGTGGGAGGAGCCGCGGCGGTGGCCCTGCTGGTCATCATCGTCATCATCATCGTCAGGACCGGCGGCCAGACTTGCGGCCCCGCGAAGGTTGGCGATATCCAGGTCGAAGGTCTGGGCCAGACGCTGTACCGGGTCGGGATCGGGGCTGACGCCGATGGCATCGGTCAGGGCATCGGCCCACAGCCGTTCCCGCGCGGCGCCGTCGGGCCGTGGCAGTTCCAGGGTCAATCGCGGGCGGCTGCCCGGCAGGCGGGCATCCGATCCCAAGATCGCCAACGGTTCTTCGGTCATGAAGGCGAAGCGGCTGGCGGCCTCCAGCGTCTCCGCGGTCGGCCGGTCGGGCAGTTCCAGCACGCCCACGCCGTCCACCAGCCGCGCCAGCCGCCGCCAGCGGCGGTACAGCGCGCGCAAGGGGCCGGGCTGATGCGGCAGGGCACCGGCATCGATGCGCCAGACCGGCTGGTCCAGTCGTTCCCCGACCAGCGCCAAGGTGGAGATCGCGTCCGCCATGTCGCGGGTCAGCAGATGCACCAGCGGCCGTTCCGCCTCTGCCCCGGTCCAGGCCGTGACGATGCGGTCGGCCACGGCCCTATGGTCGGGCAGGACGGTGGCGGCCTGCTGCAATGGCTTGATGACGCCATCCAGTTCCGGATCGACCAGCATGCCGTCCAGCAGGAAATGCAGCATGGCCTCGTCGACCCCGACCGGGGAGCGGACGAACTCCGTCGCCTTGTCCAGATGGATCAGGTCGTTGTCGCGCAGGCTGGCCGATGGTCCCAGCGCCGACCAGCTGGCGCCATCCAGCACCGACAGGACCAGTCCGACGGTGGGCCGTGTCCATTGCGGGTCACCCTGCGCCGCGGCGCAGGCCGACGCCGTCTCGGCATCGAATTCCACCCCCGCTGCCAGCAGCAGCGCGTCGCGTTCAAACGGTTCCAGGTCGAAGACGTGGACCAGCCTGTCGATGGCGGACAACAGCCGGCTTTCCGGCACGGGCAATGCCCGGCGTGGCGGTTTGCCGGCCGCACGGTCCAGCAGGCCACCCAGCCGCGACAGATGCGCCAGCAGGACCGCGCGGTTGTGGCGCCGCCATTCATCGGGGGAGAAACGCGCCATCGCCCCCCCTAGGTGACCGGGATGGTCAGGACGGGGCCGTTGAAGCGGCCATCCGTGCCGCGTGTCAGCCGGCTCAGCGCCCCGTCATAGCCGGCGCGGACCAGATAGGTGCCGGCCGGCGTGCCGGTGAACAGGATCTCCGTCGCCCCTTGCGCCTTGCCGGTACCGTAAAAGGCGTAGGACCGGCCGCCGGCCAGCGGGTGCAGTTCCAGCGTCACCGCCTGTCCCCATTGCGGGGCGGGGTCCAGGATCACGGCCACCCGCCCCGTCAGGGCCGTGGCGCTGCCCGACCGTTCGATCAGGCGGATGCTTTCCAGGCTGGGAACGGTCGGCGGCGGCGGCGGGGCCGGCGCCACGGGGTTCTGCCGCTGCACCGTCGGGGCGATGGCGGCGGATGGCATGCTGGGTTCCGGCACGTCGTCGGTTTCCAGGAACGCCGCCGTGACGCGGTAGCAGACGGACAGGGCATAGGGCACTTGCGGGAACGTGGACCAGAGGCGCGACAATTCCTCCACCGAGAAGCTGTGCGGCGTCACCTGGGCCTGATGCAGGGGGAAACGTGGGTCGGGCCGCACGCCGAACAGGCTGGCGGCACGGTTGATGTCGTCGGGGGTGAGGATCGGGTGCGCATTCAGCGCCGTCATGGCCGCCCCCAGAAGCTGCTGCGGCTCCATCCGCTCCACATCGTCAGCCCCATGGAAGCTGCAGAGATAGAACAGGTCCAGGGCCAGGGATGGCCGGGCCAGCAACTGCCCGTTGCTTGTGCGCAGCGGCAGGTCCAGGTTGCGGGCATAGGCGTTGGGCACCGTGTGGAACAGGAACAGGTTCACGCGCGGCTGCGGGATGGCATCGGTGCCATCCGGCCGGCCCGTGGTGACCAGCGCACGCGCCAGTGGTCCGTCGATGCGGTTCAATCCATCCTGGACGATCTGCACCAGCGTCCGGGTGATGGATGCCACCATGGAATAATCGCCCATCAGCGCTCTCCGCGCCGGGACAGGTAATCATCCAGGCCCAAGGCGCCCGCCTGTCCGCGACGGCGGTCCGGTGGGGCGGGGTGGGGTGCCGGCTGGGGCGGGGGGGCGGTTGCGGTTGCGGGGGGGCGGGCCTGCCGGGCGGGTGCCGGTTTGGGTGCTGCCGGCGGGGGGGCGGCCAGAGCCGCCAGAGGGGGTGTGCCGTCATCGGGCCTGTCGGCGGCCACCAGCAGCGGCATCAGCGTCCCACGCCGGGCAAACGGGTCGGCCACGATCATCTGCAAGGGCGGGGTGGCCAGCGCCTGCAGCCCGAAGACCCGGTCGATGCGCTTGTCGAAATAATCGCTCATGCCTTGATCCGCGACAGGTAATAGGCGCGCGCCGCCGGGGACAGGGACAGGATGTCGGCAGCACCCCAGCCATAGGCCGCTGCCAGTTCATGCACCTCGTCCAGCAGCCGGTGCGCCATGCGCGTCAGCTCGCGCCAGAAATAGGCGGTGATGTCGAAGGCCACCAGCCATTGATGCCGGCAGGCCGGGCAGGACAGGGCGAATTCAAGGTCGGCCATGGGATCGGCGGTCGCCAGTGCCTCTGCCAGGGTGGCCAGGGCGTCATCCGGCGGCCGCTCTGCCGGTCCCTCGGCCGGTCCCTCGGCCGACAGGATCACGGCGCTCGCCAGGGCCACACGGGCCTGGACGCGCGTCTGGCCCGGGCGCAGAACCGCCAGATCACGGCTGCAGACGGGCCGCGCCGCCAGCCGCCAGTCCCCGTGCACCACCTCCACCCGGTCGGGCGGTGGCGGCTGACCGGGTGGGGCCAGTTCGTCGGTCGTGGCCGTGAATTCCAGCCGCTCCCCGCAGGCCGGGCATTGCACGCCGATGGGATATTCATCACCCAGAAGTTGGCGGCGCACGTCCAGCAGCAACCGGTCGCGCAACCCCAGCGGCAGGGCCGCCAGATCGGTCCAGGCCTGTCCAGGCTCGGCATGGGCCAGGATCAGCAACGCCCGGTCGGCGTCGTGACGCCCCTCCCCGGCTTCCCACAGGGTCAGCAGTGCGGCATTGGATAAAAGGCCAGGCGTTCCGGCCATGCGTGGCCCCCCGGCCCCTGGTTGATCGATATCGGTACGGACCAGCCCGTTGCGGCCCGCCGCTTATACCAGTGGGTTCTTCGCCGGCAGCACGAAGCTGGGTTCCGCCACGTCGACGATGGTGTCGTCGCGTTCCCAGCCCTCGTTCTGCAAGGTGATGCTTTCCACGACCAGCGCGTTGCCGACGCCGTCCAGTTCCGACATGCCGTGGAATTCCGACACCCAGCAGCGATGGAGATTGTAGGCCAGGACCTTCATCCCCGCTTCGTTATAGACCTCGATCGTGATGTCCTTGCGGAAATCCAGAAGCGAGGTGTTCTGGCCGACGGCGCTGGTGGAATTGGTCCAGTCGAACACCTTGTTGGCCCATTGTTCGAACGTGGTGTCGTAGGAGACACCGCGTTCCAGCGTGATGGGACCATAGCTGGTCTGACCGGGGGCGAGATGGATGGGGGAGGGGTCGCCCCCTTCCCGGTGCTGAATGACCTGGGTGGAGCGGGTGAGACCGCTGACCTTGCTGACGCCCAGCACATAGGTGTTGTCCCACTTCACCTTGAAGCGGAAATTCGCGTATGGCGTCAGGCGTTGCGGGTTCTTGGGGAAAAGCGGCATGGCTATATCCTCTGGGCTCAACCGGCCTGACCGGCGATCTGCTGGACCGTGACGACGACGAATTCGGCCGGGCGGACCGGGCAGAAGCCGATCTGCACATTCACGATGCCGCTGTCGATGTCGACCATGGTGGTGGTCTGGCTGTCGCATCTGACGAAGAAGGCCTGATCGGCGGAGGTGCCGAACAGGGCGCCCTGCTTCCACAGGCTGGCCATGAAGCTGCTGATCTGCAGGCGCAGCGATGACCACAGGCGCTGGTCATTGGGCTCGAACACGGCCCATTTGGTGTTCGTCAGCACCCAATCCATGATGTAGAGCAGCAGGCGGCGTACCGGCACGTAGTTATATTCGTCGCCCAGCGCATCGGCGCCGCGCAGGGTCCGGGCCCCCCAGACCACGGTGCCACCGATGGGGAAGGTGCGCAGGCAGTTGATGCCTTGCGGGTTCAACTCGCCATTCTGTGCGTCGGTCATGACATTTTGCAGACCGACGATGCCGTTGATGGCGGCCGTCAGGCCGGCAGGGGCCTTCCAGACGCCCGTCTGGCTGTCGGTCGATGCCCAGATGCCGGCGATATAGCCGCAATTGGGCAGCACGCGCGTGGCGCCATTGGCCAACGGATCGACCGCCACGATGCGCGGGAAATAGACGGCCGAGGACCGCCCTTCCTCAGCCCCGAACGAGCCCAGGTCGTTCAGGCTGATGCCCGGCACATTGCCGGCCTTGAACTTGTCGGCCCATCCTGTCGGCGGGTCGATGATCAGCATGGCGTTGCGCTGCACGCAATATTCTGCGGCCGTCTGATAGATGAACGGATCGGTGTCGCCATCCATATCATCGGGCGGAATGCACATGATGTTGAAGATCGGCACCTGCTCCATGGCGTAGATGCCGGTCTTCAGCGCCTCATTGCCCAGATAGGTCATGATGTCCAGCGGATCGCTGTCCTGTCCGCCGCTGCCGGTGCCGGCCGCGCCGTCACCGGGGTCGACCACGGTCCCGGCCGGGGCGGGCATCCGGACATAACGCGCCTGCTGTTCCAGCACATTGACCAGATAGCGCGAGGCGCCCTTGGGGTTCACCGTGACCGCTGCGAAGCTTTCGGTGGAAACCAGACCCGTCGGGTCCATGTATTCCACGGTCAGATTGAACCAGTCGGCCTGGGTCAGCCCGTATTTGGCCACCGTGGCCGGGCCGATGCCGGCCGTGTCGATGGAAACCTTCAGGCTGTTGCCCCAGGAACCCGGATTGGCGGCGTTCAGGATCAGGCTGGCGCTGTCGGGCCAGTTCTCCTGGATCCAGGCGGCGGCGGCGTCCCAGGCAGCCAGGGCCACATCCTCCGATCCTTCCAGCGGGGCGGCCGGCATGGTCAGTGCCGTCAGCACGGCGGTGGCGGCGCCGGCCACCGCCTTGTCGGCGTCGCTGGCCGTCGGTGCGTTTGCGGCGGTAACCAGCGGATCGACGATTTTCGTCTTCACATCGCTGATGATGGCGGCGATCGCCTTCGTCACATCGGCCGGGCTCGGCGGATTCGACGGGTCGGACTCCAGCGTCACCAGGGCTTCGAACAGGGTGCCGCTTGTGGCCTCCTTGGCGGCGGCGGCGGCACCGTTGTTGTAGCCATGCACCGCATCCACCAGATCGGCGCCGCCCAGGCTGTTCAACTGGGCATCGGTGGTGACGCTGCTGTCCAGGGTCGGCACGCCGGCCTTCAGGGCCTCATCCATGCCCGTGGCCAGCGATCGGACCATGTCACTGACGGTGCCGTTGGCGGCCATGATCTCCTTCAGCTTGACCACGGCGGACCCGGCCGGCCCGCGTGAGAAATCGCTGACAATCCCCTGGGCTGCGGCCAGCATGACGGCAGTTTTGTTGTCCGCCAGGCTCTCGCCCAGCATCGACAGGGCACCGACCATGGTCGACAGCGCCTGATAGACCGGGTTGATGGCATTGATGGCGATGCTGGCGGTGAATTCCGGAATGGCATCGCCGCTCAGCCCGCCAACGGCTTTTGCGACAGCGGCCTGATCGGTCAGTGTCGTCAGGTCCAGCGCGTTCACCTGCCCGATCAGCCGGTTCAGCACCCAGGCGTCATTGCCCATCTTGCCTTGGGCGGCGGTGGTCAGGCTGGCCGCGGCAGCGGCCTGTGCGGCCTTGCTGCTGGTGGCATTGGCGGCCGCGGTCTTGGCGGCGCCCAGCCAGCCCACGACGCTGGTTTCAAGCGCGCTGCGCACGTCGGGGTCTTCCACGTCGGGGTGGAACAGCCGCACGCCATAAGCCTGCGCCCCGCCATTGTTGAAGAAGGCCTGGGCCTGATAGCTGATCGAGCTGTCCTCGAACAGGCCACCGAGCATGCTTTGGAAGTCGCCCCAACTGTTCAGCAGCACCGGCTGGTTCACCGGCCCCATCAGGGCGCGCCCGACAAAGGCTGTCAGCGCCGTGGGCACAGGTGCGTTGGGCGGTGCCGGCTGCACGATGGATTGAACATAAACACCGGGGTAGGAGACGGTGATCGGCATGACTGACCCCTGGCCGTTGCACTGGATAGCAGCCCCTGTCAGGGCGGGGGCGCCTGATCGGGCATGGAAAGCCCGACGCCTGCGGACAAGGGGTTGGCCGAGGGCGCGTCATCAAGGCGGGAACGGTCCGAAGGCTAGCAGGTCATAAGCCTATGTCAACCTTCTGATTAGCATCATTTTCAACTCAGAGGATTGCGAAGCATATGCGTAGCGGTGTAATCAACAAGACCCGTGGCGGTGTTGTGACCACCGGCGCGTGTAGTATGGTGTGCAAAGGTGAACCGCATGGCCAGCCCCAACAGCCGATACAAGGACACGCCCGTCCTGACGCTGGACCAGCCCGGCGGTCAGGTTGTGCGCTATTACGGCCGGTTTTCCGCCCCGCGGCTGGTCCTGGCACCGGGCGCCACGCTGCAGGTGACGGAAGGGGTGCGGCTGGACCAGATCGCTGCGCGCGTGCTGGGCGATCCGCTGCTGGCCGACCGGCTGCTTTACGCCAACCCGTACCTGGATCCGCTGGATTGCGTGGCCAAACCCGGCCGCCGGTTGTCCATCCCGGCGCCGGGCCGCTGACGGGGAGGGGCGGGCATGGGCTTCGCCGTCACGCTGCTGCTGGGGCCCGGCAACCCGATGCCGGTTTCCCTGATGAACGCGCTGGACAGCGTGGAAGTCACGCAGAGCGACCGTGCGCCCAACGGTTTCCAGCTGACCTTCACCACCCCGCGCACAGCCGCCGACGTTCCCGACTATGCCGTGCTGGCCAGCGGGTCGCTGAAGCCCGGCCAGCGCGTCATCATCCAGGTGACGGCCCCCACGACCAGCCCCGTGCTGATCGATGGATTCGTCACCCATGTGCAGTTGCAGCCCCCCACGGTGACGGAGGAGGCGCGGATCATCGTGACGGGGGAGGACCTGTCCGTTGCAATGGATGTGTATGAATATTCCCTGGAATATCCGCTGCTGCCCGACAGTGCCATCGCCGCCCTGATTCTGGGGAAATGGAGCGGGCTGGGCATCACGCCCAGTGTCGACCTGACCCAGGGCATCGTCACCAACCTGTTCGGCGTGACCCAGCAGGCGGCAACCGACCGGGCCTTCCTGAACCAGTTGGCCGCGCGCAATGCCTGTGTCTTCTGCATCCAGCCGGGCCAGACGCCAGGGCAGAGCACGGCCTATTGGGGGCCGCCGCAGCGCACGGCCACGCCGCAGCCCGTATTGACCGTCGATCCGTCGGCCGGCACGGTGACGCAGCTGGTCGCTGAATATGACGGCACCGCCGCCACCCTGGTCTATGGCATGGTCATGGATACGCTGACCGACCTGCCCTTGCCGGTGATGACCGTAGGCAATACCCGGTCCGGCACGCTGGCCGCCGACACGCCACTGACCCCCGTCAGCTTTTCCTTTTCCGTTTCCTCCGTCGCCAATCTGGCATCCCAGGCGCTGTCGTCGGTGGAACAGCTAGTATCCGGCGTGGCCGGCACCCTGTTGGGCGGCGGTGGGGACAGCATCTCCCTGCTGAATTACCGGCTGTTCATGCATCAGGGCATGAATGTGCTGCAGGCCTATAACGCCGCCCAGTCCATCACCGACGCATCTGCCGACAATGTCTCCACCCTGAAGGGGAGGCTGGACGCCCTGCGCTATGGAGGGCCGCTGGTGGCGCCGGGTGTGGTCGCCCTGGCCGGGGCCGGCACCAGCTTTGACGGGCTGTGGTATGTGCAGAAGACCACCCATTCCATCTCCCGCGGGGCCTATGTCCAGGAATTCGCCCTGACGCGCGACGGCTGGCAGTCCACCCTGACCACGGTGCCCAGCAGCCAGATCGGCTTCAGCGCGGGGGCCACCTGATGCCGGAACAGGGGCCCCGCCGCTTCTATGGCAAATATCGTGGCATCGTCATGGACAATGTCGACCCGATGCTCCTGGGCCGTGTCCTGCCCGATGTGCCCTCGCTGCCCGGCATGCTGCTGAACTGGGCCCTGCCGGCCTTCCCCTATGGCGGGGAACGGGTGGGCTGGTTCGCCATTCCGCCCATCGGCGCCACCATCTGGGTGGAATTCGAGGGTGGGGACCCCACCAGCCCGATCTGGACGGGATGTTTCTGGACCGATCCGCTGCTGGTGCCGATCGATCCGGCCATCCCTTCCATCAAGGGCATGGTCACCGAATTCCTGACCATGAAATGGGACGACACGCCGGCCGAAGGCGGCTTCACCCTGCGCCTGATCGAGCCGGTGGCCCCGGAATATATCGAGCTGACGGCGGGGGTGGAGGGCATGATCCTGACCATGCCCAACGTGACCATCGCCGTCACGCCGGAAGACATCTCCATCGACATCCCTGAAACCACGATCCAGATCACCGAGGAAGCGATCGTCATCGAGACGCCGGAACTGGAGATCACGGCCAATGTGACGATCGAAGGACCGGTGGAGATCACCGGCAATGTGGAAATCACCGGTGCCGTGGAAATCACGGGCGATGTGGAAATCACCGGCGCCGTCGAAATCACCGGCGATGTGGAGATCACCGGGGCCGTGGAAATCACCGGAGCGGTGGAGATCACGGGAGCGGTGGAAATCACCGGCGATGTGAATGTCGTCGGAGCGACCGAGGTGGAAGGAGCGGTGAATATCGTCGGCGCCCTGTCGGTGGAGGGCGACGGCAATTTCTTAGGCGCCCTGACGGTGGAGGGGGACGAGGCGGTTCTCGGCGTGATCGAGGGCGTCATCGTGCCGCCCTTCTGAACCGGAAAGGAAGACAGCCATGCATATCGCCTTTCCCTTCGCTTTCTCCCGGGGCCATCTGCACGGCACCGATCGCCACAACTACATCGTTCAGCTGATCGAGCAGGTCCTGTTCACCGTGAAGGGCGAACGCGTCAACCGCCCGGATTTTGGCTGCGGCATCCAGTATCTGGTCTTCCAGCCGGAAAATACCGAACTGGCGGCGGCCGTGCTGTTCATGGTGCGCGGTGAGCTTCAGCGCAATCTGGAAGGCGTGGTTCAGATCGAGTCGGTGGAGGCGGAGACGCGCGGGCCGGTGCTGCAAGTCACCGTGCGCTATATCGACCCGCAGACGCAGACGCGCCATCTTGCGCGCTATCAGCATTAGGGGGCGGACATGGTTCACAAGCCCGTTCCCGCCCTGCCATCCTCCCCCGTGCCCCGCCTGCCGGGCGTTGTTGCCTGGACCGAATGTGTGGCGCTGGGTGGCGGGCGCTGGGCATTGACCCTTTATTTCGATCTGCCGCCCCCGGAGGCGGGGATGGAGATGGAGGCGCCGCCGCTTTCCTGCCTGACGCTGGAACGGGCCGATGGCACCGGCCGGCCGCCCGTCGCGCTGACCGATCTGCGCTGGACCGTGCCGGGCCAGGCGCTGGCCGCGACCCTGGTCCTGTCGGCCACGGGCATGGAACGGTCCATGCTGGACGATCGTCTGCGTCTGCGGGCCGACCTGCCTGCCCTGCTGGGCCCCGTCGGGGCCACCGTCCTGTTCTATCTGCCGCCCGAGTTGGTTCCGGGACCGGAGCTGACGCGCGACATCGACTATCTGGTCAAGGATTACAACGGCTTCCGGTCGATGATGCTGCGCCGCCTGCGCGCCGACCAGCCGGCCTGGACCGACGCCTCTCCGGCCGATCCCGGCGTGATGGTGGTGGAGGCCCTGGCCTATACGGCGGATTACCTGAGCCTGTATCAGGACGCTGTGGGTGTGGAGGCCCATCTGGCAACCGCGCGGCTGCGCCGGTCGCTGGCCCGGCATGCGCGGCTGCTGGGCGTGCGCCTGCGGGAGGGGTGCGTGGCGCGCGGCTGGGTGCGGATCCGCGTCAATCGCGGCTTCACGCTGCCGGCCGACACGATCCTGATGGTGGCGCCGGGGCTGGAGCGGGTGGAGGCGCTGGACGGCCATCGCTGGCGCCATGCGCTGGAACGCGGGCATCAGGCTTTCACCACGCTGGGCAATCTGGCGCTGGAGCCGGCGCTGAACCTGCTGTCGCTGGCCGATGTCCGTGGGGTGGCCGTGGCCCGTGGCGCCCGGCATGCGCGCCTGTCCCTGGACACCGCCTCCCTGGCCCTGCTGGAACGCGCGGCTGCCGGCGGTGCTTCTGGGAACTGGACCCTGCCCGGCGCATTGCTGGGGCTGGAAGCGCCGGACGGACAGGCGCATCTGGTGCGGATAACCGGCCTGGAGCGGCTGCGCACCCCCCCGGGCGGCAATGGGATATTGGTGGAACTGGCCTGGCATGCCGAGGATGCCCTGCCCTTCACCCTGCCGGCCATGCAGGATGGGCGGCGCGCCTTTGCCTATGGCAATATCGCGCTGTGCCAGGGCGGGTATTGGGAGGCGGCCAGCCTGCCGCCGGTCCCGGACGAGGGGCCGTACCGGCCGGGCCTGCCCTGGACCAGTCTGGTGGCCGCCCCCTGTCTGCCATTGCCGGGTGCGCCGGTGTCCGCCGCTTCACTGCTGTCCGTGGATGCCGATACCGCGCGGTTCGGTCTGCGCCTGACCGACGATCTGGGCCGGCCCTGGACCATCGTGCCCGATCTTCTGTGCAGCGGGCCCGACGATCGGCATGTGGTGGCGGAGCGGGAGGAGGATGGCGCCGTCACCCTGCGCTTTGGCGACGGGGTGAACGGGCGGCTGCCGGCGCCCGGCACGCGCTTTGCCGTCCAAGGGCAACTGGCGGCCCAGCCATCCCCCGTCATCCGCCGCGACGGGGTGGGCACGTTGGTGGCGCCGGCCGGGCTGGACGAAGGACGGCTGCGCCAGGATCTGGCCGGGCTGGGCAATCCGGTCCCCATCCGCGCCGCCCTGGCGCCGGAGCCAATGGAGGCGGCACGCCGTCGGGTCGCCCGTACCCGTCCTTTCCTGTTGACCTGCGCGCAGCCTGACGATTACGTCGCCGCCGCCCTGTCCGTGCCCGGCATCGCGGAGGCGGTGGCGCTGCCGCTGGCGCCACCGGCGGGGCCGGGCGTGACCGTGCATGTACGGGCGACGGGATCGCTGTGGGTGCCGGGGCCGCTGCTGGACCGGGTGCGCATCTATCTGGAGGAACGGCGGCTGGCCGGCCACCGGCTGGACGTGGTGGGACCGAAGCTGGCCCCGCTGCTGGTCGGGCTGGAGGTGGTGGCGCACAACCGCATGCCGGCGTCGCTGCTGCGTGCCGCCCTTGCCGCTGCCTTCGCCAGCGATGGTGACGGGTTCTTTGCGCCCGACCGGCAGGTGTTCGGCCGGCCGCTCTACGCCAGTGCCCTGGTCGCCCGAGCCATGGCCGTTTCCGGTGTCGCCGGAGCCCGTGTCACCGACCTGCGCCGGCGTGGCGTGCCGCCCGGCGTCGTCCCCGCCGCGCTGATCCCCGCCCCGGGCGAACTGGTGCTGGTGGCCGGGGGCGGAGAGGAAGGCGGCGGCCTGGATATCCGGATCGTGGGGGGCGGGGCATGAGCCGGCATTGGCATGTCACGGGCGCGCGGGCCGGATTGGCCCCCCCCATCGCCCCCACCCCGCCCGGCCAGAACAGGTTGGACTGGCGGCTGGGCCGCTGGGCGCAATTCCGGGCGGAGATGCTGGCCCGGCTGCATACAGTGGAGGTGCCGTCCGCGGATGCGGACCGCGGCACCTGGCAACCCTATGCCGACCTGCCCGCCGATCCGTCGGCCGACTGGGTGTCGGCCCTGGTCGATGCCTGGGCGGAGGTCGGGGACATCCTGTCCTTCTACCAGGAACAGCTGCTGAATGACGGGTTCCTGCGCACGGCGCGCGATCCGGCGTCGCTGGACATGCTGCTGGGCACCGTGGGGGCCCGTCGCGGCGGGGCGGTTGCCACCCCCGGTACCGCCATCCTGGACCCCGGCTGTGCGGCAACGGCCTGGTTCATCCTGACCATGCATGAAGGGCGGGGCCTGCCCACGCGGGCGCTGCTGCCGGCGGGCAGCGCCATCCGGCATGTGGATGTGAAGAGCCAGCGCCCCGTCCTGTTCGAAACGGACAATGCCCTGACCGTGCGCAGGGAATGGAACGCGCTGACGGGTTACGTCCCGCCCCCACCGCCGCCACGCCAGCTACCCGCTGCGGTGCGCGGCCTGCGTCTGACCGGCACCCAGCCGGGTGTGGCGGCGGCGGCGCACCTGCTGATGACGGGACAGGGGGCGGACGGCACGCCATTGCGCCTGCTGCGCACGGCCCAGTCCCTGACGGAACTGCGGTCGCTGGGGGTGACGGAACTGGTACTGGCGGCCGATGCGGCGGAACCGGCCGTCGGACAGCCACGTCTTTATGCGTTCGACCGGCAGGCCGCCATCTTCGGGGCCGACGCGCCGGCGCTGGACAGTCTGCCGCGCCCGCGCCGTCTGGAACAGGGGATCGCGGCCGGGGGGCTGTTCCTGCTGCCGCCCGACAGTGCCGATCTGCCCGATGCGCCCTGGCACGCCGTGAACCAGGACATTCCCACGGGCCAGTTCACGGCCGTGCAGCCGCTGGACGGTGGCGACGTGCTGCTGTCGACCAGCGATGGGCTGCTGCTGCGGACGCGGCTGGACGCGGCCTGGACGCCCAGCCGGGGCGGACTGACCCAGCGCGGTTTGCAGATGCTGTGTGATGACGGACAGGGCGGGGTTCTGGCGGGCGGGCCGGCCGGGGCCGCCTTCCGCAGCGACGATCCGCGCCGGGGCTGGAACTCCCTGGCCGGGGGCTATGTGCTGGATAATTCGGGCAAGCACCCGGCCCCGGCCCGCGCCGCCCTGCCGGCCGAACAGGTGCGCCGCCTGATGCCGGTCGCCGCCTTTCCCGGGGGGGGCGGAATCATGGCCCTGACCGACAGCGGCCTGTTCCTGCGCCGACAGGCGGGGGCCTGGCTGAGCGTGCGTCTGACCCGGCTGCTGGCCGGCACGGACAAGGACATGCCGACCCGCTTCGCCGATGCCGTGATGGGGGCCACGGGCCATGTCGTGGCCGTCTGCCATGATGGCGGCATTGAACGGCTGGGCGTGAAGGACGCGATCCTGCCGCCCCCGCCTACCGCCGCTGCCGTCCCGGCAACCAAGACGAAGCCCCCGGCCCCGGCCAGGAAGCAGGGGCCGTCGCTGCTGCGCCGGGGCCTGATCTGGCTGGGTCATGTGCTGATGCTGCCGGGGCTGGCGGGGCGGGTGGAACGGCAGGTCGGGCTGGCCGCGCGCGCGCTGTGGCAGTCGACCAGACGCGAGTGGCAGAAGCTGGAGGCCGCGGATGGCCGCCTGTCGGGTCTGGGGACCCGCAAGCCGCACAGTCTGGTGCCCTTGTCCGACCGCCTGGGGGAGGGGGACCTGCTGGTCGCGACCGACCAGGGCTGTGTGATGTATGATCAACTGGACCGGCTGTGGGAAGCGTCGACCGGCCTGCCACGGCGCCCCGGGGACGCCTTGCCGCCCGTGCGTCAGATTATCGGCCTGACGCTGCATGGGGTGCGCCGGGCCGTCGCCCTGATTGACCCCGCGGAGGATGGCACGGGCGGGGGTGTGTTCCTCTATGACCCGGACAGCCGGTCCTGGACCTGCATCCGCAGCGTGACGCCAGCCGACGGGCCGGGACTGCTGGGCGCATCGGCATCGGGTTGGCTGGCCTTCGCCCAGACGCCGACGCCGGTGGCCGAATGGCCGGGCTTCGCGCTGGGCGGGCCGGCCCCCCCCGACATGGAGGCCGATGGGCAGCCTGTGCTGGACCTGGATGCGCCAGGTCTGGCCCTGGCACCCGGCAGCTGGCTGGTCCTGCGCGATCCCGACAGCGGACATATCGCGGCCATGAATGTCATCCGCGCCTATCCTGTACAGGCCAATGCCTTCGCGCGTAATCGCCGTGTGTGCCGCGTCCTGCTGGAAGTGCCTTCCGGCGTGGATCTGGCCGATTTTCCGCGCCGGACCAGTCTGGCCCTGGCCGCCAGCCGCGAACTGCCGCTGGCGGGCGGGGCGTTGATGCCGCCACAGCCCGTGGGTCTGACCGACCGGGTTTCCGTGCAGGGGCTGGTCACGGGGCTGGATGACACCAGCAACAGCCCGGATGCCGTGCCCGTGCGGGAGGTCCCGGGGCCCCGTTCGGCAACGGCAACGCCGCCGGCCGGCCGACAGGTGCTGGCCGCCGTGAAGCCGGTTGTGCTGACGGGGCGGCCGGCACGGGTGGCGCCGCTGCTGCTGGGTGGGGTGCAGAGCATCATTCCCGGTGCGTCCACGCGCCCGGCCCGCGCGCTGGCCGGCCATGACCTGCTGGCCCTGACCGGCACGCAGGCGGCCCTGTGGGCGCTGGATGCGGCCGGCCTGCTGCTGCGGTCGATCGACCAGGGTGTGACCTGGCAGCCCGACGCGGGCGGCGTGCCCGCCGGGCCCGCCCCCGCGACCATGGCCGGTTGCGGGGATGTCCTGTGGCTTGCGGGCAAAGGTGGGGTGGCCTGGCGCCGGGATGGCGATGCCGGCTGGACGCCCGGCCCCGCGCTGCCGCCCGGCTATGCGCCGGCCTGCCTGCTGCCCGACGGGCAGGGCGGGGCGTGGATCGGCGGCCCCACGGGGTTGCTGTCATTGGTCGGGACCACGGGTTGGGCCCGCTGCGGTGGCGGCGACCTGGACCCCGGCGCCTGCGTCACGGCCCTGTCCCTGCTGGCCGATGGTACGCTGGCCGTGGGCACCGATGGTGACGGCGTCCTGCTGCGGGCACCCGGACAGCCGGGATGGCGTGCCGCCAATGACGGGCTGGGATCGAACCGGATCACGGCGCTGTCCGGCCAGGGCGACCGACTGCTGGCGGGCACGGCGGACGCAGGCGCATGGCTACGGATCGGGGTCGACGGCGCCTGGCAGCCGGTCGCCACCGGATCAACCCGGATCGATGCAGCGCTGCTGACCCCATCCTGGCTGGCCGTCGACGGGGAGGCGGGACTGACCCTGTGCGCCGGTCCCACGCTGGACCAGCCGATGGCCACCGGCATCGGTCTGCCGGGCGATCTGTCCTGTCTGCTGGCCCCGGCACCGGACCGGCTGCTGACGGCCGGGCGCCTGCGGTGGACGGCGGTACCCGGCGAGGATCCGCTTCTGTCGCAGCAGGATCTGTTTGATCTGCCGGCAACGGAGGCGGACCTGCTGGACCAGGGGCTGGTCGGACCCCTGATCCGCCGCCTGTTCAAGGAGGCGCAGGACACCGTGCCGGACGATGCCGTCACCATCCGCGCAGCCGATGGCTGGGCACTGGTGACCGCTGACTGGTGCCGGTTGCTGCTGCCGACGCCGGGGGGGCTGCGCGCCCTGCGTCCCGGACCGGCGCCGGCCGCCATGGCCGGTACCGTGGACGCGCAGGGCAGCTGGTCCCTGGTGCTGAACAGCGCCGATGGCAGCAGCTGTCCGCTGACCGTCTGGCCGGACGAGCTGATCCTGCGCCCGTCGGGGGAGAAGGACGCGGTCCTTGCCTGCGTGCGGCAGGTGGTGGTGGCCGACATGCTGGGCGACGGGGTGGCGACGGCGCTGACCCTGGACAGCGCACCTGGCCTGGTGCTGGACCCCGACAGCGTGCAGCTGAACGCCAATGTCGTGGTGGCCAGCCAGGGCGAGAGCGTGCTGGACGAAGTGCTGGGCAATGGTGATCCCGACCGCGAAAGCCAGCAGTTCCAGCTGCGCCGCATGCCGCTGGTGTTCCTGCCCGGCGGTGGCCCGGATGCGCGGCAAAGCACCCTGACCGTCAGCGTGGATGGCCAGCCCTGGCAGGAGGTGGGGGATTTCGCGGCCTGCGGTCCCGCCGACCATTGCTACCGCGTCATTGTTGACAGCGCGGGGCGCGCCACCATCCTGTTCGGCGACGGGCGCCATGGGGCGCGGCCTGGATTGGGCACCGGCAATATCCGCGCCTCCTACCGTGCCGGCATGGGGATGGTGCCCGATCCCGTCCCGCTGAACCGCCAGCCATCGGGCAGCAGTTCCTTCTCCCAGATCATTTCGGGCATGGCCGGATTGGCCAAGGATGTGCGCATGCTGCTGAAAAGCCAGGCCGTGCCGCCGGAGCAGGCATCGACCCTGCGCCTGGAACTGATCGAGCGCGCCATGGCGCCGGCCGGCCGCCTGATCACCCTGAACGACAATGTCCGCCTGATCGCCGACGATCCGGATGTGGCCGGCGCCCTGGCCGCCCCCGGCGTCGGCACCGGGGCGGACGCCCGTCCGTTGATCAGCGTGGCGCCCGCGGCGGGGGTGGAGGCGGGCGGCCTGATCGAGCGGCTGCGGGGCGAATTGCGGGCGGCCCAGCCCGTTGGGGGGCGCATTCCCCGCCTGCTGCCGGCCCGCGACCGGCCCCTGCGCCTGGTGGCCAGCGTCTGGTGGGCGGGGGCGGTGCCGCCCGATGCCGCCGACAGCCTGGCCAGCCGTCTTCTGGGGACTTTCGGGGCCGCGGCCCGACCCCTGGGCCGCGACCTGTCGGCGGCGGAAATCCTGGCGGCGCTGCAGGCGGCCAAGGGCGTGGCCGGCGCCGAGATTCTGCTGCTGCATCCCGTGGGCGCACCGCCGGAACTCTGCCCCCTGATCCCCGCCCATGCCGGGGAATGGCCGGCGGAAGGACCGCCGCTGGGGGCGGAACGGGTCTATCTCTCCGATGGGGCGGGGCATCTGCTGCTGCATCTGGCCCCGGCCCGCGGCTTCGCCCCCATGGGCATCGATCCGGTGACCGGCCATGGATAAGGGTTATATCTTTTCCCTGCTGCCGCAGGTCCATCGCGCGCGTGACATCGCGCAGGGCCATCCGCTGGAAGCGCTGTTCACGGCGCTGGAAAGCCAGTCGCTGGCCCTGCATGCCAATATCGGGAGCCTCTATGACAACTGGTTCATCGAGACCTGCCAGCCCTGGCTGATACCCTATCTGGGCGATCTGGTGGCGCTGGACCCTGTGCTGGCCAGTCTGGAGCTGCCAGGATTGCGCACCCTTGTCGCCAATCTGACCGATTACCGCTCGCGGCGGGGCACCCTGGTCTGTCTGGGCCATGCGGCCACAGCCATTTCCGGGTGGAGCTGCATGGCGGTGGATCTGGACAATTTCCGGTCCGGCACCTGGGCGGCCGGCGCACCGCAGGCGGGAACATGGCGTATCCAGGCCCGGGGCGGCGATCCGGCGGCGGGTCTGGTGGCGGCGCGCAGCGTCGATCTGCGCCGTGGTGCGCCCGTGGCCGGCACCGGCATTCCGGGCCTGCCCGGTGGCGTGCCGGGCACAATGGGCCTGCTGGCCTGGCCCCTGCGTCCCGTGCGGCTTTACGGGGTGGAGGCCCGGCCCGTGGCGGAAGTGCCGGGGGCCTTTCACCTCAGTCCGCTGGGCATCGCCACCCCTCTCTATGTGCCGCCCGCCCGGCTGCCCGTGGCAGGTGCTGCCTCCGGCATCGCCGATCTGCCCCTGCCCTTGACGCGGGCCTGGCTGGCGGACTGGCTGGCCGATCCCATCAGCAGCAGCCTGCCGGACCCGCCCGTCGCCCTGCGCCTCTGCTACGGCGACAGCGTTGTGCCTGTGCCGGCAGACCGGCTGGTGCCCGCCGACCTGTCGGTGTGGCCGCCCCTTCCGGCGACGCGGGCCGAGGCTGATATCCAGGTGCTGCTGGACCCGGAACGGGGGCGCCTGCTGGTTGCCGGCGCCGTGCCCGACCGCGTGTTCAGCGACCATGCCCTGGCGATGGGGATGGATGTGGGCGGCGGCGGTTATGGCAGGGCGCAGCGGATGCCGCGCCGGCAGGAAGGCGCCTGGATCGTGCGCGCCGGGGCTGCGGGTTCTGCCGACTTTCCCGATCTGGCCGCCGCCCTTGCCGCCTGGCCCGCGCAGGCCGATGCCGCACGCATCATCATCACCGACAGCGCCATCCATCACCTGCCCAAGGCGGGCGCCGGCTTGCGGCTGGCCGGGCGGTCCCTGACCATTGTGGCGGCCGATGGCTGCCGGCCGTGCCTTTCCGGCGCGTGGCGGGTGGCGGCGGGGCCGCTGCCGGGTGCCCTTACCCTTTCGGGTCTGCTGCTGGACGGGGCGTTGACCCTGGTCGGCCCTGTCGACCTGACCTTGGCCGACTGTACCCTGATGCCGGCGGCAGGCCCGGCCCTGGTCGTGGATGCGAGCCCCGCCCGCCGCCGGCTGACGGCCAGCCATTGCATCCTGGGCCCCCTGGTTCTGCCCGCCCGCGGCGTCACCGGCCTGTTGCGTGAGAGCATCCTGGACGGCCGAGGCGGACCGGCCCTGCGCGGACCCGCGGGCCCCACCGACCGGGGGCCGGCCCTGGCGCTGGACGGCTGCACCGTGCTGGGGCCGCTGCGCAGTGTGCATCCATGCGAGTTGCGGGAATGCCTGGCGCTGGATCGGCCGGACGGCCGATCACCCCTGCGCAGCCGTGTTCTGGGCAACCCCGCCTATGCCATGCCGATCTTCCCTGTGGCGGATGGACGGTCGGCCGTGCTGCACCGGGGCGCCCACAGACATCTGCGGCTGGCCGGGAAGCTGGACGGCATCGGCCGCGTGCTGGAGAATTTCCTGCCGGAGGGACGGTCATGCCAGATCATGCTGATGATATGACCAGGACCGGCCGTCGCCTGGGAAGGATGACATGAAGGGCGATTTCACCAGATTGCCGCCGCCCCCGGGCGACGACCCGACCCTGGCCGGACTGTGGTTGCAGCAGGGACGGCCCTTGCTTGACGCGGATTGGAACGCGCTGGCGGCGTTGCTGCGCGACCTGTCGACGGGTGGCTTGCGGGAGATCATGGGGCCGGCGGCCGGCCCCGCCCGCGATCTGGGCTTTGCCATCCAGCCCATCCCCTGCCTGTCGCTGAACGAGGCGGCGGACGGCGGGCGCCAGGGGCTGCGCCTGGGTCCCGGCCGTTCGCTGCCGTTCGCCCATGAGGTGCCAGCCTGGGTCGTGGAGCGGGTGGAGATCGACGCCCTTGACCGTGTGCTGATCCTGGAGGAGCTGGACGAGGCACGGGTGCCGGAGCGGCCCTGGACCCTGCTGCTGCGCCTGCTGCTGCCGGCGGGCGGGCATGGGCCGCTGCTGGAGCGGCCGGGCCTCTGGCGGCTGATGGTGGCAGCCGACGGGACGCTGTCCCTGCTGCTGGGCGACAAAAATCACCGCATGGGGACCATCGGTTTTGATCTTTGGACCGATCTGCTGCTGGTCGACCGCGGGCCCTGGCTGGAAATCTCGCTGAACGGGGCGGCGGCCACGCGTGTGCCGACGCCCGCCAGCCACCATCACGGCAAGGATCGCCACCCGCCTGAACGGGAGCCGGCGCTGCTGGTCGCCCATTCGCGCCCGACGGGCAAGGGGCATGGCGCCACCTTGCCCTGCCGGGTGGCGGCCTTGCATCTCTGGCGATTTGCTGCCGACTGTGCCGCCTTCGCCCGGGCCCGGCGGGCGGGGCATCTGCCGCGCCACCGGCTGGTCGCCGATCTGGATTTCATGACGCTGCTGCCGGATGGCGGGGACCTGTGCCTGAAGGACCGATCCGGTCATGGCAATAACGGCATCGTCCATGGCTCTGCCAGGCCACCGCGGATCCGCATCGTCGATGTCGATATCGGCGCCGGCCGTTATTACCTGCAGGGCGACAGGCTGCTGAACCCATCGCGGGTGACGGTCGGGGACCAGCCTTACCTGCCGGGTGGGACCCATCTGCCGCGGACAGGGGCCAATCTCTATTATCTGGAGGCCTTCCAGCGATCGCTGGATGCCGCGCAGCGCCCGTCGATGCTGGACCCGGCCCTGGACGGGATCGACACCGTTGTCCGCGGCCAGCAGGTCTGGCAGGTGAAATGCCTGCATGGTGCCGATGAACAGCGTGTGCTGGACCGCTTCCAGGCCCTGGAGGAGGAGAGGGCCGGCAGCCTACGACTATGGTGCGACGGGGAGCAGCGCACGCTGGGCGTCAACGGCCTGTACCGGGTGGAAATCCACGATTCCGGTTGGGCGCTTGCCGATCCGCTGCCACCCGCCGCGCGCGAGGCGCTGCGCACGGCCCGCATTGTCCAGGCGTCCGCCCGCCGTGTGGTGCTGCCGGCGGGCATGCCGCCGCCGCCCGTGGGCGCGCCTGTCTGGATCGGGGCGGGGCAGGCCGACGGGACAGGGGGAAGCCTGGCGCGGATCGTGTCGATCCAGACCGACCCGGCGGGCCTGCTGGTGCTGGACCGGCTGCCCGACAGTGTCGGTGATGGCGATGCGATCAGCATCCTGCCGCTGGCAACCTGGAAATTCTCCCGCGAGAATGCGGGACTGGCCCAGACGGTGGAACAGCTGCTGCCCGGTGTCGACGCCGAGGGCGCCCCCATCGCCCTGGTTCGCCGCCGCATCGTCGGCCCCGCGCCCAGCCGGCCCGTCGACGGGGACTGGGCCGAGGTGACAGAGGATGCCGACGAACTGCTGGGCCGGCCCGGCCGCCTTTGCCCCGTGCTGGCTGCGGATGAGGGGCTGGATCAGATCCTGCTGGGTGACTGGGTGTCGCGGCCCGGCGACGACGCGGCGGCGGAAGGGCGCATCCTGCGCATCTGGGACGTGCCGCTGCAGCCCGCCGTGGATGATCTGGCGCCACCCGACCCGGCCGGTAGCTGGCCGCGGCTGGCGCGGGTGGCCGACCAGACGCTGGACCCCGGTGTCCATATCGCCTTCCAGGCCGGTGGTCGCTATCGCACGGGAGATTACTGGACAGCCCCGCTGCGCGGTGGTCAGGTGGCCGTGGCCGGATGGGAAGCCGGGCAGGCCAAGATCCCCGACGGCCCCATCCGCCACCGGGCGCCCCTGGCGGATGTCTGGCTGGACGCGCAAGGGGTGCGGGTTGCCGACCGGCGCCGCCCGTTTCTGTCCCTGGCCGAGATTTCGGCGCTGTTGGGCGATGGGCGCGACCAGCATTTCCTGAAGGGGCTGGCCGCCTGGGCGGAGGCCTGGCGCGTTGAACCGCCTGACCCGCTGACGGGGCCGGATGAGCAGGCCCGCAACTGGGTGCGCCGCGGGCTGGCAAGGCTGCTGCACGATGATCTGCGCCTGCTGGCCGCCGGTTCCAAGGGGGCCGACGGCTTCTGGCGGTCCGGTGCTTTGGTGACGGCAGAGACATTTTCCGCAGGCCAATGGCATCGGGTGGACAGCGTTGGCGATGATATCCGTGGTCCCGGCCATGCTTTCATGATCGGCCCGCTGCTGGGCTTCGTGGAGGAGATGACGGGGCGGGTGACGGTGGCGGAGCCGGGGCGGCGGCCCTGGTCGGTGGCCGCCCTGGTGGCGCCGGCCCATGGCATGGCCGTCACCGCCGGGCGCGATCTGGTCTTTATCGGCGGCGGCTGGCTGATCAACCATGGGCTGCCGGCGCCTGAGTGGGTGCTGCTGGACCCCGTCACGGGGCGGGAGGTGGCGCGCGGTCGCCTGAAAATCCCCGTCGCCCATGCCACGGCCAGCCTGATCGACGGGCTGGTCCATGTCGTCGGCGGCTATGGTCCCGGCCGCGAACCGCAGCCCTGCGTGCAACTGGTCGATCTGGCCAATGGCCGGTGCAGCATCATCGGTGACATGCCCGAACCGGTGATGGAACAGGCGGCGGTCACGCTGGGCGGCATGGTGCTGCTGGCCGGCGGGCGCCATGCCGATGGGCGGGTGCGCAAGGGCGTGGCGCTGATGTCGGCGCGCAGCGCCGGCTGGATAGAGCGGGCGCATCTGCCGCATGGTCTGGCCCGGCCGGCCGCAACCCTGGCACGGGGCGGGGTGGCCCTGGCCGGTGGCATCGACCATGACGGGCGCGACCGGGCCGATATGCTGTGCTACCGCCCCGACAGCGACGACTGGCAGCCCCTGCCGCCCCTGCCGCAGGCGGGCCATGGCTTCGGCCTGACCGTCACGCCCGACGCCTTTGCCGGATTGCAGCCGCGCCTGTTCGCCATGGGCGGGCAGCGGGGACATGACGGCCATACCCACGCGCTGCACGACACGCTGTCGCTGGCGCAGACCCAATTGCTGCATGTGCTTGCCAACCGGAGGCCCGAGAAATGACCGCCACCTTCTTCGCCGACGGTATCGGCCGTGTCACCCTGAAGGACGGCACCGTCCGCATCGAATTCGCCACCGTGGAGGGGCAGACGGTCAGCCCGCAGACCACCGTGGTGCTGACCACGAAGGGCTTTGTCGAAGCCTTCGGCACCTTGCAGAAGACGATGAGCAAACTGATCGACCGGGGCACGGTCACGACGGGTGCCGCCCCGGAAAAGACCCGCACCCGGTCCCGCATTCCGCGGGTGCCGGGGACGGCGAATTGACGGGATGACAAAAAAGGCCCCGCCATCGTGGGATGGCAGGGCCTTTTCGCATGCCGGATGCAGCGTCAGATCTTGGCGATGCGCAGGTTGTTGGTGCTGCCGGACTGGCCGAAGGGGATGCCGGCGACGATGACGATGCGTTCGCCCGGCCGGGCGAATTCTTCCTTCACGGCCAGCGCGCGGGCACGGTCGACCATTTCCTCATACGTGCCGACATCGCCGGAATGGATGGCATGCGCGCCCCAGACCAGGGCCAGGCGGCGGGCGACGCCGGCATGCGGGGTGGTGGCCAGCACGGGCACGTCCGGCCGCTTGCGGGCGATGCGGGCCACGGTATTGCCGCTGGCCGTATAGGCGAAGATGGCGGCGGCGTCGATCGTATCGGCCAGATCGGCGGCCACGCCGGCCACGGCATGCGAGGGGGTATGGTCCACCTCCGGCTCCAGCGCCGTGATGATAGGGCGATAGGTGGGGTGCTTTTCCGTGCTGGCGATGATGCGGCTCATCATCGACACGGCTTCCAAGGGGAACGCGCCGGAGGCACTTTCGGCCGACAGCATGACGGCATCGGCACCGTCATAGACGGCCGTGGCGACGTCGGATGCCTCGGCGCGGGTGGGGGTCGGGCTGGCCACCATGCTGTCCAGCATCTGGGTGGCCACGATCACCGGCTTGGCGGCCAGACGCGCGGCGCGGACCAGTTCCTTCTGCCGGCCGGGCACATCCTCATGCGGGATTTCCACGCCCAGATCGCCTCTGGCCACCATGATGGCGTCAGACAGGCGGATAATATCCTCGATCTTCTCCAGCGCCTGCGGCTTCTCGATCTTGGAGATCAGACCAGCCTTGTCGCCGATCAGGGACTTGGCCTCGATCACGTCGGACGGGCGCTGCACGAAGGAGAGCGCCACCCAGTCCACGCCCAGCGACAGGCCAAAGGCCAGATCGGCGCGGTCCTTCTCCGTCAGCGGCGACAGGTCCAGGGCCGTGCCGGGCAGGTTCACGCCCTTGCGGTTGGAGATGACACCGCCGACGATCACCTCGGCATTGATGGTGTCATCGGTGACGCCGCGCACGCGCACCCGCACGCGGCCATCATCGATCAGCAGATCCTGCCCCGGCATGATGGCCTTGAAAATCTCCGGATGGGGCAGGGGGATGTTGTCCTTGGTCCCCGGCTCCTTGCCCAGGACGAACTTCACCTTTTCCCCATTCACCAGCTCTTCCTTGCCGGCGATCAGGGTGCCGATGCGGATCTTCGGGCCCTGCAAGTCCTGCAGGATGCCGATGGGGCGGCCCACATCCTTTTCCAGGGCACGGATGGCGGCGTGAACCTTGGCGTGATCTTCGTGGCTGCCATGGCTGAAATTCAGGCGGAACACGTCGACGCCGGCCATGAACAGCTCCCGCAGCTTCTCCGGCGTGTTGCTGGCCGGGCCGACGGTGGCGACGATCTTGGCATGGCGATGGCGGCGCATGGGCGTTCCTTGATGCTCTGGTGGTCCGGTTATGGGGCCGCGAATGGGCGCGACCGGTCATTGCGGGCAGTATAGCACGGCCCGCGGCGGATTTGATCCCCCCAGTTACAGGATTTCGATATCAGTTTGGTAATTCAGTTACCTTGGGCGCCACCGGTTCGAAGAGAGGCCGCGGACGGCTCCGAATGGTGGGCAGGCAGAGGCAACAACCATCCCACTTTAGCAGGATGGCCGCGAAAGTCAGCATCAGCGGTCGGAAGGGGGAACGCGGCGCTGGGCGCGATCAGGCCTGCAGGTCGGGGTGAGGCGTATGCCGAACCCCGACCTGCAGATGCTTCAGACTTATCGCTGGACGCTGAACATTTGGTTTTCCGTGTGATCGCTTCAAATGATTCCATTTGAAGCGATCACACTTAGCCGCGGGCGGGACGGCGCAGGAATTCCGGCGTCCAGTCGCCGCCCTGGTCGGCCCCCGTTTCGCGCGCGGGGCGGGCGGGGCGGGCGGGCTTGCCGGCCTGCGGGTTGGCCGGCCGGGCTTCGCCCTGCGGCTTGGTTGCCGCCGGACGGGAATGCTGTTGCGGCTTGCCCGGCTGGGCCGGGCGCTGGCCCTGACCCTGGGGACGCGGACCCTGACCCTGCGGGCGGGCAGCAGCGCCCTGACCCTGGGGCCGGGGGCCCTGGGCGCGTGGCTGCTGCGGACGGGCCGTGGGGGCCGAGCCCTCCGCCGGGGCGGCATCGGTGCGGACCGTGTCACCCTGACGCCGCGGCTGCTGCTGCCCGCGCGGGCCCGGACGGCCCTGCTGCGTACGTTCGCCCGGCTGACCCGGCTTGGCGCGGGCGCGCTTGGGCTGCGGCTGCGGCGGGCGTTCCGGCTTCAGCTGCGGCAGAACGGCGGCGGCGGCCGGGGCCATGCTGTGCAGCGGGATCGACTGGCGCGTCACCTTTTCGATCTGCTTCAGCAGCGGACGGTCGGCGGGCGTGACCAGCGACACGGCCGTGCCGGCGCGGCCGGCGCGACCCGTGCGGCCGATGCGGTGGACATAGGCGTCCGCCACTTCCGGCAGGTCATAATTGAAGACATGGGTGATCAGGTCCACGTCGATACCGCGCGCGGCGATGTCGGTGGCGACCAGGGCCCGGGTCTTGCCGGCACGGAAGGCGTCGAGTGCGCGCTCGCGCGCATTCTGCGACTTGTTGGCGTGATAGGCGTCGGCCTGGAGGCCGGCCCCGGCCAGTTGGGCGGCCAGCTTGTTGGCGCCATGCTTGGTGCGGGTGAAGATGATGGCCGTTTCAACAGCAGGGTCGGACAGCAGCTTCACCAGCGTCGGTGCCTTCTGGGCCATGTCCAGATGGATGACCGACTGGTCGATGCGTTCCACCGTCGTGGCGGGCGGCGTCACTTCCACGCGGATATGGTCGTGCAGCAGGCTTTCGGCCAGGCCCGACACCTCGTTGGGCATGGTGGCGGAAAAGAACATGGTCTGCCGCCCGGTCTTGGGCAGCTTTGCCACCAGCTTCTTCACGGCCGGCAGGAAGCCCATGTCCAGCATGCGGTCCGCCTCGTCCAGGACGAACAGGCAGACGCTGTCCAGCTTGCACTTGCCCTGATCCATCAGGTCGATCAGGCGGCCGGGTGTGGCGATCAGAATGTCGACGCCGGCAGCCAGCGCCTTGATCTGCGGGTTCAGCGACACGCCGCCATGCACGACGGCATTGGTGAAGGGCAGCTGCACGCCCAGAAGGTCGAACACGGTGCCGACCTGCAGCGCCAGTTCACGCGTGGGCAGCACGATCAGGGCGCGGGGATGGCCGGGGCGGGCGCGCTTGTCGGCCTTGGTCAGTGCCTGCAGCACGGGCAGGGCGAAAGCGGCCGTCTTGCCGGTACCCGTCTGGGCCAGACCCAGAACATCGCGACCGGCCAGGGCCGCGGGCAGCGCCTGCGCCTGGATGGGTGTGGGTGTGACATAGCCCGCCGTCGCCAGCCCGGCCATCAGCGGGGCCACCAAACCGAGAGTAGAGAAATCCTGCATAGGGAAAGTAGATCCTGGAAACCGCCGGAAAGAAGCCCGGCCGCCGGCCCGCGCATCATGCACGGCCGGCCGTCACGCACCGCCGGAACGATGGCGGCCCGACAGGGACGATTGGTTCCAGAATGCAACGTTCCCCCACCATGCCCTGTTCGCGGGTGCGGAACAAGTGGCGATGGCGGGGGGAAGGGTTGCGTGGGGGCGGTTGTGATCTGCGAGTTCCCCCAGGCGCGGGGCCGGCCGTCGCCGGCCATCCGGGGTCGATATCCATGCCCCCTGGTTTCATGCCCCCCAGCCGCCGGGCGTGGTCGGGCCCGTCTCCGTGTCGCGGACGCGGAACCAGGCGGCGTACATGGCGGGCAGGGAATAAAGCGTCAGCAGCGTGGCCACGATCAGGCCGCCCATGATCGAGATGGCCATGGGCCCCCAGAAGCTGCTGCGCGACAGGGGGATCATGGCCAGCACGGCCGCCGCCGCCGTCAGGGCGATGGGGCGGGCCCGGCGCACCGTGGCATCGACCACGGCGTCGAAACGGCCATGGCCGGCGGCGATATCCTGTTCGATCTGGTCGACCAGGATGACCGAATTGCGCATGATCATGCCGGCCAGCGCGATCACACCCAGCTGCGCGACAAAGCCGAAGGGCTGGTTGAAGATCAGCAGGGCCAGGGTCACGCCGATCAGGCCCAGCGGTGCGGTCAGGAACACCAGCACCACCCGCTGGAAGCTTTGCAACTGTACCATCAGCACCGTCAGCATCAGCACCAGCATGGCCGGCATCACGGCCTGGATGGATTTCTGGCCCTTGGCGCTTTCCTCCACGGCCCCACCCACCTCGACGCGATAGCCGGTGGGCAGTTTGGCCTTATAGGGGCCCAGCACCGCCTCAATCTGTGCCACCACGGTGGGGGCCTGGATGCCGGGGCGCAAATCGGCGCGGACCGTGATCGCCAGATCGCGCGACCGGGTCCAGAGGATGCCGTTTTCCACCCCATACTCGATCCGGGCGATCTGCGACAGCGGCAGCGGGCCATTGGCACCCCGCAACTGGATGTCGCGCAGCCGGTCGGCGGCCGTGCGCTCATCGTCCTGGGCGCGCAGCACGACATCGATCAGTTCGGTGCCTTCCCGGTACTGGGTGGCGGTGTAACCGGACAGGACCGTCTGCATGGCCAGCGCCAGATCCTGGCTGCTGATGCCCAGGCGGCGGGCGCGGTCCTGGTCGACGACCAGACGCACCGACTTCACCTTTTCCACCCAGTCCAGATTGACGTCCAGCGTGTTGGGATTGGTGCGGATCAGGTCGCGCAGGTCGCCGGCCAGGGCGCGCAGCACCTCCGGATCGCGGCCCAGCACGCGGAACTGCACCGGGTAGCCGACGGGCGGGCCGTTTTCCAGCCGGGCCACGCGGGTGCGCATTTCCGGATAACGGGTGTCCAGCATCGGCGGCAAATCATGTGACAGCCGCACCGTATCTTCCAGCGTGCGGGCCACCAGGATGAACTGGGCGAAGTTCGGGCGCTTCAGTTCCTGGTTCAGCGGCATGTAGAAGCGCGGTGCGCCATTGCCGACGAAGGCGCTGTAGCTTTCCAGGCCCTTTTCCTGGGCGAAGAAGGCTTCCATCTCCTTCACCCGCGCCGCCGTGACGCTGATCGATGTGCCTTCGGGCAGTTCCATATCGACCACCAGTTCCAGACGCGCGGAATTGGGGAAGAATTGCTGTTGCACGAAGCCGAAGCCGACGACGGACAGGATGAAGGCGCCGACAGTCGCGGCAATGACGATGAAACGGTGCCGCACGGTCCAGACTAGGCTGGCGCGCAGCCGGCGGTACATGGGCTTGTTATAGGCCGCGTTGTGGTTTTCCGAAAGGCCATGCTCCTCCGCCCCGTCCTTGGGCGCCGGCAGCAGCTTGAAGCCCAGATAGGGCGTGAAGATCACGGCCACGAACCAGGAGACCAGCAGCGCCGTCGCCACCACCCAGAAGATGGAGCCGGTATATTCACCCGCCGCCGAATGGGCGAAACCCACGGGCACGAAGCCTGCCGCCGTCACCAGCGTGCCCGACAGCATGGGAAAGGCGGTGGAGGTCCAGGCAAAGGCCGCGGCCCGGGCCCGGTCCCAGCCTTGTTCCAGCTTCACCATCATCATTTCCACCGCGATGATGGCGTCATCCACCAGAAGGCCCAGCGCGATGATCAGGGCGCCGATGGAGATCTTGTGCAGGTCGATGCCCGCCGCCAGCATGACCCCGAAGGTCACGGCCAGCACCAGCGGCACCGACAGGGCCACGACGATGCCCGTGCGCAGGCCCAGCGACAGGAAGGTGACCAGCAGCACGATGCCCAGCGCTTCTGCCAGGGCATGGGCGAATTCGTCGATGGAGTTGCGCACCGTCGTCGGCTGGTCGGCCACCTGCGCGATGTCGATCCCCTGCGGCAGGGTCTGCTGGATGGCGGCCATTTCCGCCTTCACCGCATCGCCCAGCGTCAGGATGTTGCCGCCCGTGGCCATGGAGATGGCCAGGCCCGTCACGGGCTGGCCATTGTGGCGCATCAGGGTTTCCGGCGGGTCCTGGGCTGCGCGGTAGACCCGGGCGATGTCGCCCAGGCGCATCTGCTTGCCATTGGCCTGGATGGGCAAGGCGCGGACCTGGTCTTCCGTCGTCAGGGCGCCCGTGACCCGCACGCGGATGCGGTCGGTGCCATTGTCGATGATGCCGGTGGGCGTCACGGCATTCTGCGCGGACAGGGTATTGCCGATCTGCTGGACCGTCACGCCCAGAGCGGCCAGACGAACCGTGTCGAATTCGACATAGATCTTCTCATCCTGGACGCCCAGTAGCTCCACCTTGCCGATGGAGGGCAGGCGCAGCAGGCGCTGGCGCGCGGCCAGCAGCACCTGCCGCATCTCCACATTGCTGAACCCGTCGCCGGAGAAGGCGTAGATGATGCCGTAGGTATCGCCGAATTCATCATTGAACTGCGGGCCGATGACGCCGGCGGGCAGGGTATGGGCCATGTCGCCCACGCGCTTGCGCACTTGATACCAGGTGTCCTGCACGATCTCCGACCGGGTGTAATCATGCAGATAGACCATGATCACGGCTTCGCCCGGCCGGGAGTAGGTGCGGGTGAAGTCGAAATTGGGCACCTGCTGCAGCGCCTGTTCAAGGCGGTCGGTGACCTGCTGCTGCATCTCCTGCGCGGTAGCGCCGGGCCATTGCGCCGTCACCAGCATGGTGCGGACGGTGAAATTGGGGTCTTCGGCCCGGCCCAGCGTCTTGAAGGCGAACAGGCCGACCGCCATCGACATGACGATCATGAACAGGACAAGGGCCTGGTGCCGGATGGCCCAGGCCGACAGGTTCAATCCGCTCACGGCAGCCCCCCGTCCCAGACGCGAACGGGCAGGTTGGGGTCCAGCCGGTTGGCACCGGCGGAAACGACCAGCTCGCCTTCCTTGATCCCTGTTTTCAGGATGATGGCGTCGCTGCCATAAGCGGCGACCTCCACCGGGCGCAGTTCCACCCGGTCGCGTGAGGCCGACAGCACCCATACCGCCGGCTTGTCGCCCTGGAAGAACAGGGCGGCGGGGGGGACGGAAATCTGGCCAGCGCCGCCTTCATCGTCAATATAGACGCGGGCCGTGCTGCCCAATGCCGCCACCGTCTCCGCCCCGGCGGGCAGGGCGATGCGGACGCGGAAGGTACGGCTGACACTGTCGGCCGCCGCCCCGATTTCCCGGATCGTGCCCTCCGTCACCCGCGTATCGTCGGCCCACAGATAGGCCTTGGCCTTCATGCCGGGCTTCAGCCGGGCGATATCGGCCTCCGACACCTCGATCTCCACCTCGCGCCCCTGGTCGGTGGCGATGCGCAGGGCCGTCTGTCCGGCGGCCACCACCTGCCCCGCATCGGCCAGGACGGCCGTGACCGTGCCGGCCTGCTCCAGCGTCAGGGTGGCATAGGCGCGCTGGTTGCGGGCCTGCTCCAGCGCGGCCGCGGCTTCGCGTTTCTGCGCGGCGGCCGCGTCGGCGCTGGCCTTCACATTGTCGAACTGCGCCTGGGAGACCGCACCCGAGGCCACCAGCGGCGTGTAGCGCTTCAGATTGGCGGCGGTCTGGATGTCCTGCGCCGTGGCCTGGGCCAGCCGGGCTTCTGCTGCCTTCAGGGCCAGGTCCAGATCCGCGGGGTCGAGCCGGGCCAGGGCCTGGCCCTTGGCCACGCGATCCCCTACCTCGACCAGCCGGGCCGCGATGCGGCCGCCCGTGCGGAAGGCGGCCTGCACATCCGTGCGGGGGACCACGACACCCGAAAAAGCCTGGAAATGTTCGTTGAGGATCATGGGCTTGGCCACACGCACGGGCCGCGGCCTGGCGGCCTCCGGTTCCTTGGCGCCACAGCCCGCCAGCAGCAGCGGCACAAGTATGGCCAATCCCGGCCCCAGAATAGTTCTGGCAGGCATGCCCCTCGCCATGATCTTAAGTCCCCACATGCAGAGCGAATGGTTTGTTGTGAGGATAATGTAACGTACATTACACTACTTCAAGTGACGACCATCACGCCGGTACCGCATTGTCGAAATGGCAGCTATGACAACGATATCTTTATCAGGAGGGGAGGCCGCTTCCGACCCTTCTCCGCGCATGGAGGCGCGGCGGCAGGCCATGATCGAGGCCGCGGCCGCCCTCTTCTCCGAAATGGGATATGAACGGGCCAGCCTGGGCGCCATCGTCCGCCGGTCGGGCGGATCGCTGTCCACGCTGTACCAGCTTTTCGGCAGCAAGGAGGGGCTGTTCGAGGCGATGGTGACGACCAAGTGCCGCGAGATCATGGAGCCGCTGACGGCCGCCGACCTGTGCGACCGCAATCCGCGCGACACGCTGACCGCCATTGCCCATGTTTTCCTGCGCATCATCCTGACACCGGAGGCCCAAGCCCTGTGGCGCATGGTGATGGGGGAGGGGAAGAAATTCCCCCTGCTGCCGGAGATCTATTTCCGCTGCGGGCCGAACCCGATGCAGGCGGCCATCGGCCGTTACCTGTCCGACCTGCACCAGCGCGGTGTCCTTCACTGTCCCGATCCGGTGGCCTGCGCACAGTCCTTCTGCATGCTGGTCCATGGCGATCTTTACTACCGTGTCGTCACCGGCACGCGTCCGCCGCCGGACGAGGCCGAACTGTCCAGCCATATCAACCAGATGGTGGGCATGTTCCTGCGCATGCTGGCGCCGGAGCGCTGACGGCTGTCAGCGGTTACGGTCGCGCCGCCCCTTGCGCTGCAGCCAGACGAACAGGCTGAACAGCAGGCCGGCCCCGATGAAGGCGGCGGCGATGGCGCCACGGCCGGCCACGGGCAGCGGGGCCAGGGTCTCCGTCGTGCGGAAGGTAAAATAGGCGAGCGTTCCAAGGCCGATCACGGCCCCCAGGAACAGCAGGATGACGGGGCGCATGCTTCAGGGCCTCCTTCCGTCCCTCCTTGGTCGCGTGGATTCAGCGATGCCACAGGCTGGCGGGTCCGGCAAGGGCGTGCGCCGGGGCTGGCAGTATTTGCCGCAGGGCCCGCTCCGGCCCGCGCCCGTGCGGCTGCCATTGTCGTGGATAGCCCAGCGACACTTCCTCGAACCGCACGCCGTCGCGCCAATGGGTGGCCGGGACGTGCAGATGACCATGGATGCAGGCGACGGCATCAAAGCGACGGTGCCAATCCTCGGTCGCACTGGTCCCGCACCAGGGGCTGAAGCGGGGGATGCGGCGCAGGGTCACCAGATCCTGGCGCAGCGGGAAATGGTTGATGAGAACCGTCCCCATCCCGGCCGGCCGTTCGCGGTCGATGCGGGCCGCCGTCTGTGCCACCCGCGCCCGGCACCAGTCCTGACGGGTTTCATGGGGGGCGGGCAGGAGCCGGCGTTCATCGGCGCTGCGCAGCCTTTGTTCCCAGGACCAGGCCAGCACCCCGTCCAGCGGCACATGATCGGGCCGGAAGCTGTAATCATAGAGCAGGAACATCGGCACCAGCAGCAGCGGCCCGCCCAACCCCTGCCAGACCGGATAGGGATCTTCCGGCGTCAGCACGCCATGGTCGCGGGCCACCTCGCACAGGGACTGATACTTCGCCTCCCCCGACAGCGGCCCATCGGGCCCCGGCACCGTCCAGAGCTCATGGTTGCCGGGCACCCAGATCAGCCGCGCGAAACGGGCAGACAGCAGGCGGAAGGCGAAGGCCAGATCTTCCGCCCCTTCCCCGATATCGCCCGCCAGCACCAGCCAGTCGTCGGGTGCAGCGGGCAGCCGGTCCAGCGCCGCGCGGTTGGCGGCGACGGACAAGTGCAGATCGCTGATCGCCAGCAGGCGCATGTGTGTATTCCAAGTTAAAGCCGCGGAATCATGCCATGTCCAGCCGTCGAACCATGCATGGCGCTGGCCGATGGTGCATTCCCACCGGAAATGGTACAGTTTGCGACATATTCAGGGCCGGAGGGGCAACTTGGCGTGTCGGCGGCGTCATTGGTGGAGGGTGGAGCCGGGTGATTTCCCGCTACGACTGCTGACGCTGTTGATCGTTTCAATTGTTTCCATCGGTTCCATTCTACAAACCCCCATCGCCTGCGCCCAGCCTGCCCAGCCGCCGGCGGCGCCCGGCCCCAATGAATATTGGGATCGGCTGGCGGAGGTTCTGTTCGAGCGTATCGGGCGGGACAGCGGTTTGCCCAGCGATATTGTCACCGCCATCGCCCAGGACCGCGCCGGCTTCATCTGGGTCGGTACGCCGGTCGGTCTGACCCGGTTCGACGGCTATCGCTTCCGGACCTTCCAGCCGGATTCGCGCGACCCCAGCTCCCTGCCCGACGGCTATATCAATGCGCTGCATGTCGACCGGCGGGGGCGCCTGTGGGTCGGCACCAATAATGGCGGTGTGGCGCGCTTCATTCCGGAAACGGAAAGTTTTGCACGCTATCCGGCGGGGCCGGGCGGTCTGGCCCATCCCACGGCCTACCGGTTCAGCGAGGATGGGCAGGGCAGCATCTGGGTGGGTCTGCGGTCCGGCCTGGCGCGGCTGGACGGCGACACGGGTGCCGCCACCAATTATCGCGCCCAGGATGGCCGTGATGGCGGGCTGCCGGGCGCCGTCGTGCTAGACCTGCTGTTCGACCGTGTCGGCAATCTGTGGGTCGCTACCGATGGCGGGCTGGCCATCCGGCCGGCCGGCAAGTCGGCCTTCCAGATGGCGCATAAGGTGATGAACCTGCCATCCCTGTCGCCCGACGTGGCCATATCCGCGCTTTTCACCGATGCGCGCGGTCGGGTCTGGGTGGGGTCGCGTACCGGCATCCTGGTCGGCATCGATCCGGAGACGGGCGTGGCACGGTCCTTCGATCTGGCGCGCGCTGACGGACGGGTCATCGACCGGCCGCAGATCCGGGCCATCCAGGACCTGGATGCCGGTGGAGACGAGGACCGCGACAGGCTGTGGGTCGCCACCGATCCGGGCGGGTTGATGGAACTGGACGTCACCACGGGCGATGTGCGGCTGATCCGCCATGACTCCGCCATCAATGCCAGCATCAGCGGCGATGCCGTGCGCAGCATGATGCGCGACCGGTCCGGCCTGATCTGGGTGGCCACCTGGGGCAGCGGCCTGAATGTCCATAATCCCGCCAACCAGGGCATTCTGTCCATCTTCGCCTCGGCCTCCCATCGCGACAGCCCGACCGAACCACAGGTGCGCTCCGTTCTGGCCGCATCCAATGGCCTGGTCTATCTGGGGTTTGAAACCCGCGGCATCGACGTCATCGATCCCGTCAGGGGCACGCGCAAGAACCTGGCCCCCGGTATGGGGCCGGGCGGCGGCCTGCCGCGCGCCAGCATCCTGTCGATGGCCGAGGACGAAGCGGGGCATATCTGGATCGGCACGCAACTGGGCCTGGCCCGTTACGATACCGGAACGGACAGGGTGGAGAATGTCGACCTGCCGGCCCCGCTGGCCGGAGCGCCGATCCATGCCATCCTGGTCCGCAAGGGTGAATTGTGGCTGGCGACGGAAGGATTGGCCCGATACAATCCGGCGACCGGGGGGCTGATCCATTTCCACCACGACCCGGACGACGCCACCACCCTGGCCGATGACCGGGTCCGGGTGCTGGCGGAAACGCCGGACGGGCGGATCTGGGCCGGCACCCATCGCGGCCTGCATCTGATCGATCCGGAAACGGGCCATGTGCGGCGCGTGCAGAACCGGTCCTGGGACTGGTCATCACTGGCCCATAATTACATCACGGGTCTGGTCTATGACCGGCACGGGCGGCTGTGGGTGGGGACGCTGGGCGGCGGTGTCAGCATCCTGGACAGCGACCTGGCCGACGAACGCTATCGTTTCATCAATATTACCAAGCGAAACGGCCTGCCGGGCGACAGTGTGCAGGCCATGGTTCCGGATGCCGACGGCAAGATCTGGATCAATACGGAGGACGGGCTGGCCCGAATCGATCCGGACACGCGGTCGATCACGCCGGTCGGCTGGGATGATGGCCTGGGTGTGCGCGGCACCTGGGTCGGGTCGGCGGCGCGGCTGGACAATGGGGAATTGCTGTTCGGCGGGCGCGAAGGGTTGACCGTGGTCCGGCCCTGGGCCCTGCAGCGCTGGGAGTTCCAGCCGCCGCTGGTCCTGACCGATATCCGCATCGACAACCAGCCGGTGCCCACGGCGGCCCTGAACCTGACCACCCTGCCCCCACCGGAGGTCACGGGCACGGCGTCGGGCAAAAGCATGCCGGCCCCGGTGCCGGAAGGGGGCATCGTCCTGCCCGCGGGCACGCGGACCCTGGCGGTCGGCTTCTCCGCGCTGGATTATGCAGGCCCCGCCAGCCTGCGCTACAGCTACAGTCTGGAAGGGTTCGACCGGGGCTGGGCGGAGGTGGATGCGCTGGGCCGCACCACCACCTATACGAATCTGCCGCCGGGCACCTATTCCCTGCGCCTGCGCGCCACCAACAAGGAAGGCATCTGGGGCAGCGCCACGCGCATCCTGCCTGTCACCGTCCTCCCGGCCTGGTATCAGACCAGCCTGGCCCGCCTGGGCGGTGTTGTCGGCGTCCTGGCCCTGCTGGGGCTGGTGATCCAGGCCCGCACGGCGGCCCTGCGCCGGCAACGCCGCTGGCTGGAAAGTCTGGTGGCGCAGCGCACGCAGGATCTGGTCATGGCCAATGCGGAGCTGGAGCGGCTGGCCAGCTTCGACGCGCTGACCGGCCTTTACAACCGGCGCCGGTTTGAAGAGGCGGCCAATGCCGAAATCGACCGCGCCCGGCGCTATGGCCGTCCGTTCAGCCTGCTGCTGATCGATCTGGATCATTTCAAGCAGGTCAATGACACGCGCGGTCACAATGCTGGCGATGCCGCCCTGCGTCAGGCCGCACGCACGCTGACGGAGGCCGTGCGCACCACCGATCTGGTGGCCCGCTATGGCGGCGAGGAACTGGCCGTGCTGCTGCCGGAAACCGACGCGGAGGAGGCGTGGCGGGTGGCCGAGCGCATCCGTCTGGCTGTCGGCGGCACGCCGGTGACGCACGAAGGCGACATTTTCACCATCACCGCCAGCCTGGGCGGCGCCCAATATTCAATCGAGGATGACGGGCTGGCCCGCCTGATCGGGCGGGCCGATGCGGCCCTCTATCGGGCCAAACAGGGCGGGCGCAACCGTGTCATGTTCACCGATCCCGGCGAAGCCGGGGTAGGCCCGCTGGCGGGCATCCATGCCGGGACGCTGCTGCGATAAGGGTCTTGGCGGCGGGCGCGCCGGTCAGGCCCCGTCGCGGTTGGGATAGAGCAGGGCCCGTTCCTGGCTGTCGCCGGCGGCGACCGGCCAGGCCACGGCATTATCGGGCAGGTCGCGCACCTTGCGTGCCAGGATAAAGGCGTTGCCATAGCCGGGATTGATGGGCATCAGCGCGAAGGGACCGCGCCGGTCCTCCGGATAGATTTCCATCTTGTTGACCATGCCGGCGGCCAGCACCTCGAATCCCGTATCGGGTCCGAACAGCACCTTCAGCCCTTCATCGGAGAAGCGCCAGAAATCATTGGGCTGTTCATGCATCGGGTAGGTCTGCGGGGCGCTGTGAAAGACGATGCCCCCCATGCTCAAGGCCCGGTTGGTGGCCGCCGCCAGCAGCCAGGGATGGCTGAGATGTTCGATGACGGAGAAGGAGAAGACGGCGTCAATGCCGCCCCTTCCCACCAGCCGGTCCAGTTGATGGGCATCGCCGACAATGTCGACGCCCGGAGCCGCATGGATGTCGATGCCGATGAAGCGGCCCGCATCGGGGAAATGGTGGCGGCGGCCATGGCTGGCATCGCCCACGACGCGAGCCCCGATCTCCGCCACCCGCAGATGGCGGATATTCACCTCGTCCACGAAGCGGCAGAGGGTCAGCAGGAAATCATTGATCTTCTTGGTCTGGTCTTCGGTCCAGGACCCGGACAGGACCCCCGCACGGGGCAGGTCCAGCGTCACCCGCGTCTGTCCCGCATCCGTTTCCACCTCCAGTTCCACAGGCTGGCCCGGCCGGCTTTCCAGATAGGCCATGAAACCGGCATCGGCCACATGGTCATGGTCGGGAAAGAAATTCAGCAGGTCCTCCCGCCGCGTCAGGGCGGGGATGGTGAAACGGTCCTGGCCGATGACAAGGGACGCGCGGTTGACCCTATGTTCGTTGCAATGAACCCAGCCCTGCACAAAGACGCCGTGGCGGTCGCACCAGAAATTGTCGATGCCATAGACGATGCGCAGATGCGGGGCCGCCGCCGCGGACGGTGTCATCACCGGCCGGGTCGGGGCGTCCGGCAGGCGGATGGGCTGGCGGCGATGCAGATCGACAGCCGTGGCCGCCGCCGCCAGGGCGGCGCTGTGCGGCGGCCGTTCCCCCTGATGCACGAACAGATGCAGCAGTTCGCCCGCATCATGGCGGAAGGGCGGGAAGGGCACCGCCAGATGCGCCCTATCCCCCAGCCCGGTCCAGTCCCGGACCAGCACCTGGCGGATATCCCCGCATTCAGGACGTTGCAGGGTGATGATGAGCGGCAGGTCGGCGCGCAGATCCTGGCCGGAAAGGTCCAGGCGCAGAAGCCCGAAATCCGGTGACGGTGCCTGGAACCGTTCCGCGATCACCAGCCCGTCCAGCGGTGACGCCGGGGACGGTGTCGGGATTGTGCGGAAGAGGGCGGCCAGTCTGTCGCGGATCACCATGGCACCGGGGATATCATCCTTGCTGGGCGTCCCGCCAGGGGACGGCTCCGGGTCGGCGGCACTATGGTCACCCCAGGGGGCGGCGACAAGAACTATGTGCCACGCCCGAGAGTGGCAAAGGCATGTAGCATTGCCATCCCTGTGCAATTTCCGTAGAAATGACGCCCGTTGGCGGGGCCGTTTCCAGCCATTTCCCCGGAGGGTTCATGTTGCGTCGATGGCTTGCACCGCTTTACCTGCTGTACGCCCTGCCGCTGGTCCTGTTCATGGCGATCAATGTTCCGGTCTTTCTGAACGCCGACGAGACCAATCATATGATGCGGGCGGAAATGGTGCTGGGCGGCGATGTCATCGGCCGCCGCTCGGATCAGGGGCAGTCCGGTGGCAAGATCGACGGCCATATCCTGGATGTGCTGCGCATCTATTGGCCGATGCTGTCGACGCCGGACCTGCGGCTGACCCGGACCATCACGGAACCGGGCGGGCAGGTGCAATGGGGCGGGGATCGCATCTTCACCCATATTCCCAACACGGCCATCTATCCGCCCACGCTTTACGCCCCGCTGATCGCTGGGCTGGGGCTGGGCAAGGTGCTGGACCTGTCCATTGCCGACAGCTTCATCCTGGCCCGCATGGTGAGCGCGCTGGTGTCGGTGGGGCTGGCGGCGCTGGCCATCCAGATCGCGGCGCGGGGACGGCTGATGTTGTTCGCCACGATGCTGCTGCCCATGAGCATCACGCAGATGGCCGCCTTTTCCCAGGACGGGCTGCTGATTGCGGGCGGGGCGCTGCTGGTGGCGCTGCTGACCCGACCGCTGGCCGAGGAGCGGCCGGCCACCAACGCGGAGTTCGTGGGCATCGCCGCCCTGATCGTGTTGTTGTCATGGTCGCGCCCCACCAATCTTGCCTTCATCCTGCTGCTGTTGCCCCTGGCGCCCCGGCTGACAGGACGGATTTCCGTGGCCACGGTGTTTCCCGCGTCGATGGTCCTGGTGCTGGGCTGGATCGTCTGGATGGCGGCGGCGGTGGCGGTGCAGCAGGTCTGGGGCAATGTCGTCCCCTCTGTGCCGGGGCAGATCCGCCATCTGATGGCCAATCCGCTGGATTTCTTCCGGGCGCTGGACCAGACGCTGTTCACCGGGTCCGGTTACTGGGGCACCGTGGTGATGATGCTGGGCTGGGTCGGCTGGGGCCAGTTCAACATCACCTTCGAGCACTGGTTCTATGTGGCTATCTTGTGGATGCTGGTCGCCGCTGTCCTGTCGGACCTGCTGGCGGCCGGGCGGCATTCATCCCGCTTCGCCCTGCTGGCTGCGGCCACGATCCTGATCTCTGCCGTCGGGATCTATTTCCTGCAATATCTGTCCTTCTCCGCGGTAGGCGGCATGGAGGTCAGCGGCGTACAAGGACGTTACTTCGTGCCGCTGCTGGCGTCGATCGGGCTGGCCCTGCCGGCCGCAGCCCAATGGTTGCCGCAACCTTGGACCAGGCGCGTGCGGACCCTGCTGACCCTGCCGGTTCTGGTCTTCCCGCTTCTGACCATGATCATCATGCCGCACACGATCATCGCCCGCGCCTATATGCAGTGACGCCACGCTCCCTTGATCGGTCGGGATCAAGGGAGCGTGGCGTATGTCATCAGGCCACTGTCAGCGTCGCGCCTTTCAGATCGACGCTGTCGAAACCGGCGCTGATGGTGAAGGTGCCGGGTTCGACCACCCGCTTCATGTCGATATTCCAGATCGAGAGATCATCCGCCGTCAGGCTGAAGCGCACGGTGGTTTCGGCCCCGGCTTCCAGCGTCACGCGCTGGAAGCGCTTCAGTTCCTTGATGGGCCGCGTCACCGAAGCCTCCTCATCGCGCAAATAGATCTGCACCACCTGATCGGCCTTGACCGGGCCCTTGTTGCGCAGGGTGACGGCGATGTCGACGCTGTCGCCGGCCTTGATCGTACTACGCGACAGGACGGGCACCTCCAGTTCGAAGCGGGAATAGGTCAGGCCGAAGCCGAAGGGGAACAGAGGCGTCACGTCATCGAACAGATAGCCGCGCCGCGCGCTGGGCTTGGCATTGTAGTAGACGGGCAGCTGCCCGACCGAACGCGGAATGGTGATGGGCAGCTTGCCGCCCGGCGAGACCTTGCCGAAGACGACATCGGCGACGCCATTGCCCGTCTCCTGCCCCAGATACCAGCCTTCAATCAGGGCATTGGCCTTTTCCGCCAGCCGGTTCACGGCCAGCGGGCGGCCGTTCAGCAGCAGGACGATGACGGGCTTGCCCAGCTTGAACATCTCCTCAGCCAGTTCGGACTGCCGACCATAGAGGTCCAGCGAGGCGCGGTCACCCAGATGGGTCTTGGCCCAGGCTTCCCGGCTCAACTGCTCATTCTCGCCCAGCACCAGCAGGATGGTGTCGGCCTGCGCGGCCTTGGCCACCGCCTCCTTGATCAGGGCGTCATTCTCCGCGTCGGGGATGGGTTCGACCTTGTCCTCCTCCCACACGCGCTGGCGGGTCAGGCGCACGCCTTCGGCATAGTCCACCTTCAGCCCCCGCGCGGCGGCGGTCAGACCCTCCACCACGGACACGACCTTGCGCGGGACTTCGGAATAGCCACCGATGGGCGTGTCCCGGGCGTGGGTGCCGACGACCAGCAGCGTACCCTTGGCCGCGGGGTTCAGGGGCAGCACGCCGCCATCATTCTTCAGCAGGACCAGGGAGCGGGATGCGGCTTCACGGGCGAGCGCGATGGCATCGGGCGTGGCCGTCAGCTTGTCCGCGACCTTGGCATCGACATAGGGGTTTTCGAACAGGCCCGCTTCGAACTTCATGCGCAGGACGCGGCGCACGGCCGTGTCGATCCGGTCCATCGAAACCTTGCCCTCCTGCACCAGCCGGGGCAGGACCGGATAGCCTTCGCCATCGGGCAGTTCCATGTCCACTCCGGCTTCCAGCGCACGCAGGGCCCCATCTTCCAGATCGCGGACCATGTGGTGGACTGTCTTCAGTTCGCGGATGGCGAAATAGTCGCTGACGATGGAGCCCTTGTAGCCCCATTCCTTGCGCAGCACCGTATCCAGCAGCCATTTGTTGGCGTGGCTGGGCACGCCGTCGATCTCGTTATAAGAGGCCATGACGGCGCGCACAGGCAGCGTCTTTACCGCGCGTTCGAACGGCACCAGGAAATTTTCGCGCAAGGTGCGTTCCGAAATGGGCGCGGGCCCGACATTGGTGCCGCTTTCCGGCTGGCCATGGCCCGTCATGTGCTTCAGCGTGACGAAAACCTTGTCCTTGGCCAGCGGCAGAGTCGTGCCCTGGAAGCCCTTGATGGCGGCCAGACCCATTTCCGAGACCAGCCACGGGTCTTCGCCATAGGTTTCCTCCGTCCGGCCCCAGCGCGGGTCGCGGACGATGTCGACGACAGGGGCCAGCGCCAGCTGCACGCCGCGCAGACGTATTTCGCGCGCCGCCACGGTGAAGATGCGCTCCACCAGGCCCGTGTCCCAGGAACTGGCCAGCGCGATGGATTGCGGGAAGCTGGTGGCGCCACGGGCCACGAACCCGTGCAACGCTTCCTCATGGAACAGCAGCGGGATGCCCAGGCGGGTCTGCTCCACGGCCCATTTCTGGGCCTCGTTGGCATAGGTGGCTGCTTCCAGCCCCTCGCGGTTGATGATGTTGGCCTTGGCCCCGGCGGCGATGGGGGCGCCGTCCTTGTCCACGGCCCCGACGCGGTCGCCGGGGCGGGAAATCTGCCCCAGCCCATGGGGGAACGCCTTGGCCGCCCGCTTGGCATCGAAACCACCGGACGCGTTGTTGACCAGCTTCTTGTCCTGCCAGATGCCGATCATCTGGGCCACCTTCTCCTCCACGCTCATGCGGGAGAGCAGGTCCTCGATCCGGGCGTCGATGGGCAGGCTGGGGTCGCGGTACGGCTCCTTGCCGCGGGCAAACGCGATGCCGGCGGGCACGGCCGCAGCCGAGGTGAGCGCCAGCAGGCTGGCGCCGAACAGACGGCGGGACAGCTTTTGTGTCGTCGACAAGGTTTCCTCCGGGTTTATACGCTTTTTCGGACCCTCTGCTGGGGTCATGGTAGCGCTATCATTGCGTGGAAAGGATGGGGTGTCAATCGTTCAGCGTCATACTGGTATGGTACGTGATGTGCCGGTTTGGGGTGGCAAGTGGGGCTCACGGCCTGCCGCCCGCGCCACACTGCTTTCCCTGTGGAAGCGGGGAGACGCGGACGGAAGGCACAGAAGGTGAGGCAACTGTCGTGGCGCCTGGCAACGACAGCCGCCGACGCGAGAGCCCCTTACTTCACCCGCGCCTCGAACGGACCGGCGGGCATGCGCACACCGTCATAGAGGTTGCAGATAGGGCCGTCACCCCAGCAATAGCGCACGCGCACGGCGGGGTCATTGCCCACTTGGATGGTCACCGTGTCACCCGACAGGCTGGCATCGACATGGCGGCAGCTGCCTGGCGCCTCGTCACACAGCTGGAAGCCGACGGGGCGATTGCTGGCCAGGGCCTGCAGGCTGCCGTCAATATCGGTGAAGCGGACGGAGATGCTGTCGCCCTGGCGGGTGATTGCGGCGGGGATGGGCCCCGAGGGCGGCACCTTCATGCCGAAAAACACCGACTGTGCGGCGCGGGCCAGTCGGCGGCCGATGACCTGCTTGTTGGCCGGATGCACATCGTACCAGTCACCCACGCCGATGCCGACAACCAGCCCCGCATGTTTGTCGTTCAGCACCGCCTGCCGCTGGGCCGCACGCATGTCGGACCAGCCGCTGTCCACCGGGGTGGTGGTCGGATATCCATATTCCGGAAGCTGCACGATCAGGAAGGGCAGGTCGGCCCCGAACTGCGTCCGCCAGGACGCCATCAGCCCGGCCATCAGGCGCGGATAGGCCGCCGCCCGGTCGGTATTGCTTTCCCCCTGGTACCAGAGGGCGCCGCGCAGGGCCATGGGGCCCAGCGGCGCGATCATGGCATTGTAGAGTGTGCCCAGGCCCGACACCGATTCCCAGGGCGCGCGCGGTGGGGAGCCGACACCGGTCGGGGCGGCACGGTATTGCCAGGGCCCCGACAGCGGGATACGCGTGCCTTCGGCCAGAACCAGGGCATAGTCTTCGGCAGGCCCGCGCGGGCCGCCCTCCCCCCACAGATCCAGGATGGCCAGGTTGATGCGGTTCACCCCTTGCTTCAGCGTGCCCGGGGCGATGGCATAGTCGCGGCCGGCGGCGGGTTCATACAGGCTGCCCACCGGCTGGCCGTTGATCCAGGTGACGTCCAGTTCGTCGATCCGGCCCAGGGTGATGCTGCTGACCTTCTGCGCCTGATCGGCGGTCAGGGTCACTTCCGTGCGCAGCCACATGACGCCGTCATAGGGGACCAGCTCCGGCACGCCCCAATGTTCCCAGGTGCCCAGCGCGGCAGGCACGGGCTTGTACCCGTCGCCATCCCTGGCGCCGTCGGTCCAGGGCTGGTCCGTGCCGCCCTTGGCCTTCCACCAGTCCTGCCACTGCTTGGCATAAAGGGCGGTGCCGGCGGCCCGGTCGCGGTCATAGGTGGACAGCATGTCCAGCCCGTTGCCGAAATTGCCGATGGCCCGCAATTCCTTGCCCCCGGTCCATGCCTCTGCCGAGGACCCGCCCCAGGCCGATGCGATCAGGCCGACCGGCACATCCACCACCTGCCGCAGATCACGGGCGAAGTAGTAGCAGGCGGCCGACATGTCGGACACCGTCTGCGGCGAAACCAGCCGCCAGGAGACGGGCTTGGTCGGCACCGTGCGCGGCGTGTTGGCGAAGTCGCGCTGCACGCCCATGTAGCGGATCAGCGGATGGTTGGCCTGGTTGGTCTGGCTCCAGCTGTCCAGGCCCCGGCTGACCGGGAATTCCATATTGGACTGGCCGGAGCAGAGATAGACATCACCCACCATCACGTCGCTGGCCGTGGCTTCCGCCGCGCCCGCCTTGGCGGTCAGCACGAAGGGGCCGCCCGCCTTCTGCGCCGGCAGGGTGGCCTGCCAGCGGCCTTCCTTGTCCGCCTTGGCCTTGGCGCTGACCATGCCCAGGGACACGGTCACCGTGTCGCCCGGCCTGGCAAAGCCATAGACGGGCAGGGGCCGGTCACGCTGAAGAACGCCATGATCCTGGAAGACGGGATGCAGCAGGGGGGCGTCGGCGGCAAAGGCCGCCGTGCCGGCCAGAAGGCAGGCCAGCAGGGCAGGGGCGAGGGCACGCTTCAAGGTCATTTGCCGTCTCCGGGGGCGGAAGGAAAGGTCAGTGACTGGTAATAGGACAGGGGATGGGCGGGCGGCGCCTCGCCTGCGGGCAGGGGCAGACCGTTGATCGACTGCCAATAGGCGACGGAGGCATCGCGCCACCACTGCGCCTCCTTCCGCTGAATGGTGAGGAAGGCCTGGATCTGGGCAAAGCGCTGGGCATCGATGCGGCCCTGCAGTCCCTTCCAGGTGGCGATCATGCCATCGACGGCGGCGAGACCGCTTCCATAGCGATGCAGCAGCTCGGTCCAGACAGTGCGGCCCGTCGGCAGTTTCTGATCCCAGCGCAGATGATGGAACCAGAGCAGCAGGTCGGTCGGGGTCGTTTCCATCCGGTCGAACCGGCCGGCCAGCGGCCGTGCATACTGGTCCACAGCCCTGCTGCCGCGGCGCGTGCGGTCGAAGCCGATGCCATCCTTGTCGGCGCGGTGGTAATAGACCGAGGTCCAGTCGGCACGCGGGCCGCCCGCCGTCCAGGGCGCGGGGCCATAATGGTGACCGCGACCCATCAGATGATGCAGGCCCAGCGGGGTCATGTAATCCACCACGGCCGGGCGCGACGCCATCATCATGGATGTGACCGGCTCGACAATGGCGGGATCGGCGCCGAAGGTGGCCGCCGCCCATTCGCGCGCGATGGCATCGGCCGACAGGTCGTGATCCCAGGCCAGCCTGCCATAGGCATACCAGTTGGCCTGATCGAAGATGGAGCCCGTCCAGTTCCGGTCGCTGCCGATATTGGCGACACCGGCCATGGCCGACAGGGCGTGGCGGTCCAGGCCGCCATCGACGATGCGGGCCACCGTGGAGCCCGCCTTGGGCCGGAAAGTGTCGGCGTCCAGCGCTTCCTTATAGAGGGGGGCCAGATAGGCCAGATGCGTGGCGAAGCCCAGATATTCCTTGGTGATCTGGAATTCCATCATCAGCTTTGTCTTCGGCATGGCACCGAATAGCGGATGGAAGGGCTCCCGTGGCTGGAAATCCAGGGGGCCGTTCTTCACCTGCACCAGCACATTGTCGCGGAATTTCCCGTCCAGCGGTACAAACTCCGTATAGGCCTGCTTGACCCGGTCGTCGGGTGTCTCATGGCTGTAGACGAAGGCCCGCCACATGACGATGCCGCCATGTGGGGCCAGGGCGTCGGCCAGCATGTTGGCCCCGTCGGCATGGGTGCGGCCATAATCCTGCGGCCCCGGCTGGCCTTCGGAATTGGCCTTGACCAGAAAGCCGCCGAAATCGGGGATCACCTGATAAATCTCATCCGCCTTGGCTTTCCACCAGGCGGCGACGGCGGGGTCCAGCGGATCGGCGCTGGGCAGGCCGCCAATTTCCTTGGGTGCTGAAAAGCGGGCCGTCAGATAGACGCGGATGCCATAGGGCCGGAAGATGCCGGCCAGGGCCGCCACCTTTTCCAGGTAGGGCCGGGTCAGGATGGTGGCGTTGGCATTCACATTGTTCAGCACCGTGCCATTGATGCCGATCGACGCATTGGCGCGGGCATAGTCGGTATAGCGCGGGTCCTGCCAGTCCGGCAGCGTGTGCCAGTCCCAGAGCGATTGCCCGGCATAGCCGCGTTCGACATAGCGGTCCAGATTGTCCCAGTGGTTCAGGATGCGGCGGTCGATCTTCGGCACTTCCCGGATGGATAGCCCGTCCAGCGCCGCCCCCGTCTGCACCAGCCGCAACAGGTGGTAAGCGCCATAGAGCAGGCCCGCGTCGGTTTCGGCAGCCAGGACCGTGCGGTCCTTCACCCGGCGGATGACATAACCATCGTGGCCCAGTCCCGATACCGGCCCCAGCACGGCCTTGACGGACGCATCCCCCGTCAGCCCGACCAGCAGGGGGGCATCGTCGGCCACCACCGGAGCCCGGCCCAGCAATCCCGTCAGGCCGCGCGTCAGTTCTGTCAGGGCGAGGGCGTCGGGGCGGGTGGTGGTGATTCGGGACAGGGACGCATCGGCGGCCGTCAGGGACGGGCCCGACAGCGGCCGTAACCGCAGCCACAGGTCATAGCCATCCTCGGCCAGGACCGGGGACGCTGACAAGAAGGCGGCCAGCAACATGAACGGCAGGGCCGGCAGCAAGGCCGCCAGCCGCCTGATCAGGGTACGCATGTTTCCTCCCGTTTCGCCCCATGACGGGCGACCGTTCCGGCACGGCGTCAGCCAAGCGGGGTCGTTGCCCCGGCACCGGTTCGTGGCGTGAATATGATAGCGCTATCAAATTTCTGCAACAGCCTGCTTGACTGTACTGGTATGGTAGTATACATGAATGGCAACGGCAACAAGGTTGTTAAGATTGCCGCCGGCCCCAACCGTCAAGGATGGGGCACGGATCAAGGATTTCAGGGAGTGATGCCGGTGGAACGGGACCAGGAACGGCCCGGCTTGCAGCCGATCGACATGGATAGCAGTGAACCGGTGGCGCGCCGCGTCTTCCGGGAATTGCGCCGCGCCATCGTGCGCATGGTGTTCCTGCCGGGTCAGGCCCTGTCGGAACAGGATATTGCCGACCAGCTGGGCGTGTCGCGCCAGCCGGTGCGGGAAGCCTTCATCAAGCTGGCCGATGCCGGCCTGTTGCAGATCAAGCCGCAGCGCGGTTCCTTCATCGTCAAAATCTCCGTCCGTCAGGTGTTCGATGCCCGCTTCGTACGCGAAGCGGTGGAGGTGGCGGTCGTGGCCCGCGCGGCGGCAGAGGCCGGCGCCCGCCATATCGACACCTTCCGCGCCAATCTGAAACAGCAGGAACGGGCCATCGCCGACCGGGACCATGGGCGTTTCATGGAACTGGACGAAGCCTTCCACCGGTCCGTCGCCATGTCGGTGGGCTGTGATTATGCCTGGCGCGTGGTGGAGGAAACCAAGGCGCAGATGGACCGGGTGCGTTATCTGTCCATGACCGATGCCACGCCTCTGGCGCGCCTGGTCAGCCAGCACAATGCCATTGTCGACGCCATCGCGGCGCACGACGCCCCGGCGGCGCAGGCCGCCATGCAAACCCATCTGCGGGAAATCCTCACCTCCCTGCCGGAGCTGGAGAAGCGGTTCCCCGCCTTGTTCAACCATGATCTGCCCGGCGACCCCTGACGGGGGCCTGGGCAAAGGGAAGCCCCCGATGCGCATCACCAACGCCTATTGCATCGTCACCTCGCCGGGACGCAACTTCGTCACGCTGAAGATCGTTACCGACGAAGGGGTGTATGGCATCGGCGACGCCACGCTGAACGGGCGTGAGCTGGCGGTGGAAAGCTATCTGACCGACCATGTCATCCCCTGCCTGATCGGCCGCGACCCGCACCAGATCGAGGATATCTGGCAGTACCTGTACAAGGGCGCCTATTGGCGCCGCGGGCCCGTCACCATGTCGGCCATCGCCGCCGTGGACACCGCACTCTGGGACATCAAGGCCAAGGCGGCGAACATGCCGCTGTACCAGTTGCTGGGCGGGAAAAGCCGTGACGGGGTCATGGTCTATGCCCATGCCAATGGCCGCGACATCCCCGAGGCGCTGGACCGCGTCGCCTATTACCAGGAGAAGGGGTTCAAGGCCATCCGCGTGCAGACGGGCGTGCCCGGCCTGGACAAGGTCTATGGCGTGCAGAAGGGCGAGGCGTATGAGCCCGCCATCCGCGCCAATGTGCCGGACGAGACGCTGTGGGCCACCGAACCCTATCTGGATTATGTGCCCAAGCTGTTCGGGGCCGTGCGTGACAAGTTCGGCTGGGACCTGCATCTGCTGCATGATGTGCATCACCGTCTGACCCCGATTGAGGCCGGGCGGCTGGGCCGGTCGCTGGAGCCGTTCCGGCTGTTCTGGATGGAAGACCCGACGCCCGCGGAAAATCAGGAGGCGTTCCGCCTGATCCGCCAGCATACGACGACGCCCATCGCCGTGGGCGAGGTGTTCAATTCCATCCATGATTGCCGCGAGCTGATCCAGAACCAGCTGATCGACTATATCCGCGCCACCGTCGTGCATGCCGGCGGCATCACCCATCTGCGCCGCATCGCCATGCTGGCGGAGCTGTATCAGGTGCGCACGGGCTGCCATGGCGCCACCGACCTGTCGCCCGTCTGCATGGGTGCGGCGCTGCATTTCGACAGCTGGGTGCCGAATTTCGGCATCCAGGAATACATGATCCATTCGGCCGAAACCGATGCCGTGTTTCCGCACGCCTACAGCTACCAGGATGGCTGTCTCTATCCGGGCGAAGCGCCGGGCCATGGTGTGGATATCGACGAGGATCTGGCCGCGAAATATCCCTACACGCCCGCCTATCTGCCGGTCGCCCGGCTGAAGGACGGGACCATGTGGAACTGGTGAAATTGACGGGAGCGGCGGTGACGCCGTTCCGGGTTTGTGAATGACCGCCTTGTTCTCCTGCCGTCGCCCCCGGTGACGGTAAACGCTCCTGCTTTGCCGGAAGGAACGTGCAGCGCATGTCCGCCCCCACCCGCCTTGGCCGACGCTGGATCGTCGTGGCGCTGCTGTTCGCAGCCACGGTGATCAATTATGTCGACCGGCAGATGCTGGGCCTGCTGAAGCCGTCCCTGTCGGTGGAGTTCGGCTGGACGGAGACGGACTACGCGGACATCGTGTTCGTGTTCCAGGCGGCTTATGCCGTCAGTTACCTGCTGTTCGGGCGGTTCATCGATGTCATCGGTGCGCGCTGGGGTTATGCCCTGACCTTCACAGTCTGGAACCTGGCCCATATCGCGCATGCGGCCGCCACGACGCTGGGCCAGTTCATGCTGGCCCGTGCCTTCCTGGGTACGGGCGAGGCGGGAAATTTCCCGGCCGGGCTGAAGGCGGTCGCCGACTGGTTCCCCAAGCGGGAGCGGGCCCTGGCCGTGGGCGTGTTCAATGCCGGGGCCAATGTCGGGGCCATCATCACGCCGCTGATCGTGCCGGTCATCACCTTTGCCTGGGGCTGGCAGGCGGCGTTCGTGGTCACGGGCGTGCTGTCCTTTGGCTGGCTGGCGGCGTGGCTGACCTTCTACCGCACGCCAGACCAGCACAGGTCGGTCACGGCCGAGGAACTGGCCCATATCCGGTCCGACGAAGCCGATCCGGTGACGTCCATGGGCTGGGCCGGTCTGCTGCGTCGGCGGGAGACCTGGGCCTATGCGCTGGCCAAGTTCCTGACCGATCCGGTCTGGTGGCTGTTCCTGTTCTGGCTGCCGGACTTCCTGAACCGCACCTATGGGCTGGACCTGAAAGGGTTCGGGCCGCCGCTGGTGGCGATCTACATCCTGTCGGATGTGGGGTCGGTGGCGGGCGGCTGGCTGTCGTCGCGGCTGATGCGGGGTGGGGTGGGCGTCAATGGCGCGCGCAAGATTGCCATGCTGGCCTGTGCGGCCTGTGTCCTGCCCGTGGTCTTCGCTACGTCTGCCGCGAACCTGTGGATCGCCGTGCTGATCCTGGGGCTGGCCACGGCCGGGCACCAGGGATTTTCCGCCAACCTGCTGACCCTGCCATCTGATCTTTTCCCGCGCGCCGCCGTGGCGTCCGTGGTGGGGATCGGCGGCATGGCCGGCGCCGTGGGCGGGATGCTGATGTCCAAGTTCACGGGCTGGGTGCTGGATACGACCGGCAGCTACACGCCCATCCTGCTGGTGGCGGCCGGCGCCTATCCGCTGGCCCTGTTGTTTTTGCACCTGCTGTCACCGCGTCTGACGCCGGTGGCAGCCGACTGACCGACGGTTCGCCGTTGGATTGACACCGGCGATCCCCTCCCGGCGGGGGAAGGGATCACCCTATCGATGGTAGCGCTAACGAGAGTCGGGAGCGCTGCCTGTTCAGAATGATCAAGCCGAAGCGGCCCGCAGTGGCCGCGCATTGGGAGGGAAGAACATGGAAGAGCAACGCAATCAGTCCATCTTGGATGTGCGTCATGGGGGCCGCAGGACGGCCCGGGCCGCCCTGCTGCTGGCCACCTGCCTGACGGCCGGGGCCGTCCTGCCGGCAGCCGCGCAGTCCGTCACCGGGGGGGGCGAAACCCTGGAAGAGATCGTGGTCACCGGCTTCCGCAGCAGCCTGGCCAATTCCACCAACGACAAGCGCAATGCCACGGGCTTCCAGGACAGCATCTTCGCCGAGGATATCGGCAAGTTCCCCGACACCAACATTGCCGAAAGCTTCAACCGCGTTCCCGGCATCACCATCAACCGTGAAGTGTCGGGCGAAGGGTTGAGCATCGCCATCCGCGGCCTGGGCACCAATTTCACCAAGGTGCTGTTGAACGGCGCGCCCGTCGCCGTCGCATCGACGGGCCGCACGGATGCGCAGAGCACGAACCGCGAGGTCGATCTGGACATGTTCCCCACGGAACTGTTCACGCAGTTGACCGTGTCCAAGAGCCCCAACGCCGACATGCTGGAGGGCGGGGCCGCCGGCACCGTGAACATGCGCAGCGCCCGGCCGTTCGACAAGGAAGGGGCCCGCGTCAGCTACTCCGTCCAGGGCACCAAGAACAGCGAGGCCGATAAGTGGGGTGGCCGCACCTCGGCGCTGGCCAGCAATACCTGGGGCAATTTCGGTGCCCTGATCGGCGTGGCGGCCGTGCGCAACCAGGTCAGCACGCCGGGCTTCGAGACCATCGGTTGGACCAATCCCAACCTGTCGGCAGCCCAGTGCGGCGCCACCACGGGCTGTAACAGCACGGGCGGCGGCAACTGGACCATTCCCGCCACCGTCCCGGCCAATGCCGGCAACGGCCTGACCACGGGTACCGTCATCGACAAGGATTTCCTGCTAGCCAAGAATCCCGGCCTGACGGCGCAGCAGCTGGACAATGCCATCATCCCGCGCCTGGGCCGCCCGGCGGAGATTTTCGGTACCCGCGACCGCATCAACGCCATTGCGTCGTTCGAGCTGCAGGCCAGCGAAGACCTGCATTTCTATCTGGACGGCCTGTATGGCAAGAAGAAGAACGACCTGGAACGCGTGGACATGAACTGGATCGGCCGTAACGGCGCCATGATCCCGTTGAACATGAAGGTCGACCGCACCGATTGCAGCACCGGCTGCGTCGTGACGGAAGCCACCTTCGCCAATGCCCAGTTCTTCCTGGAATATCGTCCGTTCCTGGAACAGACGGAGTTCTACGGCGTCAATCCCGGTTTTGATTATCAGATCACCGACGATCTGAAATTCGACATGCAGGGCAATTACACCAAGTCCACCTTCCACCGTGAATCGCCCACCGTCGGCCCGCTGACCCCGGCCAGCTCCGGTGTCACCGTCACCTATAAGAATGATGGTGGCGTGCCCAGCATCGTCCCCAATATCGACCTGAACGATCCGACCAAGTTCGGCTGGCCCGGCGGCCGCGTGAACATGCAGGATGAACGGCGCGAGACGGAGACCAAGGGCGTGCGCGGCAACCTGACCTGGGGTCAGGACACGCTGAACCTGAAGGTGGGTGCCGCCTATGATGACGTTTCCCGCCGCATCACCGCCTATGACAACAGCCAGGCCTGGCAGAACGCCGTCTGCGGCAACAATCCGTCGGTGTTCGTGCCCAGCCCCAACAGCCAGCCATCCTGCAGCGGCCTGAACCAGCCGGGAGCGGCCCCTACGGGCTACCCGACATATCCCGGCTATGGCACGGGCTATACGGCGGGCCAGACGGGTGGCGTCACCTATGGCGGCTCGCTGATCCCCAACGCTTCCTTCGCCAATTACCTGAAGCCGGGCAAGTTCGGCTTCCTGACGGTCGACTGGGACAAGTTCAAGGCCGACAGCAAGTATGATCAGTTCCATGACGCGGCACCGGAGGCCGGGTCGTCCAACACCGGCGCGTCGGGCGGCTTCATCGGCGAAAAGACCCTGGGTGCCTATGGCGAGGTGAACGGTATCCAGCAGATCGACGGCAATGACCTGCGCTTCAATGTCGGCATGCGCTGGGTCCAGACCGACCAGAAGGTGGGCGGCCGCGTGTCCATTCCCGATCCGCGCAACACCCCGGCCACCGGTGCCGCCCCGGCCGATGGCGGCAAGTACCCGAACGTCGTCAACTATGTCTATATCAAGAACCAGTATGACAACTGGCTGCCCTCGGCCTCGGCCGCCTATAACCTGTCGGACCATGCCGTCGTCCGTGCGGCCTTGTCCAAGACCATGACCCGGCCCGATCCGAACGCGCAGCTGCCGGGGCTGAACTTCTCCACCCCATCGGCCGATATCGGCACCGTCGGCAATTCCGCCCTGGCGCCCTATATCGCCAAGAATATCGATCTGGGCTTTGAATATTATACGGGCAAGGAAGGGTATATCGGCTTCGCCGTCTTCCGTAAGGCCATCACGGGCTTCACGGTGAATGGCACGACGACGGTGCCGTTCGGTGCGCTGGCTGCCTATGGCGTCACCTATGACACGCTGTCGCCGACGCAGCAGGCTGCCATCAATTCCCGCGGCGGGCCCGGTTCAGCCAATGTCATCCTGCAGCAGCAGGTGAACGCCGAAGGCCGTCTGACGGTCAATGGTCTGGAGTTCAACTGGGTGCAGCCGCTGGACTTCCTGCTGGAAGATTACGTGCCGGGCCTGGGCTTCATCGCCAATGCCACCATCGTCGACCAGAAGGGCAAGGGGGCAGCCCCGGCCGTCGCCGTGGGTGTGGCCGACTACACCTACAATGTGACGGCCTATTACGAGCATAACGGCATCACCGCCCGCCTGTCGCAGACCTTCACCAAGGGCTCGCAGTCCAGCGGCCTGAACCAGAATGGCATCGCAGCCGCCGCCCTGTTCAGCGACGATTACCGGCAGTGGGACTTCTCCTCCAGCCTGGATCTGAACGAGATGCTGGGCCGGCGTGGGCTGCCGCAGCTGACCTTCGATGTCATCAACCTGACCAAGTCGGAACAGCGCAGCTATTTCCAGTACGATAACGCCACCTTCACCAACTACACGCCCGGCCGGACGATCATGATCGGCCTGCGCGGGCGGCTTTAACACTGCGTTCCGGTGATCGGACCCGATCACCGGTTTTCCGGCGGCAGCGCCGCCATCCTCCCTCTCAAAGGACCGGTCAGTCTCCCCGCTGACCGGCCCGCCTGGCGACCCGCCCTCCGGTGGGTCGCCTTTTTCTTTTGCACGTCCCGCCCTTGTTGTTATGTTATCGCTAACAAGAAGGATATCAGGGAGAAACCCCATGATTGAGGGTCTGACCCGCCGCCGGCTGCTGTCGGCGGCGCTGGCTGGTGCCGCAGGCGCCGCCTTGCCATCCACCGCCGCCACAACCGTCACCGCCACACCATCGCTGAATGAGCTGGCGCGGCGCACGGGCCGGCGCTTCGGGTCCTGCGTGGGCACAGGGCGCCCCGGCACCCTGACCGGGTCCTTTGCCGATCCGGGCTACCGCGCGCTGCTGCTGGCGGAATGCGGGCTGCTGGTGCCGGAGAACGAGCTGAAATGGGGGGCGGTGCGCCCGTCTGCCGATCTCTACCGGTTCGACGCGGCGGAAAGGCTGATGGCGTTTGCGGCCCAGAACCATCTGGATTTCCGCGGCCACACGCTGTTGTGGCATCACCCCAAATGGATCCCCGCCTGGGTCTCCACCCATGATTTCGGCGGCAATCCGGCGGGCGGCGTGGAAAAGATGATCGCCGACCATGTCGCCATGGTCGCCGGTTCCTACAGGAACGTGATCCGGTCCTGGGACGTGGTGAACGAAGCGGTGGATGCTGATACCGGCGCGCTGCGCGACACGCCCTTCACCCGCTACCTGCCGGCCGAGCGCGTGCTGGACGCGGCCTTTCACAAGGCGCGCGAAGTGCTGCCCGACGGACAGCTTGTCTATAACGACTATATGAGCTGGGAGCCCGGCCATGCCACGCACCGCGACGGGGTGTTGCGCCTGCTGGAAGGTTTCCGCAAACGTGGCACGCCTGTGGATGCGCTGGGCGTGCAGTCGCACCTGCTGGTGCTGGATGGGGGGCCGAAATATGAGGAGGAGGCCTGGCGTCGCTTCATCGACGAGGTTGTGGGCATGGGATATGACCTGCTGATCACCGAATTCGACGTCAATGACAAGGGGCTGGCGATCACCGATTTCGCCCGGCGCGACCGAGCCGTGGCCGATTATGCGCGGACCTATCTGGACCTGATGCTGTCCTATCGCCAGACGGGCGATGTGCTGGCCTGGGGCATGGTCGACCGGTTCTCCTGGCTGCAAGGCTTCATGCCGCGGGTCGACAAGCGGCCCAAGCGCTGCTGCCCCTATGATGACGGCTACAGGGCGAAGCCCCTGCGTGACGCCATTGCCGGGGCGCTGGGCGGGGCCGTGGCGCGGGGGTAGGGCGCCGCATTCCGGATGCGGCCGGCATGGCTTCGGATGTGCTGACGGTCAGCTGCTGAGGGCGGCGATCGCCGCGTGACGCGTCGCATCGGCAATGGCCCTGGACAGTTCTGGGTCCTGCATGGCGCGGGCCAAGGTCACGCCGCCCGCCAATGCAGACAGAAAGGCCCAGGCCCGGCCCTGGCGTTTCTCGCCCGTGTCGTCGGGAAGGCCGGCCGCGACCTGCGCGACAACCCCGCGCATTCCGTCCTCATAAGTGCGACGGATGCCATCCTCGGCGCGGGCCACATCGCCGGACAGGCTTTGCATCGCGCAGCTTTCCGCCAGATCACAGGTCCTTTTTGCGGATACATAGAAATCCGCAAAGGCGGCCGGCCAGTCGGCGCCAAACCGGTGCTGGTGGTCGATCACGGCCTCCTTCAATTCCGCTATCCCTGCCTCCACCGCTTCTTGAAAGGCGGCCTCCTTCGACGGGAAATGACCATAGAAGGCGCCGCTGGTCACCGCCGCCTCCTTGGCCAGCCCGTCCACGCCGATCCCGCCAAAGCCCCGGCGGCGGAAGCCACGGCCGGCGGCGGCCAGGATGCGGGCCCGCGTCTCTTCCTTGTGTCCAGCCTTGTAACGCATGGGGTGCCTTTGGATTGCGATCGTTATTCTATGATTGACAACATAACGACCGCTATTTTATATGAAATAACGATCGTTATTCAATGGCGGCCGGCCAGCCGCCGCGCAATCCCGACAAGGAGAAATCCCATGCCCATCAGCCTGACCCTGACCCAGGGCGTCCTGTCCGACGCCGTCATCCCCGTTGCCATCGCGCGCATCACCGATGCCTTTCTTGCCAGCCATGGCCTGACGGGCAACAAGATCATGACCCCCAACGTCACGGCCCATGTCAACATCATGGCCAAGGGCACCAGCTTTTCCGGCGGCCAGCCGGTCGAAGGCGCGTGGCTGGAAACACGCACGCCGTCCTTTGCCCTGAATGAACCGGCCGTTCAGCGCGACTTCTATGGCAAGGCGACGTCCATCCTGATCGAACTGGCGGAAGGACGCCTGACACCGGACCGTGTCTGGGCCAATGGCGTCCACACGGTCGACGGCACCTGGAACCTGGACGGAATTCCCAGGACCAATGCGGAACTGGGTGCCGCCCTGGCCGCCGCCTGACCAGTTCTGCTGCGCGATGGCAGGCGCGGGGCTGTGCCCCCGCGCCTGCCTACCGTTCGTCCAGATAGGCCGCGACCCAGACCAGGGGGGCGTTCCAGTTGATCGCCACCTCGTTCAGGGTGAACAGGTTCAGGTCATCGCGCCAGCAGGCCTGGGGTGCGCAGTCGCCCAGCAGCTTGCGCGCGTCTTCCCCCGGATTGCCGTTCGGCCCGCCGGACAGGACGCCCGGCGGCGGGGGCGGCAGTTTGGGGTCGAGGCTGGGCGCCCAGAAACGATGATGCGGATGCTGCATCGACCGGGCGCCATAGCCGCTGATATAGGAGAAATCCAGGGGATTGCGGCCCAGCAGGTAGGAGGCGACGTCAATCACCTTGTCCCGGTATTTGCCCTCTCCCGTGAGATCATGGGCATAGGCCAGGACGATGGCCCGGTTCAGCAACCCGCCATTCGAACCCCAGCCGAAGGCGCGGGCCGGCATGGGCTGGCGGTAACCATCGCCGCCTTCCCGAAGATGGTTGTCCGCCGCCCGGGTGATCGATTTCACCAGTCTGGCCCCGTCGCGGTCAGGCAATGCGTCGGGATGCAGTACCAGCGACAGCACGCCCAGGGGGGCCGTCTGTCCCCAGCCGGGGTCGGCCACGGCGTCCCGCTGGAAATGCTGCGACCCGGTCACGACCTTCGCGAACAAGGGCTGGTGCGTGGTCACCAGCAGTTCGGCCGCGGCCCAGAAGAATTCGTCCGACACATCATCGTCGGCATAGCCGCCGCTGCCATTGAAATCCCCGATGGCACGCGCATCCGACACGCGCACGGCGGCGGCCCAGGCCCGAAGTGCGGCCTTCAGGCAGCGATCGGAGAAGGTGGGGTCGATCTTCTGCCAGATGCGGGCCGCCTGCGCTGCCGTGGCGGCCAGGTTCAGCGTCGCGGCCGTGTTGGGCGCATAGAGGAAGCGGCGTTCGGGGTCCAGGTGCGGCGGCATGGGGAAGCCCGTCCAATGTTCGTCCCCCATCTTGTGATGGGCCATGCCGGAGACATCGACGTCGGTGAAGGTCAGCCGGTCGCTGCCCTTCTGCGGGCCCAGCGGCAGGCCCATGCGTGTGCCGTCCGGCACCTGCATGGACAGGAGGAACTCCATCTCCCACCGCGCTTCATCCAGCAGGTCGTTCACGCCATTGCCGGCTTCGGGCAGGATGGCGGTGCCGTCGGGCAGGGCGGGTGGCTTGTGCCGCACCACCTGCCGTTCATAAAGGTTCAGCAGGGTCCAGACGGCGATACCGCCATTGACCACATATTTGCCCTGGTCGCCGGCATCGTACCAGCCGCCCGTGACATCCAGACTGTAGGAACAGCCGGGCCAGACATTGCCGGCCTTGTCCTTGCCGTTGAAGCAGGGGGCCACGTCCTTGGGGTGGCCGGCGGGACGGGCCCAGGCCTCACCCACCAGCCGCGCCTCGATCGGGAGGCCGGACCGGTTATGGTAGAAATAGGCCAATGCGTCGCGCTTCAGGCCCGCATAGGGACCATCGCCGATGCCGACCGGGCGGCTGACGGCGCCGTCGCCCACGGCCCCATCCCCCACGGCCAGGGTGAAGCCGTCGCCCGTGGCCTTGGCGCTGCTGAAATCCAACAGATGCAGGTGCTGGCCCGAGGCGGCATCATCGCCCAGCACCGTCGTGCTGCCTTGGGCCAGGACGGTGCCAGCAGCATCCAGCAGGCGCCAGCGCAGCGGCCGGGTCGCGGCATCGGGCAGCAAGGCCTGCTTGGGGCCATTGGCCAGCAGGCCCGCCTGGTTCAGGCGGACGGGATTGACGGGGGCGTCCTGTGCAATGGCCGCGGTGGACAGGCACAGGCTGGCCGCGACGGCGGCAAGAATCAGGCGGCGCATGGGGTCAGTTCCGCGCGGTATGGGTTTGGGCGAAGGGGCCGAACATGGTGCCGACAAAGCCGCCGGCCCGTCTGGTGGACAGGATGGTGCCATCCGCTCCGGTCAGCACGGGTTGCCATGGGCCATCCGGAGCGGCGACAGCGAAATCATAGGCGCCGCCGCGTGCCGTGATGCGCAGGCGCAAGGGCCCCCGGTCGGGGACGGGCAGGCTGGCCAGCGACTTGCCGTCCGCCGGATCGGCATTGCCGGCGCGGGCGGCGACGCGGGCCACGCGGGCCTTTCCGTCCTGTTCGATGGTAAAGCGGAACCAGTAATCATCACTCTGGATGGCGGCCAGTCCCGCACGCTCCCCCGGCTGGTCGGGCGTGAAATCCAGTTCGGTGGTCAGGCTGGCATTCATATGCTGCTGTCGACGCGCCCAGAAAGATGGATGCCCATGGTCCGACAGGCCCACGGGCAGCAGCTTCAGGGTCAGCGCGCCCTTCACACTGGTCAGGTCGTACCAGTCGCCCTTGGGATTGCGTGGCGTCATCCAGTGGAGCGGCAGGGAAGGTCCATCGAATTCATCGCGGATGCTGAAGGGCCCGCTGGTGGGCACGGGCGCCGGTGGCTGCGGTGGCAACCTGGGCCTGGCATGGGTCAGGGCGATGGCCTGTCCCGACCGGGTCATCCGGGGCCAGCCATCCACCCATTCCACCGGCAGCAGGAATGTTTCCCGCCCCGTATTGTAGAAATCATCGGCGTAGGGGCGCACGGCCAGGAAGCTGGCCCACCAGTCGCCGTTGGGCAATTGCACGAAATCGGCATGCCCGGCCGAGGTAACGGGATAGGCCCGGTCGGCGGGCAGGTCGCGCTGGGTCAGGATGGGATTGCCGGGCGCGGGCGTGAAGGGCCCCAGGAGCGACGGGCCGCGGAACACGACCTGGGAATGGTTGACGGCCGTCCCGCCCTCCGCCGCGATCAGGTAATAGAAGCCGTCCTTCCTGAAGATATGCGGGCCTTCGATCCAGACCGGCTTCTGCGTGATGTCGACGCCGCCATTCACCAGCAGTATGCGCGGGCCGATGGTCTTCAGCGCCTGGGTGTCGAATTCCTGCACCCAGATGGCGCGGTGGCCGCTATAGAGCGGTTCACCTTCCGGCGGGCCGTTATTGACGATATAGGCGCGGCCATCATCATCGAAGAAGATGGACGGGTCGATGCCGCCCACCAGATCGGGCAGCCAAACCGGATCGCTCCACGGGCCGCTTGCATCCTTGGCCGTCACCACGAAATTGCCGCCGCAATCCACGCAGGTATTGATGATGTAGAAGGTGCCGTCATGATGGGCGATGGAAGGCGCGAAGACGCCGCGCGACAGGCCCAGATCCTTGAAATCCAGCATGCCGGGTCGGTCGATGGCATTGCCCACCTGCGTCCAGGTCACCAGATCGCGGCTGTGGAAGACGGGTATGCCGGGAAACCAGCTGAAGGTGGAATTGACCAGATAATAATCGTCGCCTACCCGCGTGATCGACGGGTCGGGGTAATAGCCGGTCAGGATGGGGTTGCGATAGTCGCCCGGACCCGGCTTTGTCCCCGCGTCCGCCGGGTCGCTGCCCTGATAGTCGACCCAGTTGAAGCGGGCGCTGTCGGCGGCGGATGCGGCCGGGGCCAGCAGCGCCAATGCCAGGGCCAGCGTCGTGATGGCTTTGCGCTGGTTCATCTTGGTCCTCCCGGTGGTGTTTTTATCGGTTTGGGGCCGGTGCTCAGCCCTTGGGTGCTTCCGCATAGGGGCCGATCAGCACGCCCATGAAGCCGCGCGCCGTGGCCGTGGACAGGATGGTGCCATCAGCGCCGGTCAGCACGGGCAGCCAGTCGCCCCGGGGTGTGGCGGCATGGAAATCATAAAGCCCGCCACGCGCCGTGACGCGCAGGCGCAAGGGGCCGTCGCCGGGCGCGGGGATGGTGGCCAGGATGGTTCCGTCCGTCGGTTCCTTCTCTCCCGCCCGGCGGGCGACGCGAACCACCCGTTTGCCGTCGGCCCGTTCCACGGTCAGGCGGAACCAGTATTCATCATTCTGGATGACGGCCAGACCCGCCCGCTCCCCCGGCTTTTCCGGATTGAAGCTGACCTCTGTCGTGGCACTGGCCAGCATATGCTGCTGCCGCCGGCCCCACAGCGACGGGTTCTTGTGGTCGCCCAGACCCACAGGGCGCGGGGTGATGGACAGGGCGCCATCCGACAGCCGGTACCAACCGTCATCCAGCCCGCGCGGCGTCATCCAGTAGAGCGGCAGGCGGTCGCCATTGAAATCATCGCGCACCAGCATCGTCCCGGTGGTGGGGAGGACGGGGGCGGGCTGGGCCGGCAGTTGGGGCCGGGTGGCGATGCGCGGGATCTCCGTGCCCTTGTCCAGGATGCGCGGCCAGCCATCAACCCAGCGCACGGGCAAGAGGAAGGTCTCCCGCCCGGTATTGAACATCTCCCCACCCGCATAGGGGCGCACGGCCAGAAACACAGCCCACCAGTCGCCATTGGGCAATTCCACCAGATCGGCATGGCCCGATGCCTCGATCGGGTCGGGCCGGGTGGGGCTCAAGTCGCGCTGGGTCAGGATGGGATTGACGGGGCCAGGCTCATAGGGGCCGGTCGGTGACTTCGACCGCCAGATCATCTGGGCGTGGCTGGTGCCCGTGCCGCCTTCGGCTGCCGTCAGATAGTAATAGCCATCCTTCTTATAAAGATGCGGACCTTCGACATAGCCGGGCTTGGTCGCAATGTCGGCCCCGCCGCTGACGATCATGTGGCGCTTGCCCAGGGTGGTCAGGGTCTTGGGATCGAACTGCTGAATCCACAGGGCGCGGTGCCCCTCATACAGTTCCTTGTCACCTTCCGGCAGGTCGTTGTTCAGAATCCAGGCCGTGCCGTCATCATCGAAGAACAGCGACGGGTCGATCCCGTCGCGCAGATCCTTCAGCCAGACCGGGTCGGACCAGGGGCCGGCCGGATCCCTGGCCGTGATGACGAAATTGCCGCCGCAATAGAAGCAGGTGTTGGTGATGTAGAACAGGCCGTCATGGTGCCGGATGGTCGGCGCAAACAGCCCGCCCGTCAGGCCGCCATTGCCGAAATCCATCAGGCCGGGCCGGGCGATGGCGTTGGATATTTGCGTCCAGTTCACCAGATCGCGGCTGTGGAACACGGGCAGGCCCGGCAGCCAGCCGAAGCTGGAATTGACCAGATAGAAATCATCGCCCACGCGGGTGACGGACGGGTCGGGATAGAAACCGGCGACGACGGGATTGCGGTATTCACCCGCACCCGGCTTCTGCTTCGCTTCCGCCCGGTCGGATGTGCCCTGATACTCAAACCAGTCGAACCGCGCCGCCTCCACCGCCTGGGCCGCTGCCGTCGCGGACAAGAAAATCCCCAGTGCCAGCAACGGCGCCCAACGCCCCTTGGCCATGTTTCCTACCCCGGATATTTCGTTCGATTAACGTTGTTAGCGTTATCATGGCGAGGCGGCGGGTCTGTGTCCAGGGCTTTGACAAGGCTGTCAGGGGGGCAAAAGGAAAGGGCGGCAGGTTGCCCCGCCGCCCTTGGCTTCGCTCAACAGTAAAAAGCGCTTACTTGCGGTCGGCCGCACTGGCGTCGCGAATGGTCCGGAACTCGCTGTCCGCGCTCCAGTTCGGCCAGGACTTGCCGTCGGCCAGATCGCGGCCCAGGGCATAAAGCATGCCCATGTCCAGCCTGGCGCCGTCCAGGTTCCAGTCGGGTGCCCATTCGTCGGCGGGCTGGTGGTACTTTTCCTTGATATAGGCTTCCTGCCAGGCCTTGCCGGCGGCCACGCCGCCATTGACCAGATCGATGCCGCCGCCAAAGGAAATGGCGGGCACGCCCTGCTTGGCAAACGGGAAATGGTCGGACCGGAAGAAGCCACCGGCTTCAACCTTCGGATCGGGGGAATAGACGCGGTCGCGCTTCTTGCCCTCGGCGATCAGCATGTCCAGCAGGTCCAGCTTGGCCTGACCGGAGATGGTGAAATCCTTGGCGGGGCCGGGGCCGACGGTGCCGTCCATATTGATGACGCCCACCGTCTTGCCCAGCGGATAGACCGGGTTGCTGGCATAATAGGTGGAGCCCAACAGGCCCTTTTCCTCTGCCGTCACCGACAGGAACACCACCGACCGGGCCGGGCGCGGGCCGGCTGCATAGGCGCGGGCCAGTTCCAGCAGCGTGGCAGAGCCCGACGCATTGTCCCGCGCGCCGTTGAAAATGCGGTCGCCCTTGGCGTCCGGCGCGCCAACGCCCAGATGATCCCAGTGCGCGGAATAGATCACCGTCTCGTCCGGACGTTCGGTGCCGGGCAGGCGGCCGATGATGTTCTTGGAGATGATGACTTCCGGCTTCACCTGATAATCGGCGCTGAAGCTGGCCTTCAGGGGGACGGGCTTGAAGTCGGGCTTGCGGGCGGCGGCCTTCAGCGCCTCGAAATCCAGGCCCGATTCCTTGAACAGCTCCACGGCCAGGTCGCGCTGGATCCAGCCTTCCACGGCGGTGTGCTGGGCGCGCGGGTCCTTGCGCACGATGTCGAACATCGTGTTGGTGTTGGAATTGGCAACCGTGGCCCAGCCATAGGCGGCGGGCGCGCTCTCATGGATGATCAGGACACCGGCGGCACCCTGGCGGGCGCCTTCCTCGTACTTGTAGGTCCAGCGGCCGTAATAGGTCATGGCCTTGCCGCCAAAGGGCGCGTCGCCGCCGTCGAAATCGGCGTCATTGATCAGGACGACCAGTATCTTGCCCTTCAGGTCCTGACCCTTGAAATCGTCCCACTTGCGTTCCGGCGCCTTGGTGCCATAGCCGACGAAGACCATCGGCACGTCCTTCAGCGACACCGACTTGTCACCCGTCAGCGCGGCGCGCACGGCGATGTCCTTGGCCTGGGCCAGCGCCTTCGTCGTGCCGGCGACGTTCATGGACAGGGTCGGTGTGCCGATAATGTCCGACTTCAGCAGCGGCACGTCCTGGGTCCAGCTACGCTTGCCGTCGGGGCCGACGGGACCACCGGGTTCCAGCCCGGCCTCCGCCATGCGCTTGGCCATGAATTCGACTGTCTTGACTTCACCTGGGGTGGCCGGTCCGCGCCCTTCGAACGCGTCGCTGGACAGGGTGCGGATATCGTCCGACATACGTTGCATATTGAATTGCGGATCGGCAGCGAAGGCGGAGGTCGCGCAGAGAGCGACCGTCGCGAGCAGCAGCTTCTTCATTCGTTGGCACTCCATAGAAAGTATACGGTTCGATAGCAAAGTCTGGCCGATCTTTCCATGCCGTTTCAGCGCGCGTGCTGGGGAGGGATTGTCAAAGGGCGAGGACAGCGATGCCCAATTGTCGGGCGGCTTCCGCCAGCCGCCTGTCGCGGGTGCAGAGCGTGGCGCCAAGGTCGGCGGTGATGGCCAGATGCAGGGCATCACCGGCCCGAAGCCCCATGTCGGCCTGATCACACAGCCTTGCCGCCTGGGCGAAATGCTGACGGCCGACCGTGACGAGGTTCAGGGATTCGTCGACCAAGCGTTGGAAATGAACCAGCACAGTGGCCCGTTCATTCAGACCGATTTGCCCCGTCCTGACCTTCATCGACAGGGCGGCAGAGAATTCTGTCAGCCCCCAATCACTGACCAGCAGCCTGTCCACATCCTGCGCAGCCAGCCACCTCTGTGCTTCCGGCGTCGTCGCCTCGGGTGTGACGGCGGTGACCAGCAGGGACGTGTCGAGATAAAGCACGGTCAGTAGCGGGCATCATCGCGCAGGCGCTGCATGAAGACGTCACTATCTTCGGCCTGGAGGGAAATGCTCTGGGTAAGGTGTTGCAACTGATCCAAGGATATGGGCTTGCGCGGCCTTTCAATCGGGCTCAACCGAGCGACCGGTATGCCATGGCGGGTGATGCACACAGTCTCTCCCTCCGCGACCTGGGTGAGCAGTTCGCTGAGATGGGCTTTAGCGTCGGCCAGCTTGACCGTGTGCATGGGAATAGTCCCTGACCAAAAGGCTGGTCATGATATAGGAAATCCCCCTTGCTCTGGAAAGGGACCTCACGCGCCGCAATGCTGGCGGATGAACGCCCGGTGGGTGGGCATATAGTCGGCGGAATTGCCGATGGCCTCGCGGATATGGTCCAGGCGGGCGCGGGCTTCGTCCAGGCTCAGCACATTGGCGACGGGGTCGTAGCCTTGGGGCTGCATCAACTGGCCCAGCATGACGGCGAACCAGCTTGTGTCGTTGAACAACTCCTCATTCTCCCGGAAACAGCGGCCATGCTCGCGGAAGACCGCCATCTTTTCCGCCAGACGGTCGGGGATGGGCATGGTCCGGCAATAATTCCAGAAGGGGCTGTCGTCGCGTTCCGTCGCCTTGTAATGCAGGATCAGGAAGTCGCGAATTTCGGCATATTCGGTGGCCAGGATGCGGTTATAGCGGGCGATGGTGGCGGGCGCGAAATCCAGGTCCGGGAACATGGCCATCAGCCGCGACAGGCCCGACTGGATCAGCCAGATGGAGGTCGATTCCAGCGGTTCCAGAAAGCCAGACGACAGGCCGATGGCGACCACATTCCGGATCCAGACCTGCCGGCGATGGCCCGTGGTGAAGGGCACGAAGCGCGGATCGGCCAGCGGCCTGCCATCCAGATTGGATAGCAGCAGGGATGCGGCCTCGTCGTCGCTCATATAGGCAGAACAGAAGACATGGCCGTTGCCGATACGGTGCTGCAAGGGGATGCGCCATTGCCAGCCGGCGGGACGCGCCGTGGAGCGGGTATAGGGCGTCATCGCCTCGGTCCCTTCACACGGCACGGCCACGGCGCGGTTGCAGGGCAGCCAGTGCGACCAGTCGACAAAGCCCGCCTGCATCGTGCCTTCGATCAGCAACCCGCGGAAGCCGGAGCAATCGATGAACAGGTCACCTTCCACCCGCGAACCGTCGGCCAGTTCGACCGACTGCACAAAGCCGGTTTCGGGATGCTGATGCACGCGGGTGATCTTCCCTTCCCGCCTGACCACGCCGCGCGCCTCGGCATAGCTGCGCAGGTAGCGGGCATAAAGGCCGGCATCGAAATGGAAGGCATAGGCGATTTCCGACAGGGGCGAGCGGCCGGCATTGATGGGGCGCATGAAACGCCCGCGCGCGCCGGCCGTGGCCTGCAGCGACCAATCCTCGATCCGGTCGACCAGCCCTGCCTGTTTCAGCCGCAGCCAATAGGCATGGAAGGAAACGCCCTTCATATTCACGCCGATATGGCCGAACGGGTGGAAATAGGTGTGGCCCCGGCGGGCCCAGTCCACGAACTGGATGCCCAGCTTGAAACTGCCCTTGGTGGCCTTCAGGAACTCATCCTCGTCAATGCCCAGCATGCGGTTGAAGGTCGCCATCTGCGGGATCGTCGCCTCGCCCACGCCGACAATGCCGATCTCGTCGCTTTCGACCAGGGTGATCTGCGCATAGTCCGGGCCCAGCAGGCGGGCGAAGGTGGCCGCACTCATCCAGCCGGCGGTGCCGCCGCCAACGATGGTGATGCGGCGGATGCGACGGTCGCTGCTCATGATGTCCTCGGGGCGGGGCAGGTGCGGGCGATGAAATCGCCATGGCTGGGCATGGCGTCGGCGGCGCGGGCAAAGACGGTGCGCAGCCGGTCCAGATTGTGCCGGACCAGGGCCGGGTCGATCGTATCGACCAGCGGGTCCCAATGGGCGGGCATGATCCCCTGGCCCAGCAGCACGGCGATCCAGCTATTCTCGCTGAACAGCTCATCCTCGAACCGGAACAGGCGGCCATTGCTGCGGAACAGGTCGATCTTCAGGCGCAGGCTGTCGGGGATGTCCATGGCGGCCACCCGGCGCCAGAAGGGCTCGGGCCTTTCATTGGCGACGTAATGCAGGATGATGAAATCCCGCACCTGTTCCATCTGCATCGATGTCAGCCGGTTATAGGCGTCGATATTGGCCGGGTTGAAACCCCGGTCGGGGAAAAGGGCCAGCAGCTTGGCAATGCCGGCCTGGATCAGGTGGATGGACGTGCTTTCCAGCGGTTCCAGAAAGCCCGACGCCAGCCCCAGCGCCACGCAGTTGCGGTTCCAGGCCTGGCGCCGCCGGCCCGTGGTGAAGCGCAGGGGCCGTGGGTCGGCCAGGGCCGGGCCTTCCAGGTTGGACAGAAGGATGTCGGCGGCGGGCGCGTCGTCCAGATCCTGGCTGCAATAGACCAGGCCATTGCCGGTGCGGTGCTGTAGCGGAATGCGCCATTGCCAGCCGGCCTCGCGCGCGATGGCGCGGGTATAGGGTCTGGGCGGGCCGGCATTGGCCGATGGCACGGCCAGCGCCCGGTCACAGGGCAGCCAGTGGGTCCAGTCCTCATACCCCGTTGCCAAGGCCCCTTCGATCAGCAGGCCGCGGAAGCCCGAACAGTCGATGAACAGGTCGCCATCAATCCGCCGCCCGTCGGTCAGGATGACGGCGTCGATGAATCCGTTCTCCCCCCGCAAGGGAACATGCGCCACCTCGCCTTCCACCCGCGTCACGCCGCGCGCTTCGGCATAGCGGCGCAGATAGGCGGCATAGAGGCTGGCATCGAAATGGAAGGCGTAATTGACCCGCGACAGCACAGATGACGGGTCGGGGGAGGGGCGGGCGAAACGGCCCCGGCGCGCCATGGTGGCGCAGAGATTGTAATCGTCCAGATCAGAGGCCAGCCCCTGGCTGCGCAGCTTCAGCCAGAACTGGTGGAACTTCACCGCCTCCATATCGAAGCCGAAATTGCCGAACGGGTGCAGATAGCGGTGGCCGGGCCGGGCCCAGCCGTCGAATTCGATGCCCAGCTTGAAAGTGGCCTGGGTGCGGGCCACGAATTCATTCTCGTCCAGGCCCAACAGGCTGTTGAAGGTGCGGATGGGCGGGATCGTCGCCTCTCCCACGCCGACGGTGCCGATCTCCTCTGACTCCACCAGGGTGAGGCGGGTGGTGCCATTGCCGGACAGGCGCGACAGAGCAGCGGCCGCCATCCAGCCGGCGGTGCCGCCGCCGACAATGACGATCTGGCGGATGGGATCGGGCGCCCGCATCATGTCCCCGCTGCCAACCGCGCCAGGACCTGCGCATGGGTGGGCATGGCGCCCACGGCACGCAGCAGAACCGCACGCAGCCGTTCCAGATGCGTCAGGATGGCCACGTCCGGCAGAGCGGCGGCCAGCGCGTCGCAGCGGTCGGCGCGCACACCCTGCCCGTCGAACAGGTTGATCCAGTCGGCGGCGGCGAAAATATCCCCCTGGATGGCTGCAATCTGTCCCCGGCTGCGGAACCGTTCCAGCCGATGGGACAGGCTGTCGGGCAGGGGCTGCGCGCGGACATGGTCCCAGAAGGACTGCCCCGTCCTTCCACTGCTGTGATGGCGGGCGATGGCGATGTCCCGGGCCGGTTCCAGATCGGCCAGAACCCGCCGTTGATATTCCCCCGCCTCCACCCCCGCACCCGGATCGACCGGATACAGGGCCAGCAGATGGGTCAGGGCCGACAGGGTCAGGGACAGCGACGCCCCTGCCACGGGGTCCAGCAGCCAGCCGGACGCCCCCAGGAAGGTGACATTACCGTGCCACAGCCGGTGGCGATGGCCGCTGGTGAAGGGGGTGCCGTCGCCGCCAATCGACAGTCGGACAGTCCAGGCCCCATCGCGCAGGGGCACCCGTCGGGTCCAGCCGGTGTCGTCGGCCGTGTGCAGCGCATAGGGCGGGGGCGGGCCATCGGCCGCCGCCGGTGTGACCAGGGCGCGGTCGGGGGGGAGCCAGTGCCGCCAGTCAGCCCAGCCATTGTCGCCCGCCGCCAGGACGGCGGCGGGGCCGGAGGCATCAATGAACCAGTCGCCGGCCAAGCGACGGCCATCGGCCAGGGTCAGGGCCAGCACCCGTCCGTCCGCCGCCCGTTCCACCGACCGCAGCGGGGCCGGGGCCAGCCGGGCGCCGGCCGCCTGGGCGACCTGCCGCGCCAAGGCTGCCAGCCTGTCGCGGTGCAGATGCGCGCCATAATCCAGGCTGGACAGGACGGAGCGGGGATCATCGGCCGGCAGGGTGAAGCGGTCGGCCTGTGCCGCCAGGGTGGCCAGGGCATAATCGGTCAGGCGCAGGGTCTGCCCGGCTGCCCGCGCCCGCCAGACCAGATGCTGGAAGCCCACGCCCTGCAAGGGGGCGCCGGTGGCGCCATAGGGCTGGAAGGTGGCGCTGTCCTTTCCGGACCAGCCCAGGAAGGCGGTGCCCAGGCTGAAGCTGCCGTCACTGGCCAGTGCCAGCCGCTGGTCCAGACCCAGGGCGGTCAGCGCATCGGCAAAGCCAGGCAGGACCGGAATGGCGGGGCCGAACGGGTCCAGGCTGTCATCCGGGCCGGGCAGGGGGACCAGCGTCACCGACCCGCCGCGCCCGCCATGGGTGCGGGCCAGGGCGGCCGCCGCCAGACTGCCCGCCAGCCCCTGGCCGACAATGACGATATCGTGCAACGGGTCCGTCATGCCGGCACCTGCCGGCGATAGCGGGCCAGGATATCGGCATGAGCCGGCATGGACAGGGCGGCGCGGCGGACCGTATCGGACAGCCCCGCCAGTTGCCGCGCCAGATCCGCCGCCGGCATCAGGGCCGCGCGCGGGTCGATCCGGTCAGGCAGGATGTTCTGTCCCAGATAGACGGCAAGCCAGCTGGGCTCCATGAACAGCCCGTCGCTGTAGGGGGTGACAATGCCGCGTTGCCGAAACAGCTCCATCTTCCAGGCCAGGCTGTCGGGCACCTGGATCGTGCGGCAATGGCGCCAGAAGGGGCTGTCATCACGCTGATTGGCGACGTAATGCAGGATGATGAAATCCCGCACCCGTTCATATTCCAGATCCATCAGCCGGTTGAATTCAGCGGCATCCGTCGGGTCGGGGACGGGACCGGTAGGGAACAGGTCCAGCAGCCGGCCGATGCCCAGCTGGATCAGGTGGATGGAGGTGCTTTCCAGCGGTTCCAGGAACCCCGCCGACAGGCCGATGGCCACGCAATTGCCCACCCATTGCCGCCGCCGTTTGCCCGTGGTGAAGCGCAGGCGCCGGGGCGGGGCCAGCGGCGGATTGTCCAATTGCCGGACCAAGGCCAGTTCCGCCGCGTCATCATCGATGAAACCGCTGCAATAGACATGGCCGTTGCCGGCCCGATGCTGCAACGGGATGCGCCACATCCAGCCGGCATCGCGCGCCGTGGCGCGGGTATAGGGGGCGGGGGGGCCAAGATTGGCGCAGGGCACGGCCACGGCGCGGTCGCAGGGCAGCCAATGGCGCCAATCCAGATATCCGGTTTTCAACGCTTCCTCAATGATCAGGCCCCGGAAGCCCGAACAGTCGATGAAGAGGTCAGCACTGATCCGCTCGCCGCTTTCCAGCTGTACCGCTTCCACCCGGCCATCGCCGTGCAGATGCACAGCGTTGATTCTGCCGTCGGTCCGCACCACGCCCCGGGCTTCCGCAACCTGGCGTAGATAGGCGGCGTATAGCCCGGCGTCGAACTGATAGGCGTAGGAGAAGGTGGAGAACAGGCTGTCCGGATCGGCCGCCGGATGGCCGAAGCGCCCCGCGCGGGCAGCCTGGATGGGCAGGGACACAGCGTCCAGCCCGCCTGCCGGCGCCAACCCCTCCCGCAGTGCCCGGATCCAGTGATGGTGGAACGGCACGTCTCCTGCCATCTGTCCAAAGGCACCGAACGGGTGGATGTAGGCGTCGCCTTTGCGGCCCCAGTCGCGAAATTCGATACCCAGCTTGAAAGTGGCCTCCGTGCGCGACATGAAGTCGGCCTCAATCAGGCCCAGGCTGGCATTGAAATGCCGGATATGGGGGATCGTCGCCTCGCCCACGCCGACCGTGCCGATCTCTGTGGATTCAACCAGCCGGATCCGGGTACCGGTGCCCGCCAGCTTGCGGGACAGGGCGGCGGCCGTCATCCATCCGGCGGTGCCGCCACCCACAATCAGCACGCGCAGCGCATCCTTGGGCGTTGATACTGCTGCTATTGTCACTGATTTCCCCCTTTTATTCAAATGTTAACGCTCACCATTGTTGGGCGTCAATATGTGTGCGGTGCAAAAGGCACATTATGCTGCACAGCAACATGATAGTATTTTTCTGTTAGCCCTAACATCTTGTCGCTTGACGGGGTGTGCCCTCCTGATTACCAATTAACCTTGTTCAAAGCGCAAAAAACAAAATGCTAGCGCTAACATCGGGAGGAAATGGGGATGGGTGTTATGGTTCGCCCCCGGGCGGGGGAAGGGCGGAGCCATGGGTTCGTGCAAGGTCTGCGGGGTGGGGTCTCCGTTGTTGCCTTGTGCGCGATAACCACGGTTCTGCCGGTGAAGGCACAGCAGGCGACGGAAGCGAAAAAGCCCGCCGCCCCTGCTGCCGCCACACCAGCGCCGGTCAAGCCGGCCGTAAATGACAGCGCTGTTGCAGCGGCACCGGCCGCGCTGGATGAGATCATCGTCACCGGCTTCCGCAAGTCGCTGGAAAGCGCGCAGGACATCAAGCGCTATTCGGAAAGCATCGTCGACAGCGTCACGGCCGAAGATATCGGTGCGCTGCCCGATCGGTCGGTGACCGAGGCGTTGCAGCGAATTCCCGGCGTATCGATCAACCGTTTCGCGGCCGGTGTTGATCCCGATCACTTTTCGGTCGAAGGGTCTGGTGTGGTTGTGCGCGGCCTGACCTATGTGCGGTCGGAATTCAATGGCCGCGAGGCATTCAGTGCCAATAACGGCCGTGCGCTGGGCTTTGCCGACGTGCCGTCGGAACTGATGGGCGGCGTGGATGTGTATAAGTCGCCCACTGCCGACCGTATTGAAGGCGGTATCGCCGGTGTCGTCAACCTGCGCACGCGCAAGCCGTTCGACAGCAAGGAATTCACGCTGGCCGCGTCGACGGAGGTGAATTACGGCGATTTCATCAAGAAGGCAACGCCGACCGGGTCTTTGCTGGTCTCTGACCGGTGGGACACGGGTGCCGGTGAATTCGGCCTGCTGGGCAGTGTCGTCGGGTCGCAGCTGAAGTCCCGCGCCGACCGGTTCCAGCTGTCCAGCTTCCGGGTGCGCAACCAATATAGTGACGGCGACGTCGTGCAGAACGGCCCGGACAGCAAGCCCAACGCGATCACCGACCAGGTGCTGTTCCCGCGCGGGGCCGTGATGGGCAGCCAGGAATTCGACCGTCGCCGCTACGGCTATTCCGGTGCCGCGCAGTGGCGCAGCCCCGATAACAGCATGGAGGCCGTCTTTACCTTCCTGCGCTCCGACGCGCGCCAGTCCTGGACCGAACATGCGGTTGAAATCGCCACTGACAACGTGGCGAACAATGGCGACAGCCGCCGCGTGCCGGGTACGACCCTGGCCTTTGACGATAGCGGCATGTTCGAAAGTGGCCTGATCACCGGTCCCAATGGCTGGCGGTCCGACCAGCTGGGCGGTTCGGCGCGGGTGCCGGCCAATGGCCTGCAAAGCAACAATATCCGCCGTGACCATGAAGAAAAGATGGTCACCGACGATTACGGCTTCAATTTCCGCTGGGACGTCACCGAACGCTTTGGCGTGAATGTCGATTACCAGCATGTACGGTCGACGACCAATGTGGTCGATAACGGCCTGTGGGCGTCCACCTATCAGAATGTGTTCATCGACACCAATGGCGGCGGCCTGCCGACGGTCCGTTTCCAGGCGCCGGAGGTCTGCAGCGGTTCCGCCACCAATACGGTCTGTTCCGGGGCCATCGGATCGCAAAACAATCCCAGCTATTACGGTGCCAATCACAGCACCTTTGCCGATCCGTATAATAGCTTCTACCGTTCCGCCATGGACCATATCGAGGAGAGCAACGGCAATTCCGACGCCGTGCGCATCGATGGCGATCTGAAGTTCGAGGACAGCGACTTCTTCACCTCACTTCAGGGCGGCTATCGCTATGCCGACCGCCGGCAGACCTCACGCTTCTCTACCTATAATTGGGGCGTTCTGTCCGAACAATGGGGCAATGACGGGCCGGTCTGGCTGGATGATCCCGTCGACGGCACGCCCGGCGGGTCGGGCGGCGCACCGCTGCGCAAATACGAGAATTATCTGTTCAAGGATTTCTTCCGCGGCAAGATCGCCGATCCGTTGATGGGTCAGGGGCGCCTGTTCTATTCGGGCAATACGGCCAAGGATTATGCCGACTATGTCGCCTATGCCACGGCCATCAATCGTGAATGGCAGGCAACGACGACGGGGGCCGACGGCAAGGTGCGCAATGCCGGCTGGAATTCGCTCTATGACCGTGTCGGCGTATTGTCGGGGACGCCGTTCCTGCCGGGTGAGATCAACCCGATCCAGGAAGAAAACAACGCCGCCTATCTCTTGACCAAGTTCGACAGCGATCTGCAGAATGGCTGGAACATCTCGGGCAATGTCGGCGTGCGCTATACGCACACAAAGCGGCAGTCCGACGGGTATCTGGCCTTCCCCACGCCCAGTTCAGCCTTCCCGACCGATGCCGAGTGCGCGGCGGCGCTGGCCGAGATCATCCAGAACGGCACGGGGGCGTTGCCGGCCTTCTGTACCTTCACCCCCGCGGTGCGGCAGCAGGCGCGCAATTACACCAACAATGCCCTGACGCCCAGCAGCGTGAAGACGACTTACGACTACTGGCTGCCGAACCTGAACATCAAGCTGAAGACCAGCGACGAGCTTCAGTTCCGCGCCGCCTATTTCAAGGGGGTGGCGCCGCCATCGACGGGCCTGATCCGCAATTTCTACAATGTCAATCTGCAGACGGTGCAGAATGCGGATGCCAATGGCAATTTCATCCCCGGCTCCTACCGGCTGCAGGGTGAATTCAATGCCGGCAACCCGTACCTGATGCCGACGGAGGCCGACAATTACGACCTGACGGCGGAATGGTATTTCTCCAAGGTCGGGCAGTTGACGGCGTCCATGTTCTATAAGCGGCTGAAGGGCGTGCTGACCAACAGCACGGTGCGGGCCAGCCTGACCAACAATGGCGCCACCTTCGACAGCATCGTCACCACACCGATGAACGCGGAGGAAACCGGCAAGATCAAGGGATTCGAGCTGGCCTATCAGCAGACCTATGATTTCCTGCCCGGTATTCTGGGCGGGTTGGGGTTGCAGGCCAACTACACCTTTGTCCATTCCAAGGGCGTGCCGCAGAGCACCCTGTCGGAAACCGATCCGGATGTGGGGGCCGGCCGCGTGACGACCGTGGACATGACCAAGCTGCCTTTGCAGGGCCTGTCCAAGCACCAGTTCAACATCACGCCCTTCTTCGATTATGGCCCGGTTTCGGCCCGCGTCACCTATTCCTGGCGGTCTGACTTTGTGCTGACGATCCGCGACGTGATCTTCCCCTATGACCCGATCATCAACAAGGCGGGTGGCCAGCTTGACGCGTCGTTCTTCTATACGCTGAACGACCAGTTCAAGGTGGGTGTGCAGGGCGCCAACCTGACCAACGCCACCACCAAGACCAACGCAGTGGTGACGGGGCCGGACGGCAAGAATACCGAGGTGCCGCGCGGCTGGTACGTGAATGACCGCCGCGTCACCGCGGTCATGCGGTTCACCTACTGATCTTTTCGCTCTCTGTCTGTCTCCTCAAGCAACTGGGCGCCATCGGCAGCGATGGCGCCCGATTTTTTGCCGCCTTTCCACGCGTCCGCACGGCAGCATATTGCCGTTGCTAATGATATTAAGATTGACTCGCAATTGCGATTGCGTCAGAGAAGTCCCCGCATTCAGGGGGTGACGCTATGATGTTGAAACGACTGCTTCTCTCCGCCAGCGTGCTGGCGCTGTCCACGGGCGCCATTTCGGCCCAGACGGTGACGGACGCCGTGGCGACGGACCAGCTGGAGACGGAGATCATCGTGACGGGGGAAAAAATCTCCCGTTCCTTGCAGGAAACACCGACCTCCGTCGCCGTCACCACGGCCCGCCGGCTGGAGACGGAGAATATCGAGACGCTGTCGCAGGTGTTCCAGCGTACGGCCAATGTGGCGGAAACCTATGGCGGCACGGGCTTCACCATCCGCGGCGTGGCCAGCCGCGGCGTGTCGGGCGGCGGTGATGCGCCGCTGGCCACCGTCTATCTGGACGGGGCGGCCATCCCCGACGGGATCCTGGGCTCCGGTCCCACCGACATGTGGGACATGGCCCAGGTGGAGCTGTTCCGCGGCCCGCAATCGACCCTGCAGGGGCTGAACGCCCTGGCCGGGGCCGTCATCCTGAAGACGCAAGATCCCACCTTCGACTGGGATGCCCGCATCAAGGCTGGTGTCGCCACGGCCAAGACCCGGAGCCTGGCCTTTGCCGGGGGCGGCCCGCTGGTGGGGGATGAACTCGCCTTCCGCGTGTCGGCGGAAAAACGGGCGTCGGACGGCTATGTCTATAATGTCCTGCGTGACCGGCCGGCCAGTGAACTGGACAGCAGCCAGGTTCGGGCCAAGCTGCTGTGGCGGCCGGACGCCCTGCCGGACCTGGAGGCGCGGCTGGGCTTCAGCCATTACAGGCGCACCGACGGCTATATCTTCACCTATGTCGACACGACCATCCCCGATTTCTATGAAGACCGGCAGGCCAATGTCGATGCCGACCAGTATAATGACATCAAGGCCGATATCGGCACGCTGGATCTGAGCTATGCCCTCGCGGACGGGCTGTCGCTCAGTTCCGTGACCAATTACAGCGAGACCGATTACGACCGCGCCTATGACGGCGATTACGGGCCGGAAGCGCGCAGCTATGGCCGGAACACCGGCGACTACAAGACCTTCTCCCAGGAAATGCGCCTTTCCTATGACAGCGAGGGGCTGAAAGGTCTGCTGGGCGCCTTCTATTATAACCGGGATGAGACGACGGGATCGACCAGCCGCACCCTGGTACCGACGCCGGCATCCCAGATCCAGGGGCTGTTGCAAGGCGCAGGGCTGGGGGCCGCCGCGGCGTCCAGCATCGCCAGCCTGTACACCACGGCGCTGCCCAACATCCCCGTCCGCTATAACAACGATAACCCCATGAAGGTGGAGACCATGGCCGTCTTCGGCGATGGGCGTGTGTCGTTGGGGCTGGACGGGCTGTCGCTGCTGGCGGGGTTCCGTTATGACCGGGAGCGCAACCGCGTCGCCAATGCCCAGACGGCGATCTTTGACGGCACCCTGCCGACGCCGTCCGCCTATGGCGCCTACGCCCCCCTGATCACGGCCATCAATAACGGGGTGCTGGGTCTGGTGAAGCAGGCGTCGGGGACTGCTGCGGAAACGCGCCGTACCTTCAACGCCTTCCTGCCCAAGTTGGGGGCGGAGATGGAATGGACCGATGATCTGTCTACCAGCTTCATCGCCCAGCGCGGCTATCGCTCCGGCGGCAGCAGCCTGAACACGGCCCGGTCGCAATCCTTCGCCTATGACCCGGAATTCACCTGGAATTATGAGCTGTCGCTGCGGTCGCAATGGCTGGATGACACGCTGACGGTCAATGCCAATGCCTTTTACGTCGATTGGAAGGACCAGCAGACCAGCGCCAATTTCGGCCTGAACCTCTATGACCGGCACACGGTCAATGCCGGCCAGTCCCATCTTTATGGCGGAGAGCTTGAGATCAGCCATCGCCTGTCCAGCGACCTGGACTGGTACGCCTCCATCGGCCATACGCGCACGAAGTTTGATGAGTTCAAGACGACCCTGGGCACGGCCACGGATTATTCGGGCCGCGAATTCCCCTATGCCGCGCACTGGACCCTGGGCGGTGGCGTCAATCTGCGCTTCGGCGACGGGTTCCTGGCCAATGTCAATGCCAGCTATCGCGGCAAGGTCTATGACGATGTGACCAAGGCCAATGACCCGAACAGCCGGCTGGATGCGCGCACCCTGGTCAATGCCCGCCTGGCCTATGAGGTTGGGGAGTGGACCTTTGCCGTCTATGCCAACAACCTGTTTGACGAACATTACCTGCAATATAACCGGTCGGAATTCAGCCGGGCCCTGCTGGGCGATCCGCGTGTCGTCGGCCTGACGGTGGAGACGCGGCTGTGACCGGGCCGTCTTTGTCGGTGGAGGCGGCGCTGATCATGGCGGGCGGCCTGTCGGGGGCCTTCATCCTGCGCCATCTGTGGAAGCAGCGGCCGGCCGGGCGGTTGCCCTATCTGCTGGCCGGCTGGGGCCTGCTGCTGGCCAGCCTGATCTGGCCGGCCTTTGCCATGGGGCCGGCGCGGGGGCCCTTTGTGGCCCTGGCGCTGCTGTCCATTGCCGGGCTGGCCGTGGTCGCCCAGAATTACCAGCGCCGCAAGGCGCGGGCGGGCGGGCGCGGCGGGACGGACGGGCTGGCGCCCGAGCCGCTGGACCGTCCGGGCGCGCCCTGGCGCACGACGCTGCGCTGGCTGCTGGCCGGGCCCATCGGCATGGTGGCGGCCCTGGCCCTGGCCATCGCTTTTGCCACCTGGACGCCGGGGGAGACGCAGACGCGTCTGCTGCTGGCCGGGCTGCTGGTCCCCGTCCTGTGGGGCGGGGCCATGGCCTGGACCCTGGCCGATAATCGCATCGGGCGCGCCACGGCCGTCCTGACGGGCACGGCCGTGGTCGGCTTCGCCATCTCCATCCTGAAGGGGTTCACATGACGGACGCGCCCATCGCCAAGCCGGCAACTGTTCCGGCGGGGGGGCGCGCGGGCGCCCTGTGGGGACGGCCCGGTTTTGTCGCCGCCGTATTGAAGGGGCACAGCGCCCTGGGCCTGGCCTTCGCCGCCCTGCTGTATCTGGTCTGCCTGACCGGGTCGCTGGCCGTTTTTGTCAATGAATTCAAACGCTGGGAAACCAGTGGCGCCCCCCGGCTGGAAGAGGTGACACCCCAGGCCGTGCAGGCGGCGGTGGAGGCTGTTGCGCGTGAGGCGGGGGAGGGGCTGGAGCATATTTTCGTCTATATGCCCGATGATGCCTTTCCCGCCCTGCGCCTGTCGGCCGATGGCAAGGTGGGCCGGACCTGGGTCGCCGATGCCGAGGGGCAGTTGGTGGCCGATGCCGCCACGCCCTGGACGGAATTTCTGATCGGCCTGCATGTCTATCTGCATCTGCCGCGCAGTTGGGGCCTGTTCCTGGTGGGCATGACGGGGGTGGCGCTGCTGTCATCGCTGATTTCCGGGGTGCTGGCCCATCCGCGCATCTTCCGCGACGCCTTCCATCTGCGGCTGGGTGGGTCGCGGCGCTTGCAGGAGGCGGATCTGCATAACCGCATCGGCGTCTGGGCCCTGCCCTTCCATGCCATCATCTCCACCACGGGCGCACTGCTGGGCCTGTCCACCCTGATTGTCGGGGTGCTGGGCATGGCCCTGTTCCAGGGCAATGTCGGCAAGGTCTATGCCCTGTTCCAGGTGCCGGAACCGGCGGAGGACCCGCGCCCGGCGCCCATGCCCGACCTGATCCCCCTGTTCGACCGGGTGGCGGCGGAAAGCGGCGGCACCATCGCCTATATCCGCCTGGAACATCCGCTGGAGGCCGGGGGCTTTATCCGTTTCGATGTCAAGGACGGGTCGCAGCGTCTGGCCGACAAGGACAGTCTGATCTTCACCCGCGATGGCGCCCTGTTCCATCTGAAGCGGGCGGCGGAGAATAATCTGGGCGAAGGCATCCTGGGCGCCCTGGGGCCTGTGCATTTCGGCTGGTTCGGCGGTGGTATCGTGCGCATTGCCTATGGCTTGCTGGGGTTGGGCCTGACCTATCTGTGCATCAATGGCGTCACCATCTGGCTGTCCCGCCGCCGCGACAAGGGGCGCCCCGCCCCCGGTTGGGAACGGGTGTGGACGGCCACCATCTGGGGCCAGCCCGTGGCCCTGGCCGCCGCCGTGCTGCCCAGCCTGCTGCTGCCGGCCCCGCGCATGGGGATGTCGCTGCTGGTCTGGGGGGCGGTCACGCTGATCTGTCTGCTGCCGGCGCTGCGCCTGTCGCCGGACCGGATCAGCCGGCTGGGGCGCGTGGCGACGGCGGCCCTGCTGCTGGGGCTGCCCCTGCTGCATGTATCCCTGAAGCCGGCGGGTGACGCCATGGCCTGGGTCATCAACGGGGTGCTGCTGCTGACGGGGCTGGCGCTGGCCGCCAGCCTGCGGTGGCGGCGGCGGGCAGGGTGAGCGTCACGCCGCCAACAGGCTTTCCACCAGCCCGGCATGCAGGCGGATGCCGGTGGGCATGATCTCGTCGTTGAAATCATAATGCGGGTGGTGCAGGGGGCTGGTGCCGCAGGCGCTGTGCCCATGGTCGGCCCCCTGGCCCAGCCAGAGATAGGCCCCCTTGGTCGCCCGCAGCATGAAGGCGAAATCTTCTGAGGTGAAGGCGGGGTCCGGCGCCGTGAAGGCGTGCGGGGCGACCTTTGCGGCCACCGCAAGGGCTTCGGCCGCAGAATCGGCATCATTGATGGTGGCCGGGTAATAGCGGTCATAGGTGATGTCCGCGGTCACGCCATGGGCCAGGGCCACCCCTTCCACGATCTGGCGCAGGGCGGCTTCGATCTTGTCCTGGATGGCGGGATCGAAGCTGCGCACCGTGCCGCCCAGGGTGACGGCGGCCGGGATGACATTATGGGCGTGGCCGCCCTGGATGCGCGTCACCGACAGCACGGCCGTCGACATGGGCGGGATGCGGCGGGCGATGATGGTGTTCAGCTGTCCCACCATCTCGCTGGCGGCCAGGATGGCGTCGGGCGTGACGTGGGGCATGGCGGCATGGCCGCCCTTGCCGTTGACCACGATCTCGAACTTGTCGGCGGCCGCCATGATCGGGCCGGGGCGGGTGGCGACATGGTGGGCGGGCAGGTCCGGCCAGTTATGCAGGGCGAAGACCCGCTGACAGGGGAAGCGGGTGAACAGCCCATCCTTCACCATCTCCCGCGCCCCGCCCAGCCCTTCCTCGGCCGGCTGGAAGATGAAACGGACGGTGCCGTCAAAGCGGCGCGTGCGGGCCAGGTGCCGGGCGGCGCCCAGCAGCATGGTGGTATGCCCGTCATGGCCGCAGCCATGGAAGACGCCGGCCTTTGTGCTGGCGTGCGGCAGGCCCGTCTGTTCTTGGATGGGCAGGGCGTCCATGTCGGCGCGCAGGCCGATGGTGCGATCCGACGTCCCGGCGCGCAGGATGCCGACGACGCCCGTGCCGCCAATGCCTTCATGCACCTCCAGCCCCAGATCCCTCAACGCGGCGGCGACCAGCGACGCCGTGCGATGTTCCTGAAACCCCAGTTCGGGATGGGCATGGATGTCGCGGCGGAACGCGACAAGGGCGGGCAGAAGGTCGGAAAGGCTGTCGGGCATGCGCGGTTCCTTACGCCCCCTGATCCCCGAACAGGGTCTGGATCGGGTAATGGTGCTTGATGAAGGGCGACTTGATGACGACATAGCTGAAATATTTCTCGATCCCGAAATCACCCTCCAGCATCCCTTCGATGATGGTCTGGTAATGGGCGACCCCCTGGGTCACGAATTTCAGCAGATAATCATAGCCACCGCTGACCAGATGGCATTCCACGATCTCGTCGATCTTGCGGATGCGCGTCTCGAACCGGGAAAAGTCGCCGCTGCGATGTTCGGTCAGGGTGACCTGGGTGAAGACGGTCAGGAATTCACCCAGCTTTGCCAGATTGATATGGGCGCCATAGCCCGTGATATAGCCCGCCTTTTCCAGCCGCTTGACGCGGGTCAGGCAGGGGCTGGGCGACAGGCCGACGGCATCGGCCAGTTCCACATTGGTGATGCGGCCGGCCTGTTGAAGCTGCGCCAGGATCTTCAGGTCGATCCGATCCAACTTGGGTCCCGGTATCATGCCTCGAACGCCCTTTCCCCTGATGCCCGACGGGCTTTGGACAAAGACAAGGTCCTGACGGTCAAGCCAGTGCGGCCCGGATGTCCGGCGCTTCCAGCATGTCGTCCAACGTCTTCCGGATGCGCTGGAAAATCAATGCCATTTCGGCTTCGTTACAACAGAGCGCCGGGGCCAGACCGATGATGTTGTCGCCAAACGCGCGGAAGATCACGCCATTGCGGTAGCCCTGCGCGAACAGCCGGTCGGGCAGCTTCAGCGATGCGTCGAAGCGGGTCTTGGCGACCTTGTCGGTGACCAGCTCGATGGCGCCCAGCAGGCCCCGGCCGCGCACGTCGCCGACCAGCGGGTGATCCTTCAGGGACTCCAGCCCGGTGGCGAAATCGAGCCCTCGGGCCTGACCATTGGCCAGGATGCCGCCTTCGGTATAAAGCCGGATCACCTCCAGCCCGACGGCCGCACTGACCGGATGGCCGGAATAGGTGAAGCCATGGCCCACCACCTGGCCCTCGCCCGTGCCGCTGGCGATGCCCTGATAGATGGCTTCCGACATCAGTACGGCGCCCATGGGCACATAGCCGGCGGTCAGGCCCTTGGCCACCGTCATGATGTCGGGTTCCACCCCTTCGGCCTCACAGGCGAACATCGGCCCGGTGCGGCCGAAGCCGGTGATGACCTCGTCCGCGGCGAACAGGATGCCCAGCTCACGGCAGGTCTCCCGCATGGCCTTCAGCCAGCCGGACGGCGGTACGACGACGCCACCAGAGCCCTGGACCGGTTCGCAGAAGAAGGCGGCGACATGGTCGGGCCCGCCCAGTTCTTCCACCTTGGCCCGCAACTGCGCCACCGACCGGTCGATGACGGCCTGCGGGTCATGGCCCACATCGCTGCGGTACGGGTAAGGCGACGGCAGATGATGCTGCCACGGCCGCGGCACATCGAAATTCCGGTGGAAATTGGCCAAGGCCGTCAGCCCGGCGCCCGTGTTGGAGGAGCCGTGGTAGCCGCGTTCCAGGGCGATGAAGTTCTTCTTGGTCGGCTTGCCCAGGGCGTTCCAATAATGGACGATGTAGCGGATGGCCGAATCCACGGCGTCCGACCCGCCCAGGGTGAAATAGACGCGGGTCAGGCTGGCCGGCGACAGTTCCACCAGCTTTTCCGCCAGCTTCACCGCCGGCTCGCTGCCGAAATGGAAATAGCCGGTGGCATAGGGCAGGCGGCGCATCTGTTCGGCCGCCACTTCCACGATGCTGTCATGGCCATAGCCGACATTGACGCACCAGAGACCGGCGAAGGCGTCCAGCAATTCGTTGCCGTCGATGTCGGTCACATACATGCCCTTGGCGCTTTGCAGCAGCGTGGCGCCGCGGGCCTCATGCCCGTGGAAGGACGTGACGGGATGGATCAGGTGGTCCCGGTCGATATCCAGGATGGAACGGTTGCGCTTCAGCATCGGTCTGGTGCCCTGTGGCAGGGAAAGGCTGGATGCAAGCCTAGGCCCCGCCGGCCGGGTCAAGACACCGATCTTGCCCCCGGCGGGGGGCGCTGCGGGGGATTTTGCCGGGCGGTGGCGGCATTTTGTGCTGTGGGTGGCGCTATTGAATTCTGTCTGGTTTGGGCTGAAGCATCCTCTCCCGTCATCCCGGCGCAAGCCGGGACCCAGGGGGGCAAGCCGCCCGACCTATCGGCGGCTTCGATCAACGTGGCGTCGATGGTTGATCCTGTGGCCCCTGGGTCCCGGCTTTCGCCGGGATGACGGAAAAGGGCGATTTAGCCTGAAACCAACAGGCTCTAATCCAGCGTCTGGCGGTAGCGCTTCACGGCCAGCGCCGACACGGCCAGCAGGAAGACGGCCAGGGGCCAGAGGTCGGGCCAGATTTCGGCAAAGCCGCTGCCTTTCAGCATCACGCCGCGGACGATGCGCAGGAAATGGGTCAGCGGCAGCACCTCCCCGATGGTCTGGGCCCAGTCGGGCATGCCCCGGAAGGGGAACATGAAACCCGACATCAGGATCGACGGCAGGAAGAAAAAGAAACTCATCTGCATGGCCTGCAACTGATTGCGGGCGAGCGTGGAAAAGAGGAAACCGACGGCCAGATTGGCGATGATGAAGATGATCATGCCGGACGCCAGCGCCAGCGGGTTGCCCAGCATGGGCACGCCGAACAGCAGGCGGGCCGCCGTCATGATCACGCCCACCTGTACCCCGCCGACCAGGATGAAGGGCGCCAGCTTGCCCAGCATCACCTCTGTCGGCCGCACGGGCATGGCCAGCAGGTTCTCCATGGTCCCGCGCTCGCGCTCCCGCGTCACGGCCAGGGCCGTCATGATGATCATGGTCATGGTCAGGATGGTTCCCACCAGACCCGGCACGATATTATGCTGCGTCAGCCCCTCCGGATTGTAGCGGCGATGCACCCGTACCTCCACGGGGCCAGGGGAAGGGGCCAGCGGCGACAGCGCGCCGGTCATGGTCTGGGTCAGCACCATGTCGACGATGCGTTGCAAGGCACCCACGGCATTGCCGGTGGCGGCGGGGTCGGTGGCATCGGCCATGACCAGCAAGGGCGGGCGTTCGCCGCGCATCAAATCGTGGCCGAAGCCGGTGGGGATTTCCACGGCGAACTGCACCTTGCCCTGGTCCAGCAGCAGATCCATCTGCCCCGGCCCGTCGGAAATCAACGTCACCTCGAAATAATTGCTGGTCTGCAGGGCGGAGACGATGGCGCGGCTGAACTCGCTGCTGTCATGGCTCAGCACGGCCGTGGGCAGATGCTTGGGATCGGCATTGATGGCAAAGCCGAACAGCATCAGCTGAATGACGGGAATGCCGACCATCATGGCGAAGGTCAACCGGTCCCGCTTCATCTGGATGAATTCCTTGATGACCAGCGCCGCCAGCCGGGCGAAGGAGAAGCGCGGGGCCAGATCGATCATTTCCGCCCCTCCCCGTGGCTGAAATTGTCGGGTGCGGCCTGCATCAGGTGGATGAAGGCATCCTCCAGGGTCGGATCGCCGCGCCGCCAGTCCAGCCCGTCCTGTCCCATCCAGGGGCCGACGGCGGCATCCAGGGCCGCCCCGTCTGGTCCGCTGACATGCAAGGTGGCGCCAAACGGCGCGATCATGGTCACGCCCGGCCGGCCCGACAGGGTGCGGGCCAGCACGGCGATGCGGTCGGGCGGGCCGCTGACATGCCAGGTGGACAAGCCGCTGGTCGCCACCACCTCTGCCACCGTGCCATCGGCCAGCAGCCTGCCATAGGCCAGATAGGCGATGCGGTGGCAGCGCTCCGCCTCATCCATATAGTGGGTGCTGACCAGCACGGTCATGCCCTCCGCCGCCAGGGCGTGGATTTCGTCCCAGAATTCCCGCCGCGCCTTGGGATCGACGCCGGCCGTCGGCTCGTCCAGCAGCAGCAGGGCCGGTTCATGCAGGATGCAGGCGGCCAGCGCCAGCCGCTGTTTCCACCCGCCCGACAGGGTGCCGGCCAGCTGATCCTGGCGATTGGCCAGGCCCAGCCGTTCCAGCGCGCGCGCCACCCGCGCCCGGCGGTCGGACAGGGCATAGAGCCTTGCCACGAAATCCAGGTTCTCCTTGATGGTCAGATCCTCATAGAGGCTGAATTTCTGCGTCATGTAGCCGACGCGCTGCTTGATGGCCCAGGCGTCGCGCCGGATGTCGAAGCCCAGGCAGGTGCCTTCGCCGGCATCGGGCACCAGCAACCCGCACAGCATGCGGATGGTCGTGGTCTT
>CALRTC020000006.1:0-242524 GCA_943371025.1 Hydrogenophaga intermedia
AAACCGCAAAGCTCAACGACGTCGATCCCCAAGCATGGATCGCCGACACCCTCGCCCGCATCCACGACCATCCCGCAAAGGCAATCGCAGAACTCCTGCCATGGAACTGGAAGGCAAAAACCTGATTGGGCCTACACCGGATGCTTACGTGAATAGCGGCGACCGTTAAGGTCAGTGGTGGCGTTTGCGCCATAATCCCGAATGGATGCGGTCGGCCTCCCCGGCTTCAATGAGGCCCCGGCCTTTCAGCCGGGGAAGGCAGCCCGGCACAGGCACCGACCAGCCGAACCCCGTTGCTTCAATGAGGCCCCGGCCTTTCAGCCGGGGAAGGGCCCTTCACGTTTCAGGCGGCCACGTCGGGTCAGTTCGCTTCAATGAGGCCCCGGCCTTTCAGCCGGGGAAGGCTCGGCACTCAGCCGACTTCTGGTCATCACGCGGACTGCTTCAATGAGGCCCCGGCCTTTCAGCCGGGGAAGGAGTCCGTAGGGTGCTTGCCGATGACGGCACCCTCTGGCTGCTTCAATGAGGCCCCGGCCTTTCAGCCGGGGAAGGCCAAGCTGGCCGCTGACGACGTGGCCCGCGTCACCGAGCTTCAATGAGGCCCCAGCCTTTCAGCCGGGGAAGGGTGCTTTCCCAAGAAGGCAAAATTCCTCTCAAGTCCGGCTTCAATGAGGCCCCGGCCTTTCAGCCGGGGAAGGCCTATGGGCTGCTGGAAGTCGACTTTGCCAATGATCGGGGCTTCAATGAGGCCCCGGCCTTTCAGCCGGGGAAGGGCACATGTCGTGGCCATTTCACTGGCGACGCAGGATGCTTCAATGAGGCCCCGGCCTTTCAGCCGGGGAAGGCAGCGTCATGGGGCGCACGGAAACGGTGCCGCTGGTGCTTCAATGAGGCCCCGGCCTTTCAGCCGGGGAAGGAGGCACAGGCCCCGTCGGTGTTGGACAGGATGATATCGCCGCTTCAATGAGGCCCCGGCCTTTCAGCCGGGGAAGGAAAACAGGCGGGAGGCGGTAGACGGCACCATTTTGTTGGCGGCTTCAATGAGGCCCCGGCCTTTCAGCCGGGGAAGGCACGGCTTATTGCTGGATCAGGCACTCTCTGGGCGGCCAGCTTCAATGAGGCCCCGGCCTTTCAGCCGGGGAAGGCCGGCCGCTGTGACTTGAAACATTCACGCCTCCATCAAGCTTCAATGAGGCCCCGGCCTTTCAGCCGGGGAAGGCGTACCAGGCCACGCGACCCGCCGGCTGATCCGACCCGCGCTTCAATGAGGCCCCGGCCTTTCAGCCGGGGAAGGCATGGGTGGAGCTACAAGGGCAGCCGGGGATGGCGAACGCTTCAATGAGGCCCCGGCCTTTCAGCCGGGGAAGGAGGCGGGCTTCGCGGATGGAGAAAAGCCGCACTGGTGGCTTCAATGAGGCCCCGGCCTTTCAGCCGGGGAAGGCCGGAACCGCGATCAACAGGGGAACGCGATGAAATAGCTTCAATGAGGCCCCGGCCTTTCAGCCGGGGAAGGTGGATCGGGCGGACGCGGGGGCAGTTTCAGCAGCGCCCGGCTTCAATGAGGCCCCGGCCTTTCAGCCGGGGAAGGAGTTGATCGTGGAGACGGTGCGGGCGGTGGCTGCAAAGGCTTCAATGAGGCCCCGGCCTTTCAGCCGGGGAAGGGGCGGTCTATCCGGCGGCTTCGGCTTTGTGGCGACCGGCTTCAATGAGGCCCCGGCCTTTCAGCCGGGGAAGGGATGTTAAGGCTCTGAGCAACCTCAAGAAGCATGGAATTGCTTCAATGAGGCCCCGGCCTTTCAGCCGGGGAAGGGCGAGATGGTCATGCCACCATCCAGTTGTCAGACGGCGCGCTTCAATGAGGCCCCGGCCTTTCAGCCGGGGAAGGCATGCTGTTGACTGATACTCAACCTGCGGCGGCCTCAGCCGCTTCAATGAGGCCCCGGCCTTTCAGCCGGGGAAGGCGCATGGCGGCCGACAACGGTCGCTCGGTGATCGTTGCTTCAATGAGGCCCCGGCCTTTCAGCCGGGGAAGGATCGGGGCGGTCGGGGTGGCGGACAATTGCTGGGTATTCTGGCTTCAATGAGGCCCCGGCCTTTCAGCCGGGGAAGGCTGGCCGGGTTACCGCGTTCGCCAGCGCCATGCTGGCTTCAATGAGGCCCCGGCCTTTCAGCCGGGGAAGGGGCCCCTGGCTTGCCAAGAAAGCTGCCGGTTCTCTGGTGCTTCAATGAGGCCCCGGCCTTTCAGCCGGGGAAGGTTCCCCGGCGCGTGAGGAACCCACTGGCCGTTCGGAAACATGCTTCAATGAGGCCCCGGCCTTTCAGCCGGGGAAGGTCGCCCAGCTTGCCAGCGGCATCCTGATCACCCCCCATTGCGCTTCAATGAGGCCCCGGCCTTTCAGCCGGGGAAGGGGGCAGAAATGGACCCGATGGCGGTGGTGCCTGTGATGTGGCTTCAATGAGGCCCCGGCCTTTCAGCCGGGGAAGGATTGAGGCTGGGATCATTTAGCACTTTTGCCCATCCGAGCTTCAATGAGGCCCCGGCCTTTCAGCCGGGGAAGGGCCCGGCGGCCTGGTGGAGAAATGGATCGTGACCGGGTGGCTTCAATGAGGCCCCGGCCTTTCAGCCGGGGAAGGGCAGGCCAAGATGGCGCAGCTGGGCGCCCGCCTGCTGGCTTCAATGAGGCCCCGGCCTTTCAGCCGGGGAAGGAGGCCGCCGACGGCATGCGCGAGGAAATGCGCGATCAGTTGCTTCAATGAGGCCCCGGCCTTTCAGCCGGGGAAGGTTGGTTGGCATCATCATGCCGCAATCGGCACGCCCTGTAGCTTCAATGAGGCCCCGGCCTTTCAGCCGGGGAAGGGGAAGCGGGTGCGCAAGGGGCAGCCGGAGTTCTTCGTGCTTCAATGAGGCCCCGGCCTTTCAGCCGGGGAAGGTGGGATGGTGGCGTCGTTCCATATGGGTCGTGGAAATGCTTCAATGAGGCCCCGGCCTTTCAGCCGGGGAAGGGCGTCCCTGACGGTGGCGCACGATTACGCCGATCCCACGCTTCAATGAGGCCCCGGCCTTTCAGCCGGGGAAGGTGGGGGCGCCAGCTGGGCGGCGGCCAATGTGCTGGCCGCTTCAATGAGGCCCCGGCCTTTCAGCCGGGGAAGGCACATGGAACCAACACTTGAAAACATCCTCTCCGTCGCTTCAATGAGGCCCCGGCCTTTCAGCCGGGGAAGGAGGGGTTGCGAACCCCTGAACGACAGGCCGCACTATTGCTTCAATGAGGCCCCGGCCTTTCAGCCGGGGAAGGTCCCTCCCCTGGAACTGCTTGCAGGATAATAAAAAAGAACAAGATATGCGAGCGGGTCCGTGGGGGAGGGACGTTGGGCATCCCAATATCCCTTTAGAAAGATACACGATGTCCAAGAACCCTAACAATTCCAATAGTTTGGGCGCCGGCGAGCGGGTCCCGGTATCTGGCGGGTGTCGAGCCGCTCGCGCGGGCGACCGGCAGAACCCCCTCAAATCACCCTGGCTTGCCGCTCGATCGCCTTGAAGCTTTTGCCCAGGCTCTCGACCCGCAGATCCATGTCGTCGGCGGGGCCGATGTCGAGGATCAGGATGTGATCCTCCGATGCCTTGATCTCACGGTCAAGCCGCATGGCCAGGGCCGCGCGGCGCCGCGCGGTCAGGCGGCATTGGAAGACGGACAGTTGCAGCCAGTCGCCATAGGCCTCCATCACCTTGAACACCTGTCGCCAGCGCTTCTGATCGGCGATGTCATAGGTAACGATGTAAAGCCGTTCATTGTGGCGGGACATGGCGGCACCTCTCTCCAGACGGATCACCGGGGCACGTAATGCGGATAGGACGGCACCTCACCGCGCAGATAGCGGGCCAGCAGGCGGGCTTGTACATGCAGCATACGGCGCATGGAAATCTGATACCCAAAGGCGGGGTGGGTCGCCTCCTGATCCAATCGCCGCTCGAAGGCGCGGATCAGGGTGCGGCGGCCATCGGGCGTCAGGTTGCAGCCGGGGCCGATTGTGATGAAATCGCGTGGGCCCAGCTCTCCCTGGTTCAGCACGGTCAGCACGGCGCTGTCGGCCAGGATGGGGCGCAGCGGTTCCATCATGTCCAGCGCCAGGGAGGGGCGGCCCGGTCGCTCGGTATGGTAAAACCCCACCCAAGGGTCCAGCCCCGCCACCTCCAGTGCCGTGGAAACCGCGCGCGTCAACAGGGCATAGCACAGCGACAGGCACGCATTGACCGGGTCGGCCGGGGGACGGCGTGATCGCCGCTCAAACCCGAATTCCGGCAGGGATGCCGCCTTTTCATTCAACAACTTCGGCCAAGCGCGGAAATAGATTGCGGCCCCCTCGCCCTCTGTGCCCAACAGTTCGGCCATGTCGCGCACCTGCGGCAGTTTCGCCGACAGATGGCGCAACCGCTCCAACACCGGTTCCCGCTCCGCCTCGCCCCCGCGCCAATTGCGGCGCAGCAGGGTGCGCTGGTTCTTCAGCTTGGCATCGACCAGGGTGCGGGCGAAGGCGAGACGGCGGGACTCATCCTCGCGCAACCGGTATTGCGCCATGCGCGCCCCGGCGCTGCGGGGGCCGCGCCCGCCCGTTGTGCCCATGTACCAGAAGCCGCTGCTCATCCAGGCCACCGGCACCTCGGCCTTCATCAGCGCGTGCAGGGCCGGGGTGGTCAGATTGACGGGGCCGGCCAGCACCAGTTCCGACACTTCGCCGATGGCGACCCGCACCTCTTCTTCCTTGTCCCGAAACCCTTCGTCACGTTCCTTATCGGCAGGCCGTGCCACGGGGGCCTTGATCACCAGCACCTCGCCCTCCTTGCCGATGCGGGCCCCCGGCTGCTGCACATAAAGCGGCAGGGCACCATCAACCGATGGCGGCGGCGTGCGGGGTACGGAACCGGTGCGAAACAGGTTCACCTCATCCGGCAGACAGATGGGTAGCAGCGAACAGCGGTTGCATTTCTTGGAATTCTCCAGCGGCGGCGGGATGCGCCGGGTTGACGCCGCCAGCCGCAGGGAGGCCGCCGCCGTCGCCGTCTGTGCCCGCAACTCTGCATCGAACCGCACCGGCACCCGTTCGCGGCTCCCCGCGAACCACAGGAAGCCGTCGCCAACACGATAGCCGTTATCCTCCAGGATCAGGGCCTGAGCACACAACTGCACGCGCTCCGGTTCATAGGCGCCTGCCTCCACATGCGGGCGCTTGCCCTTCTTGTAATCGACGGGCGTAACGATGCCGTCATCGCCTTCCAGCAGGTCCAGCTTGGCCACCAGACCCAGCCGTTCGGACGCAAGCTCCACCGAGCGGGTGGTGAAGGGGCGGCTATCCTCCGTCAACTCGTCGGGCGGTGGTAAGGCGGGGCGGGCGGCATCGACGCGGGCATGCACGCGCCGCCCTTCCTCCGTATCGCCACTATCGGCCCATTCCCCCTCCACCCATTCCAGGTAAGCAAGGCGCGGGCAATAGACCCATTCATTGATCATCCGCGCTGGCACCAGCACATCATCAATCCCCGCCGCCGGGGCCGGCAAAGCTAGTGAAAGCTGCACCGCGCGTGGGGGCAACGCCGGATCGGGCAAGATGGACTCCGTATCGTCTTCTTCCATCATCTTCGCTTCGATCTGGTCATTGAGAGTGAGGTAGTTGGCTTTGTCAAAGCGCTATCTAGCCATATCGTAGTGTCGGTCGAGTATCTGGGAAATGAAGCTCCCACCAATCGAGAATATGTTGCAGCCTGAGAGTACTACTTTGATCAAGGTAGTAACGATAATTATCCCTTTTTATTATATAGTATATGCATGTTTGATAAAAATTATAACTTGACACGCCCATCTTATTATTGGAGTCCCATTTTATCTCAGCGTATCGATTGTAAGGCCTCGGATAAAGAGCGGCCAGGAAACTCTCCGCCATCAGAAGCGGCTTGTCGGTACCGATCCGGTGGCTGGAATGAACCCAAGTCCGCCTCCAACCTGGCTGCATTTCGTAGCATCGAAGAAAGAAGCTGTTGGCCTCCACCACCTCATCCAGGCTGAGCGGGCGTACCGTGTCACGGGCGAAGGCCAGAATCGCGTCGATCAAGTCAACCGCGCCTGGGGGGCTGGCAGGATTGGCGCGAACCTCGGCCAATGCCTGGCGCATCAGGAAATGCAGAAAAAGGATGGCTCGATCGGGAAACTGACACAGGCCCTGCATTGGCAGCAGGCAGGTGACCTGTTCTGGTTGGCCAGCGGCCAGCCTTTGGCAGGCGATGGTCAGTCGTCGCCGCCAATAAGGTTCTGAAGGGGGTGCTGGTTGGTCGCTCATGGCAGTGCCGTCCATCCGCGTCTGCCGGGATTGACCAGCGCTGCAAGCACCGGTGGTTCCAGCACCTCCACCTTGTCGCCCCAGCTATAAAGATGCCAGGCCATCTCCAGATTGCTGCCGGCATGGAAACGCACGATCAGGCTGCCATCCTTCTGCCATTCCAGCGATTGGGATGGATGGAAGACGAAATCGGCAGCCACGGCCGCCGCTTCCGGAGCGAAGCGCCAGACCACGTTGAACGGCTTCTCCTGGAACAGCCCGAAGGAACGGGCGGCAAAGGCCTGCAGGTCGAATCCGGCGTCACGGGCGAAGGACGCCGTTTCCAGGCGCACCTCCCGGATACCTGGCAGGCTGAACAGGGCGAAATCATTAGCCTTGGGGTTTTCATGCCAGGCGACCAGATAATGCCGGTGGCCATGCAGGAAACCATAGGGATGCACCAGCCGGTCCTTGGTCTTGCCGGTGTTGCGGTTGTAATAGCGGATGGTGACCTTGCGACAAGCCTTGATGGCGGTCCGGAGTTGTCCCACCAACGCCGTGTCGATGCGGGGACGGGGGCCCGGCCGCATGGCCAGCCCCTCTGCCTCCAGCGTCGCCTCCAGGTCGGGTTCTATCCGCCGGGCGGCATCCGGGCGCATCACCGCCTTCAACTTGCCGGACAGGGTGCGCAGAGTTTCTGCCTCTGCTGAACGGTTCTGCTCCGCCATCAGCCGCATGGCGATGTCGAGCGCTGCCAACTCGTCGGCATTGATGCCAGCGAGGCCGTTCAAGGTGCCTTTGGGCAGGTGCCAGCGCTTGCATCGGTCCGCGCCCTGGCTTTCCTCCATCTGTGGAAAGGTCTGCAGCAGGGCGTCACGCAGGCGCATGGCGGTGCGCCGCCCCACCCCACACCGCTCCCCGATCTCATCCAGCGACAATCCTTCGCGCGTGCCCTGCATTTCCAGGGCGAGCCGGAACAGGAGATGAGCCTTTTCGTGCCGCATGACCAGGCAAGTGCCTCGCGCTTGAGTGGGATGGGGACCGCAAACCCAAATTCGATATTGCAAAAACATAATCGATTTCAATTCAAAACAGTGACAATCACATTGTCCTTGATGACGAAATCGATGCCATTGATGGTCACCCTTGTGGCGCCTGCCAACATGGCTTGGCGCACGGTGGGGGTGAGCAGGGCGGACTCCATGGTCTTCAGGTCGATCTCCAAGACCCGTTCCAGATAGCGCAGCAGTGCATGGGCGCTGACCGTTGGTTCCGGTCGCGCCACGCGTCGCTTGGCCAGCGCCTGACGGGCCCGGTTCAACTCATCCGCCACAAGCTGACGATCCCGCTTCAAAGCCTGGATGTTATGGTCGATCCGCTCCAGTTGGGATGTCAGACGACAGATGGCGTCCTCCAACTCCGCGCCGGTGCTGTCCGCCCATTGTTTCGACATGCCATCCTCCAACCTGTACGCCGCAGATGGCGGCAGGATGAGAGGAGAGGGTGACGGAATCGGTCACCTGGACGGGAGAGGGCCGGCTGGTGGATGACCGCTTTTGTCACTCCCGGTTTCCATGCTGCGGACTGCCCCCTCCACGACCCTGCGGTGTTCTCCCATGTGCGAAGCCCCGATCCCGCCATGCATACGCACCCGCATCAATGCGACACTGGACCAGATCGAACGCCAGCATGGTGTCCGCATCCTGCTGGCGGTTGAATCCGGCAGCCGGGCCTGGGGCTTTGCCTCACCGGACAGTGATTTCGATGTCCGCTTCCTGTATGTCAGGCGGCTGCCGGCTTACCTGTCGTTGATCCGACCGCGCGATGTCATCGAATTGCCGATTGTCGATGATCTCGACATCAACGGTTGGGACCTGGGTAAGGCCCTGACCTTGCTGTGCAAGGCCAACCCGGTCCTGTTTGAATGGCTGGCCTCTCCCATCCTTTATCGTGCCGATGAGGCTGTTTTGGCGGATTTGCGCGCCTTGGTAGGTCGGGTTGGCCACCGGCGGGCCGCCACACACCATTACCATCGTCTGGCTGTCAGCAACTGGTCCGCCCATATCGAGGGGCGAGCACAGGTGCGGCTGAAGAAATATTTCTACGCGCTGCGTCCAGCCTGTGCTTTGGCATGGCTGCGGCACTACCCTGAACGCCCGGTGCCGATGGCACTGGCGGAACTGCTGGCCGGCATCGCCCCGGCTGCGGACCTGTGTCTGGCAGTCGAGGATCTGTTGCAGGTCAAGCAATCATTTCCGGAAATGGGTGAGGGCGGGCGGATCGCAGCGCTGGACTGGTTCATCCAGGATGAGATTGCCAGGGGCACGCTCGATCAGGCGGAACTGCAATGGGAGGGGCTGGTAGAGGCGGCGGACGCGTTGTTCCGGGAGATCGTTTTGGCGGGTTAGGCGATGTTGAAAGCAGCATCATCACCCGGCATCTCCAAAAAATTGAACTAATGTGACCGCTTCGGACACATCGCCAGTATACTCTCCGATCGCAATGAGCAGGAAACTCTCTATCTCAAGCGGGTATTGCATAGATACTACCTCGTCATAAAATTGTGCTTTATCCTCACACTCTCCCCCCAAGAGTGACCGACAAGGAGCAGATGGACATGGACTTTTCCTCGCTTTCCCAGATGGTTGCCGGTGATGCGGCACTGCGTCGGCGGCAAGTGTTGCAGCCGGTTGGCGGCCGCGGGGACAAGATTTTCCCGCCGACATATCCCGGCGAAGGCCGCAATGCCCCGCCGCGCCATGTCCATGAAGTGCGGCGGATCGACGGCAAGGATGTCGATTGCGTGCTGGTGGACAGTGTGCAGTCGCAGGCCAACCGGCTGGAAGAGGCGCTGCTGGAGGCGGTGCGCGACGGGGTACCTATCCCGCATCTGCTGGTGGATTTCAGCGCGGAGGGACTGGCGGGCCTGACCCAGATCACCTCGCTGGACGCGCCGCACCGGGTCTATGACGCCATCCTGCGCGACAGTCTGCTGGAGGGGCAGCCCTTCATGAAAAGCCCATTGGGCGAGGCGCTGGCCAAGGCCAAGATCGGCGATGCGACAGCGGTGCTGGAAGCTTCCCCCACCGCCCTGCTGTTCGGCGCTTGGCATTCCACCGGTGACGGTGGCGGTATCGGTGCCAAATTCGCCCGCTGCCTGGTATCGGAAATCAGCGCCATCGGCGTTGCAGTGGAAGAATTCGTGGCCGACAAGCGCACGGGCGAGTTGGAGGTACGAACCGCCGGTCGGCGTACCGGCAGCCGCATCGATCCGTTGGGCGTGTTGCGCAAGGTGGAGGTGTTCAAGGGTGCTGCCGGCTGGGATACGGACAAGGCGAGGGCCGGCAAGGGCGCCAAGCAGGTACGCCCGTCGGAGATCAACCATGGCAATATCGCCCCGTCGGTCATGCCGCTGGGCATCACCTGTGACTACGCCGAGCATATGATGGTGTTGAGCTTCGCGGCCCTGCGCCGGCTGCGCTTTGGCTCGCCCGCCCGCGATGCGGCGGGGCGGGGGCTGCTGGCGGCCCTGGGCCTGCTGGCCGTGGCGGAACAGGATGCGCAGGGTTACGCGCTGCGGTCGCGCTGTGATTTGGTCTGTGACGGTCGGGCACCGCTGCAACTGGTCAAGCCCGATGGGGCGGTTGCCGATGTTGCTCTGGATCGGGCAGGCGCCCGTGCCCTGTTCACCCAGGCGTTGGAAGCTGCCACGCGGGCCGGCTTCACTTTCCCTGCCGGTCCCATCCGCCTGACGCCGCAGCCGAAACTGGTAGAGATCGTCCGGCGCAGCCAGGAACTGGCGCTGGCCGGTGAGGGCGGGGAAGAGGGCGACGAAAACGGGGATGCGTGATGACCCTGGTTCTGGAGATCGAGCATCTGACCGGTATCGCCTTCTCCGCCCAGGGGCCGGCCGGCGACCAGCCGGACTGGCCACCGCAGCCCGACCGCATCTTCTCCGCCCTGGTCGCCGCCTGGGCGGCGCGGGGAGAGCGGGCGGAGGAGGCTGCGGCGCTGCAATGGCTGGAAGCCCAGCCGGTGCCGCGCCTGCTGGCATCGGGCCATGCGGTTCGCCATGCCCCGGTCAGCTTCGTGCCGCCCAACGACGCCCAGACCGGCAAGTCCGGCGACCGCAAGGTGATGCCGGCCTTCCGTGCCCGCCAGCCCCGCCGCTTCCCGGCGGCCCGCCCGCATGATCCTACCTTGCATCTGTTCTGGCCCGACGTGACACCCGATGCGGCGACGCTGCGGGCCTTACAGGGACTGGCGGGCGACACCGCCTATATCGGTCATTCTGCCAGTCTGACACGCTGTTACTTCCGCCACGCACCGGCGGTTGATGTGCCAGAGAATGCTGGTTGGCCCCGGCGGCGCGTCTATTCGGGTCGTTTCACGGAATTACGGCAATGCTTTGACAACAAGCAACGACCGCTGAGGGGCTCTGACGTATCGCCGCCCCCGGCGATGCCTAAGCCAGTTCCCGCCAGCCCGTTCGACGAACGCTGGCTGATCCTGGATCATGTCGATGGCACCATGCCGGATATCAGGGCGGCGGGGCTGGTGGCCAAGGCCATCCGCGATACGCTGATGAGCGGTTACAAACAGATCGGGCTGGGTGACCGGGTGCCTGCCATTGTCAGCGGCCATCAGCCTGACGGTGCCCCCTTGGTCGGTCCGCATATCGCCATCGTCCCGCTTTCCTTTACCGGATATCTGCATGCTGACGGGCATGTGTTGGGCTATGCCATCGTCCCGCCGCGCGGCAGCAACTTGGTTGCCGATAGCGTTTTTCGCCGCGTTTTGCGCACACTGACCCTCTGGGACGACGGGAAAGGACGCCGCCTGCTCCGCCTGCACCGTTTCGGTCTTGATCTCGCCCTGGCTGGGGAGGCGGACGGGTTGCGCCGGTCGCTGGACCCGCAGGAATATACAAGGCCGTCACGGACCTTCGCGACGGTGACGCCAATCGTGCTCGACCGGCATCTGAAGCAGAAGGGCAAAGAGCGGCAGAAGGAAATCATCGACCAGATCATGGCCGCCTGCCGCCATGTCGGCCTGCCGGCACCGGATATCGTGGTGCCCGACCGGCATTCCGCTGTTGAGGGCGGTTATTCGGTGCCGGCACCGGGAGCGTCCGCCACCGTGCCGCGCTGGCACCTGCCGGGCGCCCTGGCCCATCGGCAATTGACCCATGCCGTGCTGCGCTTCGCTGAAGAAGTGAGCGGGCCAGTGATCCTGGGGGCGGGGCGCTTCGCCGGGCTGGGCCTGTGCCGACCGCTGGATAGCAAGAAGGAGCAGCGGCGATGAGCGCGCTGACCCCCGATGATTTCACCGCCTTCTTTGCGGAAGTGAACGGATATCCGCCTTTTCCCTGGCAACAAAGATTGCTGACCGAACTGGCGACCCGTCGCCGCTGGCCAGATTGCCTGGGCCTGCCCACCGGCAGCGGCAAGACGGCTTGTCTGGATATCGCGCTGTTTCATCTGGCGCTGGAGGCCGGGAAGCCGACGGGCAGACAGGCACCGGTGCGCATTGCCTTCGTTGTTGACCGGCGTCTGGTGGTGGATGATGCTTTTGAACGGGCCAAGCGTCTGGCCGATGCCCTTGCGACCCCCGCCGGCCCCGTCACGGCCCGCGTTGCCGACGGGCTGCGTCTTCTGTCCGGTGATGGTCCGCCGCTGCTGGCGCGCCGTTTGCGCGGTGGCATCCCGCGAGAGGATGATTGGGCACGTACGCCGGCCCAGCCGACCATCCTTTGTTCCACCGTCGATCAGGTCGGTTCCCGCCTTTTGTTTCGTGGCTATGGCGTGACGGATCGGGCCAAGCCGATCCATGCCGGCCTGTTGGGTGCCGATTGCCTGATCCTGTTGGATGAGGCGCATCTGGCCGAACCGTTCCGCCAGACCCTGGGTTGGGTCGGACAGTATCGTCGTAACGACGACACACCCTGGGGCTTGTCCGTGCTGTCCGCAACGCCCCGGGCTGACGGGACGGCGGCGACCTTCGGTTTGAACGAGGATGATTGGGCTAACCGGGAACTGGCAAAGCGCCTGACCGCTGCCAAACCGGTTCGCCTAGAGGGTGGCAAGGATGCGCTGACGGAGACGCGGCGGGCCGAAGCGGTGGCAGCGGAGGCGCAGCGGATGCTGGACGCCTTGCGTGTGGGCGGCATCGCCCAGCCGGCTCTGGGTGTCGTCGTTAACCGTGTGGACCGCGCCCGCCGTGTCTTCAAGGCGCTGGAGGGGTTGGCGGCTGAGCGCCTGCTGCTGATCGGCCCGTCGCGGAGTGTGGACCGTGAAGATCTGGTGCGCGTGCTGGATCGGGTTCGGACGGGGCGGGCCCGCGATGCCACCGCGCCCCTGTTGATCGTCGCCACGCAATGTATCGAAGCCGGTGTCGATATCGATCTGGACGGGCTGGTCACGGAACTGGCACCGCTTGACGCGCTGCGCCAGCGGTTCGGCCGTGTCAACCGTGCCGGCCGACCGGTCCCGGCCCAGGGCGTGATCCTGGCGACCAAACAGGAGCTGTCCGCCCGTTATGACGATCCGGTCTATGGCGAGGCTTTGCGCCCAACCTGGGATTGGCTGTCCGGTTTGCCATCGGTCGATTTCGGCATCCAGGCGATGGCAGAGGCTTTACGGGGCGCGCCGCCGCCTGACCCGGCCCTGTCCCCCCAGCCCGATGCGCCGGTGTTGATGCCGGCCCTTCTGGACCTGTTCAGCCAGACTTGCCCGGTTCCGTCACCAAGCCCGGAAACATCGCTGTTTCTGCATGGCCCGAAACATCAGCCCGACGGTGTTACCCTTGTCTGGCGTGGCGATGTGGCGCCGGGTTTCCCGGAAGATGCGCGGATGCGCCGTCTGCTGACCCTGATACCGCCCCGCGCAGGCGAGGCGGTATCATTGCCAGTATGGACGGTGCGCCAGTGGCTGGAGGGGCTGAGCACCGATGCCCTGGCCGATATTCCGGCCCCGGCACCAGAGTACGAGGAGGGGAAGGCGGCCCGCAGCGTTTTCTTATGGCGCGGCGGTGATGATGAGGCGTCCCGCTGGATCGCAGCCCGCGAGATTTCCCCCGGTGATACGATCATCGTGCCAGCCGCCTATGGCGGTCTGGACAATCAATATGGGTGGGACCCCGACAATGAAGACCCGGTGACGGATGTCACCCGCAAGGCTGCGCAAGATTTTGCCGGGCGGCGCTTTGCGGTGCGGGTGGCCCCCGGTTTGATCCCGGCTGACAAGGAAGGGGAAGACCTGTTGGCCGTGCTGGCAGCGCTGGAAGGGGAACGCGACCCGGCGCGGCTTTGTGCGGCTCTGGCCCCTTATGATGGGGCTGACGATTTGGCTTGGTTGTGGGCCAGACTGGGCGACCGGAAACTTGATCCGATCTGGGATGTCTATGGAAGGGATACAGCGGGGCGGCCCTTGGGCCTGGTGCTGTTGGCCCCCTCGGGCGTAATGGCGGCACCGGATACCGACGGGGCAGCCGCCGTCACCGAGGATGATCTGGCGGGTTCGCTTTCGGGCTTTCCGCTGCTGCTGCAGACCCACAGCGAGGATGTGGCTGGCTTTGCAGCGGATTTCGCCAAGCGCGCCGGGCTGCCACCAGCGCGGGTCCAGGATTTGCGGCTGGCGGGATATCTCCATGACGCCGGCAAATGCGATCCGCGTTTCCAGGAATGGCTGGCCGCCGGCGATCCGCTGGGGGCGGACCCTGACCGTGTGCTGGCCAAATCCGCCCGCAAGCTGCCGCCAGACGCAAAGGAGAAGGCAGGGCTGCCACAGGGATGGCGGCACGAGGTGCTGTCGGTGCGGCTGGCGGCCTGTTCCCACCTCCTGGCGGAGCGGCGTGGCGCGGGGGGTGATCCCGACCTTATCCTATGGCTGATCGGTACCCATCATGGATTCGGTCGGCCGTTCTTTGCCCATCTCGATCCGCAACCACGGACTGATCTGCTGCCGGTTCCAGCGCTGTGGGACACGACGCCGACGGCAGCCGGGCCGGAGGCACTGGATTTCGATCATGACGGTGTGGACTGGCACGGTCTGTTCGACCGGTTGAAGCAGCGTTACGGCCCCTGGGGGCTGGCCCATATGGAAGCGATCCTCCGTCTGGCCGATCACCGGGCGTCCGAGTGTGCGGCCAAGAAAGGGGGGGCATGATGGGAAACGAGACGACACAGGCCACCAGCACCCACCGTTTGGAAGGCATGGAGCCGGACAATCTGCTGGCCTTCCTGGCTTTGCTTGGCCTGCTGCGGGCGCTGGAAGCGGTTGAAGTGGATGGAGACCGGCTGCGACCGCGCCTGTCCTGGAGCCTGGATAACCCGCCCCTGCGCCCCGTGCTGCATCTGGCAAGGGCCGTCACCAAGGGGGAGGTGGCGGCACGGGTGGCCGACGGCATGGCGCTGCTGGCCAAGGCTCATCATTTCGATGGACGCAAGGACCTGAACTATAGCGAAGGCGAAGCCCGCGCTTTGCTGAAAAGCGCCACCGATGATGCCGCGCATGCCTTCTTGCTGTCAGCTTTGCTGTCCGACGCTGCTGTGAAAGAGGCGAAGGGGGCAACAGCGGCGCCACTGATCGATCCAACGCCGCTCTGCCTGCTGTTCGGCCAGGGGCACCAGCATTTCTTGGACAGGCTGGCCAGCGTGCCGACACAATCCGCACCGCCTCCGCGTGGTCGCGGACGCAGCGCCGTCACCCTGACCGCCGCCGAGTGTCTGACGGAAGCCCTGTTTCACCCCTGGCACCGAAACGATCCGACCTTCTCCTTCCGCTGGGATCCGGAGGAGGATGTGCGTTATGCGCTGATGGCCGGCAACCCGACCGATGCTGCCTATAAGGCCGGAACCCAGCATGGAGCGAACCGTCTGGCGGCCATCGGGCTGGCGGTCCTGACCTTAGCGCCGGAAGTGCGGGCGGGGCGTGTACGCGCCGCGATCCCTGGTGGCCAATGGGACCGCCGGGGCTTCTCGCTGGCTTGGCCGGTCTGGCGCCCGCCGGCCAGCCTGGCGGCCATCCGCAATCTGTTGGGCCATCCGGACTTGCGCAAACCGGAACAATTCGCCGTGCTAGGGATCGATGGTTGCATGAGGGCGCAGCGGATTTCGGTCGGCAAATTCATGAACTTTACCCGTGCCGATTTTATCAAGGGCAAAGGCGCCAGCGAATGAATTCTATGTGCCGTTTCAGCACCTTAGACCGCCTATAAGGGAACGCATTTCTAAGTCGTTTTATAGCATCATCCTGAAAAACCCGCATGTCGAACTTTTGGTCCTGATTTTGAACCGACTGCGCCGGCCGGCGCTCATATGTGTGGAGCCAGCGGCCTGCTTGGCGATGAAGTCGGACACCTTCTCCGCCGCGTTCCTGACCGGATCAAGCGCAAGATGGGCATACCGGGCGGTTGTCTGCACCTGCGTATGCCCCAGCAACTTGCCGATCATCGGCAACCCTTCGCCCAGGAACAGTGCGCCACTGGCAAACGAATGTCGCAAATCATGAATGCGAACATCGTCCAACCCCGCCCGTCGGCGAATGCGCCGCCATGGTGGTTGCAGGTCTGTAAGTCTGGCTCCGTCCTTTGTCCCCGTTATAACCCAGGGATTATCCGGCAGCTTTGGGATGGCACGTAGGACGGCAGCGACACTATCGCCGAATAGAACGACTTTGGCCCCCGTTTTGGAATCAGGCAGCCTGAACGCCTTGGCCTGCCAGTCGATATAGGCCCATTTCAAGGTCATGATTTCGTTAAGCCGGCACCCAGTCAGCATCAGCAAGCGGATGGCAGCGATGACGGATACGGGTTCCGATTTCGCTGTTTCCAACTCGGCAAATGTCCGCCCCAGTGCTGCATATTCGTCCGCGCTGAGGAAGCGCTCCCGCTTCTCCTCTGGGAACTTCTTCACATGCAGACATGGATTGCTGCCGTCCGGTCGAAGGCCCCAGACTTCTGCCAAATTGAACATCTTGGATAACACGCCAAGGGTTCTGTTCGCTTGATACGGGATGTGCCGCAGCGAATGGTGGAGTTCCGCAATATCCCGGCGCTGGATATCCGTGACCCGGCGAGTGCCGATTTTGGGATTGATGAACAACTCCACCGATCGCCGATACTCGTACTGTGTCGAAGGCTTGCAGCGAACTGCGACATGCTCTTCCAGAAACCGCTCCCCCAGCCCCTTCATGGTCGGGGCCTTCCGCGCCTGATCAAGCTCCTGTGCCGGATCACGTCTGTTTTTTGCCTCGGACAGGATTTCATACGCCCGTGCCCGCGCATGCTCGGCGGTCACCGGTCCATGCTGACCAATCGTGATGAACCGCTGTTGCCCGTTGATCCGGCACTTCACGATATAGACCTTGCGGCCCGTGGGATGGATTCGGACGCCGAACCCGCGCAACTCGTCGTCCCAGACCACCTTCAGGGTTGGACCGGCCGCCGCCGCATCCACGGATCGTTTGGAGAGCTTTGCCATCATCCATCTCCAGAAACACCGGAAGCGTCATCCTGGTGCTTGGTATCAGCTACCATATAGCTACCAGATGAGATAAAATCCGAGCGCTGATGATAGTATCTGATCGTACACGAAAGTCAAAATATCAAAAGTTTTATCAGGTATTTAGATGATTCGGACGTATTCGAGAGTAAAGCATCGTATGAATACTTTTCAAACTCATAACCTGAAGGCCGCAGGTTCAAATCCTGCCCCCGTATCCAGTAAAGGCCAGCAATCCCATAGGGTTGCTGGCCTTTTTGCTGTCTGCGACGCGGAAACAACGCACAGCGTGGAAGCGGGGTTGTCAATCGGCATTGAAGTTTGGCTCTGACTCAATTTTGATGAAATTCGGGATTCCTCTGGAGCGGATTTTCCATAGGGATCAGCATGATGCGATCGGGCTTTCCACACTCGATGTTCGATGTTGCCGGCATGGCCATTAAGGACATCACCGATGATGATGGGATGGTGCGCCTCACCATCAGCCCGGTCACGGCGATGAGCGCCTGTCCCGGATGCGGGACGCGGTCAGGCCGGATCCATAGCCGATATCATCGCCAGCTGGCGGATCTGCCGACAAGCGGTCGTCGTGTTGAGCTTGTGCTGCTTGCCCGCCGGTTTTTCTGCGATGCTGTGCTGTGCAGGCGCCGCGTATTCACGGAGCGCTTTGATCCGAAGGTTCTGGCGCCTTGGGCTCGCCGGACGGCCCGGCTGGATCAGGTTGTCCACCATCTGGGTCTGGCGCTGGGAGGTCGTCCGGCTGCTGTCCTGGCCCGTCGCTTGATGCTACCGGTGAGCAACGACACCTTGTTGCGGGTTGTTCGTCGTCGGGGCAGCCCGCGCATCGTGCCGCCTACGGTGATCGGCGTGGATGATTGGGCGTGGCGACGCAATCATCGCTATGGAACCCTGATCTGCGACCTGGAGCGGAGACGGACCATCGCCCTGCTGCCTGATCGTGAGCCGGCAACGACACAAGCCTGGCTGGAACAGCAGCCGCAGGTCAGCATCGTGGCCCGCGACCGCGCAAGTGGCTACGCCCTGGCTGTCTCCAAGGCATTGCCGGCTGCCACGCAGGTGGCCGACCGCTGGCACCTGATGGAGAACGCAAGTCGAGCCTTTCTCGACGCAGTCCGGAAATCCATGCGACAGATCCGCACCGCGGTCGGCGCCACCAGCATCGATCCGGCCCTTCTCACGGCGGCAGAGCGCTTGCAGTACGAAGGATATCTGCGGCGTGAGGATACCAACAATGCGGTCCAGCACCTGGCCAAGGAGGGCATCCCCATCAAGGAGATCGTTCGCCGGACCGGCCACAGCCGAGGGCTGGTACGCAAAATCCTCCGGGGTCAGGGGGTCGACATCTTCCGGACACGGGAAAGCTCCCTGGAACTGCATCTTCCCTGGCTCGACCAGCAATGGCAGGCACGTCACCGCAACGGTGCCGATCTTTGGCGACGGCTGAGGAGGGAAGGCTTCCAAGGTTCGCTACGCGTCGTTACGGAATGGGCGACCCGCCGACGCCGCGCCGACCAGATGGGAGTAGAGGCCCTCAAACGGACACCATCCGCCCGGATCATCGCCCGGCTCATGACCTTGGGACGCGATGCGTTGACGAAGGCCGAGACTGTCCTGGTTGCCGCCATTGAAAAGGGGGTTCCAACCATTGTCGATGCGAGGAACATCATCGCCGATTTCCAGGGCATGATCCGGCGCCGATCGTTGGATGACCTGGCCCCCTGGCTGGTGCGGGCAAACCAATCCATCGTGGCGTCGTTCGCCAATGGCATCGTCAAGGATCGGGCCGCTGTGGAGGAGGCTATCACTTCCCCATGGTCCAACGGCCAGACGGAAGGCCAGATAACCAAGCTCAAACTCGTCAAACGCCAGATGTATGGCCGCGGAAAACTCGACCTGCTCCAGGCCCGCGTCATCGGTGCAGGGTAGAAAGGCACATCATCAAAACTGCGTCAGAGCCACTCTTCCACGCCGGATAACAGGCGGCCCCCTTCAGTCGCAACGACCAGATGCTGGAAACCTTGCCGATCGGCCTCATCGCCTTTCCAGGCTCTGGCATCACCCAGAACCTCGCCGACAAGGCCCGCAAGATGGGCGTTCCCGTCTGGCGTTTCGGGGAGGGGGGATGATAAAATACAGCATCTGCTTAGCCTGCCTTCTGCCACTGGCGCAGCGCTGGCAGTACATGCCTGCCAAACAGGTCGCATTCGGCGGCATGCGGATAGCCGGACAGGATGAAAGCCTCCAGCCCCAGGGCGTGGTAGGCCTTCAGCTTCGCCAGGACCTGATCGGGGTCGCCGACGATGGCGGCACCGCAGCCGGAGCGGGCGCGGCCAATGCCGGTCCAGAGATTATCCTCAATATAACCGTCCTGTTGGCTGGCGGCTTCCCGCAGTTCGGCCTGTCGCCGGACGCCATAGGATTGGGAATCCAAAGATTTGGCGCGAATGGCGGCACCGGTGTCCCCATCCAACCGGGATAAAAGCCGGTCTGCGGCGGTGCGCGCCTCTGCTTCGGTTTCACGGACAACCACATGCACGCGATAGCCGAAGCGCAAGGTGCGGCCATGGTTGGCGGCCCGTGTGCGCACATCCTGAATGATACCTGCCACGCCATCCAGCGTGTCGGGCCACATCAGATAGACATCGGCCGCCTTGGCCGCCGCGTCCCGCGCTTCGGTTGACAGGCCGCCAAAATAGAGCGGCGGGCATTGGCCGGAAACGGTGCGGACGCGCGGTGGGTCCAGTTTCAGTTTATAGAATTCCCCCTGGTGATCCAGATGCTGCCCATTCAACAGCGTTTTCAGGATCTGCATCACCTCAACCGTGCGATCATATCGAGGGCCAGCGGCCAGGGTTTCGCCCGGCAGGTCGCTGGAGATGATGTTGATGGACAGGCGCCCGCCCAGCATCTGGTCCAGTGTTGCCACTTGGCGTGCGATCTGCGGTGGCCAGAACTCTCCACAGCGGATGGCCAGCAGCAGCTTGATCTGTTTTAGTAGCGGTGCGATGCCGCCCGCAAACGCCACACCGTCGATGCCCAGTTGATAACCGGACGGCAGCAGCAGATTGTCATAACCCAACCGGTCTGCTGTCTGGGCGATGGTGCGGCAATGCTCGAAGCTGGATTGCAGGGACGGATCGGGCTGGCCCAGGAACTCGAAATCATCGTCACAGAGAGCAGAGAACCAGGCGATTTCAAGAGGATGGCTGGACATGGCAAGAGCCTTTCAAAGAACGGGTATTGTCAAGGCGGATCAGGGAAGCGACGTGCCAAGGGCCGCCTGCAGCACCGCGTACCAATCAGTGTCGGTGAACTGCACCTTGAAGGCGTCGGCGGCTTGCCTGATCCGTTCAGGTGTCTGGCTGCCGATCAGCGGAATGGGGCGTGACGGGTGCGCCAGGATCCAGGCATAGGCGACGGCGGCCCGGCCCAAATTGTTGGCCGCTGCAATCCGGTCCAGTTCAGCGATCACGGACAGGGTCCCTGCATCGTCAGCCGCCCCCAGCAGTCGCCCACCGGCCAGGGGGGACCAGGCAAGTACGGTCAGGCTGCGTTCCATAGCCTGGTCCAGCACCCCATCAAACAGGGCACTGACGGCGAGCGGCGAGAATTCCGGTTGGATGGAGGCTAGCTTGAACGGCAGGTGGGCCTGCAAGGCGGTGACCTGTGACGGCGTATGGTTGGACACGCCCGCCGCTTTGATCTTCCCATCCTGGCGCAACTTGTCCAGGGCAGCCGCGACCTCTGCCGGGTGGGCCAGCAGGTCTGGGCGGTGAACCTGATAAAGGTCGATCACATCCGTGCCCAGCCGCGCCAGGGAGGCTTCTGCCGCGCGGATCAGGTGATCGGCGCGCGAAACATAGGGAATGCCGGGGATGATACCGCCCTTGGTCGCAAGCACGATGCGGTCGCGTAACCCCGGTGCCGTCTTCAGAACGCGACCGAACAGAGCTTCGGCGGCACCAAAGGTTTCGCCATTGTCTGGACCATAAACATCGGCTGTGTCAAATAAAGTAATGCCACTTTCCAGTGCGGTTTCAGCAATATTACGAGATTGATCAATATTGGTGCCGCGATAGCGCCACATGCCCCAACCGAATGGAGATATTGGCGAAATATTTTCACTTATTTTTCGATATTCTTTGTAGACAGTGATATTGTTCATTGCTATTTCTCCGTCACTTCCATTTGGATTTTTTGTCTGTTCAAGGGAATTGGGTGATTTGATGTCCAAGTTGCGTTTCGCGCTGATCGGCACCGGCATGATGGGGGTTGAGCATCTGACCAACCTGGCCCTGTTTGCGGAGGCTGAGTTGGTGGCCCTGGTGGACCCGGTGCCATCGTCGCTGCGCTATGCGGCACAGGCCTTGGGTGAGCGGGCGACTGGTGTGGCGCAGTTTGCCAATGTGCCGGACCTGCTCGCGGCGGGGCTGAAGCTGGATGCCGTCATCATCTCTTCCCCCAATCATACGCATCATGATGTGCTGGGGCCGCTGTTCGGTACCGACCTGCATATCCTGTGCGAAAAGCCGCTCTGTTCCGATCTGGATGATGCCAAGCGAGTGGCCGACCGGGGGGCGTCGCACAGGGGCGTATTCTGGGTTGGCATGGAATACCGGTTCATGCCGCCCGCCGCAGAGTTCATCCGTCAGGTCCATCAGGGCCGGGTGGGTCGCCTGGTGATGCTGGCCATGCGCGAACACCGGTTCCCCTTCTTGGCCAAGGTTGGTGACTGGAACCGGTTCAGCCGCAATACCGGCGGCACCATGGTGGAGAAATGCTGCCATTTCTTTGACCTGATGCGGCTGATCGTGCGGGCAGAGCCAGTGCGTATCCATTGCTCCGGTGCCATGGATGTGAACCACCTGGACGAACGCTATGGCGGGGAACGGCCTGACATCATCGATAACAGCTACACCATCGTTGATTTCGACAATGGCGTGCGTGCCCTGCTGGACCTGTGCATGTTCGCCGATGGGGCGGAACAGCAGGAGGAGATTGCCGCGACGGGCGACAAGGCCAAGCTGGAAGTTTTCGTGCCGTCCGGCGAGTTGGTCTATAGCCCGCGCGTCGGCTTCCGCCAGCCCAAGCGGGTGGAGCGCAGCATCGTCGGCGTTGATGAGACAGTGCTGGCCGCCGGTTCGCACCATGGGGCGACATATTTCCAGCAGCGCGCCTTTATTGATGCCATTCTGAAGGGTGCCCCCGTGCAGGTGACGGCCCGTGACGGGCTGCGGGCGGTGGCCATTGGCACGGCGGCGGAGATCAGCGCGCGGGAAAAGCGGGTGGTGGAGTTCGCTGAACTGAATGTCGGTTGAGGATAGGCACATGGGTGTCAGCGGCTCCCCGCTGACACCGGCGCATCCAGCAACCGTTCCAGAATGGTCCCTTCCAATGCCGCAAAGGCGGGGTCGCCCCGGCGGCGGGGGCGGGGCAGGTCGATCAGTTGATCCAGTGTCACCCGGCCCGCGTCGATCAGCAGGACACGGTCGGCAAGCGCCACTGCTTCACCCACATCATGGGTGACCAGCAGGGCGGTGAAGCCCTGCGCCTGCCAGACATTCTCCAGTAGTGACTGCATCTCGATCCGGGTCAGGGCATCCAGGGCGCCCAGCGGCTCGTCCAGGGCCAGCAGGGTCGGGTGGCTGACCAGGGCACGGGCCAGGGCGACACGCTGCCGCTGCCCGCCCGAGAGGGTGCTGGGCCAGTCATCGGCCTTTCCGGTGAGGCCGACATCGGCCAGGGCTTGCCGCGCGGCGGCCGCGCCATCCGGCCCGTCCCCGCGCTCCCCCAAACCGACGGCCACATTGGCGGCGACACTGGCCCAAGGCAGCAGGCGGGGTTCCTGGAAGATGAGGCGGGCGTGGGCGGCGTCGCTGTCGCTGACCACGCTGCCGCTGCTGGCCGGTTCCAGGCCCAGGATCACCCGCAGCAGCGTGCTTTTCCCGCAGCCACTTTTGCCGATGATGGCGACGAAGCTGCCGGGTGCGATGGACAGGTCGATGCCATGCAGCACAGGTGTGTCATCGAAGCGTTTCGTGACCTGGGAAAGGGTGAGGGCAGCGCCCTGCGTCTTGCTCATCAACCCCTCCATCAGCGGCGATAGGCCGGGTTCCAGCGCAGGAAGCGCCGTTCCAGTGCCTTGGTGGCGCTGTCCGCCAGTTTGCCCAGCAGGGCATAGATCAGGATCGACAGCACCACGATGTCTGTACGCATGAATTCCCGGGCATTCATGGCCATGTGGCCGATCCCGGATTTGGCGGCGATGGTTTCCGCCACGATCAGGGTCAGCCACATGATGCCCAGCGCATAGCGCAGGCCGACCAGAATGGAGGGCAGGGCACCTGGCAGGATGACGCGGCGGAACAGGCGGCGAGGCGACATGCCATAGACCCGCCCCATTTCAATCAGCTGCGGATCGACATTGCGGATGCCATGCAGGGTGTTCAGGTAAATGGGGAAGAAAACCCCCAGCGCCACCAGGAACAGCCGCGCCTCTTCCTCGATCCCGAACCAGATGATGACCATGGGGATCAGGGCCAGATGCGGCACGTTGCGGACCATCTGCAGGGTCGGGTCCAGCAACCGTTCGCTGATCCGCGACAGGCCGGTCAGCAGACCCAGGCCGAAGCCGATGCCGCCGCCGATCAGCAGTCCGGCAACCGCGCGGGCCGCACTGACGCCCAGATTGTGTGGCAGGGTACCGTCCAGTGTCAGGGTCCAAGCCGATGCCAGGACTGACAAGGGGGCTGGCAGGATATTGGCCGATAGCCAGCCCAGGCTGGCGCTGGCCTGCCACAGAAGCAGCAAAGCCCCCGGCACAATCCAGGCCAGGGGCAGCGTTTCGGGATCTCGGTTGTCGCTCATGCGCCGTTCCATCCCGTCCAGGCGGCATCTGCAATCCTGATGGGGGCGGGAATGATGCCTAACCGGTGGAAGCGATCAGCAATCGCCTGCTGCTGTGCCACCACCTCCGGCGTGATGGGCGTATAGGCGAAGTCCGCGCGCTCCACCGTGTCGCGCAGCAGGTCCAGCGGCAGCCCCGTTTCCTTTGCCATCAGGTCGGCCATGGCCTCCCGGTTCTGTTCGGCCCACTGCCCCTCGGCGGCCAGCGCATCCATCGCGGCCACCAGCAGCGGCGCGTTCCGGTCGGCAAAGGCGCGGTTGGCCAGCGCATAACCGGCACCGCTGATCCGTTCCTCCGGCCCGCCGACGGACAAGGTTCGGGCACCATTGTTGCGGTTGGCCAGCGTATAATAGGGGTCCCAGATCACCCAGCCATCAATGCCGCCCTGACTAAAGGCTGCCGCCGCGTCGGCCGGCCCCAGATTGACCACCTCCACATCATCGAGGGTCAACCCGGCCCGTTCCAACGCTACGACCGCGATATTGTGGGCCGACGATCCGCGCGTGAAGGCCAGCTTCCGGCCTTTGAGGTCAGCGATGCTGGTCAGGCCGGAATTGGCGGGGGTGAGGATGCCCCCCGCCTTGCCGGACAGTTTCTGTACAGCGGTATAGAGCAGGGGGGCACCTGCTGCCTGGGCGAAGATGGGCGGTGTGTCGCCCGTTCCACCCAGGTCAATTCCACCGACGGCCAGTGCCTCCAGAAGCGGCGGGCCGGATGCGAACTCCACCCATTCCACCTTTGCCGCACCCGCCTTGACCAGAGCCTTGTCGAAGGCGCCCCGCTGCTTGGCCAGCAGGAAGACGCCATTCTTCTGATAGCCGACGCGGATGGTCACCGCCCCGTCATCCTGACCCTTGCCACAGCCCGACACCAAGGCCAGCCCGCCAAGACCGGCCATCCTCAGGAATGTACGGCGTGTGTAGCTTCTGGAGTTCCCATCCATCGTTTTACGCCCCGAATTTCACGCGCAGCGACACGCCGGCATAGCGGTCCGCCTCACGCGGGATGACATAACGCAGGCTGCTGCCCGGACCGCCAGGGGCGATCTGAATGGGGAAGCTCTGGTCAAACAGATTGTTCACGAACAGCGACAGACGATAGCGATCGTCCTTGTCGGAGATGGCGAAACCGACATTCACCAGATCATAGGAATGGATATGCAGCAGCGGGTTGTTGCCCAGATCCGATGTCTGGCCGCTGGTGTAGGCGTAGGTACCGTTCAGATGGAAATCGATGGGCAGGCTCTCGTTGGCGATGGTGTATTCAGCGCCAACCGACAGCTTCCATTTCGGGGCCAGTGGCAGCGGCTCCCCCTTGCGGGCCGATGACAGAACGCCGGTGGCATCGCGGAACTTGTCGATCTGAGCATCCGTATAGGCCAGCCCACCGGTCAGGCGGAAATCTTCCGTCACGCGCACCTGGCTATCCACCTCGATCCCCTTGGTAGAGACCTCGCCAGCATTGGTCAGGCGCGTGATCACCACACCGTTCAGCGTATCGAAATTGTTGGCCTGGAAATTGTCATACTTCGACCAGAAGCCGGCGACATTGACCAGGGCGCGGCGGCCGAACAGCTCCGACTTCACGCCCACCTCGTAGGCGTCGACTGTTTCCGCCTTGATCAGGTTGCGCTGGTTGGCAGCCTGATTGAAGAACACATTGAAGGCCGGACCCTTATAGCCCCGGCTGTAGGTGGCGTAGGTCGAAACCGCGTCGGTCGCCTGATAGGACAGGCCGGCCTTGCCCGACACATTGTCCTTCGATGCCTTGTCCACCCAGCCCGACAGGTCGCGGCGGATGCCGGGCAGGTCGATCGGGGCGGTCGACGGGATGCGGTTGTGATAGGCCTCCAGTTTGTCATGGGTGAGGCGCAGGCCAGCGATCGCCGACAATTGATCGGTCAGGCGCAGCGTCCCCTGCGCAAAGCCTGCGATGCTTTCGCTTTTCGATCCGAAGGTGGCGGACGAGGTGCCAGAGACATAGGTGGAGGCCCCGGGCAGGCAGGGGCGCACGCCCGTTGCGTCAACGGCCAGTGTGCTGGCCGTGCAGACGGTGGTGTCGCGGGTGAACGTGCGGTCGCCCTTGGAATTGGAATAGTAGGCGCCGGCCACATATTCCAGCGTCTGGCCAGATGGCGACGCGACGCGCAGTTCCTGACTGAAGGTGCGATTATCTTGCGGGCCGTAATCATGCAACTGCGCAAAGGCATTGCCGACATAGGCGGCGGTGCGGTCCAACCAGTCGCCATCACGCTGGCCCCAGATATCCCATTCGCGCCAGGCCGTGATAGAGGTGATGGTATGGTCACCAACGGTATAGTCTGCCTGCGCGGAGAAGCCCCAGCCTTCTTCTTCCGACAGGCTGGTCTGGTTATGGCGGACCTGGCGGGTCTTGTCGCCGTTCAGGTCGATGCCCGACAGCAGTGACAACAGCGCCGCCTGATTGGCACCTGCGGTTGGGCTGCTGCCGATCACTTCGGCCAAGCTGTCATCATCGGATTTGCGGTAATCGGCGATGAAGGTCCATTTCAGCGCCTCAGAGGCGTCCCATTCCACAACACCGCGCACGCCCTTGCGGTCATAGCCATTGACCTTTGGCTTCTTGGCCGCCGGGTCGGCGGTGTAAAGGTTGGTGATGTTGCCGTCATAGGTGCCGGTGAAGCCGGTCAGGCGGGCGCGGACCGTATCGGACAGGGGCAGATCGACGGCGACCTTGCCCTTATATTCCCGCCCCTCGGCAGCGGTCAGTTCCACGGTGCCGCCAAACTCATTACCGGGACGCTTGGTCACCAGGCTGACCACACCCGCCGATGCGTTCTTGCCGAACAGGGTCCCCTGGGGGCCGCGCAGCACCTCGATCCGTTCCACATCATAAAGATCACCGAACGCCTCGCCCGCGCGCGCCAGGACGACGCCGTCCAGGACAAAGGCCACGCTGCTTTCCGCCGCGATGGCGAAATTGATGGTACCGACACCGCGCAGGAACAGCGAACTGTCCAGTGCGGTGCCGCCCTTACGGAAATTCAGAGACGGTATGAGGGTCTGCAGCCCTTCGATATTGGTGCCGGGGCGGTTTTCCAGCACGGCGGCAGGCACAACGGCAATGGAGGCGGGGACATCCTGCAGGTTCTGTGACCGCTTCTGTGCGGTGACGATGATTTCGTCCAGCACCGCGGGCCCATCACCCGCCACCTGAGCGACGGCGGGAAGGGCGGTGATGGTGGCGGCGCCCAGAAGCAGGCTCCCAGCCAAGATGCGGATGTTTTGTGTCATTTCTATCCAGGCTCCCACTAATTTAACAATCCGCTTGTGCGGTATTGGTGGATCGTGCCGCCATATTCCTACTTCGTCAATGGGAATTATCAGTAAATTATGTGGAATGTAAATATTAACATCGCGATAATTGTGTAGTCTGCAAGCAGAATTAGCCCGCACATGGTTTTCATGTCGGGTTCTGAAGGTTTTAAAATGATCTATTATTGAAAAACTTATTTCCAATCGCAGATTTACGCCCCTTCTGTATTTCTAAGCCTTGATTTGTATGAATTTCAGTCAGGCGAAGGTCACCTGCTTGCCCCGGCGTAGAATGGGGATGGCGTCGCGACGGAGTTGCCTGGTGCCAGGGTTCAGGATCACTTCCGGGCTGTATTGCGCCAGATAGACGCGCCGCATTTGATCGGTATGGTTGGGCCCCGACGCATGCAGCAACAGGGAGGAGAAGGCGACGACGCTGCCGGCAGGGGCTTCGACCATCACGCCCTGATCGGCTCCGTCCCATCCGACCAGATCGTTAGTCCCCGGCTGGCGCAGATGGGGCACCACGCCATTCCGGCTATCCGGTACGTGGCTGAAGGGCAGCACACGGATGGTACCGTTTTCCTGCGTCGCATCATCCAGCGGGCACCAGCAGGTCAGATAGGGGGCATGATCCGGCGGGCCGCCATTACCCACGACATAGCCGCTGTCCTGATGCCAAGCGAAAGCCATGCCGCCACCAGCCCCCTTCACCACATACTGGTCATAGAAGAAATAGGCCTCGTCCCCCAGGGTGGCGCGGCAGATATCGGCCATTGCGCTGGAGAACAGCATGCGACGCAGAGCAGGCTGCACCCGCTGGCACTCCCCGGCGAAATAGCGATTGCCGCGATGGGTGATGCCATCGACATCCACACCCAGCCGGTCCAGATGGGCATCGGCTCGGGTCACCATGTCGGCGCACTGTCCACGCAGGATGTCCAACAGCTCGCCTTCCAACACCCGATCGAACACGGCATAGCCATCGCGCCGGAACTGCTCCTGCTGTGCTTCGTAGGCCATATTCCACATCATGTTCGGTGTTTATCTGGTAAATATCCTCCTATGAAGTAGGGTATTCCCTCCAATCGAATTGCTTTCGTCTCCCATACGTGAATACTATGGGCTTATGCGCATGCGGCAGATTGAGGCATTCCGGGCGGTGATGATGAGCGGCGGGGTTACCGCCGCCGCTGGCATGCTGTCCATTTCCCAACCCTCCGTCAGCCGGTTGATCGTTGACCTGGAACATTCGGTCGGCTTCCAGCTGTTCGAACGGCGCGGCAGCCGCATGCACCCGACCAAGCAGGCGGAAACCCTGTTTGAGGCCGTGCAACGGTCCTTCACGGGGTTGGACCTGCTGGCCCAGGCCGCGCGGCGCATCAGGGCCCATCCCGTGGGGACGGTGCGACTGGCCATCCTGCCCACCTTCGCCATCAATGTACTGCCCTCGGTGCTTGGCGCATTCCATGCACTCTACCCGGAGGTCAAGGTGACGGTGGAAGCGCTGGGTCACCGTGCGGTGGAAGACCGCATTTTCCTGGGTCAGGCTGATTTGGGCATCGGGGTCACGGCGCCGCAACGTGACGGCATCCGAACAGAACTTCTGACCCGCGCCCGTTACCTGTGCGCCTTGCCACCCGCACACCGCCTTGCCGCCAAAGACTGCATACAGGTATCGGACCTTGCCGGTGAGCGATTTATCGGCCCGATGCATGATGCGGACGCCCTGTGGAACGGCATCGATGCCGCCCTGGGTGCCGTAGGGGTTGAGCCGGTGCGCATGCTGGAATGTCAGCAATCGATGCCGATGTACGCCTATGTGGCCGCCGGGTTGGGCGTGTCGATTGTAGAACCTTTTTCCGCAAGGCTGTTCCGTCAGGTGGGGGTTTTGACCCGCCCCCTGGAACCTTTCATCAGCCTGGATTTCACCTTTATTGAGCCTGATATCGGCCCTACGCCCACGCCGGTGCAATGGCTGAAGGACGCAATCCGTCAGGAGATTGATCGTCAATCGACCTGATGACCCGACTTATGAGGTTGGGATCAATGCGCCATAGGAATTAGGCGCGCGCACAACGGTTTCGTTGCGGGACAGGGGTGGACGAATTGCGTCCTCCTGAACATCTGAGACCTTAGCTTCTGGTGTTTGGCTGTTGTTAAAGCAACATATTAACACTTTAAGTCCGTAGAAATGGCTATTTCACACAGCCCGGCCTGAACATTTCTGGACTGCGCCGTTATATTGACGGTGATGGCATGATATTTGCCTCTAAACTCCATGGCAATACCGCCCACCATGGAGGTTCCCATGCGTATCGTCGGCCTATCCGGCAGCCTGTCCCGCCAGTCGCGTACCACCACGCTGGTGGAGGATATGGTCTGTCGCTTGGCCGCACAGTTGGGGCCCGCCCAGACAAGGCTGGTTGAGGTGGCTGCACTGGCACCGGCCCTGGCCGGGACGTTACACCCGCGCGACGCGCTGCCCGCCCTCTACAACGCTTTCGCGGCGTTGCGCACCGCCGATATCCTGGTGGTGGGGACCCCGGTTCAGAAAGGGTCGTACACAGGACTACTGAAGCATTTCCTGGACCTGCTGGACCCGGATGATCTGGCCGGGAAAACTGTCGTGCTGGCGGCCACGGGGGCGGCAGGGGACCCTCTGTCGATCATTGATCATCAGCTGCGACCGCTTTTCGCCTATTTCGGTACGCACACGGTGCCAACGGGCCTGTTCGCCCGGGATGGCGACTTTCAGCTCGATGCCGATGGCTGCTACGGCCTGTCCTCCGCGGCGCTGCTGGCCCAGGTGGATCGGATTGCCGATGAAGTGGTTCGGTTGACGCGGGGAACGCTGGCTGGCGTTCCGGTCGTCGCCTGAGGGGGGGGTAAGAAGATGCGATCAACCCTTCAAAATCGTTTGCTGCCATTGCTGGTTCCCAGCCTGATCCTGGCAACGTGGCTTGCTGCCACCAGCGGGGATGATTTCACGGCCCAGGTCCTGGTTCCGCCCGCTGCTGTTCTGGACAGTTTCAACGAGCTGCTGGCCAGCGGCGAGTTAGCCGACCATCTGCGCGCCAGCCTGTCGCGCTTGCTGCTGGGGTTTGGCATTGGTGCGGGTTTGGGGTTGGGCTTTGGCATTCTGCTGGCCCGCTCCGCCCTGGTGAATGCCTTTGCCGGCCCGTTCTTTCAGGCGGTGCGCCAGGTGCCTTCCATCGCTTTTCTGCCCATGCTGATCCTGCTGCTGGGTGTGGATGAGGGGTTCAAGTTGGCCATCGTCGCCAAAGCCGCCTTCTTCCCCGTGGCTCTGGCCACCCATGACGCTGTGAAGGGCATTTCAAAGGGATGGCTGGAAGTTGCCGCCATCTATCGCCTGTCGCCCCTTCGCGTGCTGTTTCGCTTGATTCTGCCCGCCACGGTGCCGCCGGTGCTGACCGGTCTGCGCCTGGGCCTGACACGGGCCTGGATCGTGCTGGTCGCGGCGGAGCTGATGGCGGCGGAGAATGGCATCGGCCAGATGATGGAAATGGGTCGTCAGATGTTCCGCATCGATACGGTGATGGTGGGGGTGGCCCTGACCGGTTTGATCGGTTTTGCCCTGGATCAGGGTGTGCGTCTGGCCGAGCGTCGGCTGGTCCGCTGGAAAGCGGTTTGAGGAGGGTTGGCCCCATGTCACTTATCGCTGAATTTCCGCCCACCTCCTTTGTTTATGCCGACCGCATTGAGGATCATGATCCGCCGCCGACCTGGCTGGTCGCCCTGGTCAAGCGGGCGCGCGGTCTGGTGCTGCCACTGTTGCTGGCTGCCGCATGGCATTGGGCATCCAGCCTTGATGCCAGCACCGCCTATGCCTTTGTGCCGCTGGATCAGGTATGGGACCGGCTGGTGCAGTTACTGTCGACCGGCGAACTGGCCATCAATGCCGGGTCCAGCCTGGGCCGCGCCCTGACGGGACTGGCATTGGGCGGTCTGTCGGGCGTCCTGCTGGGCAGCCTGATGGCTGCGTTCCCTGTGGTGGAGCGGCTGTTCGGGCCGCTGTTGCAGGCCTTCCGGCAGGTACCGTTGCTGGGTTGGCTGCCGCTGGTCGGCCTGTGGCTGGGCAGCGGGGAGGAGGCGAAGCAGTTGCTGGTCGCCGTCGCCGCCTTTCACCCGCTGTTGCTGAATTCCTATGAGGGCTTTGCCCAGGCAGAGAAGAAGCATCTGGAGGTGGGGCGGGTGTTGATGCTGTCCCGCTGGCGGACCTTCCGCTTCATCCTGCTGCCCACGGCCTTGCCGTCGATCCTGACCGGTGTGGGTCAAGCGCTGGCCTTCGCCTGGATTTCCACCATCGGCGTGGAGTTGCTGTTTGGCACAGGGGCAGGGCTTGGGTCCCTGATGCACACCGCACAGATGGCGGGCGACATGGGTGTCGTTCTGCTGTGCGTCATCGCCATCGGCCTGATGGGCTATGGCCTGAACCTGATCCTGTCGCTGGTCCGCGCGCGTCTGCTGCGCTGGCGCGTCACCGGCTGAACTTGGGAAGATCATCATGAATGCCATCATTGATCCGCGCAGCGTCCAGGTGGACAGCGCGCCCGCCACGGGCGGCCTTGCCATCCGGCATGTGAATAAAGCCTTTGATATCGACGGCCGCAAATTGTCGGTGCTGGAGGATGTCAGCCTGACTATTGCGCCCGGACAGTTCGTCGCCATCGTGGGTGCCAGCGGCTGCGGCAAGTCCACCTTGCTGCGCCTGATCGCCGGGCTGGAGCGGCTGGACAGCGGCGACATCCTGTTGGACGGGGTGCCTGTGTCGGGACCGGGGCTGGACCGTGGCCTGATCTTTCAGGATCACCGGCTGTTCCCCTGGCTGACGGTTGAACAGAATGTGCTGCTGGCCCTGTCAAACAGCGACGAGGCAGCGGCGGACAAACGGGCGCGCGTGGCCAGTCTGTTGACCCTGGTGGGGCTGGACGGGTTTGCCCAGGCCTTTCCGCATCAGCTTTCCGGCGGTATGGCGCAGCGCGCGGCCATTGCCCGCGCCCTGGCCCCGCAGCCACAGGTGTTGTTGCTGGATGAACCGCTGGGCGCGCTGGATGCGCTGACCCGTCTGCGCCTTCAATCGGAATTGCAACGCATCTGGTTGGCCCAGCGCAGCACCATGATCATGGTGACCCATGATGTGGATGAGGCGCTGTTCCTAGGCGACGTCATTGTCGTCATGCAGCCCGGCCGTATCGCCCGCATCCTGCATGTGCCCAGCGCCCATCCGCGCGACCGTGCTGACCCGTCCTTGGCCCCGCTGAAGGCCGAAATCCTCTCCCTGCTGCATGCTGGCTGATGCCGCACGCCTTTCTTCAGGAAACCGATCATGACCATTGCCGCCCCGGCCAATATCGACACGCTCTGGTATACCCGCTGCTCCGTGCCCACACCGTTTGGGCTGGCGGCGCAGTTTGCCTGGTTCGAGCAGGAATTCGCCCCCGATGGCATCATCGTCAAGGCGCTGCGTGAATCTGCTGACCCGACCGAACAGGCATCCCATTTCACCCATTCCCTGCGCCATTCCTTCCGTCAGGGCGGATCGGTTCCGCCCATCTGGGCGCGGGGCCAGGGGGTGCGGACCAAGGTGATCGGCATCACCTGGACCGATGAGTACCAGGCCATCATCGCCCTGCCGCAGTCGGGCATCCGCTCCGTCCGGGATCTGCGCGGCCGCCGGGTGGGCATTCCCCATCATGGCAGCTTGGTCGATCACAATCGTATCTCTGCCTTGCGCGCCTTTACCGTGGCGCTGGAGACGGAAGGCTTGACCCTCCAGGATGTGCAATTGCAGGACTTGGCCGATGAGACGGTGCCGCTGGCCAATGATCCGCGCGCGCCGGACGCCACCGTAACATTCGCCGGTCGCCGCCGTCGCCATTCCTACACCAACGAGGTCTATGCCCTGGTCCGGGGCGAGGTTGATGCCGTGTATGTGAAAGATGTGCGCGGGGCGGAGGTGACGCAGCTTTTGGGCGCCGGGATCATTTTCGATCTGGGCTTTCATCCCGATCCCTATATCCGCGTGTCAAACTGCACCCCGCGACCGCTGACCGTGAATGAGGAAACGATCGAGAACCATCCCGATGTCGTTGCCCGGTTCCTGCGTCAGGTGGTGAAGGCCGGTGAATGGGCGGCCCTGCATCCCGATGATGCCACGGCGCTGGTAGCGCGGGAAACGGGCTGGTCGGAGCGGTGGCTGCGCCGCGCCTACGGTGAACAGCTGCACCGCTCGCTGTCGGTGGAGCTGTCGGAGGACAGCATCAAGGGACTGGGGGTATTCAAGGATTACATCGCGTCTATCGGGGCGCTGGATCATGACTTCAATATCCATGACTGGATTGATCCACGCCCGTTGGCCGAGGTGCAGGCCCGCATCCGAACTGCGGCATAAGGAGGCCGGACGATGATCAACCGCCGTTTCCTTCTGAAGGCCGGGATGGCCGGTGTGGCTGCCGTCACGGCACCCGCCGTCATCTCCCGCGCGCAGGCTTTGCCCAAATCCATCCGCATCGCCGGTGGCGTTAACTTTGCGCAAGGTCAGCTACAGCTCACTGGCTATGCCGCCATCATTGAGCATCAGGGCTGGCTGGCTGCGGAATTGAACAAGCGCGGTGTGGCGCTGGAACCGTTTGCCGTGTCGCACAAGGCGACGGGCCCGCAGATCAATGAGGGGTTTGCCAACCGTTCCCTGGAATTTGCCTCCTATGGTGATCTGCCCACCATCATCTGCAATGCCAATGGTGTGCAGACACGGCTGCTGGTGCCCAATGGCATGGGCGGCAGCGGCGACACGTTCCTGGTGGTGCCCGCCGGGTCCACGGCCAAGGATGTCACCGACCTGAAGGGCAAGCGCATTGCGGTGCATCGCGGGCGGCCCTGGGAAATTCCCTTCTTCCGGCTGCTGGCGGCGCGCGGATTGTCGCCATCCGGCTTTACCATCCTGAACATCGACCCGATGACGGGGGCCGCTGCCGTGTCGGCGGGCAAGATCGACGGCTTGTTCACCATGACCGACGCCTACCTGCTGGAAGAAAAGGGCGTTGCCCGTATCCTCTGGTCCAGCAAGGGGCAGGGGCCGGAATGGAAGATGCGAACGGAAATGTTCGGGCGGAAGGACTTCATCGAAAGCCAGCCTGAACTGACCCAGCTTGTCGTCACGGCTTATGTCAAGGCCGCACATTGGGCATCCGACCCGGCCAACAAGGAAAAGTATCTGGAATTCCAGGGCCGTACCGGGACGCCGCGCAGTGTGCTGAACCGTACCTATGACGAGCAGGGCGACGCGTGGCGGCAGCGCTGGGCGCCTCTGTTTGCGCCCGATATTGCCGAACGCTATCAGGAGACGGTGCAATATGCCCTGGATAACAAGCTGATCCGCCAACGCATTGATGCCGCATCGCTTCTGGCGCCGGCCTTTGCTGGCAAGGCATTGAAGGATCTTGGATTGGAGGGCTACTGGCACAGCGAATCCATATAAACATAAATAATATGTGAAATAACTAAAATCACTGTTTGACACCGGGAATTGCTGGCCCTAAAATCCGAAGTTATACAGTAGGAAATCGCTTGTTGGTTAAAACGAAAAGGGAACGCGATGGTGTCTCAACCTGGCGGGCGGGAAGGACCGCCCGGTTTGATGACTTTCGACAGTCCGGGCTTTCACTCGCAAAGCATCCGCGCCAGCGCCGTCGTCTTTGAGGATCCCGCTTCACGGCAGCTCTATGAACGGATCGGCCGGATCGGCCCATCGGAGGCGACAGTGCTGGTGGCTGGTGAGACCGGGACCGGCAAGGAACTGGTCGCCCGGCTGCTGCACCGGTTGAGCCCGCGTGCTGCCCGGCCCTTCATCGCCATCAACTGCGCCGCTCTGCCAGAAAATCTGGTGGAGAGCGAGCTGTTCGGCCACGAGCGTGGGGCGTTTACGGGTGCCGTCAGCGCAAAACGCGGCTGGTTTGAAGCGGCACAGCACGGCACGCTGTTTCTGGATGAGATCGGCGACCTGCCGCTGTCGATGCAGGTGAAGCTGCTGCGTGTCTTGCAGGAGCGGGAGATTTCCAGGGTTGGCGGTCGTACCGCCATTCCCATTGATGTCCGCATCATCGCTGCCAGCCATGTCAACCTGGAAGGGGCCGTGCGGGCAGGGCGGTTCCGGGAGGATCTGTATTTCCGCTTGAATGTGGCGCAGATCCGGGTGCCGGCCCTGCGGGAACGCCCCGCCGATATTCTGCCCTTGGCCCGCCATTTCCTGAAACTCTATGGCGACCGTCTGCGCATGCGCAGTATCGGGCTGTCACCTGCCGCAGAACGGCTGCTGACAGCGTATGCCTGGCCCGGCAATATCCGTGAGCTGGAGAATGTCATTCACCACGCGCTGCTGGTCATAAACGGGGAAGCCATTGGCCCCACCGATCTGAACCTGCCGGGCCAGCGCGTGCCGGTTGACACCCTATCGCCGGCCACAAACGCCGAACCCGCCGCACCCAGTTTTGATGCCGCCCTTTTACCCCTGTTCGAAAGCGGGGCGGAGAATCTTTATGAGCTGGTCGAAGCCAAGCTGTTTCAGGCAGCCTACGAGTATTGCCATCGTAATCAGTTACAGACTGCAAATCTGTTAGGGATCACCCGCAATATCCTGCGGCACCGCTTAAAGCAGTACGGAATGCTGTAATACCAGCGGCATGAAATCTTGACCTTTGGTCAATCTTTCCTGCCCCTCAATCGCCGGCGCCAGCATCCGCTGTCTTGGCTACGCCGCGTGTGCGGCGCGGCGGCGGTCGCCGCCGTACCAACGGTCATAAATTATGACCGTTGGTACGGCGGACCGGGTTTCCCCGATCCGCCTTTGCTGCATTATTCTGCTGCGGCCAGATGGATGGTGCCATCATCATCGACGGTGGCGTTGGATGGGATCAGGCCACCCATGCGCCATTGCTGCTGCAGGACGCCGGGCCCGAAGGGCTTGGACCCGCCCAGGGCAGCGGCGGCCAGGATCTGGAAATGCGCGCCTTCTTCCAGGAACAGGATGGTGTTTGCCAGATCGATGATGCCCTTCCGACTCCACACTGTGGCGCCGCCATTGGCTTCGATAATGCCGGGTACCTCGGCATCCTTTGCAATGCTGTCCAGGATGAAATCCACCTCCGGCTGCCGGCGGTTGATATAGACGGGCAGGCTTTCCGTCTTGCGGAAGCGACGGTTGGGCACATAGAGCAGCGGCAGTTCGGCATGGGCCTGCGAATAGGCGCCCAGATGCGGGGTATGGACATGGCTGATGGCCACCACATCGTCATGCTGGCGAAACAGCTTGGTATAGCGTCCGCCGCCAGGACCGGCACTCTTGCCCAGATAAACGGTACCGTCGAAGCCCACGACGCTGGTCTTCACCTCGTCCAGGTCGTCGCCCCAGGGGCCGGTATAGTTGAGGTTGACCAGGATCTGGCTGTCCGGGATACGGATGGTGAAACCCAAGGTACCGGACGGGGAGATGGTCCGCGTTTCCCGCAAAACCCGGAAGGCCTTGCGGGCGTCCTTTTGTGCCTGGGTGACAAAGGCGAGCTGTTCGGCCGTTAGGCCGGGGGCGACGGGGTCGGTCATACTGGTCTCCCAAAGGACGTAAATTTCAGGCCGCTTTGGCGGCGTCGAGCAAGGCGCGGATACGGGGGATCACATGCTCACCCACGCGGTACGCTTCTTCCAGGTGCGGATTGGCGCCCAGGATGAAGCGGTCGATACCGGCGCGTGCATAATCGGCGATGGTCGCGGCGACGGTGTCATAGCCACCGACCAGCCCCACGCCTTCCTCGCCGCGCAGGGCGGCAAAGCCCGCCCAATGATCGTCGCTGCGGCGGAAACTGTCGAAATCCGGGCGTTCGGCCGGTTCCCCTGACAGGCGCTGAACCCGGCGGCCGGCAGCATCCCACTGACGGCGCAGATGCTCCCAGGCGGCTTCATCAGAATGACGGGTGATAATGTCGGCGGCCAGGGCGAAACGCACGTCGCGGCCTTCGGCCCGGGCGCGGACATCGGCGATCCGGGCCTTCAGTTCGTCCAGCGGTGCCGGGGTCAGCAGATAGACATCGGCATGGCGACCGGCCAGGGCCAGTTCCCCCTCCGTATCCCCGGAGAGATGGATTTCCGGCAGCTTTTGCCCTCCCAGCGGACCGGCAAAGCCGCCCTTTTCCACCTCGTAATAGGTGCCCTTGTAATCGAAGGGCGCGTCATTCCAGAAGCCCTTGACGATGTCCAGGAATTCACCCGTGCGGGCCACCTGTTCTTGGCGGGACCGGCTGCGACCATGCCAAGCCCCCTCTTCGCCATCGTCGATGTGCAGGTGCCAGGCCAGGCGGCCCGTGGTCAGGCGCTGGAAACTGGTGGCGATCTTGGCAGCATAGACGGGTGCGATGAATTGTGCGGGGAAGGAGGGCAGCAGCTTCAGCCGCCCTACTTCGCGCGCCAGGGCGCCGGCCACGATCAGCGGCTCCTCCCCGCCCGAGGTCTGCGGGATCGACAAGCCGTCGAAGCCCGCCAACTCTGCCGCGCGGGCCACTTGTACCAGCAGGTCATAATAGGTGAAGCCGTCGCGGCCTGTGCCGGTGCGGGCAAAGTCCCGCTGATGACCGGCCGGATGGGCATAGTCGCCCCGGTTCCAGTCCTGGCGGTCGGCAGCGCGGCCATCACCCTGGGGCGGAAGGCGCCAATAGAACTCGATGCTCATCGCGGACACTCCATTCAGCCCGCCTCCGGTCCCCTGGACCTCCAGCGTGGCTTCCGTTATATTGGAGAAACTGTCCGCTAAATTCACACCATCGCGGATGGTGTGTCAATATATTTTACACTGCGACGTTATCTTGGATTGCGGGATTTTACCCCACCGCCTGGGCATAGGTGATGACCATGTACATCACCGCCTCCTCATCGCCTGGATTGGCATAGGAATGCGGCAGATCGGCGTTGAACCAGGTAGCGTCGCCCGCCTCCAGCGTCACATGTTCCATGCCCACGCTGATTTCGATGCGGCCCTTGGTGACGACGATATTTTCCACCGTACCCGGCGCATGGGCGCTGGCCTTTTCCAGGCTGCGCGGCTTCACGACCAGTTCATAAAATTCCGTCTTACGGTCGCCCTCGAACGGGAACAGCGCGCGCGAGGTGAAGCTGCCATCCTTGGAGGTCAGTAACTTGGCATCGCCCGCCCGCATGACGCGCAGGTTGGCGCGTTCGCCCCCACCCATCAGGGTGGAGAAGGGGATGTCGAGCGCCGAGGTGATTTTCCACAACAGGCCGATGGTGGGCATGGACCGGCCGGTTTCGATCTGTCCGATCATGGCCCGGCTGACGCCGGCGGCCTTGGCCAACGCTTCCAGCGACAGGCCGCGCTTGGTGCGGATGCGCTTCAGATTGGCGCCGATCAGTTCCCCCAATTCATCCGCACTGGTGTCGGGCTTCACGGCTTCCAACGTGTCGTCCAGCATCTCGTCTTTGGCCATGAGGCGCAGCCTTCCACGCAATAAGGGTTGTACGGGCAGCATGGCACAGGATGCAAAAACATCCACTATATTTTACAAACGTATGCTATAACGTCCATCCAATATAGTGGCGGTAACCCATCACGTCGCCCGCCATGCGGTTTACCCAGCCGGGCCGGGTTTTTCAAGCCGTCCACCCCACATTCCCCGATTCTCGGAGTCCTTTCATGTCGAATGCCGGTCGCACCACCACATACCCTGTCTCCCCGCTGTTCCTGGAACGCTGGTCCGCCCGATCCCTCACCGGGGAGGGGATTGATGAAGCGGATCTGCTGACCCTGTTCGAGGCGGCGCGCTGGGCACCGTCCGGGTTCAACCAGCAGCCCTGGCGCTTTGTCTATGCAAGGCGCGATACCGACCATTTTCCCTTGTTCCTCAGCTTGCTGGCCGAGACCAACCGCCCCTGGGCGGAGAAGGCGGCGGCCATCGTTTTCGTGCTGTCCGAAAAGCGGTTTGAGCGCAATGGCGAGTGGCATGACAGCACCTCGCATGCCTTTGATACCGGGGCCGCTGCCTTCAGCCTGTCGCTGCAAGCCAGCATCCTGGGCTGGAACACCCGGACCGTGGGCGGCATCAACCGCGCTGACGCTAAGCTGGCGCTGGGCGTGCCCGATGATTACAGCATCAATGTTGCCGTTGTCATTGGGCGCCGCGGTGCCGTTGAGGAACTGCCGGAAAAGTACCGGGCCCGCGAGGTGCTGACTGACCGGCTGCCCCTGGACAAGATCGTGGCTGAGGGTCGATTCACCGTGGCGTGAACAGTAGGACCTATTCAATCTAAAAGGGGCCGTCATGTGACAGCCCCTTTTTGTTCTCACGCCCGACTGTCCAGCAGCTTGCGTGCCGCTTCCAGCGGGCGCGGGTCGGCCCAGGCGCGCAGGTCGAAATCATGGTCCAGGAAACCATGGACCCAGAGGAACTTCTTCTGCTGCTCGAACAGGGTCAGACGTTCCTCTGACAGATCGGGATGCAGGCTTTTGTGGAAGTCGGGGCCATAGGCCTCGGTCACGGCATCCCGGCTGCCGCGCGTCTCGGATTGCAGGATATCCTTCACCCCTTCCAGATTGCTGGCCGCCCAATCGGCGGCGCGCAGGGTCTGGGCCAAGAACCGGACCACCAGATCGAAATGGTTTTCCAGCAGGTGATTGTTCACCGTGATGGGGCGCGGCGTGCCGTTATTGACGCGGAAGCGGCGTTCGGGCAGGCGGTCCAGGTCTATACCGACCACGACACCATATTGACGGGCGGCATCGACGGCGGATGCACCCTTCACATAGACGGCGTCCACCTTGCCGGCGGCCAGCGCGTCCAGCGCCCACAGCGCGCGCACGCCCTCGCCACGCGGATCATTGCCGCCGGCCAGATCGGCACCGCGCCCGTTGGCGCGGCCCGACGCCACCTCCACAAACTCTACATCGTCGAAGGTCAGGCCGGCGAAAGCCAGCGCGCCCTTGTAGCCGTGCAGAGACATGCCGCGTGCGATGGAGGTGCCGCGCACATGGTCGGGGATGGGGTTGTCGTTGTAGGACGGCAGGGCCAGACGCTTGCCCTTCAGATGCTTCGGCTCGGTAATGCCGCTGTCGGGGCGGACCAGGATGGACTGCCATTCATCGATCCAGGTCAGGCCGATCAGGCGGGTCGGCGCGCCCTGCGCCCGCGCACCCAAGGCCAACATATTGCCACCCTCCCGGATCAGGGAGGTCAGCGCATGGTCATAATGATGGCGGCGCAACTGCTGCTGGCCGGTTTCCTGCAGCGTTTCCAGGTCGATCCTGTCGCCCGCAAACTCCTCGCCCAGCCAGCCCAGCTTGTACGCCAGGCCGGTCGCGGTGGGCACGGGGCAGCGGGTAAACCAGATCTTGTCGAGCGTGCTGGAGGCGTCGGCGCTGCTGGCCGGGGTATGGATATCGGGCATGGATGTTTCCTTCTGGCTGAAAGGCGGGCACAGGGGGACCGGCAACGTCGGCGGCATCGCGGACGAAGCGGCGGGCAGGGCTGTGCGGGAATTGGATAATTTAACGAACAAATTTCTAATATATTGGACAGATGCCCGCAAGGATAAAAAGGGCAAATCGTGGGTCGGGGCACGGTCGATGTCCTGCCCCGACCAATGGTTCATTCTGCTGGGACCAGCGTATTCGCCTCATAGGCCCGGTAAAGACCGGCATAGACACCGCCCGCGCCGATCAGGGCCTGGTGGCTGCCGATTTCCACGACGCGGCCCTGGCGGATGACGGCGATACGGTCGGCGTCGCGGATGGTGGCCAGACGGTGGGCGATGATGATGCTGGTCCGTCCCTCGCACAGCCGGCGCAGCGCCCGCTGGATGCGGCGTTCGGTATGAACATCTACGGCCGACGTCGCCTCATCCAGCACCAGTACGGCCGGATCGGCGATATAGGCGCGCACCAGACAGACCAGTTGCCGTTGCCCCAGGCTGAGATGGCTGCCCATGGGGCCGACGGGGGTGTGGTAGGCCAGCGGCAGGGCCTCCAGCACCTCATCGGCGCCCAGGTCACGCGCGGCCGCGATCAGGTCGGCGTCGGTGGCGTCGGGCCGGGCCAGACGCAGATTGTCCAGGATGGTGCCGCCGAACAGGACATTGTCCTGCAAGACCACGCCGACATGCCGGCGCAGACTGCGCTGTGATAGACGGCGCACATCATGGCCGTCGATGGTGACCGCCCCGCCATTGGCGTCATAGAAACGGGTCAGCAACTGTACCAGCGTGCTTTTGCCATGGCCGGTGGGCCCGACAATGGCAAGCACCTCGCCCGCCTGGATATGCAGGTCCAGTTCCCGGATCACCGGTTCGGCGCGGCGCGGATCATAGGCGAAACGGACATTGTGGAAACCGACATCGCCGCGCACGGCGGGCAGATCGATGGCGTTATCGGCATCCACGATGTCGGGTTTGGTGTCGAGCGTCAGGAAGATGCGCTGCGCGCAGGCGGAGCCATTGGCGTAGCGTTCGAACAGGTCATTCAATTCCTGCAACGGTCCCAGGAATTGGAACACAAAGAACAGGCTTTGCGCCAACTGTCCCGCCGTGATTTCGCCCAACGCCATGCCGCGCGCGCCGACCACCAGCATGATCGCCATGCCCGTCGTGGTCAGCAGGGCGGTGAAGGGGGCGAACCAGCCGGTCTTGATATTGCCGCTGACCAGTGCCCAAGAGAAATCCCGCACCAGCCAGGAATAGCGGTCCCAGTTCTGCTGTTCACGCACCATCTGCTGGATCAGTCGGACGCCCGATACGCTTTCCACCAGATGGGCCGTAAACCGGCTGCGTGCCTCTGCCACCCGCGCCCATCGGCTTTGTGAGATGTGCTTGAACAGCCAGGTGGCGCCAACCAGCACCGGCACGATGGCGGCCAGCGACAGGAACAGATCGTGGCTGATCGACCAGAGCAGCAGGCCGGCCAGACCACAGCGCAGCAGGGCGGACAACAGTTCTGGCGGCCCCTGGATCAACAGGGGTTCCAGCGTATCGACGTCGCGGTCGACGCGGGAGATGATACGGCCGGCCTTGGTCCGGTCGAAATAGCCGACGCTGAGCCCCTGCACATGGGCGAAGACCTGAATACGCAGGCCGTTCAGCACCCGCAGCGCCGCCGTGCTGGCCAGGTAGCGCGACAAGCCGCCCAGCGCGAACCGTATTGCCCAGGTGGCGAACAGGCCCAGCGCCGCCCACAGGATCACCTGGGTTTCGGCCCGCCATTGGTCACCCACCTTGATGAAGCCATGATCGATGACATAGCCGATGAAGAAGGGACGCAGGAAAACGGCGATGGCCAGCAGCGCCTCGATCCCGATCACCGACGCGATACGGTGGCGGACAGGGGCCAGCAGGGGCAGCAGGCGTTTGGCCATGGAGCGATTCAGCGCCTGCTTGGCCAGATGCTCCTCAATCTCGATATCGGACAGGGCCTTCAGGCTGCGGTTGGGCGGCATGGTCAGATCCCCATCAGGTCACGGTAGGCGGCGCTGGTTTTTGCCAGTTCGGCATGGGGGCCGCTGGCCGCGATGCGCCCCCCGGCCAGCAGCAGCACACGGTCGGCCATCAGAATGGTCGAGAGTTTGGAAGACACAATCAGCAGAGTGACGGGTGAGCCCCGATCCCGCAGACCCCGGATATTCTCCAGCACCCGGCGTTCGGTGGTGGCGTCCAGCGCGCTGGTGGCGTCGTCCAACGCCAGGATGGCGGCACCGGACAGCAGGGCGCTGGCCAGACAGAGCCGCTGCCGCTGCCCGCCCGACAGGGTGACGCCACGGTCACCCAGCTTTGTATCGAACCCGTCGGGCAGATGGTCCAGGATCTCGTCCCCGGCGGCCAGCGCCAGAGCGTGATGCAACTCGTCCTCCGTCGCGTTTGGCCGGGCAAAGCGCAGGTTGGCGGCCAGACTGTCGGAGAATAGGAAGCTTTCCTGCGGCACCACATGCACCTGACGGCGCAACGAGCCGATATCCAGGGCGCGGATATCGGTCCAGCCGCGCGCATCCGTGCCGACCAGGATGGACCCGCCATCAATGTCGGCCAGACGCGGCAGCAGGGACAGAAGCGCGCTTTTGCCCGATCCGGTATTGCCGACGATGGCGACAATCTCCCCCGGTGCCGCCTGGAAGGACAGGTCGTTCAGGATGTCACGGCCACCACCGGGAGCCGCCAGCCGCACCTTGTCCAGACGCAGACCTAGCGGGCCGGGGGCCAGCAGCCGGTCGCCGGACCGGATCGCCGGTTCCTCATCCAGCAATTCCCAGATGCGGGCAGCAGACGCGCGGGCATCGGCGAAGGTCTGGATGATGGTGCCGATGCCTTCGACCCGCAGTACCAGTGTATTGGCCGCCAGCAGGGCCGCCACCAGCCCACCCACCGTCAACTGATCCGCACCGACCAGCAGCGCGCCATAACCCAGCACCCAGACATGGGACAGCGCGACGATGGTTTGCGGCACGGGGATGTTGCGGGTGGCATAGGATAGCGCGTGGCGGGCGGCATCCGTGAAACGGGTTACCTGTACCTGGAACCGATCAATGCGCACAGCCTCCAGCCCGAAGGCCTTGACCACGCGCACGCCGTTGATGCCTTCCGACAGGTCCTGGTTCACGGCGTCATAGGCCTCGCCCACCGCGCGATCCAGCGTCACCAGACGGTTAGTCTGCCGCATCAGGACTGTCAGACCTGTCAGCATGGCCAGCAGCGGCACGATCCCCAGGCTGGGCGCATACCAGAACAGGATGGTGACGGAGGCGACGAGAACCATGCCCGTTTCCACCACCTGTCGCCAGAAGCCGACAAGCGCGTCGCGCACCTTGTCGCTGTCGCGGGTGGTGCGGGTGATCAACTCGCCGATGCCGTGGCGCCAGTGATAGGTCAGGTCCAGGCGCTGTACCTGCGCCAGGATGCGTTCGCGGATGATGGTCAGCAGTTCCTGGCCAATGATCAGGGCCAGCACGCCCGCCCCATACTGCACAATGGCCCGCGCCCCGGCCAGCCCGATCAAGGCCGCCAGCCAGAACCAGGCGCGGTCGAAATCCAAGCCGCCATCCGCCGTGCGTACCACCACCTGGCCATTGCGCACCTCGTCCACGGCATGGCCGATCAGCCATTGCTGCCAGGCCATGGACCCGTTGACGACGGCATAGAGGAGGGCGGTTGCCGTGAACCGGATCGGCATTTCACGGTAGATGGCGAGCAGGCGCAGCAGGGGCGAGGCGGCCAGGAAGGATTTGGTGGTCGCCATAATATGTCCATGTCTTGAAGGCGTAGCGCGGATTGCGCTTACGCTGATCCGCGCTACCTACGCCGTTGTTACTCCGCTGCTGCGGCGTACTGTGCCTTGCGACCACGGACCAGGGGGATCACTTCCTCGCCGATGCGGTAGGCCTCCTCCAGATGCGGGCTGCCCGCCAGAATGAAGCCTTCGACGCCCAGATTGATCAGCGTGTCGATGCGTTCGGCCGCCGTTTCATAGGAGCCGACAACGCCCAGCGGTGTGCCCTGGCCGCCAAGGACGCCCAGGCCCGAGAAGAAGCCGTCGATCTGCAAATCCTTCGGGTCCTTGTCACGCGACGGGATCAGGTGCGGCGGCAGAGGCGAGCCGATGCCGTCACCCCGACCGCGCGCCTTCAACTGCCGGTCACGTTCGTCCCAATCGACATTGGCCCAGGCGCGGCGCACCTCGTCCCAGGCTTCCTCTTCCGTCTCACGCGCCAGGATGTTGAAGCGCACGGCGGGCTTTACCTTGCGCCCTTCCTTGGAGGCCAGTTCACGCACGCGGTCGAACTTGATGCGCAGGTTCTCCAGCGGTTCCATATGGGTCAGGTTGAAATCGGCATGCTTGCCCTGCGCCTCCAATGCGGCGTTTGACGAGCCGGCGAAATAGAGGCTGGGGAAGGCCTGACCGGCCAAGGGCGCGGGCAGTTGCGCATTGTCGAGCTGGAAGAATTTCCCCTGGTAGCTGAAGGGCTTGCCTTCCCACAGACCCTTGAACACATCCAGGAATTCGGTGGTGCGGGTATAGCGGTCATCATGGGCGATGCGGTCACCCCACCAGAGCTGGGCCGGGCCGCCGCCGCCGGTGATGATGTTGAAATTCAGCCGCCCACCCGACAGGCGTTGCAGGCTGGCCGCCGCCTTGGCCGCATAGGCCGGGTCAATCCAGGCCGGCTGAAAGGCGATCATGAACTTGAAGGTCTTGGTCCGCCGGGCGATGGCCGCACTGATCACCCAGGGATCATCGGTATTGGGGAAGGACGGGACCAGCCCGCCATCAAAGCCTGCCAGTTCAGCGGCGCGCGCAATTTCCAGCAGATGATCGTGATAGGGGATACCGTCCGGGTCGCCCTGGATCAGACCGGGCGCCTGATTGCCCGCCTTCAGCGGACCCCAGTCGCCACGCGTGTCATGGGCCAAGGAAACATCGGCACGGTCGCCATGCGTGGGCAAGCGCCAGTGGAACTCAACCATCATCCATCTCCATCGGATACCGCCGCGGCTCACCAATTCGGCCTTGGCGGTGTCGATAGGGAGAATGACAAGATAACGGACGATATGCAAATATATTGTACGTTGACCCGTCGTTATAACGGAGAATGACCGGCGGATATCCGCTGTGCAACCGCCAATCCTGTCAATTTAGCAGATGGCACCTCCGCGCCATGCAGGCTTGATGGACAATATATTGCCTGATATGAGGCTATCTTGACATCAAAAATCGCGACCGGCAAGTCAAGGCTGACCGCCGCACCCGTACCTCCGACCAGACAGGACACACCATGCCGGCACCGGTGGCCGATGATTGGAACGATCTGCCCACAGCGTTGCGCCCGGACATGGGTCGGGTCCTGAAGCGCCTGACGCGGCTGGCCCTGCGCTATCCGGGCTATTGTGCGCTGGCGGTGCTGTGTGCGGCCCTGTCGGCTGTGCTGGGGCTGGTGATACCGGGGCTTCTGGCCCGTGCCGTGGACCAGGCGCATGGGCTGCTGATGCAAGGTGGCGGCGGTGAGGTGGTCCAGGCGGCGCTCTGGGTCAGCGCGGGTCTGGCTGTGGCGGCGGGATTGGCGCGCGGCATCGTCACAGGCCTGCAGGGCTATTTCGGGGAGTATATCGCGCAGCGAGTGGGCCTGGACCTGCGGCTGGCCTTCTTTGCCAAGCTGCAAGAGCTGGGCGGCACCTATCACGACAGCATGCATTCGGGAGAACTCATCACGCGCGGCATGCTGGACCTGGAGGGAGTGCGCACCTTCCTGGAATCGGGGCTGCTGCGGCTGGTGGTTCTGCTGTTGCTGCTGGGGGTCGGGGGCTGGCGGCTGCTGCATGTCGATGTCGCGACGGGTGCCCTGGCCCTGTCCTTCGTGCCATTCGTCCTGTGGCGGGCGACGCGGATGGGCCTTCGTCTGCGCCAATCCTGGGTCCAGCTGCAGCAGTTGATGGGTGAGTTGACCCGTACCATGGAGGAAAGCCTGCAAGCTGCACGCGTGGTCCGCGCCTTTGCGGCGGCCCCGTTCGAGATGACGAAGTTCGACCGGGCGGCAGGGGCAGCTCTGACCCTGTCCATGCGGCGCATCCGGCTGCGTACCGGTGCCACCAGCATCATGAACCTCTCTTATCACGCGGCCATGGGGCTGGTGCTGCTGGTCGGCGGACAGCGGGTGGCGGCGGGGGCGTTGTCCGTCGGTGCGCTGACGGAAATCCTGGCCTTCATGACCATCCTGCAACAGCCGGTGCGGCAGGTGGGCATGGTGGTGAACTCATCGGCGCGGGCGGCATCGTCGGGCGCGCGTCTGTTCCAGGTGCTGGATCAGCCACCCGACATCGTGGAACGGCCAGGGGCCGACGATTTGCCCGATCTGGTGGGCGAGGTCCGGTTCGAGAATGTCTGCTTCACCTATCAAGGCACGCCGACCCCGGCGCTGGCCGATATCAGCTTCACCGTGAAGCGGGGCCGCACGCTGGGTATTGTCGGGGCACCGGGCAGCGGCAAATCCACCCTTGCCAAGCTGATTCCCCGATTCTACGACGTGGATGCAGGCCGCATCACGATCGATGGCCACGATATCAGGGATGTCAGCCTGTCGTCGCTGCGCCGGGCGGCGCTGGTGGTGCAGCAGGATGTCTTCCTGTTCGACAGTTCCATCGGCGCCAACATTGCCTATGCTGACCCGCGGACCGACCCGGAACCCATCCGGGACGCCGCCGGCATCGCGCAGTTCGATGATCATGTCGAAAGCCTGCCAGACCGCTATGACAGCCCCGTTGGCGAACGCGGCGTCGGTTTGTCGGGTGGACAGCGGCAGCGGGTCGCCATCGCCCGCGCCCTGCTGGCCCGGCCATCGGTCATTGTGCTGGATGACAGCACCGCCGCCATCGACGCGGTGACCGAACGCCATCTGCATCGGGCCTTGAAAGCGGCGCTGGCCGATGCGGCCACCATCATCATTGCGCACAAGCTGTCCAGCCTGTGCCATGCCGATGAAATCCTGCTGTTGGATGCCGGCCGGGTGGTGGAACGGGGCACGCACAGGGAACTGATGTCGCAGGGTGGACGCTATGCGGCGCTGTGGGATTTGCAGAATGGCAGCCCGGCGGAGATCGATCTGGAGATCGTGGCATGAGTATTTCCGGTTCCACCCTGATCGCCCGCCGTCCCGGACAGGACGAACGCGACATCGGCGAGGATGAGGGGTTTGCCAGGCTGGATCCGCACATCTTTCGCCGCTTCTACGGCTTTGTCCGCCCCTATCGTCGGCAATTATGGGTCATTCTGGCTGCCGTGCTGCTTTACACCCTGGCGCAGGTGGCGTTGCCGCTCAGCATTCGCCACGCCGTGGACGCGGCGGTGGGGCAGGGCGACGGGCTTGGCCTTCGGGATGCCTTGATCCTGTTCGCCGTGCTGGCCGTGCTGACCACTATGCAGAACTTTGTGCAGGAATGGCTGGCGGCGCGGCTGGCGCAACGGGTGATCTTCGATCTGCGCCGGTCCATGTTCGCGCATATGCAGGCCGTGTCGCTGTCGTTTCTGGACCAGATGCAGGTAGGGCGGCTGATGTCGCGCCTGCAGGGTGATGTGAACTCGCTACAGGAGTTCCTGGAACAGTCGGTGTCGGCCGTCGGTGATCTGTTCCTGTTGATCGGCATCGCCGTGGTTCTGGTCTGGATGGATGTACGGCTTGGCCTTCTCACTTTGACGCTGCTGCCAGTGCTGGTGGCCATCCGGGCCTGGTGGCTGCTCTGGGCGCAGGCGCGGTTCCGGCGGGCGCGGGCCTGGTCATCGGTGGTCAACGCGGCCCTGGCTGAAAACATCGCCGGCATCCGTACGGTTCAGGAACATCGGCGTGAGGCCTTCAATCTGTCAGCATATCGCGTGAAGGCGGAGGAGAATTTCCGGGCACAGGCAGGTTCGGCCTGGGCGGCACAGTTGATGGTGCCGACGGTCGATGCGCTGACAGGGGCCGCCATGGCCATCATCATCCTGGTGGGTGGGCAGGCCGTGCTGTCGGGCGAACTGAATGTCGGCGTCATGGTGGCCTATATCTTCTATGTCCAGCGCTTCTTCGATCCCATCCGCACCCTGTCGCTGCAATATACGGTGCTGCAACGGGCCGTCACGGCGGGGCACCGCATCTTTGAAGTATTGGACGTGCCGATCACGGTTCAGGACAGGCCGGGCGCGGAACCGCTTGGCGATGTGCCGCCTTCAGTCGAATTCAGGCGTGTGCGGTTCGGTTACCGGCCCGGCCATCCCGTGCTGCACGATATCGACCTGACGGTGAAGCCGGGGCAGACCCTGGCGCTGGTCGGGCCGACCGGGTCCGGCAAATCCAGCATCGCCGCCCTTGTCCATCGCTTCTTCGACGTCTGGGACGGCGAGGTCCGTGTCGGTGGGCGCAATGTGCGCGAGGTGACCCAGGCGTCGCTGGGCAAGGCCATCGCCATGGTGTTGCAGGAGCCGTTCCTGTTCACCGGCAGCATTCTGGACAATGTCCGTTATCTTGATGGGTCCGCCAGCCGACAGCAGGTGGAGGCGGCCTGCCGCGCCGTCAGTGCCCATGATTTCGTCATGCGCCTGCCCGAGGGGTACGATACGCAACTGGGCCAGCGTGGCGGCAACCTGTCTGTCGGGCAGCGCCAGTTGATCAGCTTTGCCCGCGCACTGTTAGCCGATCCGAAAATCCTGATCCTGGATGAGGCGACGGCCAATATCGACAGTTTCACCGAGCAGGCCATTCAGCAGGCGCTGCGCGTCCTGTGCCGAGGCCGGACCACGATCATCATCGCCCATCGCCTGGCCACCGTGCGCGACGCCGACATTATCGCTGTTTTGCAGCAGGGGCGCATTGTGGAGCAGGGCAGCCATGCCGGGCTTTTGGCCAAGGGTGGGCTGTATGCGCGGTTGCACGCCAGTCATCAGGCGGGGGAGGCGCATTGAATTCACATATTCACATGGAAATAATGTTATTCATGGTAAATTTTTCATATTTTCCACAAAGATGCTATTGCGGCGCATCGTCCAATATATTAGACATGCATCTGTCATCCCGAAGTGAGGGTGGCGGGGCCGGTGTCGTCCGTCGGGCGGCGGGCCCAAACCTTCCCCCGAGGATGCCCCGAGCATGGATGTGATGAACGCCATCGCCATAAAGGCCCTGTACCAGTGTCGAATGGGGATCGCCGGTATCGCGCGCTGATTTCAGCGCCGCCGCCCGGTCCCCCGGACAGACCCTTTCCGATCGCACCCACCATGGCAGACGCGGCAGCCCCATCGGCGCCGACAGGACGGGTGCGCCCTTAGCGACCGAATTCCAAGGACTTTTGACATGACCCGCTCCCGCCGCCTTCTGCAGACCGTCAGCGCCATTGCCCTGGTGGCTATTCCCGTCACCGCCATCGCCCAGGAAAAGCCGGTCGAGGCCCAGCAGGTTGCCGATGCCACCGAAGTGGCGGAAGCCGGCATCATTGATGACATCATCGTCTATGCGCAGCGGCGTGGGCAGAAGGCATCGGACGTGCCGCTGGCCCTGTCGGTTCTGACGGGTGATGATCTGCTGAAGACGGATCAACTGCAAACCACCAATGATGTGGTGCAGTTCGTGCCGAATGCCCAGGCGTTTCAGCCGCATGGACCGTCGCGGGCCCGCTGGTTCGTGCGTGGCATCGGCACCAACAATACCGGCAACAACACCGTCAACCCGCTGGGCATCTATTACGACGATGTCTATATCGCCAGCATTGCCAACCAGGGCTACCCCCTGTTCGATATCGAACGGGTGGAAGTGCTGAACGGTCCGCAGGGTACGCTGTGGGGCAAGAATTCCAACGCCGGCGCCATCAATTTCGTTTCCCGCAGCCCGGAATTTACCCGCAATGGTTATGCCAAGTTCGGGATCGGTAGCTATTCGGAGAAACTGTTCGAAGGGGCGGTTGGCGGCCCGGTTGTCGAGGATAAGGTGGCCGCGCGCGGTGCCTTCTACTTCAATGACTGGAAGGGCTGGCAGAAGAACAATTTCAACGGCAAGCACCATCCCGGCGGCCAGGATGTGGCCGGTCGCTTCCAGTTGCTGGTCAAGCCGACGGACGATCTGTCGATCCAGTTGAACGCCCATGGTCGCAACTTCTCCGGCCCGCAGCAGGGCACGAATTATGTGGCCTCCACGGTCACGACCAACAGCACGGCCGCTTGGCGCTCCGTCTATCCGACCGGTTTCCCGACCGGGGATACGGACGAGACGACCAGCAATGATCTGACGCCGGAGGAACTGGAAGCGCGCGGCACCAACGCCAAGATCATCTGGGACGGCAAGGGCTTCACCGTCACCTCCATCACCGCTTACGAGGATAACAGCCAGGAGCTGGAAACCGGCAACGCGCCCATTCCGGTGACCAGCCCCTTCTATAATAACGGCATTCCGTTCAGCCAGACCTACACCACGTCTGACAGTTGGCAGGCCAGCCAGGAACTGCGTGTCGTTTCCAATGATGACAGCCCGCTGACCTGGCTGGCCGGTCTTTACGGGTTCAAGGGTTTTCTGGATAACCGCGTGGTTCTGGCCAATTATGTGCGCGGCAATCCGGGCTCGGCCACGTCCACCGGCAATGCCTGGGGCACCGGCCCCCAGTTCACGGACAGCATCTATCGCCAGGAAACCAAGAATTATGCTGGTTTCGGTAATCTGGGCTACACGTTCACCGACAATTTCAAGGTGAATGGTGGTGTCCGCTGGTCGAAGGAGGAAAGCAGCTTCGACTGGACCTATGGTGCGGCCAATATCACCGGCACCCAGGCGACCTTCATCGCCAACCTGCCGCAGGTGGGCTATCAGAATTATGCCCCCCGCGATCTGATCTTCACGGAGCGGGCGACCCAGGACACTGATGCCTGGACCTATGACATCACGCCCGAATATATTTTCAATGATCAGTTCCGCACATATTTCCGCTTTGCCCATGGTGTTCTGCCCGGCGGATATACCAATACCGGCAACGTCCTGATCCCGGCGGGCAGCACCGGCGCGCTGTCGCTGCCGCTGGCCGCCACGGGGTCGCGGCCCGCCGCCATCCGGGTCAACCAGATCTATGTGATGAGCCCGGAGAAGATCGACAGCTACGAGGTCGGCTTCAAGACGAACTTCTTTGAGCGGCGCGTGTCGCTGGACCTGACCGGCTTCTATTATGACTACACCAACCTTGTCGTGAATGTGCCGACGCAGATTGATCCGCTGCCGGCCAATGCGACCGTGCTGTTCCGCAATGCCGGGGCGGCGGAGATCAAGGGGTTGGAGGCGCGGTTGAACGCCTCACCGTTCGCCGGCTTCCACCTGTCGGCCAGTGCCGGTTACCTGGATGCCGAATACACCAAGGATTTTGGCAATACGGCCACCATCCTGGGGGCCCGTCCGCCCCGCACCTCGAAATATACCGCCAGCTTCAATGCCAGCTACACGCACGCCCTGCCGGGCGGCGGCAGCCTGTCCTATGGCGTCGACGGCAACTGGCGGTCGAAGTTCTACTTTTATCCGACCATCGCCTCGCAGATCACCAGCCCCGACCCGCTGCTGGCCCAGAAGGCTTATGCGCTGTTCAATGGCCGGGTCGGCTGGACCGTCAATGACGAGGATACGCTGTCCTTCGACCTGTCGGTCAGCAACCTGTTCGACAAGACCTACAAGACCCACGCCCTGCCGATCGCCAGCGGTTATTCGAACCAGCTGTACGGCAAGCCTCGCACCTTCCTTGCATCCGCCACTGCCCGTTTTTGAGGAGGAACACCATGAGCAAGACACCTGTCGATATCTGGTACACGCGCTGCGGCGGGGCCACCGCCTCCACCCTGGCCATCCAGAAGGGCTGGCTGGCGGCGGAGTTCGACCCGGCTGAGGTGACGTTGCATTCCCTGCGGGACAGCAACGAACGGTCGGTGCGCGAAAGCCATTATGACCATTCCATCACCTCCATGTTCCGTGAAGGCGGCAATATCCCGCCCATCTGGGCGCGGGCGCGGGGGGCGGACACGGTAGTGCTTGGCATCACCTGGGTTGATGAGTTCCAGTCCGTGGTTGTCCGCGCCGACAGCCCCATTCGTGAATTGTCACAGTTGAAGGGCAAACGGCTGGCCGTGCCCAACTATGTCGGCAGCACCATTGATTTTCAGCGCGGGGCCAATTTCCATGGCTTCGCCAATGCCTTGTCGCTGGTAGGGTTGGAACGCGGTGATGTGGAGTTTGTCGATATCGATATCGACCGCGCCGCCGGTGACAATCCGGGTCCGTCCGGTTCGGCGGAATTGGCAGCGCTCGCCACGGGCCGGGTCGATGCCGTGTTCCTGCGCCAGGCATCGGGATACAAGCTGGCGGCGGAGCGGGCACCGCACCTGCGCGAGTTGGTCCGGTTGACCGATGTGCCCGACCCGTTCAAGCGGATCAATAATGGCACGCCGCGCCCCGTGACGGTGCATCGGCAGTTCCTGGACACGCATCCCGATCTGGTGGTGCGCTATCTGTCGGTTTTGTTGCGTGCATCTGATTGGGCGGTGGCGAACCCGGATGGTGCCATCGCCGCCATCGCGGAAGAAGATGCCAAGGTCGGTGTTGCCATCACGGCGGCGACCTTCCCCAAACTGGCCACGTCGCTGCGTCCGCGCCTGACGGCGGACTATGTCGCGGGGCTGGAGGCACAGAAGAACTTCCTGCGCGATTGGGGCTTCCTGGCGGCTGACTTCGACATCCAGGATTGGATCGTCGAAGGACCGCTTGCAGAGGCCGAACGTCTGGTCGCCCGCGCAGTTGCTGCGGAATGACGCGGCGGCCAAGACATTCTACAAAGCGTGCATGTCCAATTTCGCAACATGTCGTCCAATATATTGACATAGACCGCTGTGATATGGTCCACTCCTCTCATCGGGAAAGAACAGTGTCACAGCGGTCCATTTCTCGCTCACCCCCCTGATATCACCAAATCGCGGCGCGTATCTGGCGTCCCTTGCGGGCGTGTGGAGACGTGCGCCCTGGAGGTTCCGTCCCATGGCCCCGCAGAAACGACAATTGGTCCTGAATGTCTTCCTGACCCGGCATGGGCACCATCCGGGTGCCTGGCGTCAGCCGCAATCGCCGGGGGGTGGCAATCCTTCCTTTGCCTATTGGGCGGAACAGGTGAAGACGGCGGAACGGGGCAAGCTGGATGCCGTGTTCTTCGCGGATTTCGTGGGCAATGGCGGGGCGGATGTGCGCGGTGCCGGGCGTCGACCCGCAGGGCAGGGGTTCGAGCCGCTGACCCTGGCCGGTGCCTTGTCTGCGATAACGGACAAGATCGGCATCGTCGTCACCTTGAACACCAATTTCAACGAGCCGTTCAACCTGGCCCGGCGCATTGCATCGCTGGACCATTTGTCGGGCGGGCGCATCGGCTGGAACGTCGTGTCGTCCCTGTCGGATGGGGCGGGCAAGAGTTTCGGCGTTGAAAATCCGTTGGAACATGCAGAGCGCTATGCCCGTGCGGGGGAGTTCATCGACGTCACCCGACGGCTGTGGGACAGCTACGATGACGGGGCTTTTGATCATCCGAACAAGGAAACGGGTTTCTTCCTGGACCCGGCGTCGGTGCATGCCGTGCATCATGAGGGTCGGTTCTTCAAGGTCAATACGGTCCTGGACATTGCCCGACCGATCCAGGGTTATCCGGTCATTGTCCAGGCCGGCAATTCCGACACGGGCCGGGAATTCGCCGCGAAATATGCCGAGATGATCTACGCATCTGCCCAGTTCCTGGAGGATGCGCAGGCCTATTACCGCGATGTGAAAGGGCGTTTGGCCAAATATGGCCGCCACCCTGACCATTTGAAGATCACGCCCGGCCTCTCCTATGCCATCGGGTCCAGCGAGCAGGAAGCCCGCGACAAGTTCGAGGCGCTGCAGGCATCGGTGAATTTCACCGGACCCATTGAACTGGGCGGCCATGACTTGACCGGATACGACCTGGATGGACCGCTGCCCGACCTGCCCGAGCCCGCCAATGGCAAGGGCCGCTGGCAGCAGCTTCTGACGCTTGCCCGGCGGGAGAACCTGTCCATCCGGCAATTGATCTTGCGCTTCAACGTGGTGCGCGGCCACCGCGTGCTGCTGGGCACGCCCGAACAGATCGCCGATCAGATCGAGGATTGGTTCATCAATGGCGGTGCCGACGGGTTCAACCTGATCCCGCCGCTGCTGCCTGACAGTTTGCGTGAATTTGTCGATCTGGTGATCCCGCAACTGCAACGGCGCGGCATTTTTCGCACCGAGTATGAGGGCACCACCCTGCGCGAGCATCTGAACCTGCCGCGCCCCGCCAACCCCAACACGCGCCGCGCTGTCGCGGCTGAATAACGGAGAAACACCATGTCCAACACCCTGACCGATGTCGAACTGTCTGAATATGTGGCCCAGGCCAAGACCGATGCGGCCTTTGCCTTTGAATTCCTAAAGGACAGCGGCACGCTGACCGCCAGCCTGATCTTCAACATTGCCCACCGCATTCCGGGCCATGACACGCTGCTGTCGGTGCGCTTTCCGTCGCCCTGGACACGCGACAAGGAAGTGAAGATCAGCATCTCCAAATTCTCCGATCACAAGGATCACATCCTGTCGGAGGAACGGTTGGAGAGCGACACGCTGATCCATGCCCACACGCCGCATCTGGCGGCCTGGTCGCTGTCGCACAAGCCGTTCCCGATCCTGTATGTGGCCGCCCAACGCCACCTGCTGGCCCGCGAAATCCCCAACCATCTGGAGCGCACTCGCACGGTTCTGGACGTGGTGCGCGAACGGCTGGACAAGCATCCCGAACTGGCCCCGCCGCCGGCCCTGCTGGAAAGCAATGGCGGAGCGAACTTCTGGGGCAAGGGCATCCTGAAGACGGCGCAACTGATCCTGCTGATCGAGGAAAGCGCCCGCCTGCAGGCCATTGCCGCGCAGATTGGCGGGGCGCAGGTCTATACGCCCGGCGCCCTGGACCTTCAGTGGAAGCGCACGGGTCTGCTGGAACGGGCCCGCTCCTTCGCGGGTGACTACGCACCGGCGTAACCCGCCTACGGTCCACCCCCCTCTTGCGGTATCCCACACATGTGGCCCTATATCATCAAGCGCCTGTTCATTATGGTTCCCACCTTGCTGGGCGTCCTGACCTTCACCTTTCTGGTGACGCAGTTCGTGCCCGGCGGGCCCGTAGAACATGCCTTGGGCGAAATGGATCACGCCACAGCCAGGGGTGGCGCCGATGGCGGCCCGGCAGAGGGGGGATGGACCTACAGCGGACGCAAGGGCATCGACGCGGCTCAGGTAGAGCAATTGACCCAGCTCTATGGGTTCGACAAGCCACCGCTCGAACGCTACGTCCTGATGGTCGGCAATTTCCTGCGGTTTGAGCTGGGAGACAGCTATTTCCGCAATGAGAGTGTGGCCAGCCTGATCCAGTCGAAGCTGGGTGTGTCGGTGGCGCTGGGCACCTGGACCTTCATCCTGACCTATCTGATCTCCATTCCGTTGGGGGTGGCCAAGGCGGTCAGGGCGGGTTCGCGCTTCGATGTTGCGACGACGGTGCTGGTCCTGTTCGGCTATGCCGTGCCGGGCTTCGTGCTGGGTGTGCTGCTGATCGTGCTGTTCGGGGGCGGGTCGTTCTGGAACATCTTCCCGCTGCGCGGCCTGGTGTCGGAGAATTGGGACAGCCTTTCGCCGGGTGCCAAGGTGCTGGATTATCTCTGGCATGTCACCCTGCCCGTGACGGCGTCGGTCGTCTCCAACTTCGCCATCAAGACATTGATGACGAAGAACACCTTCCTGGATGAATTGGGCAAGCAATATGTCCTGACGGCCCGGGCCAAGGGATTGTCGGAACGGCGCATCCTGTGGAGGCATGTGATGCGCAATGCGTTGCTGCCGATGATCACGGCGTTTCCCATCACCTTCATTTCCGCCTTCTTCACGGGCAGCCTTCTGATCGAGAGCCTGTTCTCCCTCGATGGGCTGGGGCTGCTTTCTTATGAATCCATTGTCAGCCGGGATTTCCCCGTGGTGCTGGGTGCCCTCTACCTGTTCACGCTGGTGGGGCTGATCATCAAGCTGCTGGGCGATATCGCCTATGTGCTGGCCGATCCCCGCATCAAATACGACGCCCAGGAGGCTTGAGCGATGAGCGCGCCCGACATCAACCTGTCGCCGGTGTCCACGGTCCCCCTGTTCGGGGAGGGCCGCTTGCGTCCCGCGGTCGAAACGCGCGCTAAGCCCGCCACTTGGTGGCAGGCCTTCCGTCGCCATCGCCTGGGCTATGTCAGCCTGATCATCTTTGCCAGCCTCTATGCCATCAGCCTGTGTGCAGAGCTGGTGTCGAACAACAAGCCGCTGGTCGTTTACTATGGTGGGGAGTTCTATTTCCCGCTGGTCCGCGATTATCCGGAGGCGACATTCGGCGGCAATCTGCCGATCACCACCGATTATCTGGATCCCTATATCCGTGACCGGCTGAGCAGCGACGGCAATTTCGCGCTCTATCCGCTCAACCCCTATGGCTTTGACACGCTGGCCTATTATTCGCCGGCCATCCACCATCCGGGCGCACCCAATGAGCAGAATGTCCTGGGCACCGACCCGGTCGGATATGATGTGCTGGCCCGCATTATCTATGGTTTCCGGATTTCGGTGACGTTCGCGCTGGCTCTGACCCTGTTCGGAACGGCGCTGGGTATCTTGATCGGGGCCATCCAGGGCTACTTCGCGGGCCGCATCGACCTGTTCGCCCAACGCCTGATCGAGATCTGGGGAGCGATGCCGGAGCTTTACCTGCTGATCATCTTCGCCAGCCTGTTCCAGCAGAGTTTCCTGCTGCTGTTCGTGCTGATGACGCTGTTCGGGTGGGTGCATGTGTCGGATTATGTGCGTGCGGAATTCCTGCGTAACCGGCAGCTTGAATATGTGAAGGCAGCCCGCGCGCTCGGCCTGTCCAGTTGGCAGATCATGTTCCGACATGTCCTGCCCAACAGCCTGACCCCCGTCATCACCTATCTGCCGTTCCGCATGTCGGCGGGGATCATGGCGCTGGCCAGCCTGGATTTCTTGGGGCTGGGTGTCACCAACGCGCCGTCGCTGGGCCGGCTGCTGTTGCAGGGCAAGGAGAATTTGGACGCCTGGTGGATTTCGCTGTCGGCTTTCACGGTGCTGGTCGGCACCATGCTGCTGCTGACCTTCATCGGGGAGGCGTTACGCGCGGCCCTCAATACGCATGCACGCGGCCGGGGTGGTGTGTGATGAGCGTGCCGTTGCTGTCACTGACCGATGTCACCATCAGCTTTGGCTCAACGCCCGCGGTGGAAGGGCTGTCGCTGGAGGTGCATCCGGGTGAACGCTTGGCACTGGTTGGGGAAAGCGGGTCGGGCAAGACCGTCACGGCCCTGTCGGTCCTGCGGCTTGCCGCCCATGCAACCATCAGCGGGTCGATCCGGCTGGAAGGGCAGGAGCTTCTGACCAAGCCGGAAACGGAGATACGGCAAATCCGGGGCGGTGATGTCGCCATGATCTTTCAGGAGCCGATGACAGCCCTGAACCCGCTTTTCACCATCGGCAGCCAGATCGTGGAGACGCTGACCCTGCACGAAGGACTATCGCCACAGCAGGCGCGTTTCAAGGCCATCCAGTTGCTGGCCCGCACAGGCGTGCGCGAGCCGGAACGCCGTATCGACAGCTATCCGCACCAGCTTTCCGGCGGACAGCGGCAGCGGGCCATGATCGCCATGGCCCTGGCCTGCCGGCCCAAACTGTTGATCGCGGATGAGCCGACGACGGCCCTTGACCCCACGGTGCGGGCCCGCATCGTCAAATTGCTGCTGGATCTGCAGGCGGAGGAGGCGGTGAAGGGCCGGCCCATGGCCATTTTGCTGATCACCCACGATCTGCATCTGGTCCGTCGCTTTGCCCAGCGGGTGGCGGTGATGGAGCGGGGGCGCAAGGTGGAGGAAGGGGCGACGGAGGCGATTTTTACCGCGCCGCAGCACCCCTATACGATCCGGCTGCTGAACAGCCTGCCCATGCGGCAGGTGAAGCCGCTGGCCCCCGATGCCCCCATCCTGCTGGATGCCAAGGGGTTGCGGGTGGAATATCCCAAGCCATTACCGGGATGGCGCGGCTGGCTAGGCCAGGGGAGGTTTGTGGCGGTGGCCGGGGCCAATCTTCGCCTCCGCGCGGGGGAGACCATCGGTGTCGTGGGCGAAAGCGGGTCGGGCAAATCCACCCTGGCCCAGGCGCTGTTGAACCTGATCCGACCGCAGGCCGGAGAGATCATCTTTGACGGACTGCCCATTGCCGCGCGGTCAAAGCCGGAGCGGCGCAAATTGCGCGCCCGGTTGCAGGTGGTGTTCCAGGACCCGTTCGGGTCGCTGTCGCCCAAGCGTACCGTGGAACAGACGGTGGGGGAGGGGCTGGAACTGCATTTCCCCCACCTGACGCCGGAGGAGCGGCGCACCCGCATCGTGCGGGTGCTGGAGGAGGTGGGCCTGTCGGAAAATGTCCTGCATGCCTTTCCCCACCAATTTTCCGGCGGTCAGCGCCAGCGGATTGCCATAGCCCGCGCCATCGTTCTGGAGCCTGCTGTCCTGATCCTGGACGAGCCGACATCGGCCCTGGATGTGTCCATCCAGAACCAGGTGCTGGACCTTCTGCGTCGTCTTCAGGACCGGTACAATCTGGCCTATGTGCTGATCAGCCACGATCTGTCGGTGATCAATGCCCTGGCCCATCGGGTCTATGTCCTGAAGGATGGCGAGATTGTCGATGATGGCGATACCGAACAGGTCATCGCGGCCCCCCAGCATCCCTATACGCAGAGCCTAATCCAGGCGTCACTGTAGGTCATCACCATGAAGCGCCTTGTCGCGGCTCTGTTTGTCAGCCTGTTTCTCGCATCTCCCACGCTGGCCGCCCATGGCGTCGCCCAATTCGGGGAGCCAAAATATCCCGCCGGGTTCAGCCATTTTGACTATGTCAATCCAGACGCCCCCAAGGGTGGGGCCGTCACCTTGTCACTGATTGCGCAGCACAGCAGTTACGACAAGTTCAACCCCTTCAATCTGAAGGGAAAGCTGGCACCCGGCCCGCTGGAGCTGATGTTTGAGACCTTGACGGTCAACAGCCTGGATGAGGTCAATACCCAGTATGGGCTGCTGGCAGACGATATCAATCTGGCCCCGGATTTCACCTGGGTTGAGTTCCGCCTACACCCCAAGGCAAGGTTCAACAATGGGGACCCGGTCACGCCGGCGGATGTGAAATACGCCTTTGATACGCTGACCTCCAAACAGGCCAGCCCGCGTTTCAAATCCTACTTTGCGGAAATCAAACGGGTTCTGGTGGTGGACAGAAGGGTGGTGCGGTTTGAGTTTACCCGCCCCGGCCGCGATCTGTCCTTTGTCGCGGGCAGCTTGCCGGTCTTCTCCCCCAAATGGGGTTTGAAGCCCGATGGCACACGCACAGATTTCGCCGATTTGCGGCTGGAGGAGCCGATTACCAGTGGGCCCTACCGGATTGAACGGGCGAACCCGCTTTCCATCACCTATCGCCGCAACACTTCCTATTGGGGCGCCGATATTCCCACACGGCGCGGCGGCTATAATTTCGATCAGGTTGTCTACAAGCTCTACAAGGATACCGACACGCAGGTCGCGGCCCTGCGCGCTGGCGACTTCGACTTTTTTAACGAAACCCGCATGCGCTACTGGTGCTGTCAATTCATCGGGGAGCGGTTTGAAAAGGGTGAGTTGATCAAGGAGAAGGTGCCCAATGGGTCCCTGTCCCCGATGAGCGGCTATGTCCTGAACCTGCGGCAGCCGCGTTTTCAGGATATAAGGGTGCGACAGGCGCTGTTCCTGGCCTATGACTGGGAATGGCTGAACCGCATGATCTTCGACAGCGAGTTCGAGCGTCAGGACAGCTTCTTCGCCAATTCCCCTCTGGCGGCGCAGGGACGACCCAGTGCGGCGGAACTGGCGTTGCTGGAGCCATTCCGCGACCAACTGCCGCCCGCCGTGTTCGGCCCGATGGTAACCCTACCCCGTACGGACACGCCCGGCGGCCTGCGCGCCAATCTGGCCAAGGCCATGGAACTGCTGGCCGAAGCGGGCTGGCGCAATGTCGATGGAGTTCTGCGCAATGAGAAGGGAGAGCCCTTCACCCTGGAGGTGACGGGCGGCAACGGCAATGTGCTGCTGGATGCCTATTACCTCAATCTAACGAAGATGGGTGTGCAACTGACCCGCCGTGTCGCCGACCCGACGGTGGATCGGCAGAAACTGCGCAATTTCCAGTACGACTTCACGTCCATCGCCCTGCGCAAGGCCCGCGATCCCGCCCCCGAACTATGGCGGAACTTCAACAGCGCCGATGCGGATATCAAAGGATCGGAGAATATCGCGGGCGTCAAATCCCCCGTCGTCGACGCCCTGATGCGGACCTTGCAGGAGGCGCAGACGCCCGAACAGGTGCAGACGACCGCCAGCGCACTGGACCGGGTGCTGATGCACAATTACTACGTCCTGCCCTGGCGGTATCTGAAGGACCATTATCTGATCTACAATCACCGCCTGCGCCGCCCTGCGGTGGTGCCGGGCTATTTCGGTCCATATGAATGGCTGCTGGCGGCGTGGTGGGATGGCAGCGCGGCGGCGCCGATTGTAAACTAATGCTGACGCTGCACATCATCGACAGCAGATGGAGCGTCAGCGGGCACAGATTTCCGTCGTAATGGTCGTGGCAAGCCGCTTGGCCTGTTGCCGGATGTCAGGCACCGCCGCGATCCCTCCAGGGCCACCTTCGCCTTAAAATCCGCTGAATACCGTTTCCTCTGTCCCGTCATGTCGGTCGTCCTTCAATAAGGCCGAACCAAGCTTAGCAAACTGTCCGGTCACCGGGGACCAGCTCTATTTATACCCGGCCTTAATCAGGGCAGTAGGTCACAGTCAAGCGCCGATAAAGGGTACGTCCTTCAGGGCCAAGCGCGGATCGGTAATGGAGGCAGGAGCGACCTGGACCCGGCCTTCCACCAGTTTCCGGCCCTGTACATAATCGCGGGTCATGTTAACACAATCCAGCGCAGCCACCCGGCCATCACGAAAATAGACGATGGAGAAGCTGCGGGTGGTCGGGTCCCCGCGCACCACCAGATCGTCATAACCGGTGGACAGGCCCATGGTCTGCAGGCGCAGATCGTACTGGTTCGACCAGAACCAAGGCGTCGCCATGTAGGGGGCCGGGTTTCCCAGAATGGCTTTCACGGCCGTCGCCGCCTGGTCATTGGCGTTCTGCACGGATTCAAGACGGATCCGCTGTCCGTCCAGATGCGGGTTCTCATGGGCGGCGCAGTCGCCGATGGCATAGATGTCGGGCAGGGAGGTGCGGCAGAAGGCATCAACATCGACACCGTTTGAACCGGCAGCGCCAGCAGCGATCAGCGGTTCCACCGATGGGATGATGCCGATGCCGACAATAACCAGTTGCGCCGCGATGATCTCTCCGTCGGCCATCTGCACGCCGGAGACATGGCCGTCCGATCCCAGGATATGGTCCAGGCGTGCGTTCAGGCGGATATCAACGCCATGGGCGCGGTGTTCGGCTTCATAGAAGCGGGACAGGGGCTCGCCGGCCACGCGGGCCAGCACGCGCGGCAGCGCTTCCAGCACGGTCACTTTCTTGCCATGCTTGGCAAGCACTGCCGCGGCTTCCAGGCCGATATAGCCGCCCCCGACGACCACAGCGGCGTCGATATGCTCCAAGGCGGCCTTCATGGCGTCGGCATCGTTCTTGGTACGCACGGTCAGCACGCCGGCCAGATCGTGCCCGGCACAGGAAAGACGGCGCGGGCGACCACCCGCCGCCCAGATCAGATGGCCATAGCCGATGGTCTCGCCATTGGCCGTGACGTTCTTGGCGGCCGGGTCGATGGCCGTCACCCGCATGCCGGTCAGCAGGGTGATATCCCGCTCCGTCCAGAACGCTTCCGGTCGCAGCAGGATGCGGGCGAAGCTTTTCTCTCCGGACAGATATTCCTTGGACAGGGGCGGGCGCTCGTACGGGAGTTCCGGTTCATCCCCGATGATGGCGACACTGCCGGCGAAGCCCTGTTGGCGCAACAGGGTGGCGGCCTGGGCGCCGCCATGCCCGCCACCGACGATGACGATGTCAAAGGCCCGTCCCATGCTCAATCCTCCGGGGCGATGGTCACGCGCAGGCCGTCCAGCGTGGCCTTGAACATGATCTGGCAGGACAGGCGGGAATTGGGTTGGCGGTGACTGGAACTGTCCAGCAATTCGTCCTCGTCCGTCGACATGGCGGGCAGCATGTCCAGCTTGTCCGGGTCGACATAAACGTGGCAGGTGGCGCAGGAGCGGGCGCCACCGCACAGGGCCAGCATCTCATCAAATCCGTTGTCCCGGATGATCTCCATGACGGGGCGGTCGATTTCGGCCTCTACCGGATGATCCGTGCCGTCCTGTGTGGTGACAATCAGCGTCGGCAATCCCAACTCTCCCTCTGCGGCGGCGGTCCGGTGCCCGTCGCGATATCATCTGCCAGCACTCATACCATCGTCGTCTTTCCGCATCACGCCAACAAGGTTGTCACCATCGGGCAGAAGGGTTCATATCGCCATCCCGATATGTCGGTGGATTTTTGCATTCCTCCACATGCTGGGCTACTTGACTGAACGTGAACGCAGCCGCCAATGACCTGAAATCGTGGCCGCGATAAACCGGGAGCCACCCCCGTCAGGACGCCAAATCGGTTTGACCGGGAACGGTTGGTAAGGCCAAGTCTTCCTGCGTCAACCAAACAAGAGCGCCGAGATGGCCGATACGGCCTTCGGTAAAATGATTACCTTCTTAAGGGGGAGGAAGCACGTGAGGGGAAGCCAATTCCGATATGCCTGCCTGGGCGCAAGCCTGATGGCCCTGGCCCAGTCCTGCATCGTCAACGCTGCCGAGGCGCCGGTTCCGCCGCCCAGCGGCACCGACAATGCCTTCACGCTCGACGAGATCGTGGTGACCGCACGCCGCAAATTCGAATCCCTCCAGGATGTCCCCCTGGTGGTGGAGGCGCTGACGGCGGAAACGCTGAACAAGGTGAATGTCACCAATCTGAGCGACATTCAGAAGGTCGTGCCGGGCCTGACCATGACCCAGGGCGTGAATGGCCTGGGGGCCGCCGCTTCCATGCGCGGCGTGAACTATGATCTGGTGGCCAGCGGCAACAATGGCACTGTTGAATTCTATCTGAACGACGCCCCGATCTCCTCCAACATCATCTTCGCATCGATGTATGACGTGCAGCAGGTGGAAGTGCTGCGTGGTCCCCAGGGCACGCTGCGTGGCCGTGCCTCGCCGTCCGGCTCCATCACCATCGCGACCCGCAAGCCTGACCTGGCGGAATATGGCGGTTACGTCAACCTGACCGCGACCACCGGCGACAGCTATAACGGCCATGGCGGGTTGAATATCCCCCTGATCGAGGACAAGCTGGCTGTGCGTGTCGCCGGTGTCTATGACGACAACGACGCCAACGAAGTCACCAGTCTGAACAGCTCCATCAAGCCGAAATCCCGGACCGAGAGCGGCCGCATCAGCCTGCGTGCGGAACCGGCTGATTTTCTGGAGTTGAATGCCAGCTATCAGCGGCTGGAAAACCACACGATCAACTTCATCCAGAATGAAAGCTTCAACGTCGTGTCGTCCACGGCGGCGGCCAGTCCGATTGCCATCAGCGCGGATGATCACCTGGCCATTTATGATGCGCCCTACGACATCGAGCAGAAGAACGACATCTTCAACTGGCAGGCCTCCGCGGTATTTGCGGAACAGCGCCTGTCCTATGTCGGGTCGTGGATGAAGCAACGGCTGGATAATTCCGAGAATTATGACTATGCGAATTTCTTCGATGGCAAGAATACGCTGGGCATGACCAATGCGGCTGTGGGCGATCTGACCTTTGGTCAGACGGTGGCGGCGAGCCAGAAGAATGAAAGCCACGAATTCCGCCTGCAGAACGAAGAACGTATCCTTGATATGTTCGACTATGTCGCGGGCTACTTCTCGCGCACCAGCGATGCCCCGACGACGGTCGTCCGCTCCACGGCCCTGGTGGTGGGTGTGTATCCGGTCACGACCGGGACGGCGTTCATCAATGGCGGCTCGCGTCTGGTTCCCACCACCATCGTGCGCACCAGCGCGAACAAGGAGACGTCGTTCTTCGGCAATCTGACGGCGCATTTTGGCGAAGGCACGGAACTGGCCGGTGGCCTGCGTCGTATCAAGTATGAGGAACAGGCCACGATGAATGTGGGCGGGACCCTGATCCCGTTCGCCAACCGCGATGAAGACTTCACCAAGACCATCTTCAGCGGATCGCTGAAGCATCGGTTCAACAGCGACTTCATGGCCTATGCCAGCGTCGCCAGCTCCTGGCGTCCGGGCGTGTTCGTCGTCGGCGATTTCAATCTGGCCCCGTCGGCGCTGGAGCAGAGCTTCGTGAAGCTGGCGCCGGAAACCTCGAAATCCTACGAAATCGGCTTCAAGTCGGACCTGCTTGACCGTCGCCTCACCTTCAATGCCTCGGCCTATCGGCAGGATTTCACGAACTACCCCTATCGTGTCGCCGGCGACGGCGTCTACTTCATCAACACCTCCAATGTCGGCACGGCCACCGCGCCGCGTCTGGCGCAGAGCGTGGCGCAGTTCAACTTCGCCGGTGCTGTTCCCGTGCGCGTCCATGGCCTGGAAACGGAGCTTGTCTACCGTCCGATGGAGAACTGGTTCCTGGCCGGGACACTGAACTACGCCAAGGGGGAAATCCGCGACGGCACCATCCCCTGCAATGACTTGAACAAGGATGGTGTCCCGGATGCCAACCTGACCTCCGCGCCGACCCTGGCGCAGTTGCAGGCGGCGGTCGGGGCGAACAATGTGGCGGCGTGCAAGGTCAGCTATCGTTCGTCCTTCGCCGCCCCGTTCAGCGGCACGCTTCAGTCCGAATATTCGCAGGGGATCGGCAATTTCGATGGCTTCATCCGTGGTCTGGTGACCTGGAAGGGGAAGTCCAAGAACGACCCGACCAATTCCTATGACGAGGTTGGTTCCTATGCGCTGCTGGACGTCTATCTGGGTCTGCGCGACCCGGACAGCGCCTGGGAAGTGTCGCTGTTTGCCAAGAACCTGACCAAGAACGACACGGTTCTGACCCGCAGCAACGGCCCGCTGGCAACATCCTATACCTTGCTGAAATCGACGACGGCTGGCGTGCCTTTTGGAACCCAGTCGTCGGTGGCCAACAGCACCTACACCAGCGTGACCACGGTTCAGCCGCGCGTATTCGGTATCAATCTGCGTTACGCGTTTGGTTCGCGTTGATCTGAATTCGCCAAGAAAAACGCAAGACGGGCCGGCCGGCGATGTTGGCCGGCCCATTTCTTTGGCTTGGCTTAACAAGGATGGTGGTGATGACAGACGGCAAATCCGCTCCGCTGGACGGCCTGGCTCCCTGGCCGGTGGTGGACTTCGCAGCTTTCGGGGAGGTGGAACGCCAACCGCTGAACCGGATCCAGCAATTGACGGGCAGTTTTCTGGGCAGAAACTGGGTCGCCATCCCCCATGTCACGCACCATGATGAAGCGGACGTGACGGGTACGGAACGGCTGCGCAAGGCCTGGAATGACGCCAACCCTGGCGCCAGGCTGACCCTGCTGGTCCCCCTGATCAAGGCTGTGGCGGCCGCGCTGAAGACCTATCCGCAGTTCAACGCCTCGCTTGAGCCCGGTGGGAAGGCGTTGATCTTGAAGAAATATGTCCATATCGGCGTCGCAGTCGACACGCCCAACGGCCTGCTGGTGCCCGTCATCCGGGATTGCGATACCAAGCCGGTGTCGCAGATCGCAGCGGAACTGACCGCCCTGTCGGAGAAGGCCCGGACCCGGGGGTTGCCGATGAGCGAGATGTCGGGTGGTTGCTTCACCATCACCTCGCTGGGTCATATCGGCGGCACGGCCTTCACGCCCATCATCAATGCACCGGAAGTGGCCATCCTGGGTGTGACGCGTCTGGTGGAACGGCCGGTCCGGGGGGCGGATGGTGATATCGACTGGCGGCAGATGCTGCCGCTGTCGCTCAGCTATGATCACCGGGTCATCAATGGTGCCGATGCGGCGCGTTTCACGCGGCAACTGGCGACCAATCTGGCCGCATTGACGGAACTCTCATGAACATCCAGGAGGGGTGCCGCGGCACCCCTCCCGTTGCGTCCTTACGCGGCCTTGCCCATTTCCTGTTCCCGGTATTCGCGCGGGGCGATGCCGAAGCGGGTCTTGAACATGCGGCTGAAATGGGCGCTGCTCTTGAAGCCGACCAGATAAGCGATCTCGCACACCAGATAGTTCTTCATGGCCGGGTCGCGCAGCCAGGCATGGGCCATTTCCACCCGCCGTTCCCAGACCAGGTTGGAGAAGGACAGGTCGTTCTTCTTCAGGATCTGGCAGAAATAGCGGAGCGAGATGCCGCAACGGTCGGCCACCATCTTGGCGTTCAGGTCCGGATTGGCGAAATGCTGGTTGATATAGCGGGTGATGTCGCCGACCCGCTTTTCCGCGATGGATGAACGCTGCGCCATGTCACCGGCGGCCCGCGTGATGGTCCTGCCCACCCCGGTCAGCAGGGTCTGAACCAGCGGTTCGGCGATTTCCGGGTCAATCTGGTCGTCTTCTTCAAACAGCAGCGAGAAAACGCGCTCTGCCAGAAACAGATCACCCTTGGACGCGGGAAAGGGCTTGCCGGCCTCCACGCCTTCCGGGATGACGGCGTAAAGCTGGTGGGAGGGGACGACCACATGCATCACCTCCAGCATCCCGCCATCGTCGGGCATCAGTTCCATATAGAAGGGGCGGCAGGACCGGGTGATGGTGCATTCATCCTTGCTGACGACGTGCTTGACCCCCGGATAGGAGACGGCGACCTGACCGCGCCGCACGAACCAGAAGACCGTGACATTGGTCTTGTCGCTGCGGATATGGGCCCAGGAGCGGCGGAACGCGAGGCCGGAGCGCGACGTGAGCTTGTAGAGCCCGTATTCGCCGGCGGCACTTTTCTCGATCCGCATGTCGACTTCACGCGTCGACAGGGGGCGTAGCTCACCCTCATAGTAATCGGCGTTGTTCTTGCCACGGAATTCGTGCCGCCGCACCTCATGGTTGGCCGTGGTCATGTCGAAGGCCAGTACGGGCATATCCTCCCCTTTCCCCGCACCTGTGGCAGCGGGGGCTGTTCAGGTGTGGCTCATTTATGGTTCGCGGACGGTCGGCATGCCGGTGCGACCTGGATTTCGTCTCCAGGGGACGGAATCTGGGTCGTACCTGCGGTCGGGACGGCTTGCGGACGATTGTCGGCCGCTCCGACGGGAACCTTTCCGGCACCTGTCAGATTAGGGGGGGGAAGCATGGAGACAAACTGGTTTCACATGTGTGAGGCGCGCAATCGCTTGGGCGATATGTAACCGCACCATGACAACGCCAACCCTTGCAAAGCTTCAGATTTCCACTTCGATCCAGCCGTCAACGATGCGGGTGGCATAGACGGCGATAGGTTGTTTTGCAGGCGGGTTCTTGGCATTGCCGGTGGCGAGATCGAATCGCGCGCCATGGATGGGGCAGGCGATCCAGCCATTGCCCATGCGTCCGCATTCCAGCTTTTCGTCCGCGTGCGAGCAGATGTTGGACACGGCATGCAGCTTGCCGGCGGAATGGCAGATCAGGATGGACTTGCCATTGATCTCCACGGACTTTTTCGCCCCTGGGGCCATGTCGTCCACCGGCAGGGCGCGGACGAAACCTGCTGCACTCATCTTCTGATTTCCTCGCGACTGGCGATCCGTCGTTGGTAACACCGCCATGCCGGGTACTGAATGACGCCACGCGCAGTCGGGCTTGACTGGTCAGTTCCAGCGCAGGTCATGACGGGTGAAGGGCGTGGACCGCAGGCGCTTGCCGGTGGCCCGGAAAATGGCGTTGCCCACGGCGGCGGCGACGGGACCTACCGGCGCCTCACCCACGATATCCATTCTTTCATGGCCGGACAGGGCGTCGAAATGCACGGCAACGGGTGGGGTCTCGGCCAGGCGCAGCAAGGGGTAAGTGTCGAAATTCGTCTCCGCGATGCGGCCGCCAACCAGTGTCAGGCCTTCATGCAGCGCGGCACTGAGCCCAAACAGGGTACCGCCTTCCATCTGCGCGGCGACAGCATCACGGTTGGCCACGCGACCGCAATCAAAGGCGACGTCCAGCTTCTTCACGCTGATCACACCCTCGCGGCTGACCGCGACATGGGCGGCGGTGGCGACGATGGTGCCGACATTGCGCTGTGCGGCCTGCGGCCAGGCGGAAATGGCGATGCCCAGCCCTTCGCCCACCGGCAGTTCCTGGCCCCAGCCTGCATGGCCGGCCGCGACGCGCAGACAGTCGCCCCATGCCTTGTCCCAGCGGCTAACCAGTTGCAGGCGATATTGCAACGGGTCTAAGCCCGCCGCGTGGGCGCATTCGTCGATGAAGGTCTCTATGATAAACGCATGGGAATTGTAGCAGGGGCCGCGCCAGGCGCCGTTCAGCACATGCACCGGCAGCTTGCTGGCCCGCAGTTGCAGGTTGGGCACGATGCCGCTGGTGAAGTAGGGCATGTCATCGAAGCCGAAAGTCAGGTGGAAGGCAGGCCGATTGCCGACAAAGCAGGCTTCCGCCTCCACAGCGCGTGGCAAGCCCGTTTCATCGTCCAGCGAGGCTCGGAAGCGGGTGGTGATCGGGGTGCGGTAACGGCCTTGGCGGAAGCACTCCTCCCGCGACCAGATGGTTTTCACGGGTCTGCCGGGAAAGGCGCGGGCGACAGCCACCGCCATACGCACATCATCGGCCTGCGTACGTCGCCCGAAGCCGCCGCCGACAGGGGTGGCGTGCAGCACCACCTTTTCCGGTGGCAGTCCCGTCTCGTCCACCGCGACCCAGAAGGCCTGCTGCTGATCCTGGGTCGGGCACCAGATTTCGGCGCTATTGTCCGTGACCAGGGCCGTGGCATTCAGGGGCTCCAAGGCCGCGTTCTCGCAATAGGGGGTGCTGTAGGTACCCTCCACGACACGCGTGCCGCTGGCACCGGTCACATCCCCAGCCTTGCGCAGGATGCGGCCTGCCTTCTTGTCCAGTTCCGCCTGCACGGCTGCGTCGATCGCCTCCATGGTCTGGAACGGTGCAGCGTCTTCCCAGGCGACGGGCAGGGCGTCCAGGGCGGTTTTGGCCTGCCAGTAATGGTCGGCGATGACGGCGACGCCCCATTGGGCCGCCGTTTCCCCCAGGCCGAAGGTGGCACGCGCCTTGACGGGCGCCCCTTTGCTTTTGGTGGGATCAATGACGATGACGGCCCGCACGCCCGGCATGGCGCGCACAGTATCGGCATCCAGGCTTTTCAGGCGTCCGCCATGGACGGGTGATTGCAGCAGAGCGGCATGCAGCATGCCCGGCAACTGGACATCGATGCCGAAGGTCAGACGGCCGGTGGTGATTTCCGGAATGGTCAGCTTGGACGGCGTGGCCTTGCCCAGGAAGGTCCATTCGCCCTCTGGTTTCGGTGTGGGCTCCGTCGGCAAGGTCAGTTTGGCCGCTGCCGCAGCCACCTGGCCATAGCGCAGGCGTCGGCGTCCGTGGTTCAGGACACCATCGGCGACCGTCACTTCCGTAACCGGCACCCGCCAGCGCTGGGCCGCCGCCAGCTTCAGCCGCTCCCGCGCGCTGGCGCCCAGCTGCAGGGCCCGCTGCATCCGTGCCTTGTTGGTGGAATGCCCGCCGAAAAAGGGCAGCATGCCGGCACTATAGACGCCCTTTTCCAGGACATCGCGCTGTACAGACCCGCACTCGACCCGCACCTGCGACCAGGCGCAGGCCAGTTCCTCCACCACATTCATGGCCATCTGGGTCATGGCGCCATTGCCGATCTCTGGTGTCGGCACGCGCAGGGTGACATGGTCGTCTTCGTCTATCTCGATCCAGGCGGACAATTCAACCGCGTCACCGCCCCCTGCCTTTCCGGCGGCCGGCAGGATGCCCAACGCCATGCCGCCGCCCGTGGCGGCCACGGACAGCAAAAAGGCGCGGCGGGTCTGGTCAATCATGCTTCGCCCTCTTTCCTTCCGCCGCGCGGTGGATGGCGGCCCGCACGCGGGGATAGGTGCCGCAGCGGCAGATATTGGTGATGGCATTGTCGATATCGGCGTCGGTCGGCCTTGGCACCTTGGCCAGAAGGTCGGCCGCCGCCATCAGCATGCCGGCCTGGCAATAGCCGCATTGGGGCACGTTCAGTTCCGCCCACAGAGTCTGCAGGATATGATCACCGTCGCGCGACAATCCCTCGATGGTGGTGATCGCGGCCCCCGTCACATCGGACAGGGGCACCTGACACGACCGTACCGCCTCCCCATCGCGATGCACGGTGCAGGCCCCGCACTGCGCGATGCCGCAGCCATATTTCGTGCCCGTCAGGCCCAGATGGTCGCGCAGAACCCACAGCAGGGGTGTGGCTGGATCGGCATCCACCGCCACCCGCCTTCCATTCAGACGGAACCGGACCGTCGCCATGCTGCTACCTCCCGTCGGAATCTCACTTGGCCTGGAGCTTGGCCAGTTCGGCGTCGATCCTGGCCAGCAATTCGTCCGGGAATTTCTCCGGCGCGTAGGGCTGCACCTGCTTCAGGGTCATGGGGCGGGCCAGTTCGAACTGCGGGTCGGCCACCGTGTCGGGGATTAATTTCACCAGCACGGCCTTGGTATCCGGATTATCGAGCAAGGTGCCGATATCGGTTTCCGCCGTTGAAAAGGCCTGGCCGGCCAAGGCGGCAAACGACAGCGTTGCGGTCACGAACAGGGCGGAAAGCAGCTTTTTCATTCTTTATATCCTTCGGTTCGGGGTGATGGGATCAGAAACGGGTCGGTACCGCGCCTGCGTCCGCAGGACGGGTGCCCAGCGCCTCCCGCGCGGTGGCGCGAATATAGGCGGCCAGGCTGCGCACCTGATCGCGGGTCAGTTGCGGGAAGGGGGGCATGCCGCGCTCGGCCAGCACGCCGTCATGCAGCACGCTCCACAGCGCTTCTTCCGAAAGCGGCACCTGGCTTTCGCGCAGGTCGGGGCCGGGGGAACCCGCCCCCTTCATGCCGGCGCCATGGCAGGCCATGCACATGATGGACAGGCCCTTGCCTTTGGCTACCGCCTTTTCGTCCAGCACAATGGCGGGATCATCCACGGCATTGACCGTGAAATCGGCCGGCGGGGAGGGGGGGAGTTTCTGCCGTTCCCCCAGGGCGAAGGTCAGCAGGCGGCGGGGCTGCGCCCCATATTTCCAGCCGGCATTCAGCACGCTGGAAAGCGCTGCCGTGGTGCCGCCATAGCCGACCAGGATGGAGACATATTGCCGGCCGCCGATGGCGTAGCTGATCGGCGCACCAACGATGCCCAGCCCGGCATTGAAGCGCCACAGCCGCTTGCCGGATCTGGCGTCATAGGCGCTGAACCAGCCGTCGCCCGTTCCCTGAAAGACCAGATCACCCGCCGTCGACAGCACGCCGCCATTCCAGATGGTTGGCAGCGGCACCTTCCAGCGCGGCTTCTGCCGCACCGGGTCCCAGGCCAGCAGGGCCCCCTTGCCATCATTCTTATCGGACGGATCCAGATAGGGCTGGATGGAGACGCCGCCGACAAAGACCCCGTTGGGGTCTGGCTTGGCGGAATATCGGGCCCCCATCTGCATATGGGGGATATAGACCAGCCCGGTTTTCGGACTGTACGACATATCCTGCCAGTTATGGGCCCCCAGCATGCTGGGATAGAGAATGCTCTCGCCCTTCTCGTAGCGGATGTCGGGCGCTTCCACCGGACGGCCCGTGGACAGGTCGATGTGGTCGGCCCAGGTCACCTTGCCCGTCTTCTCGGCAGAGATCAGCGTCCCCGTTTCCCGGTCCAGCACATAGAAGAAGCCGTTGGTGGGGGCCTGCATCAGCACCTTGCGGGGGCGGCCGTCGATACGGATGGTGGTGGCCACCATGTTGGCCGTGGCCTTGTAATCCCAGCCTTCGCCCGGATTCTGCTGATAGTGCCAGAGATATTTGCCGGTATCCGCCTCCAACGCGACGATGGAGGCCAGGAACAGATTGTCGCCGCCGCCGGGGCTGCGCAGACGGGGGTTATAGGGGCCGCCATTGCCGGTGCCCAGATAGATCCGGTTCAGTTCCGGATCGAAGGTCATGTCGTTCCAGACCGTGCCCCCGCCGCCGCCAGCCTTCCAATAATCACCGCTCCAGGTCTTCGCGGCCATTTCCATGACGGGGTCGCCCGCATTCTCCTCCGGCTTGGCCGGCGTGGTGTAGAAGCGCCAGAGGAGTTTTCCCGTTTCCTGGTCATAGGCGGTGACGAAGCCGCGCATGTTGGCGTCGGCCCCGCCATTGCCAATGATCACCTTGCCGTTGAAGGTGCGCGGCGCGCCGGTAATGGTGTGGATGGTATTGGGTGGCAGGGTCTGCACGCTCCACACCGGCGCGCCGGTCTGCGCGTCCAGCGCCACCAGTCGGCCATCCAGCACACCCACGAAGATCTTGCCATTATCGTAGGCTACCCCGCGATTGACCGACAGGCCGTGGCCAAGCTTGGCGGGGTTATGCCGCCAGATCTCGGGATCGTACTTCCACAACAGCCGGCCCGTCGCCCCATCCACCGCGTAGACGGCCGAGCGGCTGCCCGTGAAGTACAGGGTTCCCCCCACGGCCAGGGGCGTTGCCTCCAGCGTCACCTCGCCGTCCAGGTCAAGCCACCAGGCAAGCCCCAGCTTGGCGATGGTGCGGGGCGTGATCTGGTTGAGCCGGCTGAAACTGCTTTCATCGGCGCCGCCACCATGGCGGGTCCAGTCTTCGGCGGCCCCGATGTCATCACCGGCCTGCACCGACGGACAGGCCGAGGCGGTCAGCAGAAGGATGGCACCGGCAAGCGCCAGGGACATACGGCCTTTCACAAGCGTCTCTCCGGGTATGGCATGCGATATTTATGAGCCACTATGTATCATAAATGGAGCGTCCGATAGGATCGGCAGGCCGGTTGGGTGCCGATATCGCGCCGGCGATCGGGACAGGGCGATGTCTGTGCTCTTGGTGAACCGACTTTTGACGCGGACTGCATTGTCCTTCGGGCGCGCTTGCGGGTGGGGACGGCCGCGCCTAGCCAATAGGGAACAGCGACGCGAACCCGGGTGACATGGAGGATGTGATGCGTCAGCGCCCTGTGCGCCCAGAATCGGGCCCCCTGCGCATCACGGGAGATACCCCTGACCGGGTCGTGATGCAGCAAGGCGAAGAGATGGATCTGGGCATGGCTGTGACGGTCTACGGCACGGTCCGGCGTCCGTCCGCTGATCATCCACCAGCCCCGACCCTGGGCGATCCAGAAGCGACTGAACATTGACGCGACCAAGCGAAGTGGAGGCAAGCCCATGTCTTTTGAGCTGAACCGGAAGCTCGCCGCCCGGCGGCCGCCGCTGGCGACGAATGTGGAGATCGACCCCGTCACCGCCACCATCATCCGTGGCGCGTTCGAGACGGTATGTTTCGAGGCCGCGACCTACCTGGGGCGTGCGGCATCGTCCCCCATCATCAACCAGTCGAATGAGCGTAACGCCGCCATCGTCGACGGGCACGGGCGGCTGGCCATGGGGGCCATCGGCACGCCGCACCTGACCTTCGTCAACCAGATGATGGCGCGCTGGGCATTGATGAATGTCGATGAATATGACATCGGGCCGGGCGACGTGCTGCTGTCCAATGATCCCGACCATGGCGGCGGGCATCTGCCCGACTATTGCGTCTATGCCCCTGTCTTTGACGACAAGGGCGAACTGATCCTGTTTCAGACCTTGCAGGCGCATCAGGGCGACACGGGCGGCAAGGACCCGGGCGGCTTCACGCTGGAAGCCACCGACATCTTCACAGAGGGCGTGTCGTTTCCCTGCCTGAAGCTGGTGCATCGCGGGGTCAAGCGGATGGACGTCATCCGCATGGTGGAACGCAATAACCGCTTCGCCACCTTTGCCGGCGATCTGGCCGCCATGATCGGCGGCGTGGAAAAGGCGGCCGTGTCCCTGGGCAGGCTGATCGGCCGCTACGGCGCCGACACGGTCAAGGCTGCCATCAACGTTTCCATCGACCAGACCGAACGCCGCGTGCGCGAGGAGGTGGCGCGATGGCCCGACGGCACCTATGAGGCCACGGTGCTGATCGACCATGATACGGTCGGCACGCGGGACGTGAAGGTGCATGCCAAGTGCATCGTGAAGGGCGACCAACTGACCGTCGACCTGACGGGGACGGATGACCGGCCCCATCTGGTCGGCGTCTGGAACACCTTTGCCAACAGCCGTTCCTATGTGATGACCCAGGTCTGCGCGGCCGTGGACCCGACCATCGTCAAGAATGAAGGCATGTTCAACGCCGTCGACATCATCATTCCCGAAGGCTGCATCGCCCAGCCGCCGCCCAACAAGCCGGCGGCACTGGGGTCCTTCCACCCGGCCTGCGAGATCACCGAAGCCGTCTGTCTGGCCCTGTCGCAGGTGGTGCCCGAACGGTCGGCGCCGCAGCTTTACAAGATCGGCATGCCCAATTCCGTCATCGGCTTCGACGCCAATGGCGGCATGTGGATGGACCAGGGCGTGGATTGCCGGTCCATGGACGTGTCGGCCGTGCAGGGCATTGATGGCTGGGGTTCCTGCCCCGTCAGCCTGGGCAACCTGATCCTGTCGGAGGCGGAGGATGCCGAAGCCCGTTTCCCCATCCTGAACATCAGTCGCGAGATGACGACCGATGGCGGCGGGGCCGGTCAGTGGCGCGGCGCGCCCGGCAGCCTGAATGTGAAACAGGTGCTGGCGCCCACCATGGCCATGGCCTGGATGGTGTCGGCCGATCATCCGCTGCGCGGCATGTGCGGCGGGGATGACGCCATCCCCTATTCCAACCGGTTCCTGGTCGGCACCCCCCAGGAATACAAGATCGAGCGCACGGCCCAGGCGCAGCTGCCGCCCGGGGCCGTCATCGCCTATCAGCATGGGGGCGGCGCCGGCTTCGGCCCGGCGCTGGCCCGCGATCCCGAAGCCGTGAAGGAGGATGTGCTGGACGAGTTCGTCAGCCTTTCTGCCGCGCGGGAAAAGTATGGCGTCGTGCTGACCGGCAGCCTGGAAAATTACGACCTGGCGGTCGATGCCGCGGCAACTGAGGCGCTGCGCGCTCAGTTGCGCGCCGCATAGCCGCGTTCCCGGTGATCGTCACCGATCACCGGGCCTCAGTCGCCGGCGCCGCTATCCAGCGGCTTGGCTACGCCGCACGTGCGGCGCGGCGGCAGTCGCCGCCGAACCACGCCCCGGCAAGGTTGATTTGCCAGGGCTTGGGTTTAGGGGGACCAGAGAATGACCTATCGCGTTGGTATCGACATTGGCGGCACCTTCACCGATTTCGCCCTGCTGAAAGGGGCCGAGGTGGTGCTGCACAAGAACCTGTCCACCCCGGAGGACCGGTCCATCGGCGTCATGAACGGGCTTTCGACCCTGGCGGCGAAGGAAGGGCTGGAACTGTCCGACTTCCTGGCCCGCTGTGACGCCATCGTCCATGGCACCACGGTTGCCGACAATACGCTGATCGAGATGAACGGCGCGGTGACCGGCCTGATCACGACGGAAGGCTTCCGGGACGAGCTGGAATATCGCCGCGGCTTCAAGGAGGATATCTGGGACGTACGGCTGGAGCCGCCCAAACAGATCGCCCCGCGCCGCCGCCGCCTGACCGTACCGGAACGCGTTCTGCACGATGGATCGGTGCATAAGCCGCTGGACGAAGACGCGGTGCGGGCGGCCTGCCGCCGGCTGCGGAAACAGGGGGTGCAATCCGTCGCCATCTCCTTCCTGTTCTCCTTCGTCAATCCGGCGCACGAAAAGCGCGCGGCGGAAATTGTGGCAGAGGAACTGCCCGGCGTGCCCGTATCGCTGTCGCATCAGGTGCTGCCACGGTCGCCCGAATATGACCGGACCAGCACGACGGTGGTGAATGCCTATGTGGCGCCGCGCGTCACCTCCTATCTGGAAAGCCTGGTCAGCCGGCTGGCGCAGGCGGGCTACAAGAGCCAGCTGATGGTCATGCAGGCGTCCGGCGGCGTCATGACCAAGGAATATATCGAAGGCTCGCCCATCCGGGTGCTGGCTTCCGGTCCCGCCGGTGGCGTCATCGGATCGGCCCATGTCGGGTCGGCCAAGGGTTGTCCCGACCTGCTCTGCGTGGACATGGGCGGCACGTCCTATGACATGTCGCTGGTGCTCAACGGGTCCGCCCCGGCGGAAGCCGGCTGGAACATGCATCACCGCTATCTTGTCGGCGTGCCGATGGTGAAGGTGGAGACGCTGGGCGCCGGCGGCGGGTCGATCTGCCATGTCAATGGCGGGGTCCTGCAGGTTGGCCCGGCCTCGGCCGGTTCCGAACCGGGGCCCATCTGCTACGGTCGCGGCGGCAAGCGGCCGACCGTCACCGATGCCCTGGTCATGCTGGGCATCCTGTCCACCGACGAAGGCTTTGCCGGCGGCAGCTTCCGCCTGTCGCGCAACGGCGTGGACGAGGCGTTTGCCGAGATCGGGGCGGCGCTGGGCTATACGGCCGAAGAAGCGGCCTTTGACAGCTGGCGCGTGGTCAATGCCAATATGAGCCAGGGTGTGCGCCGCACGACGGCGGGCAAGGGCATCGCCCCGCAGGATCTGGTCATGCTGGCCTATGGCGGCAATGGCGCGGCCTTCGCCGGCATCCAGGCCGAAGAACTGGGCATCACCCGTGTGCTGGTGCCCAAGGCCTCTCCCACCTTCTCGGCCCTGGGCACGCTGGTCGCCAATCCCAGCATTGATGAGGAACGGTCTTCCATGGCCCCGGCCTCGGCCCTGGACCTGCCGCGCCTGAAGGAACTGTGGACGGAATTGGCGGGCCGGGCGGCGAAGTATTTCGCCGATGCCGGGTTCAAGCCGGAACAGGTCGTCGCCAATTATCAGTTCAACATGCGCTATCCGGGTCAGAACTTCGCCCTGACCTTTGATGTGCAGCCCGGCGGCCGGCTGGGCGACCTGTCCTTTGTGGATGATGGACTGGGGGCGCGGGCCATCGCCTTGTTCAACGAACGGCACATGCAGGAATACAACCATATCCGCGCGCATGAAGTGCCGGAGGTGATCGGCGTGCGCCTGGCCAGCCATGTGGTGACGCCGTCACCGGTGGTCGCGACAGGCTTCACCGCACCCCGTGTCCGGCCGCTGCCGGCCAAGACCCGGCGGGCCAACCTGGGCCGTGGCTTCCAGCCGACGGGTGTCTTCCTGGGCAAGGATCTGGTTCCCGGCAGCGAGATCACCGGCCCCGCCATCATTGATGAAACCTTCACCACCATCGTCGTCTATCCGGGTTGGCGGGCATTGGTGGACGATGCCGGCGACTATGAGCTGACCCGTGCGTGACTGACGGGATGGGGGCGCCGACGATGCAGGAACGGCCGGATTGGGTGATTGGCGACCTGACCCGGCTCTCCATGCCGGCACATCCCCGTGCCCTGGCTGACGGGGGTGCCGCCTTCCTCACCCGCGCCTTCCATGCCGCCGGCAGCCTGCCGCCGGAAAACCGGGTGGCGCGGGTGGAGGCGTTAACCGACTGTCCCGGTGGTAGCACCGGGGCCAAGCTGTTTCTGTCCATCACCTATGAACGGCCGGCGCCCGACCTGCCGACGGCGCTGTTCTTGAAATTCTCCCGCGATTTCAATGACCCTATCCGTGATCGGAACCGGGACCAGTTGGCGCCGGAGGTCCGGCTGGCCAATCTGTCGCGCCATCCAGCCTTTCCCATCGCCGTACCGCGTGCCCTTTTCGGCGACTATCAGGCGATAACGGGTACCGGCCTGCTGATCACGGAACAGATCGGTTTCGGGATCAACGGGATCGAACCGCATCGCGGCAAGTGTCTGGACTACCAGATGCCGGAGGCGATTGACCATTATCGTGCCCTCGTCACCGCGCTGGCGCGGTTGGCAGGGGCGTCGCGGACGGCACCGCTCGCGGGACCCGTGGCAGAGGCCTTCCCCTATGTCACGGATACGGGCGCTGCCATCGACCCCATCCGCTATGACGGTGCCCAACTGCGCCGCCGCATCGAGAAGCTGGCTTCGTTTGCCCGCGCCTTCCCGCGCCTGCTTCCCACGCGGATCACCTCACCGGGCTTTCTCTGCTGGCTGTGGCTGGACATGCCGACCTTCGCGACGCGTCAGGATGCGATCCGTCGCCTGCTGGTCCATGACAGCGCCCATGTCGCGCTCTGCCATTGGAACGGCAATATCGACAATGCCTGGTTCTGGCGTGACGCGGACGGCACCCTGCAATGTGGTCTGATGGACTGGGGGCGGGTCGGCCAGATGCATGTGGGCATGGCGCTGTGGGGCGTTCTCAGCGCTGCGGAGCCGGCGATGATCGAAAGCCATCTGGACGAGTTGCTGTCCCTGTTCGCCGCGGAATTCGCAGCGGCTGGCGGCGGCGAAATCCAGGTGGAAATGCTACGAAACCGCATGTTCCTTTATATCGCCATGATGGGACTGGCCTGGCTGATGGATGCCCCGGCCCTGATCCGTCGCGAATTGCCCGATCTGGCGCCCGATGTCCTGCGGACGGATGCCTGCTTTCAACAGAATGAAACGGCACGGACGCAGTTGCACATGCTGACGAACTTCCTGACGCTGTGGGAACGGCACAGGTTCGGGCGGCTGCTGGCGGATGTGCCATAGGGTCGGGGCTGCCTTCGCGCACCCCGACCCTTTGCAGTTCACAAAATGGACTTCACCGCCGCCACAATCTCATCCGGCTGCACCAGATAGGCGTTTTCCAGCGGTTTGGAGAAGGGAACGGGCGAATAGGGCGCACCCAGGCGGCGGACGGGCGCCTTCAGTTTCCCGAACAGTTCCTCCTGGATGGTGGCGGCGATTTCCGCCCCGATACCGTGGCTGCGCAGCGCTTCATGCACCAGCACGGCCCGCCCGGTCTTGGCAACCGACGCCAGCACGGTTTCCCGGTCCCAGGGCGCCACCGTGCGCAGGTCGATCAGTTCGACGGACACACCGTCCGCCTTCAATGTCTCCACCGCTTTCCTGGCCGTCAGCACCATGGCGGAATAGGTGACGATGGTGACATCGCTGCCTTCTTGCAGAACCTTGGCCTGACCCAGCGGGATGGGGGCCAGGTCGTTTGGCACCTCCTCGAAGGTGCGCAACGTCATTGCGCTCATGATCATCAGGCACGGGTCGGGATCGTCGATGCAGGACAGCATCAGCCCCTTGTAATCGGTGGGGGTGCTGGGGGCGACGACCTTGATGCCGGCCGTATGGGCGAACCAGGCTTCCAGATGGTCGGCATGCTGTCCGGCCGTGGAAACGCCAGCCCCGGTCAGGGTGTGGATGGTGATGGGCACCGATGTCTGGCCGCCCGACATGAAGCGCAGCTTGGCCGCGTGGTTGACGATCATGTCCATGGCGACGGCGGTGAAATTCATCAGCATGATTTCCGCCACCGGCTTGTAGCCACCGATGGCGGCCCCGATGGCGGCCCCAATGATGGCCTGTTCGGAGATCGGCGTGGATTTCACCCGGTCGTCGCCGAAGCGGGTGGACAGGCCGCGCGTGGTGCCGACCACGCCGCCGCCTTCCCGGTCGGCCACATCCTCGCCCAGCACGATCACCTTGGGGTCGCGCTCCATGGCCTGGGCGATGGCGGCGTTGACGGCGGCGATGCCGTTCAGTTTCGTCGTGGCACTCATCACACGATCTCCGTGGCGAATACGTCGCGGCGCAGTTCGTCGGCACCGGGCAGGGGGCTGGCGAGGCCGAACTGGATGGCGTCCTCAATCTCGGCTGCGATGGCGGCCTCGATGCCGGCCAGTGTCTCTTCGGCGGCGATGCCGTCGGCGATCAGGCGGGCGCGGTAGGCGGGCAGCGGATCCTTGGCGATTGCGGCGGCCTTTTCCTCCTTGGTCATGTATTTGTCGTCATCGCCGAAGACATGACCGAAGAAGCGGAAGGTGATGGCCTCGATCAGGGTCGGGCCTTCACCGGCGCGCGCCCGCTCGATGGCCTCAACGGCGGCGGCATACATCTCAAACGGGTCATTGCCGTCCACGGTGACGCCCGGCATGCCATAGCCGATGGCGCGCTTGGAGATCTTGTCGACCGAGGTGCCGACCTCATAGCGTGTATGTTCGGCGAAGCGGTTGTTCTGACAGACAAAAATGACCGGCAGCTTCCAGACCGACGCCAGGTTCAGGCTTTCATGGAAGGCGCCGATATTGGACGCCCCATCCCCGAAATAGGCCACCGCCACCCGCCGGCTGCCATCCAGCTTGGCCGCCCAGGCCAGACCATTGGCGATGGGCATGGAGGAGCCGACGATGCCCGTGGTCACCATCACCCCGCTTTCGGGATGGGTCAGGTGCATGGGCCCGCCCTTGCCCTTGCAGGTGCCGTCGATGCGGCCCGCAATCTCTGCCCAAAGCGGGCGCAGCGGCATGTCCTTGGCCACCATGTCATGGATGCCGCGATAGATGGTGCAGATCGTGTCGTCGCGGTTGAGGTTGGCGGAGATGGCCGACGGGATCACCTCCTGTCCACGCGCCGAATAATAGGGCATCTGCAACCGGCCCAGCTTGATGGTCCGGCGGATGGCATCATCATTGCGCTCGATCCGCACCATGCGGCGATAGATGTCGATCTGGATGTCGGGGCTGGGCGGCGGGCTGTTCGATCCGGACGATGCCATGACGCTGTCCCTTCCTTATTCGATGGTGCCCAGCACGGTCCCGACCTCATAGGTCTCGCCGGCCGGCTTCAGGATGCGCAGCGTGCCGCTGGCGGGGGCCTCCACCTCATTCGCGGACTTGTCAGCCTCCAGCAGGAACAGGGCCTGGCCCTCCGTCACCGTCTCGCCATCCTTCACCAGCCATTCGGAAATCTGCCCTTCCGACATGGAGAAGCCGATCTTCGGCAGCAGGATTTCAGTCGCCATATGCTGTGGTTCCTCTTGGCTGGAAGCGCGTTCAGGGCCGCGCGGAAAGGGGAGAATTCGTTGATGCTTAGCATCGTGCCGATGGCTTGTGCGGTCCGAACCCGCCGCGCTGCACAATCATCGCGGGCGCGATAGGGCGCATCGACAGGGCGATGTTTGGGCTGTCCGGGCCGGCTTGGCATTGCCAGGAAAGGGGGGCGCCAACATCATCCAGCCCAAAGCCGGAACAGCCGGCATTGGGGGGAAGCATGGCATTATACACGGTGATCCACCTGCACAATGTGCCCGACGGTCGACAGGATGCCTATGCGGCCTGGTTCGACGGGCCGCACCGCGCGGCACTGGCGCGCTTGCGCGGCTATATCACCGCCGACCGGTACCAGGTGACGGCCGAACAGGTGATGTTCATGATCCCGCAGCCCTGGCGCTATGTCAGCGTCTATGATTTCGATCTGCCGGACCCTTCCATCGACCTGCCGGCCCTGGGTCCGCTGCTGGCCGATGCCCGCGACGCCGGGCTGATCGCGGAGGATGAAACCGAACGCATCTACAGCTACCGCATGTATGGCGACTGGAAGGGCAGCGCCAATTGGCGCAAGGACCAGCCCTTCAGCGGGATTTCCATCATCCTGGGCAATTATGTCGCCGGCCGGGCCGCCGAGTATCATCAATGGTATGACGCGGTGCATTCGGTCGAGGTGACGAACGTCCCCGGCCATGTCGCCATGAAGCGCGGGGAATTGTCACCCATCCAGATCGTGCCGCGACGCTATTGCCCCGGCGACCAACTGGTGCTGTGTGCGCAGCAGACGGACGATCTGGCCTTTACCGTGAAGGATTTCAGCGACCGGGCGCAGGGCAAAAGTCCCAGCGGCATCGCCATGGCGCCCCGTTCGGACGCGGGCTCCTTCGCGCGTACGGTCCATTATTTCGCCAAGATCAGCGGCAGCCATTTCTGGCCGGGCGGTATCGCCTATGCCGGCGACCTGTCCATCTATCCGAACAAGGGCTGAGGTCCCATCCGGGCGACAGCGGACGGGGCGGGGGCGGAGCGGGGGTGGCGGTAATCGCCACCCCCGCTTTCGTTCACCCTCAGCGGAAACGAACGGTCACCCGTGCCCAAAGTTCCCGTCCCCGGTCGGCAAAGCACAGGAGCTCGTCCGTGCCGGCCGGCCCCACGGCGTTGCTGCCGGTCAATTGCCCGCCCAGGATCTGGCCATTGGCGAAATTGCCGTTGGTGCAATTGCCGGTCGTGATCCTGTTGGTCAGGTTGTTGCCGATCAGGGCCAGTTCCCAGCCCTCATCCTTCCCCGCCAGGGCGACACTGGCCCCCAGCTTCACGAACGCCTTCTGGTAGAAGTCGTCGCGGGCCAGCAGGTTGGTCAGGTAGCGGGAGGAATATTGGTTGGAAGACGTGATGGTCAGCGTCTTTTCCACATCCACCGGCATCGTATAATCGAAGCCGAAATTGGCCTGCCAGCGCGGCGCGCGGACCAGCGGGCTGCCATCCAGGTTCTGCGAGGTGAAGCGTCCGGTTAGCGGATCCGCCACCTCGGTACAGCCCTGGGCGATGGTCTGCCCGCCCCAGCAGGGCACCCGATCCAGGGAGATGAACTGCGCGTGGTTCCAGTTGACGGACCCGTGCAGGGTCAGTCCGTCAATGGATGGCGGCCGGTAATCGGCATCCAGATCGACGCCATAGACCTCTGCCGATCCGGCATTCAGGGTCCGCAGGACGATGGCGCTGCTACCTGACTGCGGCAGGTCGTTTGCGCCCACCTGCAGCCCCTTGTAGCGGTAATAATAGCTGGCGAGGTTGAACGACAGGCGGCGGTCCAGCCAGCGTGACTTCATGCCGACCTCGCCCCCGTCCACCTTTTCATCCCCGAAGGAATTGTCGCGGCCGGCCGGGGTCATGGTGGTGATGCTGAACGACCCGGACTTGAACCCGCGCTTCAGCGACCCGAACAATGTCAGATCGTCGGTCGGCGTATAGTTCAAGGTCAGTTCGGGCGAGAAATTGCTGGAGGAGATTTCCGGTGTCAGCAAGGCCACGACCACTTCACGGCCCGTGATGCGGTCGATCTCCCGGTTGCGGCGTTTTTCATCGGTGAAGCGGACACCGCCTGACAATTCCAGCACGTCCGTCGCCTGCCAGCGTACCTGACCGAAGGCCGAAGCGGAGGAGATGTCCACATATTGGGAGCCCAGCTGCAGGTTCGCCGGCAGGCCCAGCTTGGTATTGCCCATCACCCAGATGCGGTTGGCCATCTCCCCGCTCTGGTAGAAACCGCCGGCCGTGAAGTTGACGGGACCGGCCAGATCAGAGGCGAGGCGCAGTTCCTGGGTGAAATCCTGCCGCAGGAAATGATTGTCGGCATTCAGCGCGGCACCGGCCGCCCCCGTGGCCGTGCCATTGATCATGCTGTCCTGCACCAGGTGGTAAAAGCCGCTGACCGACGTCAGGGTATATTCATCCACGGGGCGCAGGTTGATTTCCAGCGTGCCGAATTGCTGCGTCTGATCGGCAAAGGTCCGGCCATTGTTACGGACATCCTTGAAGGCGGCGGGGTCGCTGTCCACCACCCACATGTCACGGTTCAGCCGGCAATCGTCGCCGGGGCTGATGAAGGGAATGCCGGCCGGTGCGGCGCGCCCGTCGGGACAGGACACCATCTGCTGGATGCCGCCATCGTCAAGCTCGTCATGGGCGACATTGACCTTCAGACGCACATCGATGTCGGGCGACGGCTTCCAGACGCCGGTGCCGCGAAGGATATAGTTCTTCGATCCGGCAAAGCGGCTGTCCGGGTCGACACCGCCCAGGCCGGGCAGGGCATCGGCCCGGTTGTGGAAGAACCCGTCCGCCGCGTCATAAAGCCCGGCGATACGCAGGCCCAGCGTGTCGCTGACCGGGCCGGACAGGATCAGTTCGCCGCGCCGTTCCCGTGCCTCGGCCTCATAGCCCAAGCGGGCGATGGCCTCGAACGACGAACCGGGATCGGCGGTGCGCAGCGACACGACGCCACCGGGGCTGTTCTTGCCGAAGAACAGGGCCTGCGGACCCTTCAGCACTTCCGCCTGCGCCAGGTCGAACAGGCCCACCTTGTAGGCCAGACCCTGGGTCAGCTGCAGCCCGTCAATATTCAGCGACACCGACTGGTCCACGCCGCTGTCCAGGCTGGTGGTACCCACCCCGCGGATGGAGATCTGGTTGCCGACGGACAGGGTGCCCGAGCCCGTCAGCAGGCCCGGCACCTTGGCCGCAATGCTGGACAGGTCGATGGCCTGCGCCTGGGTCAGCATGTCGGCGGTCAGCGCGGTGGCCACCACCGGCACCTTCAGGATGCTTTCCTGGCGTTTGCGCGCCGTGACGATGATTTCGTCGATGGCGGGTGCGGCACTGCGCGCGCCGTCGGCCTGCCGTTCCTGGGCCTGGGCCGGCATCGTGGCACAGGATGCCAGACCCGCCAGCAGGATTGCCTTGATCCGCATTCTCTCCCCCTATTCCCTGATTATTGCTGTCTTTGGTCGCATGCATGTTGCGCAAGGCAATGATAATCAACGGGTTAGGGGGCGGCCCACGATCAATCCGCTCCACTGCGCGTACAGCCAAGTCCCTGTTCATCCTGCAACAGGCCGCCGCGCAAATTCCTGCTCTACTGGCGGCCAAACCAGTGGAGGGAGGAAGGCATGGGGCAGCGCTTTGCAGATCGGCGCGTGGTGGTGACCGGGGCGGCCGGCGGGTTGGGCCGCGCCCTGGCGCTGGGCTTTGCGGGGGAGGGGGCGTCACTGATCCTGACCGATGTGCAGGCTTCGGGATTGGCCCAGACGGCGGCGATGGTTCGCGATGCGGGCGGCGCTTGCGTGGTCCATACCGTCGATCTGACGTCGGAAGCCGAAATCCGCGCCTTCGGGGCGGCGATCTGCGCCGCCTGTCCCACGATCGACGTGCTCTATAACAATGCCGGCATCGCCTATGGGGAGGTGACGCGGCCGGTCGACAGCATCGATCAGGCGAAATGGCTGACCTACCTGTCGGTCAACAGCCTGGCGCCGCTGCTGCTGGCCAATGCGCTGCGCCCGGCCCTGGTGGCCGCGAAAGGCTGCATCATCAACCAGTCATCCATGGCGGCCTATATGCCGACCACCATCTATGGCGTGACCAAGGCCACCTTGAACGCGCTGACCTGCGGCATGGCGGCAGGGTTCGGGGCCGACGGGGTTCGCGTGAACGCCATTGCCCCCGGCCTGATGGAAACACCGGCCGCCAGCAACGCCCTGCCGGCGGAGGCCGTGGCGCGGGTGCGGGCGATGCAATTGCTGGGGCTGGAAGGACAGGCCAGCGACATCGTGAACCTGGCCCTGTTCCTGGCATCGGCCGAGGCGCGCTTCATCACTGGCGAGATCATTCACTGTGACGCCGGCAATCGCATCCGGGGCTGGCGGGGGTAGGGGAAGGCGCTCAAGTCGCTTCATCTCTGTACTGTGTTGAATAGTCGGGATTTTTCTGCTTTCCCCGCGGAAGCGGGGATCCAGGGGCCAAGGGTACGAGCCGTCGATTTTGTGGCCCCTGGACCCCCGCTTCCGCGGGGGAGGCGGTAAGTGACTGGAAAACGGTGGAGGCGATATCCGCCTTATCGCTTCAGTGCCGGCCGCTTTGGCGGCATGGCCATGTACTTGTCCACGGCCTTTTCGAAGTGCCGGATGCGGATTTCCTGGTAATTGCCCAGCGTCAGGCCGCGCTTGGCGCTGGCTTCCAGCCCTTCCTGCTGGGCGAACAGGTTGTCCGTATCCTGGTCCAGGATGCGGCCAAAGCCGGGATCCATGCCTTCGGCTTCCGTGAAGGACTGCGCATCCGTCAGCACCACGGGTTCGGCCGGCGGCGGACGCTGCCCGTCCTTGGGGGCCGGGCGCAGGAACATCACCTCATAGATGCAGCGGCGATGGTCGCGCGGGTCGGGGCGGAAGCGATAGACCATGGGCAGAGAGATGCCCGGGAACAGGAAGGTGTTGGGGAAGATGGTGTAGGAGAAGCAGTCCAGCACTTCGCTGTCCGACACTTGGCTAAGGTCGCTGTTCGTGGCCTTTTCGAACATGCTGCGGAACATGTCGGCCATCACCTGCCGTGCGGTGCCGTCGCCCACCTTGGGCCGGTCATCGCCCAGCATGGAACTGTCGCCGACCGTGAACTGGTCCAGTACATCCTGCTCCGTGAATTTGCCGCCCAGATGCGGGGAGCAGACGCCCAGCGGCGAGATGAAGCGGTTCACATGATCGCCATAGAAATCATACTGGGTGTTGGCATCCGCATTCGACGGGGCGACCTGCGGATGGGTTTCCAGCACATGATAGGCCTCCATGAAAGCTTCCATGGTCAGCTTCCAGTTGGCGGGGAAGCTCTTGGTCACATGCACATGGATATAGCGGTCTTCCAGCCGCCAGGCCTGCATATGGGCCAAAGCCTGCGGACCCAGGTAATCTTCCAGGCTGGGCGCGTCGGGGTCCATATTGACCCAGACGAACCCGCCCAGCACCTGAACCCGCGCTTCCGGCAGGTTGAACTTGGCGGGGTCGGCGTGGGGGAAGTCCCAGGATGACAGGATGTGCTTCACCGTGCCGTCGACATTCCAGCTCCAGCCATGGAAGGGGCAGCGGAACTCATGGGCGCAGCCCTCCGTACCGGACGGGCGCAGCTTGGTGCCGCGATGCAGGCAGGCATTGAAATAGGCCCGGATATCATTCTCGCCGGCGCGGGTGACGATGAAGCTGTACTGCCCGATATCATAGACGTAATAGTCGCCGACATTGGGGATATGCTCCTCGCGGCAGGCGAACTGCCAGGTCCGCGTCCACAGGCGCTCGAACTCGCCCTTGGCGTAATCGGCTTCGATATAGCGGTCGGACGACACATCCGCGTCCCCCAGGAACGTATAGGATTCCGACCGCACCCAGTCGGGGGCGGCGGCCTTGTCGCGGGCGATGATGTCCTGGGTGCTGTCGGCGGGGCAGCGGGCCTCGCCGGGCTTCTGCGTGGAAATATGCATGGTGGGTCTCCGGTGGATTGTCAGGCCAGGGCGCGCTGTGTCAGCCCGGCGGTGATGTTCTTGTGGATCTGTCCGTCGCGCATGATCAGGGCCAGACGGTCGGCCTCCGTCATGATCGCGACGTCCTGCAGGGGATCGCCGTTTACCAGCAGCAGGTCGGCCAGGGCGCCGACACTGATGGTGCCCAGGTCGCCTTCGTCGCGCATCGCCTGGCCGCCGAAACGGGTGGCGCAGGTCAGCGCGCCTTCGTTGCTGTAACCGTAATAATCGACGAAGAATTTCAGGTCGCGGGCATTGGTGCCCTGGCGGCTCCAGGCGAAACCGTAATCGCCGCCGATCAGGTGGCGCACCCCGCGCTTGCGCAGGGCCGTGTGCGTCTCCACCGATTTTTCCAGCAGGCCGGGAATGCCCATAAAGCCGCCGACTTCCGGTGTCAGGCCGGAACCCGACGCCTCGCCATTCACGATGGTGTGGAACAGGCTGACGGTCGGCACCACGAAGCAGCGGTCCTTGGCCTCTTCCAGCATGTCCAGCAGTTCCGTGTCGGAATATTCGACATGGAACAGACCATCGACGCCGGCCCGCACGCAGGCCTTGGACCCTTCCAGCGAACGGGTATGGGCATTGACCTTGCGGCCATAGGCATGGGCGGTTTCCACCGCCATGCGGATTTCCTCGAAGCTCATCGGCGTCGTATGGCCGGGTGTGCCGGGATAGAAGGGATCGCCCGAGACATCCAGCTTGATATTGTCGCAGCCTTCGCGGCAGCACAGGCGCACGGCCTTGCGCATCTCCTCCGGCCCGTCAACGATGATCGACGGCCCGCCCGGACGCGGGTCATGGTTGCGGCTTTCATCGCCCATGGCCCCGGTGACGGAGATTTCCAGCGATCCCGCACGGATGCGCGGGCCCGGCAGGCGGCCGGCATTCACCTCGTTGCGCACAGCCACGGCCAGGCGCAGCTTGGCCTCCGACGCGCCATAGGCGCTGGTGAAGCCGGCATCGATCAGGGCCTTGGCCCCGCGCGCCGTGGCAAAGACCTGTTCTTCCGGCGCCGGTTTGATCAGGTCCTCTGTCGCGGCCACGGCTTCAAAGGACAGATGCGCATGGCCTTCCACCATGCCCGGCATCAGGAACAGGCCGTTGCCGTCGATCCGGACCGCGTCCCCCGCGGCAAGGCCGCCCGGCTGGCGCGCGATGGCGGCGATACGGTTGCCGTCGATCAGAACATCGCCCCGGTAGACCGGGGCGCCGGTGGCGTCCCAGATCGCGGCCCCGGTGATCAGCGTCTTCCCCATCTTGGTCGATCCTTCATGTGAGGTCGGTTTATGCCGGTGATTATCGCGCAACCCCCGACAACCCGAATGACGGGGTGCGCAGCAGCACTTGTCTGCGCCTGCCAAACGGTCGCTTTGACATTGTCGCACCCCCGATCCGGGGGCATTTTCGACACTGGAAAGCCAACAATTCGGGGAGGAAATGAAGCATGATCAGGGGTATCCACCATGTCGCCATGCATTGCCGCGACCTGGACCGCATGATCCGCTTCTACAAGGACGCCTTCGGGTTCACGGTGGTGGGGGAACCGTTCGCCTGGTCGGGGGTTGAGATCGTGGACCGGCTGATCGACGTTCCGGGTTCTGCCGCCAGGGGCGCCATGCTGCGGGCCGGCACCTGCTATATGGAACTGTTCGAGTTCCAGGCGCCAGCGGGCGAGACAAGGCCGCGCAACCCGCAGGACAAGGGCTATACCCACATGTGCATCGATGTGACCGACATCGAAGCCGAATATGAACGGCTGAAGGGCCTGGGCATGAGTTTCGGCCATCCCGGCCCCATCGACATGGGCCATGTGAAATCGGTCTATGGCCGCGATCCGGAAGGCAATGTCATCGAAATCCAGGAGACGGCGGAGGTCTGTGACTTCCGGTTGGATTTGCTGGCGGAATGAGAGGCGTAGGTCAGGGCTCGCTCCGCTCGACCTGACCTACCGCTCTCTATCTCACGCGAAGGGCGCCACCGTCACCGTCAACCCGTCCAGCTTGTCCGTCAGCTTTATCTGGCAGGCAAGCCGGCTGGTGTCGCGGCGGACGTCGGAGACCATGTCCAGCATCTCCGCCTCCACGGCGTCAGGTGCCCCCACCGTCTCGTACCAACCGTCATCCACATAGACATGACAGGTGGCGCAGGCGCACGACCCGCCGCAATCGGCCAGGATGCCGGCCACGCCCTTGGCTTTTCCGGCTTCCATCAGGCTCTGGCCCGTCTCCACCGTCGCCTGCACGACATTGCCGGTCTCTTCGATGAAGGTGATGTCGATCGAACTCATGTTCACGCTGCTCCCGATTGGGGTTGGCGGCAATGCGGCTCAGCCCTCTGCCAGGGCCGCAGCCTGCGCCGCCAACAGTTCCTCCAGATGATTGACGCTGTCGCCAGCGGAAATGCCGCCATCGACGGGAAGTATCGCCCCGGTGATCTGCGCGGCGCGATCGCTGGCCAGGAACAGGGCCGCCTGGGCCACGTCCTCGGGCACGCCGTCACGTTTCAGCGGCTTGTTGACGTCCCAGACGGGTTTCAACGCCGCCTCGATCCGCAATTGCTGTTCCAGCGACACCGGATCGCTGGTCATCGACCGGATGGGCGTGCGGATATGGCCCGGCGCCATGCAGTTGACGCGGATATTATGCTTGGCCAGATCGATGGAAAGCGACTTGGTCAGGTGGATGACGGCGGCCTTGGTGGCGCGATAGGACATCAGGGCCTGACCCGCCATGATGCCGGCGATCGACGCATTGTTCAGGATGACGCCGCCGCCATGTTTCGCCATGTGACGGCCGGCCCGCTGGGTGCCGATCATGACGCCATAGAGGTTGACGCCGATCACCTTGTTGAAATCGCTCAGATCGTCATCCAGGAACTGCGGAAAACGCCCGCCGGAGATGCCGGCATTGTTGAACATGATGTGCAGGCCGCCAAAGCCTTCGACGGCGATATCGACCAGCGCCTGAATGTCATCGGCCCTGGACACGTCCGCATGCCGGTAAAGGGCGGCCGGCCCCAGCGAGGCCGCCAGCGCCTCGCCCACGGTGTCATTCACGTCGGCGATGACGACCTTGGCGCCCTCGGCCACGAACAGCTCCGCCGTCGCCTTGCCGATGCCGCTCGCCCCGCCCGTGATGATGGCGACCTTGCCTTGTAGTTCCTGTGCCACTCCCGCCTCCTTACCCGCGCCTGGTGAAGCTGACGGGCAGCGTCTCGATGGAATGGGTGGCGACGGTCTTCAGATAGGGGATGTCGTCGACGGCGATACCCAGCTTGAAATTTTCCAGCCGCTTGATCACCTCCCGCGCCGCCACGCGGATTTCCATGCGCGCCAGCGACAGGCCGATGCAGCGGTGCGGGCCGCCGCCAAAGGCGACATGCCGGCCCAGGTTCGACCGTTCCATGTCGAACTCGCGCGGGCAGGGGAACACATCCTCCTGATCATTGGCCGACGCGTACATCAGCAGCAGGTGCGCGCCCTTGGGCAGCGTCTTGCCACCGACTTCCACTTCCTTGGTGGTCATGCGCGACAGGCCACGAACCGGTGGTTCAATGCGCAGCAATTCCTCCACGAAGCGCGACAGCAGCCGGTCATCATCGGCCGCGTTGCGCAGCGTCTCCACCACCTTGGGCTGGGTGGCCAGGATATAGAACATGTTGGTCATGGCCGTGGCCGTGGTCTCATTGCCCGCGATCATCAGCGCCCGGACCAGGGACACGACCTCCTTGAAGGTCAGGGTCGGCTCGGCGCTGTCATCGGTGCGGGCATGGACCAGATCGGAGATCATGTCCTCCTTGGGATGGGCCTGCCGGTCCTTGATCTGGTCGATCAGGTAATGCTGCAACTCGCAGAGATCCTTGGCATTTTCGATCATCTGCTCGCGGTTCTGCATACGCCCGATCTGGGCTGTCACCGCCAGCGACCAGCGCTGGATCTTGTCGGCATTGTACTGGGCGATGCCCAGCTGTTCGCAGATCACACGGATGGTGACGGGGACGGAGAAGGCCTTGACGATGTCCACCTCTCCCTTGTCGGCGATACCTTCCAGGATATCGACGATGATCTCCGTGATCCGGGGCTCCAGCTCACGCACGCGATGGGCGGAGAAGGCATTCTCCATCAGCTTGCGGATGCGCGTGTGATAGGGGGGATCGGACATGATGGCATCGGGGAAATAGCCGCCGCCATCGCGTTCCAGGATCTCCTTGAACTCCTCGAAGAAGCCCTTGGCATATTGCGCGTTGTAGCCTTCATAGACGGAGAAGGTGATGGGGTCGCGCTGGACCTGCTGGATATCCTCGTAGCGGGAGATCAGGTACATCCCCAGCTTGGGATCGAAATGCACGGGGTCCTGCGCCCGCATCGCGTCGTAATAGGCCTTGGGACGCGCGGAAATCACGGGATCGATCAGCGATCCCGTCTCCAGGATGGTTCCTTCCTTGCCGGTGAAGGGGCAGGTGCCCGCGCCAGACGTTGCAACCATGATCCGGTCCTTTCTTTCAGGCCGTGACGGGGGGAACGCGCTGGGCCATCAGGGCCTCGGCGCTCAGGTATTTGGTCGTGGTCCAGCCGCCATCCAGCGCGATCGACTGGCCGTTGATGTAGCTGCCCTCGGCCGATGCCAGGAAATGCACGGCGTTCGCCACATCCTCGGGCGTGCCGTCCCGGTTGAACGGGGTCATTTCCTGGTTCAGGCGCTGGAAGGGGGCGGCGTCCCAATAGTCGCGGGTCATATCGGTCTTGATGACGCCGGGTGCGACCAGGTTGGAACGGATGCCCTGGGCGCCATATTGGGCCGCCAGCGTCTGGGTCAGGCCGATCAATCCCGCCTTCACCGCGCAATAGGCGCCACCGTTCAGACCGCCGATCAGGCCGAAGGTGGACCCGACATTGATGATGGACGATCCCGGCCCCATCACCGCCAGGGCCGCCCGCGCAAAGCGGAAGGGGCCTTTCAGGGAGATGTTGATCACCTCGTCCAGGGTGGCGTCGTCGGTTTCATGGACGGGCGCCCATTTGCCTGACCCGGCATTGTTGACCAGGCAATCCAGCCGGCCGAACCGCTGCATGGCCAGATCGACGGCCTGTTCCGGCACGCCCGGTGCCGACACGTCGCCTGCAAACGCGGCGATGTCGGTGACGCCTGACAAGGATGCCACCAGGCTTTCCAGCTTCTCCGGGCGGCGTGCCACGGCGACGATGCGGAAGCCGCCCGCCGCAAAGCGACGGGCGATGGCCTCGCCGATGCCGGCGCTGGCGCCCGTGATCAGGACGACGGGCCCCTTGTCCCTGCTGCTGGTGGGCTGACCCATTTCCACTCCCATTACGCTGGTCTTGATTGGTTTGCCGGTGGCACGCAGCCGAACCCGTCATCCCTCATAACCGGCGGCGGCGCATGAAACAGCCGGATTCCGGCGCTGTGGCGGTCCCGATCAAATGCAGTGTCAACCAGGGTCAATCGGCTGCGGCATCGGGTGGGCTGCGCGTTCAGGGGCGCATCTGGGTGCCATCCCAGACATTGACCGGAGAGCCTCCCTCTATAGCCTTGAAAGCGAATGAAAAAGGGTCGGCCGGCGTCGCTGCGGCGGTCATTCCGGCACCCGAACAGAATCGACAAGGGAGAGTAGATTCAATGGTCCGGACCCATTCCCATCCGGCGCGCCGCCTGCGCCCGCTGGCCCTCGCCACCTCTGCCCTGCTGACGCTGCCCATGGCGGTGTCCGTGCAGGGCGCGGAGGACAAGACCGGTACGGTGGAAGAAATCATCGTCACCGCCCGGCGCCAGAATGAAAGCCTGGAGCGGGTGCCCATCGCCGTCACCGCCATCGGTGCCGATCAGCTGGTCGACCGCGCCATCCGCACCGACAGCGACCTGCAGATCAGCGTGCCCGGCCTGACCATCCGTCAGACCCAGGGCAATAATTCGCTGACCTATTCCATCCGGGGCCAGAGTGCCGACACCTTCTCCGGCTCGCCATCGGCCGTCGTCACCTATCTGAACGAAGTGCCCTTGTCGATCAGCGGGGCATCGAGCTTTTATGACCTGCAGTCAGTGCAGGTGTTGAAGGGGCCGCAGGGCACCCTGTTCGGGCGCAATGCCACGGGCGGTGCGGTTCTCTACACCACGGCCAAGCCCACCAACCGATCGGAAGCCATGATCCGCACCCGCCTGGGCAATCTGGACCTGCGGGAGGTGGAGGGCTGGTTCAACGTCCCGGTGATTGAGGACAAGCTGCTGCTGCGCGTGGCTGCCGATGTCACCCGCCGCGACGGCTATATCCACAATCTCTACAATGGGGAGGATCTGGGGCAAACCCGGCGGGACGGTGTGCGCACATCCCTGACCTTCAACCCGACCGATACGATCACCAACACATCCGTGTTCCAGTACGGCCACACCAACGGCACCAATACCGGCGCCTCCTATACTTACAGCGTCTATGGCTGTGGGGAGACCAATAACGGCTTCGCCCTGACCTGCGGCGCCGGCCTGCTGTTCGGGCCGGGCCTGGATGCGGTGGTGGGGGCGGGTTCCTGGGCCAAATATCTGGCGGCCCATCCCAAGGCCTATGCGGCCGGCCTGCTGGCCTATGTCGCCGAACAGCAGCGGCTGGGCCCCTATGTCACCAACCATCCGGCCGGGGCCGACCATATCGGCAAGGATTACAACCTGAACAACACGACCAGTATCGAACTGTCGGATGACCTGACCTTGAAGAACATCTTCGGCTGGTCGAAGTCGGATGTCGACTCACAGCAGCCGCAGCTGGGCGCCCCCTTCGTCACCATCCTGACCCAGAATCTGGTGAGCAAGGAAGTGGGGAACGAGGTGCATAACCGTTCCTGGTCGGACGAGGTGCAGTTGCAGGGCAAGACGCTGGACGGCAATCTGACCTACATTGTCGGCGCCTATTTCCAGCGCCTGCGCACCGACACGATCTGGCCGCAGACCTATTTCGATGTCAGCCCGGTGATGGCGCCGGCCTCGGTCACCAATGCGTTCCGGACTCAAAACAAGACCGACGCCGTCTACGGCCAGGCCACCTATGACCTGTCCGATGCCGGGTTGCAGGATGTGCGCCTGACCACGGGCCTGCGCTACACCTGGGAGCGGACATCGATCAGCCAGTTGCCTCGCGCTACCTACACCTACGGCGCCCCGGACCAGAACCGCACCTTCAAGGATCCAAGCTGGGAAGTGGGCCTGGAATATCAGGCGACGCCGGCAATGTTCACCTATCTGAAGATGCGCGGCAGCTTCCGCAGCGGCGGCTTCAACGGGGCTGCCCCGCCGGTGGATGCCGACGCGACCCAGGGCGGCAATGTCTTCGGCTCCGAACATACCCAGGATGTCGAAGCCGGCCTGAAATATAAGGGCGATGCCTTCGGTCGACCGGCCACCTTCAACCTGGCCGTCTATCAGCAGTGGATTCAGGACGTGCAGCGCGTGGAGTTCCCCGATCCCGACGGCGCCGGCGGGCTGGCTTCCATCGCCGTCACCTCCAACGTCCCATCCGAACGGGTGCGCGGCCTGGAGGTGGAGGCATCGCTGGTGCCTGTGGACGGGCTGACGGTCGGCGGGTCGTTGAACTATACCGACGCCACCTTCACCAATGGCCATATCTCCCTGTTCGGCAACGCCTATTCCTATGGCCCGGTCGGCGACACGCCGGAATGGTCGGGCGTGGGTTATGCCGAACTGGCGCTGCCCACCGGGGCGGATGTCGGCGACATTACGTTCCGGGCGGAGGTCTATGCCCAGACCGGGCAATATTTCTCCAATGCCGCTGCCTCTATTGCGCCCCGCACCCGCTTGCCGGGCTATGCGCTGGTGAATACCCGTCTGACCTGGTCCAACATCCTGGGCAGCGAGGTGACGGGGGCGCTTTTCGCCAAGAACCTGTTCGACAAGGCCTATTTCGTCGGCGGCATGACGTTGGCGTCAGCATTGGGCCACAATGCGGCAGCGGTGGGTGAGCCGCGGACCTATGGGCTGGAACTGTCGGTCAAGTTCTGAGGCCAAAGAAAATGCCCGCCCCGATCTGTCGGGGCGGGCATCTGCAACAAGCGGGGGGTGGAGATTTTCCACCCCCTTTTTTATGGTCAGAATTGGTATTTCAGGTTCAGGCCATACTGGCGCGGGGCGGCGCTGACGGCCAGGTCGCCCAGCGCGCTGCCCAGCTTCTGCACATAGTATTTTTCATTGGTCGCGTTCTGCGCCCACAGTTCCACGCTCCAATGCTCCACCGGCGCATATTCGACCGACAGGTTCAGCGTGTTGTAGCTGTCCTGGCGCAGGCGATTATCCACCTCGAAGAAATAACCGTCATTATAGCTGTAAAGGGCGGACAGCCGCACATCGCCGTCATTGCCGACCGGGAAACTGTAGCTGGTGCCCAGGCTGGCGACGAATTTCGGCGCGACCGGTGTTCGGTTGCCCTTGGCGCTGCCGATGCAGCTGCGCGCCCCACCGGTCAGGGTCGTGCTGGTCGTCTGGCCCGGCGTGGCGCCGGTCGGCGTGCAGACCGACGGGTTGGGATAGGTGTAGGGCGCATAGGGGAAGCTGGAGAATGTGCTGTCCAGCACCGTGGCCGACCCGAACAGCCGCAGCCCGTCGGCAACGGCCAGATCGAATTCCGCCTCCAGACCCTTGTTCTTCACTTCCGCCGCATTCAGCAGGACGGCCGTGGCACCGACGCCGGTGGCGGCCCGCACCTGGTAATCATGGATCTTGTAGGTGAAGGCGGCCAGATTCAGGCGCAGGCGATGATCGAACAGTTCTGCCTTCGATCCGATCTCATAGGCATCGATGGTCTGCGGCGTCACCGGGGCGATGAACAGCGAGGTCAGCGAGAACAATCCCGATTTGAAGCCACGATTATAGGAGGCATAGACGTTGAAATCGTCGCTGAAATCGTGCCGTAGCGAGGCACGGTAGGTGAACTCGCCATAGGACTGGCTGGCATCGCGGGTCTGGGTCGTCGGCGTTGCCAGCCCGACGGAGACCTGCCGCCCCGTCAGGGTGCGGTCATCATGGGTGTAGCGGATGCCACCGGTCAGGAAGGTGGTGGGCAGGATGGCATAGGTGGCTTCCCCGAACGCCGCATAGGACTGGGTCGTCATGGACGCGAAGATGTCATTACCGGCATTGGCCCCGCCCAGCGCCGTCCCGCGCGAGGCGAACGGGTCGACGGAGGCTACGGTGCGCAGGAAGAACAGCCCCGTCTGCCAGCTGAGCGGCCCTTCCATATCCGATGCCAGGCGCAGTTCCTCCTGGAACGACTTGCCGTTGGTGGACAGGATGTTGGCGAACAGGGGCAGGGGACCGCCATCGGGGTCCAGCGCGCTGTTGGTCTTGTTGCCGCGGAACGCCGTGATGCTGGTCAGGGTCGCCCAGTCCAGATCGAATTCGGAGGTCAGGCTGAGCCCATAGGTGCGCTGGGCCGCATATTGCGCATTGGTGGTGTTGGTGTCATAGCGGCCCTCCGGTCGCTTTGTGCCGCCCGTGCCCACCGATCCGGGGGCCAGCGAGAACAGGGAGGAGAAATCCTCGTCCTGCTTGCCATATTCGCCCGTGAAGGTCAGGCGCGTATCCTCGTTGGGCCGCCAGAGCCACTTTGACCGCAGCCCCCAGTTCCAGCCCTTGCCCACCTCCTTGCCCGTGGCAAGGTTGCGGCCCCAGCCATCCTTCTGGTCCGATCCCGCCAGGGCGATATCGGCGCTCAGCGTGTCGGTGACGGGGGTCGCGACATAGAGCTGTCCGCTATAGGTCTGGTAATTGGCGATGCCCGTCTGGCCTTTGATCACCAACTGGTCGCCCGGATCGCGGGTGATGACATTGACCAGACCGCCCGAGGCGTTACGGCCGAACAGGGTGCCCTGGGGCCCGCGCAGCACCTCGATCCGTTCGATATTGTTGAACTTCAGGACCGATTGGTTGAGGTTCGACAGGAAGACGCCATCGACATAGAAGGCGTTGGCCCCTTCCTCGCCCGTGCCGCCGCTGGTATTGCCCACGCCGCGCACGAAGAAGATGCCGGATGGGCCGGAACGGCTCATTTGCAGGCTGGGAACGGCCTGGGGCAGCAGGCTGGTATTGCTGATCCCCACGTCCTCCAGCGTGTCGGCCGTGATCGCGGTGACGGCGATGGGCACCTCCTGCAGGTTCTCCTGCCGGCGCTGGGCCGTGACCACGATCTCTTCCAGCCGCAGACTGTCGTGGCTGGTTGCTGCCTTGTCCTGGGCGACCGCCGCATTGGTCGCCATTATGGCAGACAGCGCCGCCCCAGCCATCAGGTGCAGACGTGCCGAACCTCTTTGATGCTCCATCTTGGATCCTCCCTCTTTCTGTCGAAGTCCGCCTTTGTCGGGCGGTTCTGGTTACCGCCAAGGCACACGGATCCGGTGCCGGCACGGCTCTGGGGCCACGCCAACGGTCCGCGCGTATTCCTTGTCGATGGGTGTGACCGGTTCGCTGGCCGGCACCTTGTTGTCACCAATGAAGGGGCGGGGGGCAAGATCGCCCGGCGGCCATTGCCAGCCCAGTCAAGTGCCGCTGCCTACAGCAGCATGACTTAGCCGTCACTTCCCCGTGAAGCGACCCCGGCGACGCTCGGCGAAGGCCCGCATGGCCTCCTGATGGTCTTCCGTTCCCATGGAAAAGACTTCGTAGGCCAGCGATGCCTCGAACGAGGATTGGGTCATCTGCTTCAGAGCCATATTCATCGCGGACTTCGTATAATTGACGGCCAGCGGCGGCAGGTCGCGCAGCTTTTCCGCCATGGACTGGACGTGGGTATCCAGGTCTTGATCAGGGATGACGCGGTTGATCAGGCCGATCTGTTCGGCCACCTCCGCCGGAACCGGATCGCCCGTCAGCAGATATTCCTTGGCCCGATGAAAGCCGATGGCCAAGGGCCAGAGCAGCACGGCCCCGTCGCCGGCCACCAGCCCTGCCTTCACATGGCTGTCGCAGATCCGGGCGCCGGGTGCGGCGAACACCATGTCGCAGGCCAGCGCCAGCGTGGCGCCTAGACCGAAGGCCGGCCCCCGCAGCTTGGCGATCACCGGCTTTTCCAGGTCCAGCAGGCCCATCACATGCTTGCGGGCGACACGCGTGGTGATGTTCAGGGGGCGGGGCTCCAACTCCGGATTGGCATCGCTGTCGCCAAGGATGGACAGGTCGGCACCAGAACAGAAACTGTCGCCCTCGCCCGTCAGGATCACGACGGAGACGTTGCGGTCGTCCCAGATGTCGTTCCAGATGCGGGCCAGTTCGACACTCATCCGTGGCGTCACGGCGTTGCGCCGGCCCGGATTGGACAGGGTGACGGTCAGGATGCGGTCCGTCAGCGACAGTTTCAGGGCCTGATATTCGGCATAATCGACATCGCGTTCGGGTTCGAAACTCATGACGATGATCCCCTTCAGGCGGCCCAGATCAGTGCCGCAGCATCGGCGCCATTGACGGCCCGGCCGCCCAGGTCGGATGCCAATGCCTTCAGCCGGTAGGTCCAGAGATGCAGCGGGTGTTCCAGGGTCATGCCCATCCCGCCCAGGAACTGGTGCAGGTCATAGATCACCGCGTTCGCCGCTTCTTGCGACACATGGGCGGCAAGGGCCGCGTCGCCCGCATCGCCGGTGCCGGCGGCCCGCAGGGCCAGCCAGCGGGCGCCGTTGGCCCGTACGGCCGCCTCCGCCAGACGGTGGCGGATGGCCTGGAACATGGCCAGCGGCCGGCCGAATTGCTTGCGCTCGCTGACATAGGTGACGGTGCTGTCGATGGCGGCCTGCAGCAGGGCCGCGATCTCCACCGCCAGCGCCGTGCGCCAGCGGGTGCGCAGCGCGTCCGGGGATACATCCACCGTCACGGCGCCGTCGCTGTTCGCCAGCATGGCCATCGGATAGGCGTAAAGGCTGTCCACCGCCCGCACCTGCTCCGCGCTGGCCGTCAGCAGCGTCACCCGGTCCCCATGCAGCGTCACGACGCTGGCGCCCGTTTTCAGGAACCGAACCGGTGCCGTCGAGGTGGTGCCATCGACCAGACAGACCGGTCCCGGCACCTCCCCCAGCAGCGGGCGGACCAGCAGGGAGGCGGCGGCCTCCGTGGCAAAGGGCAGGCGGGCCAGCCGGTCCAGCACCAGGGCCGCCGTCAGCGGCCCCAGCTCGGGATCGAAGCCGACATCCAGGAACCCCGCTTCCGAGAGTTCCCGGTCCAGCGCAGCGCTGACCAGCGCGAAATAGCGGCTGTCGGCCGGCGGCACCCTGTAGGACCGGCAGAGCGTGTCGACGGCGTCCAGGATGACGCCCTGGTCCTGGTTCAGTGACAGTTCCATCACCTTGTCTCCCTGGGCAGCTTCAGCACATCGCCGGCCACGAGGTTCAACTGGATTTCGGCGGCACCCGATGCGATGCCGGCGACGATGGCCCGCTGGTGATGGGCCTTCAGCAGCGGATCGCCTTCCTGTCCGCACAGGGTCTCGGGCAGATGCTCCACCACGAATTCGCCGACGGTGCGCTCGGCCATGACGGTGGCGACGCGGGCGGAGCTGGCCTCCCCGCCGATGGGGATGCCGCGCGCCCGCTGGTCGATCAGGGCATAGGCCGCCATGCGCGCCGCCTCGCACAATCCGGCCGCCCTGGCTGCGGCGATACGGACCGCCTCACGCCCGAACCCGCCGCGCGCCTGCAGGATCGACACGGCCCGATCCAGCGCCCGGCGCGCCAGGGCATAACGGGGGATGCCCAGCCGTTCATTGGCCAGGGAGAAGGCGATGATCTCCCACGCCTCCCCCTCCTGGCCCAGGCGGGCCGAAGCGGGGACCACGACATCGTCGAAATAGACCTCATGGATGTCGCCCTCGCCAATCAGGCTGGGGATGGACCGCACCTCGATACCGGGGCTGTCCATGGGCACCAGGAAGATGGAAATGCCGCGCTTGCGGTCGGCACTGGTGCGGGCCAGCAGGAAGCAGGTTTCCGCCAGCCCGGCATAGGAGGTCCAGATCTTCTGCCCCGTGACGCGATAGACATCGCCGTCCGGCACGGCCCTGGTCCGCAATGACGCCAGGTCCGATCCGGCATCGGGCTCGGAAAAGCCCTGGCACCAGATGGCGTCACCGCGTGCGATGGGCGGCAGATAGCGGTCGCGCTGCGCCGCACTGCCATAGCGCATCAGCGTCGGACCGATCCAGTTGACATTCATGTACTGCGCGCCGCGGGGCTCGCCCGCCGACCACATCTCCTCCGCCAGGATGGTCTGGCACCAGGGGTCCAGCCCCTGGCCGCCCCATTCCCGGGGCCAATGCGGGATCAACAGGCCCGCTTCGGCCAGCTTGCCGCAGATCGCCCGTGAGAAATGCGTCTGTTCCTCCGATCCCGGCCCGTGATGGGCCCTGGCTTCCCAGTCGGGCGGCAGGTTGGCCGCCAGGAAATCGCGGATACGCTGGCGGAAGTCCCGATGGAAATCGGACCACTCGAATTGCATCTCGTCCACTCGGAAGGGCTGGTCGTTGGCGGCCATGCGCCGGGTTCATCCTGTTATAGACGGTCCGCCATCCGGGCGATGACTGGGCGGGATGGTCGGCTTATCCTGGATGGCGGGCAGGTCACGCAGCGGCGGGCAAGCCGGAAGGCGGCCGGGGGCAATTGCCCTTGGCCCCCATGGGCTATGAAGGTTCTGAGATTGTAGAACCTGGGGGGCCTGTTCCGTGACCAAGACCGTCGTGACGCTCGATGACCGCTATGAGCAACGGTCCGGACATGTCTTCCTGTCGTCGATGCAGGCCCTGGTGCGCCTGCCCGTGGACCAGGCACGGCGCGATCAGGCAGCCGGGCTGAAGACGGCCGGCTATGTCACGGGCTATCGCGGCTCCCCCATCACGACGCTGGATGCGCAGCTCTGGGGGGCCAAGAAGCTGCTTCAGGCCCACAATATCCATTTCGAACCGGGCCTGAACGAGGAACTGGCCGCCACCAGCCTGCGCGGCACGCAGCAGCATGCCTGGTTCGGGCCCTCGCCCTATCAGGGCGTCTTCGCCCTCTGGTATGCCAAGGGCCTGGGCGTGGATCGCGCCTGCGAGGCCCTGAAACTGGCCAATTTCGAAGGCACGGCGGCAAAAGGGGGTGTGCTGGTGGTGGCCGGTGACGACCATGCCGCCAAGTCCTCTGCCTCTGCGCATCAGTCCGAACACACCTTGATCGTGGGATTCATCCCGATCCTGGCCCCGTCCACGACGGACGAGATTCTGGAATATGGTCTGGCCGGGTGGGAGATGTCCCGCTACAGCGGGCTTTATGTCGGGTTGAAGACGGTGACGGACACGCTGGACCTCACCTCCTCGATCATGCTGCCATCGCCGACCTTCGTGCGGCCGGACCTGCCGCCGGGCGCGATGCTGAACCTGCGCCGTGGCCTGCCGGCCCTGGCGCAGGAGGCGCTGGTGGTGAATGAACGGCTGCCCGCCGCCATCGCCTTTGCCCGCGCCAACGGCTTGAACCGCGTCGATATCGCCCCGGCGGCGCCACGGCTGGTGATCGTCACCGCCGGCAAGTCCTGGCTGGATGTGCGCCAGGCCCTGCGCGACCTGGGGCTGGACGATGCCCGCTGCCGGGAGATGGGGCTGGGTCTGGTCAAGCTTGGCATGACCTGGCCGCTGGACCCGGATTTCCTGCGCCATGCCTGTGCCGGGGTGCGGACCTTGATGGTGGTGGAGGAGAAGCGGCCCGTCATCGAGGAACAGCTGGCCGTTGCCCTTTATGGTGCGGCCGGGCAACGGCCGGAGATTATCGGCAAGCGGGACGAGGCCGGCCGGCCGCTGTTCGCGCTGGACGGGGTGCTGGACCCCGGCACCGTGCGCCGCGCCCTGGTCCGGCAGCTGGAACGGCTGGGCATGCTGGAACCGGGTGTGGCGGGGCGGGCGGGGGAAATGGTGGCGTTGGACAGGCTGGCCGCAAAGCCGGCGGCCGCCATCCGGCCCGCCTATTTCTGTTCGGGATGCCCGCACAATACCAGCACGCATGTACCCGAGGGCAGCGTGGCCATGGGGGCCACGGGCTGTCATGGCCTGGCCGCCTTCATGCCGGAACGGCGCACCATGAATGTGGTGGGCATGGGGGCGGAGGGGCTGCCCTGGGTGGGGGCGCAGCATTTCGTGGAAACGCAGCATGTCTTCGCCAATATGGGCGACGGCACCTATACCCATTCCGGCATCCTGGCCATCCGCGCGGCCGTTTCCGCCAAGGCCAATGTCACCTTCAAGATCCTCTATAACGACGCCGTGGCCATGACCGGCGGCCAGCCGCTGGAAGCCGATGTGTCGGTGGAGATGATCGTCAGGGAATTACTGGCCGAACGGGTGAGCCCCGTCATCCTGGTCAGCGACGAGCCGGAAAAATGGACACGGGCCGACCTGCCGGGCGACCTGCGCATCCTGCACCGCGACCATCTGGAGGATGTGCAGAAGGAACTGCGCGAGGTGAAGGGCGTCTCCGCCATCGTCTATGAACAGACCTGCGCCAATGAAAAGCGCCGGCGGCGCAAGCGCGGCACCCTGGCCGACCCGGACCTGCGCCTTTATATCAATCCGGCGGTCTGCGAGGGCTGTGGCGATTGCTCGATACAGTCCAACTGTGTCTCCGTGGCGCCGCTGGAGACGGAACTGGGCCGTAAGCGGGTGATCGATCAGTCGAACTGCAACAAGGATTACAGCTGCATCAAGGGTTTCTGCCCCTCCTTCGTCTCCCTGCGGGGGGCGAAGCCGGCGAAGCGGGCACGCGACATGGGTGGGCTGAAGGCGCTGATCGCCGGGCTGCCGGTTCCGCCCACGGTCGATGTCACCGACAGCTATTCCCTGCTGGTGACGGGCATCGGCGGCACCGGCGTGCTGACCGTCGGCGCCATCCTGGGCACGGCCGCCCATATCGAGGGCAAGGCCGCCAAGGTGCTGGACATGACCGGCATGGCGCAGAAGGGCGGCGGGGTGATGAGCCATGTCCGCTTCGCCACCGATGCCGCCACCATTCCCAGCGCGCGGCTGGGTACGGGCCAGACCGACCTGCTGGTGGCCTGCGACCTGATCGTGGCGTCCGGGCCGGAGGTGGTGCGGACCCTGCGGGCCGACAGCCGCATCATCGCCAACCAGGACGTGGTGCCGACGGGCGAATTTCAGACCCGCAAGGATCTGGACCTGCGGCCGGACAATTTCCTGTCCGCCTTCCAGGGGCGGGTGGATGACGTGAATGTCGGCCTGCTGCGCGCCAACGAGCTGGCGGCGCGCCTGTTGGGCGACACGATCTTCACCAACCTGATGATGGTGGGTTTCGCCGCGCAGAAGGGCTTGCTGCCCGTGGGGCTGGATGCGATCGAACAGGCCGTGCGGCTGAACGGCACGGCGGTGGAGGCGAATTTGCAGGCCTTCGCCATCGGCCGGCTGGCGGCGGTACGGCCGCAGGAACTGCTGGCCTTCGCGCAGCTGGAGGCACCGGCGGTCCCGGTCGATCTGGCGGGCTTGGTGGAACGTGGTCGCCGCCTGCTGACCGATTACCAGGATGCCGCCTATGCCAAGACCTTCACCGATTTCATGGCGGGGCTGGAAGGTGTTGTGCAAGGACGCGGCGTGCGCGCACAGCCGTTCCTGACCGCCGTTGCCGAACAACTGGCCCGCCTGATGGCCTATAAGGACGAGTATGAGGTGGCCCGGCTCTACAGCCTGCCGGCCTTTCGCGACGGGTTGGCGGCGCAGTTTGACGGGGACTACAAGCTGTCGCTGAACCTGGCCCCGCCATTGCTGGCCTGGCGTCGCGACGCGCGCACGGGTCGGCCCCGCAAGATCGAATTCGGTGCCTGGATATTCCCGGTCTTCAGGCTGCTGGCCGCCCTGAAGCGCCTGCGCGGCACGCCGTTCGACATTTTCGGGATGACGGCCGAACGGCGGATGGAGCGTCGGCTGGTTGCGGAATATCGCGAGCAGGTCACCGCACTCGCCCATAGCCTGACGGCGGAGAATGCAGACCGGGCGGCGGCGATTGCGGGGGCTGCACGGCTGATCGCGGGCTATGGGCCGGTGAAGGAGACGGGCGTCGCCGCCTGGCGGGCCAAGGTGGCGGAACTGATGCCGCAGTCTGAGAGTCCGTCCAGGACGTTATCCGGCTTTCCCAACGCATGATGATCTTTCACCCCGTCCTCCAGGCTGCGGCCCATGGGCGCTAACTTAGCCCCTTGGAATGAGGTGCCTTCCCCGCGAAAGCGGGGATACAGGGGCCAAAAGTAACCACGTGTCAGTGCCCTTGGCCCCTGGGCCCCCGCTTTCGCGGGGGAGGCACGGAGGGTGCGATTGGCTAACTTAGCGCCTATGGGCGGCAGCATGGGTGACGGAAGAAAGAGCGGAAAATGACGTGCCCATAGCTTATCTTCGCGCCCATGGGCGCAGGCCGGGATACAGAGCGCGCGTCGGCGCGCAGCATGACCGTTCTCGCCGCAGACGTGGCTTGCGCTGGATCCCGGCTTGTCACCGGAATGACGGAAAAAGGACGGCTCAGGCTGTACCATACAGTCTCTGCGCAAACATCACGCCGCCACCAGCGACGCGATGAATGCATCCGCAACGGCCAGATCACAGTGATCGTCAGGCGTTCCCAGCTGTTCGTTCAGCAGGGCGCGTTTGACATAGCGGTGGCAGGGATGTTCGGCGGTCATGCCGATGCCGCCGTGCAACTGCACGGCCTCCTCAGCCACCGCCCGGAAGGCGGATGAACATAGCGATTTTGCCCCCAGCGCCAGGGTCACAGGGTCGTCCGATCCGGCTTCCAGCGTCCGCAACTGTTCGCCCAGCAAAGCCTGGGCCATGGCCAGCGTCATCTTCAGGTCGGCGCAGCGGTGTTTCAGTGCCTGGAACATGGCCAGCGGACGGTCGAACTGCCGGCGGGTCTTCAGGTAATCCACCGTCTGGGCCAGCAAGGCTTCGGCCCCGCCGATGCTGTCGGCGGCGATGGCGAAATGCAGGTGGCTGCGCAGGGCCACGATGGCGTGATCCGCCGCGGCACCCTGCGCCAGGATACGGGCGGCGGACAGCGGCACGGTTTCCAGTCTCACCGCTGCCAGCCGCCGGCTCTCGTCCCACATGCGCTGCGGGTTTACCGTCACCCCGGCGGCGTCCAGGGGCAGCAGAAGCAGGAAACCGGGCAGGGGCAGCAGCAGGGTGCCGCTGTCAGTACTCTCAACAGCCCTCAGCGTGCCCGACAGAACGCCGTTGACGAGGGTCACATCCGATCGCAACGGGTCCAGCAACGACACGGCCAGCCTTTCCCCCGCCGCCACCCGTTCCAGCCTGTCCGAGCCGGCTGCCGCCAGCGCATCGACCGCCAGCAGGGTGGAGAGGAGCGGCACCGCAGACAGGGCGTACCCCTGCTCCTGATGCAACCAGCAGGCTGCTTCCAGGGGCTGTTCCAGGCCGCCGGCCGCTTCCGGCGCGGTGATCGCGGTCCAGCCGGCCTCCACCAATGTCCGCCAGGCGGCGTCCGGCGTGGCGCCGGCCAGCCCGGACAGGATGGCGCGCGCCGTGTCGCGCAGTTCGGTCTGTTCGATCCTCATGGCCCCACCTGCCAGTTCTTGGGTTCGCGCGGCATGTCCAGCATGCGCTCGGCGATGATGTTGCGCTGCACCTCGTCCGATCCGCCGGCAATGGACCAGGCATAGCTGTTCATGAAATCGACGGCCCAGTTACCCGTCTCCTGGCTGCCGCCGCGCGTGAAATCCTGATGCAGCTGCGCATCGATGCCCCCCAGGCGCAGGCCGAGGGAGGTGTAGGCCCGCAAGGTTCGCGCATAGGCCAGCTTGACGATGGAGGCGTCGCCCGCCCGTTCCGTGCCCTCGATGCGGCCTGACAGATAATTGTCGGCCAGCGCGCAGACGGCCGCGACCTGGCTATGCAGCCGGCCCAGGTCACGGCGCAGCAACGGGTCGTCTCGACGTCCGGCCGCCTCCATCGCCGCCACAAGGCGCCAGAGCATGCCCTGCATCCGGCGGCTCAGTTCCAGCAGGGTCAGGCCGCGTTCCGATGCCAGGGTCGATTGCGCCACGGCCCAGCCCTGTCCCTCGTCGCCCAGGCGGTTGGCCACCGGGATTTCGACATTGTCCAGGAAGATCTCCGCGAATTCCTCGTCATCGGTGATCTGGACGATGGGGCGGACGGTGACGCCGGGGCTGCGCATGTCCAGGATCAGATAGGTCAGGCCCGCCTGCTTCGGCCCGTCGCTGCTGGTGCGGGCCAGCAGCAGGCATTTGTCGGCAAACTGCGCCATGGTGGACCAGGTCTTCTGGCCGTTGACGACATAGACATCGCCCTGCCGCACGGCCTTGGTCCGCAAGGCGGCCAGATCGGAACCGGCATTGGGCTCGGAGAAGCCCTGGCACCAGATGTCGCCCTTCAGGATATCGTCCAGATACGCGCGTGCCTGATCGGGCGGTGCCCATTCCAGCAGGGTCATGGCGGCATGGTAGAGCGAGACGAAATAAAGGATCAGGCGCGGGGCGTCGATGCGGGCGATCTCCTCATAGATCACGCGCTGTTCGGCCAATCCCTGGCCGCCGCCCTTCCATTCCGCCGGCCAGTGCGGGGTGGCGTAGCCGGCATCGACCAGCTTTGCCAGCCAGTCGCGCTGGGCGGCGACAAAGGCCGCCTGATCACAGCCGGTCATGTTCTGGCGCCAACCGGCCGGCACATTGGCGGCCAGCCAGCTGCGGACCTGCTGACGCAGGGCTTCTAGGGATGGAGTATCCGACATGCGTTCCTCGCCGTCTCAAGTCATCATCCTATAGACCCTGGCTTTCTCCGGGCTCAATCAGCAGGACTGCACACAGACTTGTCCCTGACGGCCCTGGCGGGCGGCGTTTTTGGATGCGCGTCGCGGCTTGTCCCTGACGGCGATGACGGCTTTCGCCGCTTGCGCCGGCCGCTTCCTCCTGAGCCCTAATGCCGGTCAGCGGTCGCAGGCGCGGCCGGTTGGGATCAATCCGGAGAAAGTGAACATGGAATTGACGGGTCTGGCCGCCGTGGTGACGGGTGGTGCATCGGGTTTGGGCAATGCCACGGCACGGATGCTGGCGGAAGCCGGGGCGCGCGTCGCCATCTTCGACCGGGACGAGGCGACGGGCCGGAGGGCGGCGGAAGAGATCGGCGGTGCCTTCCACAAGGTGGATGTGACGGATGAGGAGAGCGCCATCGCCGCCTTTGCGGCGGCAGAGGCGGCGCACGGTCCCGCCCGCGTCCTGGTCAATTGCGCCGGTGTGGCGCCGGTCGGGCGCATCGTGGCCAAGGACGGCACGCCCCTGTCGCTGGATGCCTATCGCCGCACCATCGAGGTGAACCTGATCGGCACCTTCAACATGATCTCCAAATTCGCCGCCCGCCTGATCGCCGCCGGCATTCCGGGCGAGGAGGCGGGCGTGATCGTCAACACCGCGTCGGTTGCCGCCTATGACGGGCAGATCGGGCAGGTGGCCTATGCCTCCTCCAAGGGCGGGGTTGTCGGTCTCACGCTTCCGGCGGCACGGGACCTGGCGCAACATCGCATCCGCGTCGTCACCATCGCGCCGGGCATCTTCCTGACGCCGATGCTGATGGGCCTGCCACAGGCGGCCCAGGACAGTCTGGGCACGCAGGTGCCGCATCCCAGCCGCCTGGGCAAGCCGGCGGAATATGCGCTGCTGGTGCAGTCGATCATCGCCAACCCGATGCTGAATGGCGAGGTCATCCGCCTGGATGGCGCCATCCGCATGGCCCCGCGGTGATGCCATGACCGACAGCATCCTGGTCACGCACGACGGTCCCGTCGCATCGATCATCCTGAACCGTCCGTCGGTGGGCAACGCGCTGGACATCCCCATGGCCCGCGCCCTGATGGAGGCAGTGATTGCGGTGGAAGAGGATGACAGCGTGCGCTGCGTCCTTTTGACCGGGGAGGGGCGGCTGTTCTGCGCCGGTGGCGATGTCGCCGCCTTCGCTGCCGCTGGCGACGGGCTGCCGGGTTTCCTGAAGGAGATCACGGCCTATGTGCATGCCGCCGTCGTCCGGCTGGCCCGGATGAACAAGCCGCTGGTCGTGGCCGTCAACGGCCCGGCGGCGGGTGCCGGCTTCGGCCTGGCCATCCTGGGCGACATCGTGCTGGTCGATCCGGCCGCCCATTATACCGTGGCCTATACCGGCATCGGCATGTCGCCCGATGGCGGCACCACCTGGTTCCTGCCGCGCCTGATCGGCCTGCGCCGGGCCCAGGAACTGTGCCTGCGCAACCGTCGGGTCGGTGCGGTGGAGGCGGTGGAGATCGGCCTTGCCACCCGCATCGTGGCCGAGGGCGCCTTGCGGACCGAGGCGGCGGCCCTGGCCCAGGAACTGGCGCACGGCGCCGTGACCGCACTGGGTGCCACCCGCCGGCTGCTGCTGGAAAGCGGGGTGAACAGCCTGGAGGCGCAACTGGATGGCGAAAGCCGGTCGATCAGCGGGCAGGCCCGCACGGGCGACGGCCAGGAAGGCATCGCCGCTTTCCTGGCCAAGCGTAAACCCGATTTCATCAAACAGGGGAACTGACCATGGCTGACGCCTATATCGTCGCGGCGGCCCGCACGGCCGGGGGCAAGCGCAAAGGTGCGCTGACCGGTGTCCATCCGGCCGATCTGGGGGCAACCATCCTGAACGCCCTTATCGACCGGTCGGGCGTTGATCCCGCCGCTATCGAGGATGTCATCGTCGGTTGCGTCACCCAGGCGGGGGAACAGGCCTTCGCCTTCGGCCGCAATCTGGTGCTGGCCTCGCGCCTGCCCGACAGCGTGCCGGCCGTGACCATCGACCGGCAATGCGGATCGTCGCAGCAGGCGCTGCATTTCGCCGCCCAGGCGGTGATGTCGGGCACCCAGGATCTGGTGATCGCGGCTGGTGCGGAAAGCATGACCCGCGTGCCCATGGGGTCCAATTTCCGCCTGCATGCCGATGCCGGCATCGGCGTCGGGCCCTGGCCCGTCAGCATCCAGGCCCGCTATGGCGTGAAGGAATTCAACCAGTTCCACGGCGCGCAGGCCATCGCCGACAAATATGGGTTCAGCCGGGCGGATATGGATGCCTACGCTCTGCGCAGCCATAGCCGCGCGGCGGCCGCTATCCGCTCAGGCGCCTTCAAGGCGGAAATCGTACCTGTCGAGACGGAGGCCGGGCCGTTCCTTCAGGATGAAGGGGTCCGTTTCGATGCTTCGCTGGAAGGGATGGCGGCGGTGAAAACCATCACCGAGGGCGGGTCGATCACGGCCGCCAATGCCAGCCAGATGACGGATGGGGCGTCGGGCGTGCTGGTGGCATCTGAAGCCGCTGTCAAGCGCTTCAACCTGACCCCGCTGGCCCGCATCGTGAACCTGACCGTGACCGCTGGCGATCCGGTGATCATGCTGGAAGAACCGATCCCGGCCACGCGCAAGGCCCTGGCCCGCGCCGGCCTGTCGCTGGCCGATATCGACCTGTTCGAGGTGAACGAGGCCTTCGCCGCCATCCCCATGGCCTGGGCCAAGGCGCTGGATATCGACCAGGACAGGCTGAACGTGAATGGCGGGGCCATCGCCTTGGGCCACCCGCTGGGCGCGTCGGGGACGAAGCTGATGACGACATTGATCCATGCGCTGAAGGCGCGTGGCGGCCGTTACGGCTTGCAGACCATGTGCGAGGGCGGGGGCATCGCCAATGTGACGATCATCGAGCGATTGTGACGGGAATGGGCTCGGGCAACGCCGCAGCGGTGCCCGAGCCCAACCTCTTCATTCCGGCCGGCGCCGCGCCCCCTTGCTCAGCCGCCATTCCGGGGGAAACAGGGCGTCATTATCCTTCACGACATTGTTGATGCCCTTGTCGAAGGCATCGTCGCCCAGGGTCACTTCCCCGCCATCATTCTTCACCAGCGGCAGCATGGATTCCAGCCAGGCCGTCATGATGGAGCCCATATATTCGCCCTGCTGCTGCTTCATGATCTCGAACAGGGTCTTCTGCATATAGACCACGTCGGTGGGCCGGGTATTGGCGCAGGCATTGGCGTATTTCGCCACCTCCGCCGCCAGCGCGTCGCGCGGCACCACGCTGTTGACGAAGCTGCACTCATACATTTCCTTGGCCGTGAAGGGCCGGCCGGTGAAGACCATTTCCTGGAACTTGCGCATGCCCATCATGGTCGCCCATTGCCACATGCGAGGGCCCCAGCCGACATAGCGGAAGGCCGGATGGCCGAACAGGGCATCGTCGGAGGAGATCACCAGATCGGCATCGGCCGTCTGATAGAAATGCCAGCCATAGCAATAGCCCTTGGCCTCCACGATGCTGATCTTCTTAAAATCCTGCAAGGACCGGCAGCCAAAGGCGGAATTGGCGTAAAGCTGGGTCAGCTGCGCCAGATAGCGATAGGACCCTTTGGGCGGGTACTTCACATCCTCGTCCGCCCCGATGCCGAATTCGTGCAGCAGGGAGAAATCGGGATTGTCGCCCAGCATGTCGGCCTGTTCGCCCAGGTCGGCGCCGCTGCCCAGATTGTTGCCGACCCCGCGCACGATCAGGACCTTCACGTCATCATCGACATTGGCGCGGTGGATCAGCTGCGCATAGCGCTGGCGGGCCGCGATGGTCGGCGCGTTCAGCGCGTCGGGGCGGTTCAGGGTGATGGTGGCAATCTTGGTCTTGGGATCCTTCTCATAGAGAATGATCTCTTCCGCCGAAGGGCGCTCCGCCGCTGCGGTCATATCCTGTTCCTCATGCGTTGATGTCGATACCGATCTTGCCGAAGAAGCGGCCGCTTTCCAGGTGCATCAGCGCATCTGCCAGCCGGGGCAGCGCATATACCGCCTCCACGATGGGATGGACCCGGTGGCGGGCGGCAAAGGCCAGCATCGCTTCATGCCGGGCCCTGTTGCCGATGGTGACGGGCAGGATGCGCCGGCCCTGATAGTCCGTCTTCGTCCAGTTGAAGGGCCCGTCCAGCATGCCGATGGCGGCGATGACACCGCCGTCGCGCAGCACGCGCGCCGATGCGTCCAGCCCGTTGGCCCCGACCACATCGATGACGATGTCCACCCCGTGGCCCAGCACCCGGCGCACGGCCCCCGCCCAGTCCGGCACCGTGCGATAATTGACGGTCAGATCAGCTCCCAGGGACGCGGCATGGGCCAGCTTTTCATCCGACGAGGAGGTGACGGCCACATGCGCGCCGGCCGCCTTGGCCCATTGCAGGGCAGCCACGGAAACCCCGCCCGTGCCCTGCACCAGCACCCATTGTCCGCGTTCCAGATGGCAGACCCCGAACAGCGCGCTATAGGCGGTCAGGCCGGCGCAGGGCAGGGTGGCCGCCTCCAGATCATCCAGGGCGTCGGGCAGAAGGACCAGGCTTTCCGCCGCGAAGGTGGCAAACGGCCGGGCGACCCCGTCCAGGCTGGCGCCCAGCATGCGCCTGGGGTCCGGCGGGCCGTCGATCCAGCCCTGGGCCAGCAGCGGGCTGACCCTGTCGCCGACCCTGACGCGGCCGACGCCATCGCCCACCGCCACCACGGTACCGGCGGCACAGGACAGGGGCACATAATCGGGCTGTTTGGCCAGCCCCGGCAGCAGCCCCTTCATCATGATCAGGTCGCGGTAATTCAAGGTGGCGGCATTGATCTGCACCAGGGCTTCGCCGGGACCGGCGACAGGGATGGGCGCGTCCCTGAACGACAGCCCGGCCAGGCCCGCCCCGCCGATGGCGACCGCCATGCGCATCATCGGATGGCACCGGCATCGGCCAGCCGCTGCTGCTCTGCCGCCGACAGGCCCAGGATCTCGCCGAAGACATAGCCATTATGCTGGCCCAGCTTCGGGGCCCCGTCGATCAGGGCGGCCGCATCCGTCATGCGGTAGCCGGGGCCGATGATCGACCGCCCCTCGCCATCGGCATCCGTCACCTGTCGATAGAATTCACGGGCCCACAGATGGGCATCGGCGACCAGATCCACCGATGCCGCACTTTTGGCGGCGGCGATCCCGGCCTCCTGCAGCGCCTCCGCCAGGGTTGCCGCATCCTGGCTGCTTGTCCAGGCGGCCAGCGCCGCATCAATCTCCGCCTCATGCGCCTTTCGGCCGGGCAGGGTGCTGAAGCGTTTGTCGTTGAGGTTCATGCGGGCGGCCAGCGCTGCCCAGGCCTCGTCATCCTGGACGGCGATGGAAATCCATTCGTCGCCGGCGCAGGGATAGGCACCGTGCGGGGCCATATCCGCGTGCCGGTTGCCGTCACAGGCGGGAATGCGCCCGGTCAGGCTGAATTCCATGAAACTGTCGCCGATCATGCTGGTCATCGTCTCCACAGCGGAGACATCGATGAACTGGCCCTCGCCCGTGTGCTGGCGGTGGTGCAGCGCGGCCAGGGCGGCAAAGGCAGCAGCCGTGCCGAAGGTGCTGTCGGCGTAGCGGATATTCATGCCTCTGGGCGCCTCCCCCTCATACCCGACCAGGGACGACAGCCCGCCCAGGGCGACAAAGCAGGGGGCATAGCCCGTCTGATAGGCCAGCGGGCCGTCATTGCCATACATGCCCATGGACACGAAGATGATGTCGGGCCGCACCTGCCGCAGCGCCTGATAGCCGATGCCCAGCCGGTCGATGGCACCCGGCCGCAGATTCTCAATCAGGATGTCGCACTGGGCCGCCAGGTCCTTCAGCAGCGCCAGGCCGTCGGCCGACTTCATGTCGATCTGCACCGACAGTTTCTGTGGATTGACGGCCATGAAGCCCGGCGCCTTGTCGATATCCTTCACGCCATAGGTGCGGGTGACATCCAGGGACCCCTTGCTTTCCACCCGGATCACTTCCGCGCCCAGGAAGGCCAGTTGCTTGCCGGCATAGGGCCCGGCCCAGACCTTGGTCAGTTCCAGCACCCGGATGCCCTGCAGCGGGCCGCCACGCTTTGCCATGCTCATGGGAACAATCCTTTCAGCGCAGGAATTCGGCCGTATCGGCGCCCAGCAGCGGCGCCGGGTGGGTCAGGGTCGCGGGGGACGCGCTCATCCGGTACGGCACAGTGGGATAGAGCGCGGCGCCCATTGTCGGGTGCCGCAACTCGCTGAAGAAGGCGCGGTGCTGGAACTGCGAATTGCGGATCAGGTCGCCGGGATCATTGACCGGCACCATGGTCAGGCCCAGCGCCTGGGCCTTGGCCGACACCTCATCCTTGTCCTCCCCGCGCAGCCACTGCCCGATATGAAGGCGGCATTCGGCGATGCGTTCCGGCGTCAGTCCGCGTTCCAGCCAATTGTCGGGGAAGCTTTTCATCCACGCCGGGTCGTCTAGCAGGGTGCGGATTGCCTCCCAATGTGCGGGTGCCGACATCCAGAGATAGGCAAAGCCCTGGCGGCAGGCGAAAATGCCGGCGGGTCCGCCCAGGTCGAAGCGGGTGCGGGCATTATCCACATCCATGTCGCCCGCCACCATCTGGCCCAGCACATAGTCGACGCGGGAGGCCAGCACCTCTTGCATCGACACATCAATGAAGCGGCCGCGCGCCTCGTTCAGGCAGGCGGCAATGCACATCGCCGCCTCCAGCCCCGCCTCATAGCTGGGCAGGAACCGGCCGGCGCCTTTCAGCGGCGGCCGCGCCGTCTCTCCGCTGGGTGTGTGATAGGCCCAGCCGCTGGCATGCATGATGGTCAGGTCGGTGGCATGGCGGCGATCGGGGGACGCGTCCTGCCCGAACGGCGTGATGGCGCACATGATCAGGTCCGGATGCGTTTCACCTAGCACCCCCGGGGCCAGTCCGACGGTGGCCAGCCAGCCCGGCGCATGATCATCGATCACCACGTCTGCCTGATCCAGCAGACGCGCCAGCATCGCGACCCCGTCCGGGCTGGACAGGTCCAGCGTCACGGAATGCTTGCCCGTGTTCAGATAGGCGAACAGGCCGCTATTCTCCCCAGCCGGTGCCCCTTCCTTGAAGGGGCCCAGATGCCGGGTGGGGCTGCCCCTGCCGGGCCGTTCCACCTTCACCACCTGCGCCCCGAAATCGGCCAGCAACTTGCCGCAATATTCGCCGGAGACGTTCTCGGCCAGTTCGATGACCCTGATCATGCGCAAGGCGGACAATGGAGGCTCCCCGGTTCGCAGTTCGTCATTATGAACACATACAGCCAGGGACGGGCGCGCACTTGTCCCTGACCGCACATGGATCAGCCCCGGCCCGCAGTCCGGCCCCCGCGCGGTCGAAACCCCGTCTGGGCGTCGTTACTCTGCCCGCCATGTCCGCTGGAAAAGCGATCAACGGGGGAAATGATGACCGAGACGTTTGACGTGATCGTGGTGGGGTCGGGGGCGGCCGGCATGGCGGCGGCGATGCGGGCGCGTGACCAGGGCCTGAATGTGCTGGTCGTCGAAAAGGCGCACAAATATGGCGGCACCTCCGCCACGTCGGGCGGTGTCGCCTGGATCCCCAACCACGGGCTGGGGGGCAGCACCGATACGCGGGATGAGGCGCTGACCTATCTGGATGGCGTCATCAAGCAGGAGGTCAACCGCCGCAAGCTGGAGGCCTTCGTCGATGCCGGGGCGTCGATGCTGCGCTATATGGGCGAACAGGGCATCAACTTCATCCCCATGCCGTGGCCGGACTATTTTGCCGAACTGCCGGGATCACGCAACGACCGGTCGCTGGTGCTGCCCATGTGGGATGGGCGCCGGCTGGGCGTCAAATTCCCCCTGGTGCGCGAACAGTTCCCGCGCTTCAAGCTGTTCAACCGCTATGCCATGAACCTGGAGGAAACCTTCACCATCGCGGCGCGGGCCAAAGGGTGGAAGAAGGCGCTGCTGCGTGTCATCGGCCGCTATTGGCTGGATCGGTCCACCCGCAGACTGACCCGGCGCGACCGTTGGTTTACCTCCGGCAATGCCTTGATCGGGCCGATGCTGGAAAGTCTGGACGCCAAGGGTGTGGAAATCCGGTTGGAAACACGCCTGGATGAACTGGTTGTGGCGGATGGGCGGGTGACGGGCGTGCGCGTCAGCCGGTTCGGCACCACCCACGAGATCGCGGCCCGCCACGGGGTGGTGATCTGCGCCGGCGGCTTCGAATGGAACCAGCAGCTTCGCGACCGGTTCTTTCCCGTCAAGACCTCGATCTGGTGCTCATCGACACCGCAGGGGGCCAATGCGGGGGAAGCGCTGATCGCGGCGGAGGCGGCGGGAGCCAGCACGGAACATACGGGCGAGGGCTGGTGGGCCCCCACCATGATCCTGCCCAGTGCCAGCGCGTCCAACTTTGAGGAAGTGCATCAGGCCATCTTCGATGTGGGCCGGCCCGGCAGCGTCTGTGTGAACCGCAACGGGGATCGTTTCGTCAACGAAAGCTGTTCGTATGACCGTTTCGGTTCAGCAATGGTGGAGGATCAGAAGCGCAGCGGGGCGAACCTGCCCTGCTGGCTGGTCTTCGACAGGTCCTTCCGGGAGAAGTTCACGGCCGGCGGCATCCTGCCTTCCGCCATCATGCCGGACCGGTCCATCCCCGTGGATTGGTGGGGGCACTATATTTTCAAGGCCGACAGCATCGGCGACCTGGCCCGACAGCTCCACCTGGACCCGGCCAAGCTGGACGGCGTGGTTAAATATATGAACAACGCAGCAATGACCGGTGACGATCCGCAGTTCGGCCGTGGCAGCACCATCTATGACAAGACCTTCGGCGATCCGACCTGCAAGCCGAACCCGGCCCTTGGGCCGATCGCCCGCGCGCCCTTCTATGCCATTCCCGTCCATCTGGGCGATCTGGGAACCAAGGGTGGGTTGAAGACGGACCATCTGGCCCGCGTGCTGGATGGGCAGGACCAGCCCATCCCCGGCCTTTACGCCGCCGGCAACGCGTCCGGAAGCCCGTTCGGCCTGAATTATCCGGGGGCCGGCGGTACCATCGGACCGGCCATGGTCTTCGGCTTCATTGCGGCCAATGACATCGCCGCCCAGGTGCGCGCGGCCCGTGATCAGCGGGACAGCGAGGCGGCGGAATGAGCCAGCCATTCGGGGCCACCAGCACGACCGAACAGGTGCTGGCGGGGATCGACCTGACCGGTCGCCATGTCCTGGTCACCGGGGTGTCGGCCGGGCTGGGCGTGGAAACCGCGCGGGTCCTGGCCGCGCATGGCGCGCGCGTCGTGGGTACGGCCCGCGACCTGGGCAAGGCGGCGGCCGTCAATGGGCCGGGGATCACCCTGGCGGAACTGGATCTGGCGTCCCTGGCGTCGGTCCGGGCCTGTGCGGAACGGTTGGAAAGCCAGCTGCCTTTCGACCTGATCATTGCCAATGCCGGTATCATGGGCCCACCCTTCGGCCGGACCGTCGATGGGTTCGAAACGCAGTTCGCCACCAACCACCTGGGTCATTTCCTGCTGATCAACCGGCTGGTCCGGCACATGGCGCCGGGTGGGCGGGTCGTGGTTCTGGCTTCTTCCGCCCACCACATCGCCGATATCGACCTGGATGATCCCAATTTCGCTCTGCGGGACTATACGCCCTATGCCGGCTATGGTGGGTCGAAGACGGCCAATATCCTGTTCACGGTGGAACTGGACCGCCGCCACGGGTCCCGTGGCATCCGCGCCACCGCAGTGCATCCCGGTGGGGTTGAAACCGAACTGGGTCGGCATATGGACCCTGCCACGCGGGAAGCTCAGCGGGCGAAGCTGCAAAGTGCCGCCGCCGGCGGGGCCTGGAATTTCGTGCGAAAGAATGTGCAGCAGGGGGCAGCCACCAGCATCTGGGCCGGAATTGTCGCCGATGCCAACGCCGTTGGCGGTCGCTATTGCGAGGATTGCGGTGTGGCGCAAACCGTTCCGCCCCATGTGTCGGTAGGGCCGATGGGGCCGGGCGTTGCTGCCTACGCGGTGGACCCTGTCCGCGCCCGGACGCTGTGGCAGATCAGCGAAACATTGGTGGGCGAACGGTTCTGACCAACATCGCTCCCGTGATGAATGGCCACCGGCGCGGCTGCCAAATGGCTGGACCCCGGCAATTGGGTCAATCTGGCCCTGAGCCGAGATTGAAAATACTAACCAAGTTTAGTAAATCCACAGCAGCAAAGAACGACGCGGGCACCCCCCTGATGCAGCGCGTCCGAACAGGTGGAGACCCCCGATGAGTGCTGGTGCGACGCTGAGCCCCGCTGTTGCCCGTCCGGACCATGTGCCGGAAGCGGCGATGTATGATTTCGACATGTTCCATGACCCGGAATATCTGGTCGATCCGCATCGGCGCATCCTGGACATGATGGGCAAAGTCCCGTCCGTCTTCTGGACGCCGCGCAATGGCGGCCATTGGATGATCATGAGCCATGCGGCCAATTTCGAAGCCTCCCGCGATCCGGAAACCTTCTCCAGCGAGATCGTGCCGCGCGCCCAGATCAAGGCCATGATGGCGGCCCTGCCGCCCGGATCGCCGCGCATTCCACAGCCGGTGCCGATCAATGTCGATCCGCCGGATCACACCAAATACCGCACCCCGCTGCAAAGCGCCTTTTCGCCCAAATCGATGCTGGCCCTGAAGGACAGCATCCGGGCCCTGGCGGCCGAACTGATCGAAAAGATCAAGCCGCAGGGCACTGCCGAATTCATGGCGGAGGTGGCGGAGCCGCTGCCCGTGCAGGTGTTCTTGAAGATGTTCGGCCTGCCCGGTGAACGGCAGGCGGAATACCGCACCCTGGTGAAACAGCACCTGTCGGCCGGCCAGAACGACCCGCGGGAAATGGCGCGCCGGCTGATGCAGGTCACTGCCATCATGCGCGACACCGTGATCGCGCGGAAGGATGACCCGCAGGACGACCTGATCAGCATGCTGTGGCAGGCCAATATCGGCGGTGAACAGACGACGATCGAGGATATGGAGAATTACTGCGTCCTCCTGTTCCTGGCCGGCCTGGACACGGTGATGAACGGCATGGGCCATGGCGTGCGCCATCTGGCGGCCGATCTGGATTTGCAGCGCAAGCTGCGCGCCAATCCCAAGCTGGTCCCGGAGGCGGCCGAAGAAATTCTGCGCCGCTACACCTTCACTGTGCCGCCGCGCCGTGTGACCCGGGATGTCGAATTCCACGGTGCCAGGCTGAAGGCCAATGAACGCGTGATGCTGTTCCTGCCGGCGGCCGATCTGGACGCCAAGGAATATGCGGCGCCGGCCAATTTCGACCTGGATCGGGAAAACAAGGTGCATGTCGCCTTCGGCATGGGGCCGCATCGCTGCCTGGGGTCGCATCTGGCCCGCATCGAATTGCAGGTCCTATATGAGGAGGTGCTGGCCCGCCTGCCGGAATTCCATCTGGACCCGGCCAGGACGGTCCGTTACCACGGCGGCCATGTCGTGGGTCCGGAAGAGGTCTGGCTGGTCTGGAACGCCTGAGGCGGGCGGCGCATGACAACGCCGATCGATCAGCTTCCCGGCTTCCGCCGCCGCATCCGCATCGTGCCGGAACCGGGAAAGGTGACCAGCGATCTGGAGGACGATTACCATTGCATGGGGATCGTCCTCCATCATGGGGGCGGCATCGTCACCGGGGTGGATGCGGCCATGCACAGGGTGCCCTGGACCACCTGTCCCGGCGCCCCCGCCATTGTGGCCCGCACCTTCACCGGGGCGCCGCTGGACCGCCTCGTCAGGCAGGGGGGCAAGCTTTCCAACTGCACCCACCTCTACGATCTGACCCTTCTGGCCGCCACCCATGCCGGGGCGGCGGCACCGTTGGTCTATGACATCATGGTGTCAGATCCGGTTGACGGCACGGTCCGGTCCGTCCTGCGTCTGAATGGCCGAACCATGCTGGAATGGACCCTTCTCGGGGGCCAATTCAGCGTTCCGGCTGACCTGGCGGGCTTTCGTCTTGACCAGATCGGCCCCTGGATCGCCGGGCTGGATGCCGCGGGGCAGGAGGCGGCACGCCTGCTGCGCTGGGGCACCATCCTGGCGCATGGCCGCGTCATGGCGTTCGAAAAGCGGTCGGACAAGACCCGGCTGCCCATGGGCCAGTGTCACACATTCCAACCGGAAAACGCACCCCACGCGCACTATATCGCGGGCACCGTCCGCGATTTCAGCACCGGCGGGCGGGACCCCCTGGCCGTGTCCCCGCAGGGGTGAACGGCCAGGGATAGGTATGTCACGCGGGCGACATCAGACCCGACCCGTGACCGGAAGCAGCGCACCCGTGACCGATACCGCCGCGGATGACAGCAAGAAGCCGATAACGTCGGCCAGCTTATCCGGCGCCACCCAGCGGGAAAAATCGGCGTCGGGCATGTCCGCCCGGTTCGCCGCCGTATCGATGATGCTGGGCAGCACGGCATTCACGCGGATGCCGGCGTCCTTCAACTCATCCGCCAGCGCCTCCGTCAGCCGGGCGACACCCGCCTTGGACGCTGCATAGGCGCCCATCCCCGTCGTCGCCTTGATGGCTGCCGCCGCGCCCACATTGACGATGGCGCCGCCCTGGACGCGCAGCAATGGCAGCAGCGCCCGTGTCGTCACCAGCGCTGTCTTCACATTCATGGCGTAAAGCCGGTCCCAGGTCGCCACCTCGCCCTCGGTCACGGTCTCCCAGCGAAAGCCCCCGGCGACATTCACCAACGCATCCAGGCGCCCGAAAGCTTGCCTGATCCTGGCGGCAGCAAGGGCCATCGCCCCCTCGTCCGTCAGGTCGACGCCGTCAATATCCATGTCGGATGCGCTGTCGGCCGGCAGGGGGGCGCGGTCGACCGCGACGACGATCCACTTGGCCGCCGACAGTTGTTCCACCACGGCCCGGCCCAAGGCACCGGCTGCCCCCGTTACCGCCACGATCCCTTTCATTATCTGCCTCCCCGGCTGCTTATTCAGTTGATCTCGTCCAAGGCCACCCAGCGCCGCTGCTGCGAGGAAAGGCGGGCCGCCTCCTGGAGGCGTTCCACCATCCAGCCCTGAGCAAAGTCGGGGGCGGCCCTGGCGCCGCCTTGGATGGCGTCGCGCATATTCTGCATGGAAATGGCCATGCCGTGCGCGGCCTGCGGCTGCACCTCCGGTCCGATCCCGATCCCGTCGGGCCGCAGCAGGTGGTCCGGGATGGGAACAGGCTCCAGACTGCGGCTACCCAGCCTGCCCGCCTGCAAGACCGTATCCGTGCTGGTGGGGAAGGTGGGGGCGGTCAGCAGCAGGCGCCCGCCACTGCCGAACGCCTCCAGATGCCAGCCGCGCCCCACCGTCGCACTCCACGACACCTGCATCTGCATGGTCAGGCCGCTGGCAAAGCGCAGGATCAGATTGGCGAAATCGTTCGTCTGCGGCCTGATCACCGACCCGTCCGGAAAGCGCCATTCATCCAGCAGCCGGCGATCATCGGCCATGACCTCCGCCACCGGCCCGAACAGATGCACCAGCATGTGCAGCGCGTGGCTGCCCAGGTTGCGCAGGGCCGAAACACCCTGTCCGGCTTCCGCGAACCAGTTATAGGGGAACTGGGGATGGGGCTGGTTGAACAGGCCCAGGTTGAAGATGCAGGTGCCGCCGAAGGGCGTGCCCAGGAAACCGTCATCCAGCATCTGTCTGGCCATGCGATGGGCCGGCAGCCATTGCGCATAGGCATCGACGATGGCGACGGTGCCGCTGGCCTTCCATGCATCATGCAGGTCGCGCGCCCGGTCAATGTCGGCTGCGAACGGGATGCCGTTATAGACATGTTTGCCCGCAGCCAGGGCAGCCAGCACCATGGGGTGGCGGATGCCGGGGCGTGTGCCGCAATCGATGATGTCGATATCGCCATCGGCGATCATCTCCGCCGCGTTCCAGAAGGCGCGTGGAACCTTGAAGCGGCTGGCGGCCGCCTCCGCTGTTTCCCGGCGGGAGGTGCAGATGCCGACCACCTCGATCCCCGGCACGGCCCGCCAGGCGGGAAGGTGGGCCACGGCCCCCCAATTGGCGCTGATGATCCCGACGCGAAGCATCCGTCCCCCCTGATATCCGTTTGTGTTTCATCACAACTAGCAGCCACTTCGGCCGGTCAGAACAGGGAGCGGATGCTGGCGGAAATTCATCGACAGGGCGATGCCGGCCGCGCCCCAAAAAGAAAGCCGGTGCCGGGGGGCTGCCCCAGCACCGGCACCTTGCGCCAAGTTCCGCCAGTCGAGGGAGGAAGGGCGGCAACGCCCAAGGATTTCAGCGTTTGGACAGCAGGTCCTTTTTCTTCATGCTGGTCACCAGCTTGTCGTCGGCGACAGTGATGGTGGCGACGGGCACGCTGTAGATCTTGCCGTCGATGATCACCTGGGCGGCCCCGTCATCGCCCACGCGATAGACAGCGCCTATGCGCTTGCCGTCGGCATCGACCAGCGGTTTGCCCACTTCCACAGAAGCGGCCGTCGCGGCAGCCGGGGCCGGCTGCGCCATCACGGGAGCGGCAAGGCCCAGTGACAGGATCAGGAATGGCAGAAACTTCTTCACGGGTCATCACTCCAGGAAGACGCCGGGTGGGGTTTCCAAACCGGCGTGCTGACTAATGCTAACCATGGTTAGTATATGGATGCAGGCCTGTCAAATGTTTTGGCGTCCAGGACTATTGCCGGTCACAACCGACGCGCATGTCGCGAAGCTCATAACCCATCAGCGCGCTGTTCCAGCCCATTTGCGGCGGACGCAGCAGGTGCAGGCCGGGAACGCGGAACAGCCCGTCTAGGAAGATGCGGGTTTCATGCAAGGCGACCTGGCGGCCGGGACAGGTATGGGCACCATCACCGAAGCTCAGATAGCCGCCATTTTGCCCTTCGCGCCGGGCGCGGCCGGGATCGATGCGCATCGGGCAGGGGCCGGTCACCGCCGGGTCCGTATTGACGGCTCTTATATCGACCGCAACCACCTCCCCATGCGCACCTGTCCGCCGCTGGATCAACGCGGCCACGGGTTCAAGGCGCAGGATCTCCTCCAGCAATGCGAATTGCTCGGCCTCGTTACTGTCCAGGAACTGCTGGCGAAGGTCGGGTCGGTCGAACAGGTGCCAGGCCACCATGACGATGAATTCCCGCGTCGTCACCATGCCGGCCGTCGCGTAAGTCATGCATTCGATCATGATGGCGCGGGTGGAATAGCCCTTGTCCAGGGTCTGGGAGATGATGTCGTCACGTCGGTGCCTGCGCCGCGCCCGGATGACAGGCCGGACATCACGCCAGTAGAACCACATGCCGTGGACGGCACTCAGCGCCTTCAACATCAGACCGCGCGCGCCGCCGGCCGATGCCAGGGCGCTGTGCAGCAGGGCATTGATGCGGGGTGCCATGCGTCGTGGTGGGTTTTCGGTCAGGCCCACGATTTCTGCCGCCACCGCCACCGCCAGTTCAAAGCTGATCTCGTCCAGCCGGGCCTGACCTTGCGCGCGCAACCGGGCCAGCAGCATGTCGGTTGTCCGCGCCATCACGTGGGCATGGCGGTTGGCGATGGCCTTGGGCGTGAACAGGTTGGCGATGGCAGCGCGTCGTTTGCGATGCATTTCGCCGTCAAGATAGAAGACCGGAACCTGTTCAGGATTGCCTGCATCCACATGTTCGGCGCCGGCACCACCTTGTCTGGCGCTGGGGTTGCGCAGGATGTCGCGCGCTTGCGCGAAACTGACGATGCGCCGCACATCGGGTGCGGTCTTCATATGCCGTGCCGCCAGACAAGCGGATTTGCGTTCGTCAGCGTTCCCATCAATGATGGGTTTCGCCTCACCCTCGGTCATGGCGCACCTTCATTTTGGATTTTATGATATACAATGGATCATAAGTCACCCGCCTTGCCGCCGTCAATGCAGATGGATGCCCGTGTCCGGCGCAGCCGTGCGGCCCTGCGCGCCGCCTTGCTGGACCTGATCGAGACGACACCGTTCGAGGCGATCACCATCCGCGATCTCTGCGCCCGCGCCGGCATCGGCTATGCCACCTATTTCCGGCATTATCCGGACACTGCCACCCTGCTGGACGAGGTGGCGGTGGAGGAAATCGCCGGGTTGCTGTCCAATGCCATGCCGTTGACCATGGCGATGGACAGTCGGGCCGGCTGTCGCGCGCTGTGCGACTATGTGAATGGGCATCGCCAACTCTGGTCAGTCCTGCTGAATGGCGGGGCGGCGGCCAAGCTGCGCACGGAATTCGTACGGCAGGCACGGGCGGCGGTGCCGGCCGACGCACAGGGGCGGGAATGGCTGCCCCTGGATCTGGCCATCACCGTGGGGGCGTCCGGTGTGCTGGACACGCTGGGCTGGTGGCTGGCCCATGGTCAGGACATTGAGGTGGATCGGATCGCGGCGATCCTGGACAGACTGGTTATCGCCCCGGCGATGGGCACCTGAGGGTCTTGCCCACAGGTGCGCAAGTGCGATGCGAAATTCGTTTGAATCAAGGAATATCAGTACATTAGATCGCATTCGTCCTGAAATGATCATATCTCATTTTTGTTGACCTTCACAACTGCTTCACGCAAGCCTCTCCGCAAAACCCGAAGGGCGGAATGCGCCCTTCCACCCTTGCGAACCAAGAAGGGGCTTCCATGTTTTCCGCCATCCTGATTTCGAAGGACGACAGCGGCCAGAAGGTCGCGGTGTCAGAGATCGACCCCGCCTCCCTGCCCGAAGGCGACGTCACCATCGCCGTGGATTATTCAACCCTGAACTACAAGGACGGGTTGGCCATCACGGGCAGGTCGCCGGTGGTGCGTAAATTCCCCATGGTGCCGGGCATCGATCTGGCCGGCACCGTGACGGAAAGCAGCCACGCTGACTGGAAGACCGGCGACAAGGTCGTCCTGAACGGCTGGGGCGTGGGCGAAACCCATTGGGGCGGGCTGGCGCAGCAGGCGCGGCTGAAGGGTGACTGGCTGGTGCCGCTGCCCCCGGCCTTCACGGCAAAGCAGGCCATGGCCATCGGCACGGCCGGCTATACGGCGGCCTTGTGCGTGGATGCCCTGCTGGCCCATGGCGTGTCGCCCGGTCAGGGGGAGGTGCTGGTCACCGGCGCCACGGGCGGCGTGGGCAGCGTCGCCGTGGCGTTGCTGGCGAAGAACGGCTTCAACATCGTGGCCGCCACCGGCAAGGCAGCGGAAGGCGATTACCTGAAGACCCTGGGCGCCACCACCATCATCAACCGCGCCAGCCTGTCCGCGCCGGGCAAGCCCCTGCAGAAGGAACGCTTCGCCGCCGTCATAGACAGCGTGGGCAGCCACACCCTGGTCAATGCCTGCGCGCAGGTCCGCTACGGCGGCTATGTCGCGGCCTGCGGCCTGGCCCAGGGCATGGATTTCCCGGCCTCCGTGGCGCCCTTCATCCTGCGCGGTGTCGGCCTGTTGGGCATCGACAGCGTGATGGCGCCCAAGGCCCGCCGTCTGGCCGCCTGGGATCGCCTGTCCAAGGACCTGGACCCGGCCCTGCTGGATACGATCGCGACGGAGATCGCCCTGGCCGACGCCATCCAGGCCGGCATCGACCTGATCGACGGCAAGGTGCGCGGCCGCATCACCGTCAATGTCAACCGCTGACATCCGGAAAAGAGCCAAGACCATGACCGAAGAGATCAAGCCCGTGCTGGACACCAGCGATGTCGACCAGTGGGTCGGCAAGCCCATCGTGTTCGCGGAACTGTGGGACCCCTGCAATGCCACGGATATACGCCGCTGGGTGCAGGCCATGGATTATCCCAATCCCATCCACTGGGATCAGGAATTCGCCCGCAATTCCAGGTTCGGCGGCATCGTGGCGCCGCAGAGCTTCACGGTCGCCATGGATTACGGCCATGGCTGCCACCCGTCCTGCGTCGGCAAGGTGCCGGGCACGCACCTGATCTTCGCGGGTGAGGAATGGTGGTTCCACGGCGTGCCCGTCCGTCCGGGCGACAAGCTGACCCAGGAACGGACCTTCGCCGGCTACAAGGTGGTGGATACCAGCTTTGGCGGGCCCACCATGTTCGCCGATGGCGACACGGTCCATCGCAACCAGCACGGCGAACTGGTCGCGCGCGAGCGCGCCACTTCCATCCGCTATCTGGTGGAGGAAGCGAAGAAGCGCGCCGTCTATGGCAAGGAAAAGCGTGCGCCCAAGGAATGGACGGATGAGGAGCTGGAGGCGATCCACAAGCTTCGCCATGACTGGATTCTGTCCAACCGCGATGGCGTCTCGCCGACCTTCGATGCCGTCAATGTCGGCGACAAGCTGCCGCGCCGGGTGATCGGGCCGCATTCCATCATCAGCTTTGCCAATGAATGCCGGGCCCATCGCCAGAATATCTGGGGCACCTGGCGCTGGAATCCGCCAGAGGGTGTGCGCGATCCCGCGACCGATGATGCCGGCTTCGGCAAGGACATGTCGTATGATTTCGAAGCCCGCAAGATCGACCCGCGCCGGGGCGACGGTCTCTATTACGGTCCTTCATCCGGCCATATCAACAAGAAGAAGGGCGAGAATGTCGGCATGGGCGGCGCCTATGGCTATGGCTCCTCCATGAATGCCTGGCACCTGGACACGGTCGCCTATTGGGCGGGCCATGAAGGCTATATCTGGCATTCCAAGACCCAGTTCCGCAGCCCCGCCTTCGAAGGCGACGTCACCTATGTGGATGGGGAGGTGATCGAGAAGAAGGAAACCTCGGAATTCGGCTGTCCGATCGTCGTGGTCCAGACCCGGATGACCACACAGAACGGCGACACGATCCTGACCGGCAAGGCCGAAGTCCAACTGCCCCGGTAAAAGAAGGCAAAGCCCATGACCAGCCCCAGCAACGCGGCGGACGGGCCGCGTCCGTCCATCATCCATGGCCTTCCCTTGTCTGAAGAACCGGGCCTGGGTCCCTTGACCATCCCCGGCTACATAAGGCGGGTGACGCAGCGTTTCGCCGACCGGGAGGCACTGGTTCTGCGGGGGCGGGAAGGCCGCATTTCCTGGACCTATGCGCAGCTTTGGGACCGGTCGGTGGAAGTGGCGAAGGCGCTGGTGGCGACCGGCGCCGGCAAGGATGCCCGCGTCGGCGTGCTGATGACGAACCGGCCGGAATATCTGTCCGCCGTCTTCGGCATCGCGCTGGCCGGTGGGGTCACCGTCTCGCTCTCGACTTTCTCCACGCCTGATGAGCTGGAATATCAGTTGAAGGCGGGGGCCGTGTCGATCCTGCTCTATGACCGGCAGGTGCTGAAGAAGGATTTCGGCGCCATGCTGCTGGGGTTGGAACCGGCGATTGCCACGGCCGCACCGGGGAACTTGCAGTCGACCCGGCTGCCCTTTCTCCGGCGACTGGTGGCGCTGGATAATGTCACCGGGCCGGATACGGCATCGGATGCCGGCGCGGTGGAGACCTGGCGCCATTTCCTGGACCAGGGAAGTGCCGTCCCCGACAGCGTCGTGCAGGCGCGGGCCGATGCCGTGCAGCCGGCGGATATCGGCGCCATCTTCTTTTCATCGGGGACCACCAGCCTGCCCAAGGGCATCATCCACACCCATCGTGCCTTCACGGTGCAATGGTGGCGCTGGCCGCGCATCATGGACATCGATGCCGACCGGTTCCCCGTCCGCTGCTGGACGGGTAACGGCTTCTTCTGGTCGGGCAATATTTCCATGGTGGTGGGCCTTGCCTTTTCCACGGGCGGGGCTGCCGTCCTGCAACCGGTCTTCCAGGCTGACGAGGCGTTGGAGTTGATGGAAGCGGAACGCGTCAGCTTCCCCATGGGGCGTCCGCACCAATGGGCCCGGCTGGAGGCATCCGACAGATGGGCCACGGTCGACCTGTCCAGCCTTCACTATGTGACCTACGGATCGAAGCTGCTGGACCATCCCACGGCGTCCACCAACTGGCGGCACTGCCCGGCCTTCGGCACGACGGAGACGCTGACCATCATGGCGGCGGTCCCCGCCAACACGCCGAAGGAAATTTATCGCGGCAGCTTCGGCCAGCCGCTGCCCGGCAATATCCTGAAGATCTTCCATCCCTTGACGGGCGACGTGATGCCCATCGGCCAGCGGGGCGAAATCGCCGTCAAGGGGCCGACCCTGATGCTGGGCTATATCGGCAAGACCGCCGACCAGTGTTTTGATGCCGACGGCTTCTATTGCACCGGTGACGGCGGCTATGTGGATGAGGAGGGCAATCTGTTCTGGGAGGGCCGCCTGACCGACATGATCAAGACCGGCGGCGCCAACGTCGCCCCGCAGGAGGTGGATGAGGTGCTGGCCAACTATCCCGGCGTGAAGCGCGCACAGACCGTGGGCGTGCCGCATGACACGCTGGGGGAGATGGTGGTGTCCTGCCTGATCCCGCATGAAGGGGTGGAACTGGATGCGGGCACCGTGACCGCCTTCCTGAAGACGAAGCTGGCCAGCTTCAAGGTGCCGCGCGCCATCCTGCTGTTCCAGGAACATGAATTTGCCGTGACGGGCAGCGAGAAGGTGAAGACCGGCGTCCTGAAGGAACTGGCGGCCCAGCGGCTGGCGGGGACGGAGGTGATGCGGTCGGCGTGAAGGCCGTGGCCCGTGGCCCCTATCGCGCCTGCCGTGCCACGAAATCGAACACGGCCTTGTTGAAGGCGTCATTGGCATCGCCGGCGACCATATGGTGGGCGTCGGCGATGTCCACATGTTCGGCCTGCGGGACCAGGGCCAGGAATTCCCGCGCCCCTTCGTCCGACACAATGCGGCTGCGTCCGCCGCGCAGCAACAGGGTGGGGACGGTCAGCGCCCGGGCGGCGGCCTCCAGCCGGGCCGGGGCGTCCTTTCGCTGTTGCGCATTCTCCCCCATTTTCATGAAGGCGGGGTCCCAGTGCCAGTAATAGCGGCCATTGCGCAGCCGCAGGTTCCGCTCCAGGCCCCGCGTGTCCTTGGGCCGTTCGCGGTGCGGCAGATAGGCGGCGACGGCATCCGCTACCGCGTCCAGGCTGGCGAAACCATCCAGGCCGCTGCCCATGAAATCCATCACCTCTCGTGTGCCGTCGAATTCGATGCGTGACGTGATATCGACCAGCACCAGGGCCCGCAGCAGATCCGGCGTGCGGGCCGCCGTCAGCATGCCCGCAAGCCCGCCCAACGATGCGCCAACCACGACGGGCGCCGCCGCAAAACCGCGCAGCACCGCGGCCAGATCGTCGGCGAACAGGCCCAGCTCATAATGGCCATCGGGGGACCATTCGCTGTCGCCATGCCCGCGCAGGTCCATGGCGATGGTCCGGAACCCCTGCCGGGCGCCCTCATTCAGGGCCTTGCCCCAGCTTTGCCGCGTCTGGCCGCTGCCATGCAGGAACAGGATGGGCAGGCCGTTTTCCGGTCCGGAAATATCGGCGGCCAGTGTCACGCCGGCGCCCTGAAAATGGGTCCGTTGGCTCGCGGACATGGTTGGAACCCCTGCGCTGTAAATGATGCGGATCAAGCAATAGGCAGGGTGGGGCCCCTCGTAAAGCGGCGGCGCCAAAACCCCGCCGCAGCGATATCGGCGTTGGCGTGCCGCCGCTTGCTTTCCATCGGCGGGCCCCCGGCCTAGGTTTCAGCAACCCCCGGACATGCTGGAACGGAGCCGTCTCCATGAATGAAATCAGCAAGGTCAGCCGCGCCCTCAGTGAACGCCCGACCATCATCGATATTGCCGCCTATACCTGCCCCGACTATGCCAAGGCGGAGGACGGAAAGCTGTGGGCCAAGGTCTGGCAGGTCGCCTGCCGGGCGGAGGAACTCGCCAAGGTCGGCGACTATGTCACCTACGACATTCTGGATGAAAGCATCATTGTCGCGCGCGTGGCGGAAGATCGCATCGCCGCCTATTACAATGTCTGCCTGCATCGCGGACGCCGTCTGACGGAGGGCTGTGGCCATACCAAGCGCTTCTTCTGCAAGTTCCATGGCTGGAAATGGGATCTGGAAGGGCGCAATGTCGATTGTCTGTCGCGCGACGATTGGGAAGGCGCGCTGACGGACGAGAACCTGACCATGAAGCAGGTCAAGGTAGACACCTGGGGTGGCTGGGTCTTCATCAATATGGACCCCGACGCCGAACCGTTGCGCCAGTATCTGGGTGTGGCGGCCGACATGCTGGAACCGTTCGAACTGGACAAGATGCGCTATCGCTGGCGCCAGTGGCTGACCTTTCCCTGCAACTGGAAGGTCGCCATCGAGGCGTTCATTGAGGGCTATCACGTCCCCGGCACCCATCCGCAACTGACCAAATACGGCGCCAAATCCACCTGGAGCCAGGCGCATGGACGGCACAGCGTGTTCGGTCCCGCCGCACAGAAGGGGTTCGGCGGGGCATCCGGCGGCGTGTCGGGCGATATCGACATGCGCGTGGCCCTGGCCGATGTGATCGGACAGCTGTGGGAGGAGGTGAACGCCACCACCACCCAGACCATCGTCAATGCCGCCAGGCGATTGGTGGACGAACTGCCACCGGAAACGCCGCCCATGCAGGTGCAGGCGCATCTGATGATGCAGGCGGCCAAGGATGACGCGGCGCGCGGCGTGCAGTGGCCCCGCATCGACCCGGCCCATTTCGCCAAGGCCGGCACCGTCTGGCACCTGTTCCCCAATACCATCATCATCCAGGGCCCGACCTTCGCGCTCTGCTACCGCGCACGGCCCAACGGCTTTGATCCCAACAGCTGCATCTTTGAAGTCTATGTGATCGAACGGTTCCCGGAAGGGCAGGAGCCCAAGCCCGAAAACCTGTTCAAGCCGACGCAGGACGAGGCCACTTGGCGCAAGGTCCTGTGCCAGGACTTCGCCAATATGGGAGAGGTGCAGAAGGGCATGAAATCCCGGGGCTTCCCGGGCTCGCGCCCCAATCCGGTACAGGAACGCACCGTGACCAACTTCCATCGCGTGCTGGCGGACTATATGGGCACGGGCGCGCCGGTCCCGCTCGACTGACGGGATGGGGGATGAAGCATCGCCCGCGCGATGCCCTTGCCCCTTGCGGTTTTGCCCCCGAACCGTGCAGCCTGAACGCAAAAAATGACTGTATGAAATGGGGAGTTGAGATGGCCAAGACCATTGTGATCACGGGCGCCGGCAGCGGGCTGGGCCGCGAGGTGGCGCGTGAATTGGCCGCCGACGGGCATGTGCTGGTGCTGCTGGGCCGCACATTGGCCAAGCTGGACAAGGTGGTGGCGGAAATCGGCAAGGGTGCCTATGCGCTGGCCTGCGATGTCGGCGATGCCGGGTCCGTGCGGGAGGCCTTTGCCCAGATCGCCCAACGGTCGGGCCGGGTCGATGTGCTGATCAACAATGCCGCTGTCTATCAGCCCTTCCTGGTGAAGGATGCCACCGACGACCAGATCCTGTCGGCCGTGCAGACCAACTATATCGGCCCCATCTTCTGTGCCCGGTCGGCCATCCCGCTGCTGGGCAAGGGCGGGCACATCGTCAACGTATCCAGTGAATCCGTCGGCCTGCCATTCCCGATGTTCTCGCTTTATCAAAGCAGTAAGGCGGCCCTGGAGCGGTTTTCCCAGGCGCTGTCGGCTGAACTGGCGGCCGATGGCATCCGGGTGACGACGGTCCGGGCCGGACAGATGATGGGCGAGGACATGACCTGGAACATATCGCCGGAAGTGGCGGCGAAGTTCGGGGCGGCCTGCATGAAGGCGGGGCTGGACCTGCGGTCGCGGCCGATTTCGCACTTCTCCTCGCCCGCGAAAATCTTCCGCACCCTGATCAATCTGCCCGACGATCTGAACATCGAACATCTGGATCTGCAGGCACGGCACCGCTGACGGGGCCGAAATCCATACAATCGGATCCATACACTCTCCATACAATCCCCGATCGGGGGTCCATACAAGGAACAGATCCCGTGTCCATGCTGCCGGAAGCCAAGCTCTATATTGACGGTGTCGTGCGCGCCGCCGAGGGGAACAGGACCTTCGACGTGATCAATCCCTGGACGGGGGCCGTCGCCGGCCAGGCGGCCGACGCCTCGGCCGCCGATGTGGATGCCGCCATCGCCGCCGCCCGCCGCGCCTTTGACACCACCGACTGGTCGACCAACCCTGCCAAACGCCTGGAACTGGTGACGAAGCTGCGCGCCCTGTTCCAGGAAAACCGCGACCGTCTGGTGGCGCTGGCCCGTTTTGAGGCGGGATCGGCCCTGGGCGCGGTGGACAAGGCCCAGGTGGGCACGGCCCTGTCCGGCTGGGACGACCTGCTGCGCGTCTTCCCGCAGGTGAAATGGGAAAAGGATTATGGCGAGGCGCAGGGCTTCGGCTTCACCTCCAGGCGCAAGGTCGTCTATGACGCGGCCGGCGTGGTGGGGGCGATCACGCCCTGGAACGTGCCGCTGTATGTCAATGTCGGCAAGGTGGTCTCCGCCCTGCTGGCCGGCTGCACAATCGTGCTGAAGCCGGCCCCCGATACGCCGGGTATGGGCGCGATCTTCGGTGAACTGGCGGCCCAGGCCGGGTTCCCGCCGGGTGTGCTGAACGTGGTGACGGGCAGCGATCCGGCCCTGGCCGGGGAGATGCTGGTCACCGACCCGCGTGTCGATGTCATCAGCTTCACCGGTTCCACCGGCGTGGGCAAGCGCATCATGGAAAAGGGGGCGGCCACGCTGAAGCGCCTGTTCCTGGAACTGGGCGGCAAGTCGGCCAAGATCGTCCTGGACGACGCGCCCAACTTCGCCATGGAAGTGATGATGTCGCTGCTGGTCTTCCATGCCGGCCAGGGCTGTGCGGTGCAATCGCGCCTGCTGGTGCCGAAAAGCCGGTATGAGGAGGCGGTGGGCGCCCTGAAGATGGCCTATGCCGGGTTCGCCGCCAAATGGGGCGATCCGGAGGACCCGGCGCAGGTCATGGGGCCCGTCGTGTCGAAGAAGCAGTTCGACCGTGTTCTGTCCTATATCGAACTGGGCAAGCAGGAGGGGGCGACCCTGCTGGCCGGTGGCAATGCGCGGCCCGACAAGGGCGACGGCTTCTTCATCGAACCCACCTGCTTCGTGAATGTCACCAACGACATGCGCATCGCGCGCGAGGAGATTTTCGGCCCCGTGCTGGTCGTCATCGCCTATGAGGATGACGAGGATGCCATCCGCATTGCCAATGACAGCGAATATGGCTTATCTGGCGGCGTCGCCGGTTCGGAAGAACGCGCGATGCGTGTTGCGCGCCGTATCCGCACCGGGTCCGTCAGTGTCAATGGCGGCCTGTGCATCGCCGGCGATCTGCCGTTCGGTGGTTACAAGTCCAGCGGCGTCGGCCGTGAATGGGGTGTCGAAGGCATCGAGGAATTCCTGGAATCGAAGGTCATTGCGATCCGGGCGTAATCCACGGAGTTGAAGGTCAGGGGCATGGGGACTGAACAGCAACGACCGGCCGATGGCGATGGGGTGCCCAGGCGGCGGGGGCGCAAGCCCGCCGCCGCGCCGGTCATCACCGCCACGGGGGATGAGGACAGTTTCAACCTGAACGGCCAGCGGCTTGGCCGCAAGGGGCGGGAGACGCGGGAGCGGATCATCGCGGCCGCGCAGAAGCTTCTGGCCGGCCCCCCATCCACCCCGATCAGCCTGAGCGCGGTTGCGCGTGAAGCTGACCTGAAAATGACGACGCTCTATCTCTACTTTAAGGATCTGACGGAACTGCTGCTGGCCACGCTGGAACCGGTGATGGAGACGGCGGAGGACGCCTATATGGCGCTGGCGCGGGATCGGTGGCCCGATGAGGATCTGAACGGCTGCTGCCTGCGGTTCGTGAATGCCTATCTGGCCTTCTGGCGCAAACATTCCTTCCTGCTGCACCTTCGTAACAGCATGGCCGACCAGCATGATGAACGCATGATGGTCCACCGCGTACATTCCGCCCGGCCGATGATCAGCATGCTGGTGCGGCAGATGGATTGCGCATCACCCGCACCGGACAGCCCGGCACTCAGCATGGCGACCGTGCTGCTGACCGGCGTGGAGCGTGTCGTCACCATCGTGACCGATACGATCCTGGTGAATTTCTTCGGCGCTTCGATGAGCGAGCAGATGACACTCCGCCGTATCGAGGCGGAGGCCAAGCTGATGGAGTTGGGCATCGCCGAGATCAGGCGGCAGATGCGGGCAGGTTAGGGAAGGCGGGAGGCATCAACCTCCCTTTCCCACCTTCGCGATATAGGCTTCCAGCTTTTCCAGATAGGCCGGGTTCAGCATCAAGGCGCTGTTGGCCAGACGCTCGACATGGCGCGCCTGGTCGCGGCCGACCTCATAGGCCAGCTCGATGGCGATCTTGGCCGCGCCCATCTGTTCGGCATTCTGTTTGGCCAGATGGCGACAGAAATCCAGCGCGGCGAGGTCCAACCCGTCATCGGGATGAACCTCGTGGACCAAGCCCATCATCAGGGCGCGCTGGGCATCCGCCGGCTTGTTGGCCATGATCAGATAACGCGCCCAGTGCGGACCGCAGAGCCGGGTCAGGCGGCTGACGCCATTGGAGGCCGGCAGCACGCCCATCAATCCCTCCGGAAAGGCGAAAGACGCACCGACGGCCGCCAGCCGGAAGTCACAGGACAACGCCATTTCCAGTCCACCGCCCACACAGGGGCCCTGGATGGCCGCGACGATGGGCTTTTCCACATGCTCCATCTCGTCATAGATCCGCTGCATGCCGTGCAGGCGCAGGCGGTGGTTCTCCCGGATGGCGGTGGCAGAACGCAGGGGGGCGGCCGGGCTGTCGCTGCGATCGCGCAGATCGGCGCCGGCGCAGAAATAGCGACCGGTGGCACGGATCAGCATGACCCGCAAAGAAGGATCATCCCGGAACCGGTGCAGTGCCTGTTCAAACAGGCGCATGGTCTGGCCCGACAGGGCGTTCAACTTCTCCGGGCGGTTCAGGGTGGCCGCCAGGATGCCGTCGACATCCTCTGTCAGCAGGTGGGGGGCTTCATCGGACATGTTTTCCCCCTCAGGCGCGGGTGCGCGGCAGGCCCAGACCGCGCTCGGCGATCAAGGAACGGTGGATTTCGCTGGTGCCGCCATAGATCGTGGTGCCCTGGGCGTGGCGATAGCCTTGATTGATCAGGGCTGCCGCCCCCGGTCGCTTTGACAGGGACAGTGGTGCCGTCAGGTCCAGAAGGTCGCGCGCGTCGGACAGGAATTTTTCGGACGAGAACATCTTGGCCATGGGGCCATAGGCCAAGTTCGGCTTCTTTTCGACGCTGGCCCACAGCGACCGCCAGGTCAGGAGATCGGAGACCATGACATTGGCGGCGGTGCGGGCCAGCCGCATCTGTGCCTGGCTCTGTGCGATCAGCGGACGGCCGTCCTGCACGATCTCCCGTGCCAGACTTTCGGCAGCGTGCAGCAAGGCGCGCTGTACCTTGGCAAAGCCGCCGCCATGTTCCAGTTCCAGCCCGACACTCATGGTGCGCACGCCACCATCGACATCACCCAGCCGATAGCTGTCGGGAATGCGGACCCCGTCATAGAAGGTGATATTGGTCCGTTCATCCTGGAACGTATAGACCGGCTGTACCGTCACGCCCGGTGTCTTCAGCGGCACAATGAACATGGTCAGGCCCTTGTGCTTGGGCACATCGGGATTGGTGCGCGTCAGCATCAGCACGTAATCGGTCAGGTTGGCGCCCGATGTGAACATCTTGGTGCCGTCAATGCGCCAGCCATCACCGTCACGCACGGCCTTGCACTGGGCCGCGAACACGTCGGAGCCCGATTGCGGTTCTGAATAGCCCAGCGAGGCGATGGCTTCGCCCGCCAGGATCGGTTCCAGCACCTCGCGCTTGACTTCCGGACTGCCGAACCGATGGATCATGGCACCAACCAGACCCGCGACATTGGCCACGGGATTGTTCCAGCCATGATGTTCGAACGCCTCCATCGCGGCGTTGCGGGCGTAAGCGGAGAAGCCGCGCCCGCCCATATCCTTGGACCAGCCCAGGAACAGCAGGCCGGCATCGGCCAGCTTTTTGTGAAAGGCGGGGTTGTGGCCTTCCCAGGAATAATGGGCGTTGGCCCGGATCTCCGGTGTCATGTTCTGTTCGAAGAAGGCATCGATTTCCGCCACCAGGGCGCGGGCTTCCTCGCCATGGTCGAAATCAATCGGCACCTCGCCCACCGGGGGCAGGCTTGCCACCTCACCCCCATAAAGACGGCGGCCGGCTTCTTCCAGCCACAGGCGCGGATCCCCGAAGACCAGCGGCCAGGCCTTGGCCCGCAGATTATAGAGGTGGATGTCATATTCGGTGGTCAGGCCGTAGCCGCCGAACGTGTGCAGGGCCTGCGCCACCGTGCGGGCGGCGGCATCGGCATTCCACCAGGCGGCAATGGCGATGGCGGCGCCGGCATCGGGCGCACCATCGGCGATATCGCGCAGGGCCTTCCAGATCAGGAACTTGCCGCCATCGACATCGCACAGAAGGTCGGCCAGCGGATGCGATATGGCCTGATAGGCGCCGATCAACTGATCGAACTGCTTGCGTTCACAGGCATAGGCGGCGGCCAGCGTCAGCGCCTGCCGCGACAGGCCGGCCAGGCCGGCGGCGATCAGCAGCTTCCATTCCTCCACGCCGGCCTGAAAGGTGGCGATAGCGTCCGGGCCGCTGGCGATGATGGTGCCGGGCAGGGCCGCAAAGTCGATTTCCGCCAGCGGCGTGGCGGCCAGCGTGGGCTCTGCCCTGGCCGGTTGGGCGGACAGGTCGAACAGCAGCACATCCGACCCGCGGCGCGCCAGGATGGCCCGCGCCACGCTGCCACCCGCCACCCATTGCCGGGGCTGGATCGCCAGATCATGCAGGGCCAGCGTCGCCACCACCGCGCCGGTGGTCACATCCGCCAGCAAGGACTGGTCCCATTCGGCCAGCAGGCGGGCGGTGACCAGCGCCTCGGCCAGCGGACCGGACACCAGCGTGCGGCCCGCCTCCTCCATCAGCGTGGTGGCGACGATCAGCCCCAGGCCCAGCCCGTCCTTTTCCTCCGGCACGCGGATGGAGAAAGCGCCCAGTTCCGCCAGCCCGTGCCAGAGATCGGCATCGAAGCCCGTCGCCTGGGCGGCGCGCACGCGTTCCATGCTGCTGTGCTTGTCCAGGAAGCGCGCGAACTGGTCGCGCATCATTTCCTGATCTTCGGTCAGATCGAAATTCATGGGCTGGCCCTGCATAAGGCAAAGAAATAGCGTGGCCGTCCGCAAGGGCGGGACGGCTGATCTTCCAATTCATCACCATCCAGGCCTTCGCCCGAATGGTGATGAAACCAGAGAGTTGACCTGGGCGGCGCTTATCCCGCCCGGCGCATCAGGGCCGACATGTCGACCTGACCCGTGGCCACGCCGCCCATGAAGCCGCCGTCGACCGGCAGGACGACGCCATTGATGAAGCCGGCCAGATCGCTGTTCAGCAGCACCAGGGCCGCGGCCTGCTCCGCCGGGGTGGAGCGGCGGCCGATGGGCTGGGTTGCGGCCTCCAGCACCTCCGCCGGGGTCGCCGCCTCGAACGCCGCCATCATCGGGGTCTGGGTGGGGCTGGGCATGGTGGCGTTGATGCGGATGCCCTTCTTGATCAGGTGCGCACCGGACAGCATGGTCCAGACATTCACGGCTTCCTTGGAGAAAGCGTAACCCTCCGCCACCGTCTCCTTGTTGGCTTCCGCCCAGTCGATGGCGGCCTGGTAGCCGCGCGTGGCGATGATGCCCATGATGACGGGCACGCGCCGGCTCCAGCCCATGCCGCCGATGGAGGAGATATTGGCGATGGCGCTGCCGGCCGCCATCAGGGGCAACACCTGTTCCGTCAGGTGGCGGGTGCCGATGAAGTTCACCTTCATCACATCCATGGGCGGCGCCGTCTGCGGCAGGCCGGCGCAATTGAACAGCGCATCCACCTTGCCGCCGATGGCCGCCACGCCCGCCTCGATCGAGGTGGGGTCGCGCAGATCCACCTTGTTGAAGGAGGCCAGCGGCAGGGTGCTGTCCTTGAAATCCAGGCCGTGCACGTCCGCGCCCAGGTCCAGCAGCAGCCTGGCCGTCGCCTCCCCCATGCCGGAGAAACAGCCGCTGACGATGACGCGCTTGCCTTTATAGCCGAGATTGTCTGACATTTTGTTTTCTACTCGTTGGCGGTGGGGAAGGGTGTGGCGGGTGTCCGCCGGTCAGGCCTTGTCGTCTTCGATGATGGTGATGATGCGTTCCGGGCAGGCCCGCGCGCCGCGCCGGGCCAGTTGTTCCATGCCCGGCGGCACCACCACCTCGTCGGTGGCGATGTACCCTTCATCATCCAGCTTGAACAGCACCTCCGATACCGCCGCGCAGCGGGCATTGCCCACGCAGGCGGACTTCTGGATGCGGATTTTCATCGGATACGCTCCTGTCAAAACGGGCGTCCGGAACAATGTTCGACGCCCGGCCGCAGCCCAATAAACATGACCGCGCAGGGCCGATCAACCGGCGCCGAACCTTGATCGCGGGGGCGATGCCGGCCCCGCCACCGTCAATCGCCGCCGCGATATGTCGGGCCATTGCCGGTCCCCGCGTTGCCTTCCCCTGGGGCGGACGACAACATGATTTCCAAATCTCACCGCCTTCATCGGAGAACTGGACATGACGCCGGACCAATCGGGGCCCCGCGGGAGCCGCAGGCCATGACCGTACCACGGCCGCGTCCACGGCTGGACGCCGACAATCGCGCATTCTGGACCGGCGGATCGGAAGGCCGCCTTAACATCACCTGCTGTGCCGACTGTGGCGGATACAGCCATCCGCCGCGTTCCGTCTGCCGTCACTGCCGGTCGGAAGCCGTGGTGCCGACGGCTGTGGCCGGTACCGGCATCATCGACAGCTTCACCATCAACCACCAGCCCTGGATGCCGGGCCTGGAAGTGCCGTTCGTCATCGCCCGCGTCGCCCTGGATGACGCGCCCGGTGTCTATCTGACCACCAACATCGTGGGCTGCCCGGTCGAGGATGTCGATATCGGCGATCGGGTGCGGGTGCGGTTCGAGGAACAGGACGGCATCTGGTTTCCCCTGTTCGAGAAGGCGATATGAGCATGGCCAAGGGTGAAGCCTATATCACCGGGATCGGCCTGTCGGAGGTGGGGGTGCGGCTGGCGCGCCCCCCCCTGGGCCTGACCATCGATGCCGTGCGGGCAGCGCTGGCCGATGCGGGCCTGGGTTTTGACCAGATCGATGGCGTCGCGACATATCCGGGCCGAATGCCAACCTTCCTGGGCTTTTCACCCGTCGGCACGGACGAGGTGATCGACGCGCTGGGCCTGAAGACGCGCTGGCATGCCGGCGGCGGCGAACTGACGGCGCAACTGGGTTCCGTCGCCCTGGCGGCGGCGGCGGTACAGGCGGGGCACGCCCGGCACATCCTCTGCTTCCGCACCGTCTATGAGGCGGCGGCACTGTCGCGGCCAGACGAATTTCCGCCCCTGCGTCGCCGGGAGGTGGACGGAGCGTCGCAATGGACCGCGCCGTTCTTCGCCATCTCGGCCGCCAACTGGACCGCGCAATACGCCACACGGCACATGAAGCGCTACGGCCTGACCCGTGAACAGCTGGCGCAGGTGGCGCTGAACGACCATGCCAATGCCGCGCTGAACCCCAAGGCGCTGGTGAAGAAGACGCTGACCATGGACGAGTACATGGCGGCGCGCATGATCTCCACGCCCTTCTGCCTTTATGACTGTGACCGCTTCACCGATGCCTCCACCGTGCTGATCGTGTCGGCCGGCGATGCGCTGGACGAGGTGGCATCAACGCCCGTGCGCATCGCGGCCACGGCTGGGTCGGTCGACCGCTATAGCTGGGATCAGGCGGAATGGGCCGGGGCCTATGCCACGGGGCGCGACCTGTGGCGCCACACCGATTACCGGCCCGGCGATGTCGATCTGGTGCAGTTCTACGACGGCTTCGCCTTCCAGCCCATCACCTGGCTGGAAGGGCTGGGCTTCTGTGACATCGGCGAGGGTGGACGCTTCCTGGAAGGGGGACGGCGCATCGCCCGGGATGGCGAGCTTCCCATGAATACCGGCGGCGGCCAGTTGGGCGCCGGGCGGCTGCACGGCTTCGGCATGGCGCACGAAGCCGTGGTGCAGCTGCGCGGGCAGGGCGGGGATCGCCAGGTGCCCGGAACGCCGCGCGTGGCCATCGCCACGTCGGGCGGCGGTCCCATGGCGGCGGCACTTCTGCTCGCCAGGGACTGACAGATACTATACAAGGTTAGTAAAATCAGAGGAGACGCACGATGCAAATGAACGACATGATCCTGATCAGTGTCGACGACCATATCAGCGAACCGCCCGATATGTTCGAACGGCACCTGAAGGGTGACGCGCTGGCCAGCGCGCCGAAATTCTGTGTGGCCGACAATGGCACCAGCTATTGGGCCTATCAGGGAATGTATCTGCCCTCGGTGGGGCTGAACGCTGTCGTCGGCCGGCCGCTGGAGGAATATGGCATGGAGCCGACCTCGCTGGAGCAGCTGCGCGCCGGCTGTTACGACGTGCATGCCCGCATCGACGACATGAATGTCAACGGCATTGCCGCCTCGCTGAATTTCGGCTCCTGCGTCGGGTTCGACGGCAACCGCTTCCACAAGGCGGCGGACAAGGAGGCGGCCCTGCTGCATCTGCGGGCCTATAATGACTGGCACATCCTGGACTGGTGCGGTGCCTATCCCGGCCGTTTCATCCCCTGTGGCCTGCTGCCGACCTGGAACATGGATGCCACGGTGGCGGAGATCAGCCGTATTGCCGCCATGGGCTGTACCGCCGTGTCGATCAGCGACAACCCCACCTCCCAGGGGCTGCCCAGCATCCATAACGACTATTGGGCGCCGTTCTGGAAGGCCATCGTCGAGCACGACATCACCATCTGCACCCATATCGGCGCCGGCAACCCGGCGCCGCATGCCTCCATGGAAACCCCCATCGAGGCGTGGATCACCACCATGCCCATGTCGATTTCCACGGGGGCGGCCGACTGGCTGCAGCTGAAGGCGCTGCATGATTATCCAACCCTGCGCGTCGCGCTGTCGGAAGGGGGCATCGGCTGGGTGCCCTATTTCATGGAACGGGCCGATTTCTCCAACTGGCGTCACCGCGCCTGGACCAATTCGGTGTACCAGGGGCAGATGAAGCCCAGCGACATCTTCAAGCGCCACTTCCTGAACTGCTTCATTGATGACCGTTTCGGGCTGAAGAACCTGGACGCCATCGGCGAGGACAATGTGGCCTATGAATGCGACTATCCGCATTCCGACAGCCTGTGGCCGGAAGTGCCGGAGCATCTGTGGGACAGCATCAAGCACCTGACCCCGGCCCAGATCGACAAGGTCACCTATCAGAACGCCGCCCGCTTCTTCCGCTTCGATCCCTTCAAGCATCACAAGCGCGAGGATCTGACCGTCGGTGCCCTGCGCGCGGCCGCCGCTGCCAAGGGCGTGGATGTCACCCCGCGCTCGTCCGGCGGCGCCAAGCCGGTGGATGATGGCGTCAGCCGGCCCATCACATCGGGCGACCTGATGAAGATGTTCAAGCATCACGCGACCAAGCAGACGGCGGCCTGACCGGTCACAGTCAAAGGCCCCCGTCCATGCCGGGCGGGGGCTTTTTCAGGGGAAATGCGATTGGCGCAACAGGTCAAAAAAAATGACGGGCGATCCGAAGACCGCCCGTCAGTGCTTGCCATCCGCCCCGTGATGGGGCGGCGACGACACATGGGATCACACCGCCATCCGTTCAGGTTCGGCGGCAAGACCCATGCGGGAGGTCCGTACGAAGGAAAGCGGGGCCGGGGTATTGTCCAGTTCGACATGGGCCGTGATGGCGTCGCGCAGGCACCGCAGCAGGCTTGCCTCCTCAATCGCGGCGCTGGCGTCGTAGACGAAGCCGATGGCGAGCGGGCGGCCTTCCGGCTGGCCCGGCAGCAGCACGGCGGTCACCTGCGCGTTGGAGCCACAGCCGACAGGGCCCGTGGCGTGTCCACGATCACGGCAGGCGCCGATGCGGCCCGACATGTCGGCGAAACTGGGCTTGGTCTCCTCCTGCATGTCCGCCAGCAGGCGACGGACCATGCCGTCGCGGCGCGGCTGGGCAATGGTCGACAGCAGCAACCAGCCGGCAGCGGAATCCGTCAGCCGTTCCTGCACACCGCCGTAAAGCGATGCCGGGCCGGACATCTGTCCCGCCACACCGGTGCGCCAGGAGAAGATCTGCGAACGCACGCCGACAATGCCGAAGGTCGCCACGTTCAGACCCGTCTGCACCACCAGCCGGTCGATCATATGGGTCAGCCGGCCGTCACGGACGATGGCGGGCTGACAGCCCGACCCCAGCATGGCAGCACGCTGCGACAGGGTATAGGTGCGGGAGAATGGGTTTTTGTAAAGAAGGCCAAGATCAACCAAGCTGGCGAGAAGTTCTGATGTCGATGATTGCGGCCAGTCGTAACGGCGCACAATATCCATCACGGTGACTTCCCGATTTTCTTCGTCGATGAATTCGAAAATTTCGACAACGCGTTTGGCGATTTTTGCCTTGTTACTGCTCTGGGCGCCAGACATCGTGAACTCCTCCCATGCTTTTTCTGGATATTCGTCTGGTTTCGGATAGCTGTCAATAAAAAATGATACACTCTCATTTTTTGGTGCGACGCAAAAAAATCGACCGACGGGCGCGTGAAAGCCGGATGGGCGGGACGGGTTTGCAAATGGCTGGCGCCAAACGATTATTCTTCGCTGCCGCTCAGAATACGCCGCACGCAAGCGCGGTCGATTTTGTGCGACACGGTGTGCGGCAAGGCGGGGCGGAACCGCCAGACAGTGGGCAGATGGGTGGCGGGCAGCAGCTGCCGCAGGTGGGATTCGAGTGCGGATACCTCAGGCAGCATCTGGCCGTCGCGCACGACCAGAAGCGCGCCCGGCACTTCCCCCAGCCTTTGATCGGGCATGCCGACCACGGCCGCCTCTTTAATCAGGGGATGGCGCAGCAGGGCGTCTTCGATGGTTTCGGGCAGCAGTTTGAAGCCACCCCGCATGATGGCCCCGTCGGCACGGCCACGATGGAACAGGAACCCGTCGCCATCGATCACCGCCAGATCCGAAGTCCGCAGCCAGTCCGGTCCGATGCGCGGCGACACCACTTCCAGCAGGCCTTCCGTATCGGGCGGCTGTTCCACCCCCGTCACGGCGTCCACGATGCGCAGGCGCACACCGGGCAGGGGACGGCCGACGCTGCCGAACTTGCGCTGGCCCCAGTCGCGGTGCAGGTCCAGGGTCATGGCCGTGACCGGCCCCCCGAATTCCGTCGCGCCATAGGACAGCAGGATGGGGATGCCATAGCGTTCTTCGAACCGCCGATGGATATCCGCAGGCAGGGGCGCCGCACCTGTACCCAGCGCCCGCAGGGATGACAGGTCGGCCCGGTCGATATTCGCGTCCAGCAGCATGCGCACGCCGGCGGCGGGCATGCCGGCCATGGCGGGCCGATGGCGGACGACATAATCACGCCAGGCTGAAATCGTGAACCGTTCCAGCAGCACGATTCTTTGTCCGAAGATCAGCGGCGGCAGGGTGGAATAAAGACCGGAGATATTGCCGATCGGAAAGAACAACAGGGCGGGCGGCAGGGCCGCCACCGCGGCTGGCGCCATGGCGGCCAGCGGGTTGCCGGCGACCAGATGACCGGCCAGCATGGACTGGGCCACGATGAAGGGCTTTGGCGGGCCGGTGGTGCCGCTGGTCTGGATTTCGATCCGGGGCTGATCGTCGGGCGATGCCGGGTTGCGGCAGGGCAGCCGATGCACCGGCCCTTCGATCAGGTCCGCGATGGTGACAAGCCCGATGCCGGCATTGGCCAGGGCGTCGCCGATCGCCGCCGTCCCGTCGCTTTCGTCCAGAACCACGAAGGCCGGTGGCGAGCGCAGGATGTCGCGCAGGATGCCGGCCGGCGACTGGAACGGATAGCCCATGCGGATCGTGCGCCGCTGGCGCAACAGGGCCAGAAGGGTTGCCAGCGATGCCGGGTGGTTGCGGGGAAAGAAGCAGACCGGTGCCTGCGATGGAAAGCCGGCAACCGCCGCATCGAACCGGGCTGCGAATTGCCGAATGTCCGACCAGTCGGCCCAGCGTCCGTTGAAGGCCACGGCCGGACCCTGGTTGAGCGCGAGGGAGCGGTCAGCCCAGGCTGACAGCGACAGGTCGGAACTGCTGCTTGTGGTCACGCGCCGGCCCTTCTTGGCTTTTGTCTCACCCCTTGAACAGGGTCTTCACTTCCCGGCGTAGCAGCTTGCCCATCTCGTTATACGGCAATGCCGGCACCTGAAGGATGCGTTCCGGCACGCGTGAGGAGCGCAGCCGGGCGCGGATCAGGTCGCAAAGGGTGGCATCGGGCGGCGGTTCCTGCCCCGCGCGGATGGTGATGGCCAGTCCGACGGCTTCCCCCCATTCGACCGACGGGATGGCGACGGCGCAGGCATCGGCGATGGCGGGATGTTCCATCACCACATCCTCGATCTCCCCCGGCGACATGTTCTCGCCGCCGCGCACGATCACATCATCGGCGCGCCCGGCCAGGAACAGATAGCCATCGGCGTCCAGCCAGCCGGCGTCCCGGGTGGGAAACCAGCCCTTTGCATCCAGGGCCGACCGTTCGCGGTATTCGCCCGACACCTGCTCGCCCCGGACATAGATCTCGCCCCGCTCACCAACGGGCAGGACGTGGCCCTCCTCGTCCCGGATCTCAATCTCCACGGTCGGCAGGGGCCGACCCACGGAGCCCAGCCGGCCACGCACCACCGGGTCGTCGGACCCATGGGCGGCACGGTGGTCGTCGGGGCCCAGAATGGCAATGGTGGAACTGGTCTCCGTCAGGCCATAGGCATTGGTGAAGCCGGTCTGCGGGAACAGGTCCAGCGCGCGGTGGATCAGTTCCAGCGGCATGCGTCCGCCACCATAGGCGATGGCCTTCAGACTGGGCACGCCCGCCTGTCCGGTCTTGTCCATATGGTCGATGATGCGGGCCAGCATGGTGGGCACCACGAAGGCGTTGCTGGCCTGTTCCGCCGTCGCCAGGGTCAACCAGGCGGCGGGATCGAAGGCGGGCAGCAGCAGGATGCGCCGCTGGGCATAGATGGAACTGAGCAGAGCCGCGATGCCCGCGATGTGATAGGGCGGCACGCTGACCAGTGCCGCCTCCGCCTCCCCGGCGGACGCGAATTCCACGGTGCCCAGGATATAGGACAGCAGATTGGAATGGCGCAGGATGGCCGCCTTCGGGGCGGCCGTGGTGCCGCTGGTGAAAAGCTGGATGGCGATGGCCTCGCCCTCCGGTCCTTCGAATTCCCCGCTGCCCGGTCCGCGCGCCAGCGTATCGGCCACAAAATCGAAGCGCGACATCAGGATATTGTCGGTCCGCGTGGCGGCGGCGGCGGCACGGGTACCGTCACCGATCAGCAGGGCCGGCGCGATGCGGTCGACCAGAGGCCCGAGGTTCGCGTCGGCCAGCCGGTAATTCAGCGGCACATAGGGAACGCCCGCCATGGCGGAGCCGAACAGCGCGATGACCGCCGCCTCGCTGCTTTCATCCAGCAAGGCCACATGCGATACGCCACTAGCCTTGATCAGGTCGGCGGCCCCGCGCGCGGCCAGCAGAAGCTCAGCATAGGTCCAGCGCTTGCCACCACAGACCAGCCCGACACGGTCGGGTGCCGCGTCGGCGGCCATCTGCAGGATCAGGGAGATGTTCATCGCCGCACCGTCAATCCGACGCGGGCAGGGGCTTGGCATCCTTCACCGCCAGCACGGTGCCGTTGATGCTGAGCGAGCCCTTGCCCGGCTTCACGCACAAGAGTTCAAAGCCGCCGCCGGCATCGACATAGCGCTTGCCCATCAGGGTGCCGCCCGAAAAGGCCGGGTCCAGCGGGGCGGGGCTGCCGGGTTTGTCGGTTCCCATCGGGGCACCGCCGCATTCCACGCTGCCCTGGCCGCACTTGATCACCATCACTTCGGTGTCGCAGGCGGCGCTTTTCAGTTTCATGCCCGGTTTCATGTCGTCATTCCCGTCACCGGGGCGTCAGGCGATGGCGCCGACGCCCTTCAGTTTTTCGATCTGTTCCCATTCCATGCCGATCTCCATCAGCACGGTTTCGGTATGTTCAGACGCTTCCGGCGCGCGCGTGGTCGCCACCGGCGCGCCGTTGAACTGCACGGGCCCCCGCACCAGCCGCAGCGGCTTGCCGCCATCAGCGGCCTCCACCTCGAACAGCATGTCGTTGGCCAGCGCTTGTTCATCACCGGTCAGGTCCAGCAGGCTCTGGATCGGTGCCCATTGGCCGGAATAGGTCTTCAGATGCTGGCGCCAATAGTCGAAGGGTCTGGCGGCGAAGGCTTCCACCAGGATGGCGCTGGCCGCTGCCCAGTTCTCCATCAGCGCATGGGCGCTGCTGAAGCGCGGGTCGTCGGCCAGTTCGGGCCGGCCGATATGGCTGAACAGGCTTTTTGCATGCGGGCCCGGCTGCAGGGTGCAGAGATTGATGGTGCCGCCATCCTGGGTGCGGAAATTGCCCATGAAGGGATTGCCTGCACCGGCACCCGATCGCGGCATGCGGTTGCGCATGACCGTGCCGGATTCCAGCGCGATATCGATGGCCGTGCCCGATGCCCACCAGGCGGTAGACAACAGCGACACGTCGATTTCCAGCGCTTCACCCGTGTGGTCGCGGTGGAACAGGGCGGCGGCGATGCCGCCCGCGATGTTCATGCCGCCGATGCTGTCGCCAAAGGCCGGAATGCCCTGTTGCAGGGGGCCGTCCAGTTCCGCCGGGGACATGTTGTGGGCGATGCCGCTGCGCGACCAGAAGGCGGTGCCGTCGAAACCGCCGACATCGCGCTCCGGCCCCTTGTCGCCATAGGCGCTGCCGCGCGCATAGATGATCTTCGGGTTGGCGGCGCGGATATGCTCCACATCGATCCGCAGCTTCTGCCGGGCGCCGGGCAGGTAATTGGTCAGGAAGACATCGGCTGTCTTCGCCAGTTCATAAATCACCTGCTGGCCTTCCGGCGTGCCGACATCCACGCCCACGCTCCGCTTGCCGCGATTGGGATGTTCGATCATGGCGTTGCGCTTCGGGTCGATCCTGACGCCGCCCAGATTGATGAAGCCGCGCTGGGCATCGCCGCGTTCGGGATGTTCGACCTTGATCACATCGGCGCCCCAGTCGGCCAATATGGCTCCGGCGGCGGGTACGAAGGTGAACTGTGCCACCTCCAGAACCCTGATCCCCTTCATCACCTGTGTCATCGGCGTTTATTTCCCCGAAATCTTGCCCTTGCGCAGCGGATTGGATATCGCCACGTCCCCGGAAGTCGTCGGAAAATGGTCGCACGAAACATTCATTTGCAAGCACGTTGGCGCCATTTCCGGTCGCGGCGACCGACCTAACGCCACGGCGATATTCAGGTAACCCAACGCATTGCGCAGTTGAGCGAAACCGGTAACCGGGCGAATGCTTTGAACCGGGAAGGGCAGCGGCGCCGTCTATGAACGCGCATGCTCTCTTACTATTTCTACATCTGCGAGAGAGTGCCATGAAGATCGACAGCGCCGTTTCGGCGGTGGTGACGGGCGGTGCATCCGGGCTTGGGCTTGCCACCGTCCAGGCGCTGCGTGCAGCGGGCGCCAAGGTTGCCATTTTCGACATGAATGAAGAGGTGGGCGCCAGGGCGGCGGCGGATACGGGGGCCCTGTTTGTCAAATGCGACGTGCTGTCGGATGCTTCCGTCGATGCCGCGTTTGCCGCTGCGCGTGACGTCAACGGCCAGGAACGCGTGCTGGTCTGCTGTGCCGGCGGTGGCAATGCCATCCCGACCGTGCGCCGGGACAAGGCGACGGGTGAGATCAGGATGTTCCCGTCCGATCAGTTCGAATGGGTGCTGAGGCTGAATACGGTCGGCACCTTCCGCTGCATCACTCGGGCGGCGGCGGGCATGATGGGGCTGGACCCTGTCAATGGCGAACGCGGCGTACTGATCAACACCGCGTCGGCCGCCGCGACCGAAGGACAGATCGGCCAGGCCGCCTATTCCGCCGCCAAGGCCGGAATCGTGGGCATGACCCTGACCATTGCCCGCGATCTGGCACGCGAAGGCATCCGCTGCTGCACCATACAGCCCGGCATCTTCGATACGCCGGCCATGGCCCGGGTCCCGGCGGAGATGAAGCAGGCGCTGGGGGCGATGGTGCCATTCCCATCCCGGCTGGGCGATGCAGAGGAATATGCCGGCCTGGCACTGGAAATCGTGCGCAATTCCTACCTGAACGGCACGACCATCCGTCTGGACGGCGCCATCCGCATGCAGCCGCGCTGAACGGGTGGCCCCTGGGGCCGCGGGGCTGGTTCAGACTTCCAGCTCCGCCGGCCAGGGTTCCGACACATTGTCGGCGATCTTGCCCAGCAGGGCAAAGAGCTGTTCAAGCTCCGTCTCCGTCAGGCCGTGGAAGCTTTCATTTTCAAGCTGTTCGGCAATGACGCCCAATTGGGCCAGCAGCGGGCCCGCGCGATCCGTGACCTCCACATTATAGGCGCGGCGGTCATCGTCGCGTGGCGTCCGGCGCAGCATGCCATCCTGGCACAGCCGGTCGATCAGGCGGCCCGCCGATGCCTCGGTGATTTCCAGCGTTTCGGCGATGGTCCGCTGGGTCATGCCGGGAAAGCGGGCGATGGCGGCGATCATGGTCCATTGCGCGCGCGTCACGCCCAGGGCGGCGACACGCTGGTCGAACCGTTTGCGCAAGGTGCGTGCGGTGGCAATGATCTTCAGTGACAGGTCGCGACGAATGCCGGCCCCACTGCCACCAGTCCCTTGTTTCATCATGCCTCATCCTCCCCCGGCGACACCATAGCCGCCGGGCGCGCAAAAGGAAGCCGCAAGTGATGGGGCCTCACAGGCGTTCGATGATGATGGCAGGCGCCATGCCGCCGGCCGCGCACATGGTGATCAGGCCATAGCGGCCGCCCGTGCGCTCCAGCTCGTCCAGCGCGGTGCCGATCAGCACGGCACCGGTGGCCCCGATGGGATGGCCCAACGCGATGGCGCCGCCATTGGGGTTGACCGTGCTTCGGTCCAGGCGAAGGTCGCGGATGAATTTCTCCACCACCACGGCGAACGCCTCGTTCACCTCCCAATGATCGATGTCGGCGATGGAAAGGCCGGCTTTCGCCAGCACCTTGCGCGCCGCCGCCACGGGGGCGTTCAGCATCAAGGTGGGACATCCCCCCATATTGGCCGTGGCGACGACGCGGGCGCGCGGCTTCAGGCCCGTGCGCGCCACCGCCGCAGCGGAGGCCAGCAGCAGGGCGGCGGCCCCGTCGACATTGCCCGAGGAGGTGCCGGCATGGTGCATCGGCACGATGTCGAGCGCGGGATATTTCAGATTGATCAATTGCTTGAATGTCTTGCCATCGGCCTGGGCCGGCATGTCCGCGATGGCGGCGAAGGAGGGGGCCAGGGCTGCCAGCTGTTCCACGGTCGTGCCGGGGCGGGGATGTTCGTCCCGGTCCAGGATCAAGGCGCCGTCATCGCCCAGCACGGGCACCAGGGAACGGGCAAAGCGCCCCTCGGCGATGGCGATGGCGGCGCGGCGCTGGCTTTCGGCACCAAAGGCGTCCAGTGCGTCACGGCCGATGCCCTCCAGGGCGGCAATGGCATCGGCGCAGACGCCCTGATTGGATTGCGGGTGCTTGGCCGCCAGCCGCTTGTTGCCGCTGCCCAGCCCGCCCGGCGATTTCACGCCCGCCGCGCGCAGATCCTGACCATATTGGGTGACATAGGACATCATCTCCGTCCCGCCGGCGATGACCATCTCTTCCATCCCGGCCATGATCTGGGCGGCGGCCAGGCTGGTGGCGGTCAGGCCGCTGCCGCAGAACCGGTCCAGGGTCACGCCGCTGACCGAAACGTCGAAGCCGGCATCCAGGGCGGCCATGCGCCCCATGTCGCCACCCTGCAGGCCCATCTGGGCGCTGGTGCCCCAGATCACATCGTCGATGCCGGCCGGGTCCAGGTCGTTGCGGGTGCGCAGCGCCGACAGGACGGTGGCCGCCAGATGCTGGGGGTGCAGAGGCGACAATGCGCCCTTGCCCATCTTGCCGATCCCGCGCGGCGTGCGCACGGCGTCGATGATGAATGCTTCGGCCATCGGCCAATCTCCCCGCCTGGTGTCAAGTTTCCGGGATATCGCATGCGGTCCGGCAAACCACCAATCGCCCCGGCGATTGATGCGGCGGCTGTGCCCCCGCATGTGTGGTGGACCGTGGCGCGGCGATTAGAGTGAGGGTCCTGACAAATCATGGGGACCGGGCGGTGCGTGTTGAAAATTCCAATTCCGGAAAGCCTGTCGGTATCCTGGCGCCATTAACGGTCCCCACCTTCAGGCGTGTCTGGCTGGCCAGCCTTCTGTCCAATTTCGGGCAATTGATCCTGGGGGTCGGTGCCGCCTGGGAAATGACGCGCATCAGCCCGTCGGCGACGATGGTGGCGCTGGTCCAGTCGGCGCTGATGCTGCCGATGATGCTGATCGCGCTGCCGGCGGGCGCCATCGCCGACATGTTCGACCGGCGACGGGTGGCGCTGACCGGCCTGGGCTTTGCCATCTGCGCGTCCGCCCTTTTGACCGGTCTGTCCCTGTTGGGCATGACCACGCCCTGGCTGCTGCTGGGGTTCAGCAGCCTGATCGGGGCCGGCGTGGCGCTTTACGCACCCGCCTGGCAATCGACCCTGCCCGAATTGGTCGATCCGCCGCGGCTGCCGGCGGCCGTGGCCCTGGGCACCATCAGCTATAATATCGCCCGCAGCGTCGGCCCGGCCATTGGCGGCATGATCGTCATGGCGCTGGGGGCGGGGGCGGCCTTCGCGCTGAACATGGTCTGTTACCTGCCGCTGTTCCTGGCCTTCCTGTTCTGGCGGCGGCCGGCGGTTGCATCCGCCTTGCCGCCAGAGCGGCTGGACCGGGCCGTGCTGTCGGGCATCCGCTACGCGCTTTATTCACGCCCGATCCGCCGCGTCTATGGCCGCGCGCTGCTGTTCGGCGTGGCCGGTGCGTCGGCGCTGGCGCTGGGGCCGCTGGTGGCGCGCGATCTGCTGGCCGGCGATGCGTCCGCTTACGGCCTGCTGCTGGGCGCCAGCGGCATCGGGGCTGTCGCCGGCGCCATGGCGGTCGGGCGGATCGAACGGCATATATCGGTGGAAATGGCGGTCAGCCTGTGCGCCCTGCTGTCGATGGTGGCACTGGCCCTGCTGGGCATCAGCCGGCACCTGCTTCTGTCCTGCCTGGCCCTGGCGATGATGGGGGCCGGAAACATTCTGACCGTCGCCCTGCTGAATGTAACGGTGCAGTTCGCGGCGCCCCGCTGGGTCACCGGGCGGGCGCTGTCACTGTTTCAGTGTGCGCTGACGGGCGGCATCGCCCTGGGCGCTGGTCTGTGGGGCGCCGTGGCTGCGCGCTGGGGCGTGGATATCGCCCTTTACGCCTCTGCCGCCATCATGGGCGTGCTGCCCCTGCCGGGACGGTTCTTCCCCCTGATCCGCAACAGCTTTGCCGACCTGGCCCCGGCCGATATCCGCAGTGAGCCGGAGGTGGCACTGGATCTGACCCTGCGGTCCGGGCCCGTGGTGGTGGAGATTGATTACCGCGTGCCGGCAGAGGTCACGGCCGATTTCTATGCCGCGATGCTGAAGCTGGCCCATATCCGTTTGCGCAATGGCGGGTTCGACTGGTCGCTGGCGCGTGACATCGGTGCGCCGGACATCTGGACAGAGCGATATCATTGCCCCACTTGGGGCGACTATCTGCGCCTGCGGACCCGGTTCACCCAGGCCGACATCGAAGCGCAGAAGCAGGCGGACGCCTTCACCCTGCCGCTCGACCGGCCGCGTGTCCGACGGCGGCTGGAACAGCCCTTCGGTTCCATCCGCCGCCATCCGGCACCAGCGCCGATGGATACGCCCATCCCGTAAAATCAGATCAGCGGGCGTCCTGACTTGCCCCAGCGTGCCCAACAGCCCTTGCGCCGTTGCCGCGGCCGTTTCCGGCCCGAATAGTGGGGGGCAACCCGCGACAGGCGGTAAAGAACAGGATAGGGGAGGCAGCGTGGACAGTCGCATTGCGCAGACATCGGTCACCACAGCGGTGGACCAGATTTCGGCCGTCAAACGGTGGTACATGCTGATCGTGCTGGCCCTGGTCGGCAGTGTCAGCATCATCGACCGGCAGATCATCAATATCCTGATCGAATCCATCCGCCGCGACCTGTCCCTGACCGACAGCCAGATCGGCTTCGTCACCGGATTGTCTTTCGCGGCCACCTACATGGTGATGTGCATTCCCGCCGCCCGCCTGGCCGACCGCTGGTCACGCCCGCGCGTCATCGCCATTGCCGTATCCATCTGGAGCGTCATGACGGTGCTGTGCGGCACCGCGCAGAATTTCATGCAGATCTTCCTGGCCCGTGTCGGTGTCGGCTTTGGCGAAGCCGGCGGCAATGCGCCGTCGCAGGCCATTGTCGGTGACATCTTTCCCCGTCAGCAGCGGGCGACTGCCATGTCGATCCTGCTGCTGGCGTCGCCCATCGGGATCGGGGTGGGCCTGCTGTTCGGCGGCTGGGCGGTGCAGGAATTCGGCTGGCGGGTCACCTTCGTGCTGGCCGGATTGCCGGGGCTGATCCTGGGGCCGCTGGTTTTCCTGACCTTTCCCAATATCCGCAAGGGCATGGCCGACGGGTTGCGTGCCGACCTGCCACCTTTGTCCTTCTTCGCGACGGTGCGCATGCTGTTCACCATCCGCACCATCCCCTATCTGACCCTGGCGGGCACGCTGACGGCCTTGCTCAGCATGGGGATTTCCAGCTGGGTGCCGGCCTTCCTGCTGCGCTCACACGGGCTCAGCCAGTCGGAAATCGGGTCGTCTTTGGGCCTGGCCCTGGGGACCGGTTCGCTGCTGGGGCATATCATCGGCGGACCGGCGCTGGACATGATGGGCAAGCGCGACCTGCGCTGGCATTTCTGGATACCGATGGTCACGGTGCCAACCGCCGGCCTGTTCGCGGCCGCCGCCTTCCTGGCGCCCATCGGACAGGTCTTCTGGCTGCTGGCCGGTCAGGTGATGCTGGCCGGGCTGGTCGCCGGCCCGATGGTGGCCATTGTCATGACCCTGGCCCCCGTCCAGGCGCGGGCCACCGCGTCGGCCTGCATCTTTCTGATCATCAGCTCGCTGGGTGTCGGCCTGGGACCGCAGTTCATCGGCATCATCAGCGACCTGCTGCGCCCGAGCCAGGGCGAGGAATCGCTGCGCTGGGCGCTGTTGTCGGCCACGCTGCTGGCGGTGCCGGCCTTCCTGTCCTACCTGATGGCCAGCCGCCATTACCGGGCCGACATCGCCGCCGCGCAGGAGCGTAACAAGGCCGGTTGAAAGGGGGGGGGGGAATTCCCCCTTCAATTGCCCCGCGCATGCAGGGCCGCGACATAGCCCCAGGTGAAGGAAGGGCCGATGCTGGACCCGGCACCGGGATAGGCCCTTCCCATGACCGACGCGGTGGAGACACCCGTCGCATAAAGCCCGTCGATCACCGTCCCGTCGCTGCGCAGCACGCGGCCGTGGATATCGGTGACCACCCCGCCATAGGTGCCGACATCACCGGGCACCACGGGCACGGCATAGAACGGCCCCTTGTCGATGCGGCCCAGCGACTTTGACGGGGCATGGAACGGGTCACCCAGCCAGTCGTCATAGGCCCGTTCGCCCCGGTGGAAATCCTCGTCCCGCCCCTGATCAACGAAGCTGTTGAACCGGTCGACAGTGGCCTGCAGAGCCTGCGCTGGTACGCCGATCAGGGCGGCCAGGTCGCCGATGCTGTCGGCCCGATGCAGATAGTTCTTCTCGGTCCAGGCGGCCGGTTTCTTGCGTCCCGGCATCGTCCCGGCCAGCATGTATTTGGCGATATACTGGCTGTCGAAGATGGCCCAGCTGGGCACGGCCGGGACTGTCCGGTTCCTTGCCAGCATGTTGCGGCAATAGGCCATGTAGGACCCGCCTTCATTCTGGTAGCGCACACCCGACTGGTCGACCAGGATCGCGTGCGGTTTGGCGGTCAGGCTCTGGGCCGGGGGCTTGATGGCGGCGTCTTCCTGCCCCGGCGGGATGGTGGTCTGGTACCCGACCATTTCCTCCATCTGGGCGATGGCGGCGCCATGGCGCATCATCTCCAGGATCATCTGGCCGGTGTCATTGTCGATGGCGTTGGACCAGGCTGCGCGCGTTCCCGGCTGGTACCGGTCGCGCATTTCCTGGTTCTTGGCAAAGCCGCCGGCATTGATCAGGACGCCCCGACGGGCACCAACATTCCACGGCCGGCCATCCTTGGTGGTGACCACGCCGACCGCGCGCCCCTGATCGACCAGCAGTTCCGTCACCGGGCTTTCGGTCCGGATATCCACGCCCGCCTTCAATGCCGCCTGCAACATGCGGCCCTGCAAGGCCGCGCCGGCCGAGACATAATGCTTGCCGGTCAGCTTTGCAGCGATGGCGCGCAGGACGATGCGGGCGATGGTCTTTCGTGCCGCCCAGCTTCGCCGCATGTAGGGGATCTGGAACGCCTCCTCCAGCGTTGCCGGAACAGGCATGAAGCCCGGCCGCAGCTTGTCCTTCCAGGCGCCCAGCTCATTGATGTTGAACAGTTCGGCAATGACCGTGCGGCCCTGCCTCAGCCCGCCGGGAAGCTCGTCATAATAATCCGGCCAATGACCGACGCGGGTCAGGCGGATGCCCTTGGCCAGCAGGAAATCCACCATGCGCGGGGCGTTGCGGACATAGGCTTCGCGCCGGGACCGGGTGGCGCCCGGCGTGTCGGCGGCATCGCCGACGACATGGTCCAGATAGGTCATGGCCTGTTCGGCGCTGTCGCGGATGCCGTCGCGCTTCAGGAACGGATTGTCCGGAATCCACATGACGCCCCCCGATTTGGCGGTGGTGCCACCCACCATGGGCGATGCTTCCAGGATCAGGACGGAATTTCCGGCATCGCGCATGACCAGCCCGGCGCACATGGAGCCGCCGCCACTGCCCACCACCAGGAAATCCACGACCTCGTCAAATCCGTTCATGGCGTTCATCCCTCCTTTGTTGCGCGCCATGTTTTTAGGCATCGGACCTTCCTGGCAATGCGCCTTGGGGGATCGGGTCGATCATATCGCCGGGGCGTCGTGCTGCGGGCTGTTGCGGGACGGGCGGGCGGGATAGGCTGGATCGATGATCGCGACCGACCCCCTGGATATCGCGGATTACTCCGCCCTGGGTTCCACGCCCTGCCTGATCGTGGAGGCCGGATCCTTTCGGCGCGGGGCGGTTCCCATCCAGTCGGTGGTGATCGGTATCGATCCGGACGGACGCCTGCCCACCGTTGATCCGGGGGATTTCGACCTGCTGCTGACCGACAGGTGCGATCCGCCGGCCCCGTGGGTCGGGGTGATATCCTGTGCCCAGTCGGCATGGGCATTGATGGCCCGTATCAAGGCCACACCGCAGGCGTCCACCATCCTGTGCCAGACCTTGCGGCTGGTGGAGCAATTGCCGTTTGATCAGGGGCTGCTGGTGGAATCGCTGGCCTATTCCACCTTGCTGGGCGGGGGGGAATTCGCCTCCTGGCGGGCGAAGCCGCGGCCGGCGGCAACACCCGCATCGCCGTCCGGCGATCTGGTGCGGGTTGAGCGTGCGGGGGACCTGCTGACGCTGATCCTGGACAATCCCGGTGGACGCAATGCCATGACGGCCGCGATGCGGGATGCGCTATACACTGCGCTGGCCAATGCAATGGCTGACCCCAGCCGGCCGCAGGTGCGCCTGATCGGGGCGGGGCGGTGCTTTTCGACGGGCGGCGATCTGACGGAGTTCGGTACGGCGCGCGATCTTGCCACCGCCCATATCGTGCGGTCGCTGCATGCCAATGCGCGGCTGTGCCGGGATCTGGGCGACAGGCTGGAGGTGGTTTTCCATGGTGCCGCCATCGGTTCCGGGCTGGAGGTGCCGGCGGCAGCCCACTGTCGGTCGGCGCGGCCGGGCACCTGGTTTCAGTTGCCGGAGCTGTCCATGGGCCTGATCCCCGGTGCCGGCGGCACGGTCACCCTGTCCGATGCCATCGGCCGGCACCGTACGGCCTGGATGGTGCTTTCCGGAGCGCGCGTGGCGCTGGACCGGGCGCTGTCCTGGGGTCTGGTGCAGCGGGTGCTGCCGGCATGAACGGGGCACTGCATCCGGTGCTGCGGGGGTTGACGGAGCGGCTGTCCATGTTCGGCGTTCCCGACATCGACCCGGAAAGCCATTTACGGCGGGACGCGGCGCTGGGCTTGCACCCGCCCGGCCGGCAATCGCCCAACGGCCATTGCCGGCTGGTCAGGGCCGGCGATGGCTGGATGGCCGTGAACCTGGCCCGGCCGGAGGATCGGGAGACGGTTCCCGCCTGGCTGGAAAGGGAGCCGGATACCGATCCCTGGCGGATGGTGGAAGAAACGCTGCCAGTCCGGAGCGCCCATGAATTGGCGGTGCGCGCGGCCCTGTTGAACCTGCCCGTGGCAAGGGTCGTGGAACGGGGTGCGGCCTGGCCCGTCCTGCGGGGGGGCAGGCCGGGCAGGGGGCGCCTGCGCCGGGTGGTCGATCTGTCGGCGCTGTGGGCGGGACCGCTGGCCGGCGGTCTGCTGGCGGCGGCGGGGGCAGCGGTGGTGAAGGTGGAAAGCCCGACACGGCCCGACCCCACGCCGCTGCGGACGCCGCAGCTTGACCAGCGCGTGAACGGGGCGAAAGCCAGGATGGCCCTGTCGCTGGACGATCCGCGACTGCTGGCCATGATCGCCCAGGCCGACCTGCTGATCACCTCGGCCCGTCCCCAGGCGCTGTCCCGGTGGGGGCTGACCGAAGGGGCCCTGTTCGCGCTGAACCCGGACCTGCTGTGGGTCGCCGTCACGGCCCATGGCTGGACCGGCGACGCCGCCCTGCGGGTGGGGTTCGGGGATGATTGCGCGGCGGCCGGCGGCCTGCTGGCCTGGGAAGGGGACGAGCCCTGCTTTGGGGGCGATGCGTTGGCCGATCCCTGCACCGGCCTGATCGCGGCCGTGGCCGCCCTGGAGGCGGTGAGGGACGGTCAGGTCGGCCTGCTGGATGTCAGTCTTGCCGGCAGCGCCGCCTGGATCGCCGGTCAGTTGGCAGGTCAGGCATGAACCGCGCCGATCTGGTCATCCGCAACGCTACCGACATCGACGGGCAGCCCCTTGCGGTCGCCATCCGGGCCGGAAAGGTCGTGGAATGGGGGGCGGCGGCGGACTGGACGGGACCGGAGATTGATGCCGATGGCGGGCTTCTGCTGCCGGGCTTCCACGATCACCATATCCATCTGCTGGCCACGGCGGCGCGTCTGCAATCGGTCGACCTGGCGGGCCTTGTCAGCGAGGGTGATGTGGTGAGGGCCATCCGGGCCGGTGTTGATCGGGTCGGATCGGGGGAATGGCTGCGGGCGGTGGGATATGACGAACGGGCGGCCGGACTGCCCGATGCGCAGCGTCTGACGCAATGGCTGGCCGACCGGCCTTTACGCCTGCAGGACCGGACGGGGGCCCTGTGGGTGCTGAACCAGGCGGGCCTGGACCGGCTGGGACCAGGCCCCTTTCCCGCGGGCGTTGAGTTGGACGCGCAAGGTCGCCCGACGGGCCGCATCTGGCGGGAGGATGCGTGGTTGCGCAGCCGGATCGGGGTGCTGACCCCCGACCTTGCCACCCTGGGCCGCGCCATGCTGCGGGCCGGCATCACCGGCGTGACCGATGCGGGCGCCGGCAATGGCATGGTGGAGGCGGCCCTGCTGGCGGGGGCGGGACTGCCGCAACGCCTGACCCTGATGGGAGGGCTCGAGTTGGTGCCGGGAAAGGGCTACAAGGTCGGTGCCGTCAAGATCGCCTTTGATGAGCGCGACCTGCCATCGGTGGATCAGGTCGCGGGCCATATCGCCGCCGCACGGGCGGTGGGGCGACCCGTGGCCGCCCATTGCGTGACGCTGGCAGAACTGGCGGTCTATCTGACGGCGCTGGATCAGGCCGGTGGTGCGGCACAAGGTGACCGGATCGAACATGGCGGCATCATTCCGGCTGGCCTGATCGCGGCGATCGCGGCACGCGGCCTGACGGTTGTGACGCAGCCCGCCTTCATTCACGACCGGGGCGACCGCTACCGGCGCACCGTCGATCCGGATGAGATGGACGATCTCTATCGGTTGCGCAGCCTGGCGGATGCCGGTATTGCCCTGGCCGCCGGATCGGATGCGCCCTATGGTTCGCTGGAACCGCTGGTCGCCGTGCGGGCGGCCATGACACGCCGGACGCGGACGGGAAGCATTATCGGCGGTGCAGAAGCCCTTGGGCAGCGTGCCGCCCTGGGCCTTTACCTTGGAACGCCGGATAATCCCGGCCGTCCATCCTGGCGGGTGCCGGTTGGTCAGGATGCGGATCTCTGTCTGCTGTCCGGGTCTGCGCCGGAGATGCAGGTATCGGCCACCCTGGTCGGTGGTCATCTGCACTGGCACCAGGACTGATTGTCTGAACGGGGTTACCCGCATGCCGCTGCCGGCATCCGGTCAGCCATCGCAGCCGCGATAGTCACAGTGGGCTGACGGTCCCAGCCTTGGCAGGGGGCTGGCCCTGACCTTACCAATTGAACCGCGCTGGCGAAGATCGGGCGCTTTGTCCGTTGGGGGGCTGGTTTACATGGCAGATTGGGGACTTGTCCGTTGGATTGCCGGCAGGTTGTTCCAACTGCCACCGCGACAGACAAGAAAGGTCGGTGTGGAGCGGGACCTGCCGGTGGTCATGCCGGACGGGGCCGTTCTGCTGGCCGATCGGCACTTCCCCAAGGATCGGCCACCCCGGGGAACCGTGCTGATGCGCAGCCCCTATGGCAAGGCTACCTTGTTCGGATTGATGGCGGGTCTGTTTGCCGAGCGGGGCTTCACAACGGTCGTGCAATGCGTTCGCGGAACCATGGGTTCCGGGGGCATTTTCGACCCGCTGCGCCAGGAATATGCCGATGGTGCGGCCACTGTCGGCTGGCTGTGCGCCCAATCCTGGTTCAAGGGGCCCTTGTTCACGTTCGGCCCCAGCTATCTGGGCACCGTGCAATGGGCCCTGGCCGCAGCGGCGGGGCACAGGCTGGACGGGATGGGCACCTTGATGACCCTGTCCAATTTCCGCGACCATATCCTGCACGGTGGTGGCTTTTCCCAGGCGGGTACGCTGGGTTGGGCGGAACTGATGCAGCAGATGATCCATTATGTGCCCGGCCGGCGGATGCGCCGGCCCAAGGCAGGCAGCCTGGATCATGTCCATGATCTGCTGCCGGTCAGCGCCTTGGACCAGGCCGCCTTCGACAGGCCGGTTCCCTGGTGGCGCGACTGGGTCCACCACCAAAGGCCCGACGATCCCTGGTGGAATTCGATCGATTATTCCACGGCGGTAACGGCGCTGGACGCACCGGTAACCATGGTCGGCGGTTGGCAGGACATATTCCTTCCCCATCAGGTTCGAGAGTTCCAGGCGCGGCAAGCGGCCGGAAAGCCGGCCTTTCTGACCATCGGACCCTGGGTACATGCCTCTATGAAGGGCATGTTTGAAGGGCTTCGGCTGTCATTGGAGATGTTCACGCATCTGGCACACGCAGATCGATGCAATGGCGGGCGGCCTGCCGTGCGCCTTTTTCTGCAAGGGGCCGGCGAATGGCGGGATTACCCGTCCTGGCCGCCTCCGGATGCGGAAACTCACGATTATTTCCTGCGGTCCGATGGCCGGCTGGCACGCGGGCGTCCATCCGATGACGAGGGGGCGGACAGTTTCGTTTACGATCCCGCCGATCCCACGCCGGACGTCCATGGCCCCACTACCATGTCCGGCAATCGCCGCCGCCTTATGACGGCATTGGAGCGGCGAGGGGATGTGCTGATCTATTCCAGCCCGCCCCTGTCCCGGGAGATGGATGTCATTGGTCCTGTCGAGGTGGAACTTCATGTGCGCACTGACAGGGAGCAGGCGGATTTCTTTGCGTGCCTGTGTGACGTCGACGAAAAAGGCCGGTCGATCCAGGTGTCCGATGGCTATCTGCGTTCGCGTCCGGGCCAGCCCACGGCAGACGGAGCGGGGATCAAACAGATCAAAATTGCCTGCTGGCCCACAGCTTGGCGGTTCCGGCGCGGACATTGTCTACGGTTGATCGTGGCCGGTGGTGCCCACCCGCGTTTTGCCCGCAACACGGGAACCGCGGAGCCATTGGCCAGCGCCACACGCCTGGTGTCGACGCGGCAGGAAATCATCCACTGCAATAACCATGCGTCTTTCCTGCGCCTGGCCGTTGTCGGCAATCACGGGATGGCCGCCGGCGCTTCCACGGAGATTTAAGATGATCAAGACCAGATTGACGGAACTTCTGGGCATTGAACGGCCCATCGTGCAGGGCGGCATGCAGAATGTCGGCTACGCCGAACTGGCGTCCGCTGTTTCCAATGCCGGCGGCCTGGGCATCCTGACAGCCTTGACCCAGCCGTCACCGGAAGCCCTGTCGGCGGAGATCGGGCGCTGCCGTGCGATGACGGACAAGCCCTTCGGCGTGAACATGACCGTGTTCCCGACCACGCGGTCGCCGGACTACAAGGCCTATGCACAGGCCATCATCGATAGCGGCGTCAAGGTGGTGGAGACCGCCGGAACGTCGGCCGTTGTCGAAATCTGGGAGATGCTGAAGGCCAGGGGCATCAAGATCCTGCACAAATGCACATCGGTCCGCCACGCCTTGTCCGCGGAACGCAAGGGCGTGGATGCCATCTCCATCGACGGGTTCGAATGCGCCGGCCATCCCGGAGAGGACGACATCCCCGGTCTGATCCTGATCCCGGCCGCCGCCGACAAGGTCCGCATCCCCCTCATCGCGTCCGGCGGATTTGCCGATGGGCGTGGGCTGGTGGCAGCCCTGGCCCTGGGAGCGGATGGCATCAATATGGGCACCCGCTTCTGCGCGACGGTGGAGGCGCCGATCCATCCGGCGGTGAAGCAAGCCTATCTGGACAATGACGAGCGCGGCACCAACCTGATCTTCCGCAAGTTTCACAATACGGCCCGTGTCGGCAAGAATACGGTTTCCGACGAGGTGGTCCGCCGCCTGTCATCACCCGATGCGGTGTTCGAGGATGTGGCCGATCTGGTCAGCGGCGCCAAGGGGCGGGAACTGTTGAGGTCCGGTGACCTGTCGCAAGGCATTTTCTGGGCGGGTATGGTGCAGGGCCTGATCCATGACATTCCAACGGTCGGTGACCTGATGGAACGTATCATCGCGGAAGCGGAAGCGATCATTGACGAACGGCTGACACGACAGATGCGGCGATGAATTGTCAAGGCGTGGATTATATCTGAAATCTGATCACGTCCCGGGTCGTTGTGCAGGGGCGCCATGGTGCCGCTGCTCCTACACCACCGACAGGGACGTGATCATTGCGCGTGAAATTGCGCCTTCACGACATTCGCAAATTCGCAGGATCATCTCGGCAAATCTTCACCACTTCAGCCATTCACCAAACGGGGTTGTCTCCCGATGATGCGCCCATCAGTGAAGGGCGGGGAATATCCGTTCTGTCACGAGCAGGTACATCATGATCAGGAAACACCCCCATGAGCGCAGCAGCGTCCGAGACCGTGTCCTCCTTCAAGCCCAAGAAGTCGGTGGCCCTCTCGGGCGTCACCGCCGGTAATACCGCCCTTTGCACCGTTGGCAAATCCGGCAATGATCTGCACTACCGCGGCTATGACATCCTGGACATCGCTGAACGTTGCGAATTTGAGGAAGTGGCCCATCTGCTGGTCCATGGCAAGTTGCCCACCGGTGCCGAACTGCGGGCCTACAAAGCCAAACTGAAGGCGATGCGCGGCCTGCCCACCAATGTCAAACAGGCGCTGGAGTGTCTTCCGGCTTCAGGCCATCCGATGGACGTGATGCGCACCGGCGTGTCAGCGCTCGGCTGCGCCCTGCCGGAGAAGGACGACCACAACATCCCCGGTGCCCGCGACATCGCCGACCGGCTGATGGCTTCGCTGGGATCGATGCTGCTCTACTGGTATCACTGGTCCACCAATGGCAAGCGCATCGATGTCGATACCGACGATGACAGCATCGGCGCGCATTTCCTGCATCTGTTGCATGGCCGCAAGCCGTCGGCCGTCTGGGAACGGGCGATGCAGACCTCGCTGATCCTCTATGCCGAACATGAGTTCAATGCCTCCACCTTCACCGGCAGGGTCATCGCCGGTACAGGCTCGGACATGTATTCCGCCGTAACCGGTGCCATCGGTGCGCTCCGCGGCCCCAAGCACGGCGGTGCCAACGAAGTCGCGTTCGAAATCCAGAAGCGCTACGATAATCCGGACGAGGCGGAGGCCGATATCCGGGCGCGGGTGGAGCGCAAGGAGGTGGTGATCGGCTTCGGCCATCCCGTCTACACCGTGTCGGACCCGCGCAACGAGGTGATCAAGCGCGTGGCCCACCAACTGTCGCTGGAGGCCGGTTCCACCAAGATGTTCGACATCGCGGCCCGACTGGAGGCGGTGATGTGGGATGTGAAGCGGATGTTCCCGAACCTCGACTGGTTCAGCGCCGTCTCCTATCATATGATGGGCGTGCCCACGGCGATGTTCACGCCGCTGTTCGTGATCGCCCGCACTTCGGGTTGGGCTGCGCATGTCATCGAACAGCGCATTGACAACAAGATCATCCGGCCCAGCGCCAATTATGTCGGCCCGGAAGACCGCGCCTTCGTCGCTATCGACCAGCGTCAGTGAGGGCGTGGCCATGAAAGCCTATCGCAAATCGCTGCCCGGCACGTCGCTGGACTATTTCGACGCCGCCGCCGCCGTTGACGCTATCCGTCCCGATGCCTGGGCCGGTCTGCCCTACGTATCGCGCGTGCTGGCTGAACAGCTTGTCCGCCGCTGCGATCCGGCCCTGCTGCCCGAAGCGCTGCGCCAACTGGTGGAACGCCGCCGCGACCTGGATTTCCCATGGTATCCGGCCCGTGTGGTCTGCCACGACATCCTGGGCCAGACGGCTTTGGTCGATCTGGCGGGGCTGCGCGACGCCATATCCCTCCAGGGTGGCGATCCGGCCAAGATCAACCCGGTCGTGCCGACGCAATTGATCGTCGATCACTCCTTGGCCGTGGAACATGGCGGCTTCGACCCGGACGCCTTCGCCAAGAACCGTGCCATCGAGGACCGCCGTAACGAGGACCGGTTCCATTTCATTGAATGGAGCAAGCGGGCCTTCGAGAATGTCGACGTGATTCCGGCCGGCAATGGCATCATGCACCAGATCAACCTGGAGAAGATGTCGCCGGTCATCCAGGTGCGCGATGGTGTGGCCTTCCCCGACACCTGTGTCGGCACTGACAGCCACACCCCGCATGTCGATGCGCTGGGCGTCATCGCCATCGGCGTCGGCGGGCTGGAGGCGGAGACGGTGATGCTGGGCCGGGCATCAATGATGCGCCTGCCCGACATTGTCGGCGTCCGCCTGACCGGCCGGCCGCAAGCCGGCATCACCGCCACCGACATCGTGCTGGCCCTGACCGAGTTCCTGCGCAAGGAACGGGTGGTCGGCGCTTGGATCGAGTTCTTCGGGGAGGGGGCGGCTATCCTGTCCATCGGCGACCGGGCCACCATCTCCAACATGTGCCCGGAATACGGCGCGACCGCCGCCATGTTCCATATCGACCAGCAGACCATCGATTATCTGCGCCTGACGGGCCGCGAACCGGCGCAGGTGGTGCTGGTCGAGCACTACGCCAAGACCCTGGGCCTGTGGGCCGACGCGCTGAAGACCGCCGAGTATGAGCGGGTGCTGGAATTCGACCTGTCCGGTGTCGTGCGCAACATGGCCGGCCCGTCCAACCCGCACAAGCGCCTGCCGACCTCTGCCCTGGCCGAACGCGGCATCGCCGTCGATCTGGACAAGGCGCGGGCGGAGGAACGCGATGGCCTGCTACCCGATGGTGCAGTGATCATCGCCGCAATCACCAGCTGCACCAACACCTCCAACCCCCGCAATGTGGTGGCCGCCGGCCTGCTGGCGAAGAAGGCCAATGCCTTGGGCCTGGGCGCCAAGCCCTGGGTCAAAACCTCCTTCGCGCCGGGGTCCAAGGTGGCGCGGCTTTATCTGGAAGAAGCCGGCCTGCTGGCGGAACTGGAAAAGCTGGGCTTCGGCATCGTCGCCTATGCCTGCACCACCTGCAACGGCATGTCCGGCGCCCTCGACCCAGCCATCCAGTGGGAAATCATCGACCGCGACCTGCACACGACGGCGGTGCTGTCCGGCAACCGAAATTTCGACGGCCGCATCCACCCCTATGCGAAACAGGCCTTTCTGGCCTCGCCGCCGCTGGTGGTCGCCTATGCCATTGCCGGCACGATCCGGTTTGATATCGAACACGACGTGCTGGGTACCGATCCGCGGGGAAACCCCATCACTCTGAAGGACCTGTGGCCCACGGATGCGGAGATCGACGCCATCGTGGCCGCCAGCGTCAAGCCCGAGCAGTTCCGCCAGGTCTATGAGCCGATGTTTGGTGCTGGCCGGGCCAGGGCCGAGAAGGTTAGCCCGCTCTATGACTGGCGCCCGACCTCCACCTATATCCGGCGCCCCCCTTATTGGGATACAGAAGGGGTGGGCGCGTTGGCCGCTTTCCCGAGAACACTAAAGGACATGCGACCGCTGGCCATTCTGCCCGACAATATCACCACCGACCATCTGTCGCCGTCCAACGCCATCCTGGCCCATTCGGCGGCGGGCGAGTACCTGACGCGCATGGGGCTGCCGGAGGAGGATTTTAACTCCTACGCCACCCATCGAGGCGACCATCTGACCGCCATGCGTGCCACTTTCGCCAACCCGCAACTGGTCAATGAAATGGCCGTGGTCGACGGGGCAGTGAAGAAGGGATCGCTGACCCGCCTGGAACCCGACGGCAAGGTGATGCGCATGTGGGAAGCCATCGAAACCTATCTGAACCGCCGCCGTCCCCTGATCATCATTGCCGGTGCCGATTACGGCCAGGGGTCCAGCCGCGACTGGGCCGCCAAGGGCGTGCGGCTGGCGGGGGTGGAAGCCATCGTGGCCGAGGGGTTCGAGCGTATCCACCGTACCAACCTGATCGGCATGGGCGTGCTGCCGCTGGAGTTCAAGCCGGGCACGACTCGCCTGACTCTGGAACTGGACGGTACGGAGACCTTTGACGTGACAGGCGAGCGCAAACCGCGCGCCGACCTGACCCTCCTCATCCGCCGCCGCAATGGCGAGCAGGTGGAGGTGCCCGTCACCTGCCGCCTGGATACGGCCGAGGAAGTGTCAATTTATGAGGCGGGCGGCGTACTGCAGCGCTTTGCCCAGGATTTCCTGGCCAGTGAAGGCCCGAAGAGGGAGGCCGTCTGATGGCGTCCGCTCCCCAAATCCGCATTCCCGCCACCTATATGCGTGGCGGTACCAGCAAGGGCGTGTTCTTCCGGCTGGACGACTTGCCCGAACGCTGCCGCGTGCCGGGCGAGGCGCGCGACCTTCTGTTCCTGCGCACCATTGGCAGCCCCGATCCCTACGCCAAGCACACCGATGGCATGGGCGGAGCCACCTCCAGCACCTCCAAATGCGTGATCCTGTCAAAGAGCACCCGGCCCGGCCATGATGTCGATTATCTCTACGGTCAGGTCGCCATCGACAGCGCCTTTGTCGACTGGTCGGGCAATTGCGGCAACCTGTCCACCGCCGCCGGGGCCTTCGCCATCCATGCCGGACTGATCAATCCCGCCCGCGTGCCGACGGACGGCATCTGCACGGTGCGCATCTGGCAGGCCAACATCGGCAAGACCATCGTCGCTCATGTCCCCGTCACGGGTGGTCAAGTGCAGGAGACCGGTGATTTCGAGCTGGATGGTGTCACCTTCCCGGCCGCCGAAATCGTGCTGGAATTCCTCGATCCCGCAGATGAGGGGGAGGGTGGCGGCACCCTGTTCCCCACCGGGAACCTGGTCGATGAGCTTGAGGTACCCGAAAGCATCGCCCCCAGTGGCAAGCTGCGGGCAACGCTGATCAATGCCGGCATTCCGACTATCTTCGTAAATGCCGCCGATATCGGCTATCGCGGCACGGAGCAGCAGGGCGATATCAACGACGACAAGGCAGCACTCACCCGGTTCGAGTTGCTGCGGGCCATCGGTGCCGTCCGCATGGGGCTGATCACGGACATTGCCGACGCGCCCAAGCGTCAGCACACGCCAAAGATCGCCTTCGTGGCCCCGCCCTCGGACCATACCGTTTCCAGCGGTAAACGGATTGCCGCCGGGGATATCGATCTTCTCGTCCGTGCCCTGTCCATGGGCAAGCTGCACCATGCCATGATGGGCACGGCGTCGGTCGCCATCGCCACGGCGGCGGCCATTCCCGGTACATTGGTCAATCTTGCGGCTGGCGGCGGTGAACGCAACGCGGTGCGTTTCGGACACCCCTCCGGCACGCTGCGCGTGGGCGCGGAAGCCAAGCTGGCCGATGGAAAATGGCAGGTCACGAAGGCCGTGATGAGCCGCAGCGCCCGCATCCTGATGGAAGGCTGGGTCCGCGTGCCCGCCGATACGTTCTGACATTCTCCAAGGAACCGACATGTCTACCCGCAAGCAACTGAAGGCCCTGGTGGAAGCCCGCCGCGGCATCATCGTTCCCGGCGCGTTCAACGCGTTGTCCGGCAAGGTGGTGGAGGATCTGGGCTTCGAAGCCATCTATGTCACCGGCGCCGGTGTCACCAACATGTGGTTCGGCATGCCGGACCAGGGCTTCATGGGCCTGGCCGAAATCGCCGACCACACGGCCCGCATCCGCGATACGGTCAGTGTTCCGCTGCTGGTCGATGCCGATACCGGCTTCGGTAATGCGCTGAATGTCTATCACACTGTCCGCACGCTGGAGCGGGCCGGGGCCGACTGCATCCAGTTGGAAGACCAGGTGGCACCCAAGCGCTGTGGCCATTTCAATGGCAAGGACGTCATCTCCACCGAGGAAGCGGTGTCGAAGATCAAGGCCGCCGTCGATGCCCGCCGCGACCCGGACCTGCTGATCATGGCCCGTACCGATGCCGCCGCCGTGCATGGGTTCGAGGCCGCTGTGGAACGTGCCCAGAAATTCGCCGAGGCCGGGGCGGACATCCTGTTCGTGGAGGCAGTGACCAAGGCAGAAGAGATCCGCGCCCTGCCGCAGCGGCTGGAACGGCCGCAATTGATGAATATGGTCATCGGCGGCAAGACACCGATCTTCAACGCCACCGAACTGGCCGGTCTGGGCTATGGCATCGTGCTCTACGCCAATGCCGCCTTGCAGGGGGCGGTTATGGGCATGCAGAAGGCGCTGAAGGTCCTGCGTGACGAAAAGGAGGTGAGGGAGGATAGCGGCCTCGTCACCCTCTTCGCCGAACGTCAGCGTCTGGTGGGGAAGCCCGAGTGGGACGCGCTGGACAAGCGCTATAGCTGACGCGGCCGGGTGATCCGCACCGACACGCCGTCGATGATGGCGGGCACCGGTGCGGATGGCTTGTCCACCTGGACACTGATTGCCTGGAGGGCGGGGAAGCCGTCCAGCAGGTCGGCGGCCACGGCCTCCGCCACGCCCTCAATGGTGCGGAAGCGGCGGGCCGTGGCTACGCGGGTCGCGGCCGCCGTCAGCTTGGCGTAGCAGACGGACAGGTCCCAATCATCCGCCTTTCCCGCCGCTGACAGGTCCAGCGTGCAATCCAGGGAGATGAAGAAGCGCTGGCCCAGCTTCGCCTCCTCCGCCGTCAGCCCGTGATGGGCATAAACGGCAATACGGTGAACAAGGATATGGTCGGTCATGATGTCTCCATAGGGCGGGGGGCAGACAAGGCTTCACCGAGGGTAGACCCCGGCGGCGATCAGGCCGGCATGATGCGCCATATCCACCATGATCAGGGCGCCGCGCCGCCGCCCTGCAGTTTTGGCCGATGCTCGCGTGCCTTCCGGGCCAGGGCGTCGTAATCGATATCCTCATCTTCGTTCAGGCCGTCGCTGACGGCGTTGAACCATTTGCCGCTCATGTCCAGCGCCATGCCATGGGTCAGGTGCCTACCTTCGGCCAGGTTCATGCCCATGATGGTGTCGCCGGGCTTCAGCATGGCGAAGAATACGGCCTGGTTGGCCTGGCCGCCGGAGTTGGGCTGGACGTTGGCGGCCTGCGCCCCATACAGGGCCTTGACGCGATCGACGGCCAGTTGCCCGACCACGTCCACATGCTCGCAACCGCCATAATAGCGCTTGCCGCGATAACCCTCGGCGTACTTGTTGGTAAGCTGCGAGACCTGTGCCAGCGTCACCGCCGGTGAGGTCTAGTGCTCCTCTCGTCCGCGATGACGGATGCGATTTCGGGATCGATCGGGTCGATTGTGCAGCGGGCGCGTTCAAACATGCCACTCTCCTGAAGTGAAAAAGGCCGGGGAGCGGGCTGCCCCGCTGCCCGGCCGTTCCTGGTATCAAGGCCGCGTCACGCCGCCGTGGCGCGCAGGGTTCTGGCGGCATTGACCATGCTGGTCAGCGCCGGAATCACCTCGTTCCACTGGCGGGTCTTCAGGCCGCAATCGGGATTGACCCAGAGACGCTCGGCCGGGATGCGCTCCGCGGCCTTCTTCATCAGGTCGACGATATGCGCCTCGGTCGGGATATTCGGCGAATGGATGTCATAGACGCCGGGGCCGATCTGGTTGGGGTAGTTGAAGTGGTCGAACGCTTCCAGCAACTCCATATCCGACCGGGAGGTCTCGATGGTGATGACGTCGGCATCCATGTCGGCGATGGACGCGATGATGTCGTTGAACTCCGAGTAGCACATGTGGGTGTGGATCTGGGTCTCGTCGGCCACGCCATTTGCCGTGATGCGGAAGCTCTCCACCGCCCAGTCCAGATACTCCTTCCACTGTGCCCGGCGCAGGGGCAGTCCTTCGCGCAGCGCCGCCTCGTCAATCTGGATGACGCGGACGCCCACCTTTTCCAGGTCCAGCACCTCCTCGCGGATGGCCAGCGCCAACTGATAGCAGGAGACGGAGCGCGGCTGGTCGTCGCGCACAAAGGACCAGTTCAGGATGGTGACCGGGCCGGTCAGCATGCCCTTCATGGGCTTGTCCGTCAGCGACTGGGCGTAGGTGATCCAGTCGACCGTCATCGCCTTGGGCCGGCTGATATCGCCGAACAGGATCGGCGGCTTCACACAGCGCGAGCCGTAGGACTGCACCCAGCCGCCCTGACTGAAGGCGTAGCCGTCCAGCTGCTCACCGAAATATTCGACCATGTCGTTACGCTCGGCCTCGCCATGCACCAGCACGTCCAGGCCCAGGGCCTCCTGCTCGCGCACCGACCGTTCGATCTCCTGGCGCATCGCCTGGTTATAGGCGGTCAGGTCCAGGTTCCCGGCCTTGAAGGCACTGCGCACCAGGCGGATTTCCCTTGTCTGCGGGAAGGAGCCGATGGTGGTGGTGGGGTACAGGGGCAGGTTCAGATGCGCCTGTTGCTTGGCGGCACGGTCGGCGAAGGTGCCCTTGCGGCGACCGAGGGTGGCATCGATACGGCCGATCGCGGCCTTCACGGCCGGGTTGTTGACGCGAGGGGAGTTGCGGCGGGCGGCGATGGCGGCTTCGTTGGCCGCCAGCTCATCGGCGACAGCGTTGCGCCCCTGGGCCAAGGCCGTGGCCAGCAGCTTGATCTCTGCCAACTTCTGGATGGCGAAAGCCAGCCAGGATTTGACCTCATCGTCCAACTGGCGCTCGCCAGCCAGATCGACGGGGACGTGCAGCAGCGAGCAGGAGGGGGCAATCCACAGCCGGTCACCCAACTGCGCGGCCGCGGGCTCCAGCCAGTTCAGCACGGCAGCCAGGTCGGTCTTCCAGATGTTGCGGCCATTGACAACACCCAGGGAGATCACCCGGTCGGATGGGACAGCGCGGATCAGCGCGTTGACCTCGTCACGGGCATTGATGGCGTCCAGATGGATGCCCTGGACCGGCAGCCCGGTGACCAGGTCCAGGTTTTCGCGCAACTGACCGAAATAGGTGGCCAGCAGCAGCTTGACGCCACTGTCCTTCAACGCCGCATAGGCCTGGGTGAAGGCGTCGCGCCATGCGCCATCCAGTTCGGTGACCAGAATGGGTTCATCGATCTGCACCCATTCCACGCCCTGGCCGGCCAGGGCCTTCAGCAACTCGGCATAGACGGGCAGCAGGCGGGGCAGCAGGGCCAGCTTGTCGGAGCTATCCTTGGACTTGCCCAGTGCCAGGTAGGTGACGGGGCCGACGATCACCGGCTTGGCCTTTACACCCTGCGCCTTGGCCTCGGCCAGCTGTTCCAGCAGGCGCGACGCGTCGAGCTTGAACTCGGTGCCGACATCGAATTCCGGAACGATGTAATGGTAGTTGGTGTCGAACCACTTGGTCATTTCACCGGCGGCCACACCGCCGCAGCAGGCGGCATGGTCCTCGGTGCCCTTGGCCGAGCGACCGCGCGCCACGCGGAAGTAATTGTCCAGCTTGTTGCCATGGAAGCCCTGTACCCGCTCCGGCAGGTTGCCCAGCGTGAAGCTCATGTCCAGGACCTGGTCGTAGAAGGCGAAGTCACCCACGGGCACGAGGTCCAGGGCGGCCTGGTCGCGCCAATGGCGGGCGCGAAGCTCAGCGCCGACGGCGATCAGCGCGTCACGGGAGGAGGCACCCTTCCAGTAGGCTTCCTGGGCGAATTTCAGTTCGCGCTTGGCGCCGATGCGGGGGAAGCCGAGATTGTGGGTCGTTGCCATGGTCTTCACCTTGGGAATGGGGAACGACCCGGACCATATGACCTGTAAATGATGAAGAAAAATGGTATGATTTCATGATTCAATGAAACAGATTCATGCTTGGAAACATCATGTCGATTCTGGAGCGCATTCATCTTTCGATCATCCGTGAGGTGGATCGCCAAGGCTCGCTGACCGCCGCCGCCAGCCAGTTGAACCTGACGCAATCGGCGCTGAGCCATTCCATTGCCAAGCTGGAGAAGCAGATCGGCATCGCCATTTGGCATCGGGAAGGGCGCAGCCTGCGGCCGACCCAGGCCGGGGAATGGCTGCTGGCTGTCGCCAACCGGTTGCTGCCGCAACTGACCCATGCCGAAGAGCGGTTGCGCCAGTTCGCCAAGGGGGAAAGGGGCAACCTGCGCATCGGCATGGAATGCCATCCCTGCTATCAATGGCTGCTGAAGATCGTGGCGCCCTATCTCGACACCTGGCCCCTGGTGGATGTGGATGTCCGGCAGAAGGTGCAGTTCGGCGGCATCGGTGCCCTGTTCGGCTATGACATCGACATGCTGGTGACGCCGGACCCCTTGTTCAAGCCGGGCCTGCGCTTCGAGCCGGTGTTCGATTACGAGCAGGTGCTGGTGGTGGGACCGGACCACAAGCTGCGCGACGCCGACTATGTCGAGGCCCGGCAGGTGGCTGAGGAAACGCTGATCACCTATCCGGTGCCCACCGATCGGCTCGACATCTACACCCGTTTCCTGATGCCGGCGGGTGTCAACCCGAAGCGGCACAAGGAGATCGAGACGACGGACATCATGCTGCTGATGGTCTCCCACGGTCGCGGCGTGGCCGCCCTGCCGCGTTGGATGGTGGAGGAGTTCGGGCCCAGGTTCGGCGTATCGCCCGTGCGGTTGGGGCCTGACGGCGTTGACAAGCAGATTTTCCTGGGTTTCCGGGAGGCCGACGCCGATATCGACTATCTGCGTGCTTTCGTGGATATGGCGCTGGCCCACCGGGAAGCGTCGGAGAAATGAGCCTGCCGATGGCCCGGTCCATCTCCATCAGGACGTCCTTGGGAATCGGAGCGTGATCCAGCAGAAGACGCGCCTTCTCCTTCGGCTGCCATATGGTCTTGCCAAGCTGGCGCAGGCGTAGATCAACGCATTGCCTGAGTTCCCGCTCTCGGGGCCTCATACCAGGTTGCGGCGAGTGGAACTCACCGCAACCTGGTTGGCGCGGTACGAGCGCCCGCGCGCCCATGCGCGCGTGAGCCAAGACGCCGGATGGCGGCGCCCGGCGCATGAGGGCTGCATGGATCAGGACCGTAGGTCCTGATCCATGCAAATAGGCGTCAGTCCCAGGCATTCCATCAAACATCCGGCAAGGTGGAAGTGCCAACCCTGGGCATCCCGCTTGATCTGGAAGAAACGGCTTTGGGGCAACGCCGATCGCCTGTGGGCCGCGCCAAGCTGCCGTCGTTCATCGGTCATATAGGCAACCTGCGAACACTGGTGCTGGAAGCGGAAAGATCAGCGTGGAGGTCAGGCCTGATCGTGATGGCCGCGCTGGCGCTGTGAAATGAAGGAACCGATGACAAGCCCCAGCCCGGCCCCCAGAGTCGGGCCGAACGGTGCGGCGTTGCCCCGCAGGGGGCCGACAGTATGCCGGCTCCGGCCACCCTGCATCATGCCCGGATGGCTGCTCAGCGGTCGTTCTTTCGCGGATCATGGTGCTCAAGATAATTCACCATGATCCAGGGTGCTGGGACAGTCCGGGCCTTGAAGGGGCTGGGACCTTATCTCTTGCGGTCGAACAGGCCGGTGCCGCCGCGTTGAAGGATGTCGGGATCGACGGTGAAGCCCAGCCCGCCCAGTTCCTCAGCCTTCAGATCTGGCAACCGGTCGACGGCCCTGAGGAACCGGTCCTGTTCGGGTACGGAGATGATCCCGTCCGCCAGGGCACGGAATTTTTCGACGCACTGGTTGCGGGTGAAAAAGACACGCTCCAGTACGGCGCGCCGCCGTTCGTCCTTTTCCGGCAGGATGGAGATGCCATTATTCCCATCCTCAAGGGCAGATGGTGCCGCACCTTCACCGCGAAGCGCCCAATCCACGGCTTCCACCGACATCTTGCCGGCGAGGGCCTGGGCGTGGCCGCTGGAAGCCGCATCCCGTGACGGTGTGGGGATGACCAGCCGGGCGGCCCGCTGGATTACCATCCTGCCCAGGCCCAATGCCGCACCGATGCCAGCAATGGCACCGGGTGCCAGATGAGCCCCCTGTCCGTCCAGGCTTTTGACAAGCCCAACCTGGATTTCCCAGGCAACTGCCACGCCCCGCACCAGGTCGGCACCCGTCAGCCCCCAATGCTGAGTTGCCGCCAATATGGGCGGGATACTGCCGCCCTGATGGGGGACGCCGTGCAGTTCGTCTCCACAAACGGCCAAGCCGTTTGCCCATGCAACCCATTCCGGGGAATAGCGGCGGTAGGGCGACAGGCCGAACAGAATGGCACCCGGTTGATGCGGATGGGCGATGGCCTGATCGCGGCTGCTAACGACAGGGGCATTGTTCAGGGAGGCAGCAGCCACGGCGGCATTGCCGATGATGAGGTTGCCAACTGCTATCGCCATCTCGGCATCGACCGGCAGGGTGTCGATTGCCGCGGACGCGATCCTTCCGGCCAGTTGCTCCTCCTGGGGCGTGTTCTCGGCGAATTGGTGGCGCTGATACTGGGTCACCGGGGCGTGCTCCTGCGGTGGGTCGAATGGTTGGTGTTATCGACGGCGATCATCTGGAAATAGCCGCTCAGTGCCAGGGTGCGGCGGCCGCCGGCCGGCGATTGGATCATCCCGTCGACCAGGATGGTCATGGCGGTTTGGTTTGTGTGGATCACACGGGCCGTCAGTTCCAGGATGTGGCCGATGGGCACCGGCTGGTGGAAACGCAAGTTGTCCGTTCGCGCCATCGTCACCTTGCCGTTGGTATGGCGGCTGGCGGCGGCCAGCGCGGCCTTGCCCATGAGGCGCAGGGCGTTACCGCCGAACAGCGTGCCGTCATGGTCGCCTGCCTCGGCAAGCACGGTTTCCATCAGCACGGCGCTGGTTTCCATCGGCAGTTCTTCAGCCGCCATCATTGCGGTCACGGGCATGTTGCTCTTCCAATCCGCTTGCCAATTGCGTCGTCATTCTCAATATTTGCAAACGCAGAGCAGGGAAATGCCTGAAGTGGTGAACGTTTGCGCAGGATGTTCTGCGAATTTGTGAATGATGTGAATGGCGGGGTCATGCGCAAACAATTCGTCGGTGTCCGGTTGCGCCGGTTGCGGGAGGAGAAGGGGCTGAGCCAGGCGGCGCTGGCCCGGGCGCTGGAGCTGTCACCCAGCTATTTGAATCAGTTGGAACAGAACCTGCGACCACTGACGGTCCCGGTGCTGCTGAAGATTAACGCCGTGTTCGGCGTCGATGTGCAGCTTTTCTCCGAGGATGAGGAGGCGCGTCTGGTCGCCGACCTGCGCGAGGCGCTGACCGAGGCCGGTGTGGCTGACGGCGTGGCACTGGCGGAGTTGAAGGAACTGGCATCCAGCATGCCGTCGGTGGGTAGGGCACTCCTGTCCCTGCATCGCCGGTACCGCGAGGCGTCGGGGCGGCTGGAACAGGTATCGGCTCGGCTGGGGGAGGAATGGCAAGCCACGCCCAAGCCCCTGATGCCGTTCGAGGAGGTGCGCGATTTCTTCTATGCCCGCCACAACCATGTCGAGCCGCTGGACATGGCGGCGTCGATGCTGCACCGCAGCGCCAACCTGGCTGTCGGCAACATGGCGCCCGGCCTGCTGGTCCATTTGGCCCGTCGCCACGATGTGCGGGTGGTGATGGTCGAGAGTGGTGTGGAAGGCGACCGCGCATCCCGCCGTTTCGACCGGTCCAGCCGAACGCTCTACCTGTCCACAGATCTGACGGCGGGACAGCGGGCCTTCCACATGGCGACGCAGGTGGCCTTCCTGGAGCAGGCAGACGAGTTGGACCGGCTGACAGCCCAGGCCGACTTCTCCGGGGAGGAGGCGCGGCGCCTGGCCCGTATCGGTCTGGCCAACTATTTCGCGGGTGCGGTCATCCTGCCCTATCAGCCCTTCCTCGCGGCCGCCGAAAGCCTGCGCTATGACATCGAACGGCTTGAGCGGCAATTCGGCGTGGGGTACGAGACCATCTGCCACCGGCTTTCCACCCTGCAAAGGCCCGATGCGCGCGGCGTGCCCTTCTTCTTCGTGCGTGTGGATCGGGCCGGCAACATCTCCAAGCGGCAGTCGGCAACCGATTTCCACTTCTCCCGCGTCGGTGGCTCCTGCCCGCTCTGGAATGTGTATGAAGCCTTCGCCCAGCCCGGTCGCATCCTCATCCAGCGGGCGCTGATGCCGGACGGACGGCAGTATCTGTGGGTGGCGCGCACGGTCAGCCACGGGGCCGGCGGTTATGGCGCGCCCGCCAAGCAGTTCGCCATCGGCCTGGGCTGCGACATCCGCCATGCCGGACGGCTGGTCTACACCAAGGGAATGGATCTGTCGGACATGGAAGCGGCCACGCCGATCGGTGCCGGGTGCAAGGTGTGCGAGCGGACAGATTGCGCCCAGCGAGCCTTTCCTGCCATCGGTCGGCATCTCGCGGTGGACGAGGCGGTAGCGCGTTTCGCCCCCTATCGGGCGGAGGCCTGAAATTTCCCTGCTGCTTCACGCGGGAGGAGGGGGCCGTCTCTATGGAACTGACTTCGCGCTCGTCCAGGGAACGGGGGCTGCACCGTGAACCGGTTGGCAACTCATCACTCGATCAGCACACTCAAAGCCAGACGTGTTGTGCCGGACTTCTCCTCCGACCTTTTGCCCCTGTCGGTGAGCATCGGCAAGGCATCACCCACCGAGGGCTGATCGTTGGTCAGTTCGAGTTCCCGGCCAATTCTGGAACCCGGGGTCGGGACTCCCTATTTGGGCGGGGTAGTCCATCAGGGCAAGTCCACACCCTCGCTGGCCGTGACGATGGCGATATCCTCCAGGATGGCCTTGCGGCGATCACCGAAGGCCGCCGCGCAGCTTGTTCACCACCGGGGTGGCCAGCGCCTCGCCGTCCAGATCGTCCGCGATGATCAGCAGGGGACAGGCGGGCGGCTCCACGGATTCCAGCAGCCGAACAGCACGCGGTCGCTGACCTTCACGTCCAGCGCCACAAGGCGGCCCTGATCGTCGCGCTGGTGCTTTCAGTTCCTCTCGGGCGCCGGTCGAAGCCAGAGTGACTTTCCAGTCAAAGGAAAGCCACTCTGACATTACACACAGATGAATCTTTCAGAATAAACTGATATGAATCGCTTGTGCGAAGCTCATGACGGGGTGGTCATGAAAATTCACGGCGTGTGGACAGGCTTTCGCATCTTATTGACTGTGATTGAAATACCTGATGTCGGGGCGGAGTATAAAATAATAACAATGCGTTGAGGGGGTCATGCAGGAGTTGCTTCTGGATTTGTATGCCTGCTCATCCGCGCCTGACCGGTGGCCGCTGGCGCTTGACCACCTTTGCAAATACCTGTCCATCCGCAGCGCGGTCGTTCAGGTTCTGGACTACAGGGCGGGGGTCACGCGTCCGATCTGGAATATGCGCGATACCTATTCGCTTTTGCATCAGCAGAACCATGACCGTATCCTCAATAACGACAGTAATCCCCGGCTTCGCATTCCGCCCACACAACATATGGTCGGACAGGTGGCCATTGAGCGGGATGAGGAGATATTTCCGGCAGGTTCCGTGGAGTTGAAGGAAATACAGCGTCGCCGCCAGATGCTGGAATTCGGGCCCAATCTCAGTGGCATCATCGAATTGTCCCCAGGGCGTTTCCTGGCCCTGATCCTTCATCAGCCGGCAACAACCGAGCAGCAGATGGGGCAGGAGGAGGAAAGGCTGACGCAACAGCTTCTGCTCCATCTGCGCCAGGCTGTCCAAATCAGTGGCCAATTGCAGGCGGCGGTGTCGCGCGCCGATCTCCTGATGGAAGCCGGCAATGCTCTGGGGGCCGGTCTTGTCCTGTGCAACGAAACCGGGTTCGTCTTGTGGGCAAACAGCGAAGCGCAATCCATCCTGGAGCGCTCTCCGGTCCTGCGGGAAGTTGCCGGACATATCCGCGCCGTTCACCCCGGTGACAGCGGAGCCCTTCGATCCATGCTGGCGCAGGTGGCGGCCGATGACGGGGAGCGGTCACCACAGCTGACGCTGGGCCGGGCGGATGTGGAAACATCGGTGCAGGTCATGGCCCTGGGGCTCCGTTCGCAGTCGGACCAGGGGGCACGGGATCTGTCCGGAACCGTGGTGCTGCTGCTGCGGGAACCGGGACGCCCCCTGAACATCTCTCCGGCGGCTGTGGCATCATTGTTCGGTATGTCCAACGCGGAGGCGCGGTTGACGGCGGGCCTTTGCGATGGCCTGTCGCTGCGTGACTACGCCCAGCAGCGCGGGATTTCGGAAGGCACGGCCCGCATCCAGCTGAAAAGCGCCTTGGCCAAGGCCGGTTGCCCGCGGCAGGCGGAACTGGTTCGGCGGGTATGCACCTCGCTCGCCATGCGGCTCAGTCAGTGACGCTGCGGGCATGGGCATCGCCCCGACGAAATTTCAATATCCCCGATCCTGGCCGTTCACGCCGTCTGGCATGACGCGCATAAATCCGCGCTGATTGCCACTGCGATATCCCATATGGGAGTCGCCGGTCATCCGTCACTTCCCCAACAATGCAGGCACGAAAGCGAACGGAGGCGCCATCCAGGCTCCGGTTTCGCAATGGTGCGGCCCAAAGCCGCCTGTCAGGGGGGAAGTCATGAAAACTGGTCGAATTCTTCGCAACGGTGCGTTGGCGCTGATGGTCGCGCTGGCGCCCTGCGTGGTGCTGGGATACCCGGCGCCCGCCCCGGACCCGACGCTGCCGGCATCGACCGTGCCGCCGGCGATCCAGGATCTGCGCCGCAAGATGAATGACGCGGACGTCAATGCCCTGACGTTCCACGAGATGGATTTTCTGTTCACCACGCGCACCGTGGCCCGGTCCGGCCGCATCTGGGAATTGCCCCGCGCCGACCATGCGCTGGATTTCACCTATACCTATAAAGGGCAGCAATATACGCCCGAACAGTTCCTGGAGCGGAACTACACAAACGCCCTGCTGGTTATGAAGGATGGCCGGATCGTTTCGGAGATTTACCGGAACAATACCAATGCCCAGACACGGTTCATGGCCTGGTCCGTCACCAAGTCCATCACATCGATCCTGATCGGCGTGGCTGTGCAGGAGGGGCGTATCAAGTCCCTGGATGACAAGATCACCGTCTATCTGCCGGAACTGAAGGGCAGTGGCTATGACGGCGCGACGGTCCGTCAGGTATTGCAGATGCGGTCGGGTGTCGATTACGAGGAACGGTATGATTTCGCCAATCCCGGCATCGCCGCGCGTAATCACGAACAGGCGCTGGTGTCCAACGTCATCCGCTTTGTCGATGCCGCCAAGACCATCAAGCGTCAGCACAAGCCGGGCGAGGTCTTCCAGTACAAGACGCTGGACACCGCCGTTCTGGGCTTGCTGCTGGAACGGGTAAGCGGCGGCAGCACCATTGCAGCCTATGCCGCGCAGCGTCTGTGGGAGCCGTTGGGGATGGAGCGCGACGGCTTCTTCATCATGGATGGCCAGCCCGGCATCGGGCGGGAATTCAATGGTGCGGGCTTCAACGCCACTGCGCGCGATTTCGCCCGCATCGGCCAGATGATGCTGCAGGACGGCCAGGCGAACGGACGTCAGATCGTGTCGCCGGAATGGGTGCGGGAATCCACCAAGGCCACGGGTGGGCCTGGGCCCGGTTATGGCTATCAATGGTGGATCCCCAACGATCATTCGTTCCAGGCGGTGGGGCTACAGGGCCAATACATCTTCGTCGACCGGGCGACCCGCACCGTTGTGGTGAAGCTCAGCTATTTCCCCCCCGGTAATGATGAGCCCCATGACGAAGCCGATGCGTTCCTGGCCGCCGCGTCGGCATGGACGCCCCGGTAAGGGCCAAAGTCCTTAATCCGTTGAAAACAAAAATAGCAACATGACAGGGAGGAAATGAACGATGACGAAGGTCCATCGGAAAGTGGCGGGCTTGACCCTGGCCACGGCTACCGCGATCAGCACCGCCGCATTTGCACAGACAGCGCCCCCGGAGGCCGACGAAAAACCAGGGTTCGCGCTTGAGGAGATTGTCGTCACGGCCCAGCGGCGTTCGGAAAACCTGCAGAAAGTGGCCATTGCCATTACGGCGCTGGACGCCAGTCAGCTGGAAGCCAAGGCGGTGGTGCAACTGGCTGATCTGCAAAGTGCTACCCCGTCGCTGTCGATCACCAATGCCGGCCAGACCCAGTCCGTCAACATTCGCGGCATCGGTCTGGCCAGCAATTCCCCCAACGCGACGGCCGGTGTCGCTACCTATGTGGATGGTCTGTTCCAGCCGCCGATCGTGCAGTTCAACAGTTTCTATGATCTGGCCAGCGTGGAGGTGCTGCGCGGGCCGCAGGGCACGCTGGTCGGCTCCAACTCCACCGGCGGTGCCATTTTTCTGACATCACGCAGCCCCAAGATTGATGACCAGAGTGGTTATGTCACCGCCGGCTATGGCACCGACAACACTTATTCGCTGGAGGCCGCGACTGGTGTGCCAGTCAGTGATACGCTGGCGCTGCGCGTCGCGGGCTTCGTGCGGGGGCACGACAGCTATTACAAGGATGATGGGCCGTTCAACAACAAGGCGGGCAAGCTGGAGGAAAAGGGTGGTCGTATCGGCCTTCTGCATCAGACCGACAGTTTTCAGGCCCTGGCCAAGGTGCAGTACAACGACATGCGTAATGGTGGTTACGCATACCAGCCCATTCCCGGCACCTATTTCGCGCCTTACACCCCCCGCGATTATTTCGGGCTCAGTTACGACACCCCGACCATGCATCGGGAAGAGGCGCTGATCACCAGCCTGGAACTGCGCAAGACCTTCGCCAACGATGTCGTCCTGCGTTCCGTCTCCGGATTTCAGGACAAGACCATCACAAGTCTGGACGATATTGATGGTACCCGCGCGCCGGCCTCTGTTGGCGGGCAGGTGGCCTGGGACTATTATGCCAATGAAAAGCAATATAGTGAGGAACTGAACCTGATCTCCCCGGAGGAGGACCGGTTCAACTGGATTCTGGGCGGCTATTTCCAGCGCAACGTCATTGATGTCCGGATCCTTGAGAACAGCGGCGGGTTTCCCACCGACATCCTGCCCCAGAACAAGCGGACCACGACCGGTCTGTTCATGCAGGGCAATTATGACCTGAACGACCAGTTCGAGTTGCAACTGGGCGGGCGTTATTCTCACTACAAGGCGACGGGGACGGGCGGTGTCATCATCGGGCGCGGCATTCCGGGCTTTCCCCCAACGGGTGTGGAGGTCAGCGACCTGTCCGGCGCGCACAGGGAGTCCGTCTTCACCGGCAAGGCCAACCTGAATTTCAACATGGACGAGGATAATCTCCTCTATGTGTTCGCCGCCCGTGGTTACAAACCCGGCGGGTTCAATTCGATGGATTCCCGGTTCCGGGCGGAGACGGTCTGGGATTATGAAATGGGCTGGAAATCCACCCTGTTCGACGGGCATGTCCGCACGCAGGTGGCCGCCTTCTACAATGACTATTCGAACTTCCAGTTCGATATCCTCGACACCGCTTCCGGCCAGGCCGGTATCCGGAATATCACCAACGCCACCATCAAAGGGCTGGAGGCGCAGGTGGAAGGGCAGTTCGGCGGCTTCCGCTTCGATGGTGGTGTGTCCTATGTGGATTCCCGCCTGAATGGCGGCGTCCCCTATGTCAATACCCGCCCGCTGCCGCCGGGCACGTTGGGCCCGCAATGCCCCGCCGGCACACCGTCGACACCGCCGCTGTGCTTCAACTATATGCCTTTCATGGCGGTCACCAAGGCGGGACCCAGCCTGTATTCCCCGGCCTGGAGCGGCAATATCGGCGTCCAGTACACGTTCAGCATCGACGACCGGACCACGCTGGTCCCGCGTCTGAACTATTCCTATGTTGGCAAACGCTACAGCTATATCGGCTATTCACCGGTATCCGACCGGCTCGCCGCCTATGATCTCATCTCCGCCCGCCTGACCTTGAACCGGGATGACTGGCGCGTGGAGTTGTACGCTACGAACCTGACCGATGAACGCTATGTCGCTGGCATGGCATCGGCCTCCACCAACCAGTTCCTGGGCTCACCGCGGGAAATCGGCGTGCGTTTCGGGGTGGATTTCTGACCGGATGGGGTGGTGGCATCAGCCACCGCCCCTCAACGGAACACACGTCGCTCGCCGATCCACACCTCTGCTAGCGATCTGGCTAGTCCCGGCAGCGAGAACAGCCAGATCCACATCTCCCGCAGCAGGGGGCCGTTCCAACAGGACGGGGCGCCCCACAAATGCGGCTGATCGAACATCCAGCGATAAGTTCCGCCCCTGCGCTCCAGCGTACCCAGCAGTTCTCCTGTGGCGGGATGGATATGCAGCCAGGCCCTGGCATCTGTCCGCTGTCCGCCCCTTTTGTCCCATAAGGGCTGACGGTAGGCATTCGGGCATAGGCATCGGTTGACTGAACTATTACCAGGTTGCGGTGAGTGGAACTCACCGCAACCTGGTTGGCGCGGTACGAGCGCCCGCGCGCCCATGCGCGCTGAGCCAAGCCGCCGGATGGCGGCGCCCGGCGCATGAGGGCTGCATGGATCAGGACCGTAGGTTCTGATCCATGCAAATAGGTATACGGGGCGAGGGACGATGCCGGCCGGTGTGGCCGGCGCCGCCCGGATTGCGCCGCTGCCGCTTCGGTGCCCAGCCGCAGCGGGCGATCGATTACTGTCAGCGAATTGATATATTATTATATCTTTCGTGCCTACGCTGACCGGTACGTCAATGCGAAAAGGCTGATCCGGGCGCGGGCTTGCGACGGGATCAGCCCGCACCATCGCCGGTCTGCTGGGGGCTGATTTGTTCGCCGTTGATCTCCGCCATGGTTGCCGCGAAACAGCCGGTCAGCCAAGATCGGAAGGCAAGCGCGCTGGCGCTGGGCACGGTGCCGGCCTCCCAGACCAGATAGTAGCCATAGATATCCTCGGTCTGGATGTCGAACAGCCGGGTCAGGCGGCCCCGCTTGATCTCCTCCTGCACCATCAGACTGCCGGCCAGCGCCACGCCCTGGCCGCTGCTGGCAACTTCCACCAGCATGGAACTGTCCGACAGGGTCAGGCCCGCCGTCGGTTCGGAAAGCCGCAGCCCGGCGGCCCTCAGCCATGGCGACCAGCTTTGCCAGCCATGGCGCAGCAGCGTGCAGCGCCGCAGGTCTTCCGGGCTGCTTATGTCCATCCGGTCGCGATATTCCGGCGTGCAGACAGGATAGAATATCTCCCCGCCCAAGCGCAGGCTGGTGCAGTTCGGCCAGTCGCCGGATCCGTAGCGGATGGCCAGATCGACCCCGCGGACCAGAAACTCCTCCAGATCGGCGGTGGACCGGATGGTTACGGCCACACCGGGCATCGTTTCGGTAAACCCGCCCAGCCGTGGCAGCAGCCAGCGGGTTGCCAATGCGGGGTGGATGGAAACGACCAGGGTTTCCTCGCCGCTGCCGCGATGGTGGTTGGGAAAGGCGCGGTCCAGGATGGCCAGTGCCTGGCGGACATGGGCCAGAAGCGTCACCGCCTCCCGCGTCGGCACCATGCCGCGGCCCACCCGCCGGAACAACGTGATGCCCAGCCGTTCCTCCAACTCCCGGATCCGGTGGCTGATGGCGCCATGGGTCAGGCCCAGTTCATCGGCCGCTGCCGAATAACTGCCATGGGTGGCAGCGCTGTCCAGTGCCCGCAGGGTCTGGATGGAGGGCAGGCTGCGCATCGGGGTCTCTGCATATGTGAAAACGGCTCACATCGTAGTCCAAATCATATCGTTTGTCATCGCGGTCCGATTCCCGGACGCTACCCTTAACAAGCAAGGAGCACGTCAATGACGAGTGCCCTGAATACAGGTGAGACGGGTCAGGTGCAGATGGAACGGATGCGACAGTCGCTCCGGTCTGGCTGGTATATGGTAATCCTGCTCACAGCAGCGCAAATCGTCTCCTATATCGACCGTTTCCTGCCCAGCCTGCTGATCGGTCCCATCAAGGGCGATCTGGGGCTGACGGATTTTCAGGTGGGGCTGTTGCTGGGGCCGGCCTTCGGTGTCTTCTACGTGCTGATGGGGCTGCCCATCGGCTGGATGGCGGATCGGTTCAACCGCCGGGGCATCCTGGCGGCGGGCATCACCATCTGGTGCTCGATGACGGCGCTGGCCAGTCTGGCGCGCGGCTTTCCATCCCTGTTCGCCACCCGCCTGGGTGTCGGTCTGGGAGAGGCTGCACTGGCGCCCTGTACCGTTTCGTTGATCAGCGATCGTTTTCCAAGAGAGAAACGGGCCCGCGCGCTCAGCGTCTTCATGTCCGGCACCTTTCTGGGGGCGGGGGCTGCCTTCCTGCTGGGGGGACCGTTGGTCCATGCTGTGGCCGGGCTGCCGGGGATTGTGTTGCCGCTGCTGGGCGAATTGAAGCCCTGGCAGCTCAGCTTCCTGATCGTGGGGCTTCCCGGCTTGATGCTGGCCGGGCTGATGTTCACCATTCAGGAACCGGCGCGCCAGGAACGGGCCGTGGATGCGGAATCCGGTCTGGACGGGGAAAAGGCGTCGATCCCCCAGGCCTTGCGCTTCATCACCCGCCGCTGGCGCACTTTCGGGGTGCTGTTCGTGGGCTCCGCAGCGACGGTCACCATGGGGTCGCTGGCTTTCTGGAACGCCACCCTGTTCGATCGCAGTTTCGGCTGGAACGTCCGCGATGTCGGCATCGCCACGGGCACGCTGTTCCTGACAGGCGGGCCCATCGGCACCATTGCCGGCGTCTGGCTGACCAACCGCTGGATCAAGGCGGGACACAAGGACGCAACCATGCGGGCGCTGCGCAGCGGGCTGCTGCTGGCCGTGCCGGGTTTCGCCCTCTACCCGATCATGCCGACGCCTGAACTGGCCGTTGCGGCCCTGTTCGTCGCCTTTGTCGGTCAGGCCATGGCGGCCGCCGCCGGCCCGGCTTCCCTGAGCCTGATCGCGCCGGGCCAGATCAAATCGCAGGCGACGGCCATCTATTATCTGGTGATCTCCATCTCCGGGCAGTTGATCGGCCCGCCGCCCGTGGGCTGGATGACCGACCTGTTCGGTGATCCGCGCCGGCTGGGCTGGGCCATGAGCATCGAAGCCGCCACGGTCGGCGGGGTCGCGCTGATCATCCTGTTCATCGGATTGCCGGCCTATCGCCGCGGCGTGGAAGCGGTGGAACGCATGATCGGGCTGGAGGGGCGTTGACCATGGCCGAACTGACCTTGCCCCGCCTGGGGACCATCCGCGCCGTCACCCACGTTGTTCCTGATCTGGCCGTCATCCGCGCCACTTATGGCGAGCTGCTGGGTTATCGGGTGGTGGAAGAGGGCAGGGTGCCGCAAGCCGTGGCGGCCGGTTGGTCCGCGCCGGCCATGGCCGACCGCCGCTATCTGACGTTGGCGCCGGCCTGCGGCACCCCGGTCTGGCTGCGCTTCATCGAAAGCAAGGCGGCGACGGGCTGGCAGGCGCTGACCACCCATGGCTGGAACGCGACCGAAATTGTGGTGCAGCAGGTGGATGAACTGGCCGAACGTCTGGAAGGCAGCGCCTTCCGCATCATCGGCCCGCCCAAGGGTCTGCAACGGTTCCCGATGATCCGGGCCATGCAGGTGCTGGGACCCGCCGGGGAATGTCTTTATTTCACGCAAGTGGGCGATGGCAGCGGGCTGGATCTGGCCCAGGCGCGTTCCTTCGTGGGCCATGTCTTCATCGTCGTGGCCGGCGGGGCCGATCTGGCGGCCATGTTCGCCACCTATGCCGGCTTCGGCAATGCCATTGACCCGCCCGTATCGACCCGCGTCCAGGTCATCTCATTGGCCAATGGCCTGCCGCCGGAAACCGAGCATGCGCATGGGCTGATCAAGCTGCCGCAGGGCACGCTCATCGAACTGGATGCCTATCCGGATGTCACGCGGCCGCGCCCGCGCGCCGATGGGGAGCTGCCGCCCGGCATGGCGATGGTCAGTTTCGACGTCGATGCACCGGCCCTGCTGGGTGGTGCGGCGGTGCTGCCGGCCCTGCTGCCGGGCGGGGGGATTTCCACCTGCCGTCATGGTGCGGCCGGGGAATGGATCGAATTTATCGGGCCGGCCTGACCGGCCCTGCAACGGAAGGAGCAGTTCCCATGGCACTGGCACTTTCAGACCGGGCCAACCTGGATTTCGTGCTGAGTTTACGGCGCCACTGGGCGGCCACCCTCTATCCGCATCTGCGGGCGGAGTTCGATGCCATCGATCCGCCGCCGCCGGTGGTGAACGATCCTGCCAGTCTGGCGCCACTGGTGCATGGGTTGCCGACATATCCGTGGTTTTCCTGGCTGGAGCGGGGGTCGCAGAAGATGTTGTGGCGTGCCGTGACCGATGCAGTCGTGAATGAGGGACCCTTGCCCACCCCGCCCGCCGGCCCCGCCAGCGTGGAGGCGGACCCTGATCTGGTGCTGCCGCAATGGTACACGGACTGGGATATCCACCTGCAACCGGGCAGCTTCTGGTCCCATCATCTGGCGGGCCGCGTCTATGAGATGGGGGCCCGGCTGGTGATGCTGGGGGAGAATGATGATTTCTCCTTCCACCGCATCTTCACGGAGACGGCCGTGCCCAGGCGGGCCTATCGACGGATCGTCGACATGGGCTGTGGCTTCGGCAAGTCCGCCTGGCCGCTGAAACAGGCCTTTCCGGATGCCGAGGTGATCGGTGTCGATCTGGCGCTGCCCTGCCTGGAACTGGCGGCCCGGCGTGCCAGCGAGCGCGGTCTGGCCGTGCGCTTCCGCCAGGCCGATGCCGTGGCCACGGGGCTGGAGACGGGCAGTGCCGATCTGGTGACCTCCACCATGTTCGTGCATGAGGTGCCGGTAGAGGTGCTGCCCGACGTGTTTGCGGAGGCGTCGCGCATTCTGGCACCGGGCGGCATCCTGCGTTTTCTGGATTTCCAGCGCACGGGCGACGGGCTGCGGGATCTGGCCATGATCGAACATGGCGCACGTAACAACGAGCCATTTCTGCCGCCTGTGGTCGCGGCCGACCTGTCCGCCATGGCCGACGCTGCCGGCCTGATCAATGCCCGCTGGGTTGGCTTCGACGAGCGCGGGGCCGGCCGGCAGGAGACATTGTCCTGGTCCCGCCGTGCCGAATGGCATTTCCCCTGGGCCGTCCTTGAAGCGGAGAAGCCGCAATGATCCCCCCCTTGCCCCCCATGCAGCCGGATACCGACCGGCTGACCGGGCTTCTGTTTGAACTGGCAGCACAACTGCATGTCGAACGCACCCGCCGTCTGGCGCTGGAGACGGCGTTGGAACGCGCAGGTCTGCTGCCAACAGGCGCCGTTGACGCCCTGGCGGGCGACGCTGACCTGCTGGCGCGGACGCGGGCGGAGCTGGAACTGGCCATGCGCAAGCTGATGCGCGTGCTGGGCGACGACCCCGACCCGCGCACCCCGCTTTCCGCCGATGTTCCGGCCGCCCCGGCCGCTCCCGTTTTCTCGAATTAGGAGCCACAATCTTGGCACGCCCATGGGTAGAGTTCGTCCAGGCGCAGTATATTCCCTGGCAGCCGCATGACCTCTGGGGTCTGCGGCCGGGGGTGGAAGCGCGGGTGCTCAGCCGGGACGACGAAACCGGCGCCGTCAGCATGCTGGTCCGCTATCCCGCCGGCTTCGCGGCACAAGCGGCGGTCCTGTCGGTAGACGAGGAGTTCCTGGTCCTGGATGGCGCGCTCACCATCGATGGCCAGGCCTATGGCCATCTCTGCTACGCCCATCTTCCGGCCGGTTTCCAGCGCGGGGCGCTGGCCTGTGCCGACGGGGCGATCGTGCTGACCTTTCTGTCGGCCGATCCGCGCGGCGCGCAAGCCCCGGCGACTTATGATCCGGAACGGCTGGTGCTGCGGACCGACGGCTATCAAGTGCCCTATACCGGCAATTTCCATCCTGAATTCCCGCCGGGCGCGGGGCGCAAGCTGCTTTACAAGGATCCCGTGACGCAGGACGCCACCTGGCTTCTGGGCACGTTGCCCGTGCGCTGGGCCGAACGGTCAGAGGTCCATCCGACCGTGGAAGAGATGTACCTGCTGAGTGGTGAGGTGCATGGCAATCGCGGGATCATGCGGCCCGGGGCCTATTTCTGGCGTCCGCCAGAGGCCCCCCACGGTCCTTACGGCACGCTGACCGGCAATCTCTATTTCTTCCGCACCAAGGGCGGCCCGCTGACCACCAGCTATGTGCCGCCCGAACGGCCCTTCCAATGGTGGCCGCCCTATGACCCCGTCCTGCCGCCCGCCCTGGAAGGGGCCCGTGGCGAGGCGCCGGGTACCCCGCTCGCTTTCTGAGGTTCGGTGAACAAGGCGCAATCGCCGTCACCACGATCAACAATCAAGACAAGGGATGTATCATAATGAAGGCTAAAATCTTCGGAACCGCGGCTTTAACCCTGGTTGGCACCCTGTCCGCCACCACGGCCATGTCCCAGTCGGCACCCGCGTCGGGAGAGACGTTCCAGCTTGAGGAGATCGTGGTGTCGGCCCAGCGCCGCCTGCAGAACCTGCAGGAAGTGCCGCTGGCCGTGTCGTCGATCGGGGCTGGCGCCCTGGAGGATCGGCAGATCCGCAATACCATTGACCTGATCCGCGAGATCCCCAATCTGGTCGGCAACAGCAATGTCGGCCTGGGCAGTTCCAACACCTATTACATCCGCGGCATCGGCAACACGGAATCCATCGCGACACAGGACGTGCCCGTCGGCACCTATGTTGACGATGTCTATATCTCCCGCCAGAATGCCAATAATTTCGGCCTGTTCGATGTGGAACGGATTGAGGTGATGCGCGGCCCCCAGGGCACGCTGTTCGGCCGCAACACCACGGGCGGCGCCATCAACGTCATCATGAAGAAGCCGTCAACCAAGGCCGGCGGCTATCTGGAAGCCGGGGCCGGCCGCTTCGGTGCCGTCGATGTGCGGACCAGCATCGATGCGCCCCTGTCGGACAAGGTGCTGACCAAGATCAGCGCCTATCGCAGCGAAAGCGACGGCTATGTCACCCAGAAATCGACGGGCAACAAGCTGAACGGCATCGATGCCTATGGTGTGCGCGGTGCTGTCCGTCTGTTGCCCAATGACGAATTGACCATTGATCTGTCGGGCGACTATGTCGATCAGGAGGCGTCGAACCTGATCAATTATGTCGATCCCGTCACGGGCGATCGCGTCAGCAATCTGGGCATCGTCCAGGGTTCGCTTGCCAATTATTTCACGGGCTCCAAGGCGAAGAACAAGCCCGGCAACGAGACCGAGAACTGGTCGCTGGCCGCCAATATCGCCTGGGAACGCGACGGTGTGACCCTTAATTCGATCAGCGGCTACCGCGACACCACCCAGCGCTATTTCATCGACAGCAATCCGGCGGCCCCCAATCCCATCACCACGGGTGTCTCGCCGATTCTGAACTACAGCCGGCACAAGCAGTTCTCGCAGGAATTCAAGATCAACGGCCTGGCCTTCGACGACCGGTTGAACTACACGGCCGGGCTTTATTACCTGCATGAGAATAACGATACGGACCTTGGCACCGGCGTCGGCACCGCCACCGGCTTCACGGTCAGCGGCGATCGTACCATCTCCAACGACCTGGACTCCTACGCCGCCTATGCCCAGGGCGATTACAAGCTGACCGATGCGCTGACAGCCACGGTCGGCCTGCGCCTGTCGCGGGAGGAAAAAAGCCTGGAGGTCAAGACCAACGCCGGGGCCCGTGGGCCGGTGTTCGACACCGCTCTGATCCAGGCATCGGGCATTGCGACGGACCTGAAGAACACCTTCCTGACGCCGCGCTTTGCCCTGTCCTATCAGATTGATCCGGACATCATGGTCTATGCCTCGGCAACGCGTGGTGAAAAGTCGGGTGGCTGGAACGGGCGTGCGCTGTCCAACAGCCTGTTCTACGCCTTCAAGCCGGAAAAGGTCTGGTCCGAGGAGATCGGCATGCGCGCCGACCTGTTCGACCGCAGCCTGCGCCTGAATGCCACCGCCTTCTATAGCGAGGCGGAAGATGTGCAGATTTCTGCCGCCTATACCACGGCCCAGGGTGCCCGCATCTTCACCACCACCAACCCGGCGGGCCTGCGCAATTATGGTGGCGAGCTGGAAGCGCTGTGGATGCCGGTCAAGGGCCTGTCCATCAACGGCTCCCTGGGTCTTCAGCATGCCCGCTATATCGACATTTCCGCCGATGTGCAGGCGCAGGCCGTGGCCTGCCAGACAGCCTTGGCATCGGGCAGCGCGTCGGGCATTTCGGCCAGTTGCAATCGCGGCTTCGTGGATTTCAAGGGCCGTATCGCCCGCCCGGTCCGCGCGCCCGACTTCTCCGGCATCCTTTCAGCAACCTATGACATTGAAACCGACCCCGGTCTGGTCCGGCCGACGATCGGCTTCAATTACAACAATGGTTATGCCATTGGTAATGCTGGCAATACCGACAGCACCGACGGGGCTTGGACCCCGCACCAGATGCTGTGGAACGCCAGCCTTGCCTTCGAGCCGGCAGCCCTGCCGGACCTGACCCTGTCGGTCGGGTGTAAGAACTGCACGGACCAGAACTACAAGGTCTCGTTCCTGTCGGCGACGTCGATCTTCCTGAACGAGCCCATGACCTGGGACGTGCGGGCGCGTTATCGTTTTTGATCCTTCTTACTGGTGCCATTGACTTTTCCGCTTGTGCGGGCCCCGATCGTTTCGGCAGTCGGGGTCTTTTTTTGCAGGTGTCGGGACCACTTTTGACCGTGATGTAGCGAACGTCGTCGCCAATTGCGAAAAGGATCGGCGGCTGATCGAAGCGCTGGCGGGCGGCACCGCAGGGCAGCATGCGCGCCTGTCTCATCCCCCCTGGATTTGGCGTTGGGGTGCTCGGTCCGGGTGAGCCGGCGGTTGAGACCATTTTCGACACCGCCTATGCCAACCTGCACGTTGCGACGGAACGGTCAGGGCCGCTCCGTGCTCGCCTTCCGGCGCTGAGTTTGTCACCTTGAAGTCTGGCATGAATTGACCTGGGGAGATGCACAATGACGACGGACAGGCAGCCGGTATTGTTCTCCAGTCGGGATGTCCATGCCCTGGCCACACCACCGGATCTGGTCAGCGCCTTGCGAAAGGCATTTGCCGAGGGCGTCACGGTGCCGGACCGGTTGCACTACACGCTGCCGGGTGACGGGCGGAACATGCTGCTGGTGATGCCGGCCTGGCGTGACGGCGGGCCCACGGGCGTGAAGGTGATTACCTATATGGCCGGCAATGCCGGGATCGACTTGCCCAGCATCAACGGCTCCTATCTGCTGCTCGACGGTCACACCGGCATCCCGGCGGCGATCTTCGATGCGGCGTCGCTGACCCTGGTGCGGACCGCTGCCGTTTCGGCCCTGGCGTCTTCCCTGCTGTCCAATCCCGCATCGGAAACGCTGCTGATGGTGGGGACGGGCAGTTTGGCGCCGCACATGGTGGCGGCGCATCTTGCGACACGACCCATCCGTCACGTCCGGCTGTGGGGCCGGGATCCGAACAAGGTGCAGTCTCTGGCGCGCAGCCTGGATCACCTGGCTTGCGATGTGTCGGTCGTCAGCCAACTGGGCCGGGCTGTGGCGGAGGCTGACATCGTCAGCTGCGCCACCTCCAGCCGGGTGCCGCTGGTGCAGGGGGCCGATGTCAGGCCCGGTACGCATGTTGATATGGTCGGCAGCTTCACCCCGTCCATGCGGGAGGCGGACGATGGTCTGATGGGGATGGGCCGTGTGGTCGTAGATAGCTGGACGGCAACGACAGAGTCCGGTGACATCGTCACGCCGCTGGCCGGCGGTGCGCTGAGCCATGATCGGATCATCCTGCTGGAGCAAGTGATCCGCGATCCTGCCCTGGGCCGCAAGTCCCCCCAGGACATCACCATCTTCAAGTCCGTGGGCACCGGCTTATCCGATCTGGCGGCGGCAGAACGGATCCACCAGCGCTGGCTGGGGAAGCAGTCCCAGGTCTGATCACGGCCAGGCTGTCGCGGTGTCCGGACAGATGAACCGGGTCTACCAGCGCGCCGAGGCCGCATGCACAATCTGGGCGCCGGCCTCATAGCAGGCTTCCCGGAGCCAGCCCAGCCGTGGACGGTCGATCGGCGTTGCCGGAAGCGGCAGGTCGCCATCCGATATGGTGCCCTGCATCAGCGCCGCCGCCAGTTTGCCGAAAACCGTGCCGGGCGCAATGCCGCGGCCGTTATAGCCGCTGAAGCTGATCACATTGTCGGCCAGACGGTGAAAGCGGGGAAGGTTATCGCCCGTCATGCCAATCTGGCCATACCATTCCGCTTCGAATGTTACAGGGCCAATCTGGGGAAACATCCGCTGCAGGGCGCGCCGTGCCCAGGATCGGTGGATCGTGGCACCCCGGCCGCGCAGGGCACCGACGCTGCCGAACACCATCCGACCCGCCCGATCCATGCGGAACGAGCTCAACACCTCACGCGTGTCCCATGCCCCTTCACGGCCCGGCAGGATGGTCTCGCGGATGTCGGCGGGCAGCGGAGTGGTGGCAATATTGAAGTAGGGCAGGTGGACCTGTTCGGTTCGCACCTGCGACCAGGGGCCGGTGGCATAGGCATCGGTGGCAACGATCACGCGGTCGGCCAGCAGGCTGCCCTGACCGGTGGATAACAGCCATTTTCCACCTTGTGGCTGTGCCTGTGTGACGGGGCTGGTGTTGAATATCCGGGCGCCGGCACCCAAGGCGGCCTGCGCCAATCCGCGGATATAGGCCAGGGGCTGGATCGTGCCGGCACGCATATCCAACAGCGCGCCTTCAAAGGCTGACGATCCCGTGCGGATGCGCGTCTCCTGCGCGTCCAGCAATCGGACGGCCGCCCCGCGACGGGTCCATTGTTCATGGCGCTGCTGGATTTCCGCCAAACCTTCACGACCGACAGCGCAATGCAGCGTACCCCGCCTTTCGGCCTCGCAATCGATGCCGTGCTGTTCCACCAGCGCAAAGACTTGCCGCGGCCCGTCACCCAGCAGATTCAGCAACCGTTCGCCATGCAATGTGCCCAGCACACGTACCAGCTGGTCGGGCATGACCCACATGCCGGCATTCACCAGGCCGACATTCCGGCCGGCCCCACCGAAGCCGGGCTCCACGGCTTCCAGCACTGCGGCGGCAACACCGGCTTCGGCGAGATGCAAGGCCGCGGACAGGCCTGTGTAACCGCCGCCAATGATGGCCACGTCTGTCCGCTGGTGGCTGCGCAGCGGTGCGCAGGTGGGAGACGGGGGCGCGGTCTTTTCCCAAAGGCCGTGGGATCGGGCGTTTCCCAGCATCTGTCGTTCCAACTTATACCAGTTTCCAGTGCCATGGGCCGATCGCGGCGCCTCATCTGCCGGCGCCGCCATGCCCAGTCCCGACAAGTTGGACTTGCCGGGCTGCCTTGGAGGATGCCGGTCAGCCGGAGGCGCCACAAGCGCGATCAGTGCTGAACCTCCCAGAAGTGTCCGCCGTCAGCCCCTCAGATCTTCAGCAAGACCATTGCCGGGGTTCGTGGATCAGATCCGGCCTTCCTTCAGCATTTTCACGGCGGTGCCGCAGGCCCGCGCCGTCAGGGCCATGTAGGTCAGCGACGGGTTCTGACAGGCAGAGGACGCCATAGCGGCACCATCGGTGACAAAGACATTGGCCACATCATGCAACTGGTTCCAGCGGTTGGTGACGGAGGTGCGGGGGTCATTGCCCATCATGGCCCCACCCATTTCATGGATGGCGCTGCCGCCTACCCCCGGACGGTCCAGCGACAGGACAACCTTGCCCCCGGCGGCGGTCAGCATGGCGCTGGCTTCCTTTGCGGCATCGGCCAGGGCCTTGCGTTCATTCTCACCATGGGTGAAGTCGATCTGCAGGACCGGCGCGCCGAACGGATCGACCTTGACCGGGTCTAAGCGCAGACGGTTGGTTTCGCGCGGCAGGCTTTCGGCGAAGGTGACCAGCACCATGCGCCAGGGGCCGGGCCCGCGCAGATTGTCCTTGAAGCCCTGGCCGATCCCGGCCTCCCGCTTGCCACGGGTCCAGGTGCTGCGCAGGGCACCGCCCTGATAGCTGTAGCCGCGCACAAAATCCCCTTCCGGCTGGTCACCCAGGTTGCGGAAGCGCGGAATGATGACGCCCGTGGGACGGTTGCCAAAGGTGGTGCGGTCCTGAAACCGGTCGAACAGGGCGATGGCGCCCACCGTGCTGGCATGGTCCATGATATGCGTGCCCAGCCGGCCGCTGCTATTGCCCAACCCGTTGGGGAACGTGTCGGACCGGGAACGCAGCAGCACATGGTTGGTGTTGAAGGCGCCCGCGTTCATGAAAATGACCCGGGCCGTATAGCGGCGCCTTTCGCCCGTCTTGATGTTCAAGACGGAAACGCCGGTCGCCCGCTTTTTCCGGACATCATAATCCACTGTTTCGACGACGGTGTCGGTCACCAGGGTCAGGTTGCCCGTGGCCTGTGCTGCCGGCAGGGTAGAGCTTTGCGTACTGAAATAGGCGCCATAGGAACAGCCGCGCGGACAGATCATCCGGTTCTGGCAGGCGCTGCGCCCTTCCTTTTCCTGGGTCAGGTTGGCGGTACGACCGATGGTCAGGCGTCGGTCGGGCCATTGTGCCTCTATCGCGGCCTTGGCGTGCTTTTCCAGCACATTCAACGCCATCGGCGGCTGAAAGACGCCATCGGGCAGGGAAGACAGGCCCTCCGCCTGACCCGACACACCGATGAATTTTTCGACATGGTCGTACCAGGGTTTCAGATCGGCATAGCGGATAGGCCAGTCCACGCCGTGCCCGTCCTTCTTGTTGGCGCCGAAATCATGATCGCTCATCCGATAGGACTGGCGCCCCCAGGTCAGTGACCGCCCGCCAAGCTGATAGCTGCGCCACCAGTTGAATTCCGTGCCCTCGGCCACGGAATAGGGGTTTTCACGGTCATTGACGAAATGGTTCTGGGTATATTCGTTGAAATGCCGGTTCTTCGACTGAACGGCGAAATCGCGCTCATAAAGCTGCGGATCGCCCACACCCCGGAACGGCATGTCCCAGGGGGTCTTCATTTCGGTCACATAGTCGCTGCCATGTTCGATATGGCGGCCGCGTTCAACCATCAGGACCTTCAGGCCCTTTTCGGTCAGTTCCTTTGCCGCCCAGCCGCCGGTGATGCCGGAGCCGACGACGATCGCGTCGAAATCTGTGTTCATCCGAAGTCCACCGCTGTCCAGTCGCTCGACCAGGCCCGCTCGTTGGGGCCGACGGCCACATCCGGGTCGAAACGACCCGGCACCAGTTCAAAGCGCAGTTCCTGGCTGCCTCCGATTTCCGACGTGTAATAGCCGGTGACGATCAGGCCCTTCAGGACACGCCAGGGTGATTTTTCGCTCCCCTTGGCATAGGCGGCGGTGTCCAGGGCGGCCAACGCTTCCTGCTGCACGTCCCGCCTGGCCGGCAGAAAGGCGCCACCCGCCTTCAGGTCCAGCTCGAACCCCAGCCAGTCCAGCAGGCCGGCATCCGCCGGTGCCTTGCCGCCGGTGAACAGGGCCGCGGCCACCGGCGCCTTCGACCGGGCGATATCATGGGCGATGGCCAGCGTTACGAAGGCCGGCACACCGGCCTTCACCGCCCCCGGCGTGTCAGTGTCGGGAATGGTCAGATCACAGACCCGGTCCAGCAATTGCTGCCCCCGCGGTAGCAGCGGGGAAGGGGGGGGCGCCGCCACCTGCGCCCAGACCTGCGCGGGGGTCAGCGCCATACCGGCCAGAGCCAGGCCTGCGCGCAGAAGGCCACGGCGGCCGGAAGCAGGCGGGATATCCGCATTGCGCATCGGGTTCATCCTTCGTATCGGGTTCCCTGGACCGGGATCAGAAAAGACTGAGCCGTCCACCCTTGGCCGTGAATTCAGTGTAAGCGCGCCGCTTCGCCGGCTCCAACGGTTCGATGGCGGACACCCGGTCGCCCAGGGACATGATCTGTCCCGTGGACAGGCGGGGCCACGGCGCCATGCCCTGGCCGTTGGGATCGCCGCTGCGCACGAAATTCACCCAATAGGCGCCCATCGTGGCGGCGATCTGCTGATCGTTGCTGGTGAAGGGGCGGGTGGATTTGTTCAAGGTGCCGAACACATAGGGCAGTTCGGCGGAATGGAAGGTGCCGAAGCGGGCGGCATCACTTCCAGGCTGCGGATGCCGGAACAGATAGGCATGGACCGGGGCGGCCTTGCTGGACCGACCGGCCGCCCAGGACAGCATGGACGCCACAGCCTGTTCCCGCAGCAGGCTTTGCGCCGCCTCTGTAGCCGCATGGCCGTCCGCAGCACTGTAGAAGCGGCGGAAAGCCGCTGCCTGCGCCCCGAAACGCCGGTCGATCAAGGCGTCCAACTGCGCGCTGGTGGTCAGCGACCAGTCGCGGCCGTTGCTGCCCTCATCATTGGTCAGGCCGGTCAGGACGGGGATGTCCTGGCGCTGCTTGTCCGGGGCCGGCAGCACCGTCGCTTCCACAATCGGGCTGAAGCGGATGCCCGGCGGACCCAGTGCGGGGTCCCTTGCCGCCTTGGCGACGGCCTCGGCGGGCATTTGGCGTAGAGCGTCGATCGTCTCTGCCCCCGCGGCGATGCGCAGTTTTTCGCCCAGGGCCTCCGCGCTGTTCAGGGATAGCATGGGGATGCCCATGCCGGACCCGCTCTGGGCGATGGCCCGTGCGAACAGCCCTTCCGCCTGTGGCGATGCCAGCAGCGCATGGACCGACGCGGCCCCGGCCGACTGTCCGGCAAGGGTCACCTGTGCCGCGTCGCCGCCAAAACGGGCGATATTGTCCCGGACCCAGCGCAACGCCGCGATCTGGTCCATCAGGCCGTAATTGCCCGATGATCCAGCCTCCGCACTCAGGGCCGGATGGGCCAGGAAACCGAAGACACCGACGCGGTAATTCACGCTGACAACGATGATCCCGCGCGCCGCCAGCGCCGACCCTTCATAAAGCGGGACGGAGCCCGACCCGCCGCTGAACCCGCCGCCATGGATCCAGACCATGACCGGCAACTTCGCATCCTTACGGTTGGCGGGACGCCAGATATTCACGAACAGGCAATTCTCGCTCATTGCCTTGGTGGGGAAATATTCCGTCGACCAGGGGGAACCGCCTGGGGGAACATAGGGCGGGTCCTGCTGACAATCCGCCCCGAAATCGGTGGCGTCGCGCGACCCGGTCCAGGCCACCGGCGGTTTCGGTGCCCGCCAGCGGTTCTGGCCGCCCGTATCGTCGGCATAGGGTATGCCCAGAAAGGCGTCGACGCCGGCGACACGGGTTCCGGTCACGGCACCGGCCTGCGTCATGGCCGCCGGGGGCGGCGGCTGCGTCGCCGCCGTTCCCGGGGCCAGGGCCAGCAGGGAAATGGCAAATGTCAGACCGATCATGCTGCGCGGCAACTCAACCCCCTGCAATCCAATCAGGGAAGGGCCAACGGCTACAGGCACCGAACCCGGCGCCTGCAGCCATCCAGGTTGGCCTCAGAAGCGATAGGTCCCCTGAACACCAAAGGTACGCGGCGCACCGTAGATCGCGTTATAGATCAGCGACCCTGCCGCAGCGTTGAAGTTTGCAAAAGCCAGCGGCTGCTTGTCCTCCAGATTGCGGACATAGGCCTGGACCGTATAGTTGCCGTCGGCGGAATTATATTCCAGCGACAGATCGGTCATCATATAGCCCTTCTGGCGCATACCGGCCCAGTTCACCACCGACAGGTAATGGGCCGACTTGTACCGGCTGAAGGCCGACGCCACGACATTCGCCCCGTCACCCACGTCGAACGTGTGGCTGTACCCGGCGGACAGGGTCCATTTCGGGGCCTGCGGCGGGCGGTTGCCCTTCAGGTCGAACTGCTGGACACCGGCCGTGGCGGGATCGGCGTCATTGATCGGGTTACCGCTGACGCCGATCAGCGAGGTGGCGAAGCTCTGCACCTTGGCGTCCAGATAATTGACGGTGAAGGACAGTTCGTCCTGTTCCGTCAGCAGGAAGCTGGTATCGGTCTCGATACCCCAGACGCGGGACTTGCCGGCGTTCAGCGTGCGGGCGCCGATATTATTGTCGACGAACACCTGGATCTGCTGATCCTTGTAATCATAATAGAAGGCCGAGGCGTTGAATTGCACACGCCCGCCATTGAACCGGTTCTTGGTACCGACCTCATAGGCGACCAGCTTTTCCGGCTCGTAGGAGCCGACACTGTCGAAGCCACCGCTTTTATAGCCGGTGCTGACCTTGCCATAGACCAGATTGTCACGCGCCGGCTTCCAGTCGATGCCCAGATTGCCGGTAAGCTGATCAGAGGCGGAACGCGGGGTGAGGATGCTGGCCCCGGCCGAGCCCAGGGCCGGCGGCGTGGTGCCTTCACCCCGCCCGAAACGCGGGCCATAATTGTAGAAGGTGGCGCTTTTGGCATCGTCGGTATAGCGCAGGCCGCCAGTCACCGTCAGTTCGGGCCCCGCCACCGGCACCGTGACCTGCCCGAAGGCGGCCTTGGACTTGGACAGGATGTCGGGACGATAGAAATAGTTCAGGAAGGCCTTGGGCAATTCCAGATACAGGCCGCGCGACAGGTCGACCTTCTCATGGAAGTAGAAGCCGCCCAGCTGATAGAACAGGCCGCTGTCCAGCGTGTTCGACAGGCGCAGCTCATGGCTCTGTGTTTTTGAGTTCAGCTTGTTATTACGGAAGGTGAAGGTCGCCGGCAAATAACCGTTCAGCGGCAGGGCGCTGTTGGTTTCATTGTCGCGGTAACCGCCCAGATAGGCCAGCGTGCCCAGGTCGAAATCAACCTCAATCTTACCGCGCAGCGCGAACTGTTCGCTGTTGAAATTGCCCAGATCGCCCAGCGGGAAATTGCGGGTATTGATCCCGCTGAAGGTCAGGTTGGCGGGGATGCCGTTATTTTCCAGGGCCGGGGTGGACGGGATGGCGTCGATGACCCCGGATGCATAAGCCGGGTTGGTCAGAACACCATTCTGGGCCACCAGGATGCCGAACTGCGACGGCGGCAGCTGGTCGACATTCACATATTCGCCGGCGATATAGGTCCGGAAATTCGCGGTCGGTTCCCAACTGGCGGCGATACGGGCCGCGTCCACATTCTGGTTCTCGCCACGGCCGACAGCACCGTGTTTGCGATAGCCATCATGGTCGGTATGCATGCCGGCCACACGGACCGCCAGCGTATCCCCCACGGGGACATTGACCGCACCCTCCGCCTTCTTGGCGTCGAAATTGCCATAGCCGACGGTCAGGAAGCCGGTGGTTTTGCCCAGCTCGGGCTTGGCGGCGATGATGTTGATGGCGCCGGCGGTGGCGTTGCGGCCATAAAGCGTGCCCTGCGGACCGCGCAGAACCTCGATCCGCTGCAGATCGAAGAAGCTGGCATTCAACGCAACGGGGCGGTTGATATATTCGCCATCGATACCGATGGTCAGCGCCGGATCGGAGGCTTCGGAAATATCCTGGCTGGACACGCCGCGGACCGAGATCTTCGTGAAGATCGTGTCATTGGTGACGTTCAGGTCGGGGGCAAGCCGCGCCAGGCCGTTCACGTCGGAGACACCGGTCTTGATCAGATCATCACCCGTGAAAGCGCGGATGGCGATGGGGGTGTCCTGGATGTTGGTTGCACGCTTGGTCGCGGTGACCACGATTTCTTCCAGCGTGATCCCGCTGCTGGTGTCGGTCTGCGCGAAGGCAGAACCGGCGTGCAAAGCGGTTGCCCCCGCAGCAAGCAGGAGCATCGAACGGATGCGCATTTACGTTTCCTCCCGTTGGGCCGGCCATTTTAAGCCGGCCAGGCTCTGGGTTCATTTTTAAAACAAGAACCCTGATTTCGAAATCATGTAAGCGCAGGATCGTTTGGGCGTCAAGCCATTCCGTGAGCCATCCGGTGTGGAATCATGAAGGAGGCCCTGTCTGCCAAACGGGTGGGGGATTTCTGCTGGCATGGTGCGGCCCTGGCGCCTATGATAAGCATATACAGAATCAATGCTTTATTTTTGGATAGGGCCGCTGGGGATCCGGGCGGCGGGATGATGGAGTGCCAACGTGTCTGCCGTCGATGAGATGCAGGAAGCCGAACCGTTGCTGAACCCCTCGGGGCGTGAACCCAAGCAGGGGCGTAGCCGGGCGTCGTTCGAACGTATGCTGGCGGCAGCGACGGATCTGTTGCAGGAGCGGGGCAATGACGATTTCGCGCTGACTGACGTGGCCAAGCGCGGGAAAGTGTCCATCGGCTCCATCTATTGCCGATTCGACAGCAAGGATGAACTGATCCAGGCTGTTCAGCGCCGCTTCATCGAAAAGATGGTCATCGAACAGTCGGAGATGGTCGACAGGTTGATGGAGAAGTCCACCGACCTGGATACGCTCGTCCGCAATTTTGTGGAAGAACTGGCCGAATTCATGCGCCGCAATGCCCCTGTGATGCGTCCCATGATGATGCGCGCTTCCACTGATCCCGTGGTCAGCGCCCTGGGCAGGCGTGGCTATGACGATCTGGAGCAGAAGATGATGGCGACCCTGTTGGTCCGCCGGCAGGAGATCGGCCATACGTTGCCGGAACTGGCCTGTGAGATGACGCTGCGTATCGCCTATTCGGCGTTCGCCCGGTACCTGGGCTTTGGCACGACGGGCGATACGGGCACCAAGGCCGACTGGAAAAACCTGAAGACGGAGGTCGGCATCATGTGTTCGACCTATCTGCGGCACGGCACCCGATGACCGGTTGACGGCACCCGCTTTCCGTTTGTAAAAAGAATTTCGATTCTGATCCGATCGATCGCTGATCGGAGCCAACGGAAAGGCACATCCCATGGCATCCGCCGCCAGCCCCAGGGGCAAGCGGGGGCCGGTTCTCTCTGCCATCGACCAGGCTGCCGCCTTGACGCCGAAACGGCGACAATTGGCGCTGGTGGTGGTGGCCGGCGCCTTCATGATGGACCTGATCGACCTGACCATCGTCAATGTGGCCCTGCCGTCGATCCAGCGCGACCTGTCCGCCGACACCGCCCAGATGCAATGGATGGTCGCCGGCTATGCCGTGGCGTTTGCCATCCTGCTGATCACCGGCGGACGGCTGGGCGATACGCATGGTTATCGCCGTCTGTTCATGATCGGCATGGCGGGTTTCACCTTCACCTCGCTGCTGTGCGGCGTGTCGGTCAGCGCGCCGATGCTGGTCACCGCACGGCTGGCGCAGGGGGCGACGGCGGCCCTGATGCTGCCGCAGGTCATGTCGCTGATCCAGGTCATGTATCCGCCGGCCGAACGGATTGCGGCCCTGTCGGTGTTCGGCGTGCTGGGCGGCGTTGCCGCGGTGCTGGGCCCGGTCATTGGTGGTCTGCTGATCGAGGCGAACCTGTTCGGCCTGGGCTGGCGCCCCATTTTCCTGATCAACGGACCCTTGGGCATGGCCGGCCTTTATGCCGCCTGGCGTCTGCTGCCGGCCGGCCGGTCGCCGCATGGCGGCGGTGTCGATCTGCCGGGGACGGCCCTGGTTGCGGCCACCCTGCTGGCCCTGCTGCTGCCGCTTCTGCAGGGACGGCAGGCGGGATGGCCGCTCTGGTGCCTGATCCTGCTGGCCGCCACCCCGCTGCTGGCGCTTTTGTTCATCCGCCATATCCGGCGGCTGGCCGGGGCGGGGACGGGGCTGGTGCCGCCATCCCTGTTCGTCAACCGTGGCTTTTCCATCGGGCTGGGCATGTCGCTCTGTTTCCAGGCGATGACGTCGGGCTTGCTGTTCATCCTGACCCTGACGCTGCAATATGGGCTGGGCTGTACGCCCCTGGAAACCGCGTTGGTCCATGTTCCCTATGCGCTGGGTGCCTCCGTCGCCATTGGCGGCGTGGCCAGGCGGGCCCTGCCGCGCATGGGGCTGCGCCTGCCCCTGCTGGGCGTGGCGGTGATGCTGTCAGGCCTGCTGGCGCTGTCCTTGCTGATCTGGGGGCAGGGGGGATTGATGCCGCTTGGGCTGGCCCTGCTGCTGACCGGCACCGGCATGGGTTTGATCGGGGGACCGACGGGCCCGATCACCCTGTCGGATGTGGAACTGATCCATGCGGGATCGGCATCGGGTACCTTGAAGGCCGTCCAGCAACTGGGGGCGGCATCGGGGGCAGCCCTGATCGGCGGCACCTATTTCGCATTGGCGCAAGGGTTGACGGCAGAGACGGCGCGCACCGCCTTTCTGACCACAATGCCGCTGCTGGTCCTGCTGCTGCTGTTGGTCGGCTTTCTGATCACGCGGCTGCCGCGCGATCTGCGCCTGTTCAAGAAATGATACGAACGGTCAAACATCTTGACCGTTCGTATCGGCGGCGACGGCCGCCGCGCCGCACATGTGGCGTAGCCAAGCCCACGGATGTGGGCGCCGGCGATTGAGGGGTGGGATAGATGGAGGATGTGATGGTTGAGCCTGTTCTGCGCCTGGGGATGATCGGTGGGGGTCCCGGCAGCTTCATCGGCCCGGTCCACCGTATGGCGGCTGAACTGGATGGGAAAATCCGGCTGGTGGCCGGTGCCTTCAGCAGTGATGCCGATCGGTCGCGGCAGGCCGGCGCCGGTTACGGCATCGACCCGGCCCGCGCCTATCCCAGCCATCAGGCCATGATCGCGGCGGAAGGCGCGCGTCCGGACGGCATCGACCTTGTCGCCATCGTCACGCCCAATCATCTGCATGTGCCGGCCAGCATCGATGCCCTGACGGCGGGCCTGCATGTCATGTGCGACAAGCCCGCCGCCATCTCCCTGTCCGAAATGAAGCAGTTGGCCGGTGTGGCCGCCGGTGCCAAAGGGCTTTACGCCCTGACCCACACCTATACGGGCTATCCGCTGGTGCGGGAGGCGCGGGCGCTGGTGGCTGCGGGCCGGATCGGGCGGCTGCGCAAGGTGGTGGTGGAATATAGCCAGGGCTGGCTGTCCACCGCGTTGGAGGAAGCGGGCAGCAAGCAGGCCGGCTGGCGCACCGACCCGGCCCGGTCCGGTGCCGGCGGCTGCATCGGCGATATCGGTGTTCACGCCTTCAACCTGGCCGAATATGTCAGTGGCGCGCTGGTGCGGGAACTGTGCGCCGACCTGTCCACCCTGGTGCCGGGCCGGCGGCTGGATGATGATTGCAACATCCTGCTGCGGTTCGCGGATGGCAGCGACCGTGGCGTGCCGGGCGTGCTGCACGCGTCCCAGATCGCGGCGGGTGACCGCAACGGCCTGCGCCTGCGCGTCTATGGGACGGAGGCGGGTCTGGACTGGTCACAGGAGAATCCGAACCGTCTGACCATCAACGATCTGGACGGGCGGACGGAGGTGCTGCATGCCGGGGCGGGATATCTGGGCCCGGCGGCCCGTGGGGCGACGCGTCTGCCGACCGGCCATCCGGAGGGTTATATCGAGGCCTTTGCCAATCTCTACCGGGACTTCGCCGCCGCTATCCGCGCGGGTGCCCTGCCGGCCGATGGCAGCCTGCCAGGGCTGGAAGCGGGCTTGCGCGGCATGGCCTTCATTGAAACAGCGGTCGCCAACTCTGCTGCCCGCGCCGGCTGGGTCCGGTTGGATATCTGAACGATCACAGGGAGCTAAAGATGCGCACCATCAAGGGGCCGGGTGTCTTCCTGGCACAGTTCGCGGGCGATGCCGCCCCGTTCAACAGCCTGGATGCCATTGCGGACTGGGCCGCGGGCCTGGGATACAAGGGTATCCAGATCCCGTCCTGGGACGGGCGCCTGTTCGACCTGCGGCTGGCCGCCGACAGCACGACCTACGCGCAGGAGGTGGCCGGAAAGCTGGCCGCCAAAGGCCTGGCGGTGACGGAACTGTCCACCCATTTGCAGGGTCAGCTGGTGGCTGTCCATCCGGCCTATGATGCGCAGTTCGACGCATTCGCTGACCCGGCCGTGCGTGGCAATCCGGCGGCCCGCCAGGCCTGGGCCGTTGAACAGATGCGGCTGGCGGCCAAAGCCAGCGCCAATCTGGGCCTGATGGCGCATGCCAGCTTCTCCGGCGCGCTGGCCTGGCCCTATGTCTATCCCTGGCCGCAGCGCCCGGCCGGCCTGATCGAGGAGGCGTTTGCTGAGCTGGGCCGCCGCTGGCGCCCCATTCTGGACGCGTTCGATGAGGCCGGCGTTGATGTCTGTTTCGAATTGCATCCGGGTGAGGATCTGCATGATGGCGTCACCTTCGAGCGGTTCCTGGGCGCGGTGGGTGATCACCCGCGCGCCAATATCCTGTTCGATCCCAGCCATTTCGTGCTGCAGCAGCTGGATTATCTGGCCTTCATTGACCATTACCACCCGCGCATTCGTGCCTTCCATGTGAAGGATGCCGAATTCCGGCCCAACGGCAAATCGGGCGTCTATGGCGGCTATCAGGGCTGGGTGGACCGGCCCGGCCGCTTCCGGTCCTTGGGGGACGGGCAGGTGGATTTCAAGGCGATCTTCGCCAAGCTGACCGCCCATGATTATGCCGGCTGGGCCGTGCTGGAATGGGAATGCGCCTTGAAACATCCCGAAGACGGGGCGCGGGAAGGGGCCGCCTTTATCCGGGACCATATCATCCGCGTCACCGACCATGCCTTCGATGATTTCGCGGGCAGTGGTGTGGATGAGGGTCTGAACCGGCGTTTGCTGGGCCTGTAAGGAACCCACCATACGGCGTCCCCCGCCCGCCATCGCGGCGGGGGACGAAATTATCTCTTTCAAATCAAATCATTATCGGTTGGCACCTCGCGGCGCGAATTCCTTTGGTCCGTGATTGATTTGCCAAAAAAAGAATGATAATTCTTATATTGATCATTGGTGCGGTGATGATCAAGCCAGGGTGCCGATCCCGCCGCGCCGTTCCCCTATCGGGCTTTGCCTGAAACCGCCGCCATCCTTGGCCCCCGGCGGGGCCGCACCTGACAGGACCGGTTCCATGTCGAACTATGAAATCAAAAGAGGCGTAAGCCTTTACAGTTATCAGGAGGAATATTTCCTGGGCACCAAGTCGCTGGAGGACCTGATCAAGGTCTCCGCCGAGATGGGGGCCTGCGGGATCGAGTTGATCAGCGAACAGACCTTTCCCAACTATCCCAACCCGCTGGACCAATCTGTCTACGACAATTGGCATGCCCTGATGGCGAAATATGGCACGACCCCGGTCTGCCACGATTTCATGCTGGATTATAAGAAGTACAAGAACCGGCCGATGCCGTTCGATGAACAGGTGGCCAGTTGTAAGGTCGATATTGACCATGCCGCCCGCCTGGGCTGCCCCTATACCCGCGCCCTGGTGTCGATTGATCCGGAGGTGCTGGTCGCCTGCGCCGATTATGCGGAAAGCCGGAATGTCCGCATCCTGATCGAAGTACACGCGCCGCTGCATTTCGATCATCCCTGGATCATCCGCCATGCCGAAGCGTTCGAGAAATCGGGATCGAAATATTTGGGCTTCCTGCCCGACATGGGCATGTTCCTGTTCCGCTTCCCCCGCGTATGGAAGGAAAAATTCATCCGCGACGGCGTGCCCCCGCATATCGCCGACTATATCTGCAAGGCCTATGACGACCGGGTCTTGAGCGAATATGTCATCCTGGAAGTGGAGAAGATGGGCGGCGTCGGTCCGGCCATCGGCATGGCCATCACCTTGCGCCACAATGCGGCGTTCGAGCCCAAGCGCATGCTGGATCATATGGACCGCATCTGGAACATCCATGGCAAGTTCTACGAGATGACGGAAGATATGGTCGAGCCATCCATCCCCTATGACGAGATTGTCCGGGTGCTGAAGAAGGGCGGCTACAAGGGCTATATCTGCTCTGAATATGAGGGCAACCGCTGGATCCAGGATGCGTTCCCCGTGGACAGCATCGAACAGGTCCGCCGTCAGCAGGAAATGCTGCAGAAGCTGATCGGCGAACCCGCCGCCACCGCCGCCTGAGGAGCCGCCCCATGTTCGACAAATACATGATCTGTGAAGATGGCTACGGCAACGTCCAGCAGGACGGCCGCACCGTCGGTTTCGCCTTCCAGGCCCGTCTGCCCTATTACCGGGGCATCGGCCTGTCGATGGTGGAGGATATCGGCGTCATCATCGATGGCGAGCCGGTAGCCCGCCAGGATATCCGCTTCTCCGTCCGCGGCCGCACCTGGACCCTGGACGAGATGGAAACGGAATATACCGACCGCTGGAATTTCGCGGAGAAGGCGCTGGTGACCGTGCTGCGCGACGGCGGCCTGTCGCCCGGCCGGCACAAGGTGCAGCTGTCCGAACGTATCCGCGTGTCCTATCTGCCCTTTGTGCCGACCACGCGCGACACGAAGGAACTGCTGATCCCGGCCTGAATCTCCCCTCATATCCCTCAGGTTCGGTAGACTGCGGGGCACGGCGATGACGCCGTGCCCCGTTTTTTGGGGTATCACCCCCGCCGTTCCGGCCAGAAGCCGATGCAGATGATCTGGGCCGCGATGGCCAGCATGGCGGGCGCGTAATAGAGGATATGGACCATCCGGCGCGCGTCATCGCCGACATTGGCCGGGTCGTATCCCGCCTGGGCCAGACCGAAGGCCACGACGGCCCCACCCAGCGCCATGCCGACCTTGATGGCCAGATTGACGCCGGCGGCCAGCAGCCCCTCATTGCGGGTGCCGAACCGCGCCTCGTGGTAATCCACGACCTCCGCCGCCATGGCAAAGATGGCGGTCATGGAAATGCTGATCAGGATCGAGGACAGGATATAGACGGTCAGGAACAGGGCCGGCACCGCCTCGGTAAAGGGCAGGACGCCATACAGCACCAGGGCTGCCGACAACGCCACCCGGTTGCCGGTCCGCATGCCCAGCCGTTTCAGAAAGGGTGGGGCGATGGCTGACCCGATCAGCAGCGTACCTGATACGGCGGGCAGCAGGATGGAGATCATCCAGGGTTGCCGCAGGATGTTGATGGCGAAATAGGCGGTGACCGACAGCACGGCGCCGAAGCGGATGAAGTTGAGGCTGGCAAAGCCGAACACGACCAGCCAGGCCCGGTTGTGCAGCATGTCGCGGATGGAGGACAGGCTGGTTTCCTGCTGGCCCGCGGGCGGCGGCACTACCTCCCGGCAACTGGCAAACAGGTTCAGGGTCAGTAGCACCGTGACCGCTGCCATCAGGATCGCCACCCACAGGAAGCCCTGGGCCTGATCCCCGCTGCCCAGCGCCTGGACCAGCGGCATGGTGGCGGCTGTCGCCACGATTACCGACAGGGCGGTGCCGGCCGCCCGCAGGCTGCCCAACTGCACCCGTTCATCCTGCCGCACCGTCATCATCGGCATCAGGGCGCCATAGGGGATGTTCACGATGGAATAGAGCAGCCCCAGCACGACGAAGCTGACGCAGGCCCACAGCAGCTTGCCCGTCCCATCCAGCGGCGGAACATAGAAGCTGGCCACACAGAACAGGCCGAACGGAACCGCCCCGAACAGGAAATAGGGTCGCACCCGGCCCCAGCGGCTACGCGTCCGGTCCACGGCCAGCCCGACCAGCGGATCGAACGCCGCATCCAGCAGGCGCGACAGCAGGAACAGCGTCCCCACCACACCCACGGGCAGCATCGCCACATCGGTATAAAAGTACAGCAGAAACGCCCCGACCAGATTCCAGGTCAGGCCGAAACCGAAATCCCCGGCGCCATAGCTGAGCTTGGCGCGCCAGGACAGCGGCGGGGCGGCGATGCCGCCCCCCTCTTGGTTGATCGACATCGCCGTTTTCTCCGCGTTTCTTTACAGGCCCAGCGTCTGGCGCGCCTGGGTCAGACCGTCCAGTGTCGGGCCTGTCGGCTTATATTCCAGGCCGATGGCCCCCCGATAGCCGAGGTCACGCAGGATGCCGATATAGCGGGGCCAGTCGATGGTGCCGCTGCCCGGCTGATGGCGGCCCGGCACATCGGCCACCTGCACATGCCCGACCAGATGGAACCGCCCCGCCAGCACGGCGGCCGGGTCCTCCCCCATGACGGTGGAATGGTACATGTCATAGAGCAGGCGCAGATTGGGGCTGTTCACGGCTTCCACCATGTCCAGCCCCTCGGTTGTGCTGACCAGATACATGCCGGGATGTTCGACCCGGTCGTTCAGCGGTTCCAGCAGCAACAGGAAGCCGGCCTCCTCCGCTAGTGTCGCCGCCTGACGCAGGGCGGTGACGGCGGCATCAAAATGCTCCTGTCGCGGCACGTCCGGACGGGTGAAGCCGGAGGCGACGACCAGGGCCGGGGCACCGGCCTGTTTCGCGGCCACCAGACTGTCACGGACAGCGGCCAGGAATTCACCATGCTGGGCCGGATCCACGATGCTGCGGCGGGGTTCGACGACGAAGCTGGCCAGCTTCATCCCGGTTTCTTCAAGCGTGTGGCGGATGTCGGCCAGCGGCTTGTCCCGCCACAGATGGAACTCCACAGCGGTCAGGCCGGCATCCTTCGCGGCACGGATACGGTCGGCAAAAGTCGGATGTTCGGCGGCGAACAGCCACTCGATACAGGCGGCGAGGTACATGATGTCCTCCGGATGGGACATGTTTGACCGGCGACCGCCAGGGGGCGGTCACCGGCGGTCCGCGCGTGCGAACCTGGCGCCGAAGCGCTGAAACAGGGCCCCCAGGGAGCGGGGTCAGTACCGCGTGCCGGTGTCGACCTTGCCCCTCGACAGGGCCAGCAGGGAGAGGCCGGCACCAATCAGCGCGGCGACCCCCATCACCAGAAAGGCGGTCTGCACCGTGCCATCCGTGGCGGACTTGGCCCCGGCAACGAAGAACGGGCTGGTGAACTGTCCCAGGAAGAAGCAGGAAGCCCAGATGCCCATGCCCCGCCCCCGGTGGGCGAAAGGCAGCTTGCTTTGTGCCCAGGCGATCAGGGTCGGCACCGTCATGCCCGCGCCCATCTGCTGCATCACCAGCAGGGCCATCATCCATTTATAATCCGGTGCCAGGCCGATGCCCGCCAGCCCAATACCCAGGAAGGCAAAGAAGCCGAACAGTTGCAGGGCGGTCGCCCGCTTGCCGATCCAGCCGAAGATCAACGCGCCCACGGGCACGCCCAGGCTGGCCAGCGCGATCAGCGAGCCGACACGGGCCGGGCTGTCCACCCCGACCTCCCGGAAAGCCAAGCCGCCCTGGATGATGAAAACATAGTAGAGGGTGGAGGCGAACAGGGTCACGACGCCATAAAGCGCGACCGCCCGGACGGGGAAGGGCGGGGTGGGACCGGCGTCCGGCTTCTGGTCAACGGGCGCACCGCTGGTATTCTTGCCGGGTTCGAAGATCATGAACTGCATGCCGACAAAAATGGGCATTGCGATCAGGTAGATCAGGAACACGCCGTTCCAGCTCAGTGTCGTCAACAGCCCGGACAGCGCAATGACGCCGGACGCCATGGCCGGTCCCGCCAGACCCTGCGCGACCAGCAGCCGGCGGCGTCCCGCGGCATCGTAATAATCGGCGATCAGCGTGTTCACGATGGTCAGGATCGCCGCCTCGCTCACCCCCAGCAGCAGACGCGACGCGATCACGGCATGCAGGCTGTCCAGGAAATAGGGCAGCGATCCGGCAATCCCGTAAAAGAAGGTCGCCCAGACCAGCAGCGGCCGCCGTCCGAACCGGTCGACCAGCATGCCGGCGAACGGTGCCAGCAGCGCAATGGCCAGACCGGGGGCCGACACCAGAACTGGCACCAGCAGCGAAGCATTCGCCACATCCCGGAAATGGTCGAGAATGGTGGGGACGGCGGGCGTCAGCGACACGATGGCCAGGATCGGCAGAAACCCGCTGATCACCAGAATGATGCCTTGTGCCAGGCCTGCCTTACGCTCGTCGTTGCCAACGGGCATGGCAATGGCTTGATCGGCCATGGATTTCCTCCCAGATGGCGTTCTGCGTCGCCATAACAGAATTATGATTTTGATAATGATGATGGTGAGCGAACCATTCTGTCAATGCGGGAATCATGCGGCCGGTAAAACAGTGGGGTTTTAAGTGAATTCCGAACGGCGCCTCTGGTTTCTGTTGACAGGCAGCAATTCGCCCGGTTACTTATTCAGAACAACAATTCTAATTCATATGTCGGGATCGCGGCGCTTTCCGTTCGGAAAGGCCGTGGCCGCACCGGCTGACAATGGAGGAAACCTTGCGCTTCTCGACCTTTCTGAACGCCCGCTCCATGGGGCCGGAGCAGGATCGCGATGTCATGATGGGCATGATCGACCATGCTGAGCGGGCGGAGGCGGCGGGATTCGATGCTGTCTTTCTGCCGGACCATCATTTTACCGGCTATATGCCGATGGCGTCCGACCCGATGATGTTCGCCGCCTTCCTGGCCGCCCGGTTGAAGCGCATGCATTTCGGCTTCTCCGTCACGACGGTGCCGCTGCACCATCCCGTGCGGTTCGTGGAGCGTATCAACATCCTGGATCAGTTGACCGAAGGCCGTCTTCTGGTCGGCGTCGGCAGCGGCACCACGCCGGAGGAGATGATCGGCTTTGGCGTGAACTATAAGGAGGCGTCGCGTCTGGCGGAGGAGAATCTGGCCATCGCGGAACGGCTGTGGGCCAAGCAGCCGCACGACCCGTCCGTCACCTTCGACAATGGCCACTACAAGGGCGAAGTGGTGCAGCGCATTGCCCCCGTCGCCTATACAACCGGCCATGCCAAGCTGATGCCTGTGGCCATGAAGGAGACGAGCGCGCGACGCGCGGCCGAATTTGGCTGGCCTGCCTTCATTCCGGCCTTCACCCCGCCGCAGATCGGCGGGACGGAACCGTTCAAGCATGTGCAGAAATTCTTCAATATCTACCGCGACATGCTGATGTCCGCCGGCCATTCCCCCGAACGCGTCGCCGACGCCCTGTCCTGGACCACCCACACCTATCAGTGCGTGCATGTCGCGGAGACTGACGAACAGGCACGGGCGGAACTGGAAGATATCCTGACTGTCTATCAGGCGGCGGTAGATCGTGAGGCCGCCTTCAATGCCAAAGCGGAAGCAACCGAAGCCAACAAGAAGACGGACCGCACACCCAACGCGCTGACTGAGGATTGGATCGGCACCTGGTGCCTTTATGGCAGCCCGGAAACGGTGATCGCGCATCTGAAGCCGTACCAGGAACTGGGCATAGGCAATATCCTGTGCGGCATGCTGACCGGCCCCCTGACCGACAAGCGCATGGCCTATGCCAACCAGACCATGGATCTGCTGTCGCGTCATGTCATGCCGGCCTTGAAAGGCGGTGCGCGGTGAGCCGGCCGCTGATCGTCGGCTTTGGCGGCACCACCCGGCCGGGTTCATCGGGGGAGCGCATGGTGGCGGCCGTCCTGGCCGCCACCGAACAGCTGGGCGCGCAGACCCGCCTGTTTGGCGGGGCGGCACTGGCGGCGCTGCCCCACTTCGCCCCGGAAAACCCCGACCGGACGGCGGAGCAGATTGACTTCGTGGAGGCCGTGCGGGCCGCCGATGGCATTGTCATTGGCAGTCCCGGATATCATGGCGGTGTATCGGGTCTGGTAAAGAATGCCATCGACCTGCTGGAAGATCTGCGAACCGACAGGCGGGTCTATTTCGACGGCCGGGCTGTGGGCTTGATCGTCACGGCGGCCGGGTGGCAGGCGGGCGGCGTCACCCTGTCGGCGCTGCGCGGCATCACGCATGCCATGCGCGGTTGGCCCACGCCACTGGGCATCGCCATCAATACCGTCGCGCAAAAGCCATTCGATGCTGATGGCCGTCTGGTCGATGACGACATTCTGGCGCAGGTGAACGCCCAGGCCGCGCAGGTCATGACGCTGGCGCGGCGGTAATTCATAATAAATTCAGGGAAGAAGCCCATGTCCACCCATCCGCTTGACCTTGCGGCGCTGACCAGCGGCCGCGACATGTGGTCCACGGCCGCATTGCCAGGCATCCGTTCGATCCTGATGGCCGATGGTCCGATGGGCATCGCGTCCGGCCGGGTCGATGAACGCGACGTCGCGGTGCTGACGCCCTGTGGTACAGCACTGGGGGCCAGCTTTGATGCGGAACTGGTGGCGCGGGTGGGGACCATCGTAGGGATGGAGGCGCGGCGCCTGGGCGTCGATGCGGTGCTGGCCCCCAACCTGAACCTGCAGCGCAGCCCGCTTTGCGGGCGGGCGTTCGAACTGTTCGGGGAGGACCCGTATCTGGCAGGGCATCTGGGGGCTGCCTGGATCGGTGGCTTGCAGGGGCAGGGTGTCGGGTCCGTCGCCAAACATCTGGTCTGCAATGACAGCGAGACCGACCGTGACAGCATGAATGCCGTCGCCAGCGACCGGGCCCTGCGCGAATGCTATCTGCTGCCGTTCGAAATGGCGACGGCGGCCGGATGTGTCGGCATGCTGGCCGCCTATAACCGCCTGAACGGCGATTACTGCGTCGAACATAGGCATTTGCTGACCGATATCGTGAAGGGCGACTGGGGCTTCACCGGTTTCATCGTGTCGGACTGGTTCGGTGGGCGCGATACGCTGCGGTCGGCGCGGGCCGGGCTGGATCTGGACATGCCGGGACCGGACCGGGTGCTGGGCACCAAGTTCGCGGCGGCGGTGCGGGACGGGCAGGTGTCGCTGGAGCGGCTGGCCGATGCCACAGGCCGCGTGGCCAACGCGGTTGCCCGCATCGACGCCCTGCCGCGTCAGGCCCCCATCGCCGATCCTGATACCACATTGATGGAGGCGGCGGCCGCCGGCTTCGTCCTGCTGAAGAATGACGGCGATGTCCTGCCGGTTCTGCCCAAGCGGGTGCGGCGCATCGCCATTATCGGCCCCAATGCCGCCAGCCCCTGCTTGCAGGGCGGCACCTTCGCCAAGATCGCCGTCCGTCCCGATTTCGTGACGCCCTTACAGGCCATCCGTGACCGGTTCGGTGACAAGTGCGAGGTATTGTATGAACAGGGCGTGGAGCCGGAATACCGTCTGCCCCCCATCACAGCCACGCCGGCCCGCGATCTGGGCGATGGGGCCAGGCGCGGCATGACGGTGGAATGGCTGCCGGCGGCGGACGACATTCCCGTCCATGCCGAAACCCGTGATACCAATTCCCTGACCTGGTTCGTGGGCCTGCCCGGCACCGACATGCTGAAACAGCCGGGACGCATCCGGGCCAGCGGCTGGTTCACCCCGGAACGCACCGGGCTGCACCGGCTGCATGTGGGCGGCACGGGCGCGGTGACACTGTCCGTCGATGGTGAACAGGTCTTCACAGGTGGGGGCCCGGTATCGCCGTCGGACCTGATGGGCGTCCTGAAGGGCGGGGACAGCCAGTCGGTGGCTGTAGAATTGAAAGCCGGCAAGCCGGTGCTGCTGTGTTTCGAACTCACCTATAATCCTGCGCGCGCGCAGGGCCTGTGGTATGGGGTGCGCGGACCGGACCTGCCCGACGACATGCTGGCCCGTGCTGTTGCCGCTGCCGCCAGGGCTGATCTGGTCCTGCTGATGCTGGGCGAAACAGCGGATGCGGGCGTGGAAAGCAAGGATCGGCCGGGCACCACCCTGCCAAAGGCGCAGATCGACCTGATCGAACGCATCCGGCATGTGAATACCAACATCGTTGCCATCTGCAATGTCGCCCACGCCTTCGACCTGTCCTGGCGGGACAAGGTGCGCGGCCTGATGATCACCTGGTATCCGGGTGAACAGTACGGGCCCGCCTTGGCCCAGGTATTGGCCGGCGACCGCGAGCCGGGCGGGCGCCTGCCGGTCAGCATTGCGGCGCGTGATGCTGATTACCCGGCCTTCGACCTGAAGCCTGAAGCCGGCGGCGACGTGCCGTACCGGGAAGGTCACCTGATCGGCTACAAGGGAATGCAGGCGGCCGGGATTGATCCGCTGTACGCGTTCGGCGCCGGTTTCGGGTATGCGCGCTTCGACCTGCTGGATGTCGGCTTTACCGGCTGTGCCCAGGATGGCGTCACCATCACGGGCCGCGTGCGCAACCTGTCGGACCGGCCGGGCAAGGCAGTACCGCAAATCTATGTCGCGGGGCCGGATGGCATCCGCCATCTGCGTGCCTTTTCCGCCCTGTCTGTGCCGGCGGGCGACAGCCTGAGTTTCAGCCTGACCCTGACGCCGCGGGCATTCCAGCATTGGGATGGGGCATGGCGGCTGGCGGCGGGTGCCCACCGGGTCCTGTTGGGCTGGAATTGTCGGGACCTGCCATTTTCCTTTGTGGTTGCGGGTTGAATCAGGAACCTGGCGTGCCATCCGCCATCAATCCGCGTGACCTCAGGTCATCACGAACCAAAGCACCTGGTCAGTGTTGCCCCTCGTTGTCGCCCTTGGTCTGGCGGCGAAGCGCACCCGACAGGCTGACATGGGCATCGGCGCGGTAATCCGCTGGTCGGCCCAGATGGCGTTCGAAACCGGTGATGATGTCCAGGTCCCCGTCCATTGGCGCCAGGGCCATGTTGGCATGCATCAACAGGCCCCGCATCGGTCCTGCCGGCCGGATGAGTCCGGCCGTGCCGGCCAGCTTGCGACCGTCATGCACCAGGTTGAAGGCACCGTCACAATGGGCGCCCGGCACAGGGGCCAGATCGGCGGCCACGCCCAACCCCGCCAGCGCCGCAACCATGGGTGCCGCAAGTTGTTGATATCCTTCGCGGATACCGACACCATCACCGTCCCCGACCTGCCAGGCCAGGCTGATATTCAGCATGTGGGGACCATGGATGACAGCACTGCCGCCGGATGCCCGCAGCGCCACGGGCAGGGGACAGTCCAGCACCGCCGCCTGGAACCCAGCCAGGCGCGACCAGGATCGTGGCACCACCAGACAATGCCGGTTCTGCCAGCAGCGCCACTGCTGCCCCTGTCGCCCCCGCCCCATGACGCGGGCCAGCAAGGCCAGATCGCCATCGACCAGCATCTGTACATCGCGCGCCGGCTTTTCCAGCCGCACCGTCCCAACAATCTGCTGGAAGCCGCCCATGAACAGCGATGCCAGATCAGACAGCCGCCTCGAACCGCTCAAGAGCATGGCAAAGCCTTTCCAGGAACTGGCCGCACGGATAACCGTCCAGCAGCCGGTGATCGGCTGTCAGCGACAGGGCCAGGCGCTGGACCACGCGCCCACCCGCGGCATCGCCCGGTACAAGCACGGGTTCAACCCGACCGAGACCCAGCAGCGCCACCTGTGGCCGGTTCAGGATGGGGGTGAAGAAGCGCACCCGTGTCGTTCCCAGATTGGACAGGGTGAAACTGCCGCCCTTCATCTCCGACACGGCCAGCCTGCCGGCATTGGCGCGGGCCACAAGGTCGGCCCGCGCCAATGCGATTTCCGTCAGGGACAGGGTGGATGCGCCGCGCAGTACGGGTGTCATCAGGCCACCCGGCGTGGTGATGGCAATGGACAGGTCCAGCGCGGGGGATGGCGTGAACAGGCCGTCCTCCAGCGTGCCGTTGAAATGGGGGAAATCCGCCAGAACCGGCACCAGCGCGTGGATGACGCAATCCTCCACGCTGATCTTCAGTCCCTGGTCCTTCCATGCCTGGCGCCGGGCCAGCAGGGCCGAAATGTCGGCTTCAGCGTGATAGCTAAGCTGGGCGGAATGCTGCAGACTTTCCATCATGCGGGCGGCGATTACGCCGCGCACACCCTTCAGTGGCACGGGCTGGCTCATCCTGCGATCGTCCCGATGCGCTGACCCTGCATCACCTCGGTTTCCGCCGTCACCTCGATGGTCAAGGTGCCGCTGGCGGGTGCCGTGATCTCAAAACCAACCTTCTCATTCATCAATTCGGCGACGACCGCCCCCTGGGCGACGGTGTCACCCTCCTCGAACAGCCAGGTGGAGATTACGCCTGGACTGTCATCGTCCCAGAGGCCGACGGGGATCAGGATCGGCGTATTCATGACAGCACCTCGCGCGCGGCGGCCAGCACCATGTCCGCATTGGGCAGGACGTGGTGTTCCAGCGAAGGGGAGAAGGGCACCGGAATGTCGGGATAGGTGATCCGGCGCGGCGGCGCCCTCAAGGGAACGCCGTTCTCCACGACACTGGCGATCACCTCGGCCGCCACGCCGCAACTGCGGTAATCATCGTCGATGACCAGCAGACGGCCCGTCTTGCCAGCGGACCGGCGGATGGCGTCCCGGTCCAGGGGGGCGATTGTGCGCAGATCAATCACCTCCGCCGACACGCCGTCCTGCGCCAGCGCCTTGGCGGCGTCCAGCGCGTGGTGGACGGTCACACCCAGCCCGACCAGCGTGATGTCGCTACCTTCGCGCACCAATGCCGCCTTGCCGATGGGGACTTCGTAATCCTCCTCCGGCACGCGGGTGATGGACCCGGGGACGGTGCCCAGCCAGCCCATGCCCTGCAAGGCCTTGTGATACATGAAGATCACGGGGTTGGGGTCGCGGATGGCGGCCAGCATCAGGCCCTTGGCATCATAGGCATTGGACGGCACCACCACCTTCAGCCCCGGCAGGTGCCCGAAGGTGGCGTAAAGGCATTGCGAATGCTGTCCCGCATCGCCATACCCGCCACCAACCGATGTCATCAGCACCATCGGGCAGGCGACCCGCCCACCGCTGAAATAACTCTGCTTGGCGGCCAGGTTATAGATGGCGTCCATGCAGACGCCGAAGAAATCTACGAACATCAGTTCGACAACGGGCTTCAGCCCTGCCGCGGCCATGCCCACGGCGGCGCCGATGAAGCCCGTTTCCGAAATGGGCGTGTCGCGGACCCGTTCGGCCCCGAAACGGTCTAGCAAACCGGCCGTATTGCCGAAGACACCGCCCAGCCGGCCAATATCCTCGCCCATGACCAGCACGTCGGGGTCACGTTCCATCTCCTGGCCGATGGCTTCCGCCATGGCCTTGGCGATGGTCAGCTTGCGTATTGTCTGGGTCGTCTGCATCACGAAACCCTTTCTACAAAAACCTGGGCGAAGGCCTGTTCCGGTGCCGGCAGGGCGGCGGCGCGAGCCTGGGCGAAGGCGGCCTCCACCGCCCTCCTGGCTGTCATCTCCAGCGCGTCCAGTTCCCCTGCGTCGAACCCATCCGCCAGCAACCGGCGGCGATAGGCCGGGATCGGGTCCTGCTCACGCAGCCGCGCCACCTCGCCTGGCGGACGGTAACCCTCGGCATCGCCCATGAAGTGACCTTCCAGACGCGTCGTCTCGATCTCGATCAGGCTGGGTCCATCGCCGGTTCGTGCCCGCGCGATGGCTTCTGCCGCCGCCGCATGCACAAGGTCGGGATCGTTGCCGGGCACATAGATGCCGGGCATGCCATAGGCGACGGCCCGGTCGGCATTGCGGGCAACGGCGGTGCATTCGGCCTTGGGCACGGAGATGCCATAGCGGTTATCCTCGATCACGAAGATCACCGGCGCCTTCCAGATGGCGGCCAGGTTCAGGGCCTCGTGAAAGGCCCCCTGATTGGCGGCGCCATCCCCCAGGAAGGCGACGGCGACATCATCCCGCCCGCGCAGCTTGGCCGCCATGGCGGCCCCCACGGCCGGGCCCAGCCCCTGGGCGATGATGCCGGAGCAGCAGAAATTCACCGACGGGTCGAACAGGTGCATATGCCCGCCGCGTCCGCCGGAAAGTCCCGTTTCCTTGCCGAAAATCTCCGCCGCCATGGCGTCCAGGTCCACACCCTTGGCGATCGCCACATGGTGGGGCCGGTGCGTGGCCGTCACCGTGTCGGTGGGACGCAGATGGGCGCAGACACCCACGGCGCAAGGCTCCTGCCCGTCGGACAGGTGCATCTCGCCCGGAATGGGGCCCTTGGCCATGTTGAACAGGGGCTTCTTGCCCTCCAGATAGGCCGGCTTGATCAGATCCTCAAAATGCCGGCTTTTCACCATCTGCTCATACATCCAGAGCCGGTGATGGCGGTTGCTGCCTTTATCGTTCATCGCGCCACCCAACCGCCATCGATGACCAGTTCGATACCCGTGACGAAGCCCGCCTCGTCGGATGCCAGATAGACGGCCCCCATGGCGATGTCGCGCGGGTTGCCCACCTTGTTCATGGGACACATGGCGCCGACATCCTTCCAGGGATCGTCGCGGTTCAGCAGGCCCTGTCGGGTCCAGCCGTCCACCGCCTCCTCCAGCATCGGCGTGCGGATGCAGCCGGGATGGATGGAGTTGACGCGAATGGGCTGACCATGGGCCGCGAATTCGATGGCCAGGCTCTTGCTCAGGTGACGCACAGCCCCCTTGGAGGTGTTGTAGGCCGCCTGGTCGGGATAGCCCACGATGCCGGCGATGGAGGAGATGTTGATGATCGACGCCGTGGAAGACGCTGAGCCTGAAGCCGCCATCAGCCCCTGCAGGGTGCGGCAGCCCAGGAACACGCCGTCGACATTGACGGCCATGACGTGGCGCCAATCGTCCAGCGATATCTCCGGCAGCGGCCGCACCAGTTCCACCCCGGCATTGTTGACCAGGATGTCCAGCCGCCCCTCCCGCTCACGGATCAGCTGCTCCGCCGCCTGCCAGTCCGCCTCCCGCCGCACATCCAGGCGCAGGGCCCTTTCGTCGCCGTCGCCATCGCCCAGATCGCCGCCATAGACGGTGGCGCCGGCTTCGCGGAAGGCCGTCGCGATGCCGGCTCCGATCCCGCGTGCGGCCCCGGTGACCAGCGCCACCTTGCCTTCCAATCGCCTTGCCATGGGTTCCTGTTCCTCCCCCGTTGTTCGTTAAGGGGATCATGGACGGGAAGGGCAGAGGCGGCTTGTCAGGCAGGGGCGGATAGTTTGTCGGTCAGCGCACGTCCTGACCGCGCCCGTCGCGCGCCTGCTGCCTGAACTCACGCGGGGTGGTCCCAAAGGCGGCGCGGAAAGACCGGCTGAACTGCGAGGCGTCGGCGAAGCCGTTCTTCATGGCAATCTGGGTCAGCGACAGGGCATCGCAGCCGGCCGCGGCCAGATCGGCACGGCAGCGCTGCAAGCGTCGCTGCTTGATCCACTCCGAAACGGTCATGTCCGTCGCCTCGAACAGCCGGTGCAGGTAGCGCGGCGAGAAGCGGAAGGCGGCGGCGATGGCCTGGGGCCCCAGTTCCGGATCGCCGACATGGGCATTGATATAATCCTGCACCCGCGCCAGCAGCGCCCGCTGGAACGCCGACCCGTTCAGCCGCTCCAGTTCCGGGCGGAAGGCGATGGCCGCCAGTTCAACCGTGGCACGCAGCATGGCGGGCCGGTCGGTGGGATCGATACTGTCGATCGACCGGTGCAACTGGCGCAGATGGGCCAGCAGCACGGCCCCCACACCGCTGTCGCCCCGCACCTGCAGGCCGCACATGTCCTCGATACAGGGCAATGCCGACAGGGCCTGCTGACGCGGGATCAGCAGGGAATATTGATGCTGTACCTGCTTGGCGGCGAAATAGGCGGGGCGGGTACTGTCCCACAGGGAGATGCTGCCCGCACTCAGTTCGCTCTGGTTACGCCCCTGCTCCAGCAGGGTGCGGCCCTGTTCCAGGAACAGCAGGCAGAAATATCCGGCCTCCGCCTTGCGGATATCGTCGGCCCGGCGCCAGCCCGACAGGGGATCGGCGACCACGCGGGTGAAGACGAAATCATCCACGGGCCGGCGCTGCACCTCTGCACTGTAATTGTCGCCCCGGTCGACATGCAGATCCCAATGGAAATGGGTGCGGTCCAGCACGTCCTGAAAGCCACGAAAGCGGCGGGCAACGGGCATGGATTGGGATGACCAGTTCTCGATCTCGGCCAACGACATGTCTCCTCCCACGGATTGATCTTGTTTTTGGCCCGATCCGTTCGGGTAGTGCACAGTAAACCGCAAATCAGGTCCTGACGAGCGGCCGCATACGGGGCGATGCGCGGAAGAACAAAAGAACTGTCGCTGCCGCGCAAGTCGGCCCGGCAATCGCGCTCTGGCGCATGAGTTCTGACGCTCAGCGCAAAGTCACGCCCCGGCCGGCGGGATAGTTTCCGACCATCGCAGAAAAATGCCCGATCAAAGGGACAAGGGAGGAAACATGCAGTTCAGGAAGGGGGCGCGTGCCGCGCTTGCCCTGTCATTGCTGGCAGGCACCGCGTCGGTGGCACCGTCGGGTGCCCAGGAAGCCATCGAAGAGATCGTGGTCATGGCCCAGCGCCGGGCGCAGAACCTGCAGGAGGTGCCGGTTTCCGTCTCGGCGTTGGGTGGCGATCAGCTTCAGGAAAGCGGCCTGTCCAACAGCCTGGCCATCGGCGACATCGTGCCGAACCTGGAGATCAAGACCTTCGGCGGTGTGCCGAACATCTTCATCCGCGGCGTCGGCAACAACGACTTCAACTCTTCTTCCGTGGGGCCGGTCAGCATCTATCGTGATGATGTCGCGGTGGCCTCCACGGGCAGCCAGATCTTCTCCCTGTTCGATCTGGACCGGGTGGAGGTGCTGCGCGGTCCACAAGGCACCCTGTTTGGCAAGAACACGACGGGCGGGGCCATCGTCTATATCTCCAAGCTGCCTGACGGCGCGCAGGAGGGCTATTTCCGCCTGGGCTACGGCCGCTTCAACCTGTTCGAGGCGGAAGGGGCCGCGTCCATGCCCCTGGCCGATGGCTTGTCGGCGCGCGTGTCGGGCATCCTGCGCCGGCGCGACGGGGAACGGGTCAATCTGCAGACCGGTGATCGTGCCATCGACGTTGATGAAGGGGCGGTGCGCGCCATCCTGCGCTACCATCCTGAGGGCGACCAGGATGTCGATATCCGTCTGGCCGCCGGCACGGGCCGCGACCGCAGCGATTATCTGCAACCCAAACCCGATGGACAGATCAAGGGCGCCGACCTGTTCGGCTACAAGGACCCGGCACCGGGCGATGTGAAGATCCTGAATTTCAACGGCGACAGCCGCAATTACTCCGACAATGACTGGGTGTCGCTGACGGCGTCCGTTGGATTGACCGATAGGTTATCGCTGAAATCCATCACGGGCTATGACAAGGGCAATGTCGATAACCGCGTTGATGTCGACGGCGGGCCCAAGCGCATTGATCAGATCAAGTTCCTGACCGATACGGAGCAGAAATCCCAGGAGCTGCAGGTCGCCTATGCTGGTGACGGCGTCCAGGCGTTGATCGGCGCCTTCTATTTCGATGAGGATTTCACCTCCCATTCCGAGGCTGATCTTGTCGGTGAACTGACCTTTGCCCAGGGGGCCGTACCCCTGATCACCGATGCTACCCGCCGTAACAAAAGCTATGCCATCTTTGGTCAGACCACCATCAATCTGGCGGATGATCTGCGCCTGACGGGCGGCGCACGCTATACCTGGGACAAGGTGGATGCGACGCACCAGGGGCGGTTGATCCCCGGCTTCTTCGACGCCACCATCCCCGATGGCGCGCCCATCGCCCTGGTGCCTTATGCCGCCATGGGCGACACGTTCAAGGCGTCTTCCTGGCGTCTGGCCGCCGACTATGACGTGACCAGGGATGTCATGGCCTATGGCAGCGTCACACGGGGTTTCAAGTCCGGCAATTTCAACATCGGCATCATCACCAGCGTGGCGGAACGGACCAAGGTCGACCCGGAAATCCTGACAGCCTATGAGGTCGGCCTGAAAAGCACCCTGCTGGACCGCCGGCTGCGGGCCAATATCGCGGCCTTCTATTACGATTACAGCGACCTGCAGGTCCTGTCGGTCAATCAGCAGGGCAGCGGCGTGCCGACCCTGGGCCTGGACAATGCCGCCGACGCCCGCGTCAAGGGGCTGGAAGTGGAACTGACGGCCATCCCCGTCGACGGCCTGGATCTGGGCCTGAACCTGGGCTTGCTGGATGCGCAATACCGCAACTACACGTCCGGCGCCATCGACCCGGCCACGGGCCGACCGCGCGATTTCTCCGGCAACAAGCTGCCGGGGGCGCCGAAATTCACGCTCTCCAGCTTCGCGCAGTACAGCGTGCCGTTGACGGCCAGCTACCGTGCCGCCTTTCGGGCCGAATACAATTATACGGCCAAGAAATATTACAACAACGCCCAGGATGATCTGGTCAGCAGCCGGGGCGGCCACGGCCTGTTGAACCTGCGCGTGGCCCTGTCGGCGCCGGATGCTGATTGGGAATTGGCTTTCTGGGGCCGGAACGTTACCGACAAGGCCTATATCGTCGATGCCACCGACCTGCGCGATTTCGGGTTGATCCCGCTCTATTACGGCGAGCGGGCGACCTGGGGCGTCGAATTCACCCAACGTTTCTGATCATAGGGGAGGGACAAGCATGTCCACCGATGAAAGCCTGATCCCGGCCGCAGAGGCGCGCTGGGCGCCGTTGGCCGAGGGCATTGATTTTCGCCTGCTGTTCACGAGCACGGAGACGGGCCGCTGGACGGTGCTGTTGCGCTGTCAGCCCGGCAGTTCCTTCGGCCGGCACAAGCATTATGGTGCTGGCGAATATTTCGTGGTGAAGGGCCGTATGGAATATCGCATGGGCACGGCCCTGACCGGCACCTGGGGGTACGAGCCGTTGGACACGATCCACGAATGCACGACCTTCCCGGAATATACCGAGCTGCTGTTCACCAACCACGGTCCGGTGATGTTCATCGAGGAAGATGGAACCATCCTGTCGGCATTGGATGGCACATTGGTCCGGACTCTCTGGGAACAGACAGCGGCGGCCTGACCAGGGCAGGGGTCATCCGGCAAGTGCAATCCGGATGACCCGAAGGCCGACTACCGCGTGCAGGCCGGATTCAACCGCCCTGATAGTCACTGTCACATCCGGCAGTTCGCCGGCACCAGTTGGCGGCCTCTGCCAGCAAGGGCTGAACAGCCCCGGTGACCCCGGTCATATGGATGAAGGCGTGGATCAGTGACGGTTCATGCCGGTGCGTCACGGTCACCCCGTCAGCCGACAGCCGGGCGGCCAGGGCGAACCCTTCATCGCGCAGCGGATCATAGCCCGCCGTCAGCAGCATGACCGGCGGACAATGGTCCATCGGCCCCCGGTGTAGAAGGTTGAAACGGGGATCGGCGCGCTGTGCTTCGTCGGGAATGGCAAAGTCGTTAAATGCCTGTATCAACCGCTCGGTCAGCAGGTAATCACGCCCCAGCGCCGCCCGGCTGGGATATGGCTGATCGAAGGACAGGACCGGATAGAACAACAGCACCCCCGCGATGCGGCAACCATCGACAGGCGCGTCCAGTGCGGTGGCCAGCGCCAGATTGCCGCCGGCGGAATCCCCGGCAAGGATCAGCCGGCCGGGGTCAAGGCCCCAGGACGCCCCCTCCCGCCCGATCTGGGCCAGGATCGACAGCGCGTCGTCATGGGCTGCCGGCAACGGGTGTTCCGGCGCCAGCCGGTAGGTCGCGGCCAGCACGGGCAGACCCGACAGGGCGGCCAGACGGCGGCAGGCCATCTCATGGCTGTCCAGTCCGCCAGCCACGAACCCACCCCCATGGAAGAACAGAATGGCCGGGCCGGGCCCGGCGTTGCCCGCATCCGCCGGTCGGTAAAGTCGCCCTTCCAGCGGCCCCACCGCGCCTGCCAGCGAAAGCGGTTGCTCCGTCAAGGCTTCGGCCGGCGGCGGCCCTTCCATCATCCGGCAATTCTCCGTCATGACGGCCCGGATCACGGGAACCGGCAGATCGCCCATATCAGGCTGTCCCAGGCTGCGTATATGCGCCAGCAGGCCGGCGATATGCGGGTCGAGTTCGGTCATGTCGTGTCCCTTATTCACAGCACTGGCAGCGGTGTGCCGGGCATCAGGATGATCGGCTTGATCACCTGCCCATGTTCTGACGCTTCAACGGCCTGGTTGATCTCCGCCAGCGGATAGAACTGTACCAGCCGGTCGAACGGCAGGCGGCCCGCGCGGTGCAGCTCAACCAGCCAGGGGATGAACTGGTCGGGATCGGCATCCCCTTCCACCACCCCGCGCAGGCGGCGCCCGCCGCTCAGCAGATGGCCGCCATCAACCGCAATATCCTGGCCATGGGCGATGGCGCCGACTACGGCGCATTCGCCCATGGGGGCCAGCATCATGATGCCGCTGCGGATGACATCGGCGCGGGCGGTGGTATCGATGCTGTAATCAACACCCACACCCTGGGTCAGCGCCAGGACGGCGGTGACCGTGTCGGTGCCGGTCGGATCGATCACATCGCTGGCGCCCAGCGACAGGGCCATGTCGCGCCGGGCCGGTTGCGGGTCAATGGCGATGATGCGCCCGGCCCCGACCATCCTGGCCGCCATGATGGAAGACAGGCCCACGGTGCCGGCACCTATCACCACCACGCTTTGCCCAGCCCGCACCTTCAGCGCGTTGGTGACCGTGCCCACCCCCGTCATCACGCCGCAGGCCAGCGGGCCCAGCAGGGCGATAGGGGCATCTTCGGGCACCTTCACGACATTGCGTTCATGGGCCAGGGCGTAGGTGGCAAAGCTGGACTGGCCGAAGATGTTGCCGTGGATCGGCTGCCCATCCTTGGAAAGTCCGCTGCTGCCATCCAGGCGGGAGCCGAAGAAATTGCGGGGGAAGAATTCCCGACAATAGGACGGGGATGCACCGGCGCAGGACGGGCAGCTGCCGCAACTGTTGAAGCTGATCACCACCGCGTCGCCAGGGCGCACCTTGCGTACGCCCGGCCCCACACTATCCACGATTCCGGCCCCTTCATGGCCCAGCACCACCGGCTGTGGCACCGGCAGCAATTGGTCCCGCATGACCATGTCGGTGTGGCAGATGCCGGTCGCCAGGATGCGTACCCGCACCTCTCCCGGCAGCGGTTCTTCAATATCAAGCTGCTCCAGGCGAAAGGGGCCGCCCGGTTCACGGGTCACTGCCGCCGTGATCTTCATGATCCTTGCTCCGGTCAGAAAGGGTAAGCAGGGGGGCGAGCCTTTACCGTGGACCAGCGCCAGGTCGAGAACTCATCCCAGTTGGCCGGACCACTGATGCGCCCGCCATTGCCGGATTGGCCGAAACCACCGAACGGGGCCGAGGGATCGGCCAGCACCGTCTGGTCATTCACATGCAGATGGCCGACCCGCAGCTGGGCGGCGACGGCGTGGGCCCGCGCCAGGTCATTGCCGATGACCGCCCCGGCCAGGCCGTAGGCCGTGGCATTGGCCAGCCGCACAGCCTCGGCATCATCGGCAAAGGTTGTGATGACGGCCACGGGGCCGAACAACTCCTCGTTGAAGGCAGGCATGCCGGGGCGTACATCGGCCAGGACGGTGGGGGCATAGAATCGGTCGTCGATGCGCCCGCCGGCCAGCAGTCTGGCCCCGGCCTTCACGCTGTCCTGCACGATGCTGTCCAGGCGTCGCACCTGTTCCGGCGTGATCAGCGGACCCAGTGCCACCTCTGGATGGGTGTTCGGATCACCCACGGGAAGGTGCCGCGCCTTTTCCACCAGCCGCGCGGTCACGGCCTCGGCGATCCCCTGCTGCAACAGGATACGGCCCGTGGCCATGCAGATTTGCCCCTGATGCAGCCAGGCGCCCCAGGCGGCATTGGCGGCGGCCAGATCCGGATCGGCGTCGTCCAGCACGATCAGCGGGTTCTTGCCGCCCAGTTCAAGCTGCACCTTCTTCAGGTTCTCCCCGCACAGCGCGCCCACCCGCCGCCCGGCGCGGGTCGACCCGGTGAAGGACACCATGGTCACCCGCGCATTGGTACACAGTTCCTCGCCGGCCTCGGCATGGCCGGGCAGGACATGCAGCAGGTTTGGTGGAAGGCCCGCCGCTTCGAAAAGCTTCGCAATCACCAGACCTCCCGATACCGGCGTGCGCGGGTCGGGCTTCAGCAATACAGCGTTCCCCGCGGCCAGTGCCGGGGCCACGGCCCGCAGCGACAGGACCAAGGGAAAGTTGAAGGGGGAGATGACGCCGACCACCCCCAGCGCCACCCGCTCGGCCAGACTGTCGGTCCCAGGATCGGTCGGCAGCACATGGCCGCGTGGCTCCATCGCCTGGGCCGCCGCATGTTCGAGAAAGCCGACGGCATGGTCGGGTTCCAGCCGGGCCTTGGCCAGGATCGACCCACCCTCCCGCACCAGCCATCCTGCCACCTCGTCGCGATGCTGGCGCAGCAGGTCGGCCGCCCGGCGCAGGATGGCGGCCCGCGCGCCGGGATGCAGTGCTGCCCAGGCGGGCTGGGCCTGTGCCGCCCGTTCCGCCGCCGCCGCCACCTGGGCGGCGCCGGCCAGGCCGACGCTGACCAGCACTTGCCCCGTTGCCGGTTCCACCACCGGCAAGGGGCCGGAACCGGGCCGCCAGCCGCCGCTATACAGCAGCCCCTGCCAGCCCTGTCCCATCAGGGACGTGCTTTCCGTCACCATGGTGCTTTTCTCCTTTCGGATCAGCCGCGCACGCGCAGGGTCAGGAACCATTCGCGCGGCCGCGAATAGGTGCCGGTGGTGTTGCCGATGCTGCTGTTGGTCAGCCCGGTCACCAGATAGCGCTTGTCGGTGGCATTGCGCACACCGGTCAGGATCTGCCAATTGCTGTCTGCCGGGCTGTATTCCGCCGACAGGTTGACGACGCCATACCCGCTCTGGATCAGGGCCGGAGTGTTGGTGGCATCCTTGGCCTGGCTGCTTTTATAGACATAGTCTGCGCGCAGCGTACCGCTGCCGGCTTCGCCCAGCCCGACCTCATAGGCGCCCCCAACGTTCAGGGTCCAGTCGGGCGTGTTCACGAACTTATTATCCAGCGCGATGGTCGATCCCGCCTCCAGCTTGCGATATTCGGCATTGAGGTAGCCAAGGGCCGCATTCAGGGTGAGGGCGCTGGTCACAGCCGCCTCGGCTTCCAGCTCAAACCCCTTGATCCGGCCGGTGCCCGCATTCTCAAAGGTGGGGGAGATGCCGCGCTGCACCACCACCTGGATGTTCTTGTAATCGGTCCAGAACGCCGCCCCGTTCAGGCGCAGGCGCCGGTCAAACAGTTCCGACTTGATCCCCGCCTCATAGGTGTCTGCCGTTTCCGGCTCGAAATCCGGGGCGATGCCGCTGGGTTCGGGCGCCGTCAGTCGGGTGGTCCAGCCGCCGGACTTGAAGCCCTGCGCGTAAGATGCATAGGCCAGCACATCGTCCGTCAGCTTATATTCCGCCCCCAGCCGCACCGAACTGTCGGTGAACTTCTTGTGGTTGACGCCCAGCGGATAGACGCGCGTCAGATCGGTCTGGTCGGGATAGAAGGCGGCGGGAAACCCCATCTTCAGGGCAAAACTGTTCAGGTCGCGCTGCTTGCCCTCGAACCGCTTCTTCTCCTCCGTGTAACGCGCGCCGAAGGTCAGGCCGATCCGGTCGGTCAGCTGGAAATTATTGTGGGTGAACAGGGCCCAGGCGACGTTGCGGAAATCATTGGGGCCGTAGACCTGCACCAGCCCTTCAACGAACGGTACCGTGTCCAGCAGGTTGCCCGTTTCCTTGAAATAATAGGCGCCGACCACCGATTTCAGCCGGTCATCCAAACCCGTATAGTTCAGCTGCAGCTCTTGCGACACCTGTTCCTGCTGCATGTTGAAGGACGTGTCGGAGATGACGAATGGCGCGCCGCCATTTTCCACGCCAAAGGCGCTGTCCAGGTTGCGGTAGGCGGTGATGGATTTGAAGCCCAGGGATTCCGACAGCGACCAGTCAAGTGTCGCCGACAGGCCATAGGTGTTGACGATGGAATAGTTGCTGCCCCTGGCATAGGATTTGTCGATGTCGCCCGTGATGAAGCGGTTGTCATAAGGCAGGCGGTTGTTGGATGGATCAGCATCGACATTCATGCCGGCCAGCCCGGTGCCCACCGTCCCACGCGGACCGCAGGCAGCCCCCAGGCCGATGCTGGCCAGCACGGCGGGCGGCAGGCTGATACAGGCATTATAGACGGACGCGATGGATTGGCTGGCCGGATCGGTGATGGTGCCCAGCAAGGTGCTGGGGGCGGCCTGTTCATTGGCCCAGGAGGCATCGCCCGCCAGCACCAGTTTCACGTCATCATTGGGCGTGAAGGCCAGCTTGCCGCGCAGGGTGCGCACATTCTCGTTGCCCTGCCGGTCGCCGCCGGGCGGGCGGGACGTCATGAACCGGCCGGTATCGGTGACGAATTTTTCCGCGCCGGGGAACGGGATGCGTTTCTGATACCCGTCGCGCTCCTTGGAGGAGAAGGAGACCGACGCCGCCAGCTTCTCCTCCACCAGCGGCACATTGACCGTGCCGCGGGCGTCCAGCCGGTGGAAGCTGCCGGTCGTCATCTCTGCCTTGTACTTGAACTCGTCCGTCGGGTCAGCCGTGACGACGGAGATGGCGCCACCGATGGTGTTGCGTCCAAACAGCGTGCCTTGCGGGCCTTTCAGTATCTCCACCCGCTCAATATCCAGCAGATCGACGGCGGCCCCCACGGTACGGGCAAAATAGACACCATCGACATAAAGGCCGACGCCCGGTTCCATGTTGAAGGCGAAATCATTCTGGCCGATGCCGCGCACGAAGGCCGAGACGATGGTCGACGAGCCGGCGAAGGGCGAAGCCTGGTCGATCTGGATATTAGGCGCGAAGTCGGTGACCTGCGTGACATTGGTCAGGCCCTTGGCTTCCAGCGCATCGGCCCCCATCGCCGTAATGGCGATCGGCACTTCCTGAAGATTTTCCGCTCGCTTCTGCGCGGTGACGATGATTTCATCCAGCATGCCCTGGCCGGCATTATCCTGGGCCTGAGCGGTGCCCGCCAGCGCCAGGAACGGCAAGGCCGAGACGCATGCCTTCAACAGCGCGGTTACCGCGCGCTTACTGCCCTTCATGATGTACCTCCCAGTACGAGGCGCCTTTGTTATTGGCGCTAATTGTACTGTGATATAATCATTTGGCGGGCAGGTATGCTTGACCGGAGCGGCAGAGAAACTTGGTGAAAGCGGCAATCAGGCCGCAGGGACCTGGTCCAGGCGGTAATCGCGGGGCGAACGGCCGAACCGTGCCTTGAAAGCGCGGGAGAAATGGCTGGCATCGTTGAAGCCACAGGCGAACGCCAGCTCCGTCACGCTGCGTCCGGCGTAGTGGGGGTCGCGCAGCTGCCGGGCGCATTCCTCCAGCCGTCGCCGCAGGATATAGGCCGTCAGGCTTTCGCCATCACCGGCCAGCAGCAGACGCAGATAGCGGGGTGACAGGCCAAGGGCGGTCGCCACGCTGGCGGGGCCAAGCTCTGCATCGAAAAGCCGTGCTTCCACATAACGGCGGATACGGACGCGGTGGCCATCGGTCAACGCCCGTTCCTCTGCACCGGCCCCGAACTGCATTTGGCAGGCCGTGGCGAACAGGTCCAGGATGGTGGCGCCCAACCGCTCGCCCACCGGATGGGACAGGCCTTCGTTGCCATCGGCCTGTTCCCAGACTTCCGTCACCAGGGTGCGGACCATGCGCATCGGCCCGGCCGCCCCCTGTAACCGCCGGCCCAACAGACTGTGCGGCGCCACCACCCGACGGCGCAGCTCAGAGGCCGGAATGCCCAGAATCAGGGTCCGCGACAGGCCGGACAGGCCCAGATCATAGGGGCCGGCGGTGTCGCACAGCACCATGTCGCCCGGTTCCAGCCAGGCTTCCCGCCCATCCTGGAGGGCATGCATGCGACCATCCAGCTGCGTGTGCAGGAAATAGAGATGTTCCCCCGCGACCGCCACACCGTGGCGGCGGATGATGCGTGCCGGGGCCGAGGCGGCGTGCGCGATGGAAAGCCCGCCCAGACCGGTGCTGCGGATATGATTGTCGAATTCACCGGGCATGTCCGGTTCGACATCCAGATCCGTAAAGACGGAGGACAGGACCTGTTTCAGGTAATCAATCTTGGCACGCGGCGATGGCAGGCCGCTGGTGGAGAAATGTTGCATAGGCTCTCCCTGACCAACGCGCCAAGCGTAACACAGCCGAGTGCATTGTTCATCGGGGATATCATGCCGGTTTCAGCCGGGGCCATATCCTTGCCGGGCCTGCGCGGCCTGCCGCAACATATCGGTGCGGCCGATAGCATATATCGGCAATGCCAGCTTTATGCCTGGGCATCGTTCCCGTATGCCAATGTCTCCCCATCATTTCCAGAGAATAGAAATGAAGCTGGCAAGTCTTGACCTTGGCGGGCGTGATGGACGGCTTGTCGTCGTCTCCCGTGACCTGACCCGCGCAGTTCCCGCCACCGACATTGCCAATACCATGCAGCAGGCGCTGGATGACTGGGCCGGCATCGCTCCGCGCCTGCAGGCCTTGTCGGATGCGCTGAACGCCGGACTGCTGACTGACACTATGCCGTTCATCCCTTCACAGGCGCTGGCTCCACTGCCGCGGGCCTGGCAATGGCTGGACGGGTCGGCTTTCCATGCGCACGGGGAACTGATGGCCAGGGTCTTCGGCATCTCCAACCCGCAGACGGACAAGCCCTTGATGTACCAGGGCATGTCTCATCGCTTCATTGCATCCGCCGCGTCCGTGCCTTTCCCGGCTGAAGAGGACGGGATCGATTTCGAGGGAGAATTTGCTGTGGTGACGGACGACGTTCCCCTGGGCACCGACAAAGTCAGGGCGCGCGACCATATCAAGCTGATCCTGCTGATCAATGACTGGTCGTTGCGCGCCACGGGCCGGGCGGAAATGGCGACGGGATTTGGTTGGATCCAAGCCAAACCCGCCTGTTCCGCCGCCCCCGTTGCCGTGACGCCGGATGAACTGGGCGATGACTGGGCAGATGCGCGCGTGCATCTGGACTTGCTGGTCGACCGCAATGGCCAGCGTTTCGGTGCGGCCAATGGCGGCGCGATGGGTTTCTGCTTCGGGCAGCTGATCGCCCACGCCGCCCGCACCCGCGACCTGTGCGCCGGCACGATCATCGGGTCGGGAACGGTATCCAACGAGAATTATCGCGAAGTGGGGTCCAGCTGCATCGCCGAACGGCGGGGCATCGAAATGCTGGATGAAGGAGCGGCCCGCACAAGCTTCCTGCGTTTCGGCGATCGGGTGCGCATGGAGGTGCTGAAGGATGGGCAGAGCGTCTTTGGCGCCATTGACCAGCAAGTCGTGAAAGCCTGAGCGCGACGTATCGCCCTGGTCGATGCTTGGTATCGAAGTAAGCGGATTTGGCGATTTGTGCGGAAAGACCCGTCGGGATCGGCATTTTCAGCGCGATCCCGCTCTGCTCTGGTTTCGCAGTCTGATGCGCCGCTGTGCGGCAGAACAGGATGCGGCCTGACCCATCGGGCCGACGGCAACAAAGGCTGTTGGCGACGCCGAAACGCCACCAACAGCAACAATGATATTACCGCCGCCGTACCGACGCTCACCAATTATGGTCGCTGGGACTAACCGGCGCTGTTGCGAATTTGATGAACAAAGCCGTCCACGGCGTTCAGCAATTGCCGGGTCTCTTCCCCCAGGGTTTCCGACAGGCGTGTGATGCTGTCGGCGGAATGGTCGGTTTCGTTCCAGGCATCGACCATGGCACTGCCGCCGGTGGCGCTGGTCTCGGCGCTTTCGGCGGCCTTGCGGGCGCTGCGGGCGATCTCGCGGGTGGCGCTGTCCTGTTCCTCGACAGCGGCGGCGATGGCGGCAGTGACATTGTCCAGATCGAAGATGGCCGAGGCGATGGCTTCGATCGCCTTGCCTGCGCGGTCGGTGATCTCGCGGATGGACAGCACCTTTTCGCCAACTTCGCCGGTGGCCCGTGCGGTCTGGCCAGCCAGATTCTTCACCTCCGATGCCACGACGGCGAAGCCCTTGCCGGCCTCACCGGCCCGTGCGGCCTCGATGGTGGCGTTAAGGGCCAGCAACTGGGTGTGCTCGGCGATCTCGCTGATGGTGCGCAGCACCCCTTCAATGCTGGTTGCAGCCTCCGTCAGACCCAGAACAATGGACTGGGTCTCGCGTGCCTGGGCGGCGGCGCTGCGCGTCTCCGCGCTTGACCGGGCGACCTGGGTGGCGATTTCCGTGATGGCGGAGGAAAGCTGACCTGCGGCGGCGGCCACGGCACCGGCACTGCCAACGGCATCGTCGCCGGCGCGATGCACGGCGTGGGATTGGTCGGACCCGGCCCGCACCAGCCCGCGCAGGCCCTCTGCATCTGATTCGGCTGACGCAGCGGCATCGGCCACCCGGCGGGCCAGGCTGCCCACCTGCTGTTCCAGCTGGTTGGCGACCTGCAGCAATACCCGTGCGCGTTCCTGGCGTGCTGTTTCGGCGCTGGCTTCGCGTTCGGCGGCGGCGCGCGCCACCTCGGCATGGGCGGCCTGTGCGTCGGCCAGGGCGGCCTGCGACTGGCACAATGCCTGTGACAGGGTGGCGGCGATCCAGCCCATCAGCGCCCCTTCGAAGGTGGCGAACCAGGGATAGACCAGAAGATTGAGAAAGCTCTCTCTGTCCACCCCCAGGTCCGTCGGCACCACCAGTCCGCCAAGGAAGAAACCTGCCGCCAGCGTTGCGGCACCCAGCGCCACCTGCCGCCAGTTACAGGTGCCGGTGATTACCGCCAGCAGGACAAAGGCATAAATCTGCATGCCGGTCTGCCAGCTGGTCTGGCCGCGGAAGGTGACTACGGCCACCAGCCCGGCGATGGGCAGCAACATTGCCAGCAGCCATTGTATCCATCCTGGTGGCAGGAGACGCCACGCGGTCAGCCCCAGCAGGGTCAGCACGGCGCTGCCCAGCGGGCCAAACCAGCCGACTGAACCGGTGACGATCCAGGGTGCTACAACCAGCACCGGAATCTGGATCGCCAGCAGGCCAAGGGAGAGAAGGGTAGTAGTATTACGGATCCGTTCGATCGGGGTCATGGGCCGTCCAGCTTTCGGCTGCTTCGGGGGCGGGCACCCGCATTCTTTAGGATAGCCATTATCGGATAAAGCCGTCCATCGGCATTGACCCATGTCATTCGCTAACAGAAGGGTTTCCAACAGCGCCACCGGTTCGAAAACCGGACATGGTCATCCACACCACCAGTTCATCGCCGCTGATGATCTCGGGAATCGGAGTTGTCGCCAGGGTGCGCGCGGATGCGCGAGCGGTTACCGACCTGCCATCAGAAAATCCGCGGCACGTTCCCCGATCATGATGCTGGGGGCGTTGGTGTGGCCGCCGATCAATGTCGGCATGATGGAGGCGTCGGCGACACGCAGGGCGTCCACCCCATGAACCTGCAAGGTGGAATTGACAACGCTCTGCTCGTCCGTCCCCATCCGGCAGGTGCAGGCCGGATGCTGGGCGGTGACGGCGATGGCGCGGATATAGCGGTCCATTGCCGGCTTGTCGGCCACCTTGGGGCCTGGAAACGCCTCCTCGCCCACGAAATCACGGATCGGGTCCGTCGCCATCAGGTCCCGCGTCCAGGTGATCGAATGGCGCAGCAGGTCGACATCCTGGGGATCGGACAGCAGGTTGAAGCGGATTTCGGGCGGGGTTGACGGATCGGCCGAGCGCAGGCGGACGGTCCCCCGGCTGCCCGGCCGCAGCACGCAATTCAGCGAGGTCAGCACGTCGTCGTGCGGCCGCCTTATACCGGGAAACCAGACATGGGCGTTCAGGCTGGTCGGCATCAGGATATTCTCCAGATCCGGCCGTTCCAGCGCCAGGTGCGACCGGTAATAGGCGATCGCGGTCAGGGGTTGGGTCCCCATCATGCCCCGGCCGGTCAGGGCCCAGCGCAGTGCGGACAGCATGATACGGTCGGCGCGCAGCGCCGCGCGCAGCGGGAAGGGGCGTTTACCGCGGAAACCCATCGGCACCAGCGGGTGGTCCTGCAGATTGCTGCCGACGCCGCCCAGATCCGCTACAACGTCGATGCCATGCGCGCGCAGATGGTCGGCGGGGCCGATGCCGGACAGCATCAGCAGGTGGGGCGATGCATAGGCCCCGCCGCACAGCACCACCTCGCCCGTGCAATGCGCCGTATGGCTTCGGTCGGCCTGCCGATATTCCACACCCACGGTACGGGAGCCTTTGAACAGAAGGCGCGTCACCTGCGCCCCGGTTTCGATCCGGAGGTTGGGCCGGTTGCGGGCGGGGCGCAGGAAGGCGCTGGCGGTGCTGGCCCGCCGCCCCCGCCCGATCGTCAGGTCCGGCAAGCCGAATCCTTCCGATGTGCCGGACTCGAAATCATCGATAACCGGGTGGCCGCGGTTGCGTGCGGCGGCCTGCATGGCCTGGACCAGCGGGTCGTCCGTCGACATGCGCGATACGCTCATCGGTCCGTCGGCACCATGCCAATGACTGGCCCCGCGCTCGCTGCGCTCCGACTTACGGAAATAAGGCAGGACCTCGTCGAACGACCAGCCCTTGGCCCCCATCTGTGCCCATTGGTCATAATCGCCCGGATGGCCGCGCGAATACATCATGCCATTCACGGCCGACGAGCCGCCCAGCACCTTGCCGCGGGCAGCCGGGATCGACCGGTCGCCCGCGTGCGGCTCCGGCTCTGATTTGTAGCCCCAGTCAAACAGCATGCGCTGGCGCAGCAGCCGGAAGGCGACGGGCATCTGGATCAGCAGGCTGCGGTCGCGCGGACCCGCCTCCAGCAGCAGCACGCTGATATCGGGGTTTTCGCTCAGCCGTGCGGCCACGACGGCCCCCGCCGACCCGCCCCCGATGATGATGTAGTCGGGCCGGTCCCGGCCATTCCCGCCGATCATGCCGGCACCGGCCTGTCAGTGACCTGTTCCTGGGCAATCAACCGGTTCAGCTTGCGCCGTGCCAGGGCCGCACCGGCATCAATGGGCAGCAGCGTGGGCCGCAGACTGTCGGGATCGGCATTGCCGATGCGTGTCTGCTGGTCTTCCAGCATAGGCTTATCCTCCCGCTCGAACGCGTGTTGCAGCATTGTCCGCAGACGTGCGGAATATTCCACATCATCCATGCGGTCACGCCTTGTGCCGCAGACAAAGTAATGGGTACGCCGCGCCGTCTCCGGCGTCATGCTGTGCAGGGCCCAGACTTCGTCTTCCCGGGTGCGCTCCCGGCCGGCCGGGGTCAGGGCTGTCTTGATCACCATGATGGCCGGTGCCTGCCATTCAGCCCGCGTCCAGGCATTGGCCAGTTGCGACGCGGGCACGCGCTCGCGAAAACGCGGCGGCGGCACGACGTCCCGCTTCTCCCACTCCACCGCCACGCCGCTGCTGGTGTCGGTCACCAGGGGGCGGACCCCGGTCATGACCCCGCCCAGCGTTTCCGGATGCAGATAGTCGGCGTGGCTGAGGTCCAGAAGATTGTCGGTGACCAGGCGATAGCTGGCCTGGATCGGGATGGTGAAGTGGATGCGGGCCGTTGGCGGAGTTTCGTCGATGAAGGACAGGTCGGGGATCAGGATCGGGTCGGCTCCACCCTCGTCACCCATCCAGATCCACAGGACGCCGTGGCGTTCCGCCACGGGGAACGCACGCACACGCAACGCCGCTGTGATCTTGCCATGCGGGTTCAGGGCACAGCGCCCGGCCCCATCGAACGCCAGTCCGTGATAACCGCAAATGATGCGCCCCTGGTCGACCCTGCCGGTGGAAAGTGGTGCAAAGCGGTGCGGACACATGTCGTGCAGGGCGCTGACACCCGCGGCGGTTCGGAAGGCGACCAGCGGCACGTCGATGATGGTCCGGGCCAGGGCCGCATCCCCCAGTTCATGGCTGAAGCCGAACTGGTACCAGCGATTACGCAGGAAATGCTCCATGCCGATCCCCTCCCTTCACAATGTTCATTATTCCGGGTTGGCCCGATCAACGGGGTCCGGTTTCAGACAGTGTCGGCGGGTGGCTTATCATGCGTCAAATGACTTGTAGTGAACTGGAATTCCCAAAAGGAATGCTGGCGCAACATTCCTATCAGGAATGCAACTGCCCAGTAAAGCATTGGACGGGAATGCCGGGCCTTGGCAGGCTGATCCCGGATCAGTCCTTTGGAACATAGAGGGGCAACAAGTGCCTGGTGGAATGTCGAGCAGCAGCGTAACGCGGTCCGGTGCGGAATGCGGGGGTTGCGGCGCATGAGCACGGTTTCCACGGCGTCCGCCCGCATTCCGCTGGGGCTGGTCTTGTCCTATCATGCCGCCATCGACCCTGATCGTCCGGCGCTGACCCAGAATGGTGTGACGCTGAGCCGGGCCGAACTGGATGCGCGGGCAAACCGCCGTGCCCGCCTGCTGGCCCGCCATGGTGTGGGGCAGGGGGATTTCGTCATCTTCGCGCTGCCCAATTCCATCGCCTTTTTCGAAACCAGTTTCGCGCTTTGGAAGCTGGGCGCGGTGCCCTGTCCGATCTCCCCCAAGATGCCGGCCGCGGAATGTGCCGCCATTGTCGAGGCCGTGTCGCCCCGTCTGATCCTCGGTCCGCCGGAACTGTGCTTTGCCCAATGCCCGACCCTGGCGCTGGACGCTGAACCTGAGCCGCAGGACAGTGACCGGCCTTTGCCGGCCTGTGTTTCGCCGTCCTGGAAGGCGATCACCAGCGGCGGCTCCACGGGCCGGCCCAAGGTCATCGTCACCGGTGTCGACGGGCGGACCGATCCGCAAGGCCCGGGCTATGCGCTGCAGCGGCCGGGCGATACGATCCTCAATCCGGGACCGCTCTATCACAATGCCGCCTTCAGCGCGGCGCACCAATGTCTGTTCGGCGGTGGTCATGTGGTCAATATGGAGCGGTTCGATGCGGAGACCTGTCTGGCCCTGATCGAACGCTACCGCGTCAGTTACGTCATGATGGTGCCGACCATGATGGGTCGCATCTGGCGCCTGTCCGAAGAGGTACGGGGCCGGTACGATCTTTCCAGCCTGCGCATCCTTGTCCATCTGGGCGGCCCCTGTCCGACCTGGCTGAAGGAATGCTGGATCGGATGGATCGGGCCGGAACGGCTGTACGAGATCTATGCCGGGACGGAAGGGATCGGCGCCTCCATCATCAATGGCGTCGACTGGCTGAGCCACCGCGGATCGGTGGGGCGCCCGGCACCGGGCACGGAGATGACAATCCGGCACCCCGATGGCTCGGTCTGCGCGGCCGGGGAGGTGGGGGAAATCTTCTTCCGCCAGGCGTCCGGTGCTGCCCCGAATTTCCGCTATATCGGATCGGAGATGAAGGTGGCGGATGGCTGGTCGTCGCTGGGGGACCTGGGCCACACGGATGATGACGGCTTCCTTTATATCTCCGATCGACGCACCGACCTGATCATCTCCGGTGCCGTCAATATATACCCGGCGGAGGTGGAGGCAGCCATCGACCGGCATGCCGCCGTACGCGGCAGCGTGGTCATCGGCCTGCCGGACGATGACCTGGGCAACCGCGTGCATGCCATTGTTCAGGTGGCGCCCGACCAGGCCCCGCCCTTGGATGCGGAGACCCTGGCCGCCTATCTTGCCACCCAACTGGCCCGCTACAAGCTTCCCCGAAGCTTCGAATTCGTCACCACCGACCTGCGCGACGAGGTGGGCAAGGCCCGCCGCATCCAGTTCCGCCAGGAACGTCTCTCACCGGAAAGCATGGGCAGACCATGAGCGAGCAACCCCTTTCACCCCTGGATGCCGGGCCGTCGGACGGGCCGGACCAGGACGGCAACATCGTTTCGGTGACGAACCTGGCGGGCCAGGTGGCCCTTGTCCGCTTCGCCCGCCCGCCGGGCAATTATTTCAGCACCGCCCTGATCACGGTCCTGGCGGCAGCGCTGGAGGCGGCCGATGGCGATCCCGAAATCCACGCCATCGTTCTGGCGGCCGATGGGCGGAATTTCTGCGCCGGCGCGGAACTGACGCAGCAGCATGAGGAGCCGGAGCAGCTTTATGCCGCTGCGCACCGGCTGTTTGCGATCCGTAAACCCATCGTGGCGGCCGTGCAGGGTGCGGCCATCGGCGGCGGGCTGGGCCTGTCGCTGGTAGCCGATTTCCGCGTCGTTGCCCCCAGTACGCGCATGGCCGTGAACTTCGTGAAGATCGGCATCCATCCGGGCTTCGCCATCACCCTGCTGCTGCCGCGCGTGGTGGGGCAGCAGAAGGCCGCAGAACTGCTCTATACGGGCCGGCGCATCAATGGGGAGGAGGCGCTGCGGATCGGCCTGGCCGATCGTCTGGTGGCGGAGGAGGATCTGGACGATGCCGCCGTGACCCTGGCCCGGCAGATCGCCGAAAATGCGCCCCTGGCCGTGGAGGCTACGCGTGCCACGCTGCGCGGTGGGCTGCTGGAGGACATCCGGCGCCAGACCGATATCGAGGCGCGCAAACAGCATGAATTGCGCATCACCGAGGATTTTGCCGAGGGTATCCTGGCCGTACAGGAACGGCGGGCCGGCAACTGGAAGCGCCGGTAGGACATTCGCCGTTGCCGTCACTCCGGCCTTTGCGGGGTGACGGCCCCGATGGCCGAAACCCTTACAGCCCAGACTTTTGCCGCCGCGCTTCCTGTCGGATCAGCCAGGCGGCACCCGCCTGGCACAGGAAGGCCAGGATGATGAAGGGTGTCAGCCATTGCAGGGCCATGGCCAGCGCCATGTTGCCATAAACCGGCGTCAGCCGGTCGCTGACCACACCGACGAACAGGGGCCCGCAGCCCAGTCCGATCAGGTTCAGGATGAACAGCAGGATGGAACTGACCGTCGCCCGGTACTGGGCCGGGGTCCGGTTCTGCAGCAGGGCCAGGGCCGGCACCAGATAGGTGGAGGTCAGGGTGATCGGCGGCACCAGCAGGGCCAGCGACAGCTGCCAGCTGTCCACCATCGTGAAGCCGAACAGGAAGGGCAGCACCAGCACCATGCCCAGGCCGGGCAGCAAGGGGTACCAGATCGGATTGCGGGCCCCGGCCCTGTCCGCGATCACGGCGCCCATCCAGGCGGCCAGCACCATGGAACCGGCGACGATGACGCCGAAATAGCCGCTGATCTGCCCCAGCGACATACCCTGCACCCGGGTCAGAAAGGCCGGCGTCCAGTTGAGCAGTCCGAAGGAGCAGAAGGAGGTCAGCCCGCAGGCCAGTGCTGTGAGGATGAAGACGGGTGACCGCCAGAAAAAGCCCAGTGCCGCCGTCAGGCTGGGGGCCGCCTTCGCCGTCCCCGTTTGTGCCATGTCGGCATCGAACCGGCCGCGAACGGGTTCCCGCACGATCAGCAGCAGCAGCGGTGCGAACAGCAGGCCCGCCGCGCCGATGGCCATGAAGGCCGCCCGCCAGCCATAGGCCTGTGCGATTGCCGCCCCGGCCACGGCCCCGACAAAGCTGCCCGCCGGCACCCCCAGCACGTAGAGCGCCAAGGCCCGCCCCCGCTTGTTGGCCGGGAAATAATCGGCGATCAGGGAGTAGGAGGGGGGCGAACAGCCCGCCTCCCCGATACCCACGCCGATGCGGGCCAGGGCCAGACTGATGAAGCCGGTGGCCAATCCCGACAGGGCGGTGAAGATGCTCCAGATGCCGCAGGCGGCGGCGATCAGGCGGGTGCGGTTGCCCCGGTCGGCGATCATCGCCACCGGAATGCCGAAGAACGTGTAGAAAAGCGCAAACATCAGCCCCGTCAGCATGCCGATCTGGGTATCGCTGAGGCCGAGATCCTGTTTGACCGGCTCCACCAGGATCGACAGCAATTGCCGGTCGACGAAGTTGAGCATGTAGGCAAAGGCCAGCGCCGCCACGACGACATAGCGGTAGCGCGCGTCCGGTTCGGATGATTGGGGGCTCACGGCCGATCCTGTCTGTTCAGGGGTGGAAGCATTTTGGCAAGGGTGCCGGACATGGCGCGTCGGAATGCCCGTCACAGCAGCCCGACGATGGAGATGGAGCAGATGCCATGGAATGGTGCGCCCCCCAGATTATGGGCCAGCGCGTTCACCACCGGCTGGTTGCGCTGGCGTGGGCCGGCCCGCCCCAGAAGCTGGAGATAATTCTCATAGACCATGCGGATGCCGGTGGCGCCGATGGGATGGCCGAAACATTTCAGGCCGCCATCGATCTGGCAGGGCAGGGCGCCATCGGCATCGAAACGCCCGTCCAGCACATCGCGCCAGGCGCGGCCATCCTCGCTGAGACCCAGATCCTCCATCGTGACCAGTTCGGTGATGGAGAAGCAATCATGCACCTCCGTCAGGCTCAGTTCCGCGCGCGGATCGCTGATCCCGGCTTCCGTATAGGCGCGGGCGGCGGCGGCACGGGTGGTCGGCACATAGCTGCTGTCCCAGCCGCTGCCCTGCGCCTCCCACCCGCCGGTGGCCGCCAGCTGCAGCGACTTGATGGTGACGATGTCTGATTTGCCCAGGGCGCGGGCGATCTCCGGCCGGGTGACGATGGCGCAGGCCGCCCCGTCGGACACGCCACAGCAATCGAACAGGCCCAGGGGGGCCGCAACGATCGGGGCCCTGATCACCTGTTCGGCCGTGATCGGCTTGCGCAGATGGGCCTTGGGGTTTTTCGCCGCGTTGGCGTGGCTTTTGACCGAGATATGGGCCATGGCGCGCTTCAGATCGTCCGCTGCCACCCTGTGGCGTGCGGCGTAACCTGAGGCCAGTTGCGCGAAGGCGCCGGGTGCCGTCAGGTTGGCGTTGGTGGCATCATAGAACGGCCCGCGTGAGGCGGCGGGAAGCCCGCTATAGCCGGCATCCTTCAGCTTCTCCATGCCCAGCGCGAAGGCGATGTCGCAGGCGCCGCTGGCCACGGCATAGGCGGCCCCGCGCAGCGCCTCCGTTCCCGTGGCGCAGGCATTTTCCACCCGTGTCACGGGGATATTGTGCAGCCGCAGCGCCAGGGCCAGCGGAATGGCGCCGGGTCCCACGGCATTGCCGGCATGACCGAACCAGCCGGCCTCCAGTTCCGACGGGTCGATGCCGGCATCGGCGATGGCTTCCTCGAACGCCTCCACCATCAGGGTCGGGCCGTCAGTGTCCCAGCGTTCCCCGAACTTCGCGCATCCCATGCCCAGGATGGCGACCTTGTCCTTGATCCCATTGGCCATTGTCGGTCCTTTCGCTTGCGCGCGCCCTCAGACGCCGGGCGCCGCCATCCGGCGGCTTGGCTTACGCGCCACGAGGCGCGCGGCGGCGGTCAGCCGTCCTGGCCGGCGGTTCGCACGGCATCCGGGGCGGCTTTCCAGAAATATTGCGTGAAGCCACGGGCATCGATGCGCTTGATCCGGAACATCATCCGCATCCGCGCACCCGGCTGCGGGATGGTGTCGCCCACATCCACGATGTCGGCGATCATCCGGCCGCCGCCCTCGAAATCGATCATGCCGTAATGGCTGGGCGGATCGGGGGAGAAGGCCAGATGATCGGCGGTGACCGTGACCAGCTGCGCTGGCCGGTCGGCCAGCGGATAGTCATCCTGCGTATCCACCATCCGCGCGTTGCGGGCCACGGAGATGGTACTTTTCGGATATTGAACCGTCCCGGTCACGCGGCATCGCCCGCCAACCAGCCCAAGGACGGTTTTCCGGTCACGGTAAAGCGCGGCATGGGAGGTCTTGAGGTCCAGTTCGGCGCGCATCCCGGCTTCCAGCCGGACCTCTCCCCGGAAATGCAGATGCTTCAGGTAATTCTCCTCCGGCTGTCGCCGCGCCAGCCAGCCATCCACCCCATGGCCGCGGGTGCCCCGGCCGACCCGGTCGGTGGTGCGGAACAGCAGCAGGTCGACGCCCTGGCCGAAACCGGCGAGCGCGATGCACTTACCCGGACCGGCAACGGCCAGCAGCCGGGACAGCAGCAGCAGCGGGTGGGCCGCACCCGTATAGCCCAGTTGCCCATGCATGCCGTCTACCAAGCGGTCGGGCGGAATGCCGATGGCGTTTGCGACCTGTGCGTCGACCCCTGGTGCCGGCAGGGCCACGATCAGGTGGTCGATGTCGGCGGCCGCGACACCATTGCGGTCAAGCCCGTCACGGATGGCTCCCGTCAGCAGCCGCAGATAGCCCTCATCCCGGACCCAGCGCCCCTCCCAGGCATAGTCATGGTGGCGGTCGCTGGCGCGGTAATGGTCGACGAAATCGACGGTGACGCTGTAATGGCCGATCAGCTCCGCGATCAGATCCCGCGTGCCGGTCAGCAGGGCGGCGGCCCCATCGCCATTCGTGAACTCATCCGTCGATGCGGGCCGTGCCGGCCGCTTGTCGGCGGCAAGGCAGAGGACGGGCGCATCGGCCGATCGTGCGGCTTCCAGCGCGGACAGCAGGGCGGCCGTGCCTGCCCGTTGCGATCCCGCGACATCCATTGCCCCGATGGCGTCGGGCAGGGTCAGCGCCTCCTTGACGATCCCGGCATTCTGCCGGTCGGCAAAGGGCAGGCTGGTGGAGGCCAGGATCAGGCGGGTCACCTCCCGCCGATTGCATCCGGTCAGGCAGTCGCGCGCCGCCTCCACCGCCATGGTGACCGCATCCTCGTCCCAATTGGCCATGGCCCGTTCGCCCGTGCCCAGGCTGGCCAGCGCAGGATTGTACCAGCTGGTGGCGGCGGCCATGGCCCGGCGCTGCAGGCGCAGCAGCGGGACATAGGCACCGATGGCCGTGATGCCCGCCCTTGTCATGCCGGGCTCCATCACAGCGGGTCCCAGCAGATGATGTCGGTCATGCTGCGCAGCGGCTGCATGCTGGGGCGCAGGGCCGGCATCAGCGTGTCCGCACAGCTCTGTGGTGTCCAGCCCGTGGCGTTGTGCATGGTGCGCAGGATGGTCGGCCGGGAATAAAGAAAGACCTCATCCCCGCGAACGCCGAAAATCTGGCCGGTAATGTCGGCCGCATCATCCGCGCATAGGCAGGCGACCAGCGGGGCGATTTTCTCCGGCTTCAGGGATTTCAGCTTTTCCGCCCGGTCGCGGTTCGCACTGTCCAGCGGCACACTGTCGACCAGTCGGGTCCAGGCCGTGGGCGCCACGCAGTTCGACCGCACGCCAAAACGCTGCATATCCAGTGCGATGGATGTGGACAGGCCGATCACGCCGGCCTTTGCCGCCGCATAATTGGCCTGACCGACATTGCCAAGCAGGCCGGTGGTGGAGGTGAAATGCAGGAAACTGCCCGATCCCTGTTCACGGAAATGCGGTGCCGCGGCGCGGGAGACCAGGAAACAGCCGGTCAGATGCACGCTCAACACATCGTTCCAATCGGCCAGAGTCATCTTGTGGAAGATGCTGTCGCGCAGGAAGCCGGCATTGTTCACCACCGCGTCAATGCGGCCGAAATGCCCGATTGCATCGGAAATGATCGACGCGGCACCATCCGGATCGGCGACGCTGGCATGATTGGCCACGGCCGTACCGCCAGCCGCACGGATCTGGGCAACGACATTGTCGGCCGGGCGCGCGTCGGTGCCGTCGCCATCGGTCGAAACGCCCAGGTCATTGACCAGCACCTGCGCCCCTTCCTGGGCGCAAAGCCGGGCAATGGCGGCACCGATCCCCCGGCCGGCGCCGGTGACCACAATGGTTTTTCCCGTCAGCATCCTCATCTCCATTTTCTGCTTGCAGCTTGGATCGAACCGACATAAGCGTCAAATTCATTTGAAGTCATCAACATGCCTTGATGGAATGACCAGCCATGGACCTCCGACTGAATTATGTCGTCGCCGTCGCGCGTACCGGTTCCATCACGGCGGCGGCCG
>CALRTC020000007.1:0-239876 GCA_943371025.1 Hydrogenophaga intermedia
CATCCTCGATGAGCGCGGTGCCTGGTTCCTCTTCCTGCCTCCATACAGCCCGGACCTCAACCCCATCGAGATGGCCTTCGCAAAGCTCAAGGCCCATCTCCGACACATCGGCGCAAGAACCATCGATGATCTCTGGAAAGCTATCGGAAACATCTGCGACCTATACGAACCAGACGAATGCTGGAACTATCTCAAAGCCGCTGGATATGCGTACAACTAAACGCTCGATGCTCTAGGTCTTGCCCGTTCCCGACATGCCGGCCAGGATGACGAACCCCCGCGTCTTCAGCGCCACATGATAGCGGCGCAGCAACCGTTCCGGCAGTTTCAGGCCACGGGCGGCGATGGCAGACCCCGGCGCAAATACAAAAACCCCCGGTCCGACAGTGTCGAACCGGGGGTTTTAATGGTCGGAGTGAGAGGATTCGAACCTCCGGCCTCTGCCTCCCGAAAGCAGAGGATTTAATTATGTGCATTGTTTTCGTGATAGTCAAAAAGCCTAGGGTTTGTGCTGGTTTCAGCGACTTTCCAAACCTGAATTAAAATATCCAAAAACATGATCACTGAACCAATCACTGAACCCCCTTGGCAGTGTGGAGCTAATGCTGCCAGCGCCAATTCACGAAAATAAACCAGAATAGGATATTTGTCCTTCTGGTTTGGGATAATAACGCAAACAGAACACATGTTCGAGATTCAAAAACGGCAGAAAATCTTGGGTTTTCAGGCTCCGTGAAAACGTCGATACTTGAAATGGTTAACGAGCGTGTTGCAAATTCGCTACTCAAACTCCACATTCTGGGCATAAATTCTGTTTTAGGCATATCCTCTGTTGAAACTAAAAAATTACGATATTACATTCCCATCGTACCTGCTGGGCAAGCCACCCACAGCACCCCAAAACCAAATTAATGAACGCGCCGGCTCCTTCGCCGCCGCGAAAGGAGAACCACATGCTTGCGCCATGCAACCGGGTCATCGCCTCCATCATATCTTTCCAGCCGCGTGCCCACGACCCGGACACCGCGGACGTCACTGTAAGGCTGGACCATTTTGACGGCTCGATTGACCTCATTTCGGGGTACAGTGAGCGCGACAGCGGGATATGCTGGTCCCGCGTCCAGTTTCGCGGCCGCGGCCGCTGGCATAGCCTCGAGGATGGAGACGAGCTCGGCCCCGCCGGCGGCCCGCCGATCGTAGACATTGCCGCCGCCGCAGATCGCGCCGCTGCTGACTTCTGGCGCTACCATCCGTCCACATGTCCGCTTCTGCGTCTCGAAGAAGCTATCCGCGGTGCCACCGCCGTCGCCACCGACCCCATCCTCCGGCCGCTGACTGCCGATGCCGACGCCGCACTGGCCGCGGCCGGCATCACCTCTACCACCGCGGAGGGTGCTGTTGTCATCAGGTCGATCCGGCATGCTGACCCATCGCACGGCGTCTATCATATCCACCTCGTCCGTGACGGCGGCGCGTGGCATGTCGGCGAAGTGGAGAATTCGACGGTCGATAACCCTGATCTGGACTACGTCGGCGACACCATTTTCCTGGCCGCGGCGCCCGACGGGCAAATCCAGATCCGCGGGTGATGTGCATGACGGGCGCAAAGAATTTCACCATCAGGACGTCAGCCGGGTCCCGGCTGACAGTCCTTTCTATATCAGAAGAAGACGAACCAGTTCTTCTTAGCGACTATTGGATGTATCTTCATCGCCCGAAAATCCAGACTATCCAAATACTTGTCACATCGCCTGATGACCACGAAATAATAATTAGCGGAACTCACAAATCAAAGTCAGATGAAATAGTCCTTACATCCATATCCGACCCTCACTCATCCCGCAATAAACCGCTCACCCTCTCAAAATTCTTCGCGCGCCACACCCACATTCTGCCGCCGCCCGAGACCGACGTCCGCCTTATAGCCTGCGCCCACCTTCTTGCCCGCCGCGCTGTTGGCATCGAGCGGCCCGACGACGAGGTCTTGACCCGCCTGATCATCGCCTCCCCCATAACCGCCGCCGAACTCCTGACCCTGCAGGCGCCGGCAATTTTTGAGGCTCAGCATCTAAGCTGTGATCTTTTCGCGCCGGTCACCCAGGACGACGCGCCGGTTTCCCATGCTTGCTCTATGGCCGACCGCCGCCTGGATTCCTTCCAGGACGATCTTCCGCCGGGGCTTGCCCGGGTTGGCTATCATTTCATCCTGCCGGTCAACTCACCGATCGGCGGCGGCCAGCCCTTGCACGTAAAATGCACGGTCGGCCTTACCGGCTGGGGCGCTCAGCTTACCGATCGCGCCGACAACTCGGGCCAGCTCTACCACCCAGACGGCCAGCCTTTCTGCGATTTTATGACCATCCGCACCGCCGGCCAGCTCGCCGAAATGGACGCGGTCCTGGCAGCCTACCGCGCCCGCACCTGATCCATCAAAGCCACAAACCGCAGTGGCATCAGTGCAACACGAGGTCGCCCAGCTCCAGGGCCAACGCTCTCTCAAGGGCCGCCCGAACTCGCCGCAGGTCCGCGCCGCCGGGCCTGTCGAAGCCCGCGCGGATGACGTCCAGCACCCCATCACGGATGCCGGGTACAGCATCCGCAGGGATGCCCCTGTCCGCCAGGATCCCCCGGTACAGCACCCCGATCGCCTGGTCAGCATGCTGGATGCCGGGGCGGCCTACGCGCAGGATGCGCAGGCGTGACCTGAGCGGCAGCGGGACGGCGTCCAGAGAGTTGGCGGTCATGATCCAGCTAATCGCTGAGATGTCAAAAGTCGTCCGCAGGGCATCGTCGTAATAACGGCGAGACGTCTCCGTCTCCAGCATAGACAAAAGCGTGTCAGTCATCGACCCGTTTTGCTTGCCCGTGCCGATCTTGTCTACCTCATCCACAACAATGAGGGGATTTGCGACTTTATGCCTTGCGATTGTGGCGACTGGCCGTGACGGCGACGACGTTGACCAGCCCGCCGCTGTGCCAGCTAAATCTCTATTGTCCGATGCTCCACTGGCAGAAATGATATCAACCGGGACCCCAATCCGCCTACCAATCTCCTGCGCCAACGCGGTCTTGCCCGACCCCGGCGGCCCCACAAGCAGCACGGGCGGCAGCCGCCGAAAGCCGGACCTGCCAAGCCTCCCAATTTTCTCCTGTTCGCCAGCGAAATCAACAACCTCCGTCGCCCAGGGCGCCGACGCTTCCAGTTCTTCATCAAGCCCAGAAATATTACCAAGAATTTCTTGCTTCTCGTCTGTATAATACTTCAGCATCCGCGCCAGATCTTGCCTTTTGTCGCTGCCCGGCATATCCACCGGCTGGCCGACCATCACCTTAATCTGCCGCCGGCCAGGCATCTCCTTTCGCTTTTCTACGTCGCCGCGCCGAGCTTCGTGCGCCTCGTGGACCATCTTCTCGTCCTCCGAGATCGCATCAATCCCTTGTTTTTCAAATACTTCGGCGATAATAGCCGCGTTCCTGTCCGCCATTTCCGACAACGACTTCGCGCCAGCCGACGCCGCAGACTTGCGCCGATCTGCCCAGATCCGCGAGTCCGGCTTAACCCAGCCGATGGCCAGCGCGCCGGTTTCCAGCGGATTGCCGTCAGTCAAAACGATGTGCGACATAAGATCAGCCGCGAATACTTTCGCCTCAGTCCGCAAAAATCCAAGTCGTCCCATGCGCCGGTCGGAGTAAAATACATGACGATACAGCGGATCATCTTCGGGTAGCACCTGGTCGCCCCGCACCACCCATGTCGCCTGCCTGATGTACCACGCCAAAAAATGGAAGTGCAGCATCCGCGCCGCATCGTGATGGACCAGCGTCCCCGGCCGGATGTCGTACGCGGTGGTGAAAAGCCCAACGCCCAGGGTGAACACCTGGGTGTAGAGCTTGTCGTACACAGCAGCGGCGACGCGGCTGCTGGCCGTGATCATCCCCAGTACGGCTTCCATCAGCCGGATGAGGACCTCCGGCTTGTCCGCAACGATGTCGATGTCCTCGATCCGCATGTAGAGGACCGCTTCGTCGACCGCCTCGGCGACCCGCGCGACGCGGTCCCGATCGGTCACGTCGTCGCCCAGGAGGTGGGCCAGCAGCAGCTCGGAGCGGCGCAGCAACGTCGCGTTGATCTTCTGGTGGTCGGACTTTTCAATTGACGTCAGGCCGAACAAAACGCGCCGAAAGTCGTCGTGGCGCATGCGAAGCACGCGACGGAGCTTGATCATCTCATACCACCATCATCTTGGATATCGGTCTGGCGTCGGCTTGATTGTCAGCCAAACGCACGCACGGCCTCGGGCATCAGCCCCGTATTATTCGGCCGCCGCATATCCCGATGATGGTGGTATACGATGTATATTGCATGCTGTTAGCCTGTAGCAGCGTGCTGCCCGGCGTCAAGCTTATCGCGGTCAGTCCGCCTGTACGCCGGCCCATGCCAGCCATACGGAATGTGCATTACGAAGTCGTTCGACATATCCGACAAGCGCGGCGCGGCCAGCGGCGTCAACGCACGCCACAGCGCCGGGTGCGCCAGGCACCAGGAAAACGTCGGAGGCCGGCGGCGGGACGGTGGCGAGGAGTTCGGCCGGCGGCGCGATCGGCACGGGGACCGGCACTTTGACTTCGACGGTCCTGATCGTCTCCCGCGGCGGCGGCGAGGATGAGCAGCCGGCCAGGGCCAGCATTGATAGGGTGGCCACAATGGCGGCTAGGATTTGGCGGGTCATAGCATCACCTTGGTTGTATGTTGACGTCGCGCGGGTCGCCGGCGGCAGACCCCGCGCTTTCGGTACGCAGGCGGACGATGGTGGCTCGCAGGCGGTCGATCTCGTCCAGCAGGATCTCCATCGCCGTCTTGGATGCCTCTGGGTCGAAGGTCGAACCAGAGGCGACAGCCCGGCGGATCATCGCCTCCATTGTGTGTGTCATCATCGCTGGTCTCCATGGGTTTGGCGGATCCAGGAATTGAGAGATGAGACATCCTGGGGTGCCGGCCCAGAGTGTCGGGCCAGCTCCCGGCGCGCGGCATCGGCGGCACGTCTGGCCCGCGCTTGGCCATCGGCCTGCATCCTGTCGACCGCGGCATTTTGGTTGGAGATCGCCCGCTCAAGCTCGCCAATGGCAGCGTCGCGGCGAGCGATGTCTGCCATGGCCGATGCATGGTCGGCCTGGGCTTGGGCCATCGCCGTTTCGAGGTGGGCCACGGTGATCATGTGATATGTGACAGCCGCGGCGATGGTCAGGCCAGCGGCGGCAAAGCTGATCAGGCGAAGCGGGATGGCGGATCCAGCGGCGCGGGTGAAGATGGAAGCGAGCATCATCGCCTACCCTGACGCCGGTCGGACCAGCGGGCATAAAGTGCGAGCATGGCGCCAGCGATAGCAAGGCCTGCGAGCACCATGCGCAGCGTCTGTGAGTCAATGCCTGCAGACCACAGTGACTGCTGCACAGGCATGAGTGTGTCCTGCGCATCCGTGACTACGCTGGCGACAGTCGCGGCGGCGGCTGTTGCGCTGCCAAGGACCGTGCGGCTGGTGGCGATCGGCGCGATCGTAGGCATGGCTGCGGACTCAGTGATCTCCACAACGTGGCCATCATCGTCATCTACCGCCGGCGCGGACAGATACAGCGCCGCCTCGTTGGCCCGACGGCGCATGAGGCCTGGGAGATCCTGGCGCTTGCCGTCGATAGTCCCTTTTGTCCACATTCCGAAAGAGCGGCTGGCTCCGGCCTCATCGCCGGCGTTGTGGAGCCTCAATACGCTGGATCCGGCAAAACCTTTGCGACCAATGCCGATATTGTAGGCGAGGCAGATCATTGCCGCGAGTTGCTGGGCATTCACTGGCCTGACCAGCAGCTCCAAAACACCGGCGCAGAAGCGGTTGACGTCTTCGTCGAGCATCGTTTCGCATTCAGCGACCGTAAATCCCAACGGCCACAGTACCTTGGCCCGCGCCAGGCCGGCTTTTCCCTTGAGCTGCTTGCCTGTCTGCGAATCAATCAAGACCCGTCCCCACCCCACTGTCACATAGCCCGTGGGACACAGGATTGGCTCGCTGTGCGGCGTCCTCTTGTCCCCATCGTGCCAACCCTCGAAGCCCTTGATCATCGGCTTGACGATCATCACGGCCTCCCGCCGGACCTCCTCCGGCACCGGTGCCCTGACGATTTTTCCCATATTCGCAGCCACTTGCGGCCTCCTGTCCTACTCATTGTAGGATGATTGTCAGATTACGGTTGACGTAGATCGTCATATTCGACATTATAGGCGTAAGGCGTAGCTGCCGCAAATCGTGGAGATCAGATTATGGGAATCTTGGCGTTGATCGCCCGGCCGCGAGCCGCCGGCGAAGGGGAAGCTGTGCCCGGCGAGGCAATGTCCAAGGCTTGCAAATGCACATATTGCGGCACCGAGGTCGGCGCGACGGCAAGTAGCTGCCCCTCGTGCGGGGCGATGAGGTTGTCGCTCAGCCCTGCGGGCATCGCGATGGGTGCTTATGCCAGTATTTCGGCGGGTATCGAACAAATTCCCCTTTGGGGCGTTCCCATTGCGCTCGTTGTTTGCGGACTGTGCTACACGATCGCCAACCGTCGTGCGTCTGCTGCCAGGCGGTGCATCTGGTTAAAAATTTGACCTGCACTAGGACCTGTTTACGACAGCCATCGCAGACGTTAGTTTGATTCTTGCGCATTTCAGAAGGTCGGCGTCAAAATGAAGAAATCTGCCCAGAAAGTCTCATCTTCTCAGCAGGTTGCCAGGGCCGATGTCGTCGTTGACGCTGGCCGGAAGCGCAAAGCACATGTGGAAATCATAAAGTCCGAAGAAGCCCCGATCGGTCGCTTTGCGGCGCTGGACCCCGAAAAGCTCCGCGGTGGATACTACACGCCGGCTCCTGTTGCAGCATGGCTGGCAAAGTGGGCGCTGAGGCATCCTTCAGAAACATTTCTTGAGCCTTCATGCGGTGATGGCTCGATCCTTGGCGCGGGGGCGCAGCGCCTCCTTGCGCTCGGAGCTTCACCTGAGTTGGTCGCCGGTGCTGTGCGCGCCGTTGAACTGACCCCAGGGGAAGCGGATGCCGCCAGGCGAAGGATCACAGATATCGGCATCCCTGGCGCTGCCAGGATCGTCGACACGGACGATTTCTTCTCGTGGTTTCGCGAATATCCAAACCGCAAATTCGACGCGGTCATCGGAAATCCGCCATTCATCCGCTATCAGAGCTTTCCGGAGCCGGCGCGAAGCCGCGCCATGGCCCTGATGGAAAACTCAGGGCTGCATCCGAACAAGCTGACCAACATGTGGGTGCCGTTTGTGGTCGCGGCGACGGAGGCTCTGCGTCCTGGCGGGCGCATGGCCCTGGTCATTCCCGCCGAGATCATGCAGGTAAGCTACGCTGCGCAGCTCCGCGCTTTCCTAACAGAGCGCTTCGAGCACGTCGGCATAGTGACTTGCAATCAGCTGTTCTTCGACGGCGCAGAACAGGAAGTCGTTTTGCTCCTGGCCGAAGGAGCAATTGCGTCCGGATCCCCTGATAACAGGTGCCGGATCGCAATGCTGGAGTCCGCCACTGTCCGTGAACTTCTCGCGTGCGACCCTGCCGCACTGCTTGCTGCATCGGAAGAGAAGGATATCCGCGGTGGGGACGGTGAGAAATGGCTGAAGCTGTTTCTCAGCGCCGCTGACATTGAGTTCATGCGTGAAATCCGCAAGAACCAGATGGTTTCTGAGCTTTCGCGTTTTGCCAGGGTCGACGTTGGCCTTGTGACGGGCAACAACGGCTGGTTCGTCCTGCGCGGCCTGGAGGTGAAATCACTCGGGCTTACCGGCATGACGGAAAAGCTGGTTTGCCGGTCAGCCCACCTTCGCGGAGCGATGCTCAGCGAAAGTGATTGGAAGGCCCTGAGCGAGGCGAATGAACGGGTGCATCTGCTGAATATCCGCCAGCAACCGGGCGAGACGTTGCACCCTGCGGCGGCGGCTTACATCAAGGAAGGCGAGCGAGAAAAAGTCCACCTTGGGTACAAGTGCAGCATCAGGAAGCCGTGGTTCCACGTTCCGTCGCTGTGGAACCCTGACGCATTCCTGTTCCGTCAGATCCACGACTTCCCGCGCTTCGTGAAGAATGACGGCGGCGCCACAGCCACCGACACTCTTCACCGCGTGACTACCCACGGCTGCGACCCGAAGGATCTCATCGCCAGCACCTACACGCACCTTGCTGCGGCTTCCGCCGAACTCGTCGGACGCTCATATGGGGGTGGGGTTCTGGAACTGGAGCCGACGGAAGCTGAGAAGCTTTTGATGCCGGGTGTCCTTGGCTCGGCCCTGCCGCTTGAGGAAGCGGACAAGCTCATCAGGGCAGGACGTCTGGCGGACGTGCTTGTGGAAAACGATAAGCGCGTCCTGCAAGGCGCCCTTGGTTTCTCGGCGGCGGATTGCGACCGGCTGCGGGCCATCTGGGATCAAATGCGGAACCGCCGGACAGCTCGCAACCGGCATCGTCGCAAGAAGGACGATTAAGCAGGCCTTTCTCCTACCTCTTCGTCACCACCGGCTTCAGGCGGCTCATCTACGTCTGATTCCTGATGTGGCGGCAGGTTCTTATAGCGGTCCATATATGCATCCTGGATTCGGGTGTGCAGCTTCTCTATTCGTAACGGCGAATTCTGTGGCGGCACCGTCTGGTCGATGGTGCCTGTCGCAGGATCCCACACTACGAACGCAACGGATTCGGCCAGATTGTGCTGATCGAGTTCATCGTCACGTGACCCAAGTCTTTCCAGTGTGCGGATTATGTCCCGCTCTTGAGATGGTTCAAGCGATGGTTTCGGCACCACGACAATGAATACAACGATGCACATCGGAAAGCGTATGTGGACCGTAGATGCCTCGGCAGTGAGGTCGTTGACCATGTTCTGCCAGTTTTTCCTTATGCTTTCTCGGTCGTTGAGCGTTTTCCCATCGTATACGATGCGCGGTCCGTCTGGCCTGTAGGCAGCGTCATAGTTCTGTGGACGGATGGCGCCGACTATTCGAGTTGGGCCGACCTCGACACAATCTGGCTGAGCTGGCACCAGTAGCATATCTTTTCTTGTTGGAGGCCTGACGACAGGTATGTCTCCAAGCATTGATGCTAGTGATTTGCCAAATGCGGTGTCGAAAATTACGCCAAAATCCATGGATTGCTTTTTATCGAAGCATTGTGGCTTCTTTGTTTTTATTTCGGCAGGTTCTTGTGGCGGTATTTCGACTGCAACTTCCTCTTTATCTGCGTCTTTGTTCTTTGATTTGGCTTTCTTTGGCCTTTTTGGCGCTTTCGGTTTTGGCTGCGTCGCTACTGTGCCAAGCCATACTTCGCCCCACTTCTTGAGGCTTTCTGCATCGACGGTGACTTCGGGCATCGGTTTGAGCGCAGCCATATTTATACTCTATAAAATTGTGCAACCACCTCCATAATGATGAGAACTTAGGCGTTCGGAAATAGGATTCTTACCTGAACTTCATATTGCCAATCATCTCACCGCGGCGGCCGGTCATCCTCCAGCCGCCCTCTATCCATCGCGTCGAGCAAAATTCCCAACCCCGCCCGCGCATGCGCAAGATGCGACCGCCCGCTCTCCGCATCGACATCCTCGCCATCGTACCATGCCATCACATGCCGCAGCACGGCCTCATAATAAACGCTCGCCTTTGGCCGCCGCCCGTCCAGCCGCCAGTTGAAAGCCCCGTATTTCCTGGCGCCCAGTTCAAAAGCCCAGGCTTCCTCCCGCATTGCCGCCGGCGGGATCAGCCGCAACGGCGTTTTCTTCGAGCCGGCATCGGCCTTCGGGTCCCACCCGCCGAGGCCGGCCCCACCATCCCCGCCGCCCGCAGCCGGGCCCTGGTCACTCGTAGTCACGGCGCGGCTCCTTGGGCGTGGTGAAGATGGCCGCCACCTCCTGGATCCAGGAGGTGGCGATCTGGAGGAAGATGAGCGGCAGCATGGCGGCCGGGAGCATCACACGTCTCCGCTGGAGAGCCACTTGGGACCACGGCGGCCGGCATGAGCAACGCCGGGCGGCGCGTCATCCACGAAGATAGAAACTTGGGTCGTGGTGCCGCGGATCGGGTGGTCAAAGTGCAGGCTCTGGCTCGGCGGATGGGGTTCAAACCGCATCGAGCGGGCCCATTCGTCATATCCTTTCAAACAATCGTTGACAGTAATTCCGGGCAGAGTCATGTAATTGTGGAAATGACCCATCAATACATGGTCGATGTGGCAGCCGGAAGCAGAGTACGCAGCCTTGAGCTTCTTGGTTCCGCGAATAATTGGCCCGGCAGCGCCAATTATGCCGTCACCGCCCTTAACGCCCAAGCTGTCGCCGTGGGTCAACAGGTATCGCTTCCCGAAAACGTCGAAGACGGCATCGTTTGAGTCGGCGATCTGCCACGTAATGCCGGGAATGTGAGCAGTTTCGCGGCTTGCAAAGCCATAGGACAGCCAGTCAGCGTTGGTCGCGTTGCGGCCCTTGGCGACCGGCTTGTGTGTTGTGCGGCCATGATTTCCGGTCACGCAGACCACATGGACCTGCTCGAATGCACGGTGAATTTCTTTCAGCGCTGTGGAAATATTGGCCGAAAGATCGAGAACACTTTCCATCAGCGTCTGGGCATTGGATTTGGCCAGTTCCTCGTGAATGTCGCCGGAGACCATGTCGCCGCCCAGGCAGATGACGATGCCGGGATAGGTCGGGTTGGTTATGTGTCGGTAGCAGTAGTCGATCGTGCTTTCCACCAGCGTTTTCAGCCGCTTGGTGGCAATCCTTGGATTGTATTCGTTTTGGCCGTCCATCTGGTCGATGTCGACGACCTCACCCCAGTGCCAGTCGCTCCACATACCAATCGGGATCCCCGGGGCGCCTGGCGCAGTCTTCCGATCCCGTTGCTTCAGCCAGTCCGCCGGCGGCAGGCGACGCTGCGAAGCGGCGCCGATGATGTCCAGGATCCGCTCGTCGCTTGCCTCTGCCCGATGCGCCCGGCGCAGTTCAGCCTTCAGCCGGGCGACTTCATCCTCCAGCCCCACGATCCGGCGCGAGGCCGGGCTGCCGTCGATGCGGTACCGCTCCGGCTTCGAGGCGACCTCTTCGGCCACGGCCTCGTCGGCATCCGCCGCCATATCTTTCATGTACAGCCCCTGGCCGGCGGCCGGCTCATCATCCACCGCCTTCGGTGCCGGCCCGGCCTTCCCGCCACCGCCGCCAAAGCCGCCCATCAGTTCCGCGAAATCCACGGCCCGGCCCTCCTCTTCCATGGCGGCCATGGTCGGCCTTACCGTCGCCGGCGAAGCGATGCGCAGCTTTGCGCAGCGGCGGTGGAGGCTGGACAGGGCCCAGCCGTGATGGATGGCGGTCGCTCGCAGGGAGCCGTGGGTGGCCAGCAGGGCCTGCAGCGCGTCAGCGGATATGTCGGATGGAATGGGGGTGCTGGTAGCCATCGGGCGTCTCCTCAGCTTACCTGTTTTGTGGATGCGGGTGGCAGGAAAACAAAGGAAAACAATGGGTTGTTGGGTTATGCAGCGGCGGCGATGGAGAGATTGCCGATGTCAATGCTGTGCCCGCCGCGGAAGAAGATAATGTCGCCGCGCTCCGGGGCCACGCCGTCGATAGCAGCGGCGGCCGCATCGAAGGACCATTCGCCGCCGCGGCGGCAGATAGTGACATCCATCTTTTCGCCGCCGGCGGCGGTGAGCGTCACAGTCGTCTCAGCCCCCTCGGCCATCCGGGCCGAAATCCCAGCGGCAGCCAGGGCAGAGTCAGCAGCGGCGGCGACGTGAGCCAGGATCGGATCAGCCGCGGTAAGCTCAGCGCCGCGGACCATAGCCTCAAAAGCAGAGATCGAAATCTTGGACGTAGACATGGCTCTTCTCCTTGCGGGCAGACGATCTCTGCCCGCCATTTTGCGGTTATTTGTGAGATGCGGCACTATATGTAGTGTGCGTCGCAATGTGTGGGCAGATCATGAATCCAACTGCCGAAGTTGGCAAGCAAAAAAAGTCAAGCTTTTCAGTCGTTTCATCGTCGATTACTTGAAGACGACTGAGATGTATTTCCAATATTCGATGATGAATATTGACCCATCGAACATTTGAAAGTCTTCCGGAAGCGATCAGACTTCCAAATGTTTGACGATGACGATGGGTCGAAAAAATGTGATGCAAATCCGTCACACAGGGAGTGGATTGATCAGCCGACGCCGAAATAGGCGGATTGGCTGGGGGTGCTGCCGCCCATCGTGCCCAGGAGGTGGAGGCGGCCGTCGAGGCTAAAGGTGCCGCGAAGCTGCGAGCCGGCGGCATGAAAGATGGCGATGACGATCGTGGAATCGCCCGATGGGTCGAGGTAAAAGCCGGTCCCCTGCGGAGACAAGCTGGCCCCAGCGTACTCGCCCGCCGCGGCGAGAATGGTATATGTCGACCCATCGGTCGACACAGCGAGCTGGACCGCCTGCGCCGGCGACGGCGGGAGGACTGTCGATGCGTCCGTCGTCCTGTAGACGATATAGTAGGTGCGCCCGGCATCCAGCGGATCCGCGACGGGGCCGTAGACCGCGTGGACGCGACTGTTGAGCCGCGCATTGGTTGGTCCGTCGCTCGAAAAATTGCCGGTCAGGCCGGCGGCCGCCGGGCGGTAAGCTGGCCACGCATCAACAGCGCCGCCGACCGTGCCATAGTCCGTCACGCGGACATACCCCAGGGCTCCAGACGGCCCGATCGCCCAGTACCGCATACGGCCGGACCCGGCGTAGGTGTCGTCAAACAGCGCGGTGCAGCGCATAGATACAATCCCGCCGCTGCCGCCGGTATCCAGCGAGATCACTGGCATGGTGTACGGGCCGCCAAAATCTCCAGCAACGCCGGTCGATCGGAACTGCAAATATGGACGGGACACTCCACCGACACCGGTGTAATTGCCGGTCGCGGTTACAGTCGACCCAGAATATGTGATCCTGCCTACGAGCACTCCGTCGTGCTGACTCCAGCCCTGCCAATACTGTGGGTTAACCGTCTCGGTGAAGCCGATCGCCGGGAATTTGTCCGCGCTGAGCGGCCATGCAAGACGCGAGATGTCAGGAAAAGCACCTGGGTCCGGGACGGTAACGGCCGACACGCGATCGTATCTGGTTGGCGTGGTCGGATCTTGCCAGTACAGCGCCACCGATTTCGTTGTGGGCCCGCCATATGCAATCAGAAGCTGGCGGCCCAGGGCCGTGGCCCCACCGAAGGCATACTCGACGTCCGAGATCACCGATCCGCCTGCCGTCCGAAACTCAAGGCCGGCCAGGGAAACTGGCACAGCGGTGAGCGTCCGCGCCGGGTCTGTGGTCGGCACTGCCGGCGCCGTGGCGGCATGGTCGAACGCAAGGCGCCCGGACTGGCTCGCCTGCGCGAAGCTGTGGCTCCACGGCCAGGCGGTGCCGACAGCATTATATATGTGCCACCACCATGGGCGGCCAGCTTGCGACCAGCCCGGCCTCGCGCCCCGCATCCTCGTTCCGAGCATTTTTCAGTACCCCAGGCCGCATACGGACGTAAACCAGCGGTCCAAGCCCTCAACGTAAGTGCTTGTAACGACGTCGATTTTTCCGACATCGGCAGAAAATTGGATCTGCTCGGCTTCGGGCGGCACGGCGCCCAAGCCGCCCGGAAAGCTCAGCGTCTTAGCGCCGGACGCGCCGTGGACGACGTAAATCGTCAGGCCCCATGCCCTGCGGCGAGCGGTGAGCCCGGCGGGGACTTGGGCCGCTGGAACAGCAGGACGATCGGCGACGGTAAGGCTGCCGGTGGTGCCGGGCAGATACCACACGACAACAGACCCGCGGGCCGGATCTGCAATGACGTCGGTGCCCTCCAGCTCCTGCACAACCTCGCCGTAATCCAGTATGTCCACCTTGCCCAGGATCGTCAGGTCGCGGATGTCGTGCAGCGGATCAGCCCTCCGCGCGCGGCCAGGCTCAGTCGGCCCAACACCAGCAACAGCGGGCTGGCCACCACCTGCCGGGGCCGCAGGCACAGGCCGGCGACCAGCGGTGTCGGCCGGGCGCCTGGCGGTCGCGGCGATCAGCGAAGCGAGATTGTCCGGCATTACATGTACTCCTTACGCCGATCTGGCCAGATTGATGCCGAGAGGCAGGCCGACGACGAGTGACGGAAGGTCGGCCTCCAGCAGGATCTCGCCCGACTGCGGCTCTATATTTTTCAGCGCGATGGCTATGCTGATCGGGTGGTCTTGGAGGTAGGTCTCGGGATCGCTGCTGAGCGCCAAGCCCGCGTTCTGGACGCCGAGCGGGTTGGCAACGGCGATACTCGAAATGCAGAAATTGGCCGGATCGGCGAGCAGGCCAGCGGCGTCGACGGGGCGCCATGGGTAGACGCCAGCGTCTGGAGCTTTGGTCCCGACGTACGATGTGAGCGATGATGCGAGGCCGCTGGGGCCGTCTGCGGTCTCATTTTGGTAGACCGTCGCGCCGGCCGTTTGCCAGCCCGAAGTCGATGCTTGGACACCCGTCCCGATCGCGACGCCAATCGTCACCTTCGCAGTGCGTTGTCCATCACTGTCAGCAACCAATTGAATATCCGTGACTTTTCCGCGACAGGTGCCAAGCCCTGGGATGCTGGACAGGCGGACGGACGATGACAAAGTCAAGGAGGCGGCGGCTTCGAAGGTGCATTCGAAGCTGATCGAAATCGCCCTGGCCGCGGCGGCCAGCCGGGCGCGGGCCCGCTGCATGGCGTTTTGGACGAGAGACAAGCCGAGGGTGGAAAGTCCGCCGCCGGAAAAGCAGGCGGATGCGGCCGGCCGCTGGCGGGTTGAGGTTTTCCAGGTCGTGCTGCCGTCAGGCGACTGGTATTCGACGAGCTGCGAAATCTCAAGCTCGGCGTCAATGTAGGCGTTGGCCTTCAAGGCCATCTTTTCGCGCTTACCGGCGACGGAAGACGAGACGAAAAGCGGCTGAATACCTGCTGTAACCGAAAATGAGACGACCTCGCGGCGCGGCTGCTCATACGACGCCTCGATTTGCATCTGGCCGGTATAGACGCCGACCTCGTAGCTGATTTGCCTGTTTCGCGGGACGTCAGGGGTCGCCGGCCAGTCTGGCGAGCGTATGTAGTCAACCTCCGGGTCGCCGCTGGGGTAGTCCAGCGCCGACACGGTCGCAGCGGTCGACACACCGGTGCCGACCTTTGTCAGTGCAGCATATTTGACTGAGTAGCCGGACGATGACCCGGAAACGGCACCGGTCCAGGCTGACTCCAGGTCATCCTGCGTCACCGTTGATATCGTCGTCGTCGGCACGCCCCCGTTGGCGGCGGCAAAAACTTTCGGGCCCGCGTCGAACTGAGTCTTGACCATCTGCGACCAGCCAACGTCAAGCTCAACATCGACCTGTGTCACTGGCGGCTCCGTCACCTCAACCGACACATCCCAGACATCGCCCGCTGCGAAAGTCGTAAACCCGCTCCCCGCAAAGATGTGGCTCAGCGTCGGGCTTCCGCCGATGCGCGGCCAATGCACGACCAGCGGCACGGCGGCGAGCGCAACCGCCGGATCCGCCGGGTCGTAATCCTCCGGCAGCAGAAGCGGCTCGAACTGGGGCCGGCGCGGGCGGCTGATCGTCACCGACAGATTGGCCGGCGTCCAGCCCACCGGGATCTCAATGACGGTTAGAATTCCAGCAGCAAAATCAATACGATAGTTGGTGTTTTCGATCCACAGCGGGTCGACCACGTCTGCTGACGCGAGCTGCGTGTAGCCCAAATTGAGCTTGGTGCCGACGATTATCCCAGATTGTGGGAGTGAGACTGTCGATAGGAAGCCATTTAGTGAGGCAAAAAGAGAAAGAAGCTGCCCACGGTCGTCAGATGGCCTAGAAACGCATTCTATAGCGACGCTTTCCTGCCCGACGAGGCCGACCGGAAACGCGGTGAGGCTGCCGGCGAACAGAAGCGTCGGCGCGGCGCCGGCAGAAAGCTCGCACGAGATGAAGGCCCGGCGCTTCCTGCCGGGGGCCAGAAGGCCGATCCCGGGATTGCGGATCTCGACCGACGCTGTGGCAAACTCACCCTCGCTGTGAGAAATCGTCAGGCTGAAGACTTCCTCATCCTCGCGGGCGTGCGTCACGGAAGAAAAGACCTCCGCATCATCGACCCACGCGAAGAAAATCCTTCCGGAAGTCATAATCAAACCTCTTCGAGTTCCGCCGACCAGCTTGCCGACCGCCCCCAATCATTTTCCGATCTTGACCAAGATGCGACCAAGCACTGGACGATCGGTCGGTAGACGACATAGGAGACTGCCACAGGAAAAATAACAGACCATGGCGCCGTTGTCGAACTTGACGACGGAGATATTTCGACTCCATCGACAGTTACGCCCCGGACAGACCCATCAACCGGCTGCCTGGCCAGCACCGCGCTCGTCGGCGTGCCCGGCGTAGGTAGCTGCTCCAGGGGATCCGGCAGATGGCACGTGACCGGCATGCCGCGCCACAACCCAACCAGCGTCGGCACCCGACCACCGCTGTGCGCCAAGCTGATTTTTACCTTGCGAAACAGCGGGTTAGACAGATTTTTCAGCGAGCCGTTGACCGTCCGCCGCAGCTCTCCCGCGTCGATCGGCGACACGTCCACGTCAATTCCGCGGGCCGAGCGGACCGGGAACACGACCTCGCCGATATCTGAGGAAATTAGTCGGAGATAGGTATCTGGAGCATCGGTCATTGCAGTCTTTTCCTATGGTGGTCGTCTGTCCTATTCGGGCGGACAATTTGCCGTGTCTGGGCGGACCCGGCGGGTCAGCGCCAGGCCGGCTGGCTGCCGCTTGAGCTGACCCGCGCCGTCCGCTGCAGGGCGGCCTTGATGTCGCGGATCCCGGCATCGCTGGTCCGGGCGGCGACAGACTGCCCGCTTGGCAGTACAAGGGTCAGCCCCGCGCCCATGCCACCGTCATCCCCGCCGATGCCGGCCAGCGAGGGGACCGACATCCTGGGCATCGCCATGGCGCCGACAAACCCGCCAGCGGCGAAGCCGGGCAGCCGCAAGCTATTGATCCTATTCAGAAAATCAGTGCCGTACTGCCGAACGGCGGCGGCGCGGACGACATACTCGCCGGAGGAAAGGCGGGCCAGGATGCTGTCCGAGGTCGGGCCGCCGGGGCCGGTGACAGCCCCGCCGTCCGCAAAGCCGGGCGGGCTGGAGGAGGCGGAAGGTGCGGCGGTGAGGCCGAAGAAGGAGCCGGCCGTTTGCAAGGCGGAAGCAATGGCGGACCCGACGCGGCTGGCGCCGGCGGCGATGCTGTCCCACAAGCCACTGAAAAGGTTGGCGATATAGTCAACTGAGTCGTAGACCGCGTTGGCAATGTCGTCGTGAAAGAGAGCTACAATGGCGGCGCTCGCGGCGACAATGCCGGCAATGATAAGAGCCGGCCAGCCGACCAACGCGACGAGAGCAGCACCGATGCCGCCGAGAATGCCAACAATTGGCGCGGCAACAGCGGCGATGCTTGTGAAGATCCCGATGAAGGGGGCGAGCAAGCCGGCCAGGATGGCAAGCTGCCTGTTGTTTTCCGCGCCCGTCAGTTCTCGGATGACAGCGAGTAGAGGCTCAGCCGCAGCGGCCAGCGGGCCGATCACGCCGCTGATGACGGCTGCGATGTCGGTTGCGAGGCCGCGTGCGAAGGCAAAAAACGCCTGAAGTTCCGCGAAAATCGGGCGGATGTCGCGCTCGTAGACGGCAATGAAATCCGAGAAAAGTCCGCCGAACTCTTCGGTCGCAGCTTTGCGCAGGCTCTGGATCCAGCCGGGCACGGCCGAAGGCTCGCCCCAGAGCCAAGCAAAGACCTCTCCGAAAACGCGGCGAACCTCAGCTGCAGCGCCGGTCAATCCGGCGAGCCATGGAGTCTGGATCTTTTCGCCAGTCCCCGCGAAGAGATTAACAACGTCGCGGACGACGATTTCGGCTTCAGCGACGAAATACTTCGCCCAGCCGGCGATCGCGATACGGTTCCTGCCGAAAAATGCTGTGATTCCGTTGAGTTGCTGGGCCAGATCCGGCCCGATGGCGGCCAGGATTTCCCTGCGGACCCCGCGGAAGCCGATCGACAGCCGTGAAAATGCCCCGTTGACCGCGAAGGCGGCGTTGATCTGCTCGTCCGTCAGCGCGCCGCCGGCTTCGGCGGCCTCCTGCATGGTCCGCCGCAGGCCCGCAGCACCCTGCTCCAGGAGCGGGATCAGGCGGATACCGTCATCGCCGCCGATCAGGGTGGACGCCAAAAACGAACGCGCCGGCGAATTTCCCATCCGGGCAAACCCATCCGCGAGCTGCTCGACGAGCTGATCAGCGCTCAGCATCCCCGAAGCAATGGATGTCAGCCGCGACCGCTCCAGGGCGTCAATCTGCTGCTGGATCGCCGCGACATCCGCACCGCTGGCCGACGCGCCGAAAGTCCTCAGTTCATTGATTTTGCTCTGTATTTCGGCAAGGCGCTTGGCTTCGTCGGTGTCGCTGCGGATCTGGACACCCAGGCGCTCGAAGGCTCGCGCGAGGTCCGAAGTAGGGTCGAGCCTTGCATTGATATAGTTGTCTTGCAGGCCCTCCAACGCGCCCGCCACGTCGTCGACCTCGATTCCAAACAGCCTGGCCGCGTCGGCAAAAGACGCGAACCCTTTGATTCCGCCGGCAAATCCGCTACTGCGGCTGAGCCGCGAGATTTGGACGATGTCGTCGGCCGTTTCTTTTGTCACGAGGCCCAGGGCGCCCCCGGCTGCAGCAGCGCCGCCGACCGTAACAGCACCAACGCGCAGGGCCAGGCCGGCAGCCTGCCGAAGCAGGCTGACAATCCCGCCCAGGGCGCGGGACCCTGCGGCGCCAGCGGCAGCGAGGCGGGAGGTGAGCGTCCGCGTACCGGCGGAAGCGGATCCGGCAGCGGTGGAAACTGAGGAAAGCGACGACGAGATAGAGGAGATCGTGGCGGCCGACGACGGCGGCGGCATAGCGCCTGTCAGGGCGGCCATGGCCGCGGTTGCTGCACCTGCAGCGGTGGCGACAGCGCGCAAGGCGACGGCGATATCGTCAAGGGTTGTCCGCAGGCGGGTGAGCTTGTCAACCAGCCGGTCGGCGGCTGTGGCAAGTCGGCCCAAAATCGTTACGGCCGCGGGCCCACCCACGACGCGGATCGCGATCGTCCCGCCGCCGGATGAGGCAGCGCGGATGGTAGCGAGAGCGGATGAGATGCGCGCGAGCTCTGTTGATGCGGCTGCGCCGCCGGTAGTGCGCAGGGCTATGGTTGCCGATGCGGCGCGGATGGTGGCGAGAGCAGCGGATATACTGGCGAGCGTCGAGGATACCGCTGCGGCGCCGGTGATGCGGAGCGCGATCGTGGCTGACGCAGCCCTGATTGCGGCGACGGAGGCAGAGATGCGCGACAGCGCGGTTTCGGCGGCTGTCGCGCCGGCCAGCGAGATACTAATCGCCGCAGATGCGGACTGGATCGCGGTGACTGACGCAGATATGCGCGACAGCGCGGTTTCGGCCGCGGACGCGCCGGTCAGAGAAACAGCTATGGACGCGCCACGGATCGATTTTAGGACCGCATCCAGGCGCGTAACAGCGGCGGCGAGTGTAGTCACGCGCGGTGTTGCGCTGGTGGCAGCTGTTGCAACGGCGGTCCCGGCCGGGCCGGCTGCAGCGCGCACGCCAGCGAGAGACGTTGATACGGCGGACAAATCTCGCGATATGTCAGCAAGGCCAGGGGCGGTGACGTCGATCCTGCCGCTGGCACCCCGGAGTCCGGCAACAGCCGTCGCGGCGGCAGCAAGATCGGCGGATAGGGCACCGACGCGGGAAGATGCTGCGGTAGCATCCGCTGCGATGCCGGCAAAAGCCGAAGATCCGGCAGAACGAATGGCAGAGAGCGCGGTTGACACCTGCTGGATCGCAGTTACCAGGCCTCCAACCTTCCGGGCGGCATCATCCGTGGCGCCGCCGATGGCAGACGACATAGCGCCGGCGGCTGCACGGAGGCGGTCCATGGCAGTTTCGACGCGCGTAAAGGCGGCCTCAGCGGCTGGGACGCCGTCTGCCTCGACCAAAAAGCTGATTTTGTTCGGTCCGCTGGCCATTTTATTACGCTCCGCTCAGTTCCTTGAGCAATTTTTTGACACTGTCGTCTTTGCCATGGTGCGCGGCGCGGGCGGCGACGATGGATCTGGCCATGGCGAGATCCTGGCGGCGGGCGTCGATCGAGGCGTAGGCGGCGATCTGGCGCGGGGTGTATTGCCAAACTGCGAAAGGTGGGTGGCCGGCGGCGATAAGCTGATGTATCGCCGCCGCCAGATCGCTTAACGGGCCGCCTTCGGAACCGCGCCCCGCCCGGCGCCGGCCGCGTTGGCCAGACGTTCGAGGCGCGCTACGAAATCCTCCACACCTCCCGGCATCGTCTCGCTGATGATGGCGGACAGCAGATCCAGCTGCTCGCTTGCCGACAGGCCGGCGGCGACGGCCTCAGCTTTGGCATCGCCAGGGCTGCCGGTGCCAGCAGCGATGACGGCAGCCAGAGCCTCCGGCGCGGCCTCAGCCAGACTTTCGGCGGACAGATTGCCGCCGGACAGGGCGGCGAGCAGGGCCGGAAACCGACGCAGCAGGGTGGCAAGGCCAGCTGCAGAGACGCCGGTGACGGCCACGTCCGTCCCTCTGACAGGGACGGCGCGGCCGGCTGGAGCGATATCGAGAAGGGATGCCATAATCAGAAATCTCCAATCGGATCAACCGGTTGTCGTGAGGATTAGAGGGTGGACTCGCGCCCGATCTGGAAGCCGCTCGGCTGCGTGCCATCGGGGTAAGCCCGGCCCGTGAGTTCGACCGTCCCGAAGTCGCTCTCGGAGATCAGCGCGCGGGCGCTGGCAGGCCGCAGCTCGACGTCGTGCAGCTCGACCATGGACTTTACGCCGACGGCATTGATGCCGCGGACAATCAGCCTGCCGCGGATCCCGGTGCCGTCGGCGATGCCGGACTGGTGGCCCTGGGTGATGGCAGCGGCGTCGTACGAAATCGTGAGGTCGCCGGACTGTCCGGCGGGGATGGCGACGATTTCCACCAGGCCGGCGGGGCCGTCGACCTTATAATGGGTGCCCAAGACCCAGGCGCCGGTGCCCGTGGCGGACGTGAGTTCGACGCCAGAGACGGACAGGCGGGGGAGACGGTAGATGCCGCCAGCTTCGACATCAGCGGAGGGGATGACCAGGGTCTGGTCCGTGGCGGCGGCCTGGGTCATCACGGAGGCGGTGGACATCAGCGAGGCAGCGCGGGCGTACGGGCTCATCTGGGCCAACGTCATACTGACCTCGGCATCCACCTGGCTGACGACGCGCTTGACGAGAGTCCTTGTCGGCTGGTTGTTGGCATACCGGTCCGTCTCTTCGACCGAAATCGTGATTTCGACGCTATCGGCGTCGCCCAGGTTCAGAAACTTCGTCGAGCCGCGCGGCTGAAACAGCAATTCAGCCTTCGGAATGCTGTAAAAATCGTCGCTCAGCGGGGAGAAGATCTTGGACATTGCAGAAACTCCAGGTGATTACTTGGTTGTGGAGCCCTCTCGGGCGACGATATCGACCTCAAAAGTCGCAGAAACTGAGTGGGTGAGCCGGTCGCCTTCGGAATTGATTGCCTTCTCGGCGCCGGTCAGCCGCAGATCGCCGGCGATCCCGCCGAGCGTGACATCCGCGAAAAGCTTGACCTCAGCGGCAGCAGCGACAGCTTCGGCGGCATCCTCGCCATCATCGCCGCGAGATGCTCCGACGATCGTGACGAGGACGGTCCGGGTCAGCATCCTGGCGCCGGGCCGTCCGGCGCTGCCGGTGGAAACCCGCTCGCCGGTGACATAAACAAGGGCTGCTGGGTAAGCCGTGTCAGCGAGCGGGTAAGCCCGCGATGCCTCGACAGTTCCGGCCACCGGCGTGCCGGAGGTCAGCGCCAACACAACGGCGTCGCGGACCTGGCTTCTCAAATGAGGTGCAGTGGCGGGCATGGAGTGTATCGTCTTTCGTGTTTTTCTACATTTTGGCAAGATATCACGCCGATCTGGCCGGCGCAAATCCGTGCCCGGCGGCTGACTTATCCGCGGGAAAGCCGGCAGACGATAAGGCCGCCTGCGGGCTCAGCCACCGTCCTCACCTTATATGTGGTGCCGTCCGGAGCGGTCAGCGTGTGCCCCTCGGCAATCCCTGGCGCGGCGTCAGCGGCAATCGTCGCCGTGGGCACGGTGGATTGATATTCAAAGCCGTCCTGGACGTCGACCACCACTGCATCCGACCGAAAAATGAGGCTGATCGGCATTCCCAGGGAGGTGGGGGTGGCCCGCCAAGTCCAGGCGGACCGGTCCGCGAAAGCACCGATGGTCAGGGCCGGCAAAGCTGCGAAGATGGCGGCGGGCATGTCTTAGATCCTGGATGCGGGGCCGCCACCGGCTAGGGCGGCCAGGACGCGGTCGATGCGGGTGGACAGACCCGTGAATCCGTCTCGCATGTCCCGCGATATCTCCGACATTCGTGCCTCGATGCGCTCGCGATCGGCGACGTATTCGGCGCGCCGCAGGTAGTCGTCCCGGATTGTGTCCAGGCGACCGGCTACCTCTTCGCGGTCGCGGTCGGCGCGGGCGACAAGCTCGCTGCGAGTGCGGTCGATGCGCTTGCTGAGGAAGCTGTATACGCCCCAGGCCAAGCCGGCGGCTGTGGCAGCAATGGCGGCGACGCGGAGGAGTATGTCAATCTCAGGGGGCATGGTCGCTGCTCGTGCGATAGTGTTGATGTCTAACGATCAACATTATCGCACGAGAAACTGTCGGAGCGCAAATCGGCGCGTCAGATTTCTTGTCATGTTTGTTGGATGCAATATTCTCGGAATGGTATATATCCCAGCGCCCTGGCCCGAAAACCACCAATCGCAAAGGAACACCAGATCATGCCCACTTGGGAAGGTATGTTTAAAGTCCGAGGCAAGAATGGCGAACCAAACAAAGTCATGATATCGGACGGTGATTACCCCGACGACATATATATTGATGAGGCGGACTACAGAACTAGGCTCTATAATCCGCCGTTTGAAAAGCTAAATTGGAGCAACGAGACAGATAAGAAGTAACAAGCATTTACTTGTCTTCATTATGCGCTCTGCGCGATGGTCATGTGGATGTTGCGCCCGATATCCTGGCGGTAGACAGTCATGATGGTGCGCCAGCCCCCGGCAGCCAGCGCCACGGCTTGACCCTGCGACAAGCCATGGAACTGGTCCGTGTTGGCGGACGGGTAAAGTTCGACCTGGTTTGCCGAAATATTGAGGTAGGTCGTCGGGCCGACTGCGCTTGTGGCGCGGACACCTTGTCCAGTGCTGGTCGAGTTGACAACCACCCCTGATGGCAAGCCATTGCTGCCATGAAACGCAGCGCCGCTGGCATTACTGCCCGTGGCGGTGACGGCGTAGTTGGCTGGGGCGACAGCATTCGGCTGCCAATTTGCTCCGCTGAACGAGTGCCAACCGCCGCCAACCTGGGTTGCGGATGTGGCTACCTGGACCTGGAATCCGGCACCTGCGGCGGGCGCGGCGGATGCATCCCAGTCGATCACCCATGCCGAGCCGTTGTATTGGATGATGTCACCTTCAGCGACGCCGCTGATTGTACCCCAGCCGCCAGCAGGGCTGCCGACATAGCCCACGGCATAGCGCTGGCCGGCAGCAGCGGGATCCAGCGCACCAACGCCGGGCTCCTCAAACTGCAAATAAGCGATCCGCAGGACCGGCCGCAGGACCTTGAAGGCGGCCAAGACGGAGTCCGGGTTGGTCCGGACGTTGGCCCCGCCCTGTACAGCCGGCAGCATTTCCTTGCCACCAATTGCCGAACCGGCGGTCATTTCAGAAATTTTCTGACTCATTTTGCGGTTACTCCAGGATGATTGTTGCGCCGGTTTCGGTGATGATTTCAGCGCCAGCTTCGGTCAGTAGCGCTTCGCCTGGCGGATCCGGATCTGGATCCTCGCCGGCGATCTCCAACAGGATTGCCTGGCCGTCCTCGGCCAGGATCTCAGTGCCGTCCTCCAGCAGCAGGGCGTCAATGCCCGGCTCCGGCGGCGGTGCCGCGCCGGGCGAAGGCCGGATCGGCGAAAAGAGAGTGCCGGGGCGGACGAGCATTTATTGAGGCCTCGGGGGCTGGGCGGCGGCGGACGACGGAAGGGCCGGCGAAAAGAAAACCCCGGCGGGTGGTGGCCCGCCGGGGTTTGGGCCGGAAAGGTCGGCGCGGGTTGGGGTTAGGTGCGCTTGCCCTTGATGAGGACCTTGGGGCGGGTGCAGAGGCACAGAGGGTTGCTCTGGACCTCAAGGGTCGCCGACCGGATGGTCTGCAGCTCGGGCGGCATGGCGGCGTAGCGCGGCAAGCCGAGCGTGTTAGCCGTTTCGAGGTAGTCAGCCGGGGCGAAGGTCACGGTGAACAGGTCGGGAATACCCGACGGGAAAAACTGGACCTTCTGGTCGCCGACGGACACAGACCCATCATCCATACCCTGATAGTCGTGCCACATGACGCCGGCGTACGGAAAAACACCGTGCGTGTAGTCGGCGCGCAGGGCGGCGCCTTCCTGGTAGCGGTCGTAGGCCTCGCGCACTTCGGGATGGTTGATCAAGGCGTCGAAAAAGTCGCCGTCGCAGAACGCCTCAATGCCGAACGGCATCGACCCCAGCATGCCCAGTTCGGCCTTCATGAGGCGGCGAATGTTGGCGGTGTTGCTGCGGATTCCGGCGGCGGCGCTGTCCAAGTTGAAGTCGACCTCGGTGTGCTGGGAAACACCAAACTCCGTGAACAGGTTGTAGATCGTGCTGCCATCGGCATCCAGGAGCAGGCCCGAAACGGCGCCGAGCATATGGTTCTCGACAGTGACGTCCAGATCGGCCAGCGCCTCGTCCATCTTCTCGTTGACCTTGGCCTGCACCGTTTCCGCGCTGTTCTCGGTGCCGAACTCGCGCACGCCCTGGATCTCGTCGGCGCGCACGGACCGCTCCTGCTTCAGGTGCGGCACCAGGAAGCTCCTGACTTTGCGCTTGGAATTGCCCTTCGTCGGCGCGCGTTCGCCGCGGACGCCGGTCTGGATCAGGCCGAGCTGGCCCGACTTCTCCTCGACCAATGCGGTCGTGGTCGCGATACGCTTCGGCGCGAACAGGCCCATGTCCCTGAGCTTGGTGGGAGCGTAGGGGCGCTTGTTAACGGCGCTGGTGAGCGAGGTCGTGGTGAATGCGTCGCCCGAGAAGATATTGATCATCGACATTTGTGGTGTCCTTTGGTGTTGGTCGTCATATTCGACATGTCAGGCATGCAAATGCCGTTAGCGGGCGACGATCTGTTTCGTGCTGTTCAGGATGGCCAGGGCGGCGGTCTTTTCGCCGGCGTCGACACCCGAGTGCCAGGTCAGATCCGACGCGCGGACTTCGGAAAGCCGGGCCGTCACGACTGCCGGACCGTTGCCGGCGGCGGCGTACAGGATGGCGCCGGGCACATCGATCGTGGACGTGGACGGGTCATACTGCGTCCACGTCCCGGCAGTGCCGCCGGACTCGACCTGGGCCAGCACGGTGCCGGGCTGGTACGTCGCGCCGCCGGTCAGGCCGCTGATGGTGACGCGGTCGCGCGAGATGGCGCCGACTTCAGAGATGAGGTATTCGCCAGGGTAAAGGCCTTCGGTCAAGACGGGCATGTGACACTCCACGGAATGCCCGACTGTAGAGCGGGCGAAAGTAGTTGACAGACATAATCTACATCAAGGCCAGCCCGGACGCAAATCCGTGCCAAGCCATTGAGTTACTTGACCCGTCCGGCGAACCGGTTCATCGCGTCGGCGGCGTCGATCCGGGGCGTATTGCGCGGCGGGATGATGGATCCCAGGGCGCCAGCGGGCGACAGAGACGGATCGATCTGAAGGCGGCCATCTGCTGAGACCATGAGGTCAAACAGGCGGGCCCTGACTTGGTCAACCGTCAGCGCGCCGCTAGTCATTTCGGCTTCCGCGGCGGGGGTGAGCGATGCGCCGATCTTGCGGGCCCGGTCAACCAAGCCCTTGGCGGCCCCGGCGAAACTGACGATTTCCCGGACTTCTTCAACGGTGGCCCGGCGGGCGATCAGCTCGCTGGCGCGACCGGCGATCCCGCCTTCGGCACAAATCTTAGCGATTTCCGCGGCTTGCGCAGCGGCGGCGGCCACGGGATCGGGGTCGGCGGCCGGCTGGGTGTCGGTTGGAGTTGGGGCCGGCGGGGCGGCATCAGCGGGAGCCGGGTCGGCACCATCGTTTCCAGGGCCGTTTTCCTGGCCTTCGTTTGACGCCGACGTATCTTCGGATGTCGGCGGCGTCGTGGGAGCTTCTGACGGGCCGGTATTTTCGGGTGCTTCGGTGGCAGCCTCGGTGGCTTCAGGTTCGGCTTCGGCCCAGGTGTCGGGGTCGGCCAGAACCTTAAGCTTGTCCGGCACGCCGGCGAAAGCGCGGAGCTTGGCGAAATTGGCGGATGCGGCCAGCTTCACCGGTGCTGTCACGGAATCAGCGAAACCCTTCTCGACAGCCTCGGGGCCGGACAGCCAGGTTTCAGCGTTCATCATGCTCTTCAACTCGTCCCGGTCCATGCCAGACCGGCGCTCGTAGGCGGTGACGATCGTTTCGCCGATCTGATCGAGGAGGTCGGCCATGGACCGCATTTCCGATGCGTCGCCAACCTGGACGCTCCATGGATTGTGGATCATGAAAAACGCATTCTCGCCGATGCGGACTTCATCGCCGGCCATCGCCACGACGCTGGCCATCGACGCGGCCAGGCCGTCGATATGCACCGTCACCTTGGCCGGATGCGTCAACAGCAGATTGTAGATCGCCGCGCCATCAAAGACTTCGCCGCCCGGAGAATTGATGCGGAGGTTGATGAAATCGACGGCGCCAAGGGCGCGCAGGTCGCGAATGAAGCGCGAAGCGGATATGCCCCACGAGCCAATTTCCTCGTAAATGAGGATCTCGACTTCTTTCTTTTCAGGATCACCGGCGGCGGCCTTGACGGATCCGATGGTGTACCAGGTGTTCTTGGCGCCCATAATTAGCACTCCGTAACTGTGGCGAGCCCCGCACCCGATGGGCTCAGCAGGCTCACGCGGTCGCCCGGCTGGACGCGGAAATACTCAACGCTGCCGGCCGGCATGATCAGGTCGCCGGTCGTCGCGTCGGCATCGGGACCGATGGCCAGCCGAGCGAGAGTCGTGGTCGCGACGCGGACGACAGACGTAAGCTCGCCAACGACGGGCGAATGGACCGCCGCGCCGGATCCTGTGGTCAGCGCGGTCGTCAGGGCGGGGCGCAGGGCCGGCACAGTCTGGCCCACGGCGCGTAGCGTCAGTTTTTCTCGGGCCATCTGGCTCATCTGCGACTCACTATATAGACGTTGATCGACATTACCGACAGTTTACACGCAGCTCTGCCCGGACGCAAACCGGCGGCCCGGCTGGACTTTACCGGCGGGCCTGGGCCCGCGCGGCTGGGCCGGCACCGGGCGGCGGCGCTGCGGTGGACGATGCGTATCGCAGCCCCATCCTCTCAGCACGATCGTTGTCTCGTTTGTGCTCGCTGTCCACGTCTTCGCTATCGTAGCCAGCTTCAGACACAACCTCAGAGCGAGATTTGAAGCCGTTTCGGACGGCCAACTCGTTGGCCTGGACCTCCTGAACCGGCTGGAGATAACCCCAGCTCGGCGGGGTCCAACGCACGTCGTAAAGATCTTCAACTTCAACGCCCGCAGGGAGATCGATGGCGCCGGCCAGGATCGCGGTGTCGATCCAGCGCTCCCATATCGGGTGGCACATCTGCTGCACCATCAGGTTGTGCTGATAGGCTTCGAGGCCGCGGCGGTATTCGATCAGGACTTGCCGGAGGGTGCGGTCGGACATGCCGCTGGTGGGCCCGACCAGGACCTCGTATGGCATGCCGACAGACGCGCAAATCCAGCGAAACTGCCAGGTCAAGAAGGGGTCGTAAGACCCGCCGACTTCAGACGGGGCGGTAAGTTCTGGCTTTTCACCGGGTTCGAGGACTTGCCAGGTGCCGGGGGTCAGCGTGAGCGACGATACGCCGGCGTCGTCCGGTTCCTCCTCGCCCAGGACGGGCGCCTCTGAATCCGTGGATTGCTTGGTAATCCAACCGACGATGTTGGCGGAAATTTTCTTTCGCACAAGCTCAGCGTCATCGTAGGCGTCCAGCTCGCGGAGCTTTACAAGCGCACGGGTCAACAGCGGTTCACCGCGTTCCAGGCCGGCGCGAAAATTCGGATTGAGCGCGACATGGCAGACGGATGAGGCTGGCACCGGCACGGTCTCGATGGTCGACCCGGCGTCATAATCCCATATGCCGGCGCCCATTTCCCCAGGGTGGCGGCGCAACATATGCACAAAGGCCCGGCGGCCAATGGCATCGCGTTCGATGCCGGCGACGATGCGGTTGCCAGGGACGGCTGGCACTATGGGATATGACAGAGGCACCTGTTCGGCCTCAACGACTTCGAGTTGGAGGGGGACAGCCAGACCGTCTTCGGCGCGCCGGGGGCGGAACCGGATGAAGCTCTCGCCAGCGGTTGCGGTGGCGCCGGCGACGAGAGACTGCATGCCGTACAGATCCAGGCGGCCGAAAGAGTCGCACTGGCGGCACCATCGGGCCCATAGGCGCTGAATGCGACGCTTGAGTTCCGGATGATCTGGCAGCTGAAGCAGCGGCTTAATGCCCGTGCCGACAACATCCCGCGCAAACTTGCCGACGATGTCAGCGGCCCAACCATCGCTGCGCACGGCCTGTCTCGACCTGGCACGCAAGACGGCCAAATTGTTGATAAGGCTGGCGTTCGGACCGGTTTGCGGAGCCGACCAATTTGCGCCACGGCCCGTGCCGGACGCTGCCTCGTAGTCGGCGCCGGAGACCTGGGCTTTGACCGATGCGCTGCCGGCCCGAACGCGGATTCTCGGCTTTTGGGCTGGCATATCAGAATCCCTTGCTGGTCTGGACTACGATGCGCCGCAGGCGGCGGCGGGCCTGGCCGGTGGGAGAGGTCAGGGCAGACAGTTCGTCGTCTATGCTGCGCAGGCGGCTGCGCATTGCGGCCTCGGAGTCGTACTTAACCCGCTGATCGCCATACGAAATTTCGGTTGCGCCGCGCAGCAGGGCGGATTCCAGCTCCGCTCGCATGGTTTCGAGATAAGCAATCCGATCTGGGGTAGACATAGCCATCGCGCGACACTCACCTCATACCCATCACAAATCTCGGTCCCGCCCTACGCTTTGCCGCCTTCGGCGCGGGGGCCGGCGGCGTGGCTGGAGAGGGGGCCGGCCCGGCGGCCGAGGTGTCGGCAGGCCGGGCCGGCTGCCCGTCGCGGGGAGCCACCCCTTTGGAGGACGGGCCGATGCCGGGCGAGCGGGCCATAGGAGATGGATGGCGTCGGTCGGAATTTTCGACATCGTGCGCAGACGATAACACGCGGTCTGGGGTGGACGCAAATCCGGGGCCGGTGGCAGGCGCAGCGGTGACGGCGCCGGACGGCGCACGCTGCGCGACGAAGCTGTTGAGCCTCAGGCCTGTCGCCTTGAGGCCGCACAGCGCGGCGTAGGCGTAGCAGATCAAGTCCCAGGCCTCGTTGCGCTTGCGCTCGGGATTTTTCCAGTACCTGCGATACTCTCCGCGCTCGTGGACAGTCACCAGCTTTTCAGCCGTCAACTGTTCAAAAAAATCCTTCTCCAGGTTTTGCCCGAAGCGGATGTAGCCCGGCCCGTGCTCCTCGATCTTGAGCCTGGCGTGGATTTGGTCCTTGGCTGCGTTTGTCCCGACGACGTAAAATGTCTTGCCGGTCTTTGACATCGAGACCTTGGACGGCCAAACGGGCGACCGCTGACCATTGCGCTCCGATGCGCCCTTGATTGCCCACACCCGGCGGCCAGCGCGGGCGGCGGCAAATTCGTAGACGCGCTGAGCGTGGTGGCCACCGGTGTCGATCGCCGTCGCCTGGATATGGAAAGTCTTGCCGTCCCAACGGCTTACGGGGGTTTTGAGCAGCTTGTCGAGTTCGAGCCAGACATGACCCTGGCCGGGGTCGCCAGGGATCACGACGTGGTCTATGATGGACGAACACTCGTCGATACCGTAGCTGACGATCAGGGCTTCGAGCCGGTTGTCCTGGACGTCCACAGAGCAGACAAGCAGGCTGGAATCATCGGGGATGATCCCAGAGTACGATTCGCGGCGTGACATGAGTACGCCATCGTCAAGCTTTTGCCCGCGCTCTTCATATTCTTCGGCGAGCTGGGTGTTGATAAAAAACCGAAGCTGCTCAACGTCGTCCTGGACATTGATCCATTTATAGACAAGCTCGGATGCTGTCTGGGTGCAGCTGTATAGCTTGCTGGCCCAATACCCGGCGTGACGGTTGCTGACGGCGCGCTTGCCACAGTTGCGGCACAGAGCCCGGCCGATAAGATGTTCATCGTCCCAATCCCACATGCGGGTCACAGCGGGATCCTGGTCCTCGCCGCAGCAGCGGAAGCGGCGGGTTTGCCGCCACTGGATGGTGGTTCGGAGAGCATGGTGGCGCTCGCGATCGGTCCAGCCGGCGCCGCACGCTTCACAGTAGACGCGGGCGGTCTCGGGTTTATGGTTGCCATCCTCATCTTTTTCCCACTCGACTGCCGACCAGCGGAGGATCTGTTCGTGGTCGCAGTGCGGGCAACGGACGTAAGGCCGGCGCTGATCTGATGAGGCGTAGCTTTTCGAGATCGACCCTTCCTTGGTGGTTGGGCTGCACGTGCGGATCGACAAGCTGTTGGCCACGAAGCTGGACATGCGCTCTTCGGCGAGAAGGATCGGGTCGCCTTCGGGCGTGGTGCTGTACTTGTCGACTTCGTCGAGGCCCACGACGCGGATAGAGATCATCGCGAGGTTCGTGGGCGAGCCAGCGGCGGTGATGAGAAGATCGCCGCCTGGGAATTTCTTGTATGCCTGGGTGCTTTTGCCGTCGCGATCGGCAGCATCGCGGACAAGGTCGCGCAGAACCGGAGAGTGCCGGATCAGGGGCGCGATCTTTTTCTTCGAGAAGGTTTGGACCGCATCTTCTTTCGGCTGCACCATCAATATTGGGCACGGATCAAGATGAGCAAAGTATCCGAAAGTATTTTCGAGCAGACTCGTTTTGAGAATCTGTGTACAGGACATAACAGATATTGTCCGCACGCCGGGTTCTGTTACCGCACGCATGGGGCCGCGGGCGATTTCCTGCGTTGATGTTTTCCACGGGCCGGGGATAGCGTTACCCTCGGGTCCAAGGATGCGATAGGTATCAGCCCACTGATCCACGGTCATAGCCGGCGGCGGCATGAGCGCAGCGCGAGCTGAGACACGCAGCAGGTGGGCGAGAGCCTGGCGGGCTTCAGTGGCCGTGCGCATCACGCCTCCCCGTCGTCGTCTGCGTCTGGGTCGACCCCAGCAGGCCCAGGGGCGGCGGCGCGATTGCCGCGCTGCTGCTCATCGATCTGGCGCTCGACCGCTGCGTCGTAGCTCAGGGAGTTGAGGACGACGTCTATCTCTTTGCGAAGCTCGCGGAATAGCGTCTCGGCGTCGGAGCCGGCGAGGATCTGGGACAGGCGGGCGGGCAGTGAGCGCAGGCGGGCCCGCACCTCGGAATATTCTGAAGTGACGATGTGCAGAACATCGCCCAGCAGCAGCGTCTCCTGGCGGACCCTGGCCAGGTTAAACTCGGCCATCGAAGCTTCTGCGGCCAGCTTGCGCCTTTGGGCCTCCTCTTTGTCCATCAGCTCGTCGGCGTCACAGCCGGCGGCGGCCCTGGCACGCTCCTCGCGCCAGGCCATGATCGCAGCGATATCAAACTGGTGGCCGGTACCTTCATCGGCGGCGGCCCGGCGGTGGATCGGCATGCCGGAAGCGATCCATTGCCTGATTGTATTTCGGCTCTTGCCAGTGAGGCGGGCCAGCTGCGAAAGGTTGACGTAGCGGCTGATCGCGCCGTCAACCGGCGCGTCATCGCCGGCGTCGTCGGCAGCCAGGTCATCAAGGATGATGCCTGCGGCGGCAGGCTCGGCGTCAGCAGCATCGTGGAGAGCATCGGCGACAGCTGGCGCCGCCAGGAGCAGGCCCTGAGGTGCAGCGTCCTTGCGTGGGCGGCCACGGCCGCGCTTCGGCGGTGGCCCGGCGAGGCGTGGGCCTGCGGCTGGAGCGGCACCGAGGATCGGAGCGGGATCGGCGTCAGCAGGATCCGGGGCGTGTCCGGCGTCATCCGCGTCACCGCCAACCTCGAAAAACGGGACATCGTGCAGTATGGGCGGGTTGCGGCGCGGCATCTTGGTGGTGTCCGATGTCGTCTATAATAGAGATCAACGAAATCATACAACACGACATAGTGGCACGCAAATCTGTGGTGGCGGTGGATGGACTGGACCGGGGCGGTTGCCAGGTGTCAGCGTCCAAAACACTGATATCGCAGGCAATTCGAAGTCCGAGAACTACCCTTGTTGAAGATCATCTCCTGGGTCCCCGGCCCCTGGTCAGCCCTGCTTCGCTGCTCCGGCTCAGCCCCACCGCTATCAGCCACGGCCAGCCCCAGCCACTTCCAGCGCCGCGCCCAGCACCAAACCAGCGGGAACAGGTGCTGGGGAGCTGCTGGAGCGGCTGGGGTTGGCTTGCCCAAGCCAGGGGCGAAGGGGAGCCTGCAAACGCGCCAAGGGCGGCGGCGAAGCTGGAGCGACGATATGAGCGGCAGCGAGGTGGGGATGTTGCCACCGGGTGGAGATGGTGGGGGTTGGCCGGGATGGAGAGAGGCAGGGCGAAGAGAGCAACAGCGGTGGTGTCAAATGGGAAAATCGTCCTGTGTCGGAGCAATCGAAGTCCGAGAACTACCTGTGAAGACCCTATACTTTTCGACCCCGCCTGCGCCGACGGACGGGTCGACGCCTCCACCGACACTCGCCGCCCATCAGCAGGATTTGTGAAGTTTGTGAAGTCGTGTGAAAACCGCATTTCACAATGTAAACCATTGATATAAAACGATAAAACGGCATTTGTGAAATTGTGAAGGGATTTTGGAGTTTTCTTCTATTATATATGCATAAGGGCTCTCCAAATTTTTCTATAGAAACTCTTTTTTGCCCTTCACAATTTCACAAAGAGATAAAAACATATATAAATCAAAGAGTTATTCTGTGAAATGGCCATTTCACACGACTTCACAAACTTCACAAAGCTCCGACCAGATTTCACAAAATGGGCCTGACGGCCCGCTTTATGTTAATGGTTTGTTAATAAAATTTACATCACGGCAAGCTCGCGCCATACCTTTGGCCGCAGAAACCCGGAGCCGCGGGCGACGGAGGTCCCCGAGGAAGGTGGCGGGCGCGGGCGACGGTGACGATTGTGAAATGAGGCGCGCAGCAGAAGGCTGCCGGCTGGCTCCGCCATCAGCATGGAGCCAGCCGGCGGCCTAGGCGCAATGATGTGGGTGGACCTGGCTATGGGCTGCCTACCAGCGATCTCGGCAGGGGCGTACCTTATCGGCCAAGGACCTCGGTCAGCGCCTCGGCCATCTTGTCCGGCCCGATCCTACGGGCCTCGGCTGCGGCGTCCTCGGCAAAGTGCAGGGACGGCTCATGGCGGCGCTTCTTTACAAAGGCAAGCAGCAGTTCAATCCTGCCCTTACCAGACGCCCCAGACCTTTTCTTTTTCGGCGCATGGCGGCGCCAAACGCCGGCCTGGGTGAACCTGTCGCCGCGCGGCACGCCGACGAAGGTATCTGGCCTGGACAAGGCTTTCGCGGCAGCGCCGCGCGGAACGTTGCCGAAGGTGTTCACCTTCGCCTTCACGGGCCCGATCAGCGCCTTGGCGCCCGGATCGCCGCGCTTCGTGGTGCCGCCGTCTTCGATGATGCCAAGGTACTGGGCCTGGTCTGGCAGAGCAAAAACCTCAGCGACGAGGCTGGTCTTGCGAGCAATCGCAATGCGGTAGGCTTTGCGCGTGTAAGGGACTGGCTTGTCCACCCTGACCTCGAGCTGCCGCGTGACATGAGCCTGGACCGCCTGGGCGGTCCGCGTAAGCCCCAAGGCAGCGGCGAAGGGAAGCTGGCGCTTGACGCTGGCTAAAGCCCGCTGCGCAGCGGTTATCGATGTCTTAAGCGAGATCATGGCGATGGCCCATCATCATCGCGGGTCGGGGCCGTGGCCGGGACCGGCGTAGGCACAGGCTCTGGCGCGCAAGCTGCAGCAGATGCAGCTTCGCCGGCACCCGAGCTGGTCCCGCTGTTGCCCGCCGGGAAATAGTAATCCAAGGCCCAGTCCAGCGCCGCGGCGTACGGCGACGCGATCACGGCGACCGCAGAAAACAGGCGGTCGGTCATCACCTCCGCAGCGCCGGCAACCATCCCGCAGAAGATCCTGTCCTGCGGCGGGACCGGCGAGCACGGGATACCACCGACTATCCGACAGGACGAAGGGAAGTCCGGCACAGCCAGGATCGCGGCCAGCCGGCGCATCAGCGCCGGTGGGCAGTTTTCGACATATTCGCGCGCGCCCGCCAGCAGCTCGGCGCGGCTGCAGCGCGATGAAGAGACGCGGCTCATGGGATTGATGAGAGGGAGCCGGGCGATCGCTGCGGATGCGACGGCGTGGTCATCGGACAAGCGGTCGAACTCGGTCTGAGCCGCTTCTTCTGCGGCTGCAATGGTGCGAATGTTTTCTGCCCGCAGCATTCCTTAGCCGCCCTTCATCAAAAAATGGCCGGCCAGCATCGTGCGGGCCGGCCAAGGAATTAAGGAGAAGGAACATGCGAGCCACCGGCTCAACAAATGAAGATTAGCATGATCTGCGACTGATGCAAGATAATTCTTGCGTTGTCGGCCTATATTATCGACAATACCGACATGAAAATCCTGGCGATCGATCCCTCGAAAAGAAACACCGGCTGGGCTGTCATCGACAGCGCACGTTGGGCCAGGCTGGCCAGCGGCGAGCAGTCATTCCAGCAGTACGACGACTACGCCGACCTGGGCGGGGCATTCGAAGCATGGTTGATCGCCACCTGCCGGCGCTGGCGCGTTGATGTCGTGGCAGTGGAGAGGCCGCCAATGCGCGGCGCGAGTACGTATTTGCTTTTCGGCCTGTGCTGGACCGTTCATCGTGTTGGCCACCACCTGGGCCTCCGGCGCCTTGAAACTGGCCCCAGCGAGTTGAAAAAGTGGGCGACTGGCAAGGGCGACGCGGGCAAGCCGGCGATGGTGGAGGCTGCACGGCGGGCATTCCCGGGCTATGAGCCCGCCGGCCATGACGAAGCTGACGCGCTGCTGATCGGCGCCTGGTCCGCGACTGTTATCCGTTCAGAGGCAAAAGCGGCCTGACTGCACAGGTGGCCGTCACGCTGCCTTGTTTTCCCCACGCCCATCGCCGTCAGGGTCTTCAAACCCCGCCTTTTTGCACGCGCCGACAATAGCGCGGACAGCATTCTCCATGCCCGGCACATCCGACAACGCTTCAGCGATGCCGCGCATTGCCGCAATCGGGGAAAGCCGGGCCATCTGGTGCGCAGCACAGTGCCACTCGTCGACCTGCGGCGGTAGGCGCGGCACCTGGCTTGTGTCGAGATCTGCCGCCTGTTCGGCCGGCAGCAGGGCCACCGCCGACGCAGCGTGCAGCAATGGCGCGATGATCGCATACCTGCCTGACGTCGGTGGGCCGACGATCGCATCCAGGGCGATGCTGATAGCTTCTTTGCGCGTCAAATGCCCGCCATGCGCAGCATCCACAAAGGCACGGGCAGCGGCATCCGCGCAAAATTTGCTGGGGGTGTGGATGACGCTGAAATGGCTTGGCGCATCACCTGGCGGCCTTGTATTGGTCGGCGCCGTGACCCTGATCGTATCGGCAAAATCAACAGCGTCGCCGCCGGCCTCCTGGATGAGCTCAGCGGCGATCCGCGCGGACGAGTACATTACGCGCATCCAAAGATCCTGCTGCATCTTGCGGCCGGCGGCCTCCTGCTCGGCCTTGATGCGGTTGCCGGGCCAGCCGTCCGGCTCCTCCTCCCACCGCACCAATGGGGCGATGGACAGGTGTGTGTAAATCCCGCTGCGACTGAGCCTTGCGTCAAAACCGGCGGCGCGCAGATCTGCAAGCGTGACTACCTGAGATGCGAGACAGCGTGAGCGCAGCGCGTCTGTATGCTGCACCCAGCCGGCTTTGATGTCCTCTGGCGCCGCCATCCACCTCGCCAGATCCGGCGGCATAGGCCAGCCTGTCGTGGAATCGATGTGCGTCGGCAGGAGGTCAAGGTCGGCGAGGTGATGTAGGAACTGCTCGATCCCTTGCGGGGCCTCCGGGTTGACTGGCGGAGTAAGCGACAGGCTTGTCGCGGCCCTGTCAGCCTCCTCCATAGCCGCTGCAAGGATCAGCGGCGTTGCGTCAGTCACCAGGCGGTCAGCCGCAGCCTGAGCCCAGCTATCCCGAGCCTCCAGGATGTCGATGCAAGCCCCCAGGTGCCGTCGCAGGTCGGCGGCGAGATCATCAGGCATCCTGCCGCCGGGCCGCATGACAACCCGCGGGTCGCCGCCGGCTGGGTCAAGGACGAGATCGCCGCCGGCGGCGCGCAGGGATTTGAGTGTGGCCCTGGCGGCGGTGTAGGTGCCTGGCGGGACGTAGATGCCGTCCGCCATGTCTTCCGAGGGGCGGCTTATCGAAATCGGGCTGGGGATGAGTGCGGATCCGGCGATCGCCGCGCGTGCCGCGGGGGTCAACGTCGCCGCAAAAGAGGCGATGGCCTCCGGGCTTGCAGTAATATCGAGGCGGCGGACAGTTATGTCGCGTGCGCACCATTTGGCGCCGCTGACTGCAAAGCCCAGCCGATCAGCGGCCAGGAGAGCGACGGCGGCAGCGTCGTGGCGCGTGAGAGCCGGCTTGTCCGGGACAGAGGCAAGCCGGGATAGGATAGGGACGATATATCGTCCGATTTGCTCAACCGTCGCACCGCAGATCGCCGCGGCGTAGGCAAGGTCAACCTGCGCCTCCGGATTGTCGTGGACGCCCGCCAGGAATCCTTCGTCGGCGCGTCGGGTCTGATCGCTTGTCCTGCACCCAGCCAGGAAAAACAGGCTGGGGCGCGACAGCAGGTCGATGACATCCCCGCCCGGCAGCGTCACCAGGAACGGCTCATTTGCTGGCGCCGTGGCAGTCGCCCAACCGGCGTCATGTGCTCGTCCCGCGCGGTAGCGGTAGGATATCCGGTCGGCCGGTGTGGCTTGCATGTCCATCTCCTGCGCTTCGTGTGGTGGCGGTTGGCTGGCCGCCGGGCGCTTCATAAATGGACGATACCGTGGATGACGATTATGGCGCAAGACTTTTATCTACAACTCGACAAAAGTGCGGAAATCCCGTCGTCAAAGCCGGCATTTGTGAAGTTTGTGAAGTCGTGTGAAAACCGCATTTCACAATACAAACCATTGATATATAACGAGAAAATGGCATTTGTGAAATTGTGAATGGATTTTGAAGTTTTCTCCCTATATATGCATAAGAGGCTCTCTAAATTTTTTTATAGAAACTCTTTTTACCCCTTCACAATTTCACAAATGGCAAAAAAGCTATATAAAACAAAGAGATAAATTGTGAAATGGCCATTTCACACGACTTCACAAACTTCACAATTGGCCAGCCCGATTTAACAGATCGGGCCTGACGGCCCGCTTTATGTTAATGGATTATTAACAGATTTTGCATCATGGCCAGCTTCCGCCCATCCTTGGCCGCAGTATCTCGGAGCCGCAGGCGACGGCGACCACGGAGGGAGGCGTCTGGCCTCTGCTTCGTCGCAGACTTCAATTTTTGCCTTGATTCTGACAACATTTCGCGCCTAAGTGGTACTGCTAACCATTACTGCGACTTAATGCGGTGGTGGTGTCCAGCGCACATCCGCAAAAGTCGGCGAGAAGGGACTATGCTGAGATGACGGGCTTCTTCAACAATGCAGCTCTGATGGCCGGCATGGTCGGTCGCGCCAACCTGGACAACTTCCTGGACGACCTGGCAGCCCGCAGCGCTGCCGAACGCCGCAACCGCCTGGAGGCCTCCCGCGGCCCGTCGGTCAACCTGGACGTTGAGTACCTGAAGGGCGAACTGGCCAAGGCCAATGCGACGATCGACCGCCTGGAACGCAAGTACCGCAAGCAGATCGCCATTACGGAAGGATGGATGGCAGCCTGCAAGTTCCTGAAGGGGATCATGCTGGCTTCCGGCTTGAAGGAGCAGGAGGACCTGTTCATCGAGAACATATCCCGCAACGGGGATATGGTGAACGAACCGACGCGACTATGTCATGAGACGATAGAGCGCCGTGAGAAGGAGTTGATTGAAGACTACGAGAAGGCACGCGCAGCTAATAAGCGATAAATTTCGCTTTTGTCGGCTGAAGAGCCCGATGCAATAATGTAAAAATGGCCGCCATAAATGATGGCGGCCATTTTTTATCATCATGCACTGCTCATATTATCACAGCAATACACTAGTCCGCTGCTCAGCAGCGGGCTGAGCCCACCCATTGCGCCCGCTGTCATCCCTGCTGCTGCGCCCATTATTCCAGCCGCCAGCGGCCTGGCCGTCGCGGTATGGCTGAGCCGGGGCCGGCAGCAGCCGGATCCCCTTCCAGATCAAGCCAACAGGGCCATTGCGGCTCTCGATCAAGCTGTGGTCCTTGAGCGCGCCCTTGAGCCGATCACGCGCCATCGGCTGCGTCCCGGACGCTTTGCACCAGTCCACATACGCAGTGTAAAGCTCCGTCTGCGCAACAATATTTCCGCGCCGATCATCGCGCTCAATCCGCTCAGCCAAAAACTGGCCGACCCTATCCTGCTCGCCACGATACTCCGCTGATGCGTCCATAATCCGCTGCGGCCGGCGCAGCTTTTCCCTGTGCCACCTCACAGCGCCTTCGACCATCCACGCCAGTATACCGTCCGCCTCGGCCCGCAAGGCATCTGGCAGTCCCTGGTCGACAAGTGGCAGCCCAGCCATCCTCGGATCCGTGTCATCAGGCCTGCGCCACAAACGCTTGCAAGCCCACACCTCCTGCCTGCGCCAAATTCCCACGTTGGTGCCGGCAATCCTCAGCAACTCATTGCAAAGCAGGACAAATTTCCCGACAATGCGGAAGTTGACGACCTCGTTGCTGTACCCAAGGCGCCCAGAAAGCTTATCGTTGCCAGTCAGGCGCTTAACAATTCCTTCGGCCATGGCCTCGCCACGCTCTGGCTCGCTCGCCAGGATCAGCCGAGCCCCGCGCAAATTCAGCAGGTCCGGCCGTGGCTTTCCTGCGCCGCTGGTCGCGTCAGCCTTAACCACGAGCTCAGGCTCGACGGTCTGCGCGTAGGACCCCATGACGTCAGCGACAGTCTCGAAAAGGGTTGTTTTCCCATTCGATCCGGCGCCCCAGACCGAGCAGAATTTCTGCTCGGTGGCCACGCCCCAGAGAATATAGCCCAGGTACCCCTGCAAATAGTGGATGTATTCGGGGTCCACGGTGCCGTCTTCTTCAGCCATCACCTCGTCGAAGAACTTCGTCCAAACTCCGCGTGGAGCAGTCGGGTCGTAGCTCGCGCCGGCGATTTGGGTCATCAGCATCGCAGGATCGTGCGGCAGCAGCGTGCCGTCGCGAAGGTCTACGATGCCGTTTTGGACATTGAGAAGGTGCGGATGAGCATCCATCAGCGCGTCGTCGATGGACACATGAGGGCGAAGCAGAGAAATAACGGCGCCAATAAATGCCGCGCGGCGGCACCGTACGACGAATTTTTTGTGTTCTGACTCCTCTTTAAGAGACGATGACTTATCTTTACTGCCAGGTGCCTCGCTGAAATTGATGACATCATCAGTGTCGGCATCAACGCTTGGCCCAAAAACGCCACCGGCAGCGCATATCCGCGCCATCTTTATCTCGGCCTCAACATCCATCGCGAGTTGCTGGACCAGCGCCGCGACGCGCACCCCATCCGGATCACGGACGTGCCTCTTGCCGTCCCACACATGCCAGCCGAGGCCGCCAGCGTACAGGATACGCCCCTTGTATTGGTCCGCCATACGCAGCGCGCAGCCGATCTCCGTCCTATCGTACAGCAGGTAGCCTGTAAGCGCCCGACGCTCAGCGCCGGTCCGGTCGCGGTCCAAGATCCGGTCGAGCTCCATCACGAGGTTGATCACGGCATCCTTCACATGCATGCCGCGCAGAGCCTCGCGACCAAGCACTGTTTGCGCCCGTATCAGGCTTTTCCGCGCGGCGTCGTCGAGCAGCAGGTCTTGCTTGCGCATGACCGAAAGGCGACGCAGCTCGGCCGTCGTTATCTCGCGCAGCGCTTCTGCTGCCGCGGCCGGCGCCATCTCTTGTCCGTCCACAGCCATTTCAGCTCCCCAGGCAGCAGCCATCATGGCCTCGATCTCGTCATCATCGTCCGCCACGTCACCTTCAGTCGGGATGGGGCGAGGCAGCGCGCCGGCGGACAGGCGGCGCTCGGCATCTTCCTCCAGCAGGCGCCCGGCCAACGCCTGCGCCTCTTCCACAAGCGTGGCGTTTACAGGGCGCCAATCTGGGGTAGGGCCGTCATTCCTATATGCGCCGAGGTAGTCGTCCAGACCTTTGCCAGCCTCTTCGGGCCACGTCATCATGAGGACCTCAGTCCCGCCAAGATCTCGCGCGTGCGCTTCGGTAAGCAGCGCGGCCAACGCCTGCGCTACGCCAACCTTCCGGCTGTAGTCCGAGTCAAAGGCGATCTCTATCCTGTCCTGGCGCAGCGCAATCGCAGCATCCAGGCCGAGTCTCCAGGACGACACGCCGGGAATTGAAATATGCAACGTGCCGGTTGCAGCGGTGCAGATAGTTGCCTTGATCTCGCCCTCGGTGATGCGCACTGTGCCGTCGCCGTTGCTTCGGACAACAGGAAAATGGACGGCGGGCATAGAGCCAGGGAGCCACAAATACTTCTTCTTGCCGTCCTCTCCGACGACCCGCTGGCGGATCCCGACGATCAAGCCATCCTTATTGCGCACGGGTATCAGCAGCGCCCCCGGCACAGCCCTAAACCCGCGCTCGCCGGGCCCTGGCATCCCGGGGACCGTAGACGCACCTTGGATATGGCGCGTTAAAAGCTGAATCCCATCCAACTGCCGCGCCGTAGCATAGCCTTCGGCTTCGATGAGTTCAGCAGTCATCCCGGGCCGCGCCAGCAGCTGCTGCCGATGCTCGTCCGACAGCGGACTCTTGTCCAAGACAATGCGGTAGACCGCGTCCGTCAGCTCAGCCGCCACCACCTGCCTTACTACCTTCGCCGGTTTTGCAGCCTGCCTGCGTTCACGCGGCTGCCAGCCTGCCTCGCGCACGTCTCCATAATACGCCTCGCCCTTCGACACCTCAGCGCCTCGCGAATCGAAGTAGACTGGGGTTTGGTCCGGCCCGCAAAACCATATGTGAGCGCCGGTCTCCTCCACCTCCCGGAAAAAACAAGGGTACTCCTTCCTGCCGCACCCCCAGCATGGGTTGTGTCGACTTGCCCTATGAGCGCCATCGATCCTACTACTCAGCGTCGGCATGTCCTATCTCCTTGGTTTCTTGTCGTTCTCACGACTATTGTCGAAGACAGTTTGTCTTCTTTTCCTACATTTCAGGCAACCAAAACGCATTCGTGGTTGGAAGTCCTATCCACCTTCGCGCGGCGGAAAAGAGCATAGCCGCCGCCCGTGAGGTACCAGCCGGCCCGTGTGGCATCCGCCGCGTCCGCGTCGATGGCAGCCTGGACCCGGCGGCGGGTGGCGGGCGAAATCGCGTCAACGCCCGCGTAGTCCATCAGAGTGCGGCAATCCTCGGCTTGGCGCGGATCCAAGATCATCGCGCGGGCCTCGAGGATCACAGCGGCGCGGTCAGCGGCCTGGTCAAGCCTGGCGCCGGTCACAGCCGCCGATGGCAGCGGGCGAGCGGCGTCGACGATGACCTGCTCCAGCACCGCGCGCCAAAGGCGCGCACATGCTTCGATAGATATTCGTGGCTCTCCAGTGCTTTGCATCGTCTCAATCTCCTTGCCCTGTGGCTCCGGGCATCCGTTTTTTCGGTCAACATTTTCTCAACATATCTGGGGCCAAAAAAAATTGGAAGTAAAATCTTGTCGACCATCATTTTCGCATATGCTATACAACAAATACCAACCAAACGGACCGCCACCCTCACCACCCACCGGCGGCCCATATATATAGAGTCAAAGGACCACCCCTCATGGCCCCTCGTTCTCAGCTCGTTGGCTCCACGCTCCTCGACCTTGGCGCGCCCGCCGAGGCCATCAAGGCCGATTTCGCCCGGCGGTTGCAGAAGGCGCTCAACGACAAGGGGTGGAATCAATCCGACCTGGCTCGCGCCGCGGACATCGGGCGGGACAGCGTGAGCGTCTACCTACGCGGCAAGAGCCTGCCCGGACCGAAGCATTTGACGAGTATTTCCAAGGCGCTGGGCGTCGAGGCTAATGATCTGCTTCCCGGTGTGGAGGATGCGCCGACGGCGCGGAATGGACTGACCGCGATGGAGATCACCCAGACCAGCGCGGCTGGCCGGGTGTGGCTAAAGATCAACCGGAGCGTGTCGTTGCGGCAATTGCAGGCGATAATAGGGGTCCTGGACAGCGAGCCGGCCGGAGACGATAGCTGAGACATGCGACCCTGTAAGTGCCGTTATGATTCTTGTGCATAACGACGGGGACTGATCGTATCTCTGGGACCGGAGCATCTGCCAATTAGGTAAGTGCAATTCCAGGTGCCTGATCGATGCTTATGACCCTCGAAGAAGCGGCTTTGAAAATCCGGCCAGACGGGTTGGTATCTGCCCGTTCATTGCGCGCCGAAATTGCCGCGGGCCGTCTTTCCTGCCACCGGATCGCCGGTAGGCTGCTTGTAAGCGATGATGACATCGCTGCGTACCTCGACCGCGCTCGCGTCGGCGGACCCGCGCCGGCCCGCCAGAAGCCCGCCAAGACGTCTGTGGTAGCCCGGCCTGCCACGGCAGCTACTGAGCAGCCAAAGAAGCTGATACCCGGTCCACTGGCCGCCGCAGCGGCTGCTTTGACGAAGCGCGGTAGGGCAGCAGCCGGTAAGCGGGCAGGGTGATCTCGTGACGAAAGCTAAAACGACGAACGTGGCCCGCCCAACAGCTGGCTCGACACCCAAGCTCGTGCCCGTCTGCTCGCCAGGCAGCGTAACCTGGCGTTGGTCGATCCGGTGGAAAGAGGGCGGGCGCAAGAAGGAGAAAGCGACTGGCTGCCTTCTTGAAGATCGCGCAGGTGCAGAAGCAGCGCTGGCCGCTTTTTTGACAGAGCGAGCCGAAGCAGCCGCCGCGGCGCCTCCGGGCGGGCCTCAGCCGGCGCATGCCATGAAGTGCGGCCAGGTGCTTACACTATATGCCCAGGAGCACGCTCCCCAGGCCGCTGATCCTGAAAGGATCGGCTATGCCATCCAAGCCTTGGGGCCGTACTGGTCGGAAATACTGGTCAGCGAGGTCAAGGGTGAGGCCTGCCGCAAGTATCTTGCCAGCCGAACCAAGCGGCGACGCATTCCCGGCAGCGCGCCGCCCGCATATGAAGATGTCCCGGTATCGCCGGCGACGGTCAGACGCGAGTTGTCCACACTGGCGGCCGCGCTTGCCCATTGCCACCGGGAGGGATACCTGCTGGCGGCGCCAGCCGTTTGGCTACCTCCTATGTCGGCACCCCGAGAGGTCCACCTTTCTCGCTCAGAAGTCGCTCGCCTCATCCGCGCAGCGCGGCGTGATCCCCGTGCCAGGCGGCATCTGCCAATCTTCATTCTCATCGGCTTCTATTGTGGGCGGCGCAAAGAGTCGATCTTGTCGCTCCAATGGCGGCCAAACCAGAGCGGCGGCTGGGTCGACCTGGAGAACGGTGTGATCGACTTCAGGCCGATGGGTAGGGTCGAGACGGCTAAGCGGCGTGGGAGGCTCAGAGCACCCGATAGACTGATGCGCATCCTGCGATATGTCAGGAAGCGGACGAATACCCACGTCCTTGAATACGGTCCGGATCGGCAGCCCGTCCTTGATGTGAAGAAGTCGTTTGCCTCAGCGGTCAGGAATGCCGGCATGGATCCAGCTCGGGTCACTCCGCATGTCCTTCGCCATACCTGCCTTACGCATTTGGCCCAGAGCGGTCTTCCTCTTTGGGAAGCGTGCGCTTGGGTTGATGTCACTGTCGAGACAGGGGAGAAGGTCTACGCTCACCATGATGATCGTCATGACCGGGCGCGGGACCTATTGGACCGCGGTGGCAGGGGCCGCCGGCGCGATTCGTGATCGTCAGTCATCAAGCCCAGGTTCGCGGTCTCCCAGGCAACCGTACCGCCGGATCACTGAACCAATCACTGAACTGGCCTGTCGTCAAAGCTCGTCATCACCTGTCAAAACCCGCAGAAACCCTCAATTCCAGCACTGACGCCGAAAACAGCAAAAGTTCAGTGATCCTGACACAGAAACCAGCCAAGCCCAGCTTGCCGCCAATGTTACAGCCAGCCTTCAGGTCCAAAAAAGTCCAGGATTTCCGATGGTTTGGAAAAGAAAAAGCCCCGGTTCGATCTCATCGAACCGGGGCTTCTCAATGGTCGGAGTAAGAGGATTCGAACCTCCGGCCTCTGCCTCCCGAAAGCAGCGCTCTACCAGGCTGAGCTACACTCCGTCACATGTTCCGCAGCGTTTCGCCGGGGGCGTCGTCTGCGTGGGCGGCTGTATAGCGTCATCGTTCGGGGGTTGCAAGCACTAGATGCTGTTTTTTGACCCTTTGGTGACCGCATGGCAGCCGCGCACACCGGACGACGAGGTTCAGACAGGCAGACCCGCTGCGCGCGCTGCCTGCAGGTAGGAGCGGCTGACCGGAACCTCCAGGCCGTTGGTCAGGATCAGGAACTGCTTATCGCCCACCTTTCGGGTCCCGCACACGGCGGCCAGCGCCACCCACCAGGACCGGTGCACCCGCAGGCCCGGTACGCCCGCCAGGGCCTGCTCTGCTTCCCCCAGACGGCACAGGATCAGATCGCTGCCAAGTATCGTATGGATGCGCAGATAGTGATCCTCCGCCGACAGGGCCACCAGGTCGCGGCCCAGCCGGGCCGGAATGCGGTCCAAGAAAGGGCTGGCGGGCGGGGCCGGTGGCAGCGATGCCTTTTCCGGCAAGGGCGGCAGCGATCGGCCTGGCACCGGTTCCGGCGCGGATGCCGGGTGCAGCGCCAGCCCGCCGATCCGGTCCAGCGGCAGCGTCAGGGCCAGGGAAAACAGGCAGACATCGCCATAGGTCTTCAGCAGCGACCAGGGGGTGAGCGCCCCGCCGACGCGGGCTACGCCTTCGGCCCAGGCCACCTCGAACAGCGTCGGGACAGCCCCCGCCAGGGCGGCCAGCGCAGGGGCCAGCGGCCAGCCCAGCCTGGAGCCCCAGGCACCCTGGCGCAACCACTGCAGCGCCAGGGCCGTCTGCACCCACATCAATGGGGTCAGCAGACCCCAATAAAGGTAACGCACCAGCGGTGACAGGTCGGAGAAGGTGCCCACGGGCCCGACCCGGCCCAGCAGCAGCCCGATCAGCAGCACCAGCAGCAAGTTGCGCAGGGGCAGGCCCCAACCTGCTGATTTTGGGCGAATTATCGCGTGAACGACATTCACGAACGGTGGCTGACGGTCGCGTAACAAGGCTTTCCCCGAAGGCTGGACGGTCGCCATGGTGCCGCCACATCCGCTTTCATGCCAAGAGGTTCCCCGATCATGACAATGTTTTCGCGCACCCTGCCGGTCCTTCTGATCCTTGCCACCCTGTCGGCCGGGGGCGCCCTGGCGCAGGACATCCGGACGACCACCACCATAAAGGCTTCAGCGGGCCTGTCGGTGTCGCCAGCCGATCAGGCGGCCCTGCTGGCCGTTGCGGAGCGTTCCGATCAGGTCTGGAACGACAAGGATACGGACGGGATGGCCACCATCTATGCACAGGATGGGATGTTGCGCCTGGGAGGAGACGCACCGCTGGTCGGGCGGGCCGCCATGCGGGATTATTTCGCCCAGGCCTTTGCCCGGCGTCCGCCGGGTTTCCGGCATGTCACCCACATCACGCATTTCCAGGCGCTGACGCCCGATCTGGTGCTGACCGACGGCGACGTCTCGGTGGACCAGCAGCAGGCGGATGGAAGCTGGACCAGCATGCGTCGATTCCGCACCAACTCCGTGGCTGTGCGCCGTGGCGGCGGCTGGGAACTTGTCGCGGTGCGGGCCATCCCGCTGACACCCGCTCTGCCCGCGCGTCCGCAGGGTTGAGGGGGGGGGGCACAAACAAAAGGGCCGGGATGGCAGCCCCATCCCGGCCCTGTTCATATCTGCCCGTAGGGGCGGCGATCAATAATCGCGGTCGACCACGAATTCCAGCACGTCCAGCAGGGCGCGCTTGATCGGGCTGGCCGGGAACAGGCCCAGCGCATCGCGGGCGACCGACGCATAGTGGCGGGCCCGTTCCACGCTGTCGCGCAGGGCATTGTGCTTGTTCATCAGGGCGATGGCCTTTTCCAGGTCGGCGTCGCCCTGGTCCAGATCCTCCATGGTCCGGCGCCAGAAGGCCCGTTCCTCGTCATCGCCGCGGCGGAAGGCCAGCACGATCGGCAGCGTGATCTTGCCTTCGCGGAAATCGTCGCCGATGGTCTTGCCCAGCCGCGCCTGGGCGGCCGAATAATCCAGCACATCATCGACCAGCTGGAAGGCAATGCCCAGGTTCATGCCGTAGGAGCGCAGGGCGTCTTCCTCCGCCGTTGGTCGGCCGGCCACGACGGCGCCGATGCGGCAGGCGGCGGCGAACAGTTCGGCCGTCTTGGACTTGATGACTTCCAGATAGGCTTCCTCGCTTGTCTCCGTGTCGTTGGAGGTGGTGAGCTGAAGCACTTCGCCTTCGGAAATCACGGCCGAGGCATTGGCCAGGATGCGCAGCACGTCCAGCGACCCTGCCTCGACCATCACCTGAAAGGCGCGGGAGAACAGGAAGTCGCCGACCAGGACGGAGGATTTGTTGCCGAACACGGCGTTGGCGCTGGCCTGGCCGCGGCGCAGGTCGCTTTCGTCAACCACGTCATCATGCAGCAGGGTGGCCGTGTGGATGAATTCCACGCAGGCCGCCAGCGGCTTGTGAAGCTCCCCCTGATAGCCGCACATCTGCGCGGCGGCCAGGGTCAGCACGGGCCGCAACCGCTTGCCGCCGCTGGCGATCAGATATCCCGCCAGCTGCGGGATCAGCGCCACCGGCGAATGCATCCGCTCGATAATGATCTGGTTGACGTCTTCCAGATCCTTGGCGACCAGCGCCACAAGATTGTCCAACGCGTTCGCACCCGGCTTCCGCCGCTTCGGATCAAGACTGGTCACGGTGGCCACGGGTCGAGGCTCCATAGCGAAAGACAGGTATATGCAAGCCCGGTTGACGAGCCCTGGATTGCGGGGGAGCATAGCGGGGAAGGACGCGGGGTCAAGGCCCGCGCGCGTCCATATGCGGCATGTCCGCCTTGAAACTCTGGCCTGTCAGGACTTTGGATGTCGCCGCCGATCTGCAGTATCGACCCCGTGGGACGGGTTTCGTGATGGTGATGCCGTGATGCAGCCGGGGGTGGACGCGGCGGTGGAGCGGACGGCCCTGCTGGGGGGGCGCGTCACTTTGTTCCAGCCGGTCCAGGGTTATCGGGCCGCCATCGACCCGGTGCTGCTGGCTGCGGCGGTGCCGGCGGTGGCGGGACAGGCCGTGCTGGAACTGGGCTGCGGCACCGGGGCGGCGCTGCTGTGCCTGGCCGCGCGGGTGCCGGACCTGGCTGTCACGGGCCTGGAAATCCAGCCCTTTGCCGCCGGTCTGGCGCGACAGGGGGCGATGGCCAGCGGTGTGGCCGACCGGGTCCGGGTACTGGATGGCGATGTGGCGGCTCCGCCGCCTGAACTGATTCCCAACAGTTTCGACCATGTCCTGTCGAACCCGCCCTTCTGGCCGGCCGGCCGGCATACCCCGTCGCCCAGCGGGCACAAGGCCGCCAGCCATGGGGAAGGGGCGGGAGACCTCGCGGGGTTCATCCAGGCCGCGTTGCGCCTGCTGAAAAGCCGCGGGCGGCTGACCCTGATCTATCCCGCCGAACGGCTGGATGATCTTTTGTCGCTGCTGCGCGGCCGTTTCGGCGATGTCCGAATCCTGCCGCTCTGGCCGCGCGCCGGTGCACCGGCCCGGCGCGTCATCGTCACGGCGCGGCGGGATTCGCGCGGGGGCCTGTCACTGCTGCCCGGTCTGGTGCTGCATGGGCCGGGGCAGCCTTACCGTGCGGAGGTGGAGGCCATTCTGCGCGATGCCGCCCCCCTGGACCTGATTCAATAGGCCAGTTCGTATCGGGCCAGGATGCGGTCGGCTGTGCCATCGTCGCGCAGGGCCGACAAGGCGGCGGCCAGACGGGCGGCCAGGACCGGGTCGCAGTCGCGCGAACAGCCCAGGAAGATCTGGTCGGTCTTGATGGCGTTCCCCAGCACCAGCGGGCGTCCGTTGCCTTCCCGCTGCCAGCGCCAGCGCATCTGCAGGCTGCCGCTGAACCAGCCATCGGCCCGGCCCATGGCCAGCATTTCCGCCTCCCGCGTGCCAAGCGGCGTCGTCACGACCAGATCGGGCGGATAGCCGAAATCGCGCAGTTCCTGGTCCGGCGCGCTGCCGGCACCGACCACCAGCCGCAGGCGGGCATCCCGCGCCTGTTCCAGGCTGTCAATGCGGGGCCCCAAGGTGGCAATGGTCCGGTCCAGCCGGCAGAGGGGAGCGATCCAGGTATATTTGTCCTGGCGGGCGGTCAGATAGGTGAGGGGGGTGATCAGGATGTCCTTGCCGGTCGCCGCCATCTCCTGCGCGCGGCGCCAGGGAAGGAAGGTGACATGCGGCTTATAGCCAGCCTGTTCAGCCGCCATCAGCACCAGTTCCAGGACGCCGCCCTTTTCGGCCGGATCGTCCATGGACATGGGTGCCGTCTGCACCGCCATCAACTCGACCGGAATCGGCCCGACTGTCGCCGCCGGCTGCGCCAGGGCATGGCCCGCCACCGCCCATGCGGTGCCAAGGAAGCAGAAAAGGGCCAGAGCCAGAAGGGTGGGGCGACGCAGGTTCATCAAGGCAGGGTGCCTCCACCTTTTGGGTAGGTCAAACCCTGTTCGAGTTCTTTTGGTATGGGGTGGGACTGGCGTATGCAGCCGGTCGTGCCCACTTCTATATCTGGTTGACCTTTGACTAAGGGAAGGATGCGGCACCGCCCATGTTCCGACGCCTGAAGAAATTTGCCGGCCTGCCCGTTCCGCCCGCCGTCCGGGTTCTGCGCCTGTCGGGCGGAATCGGGACCGGCCGGCGTGGCCTGTCGCTGGAAACGCTGGCTGGCGACATTGAACGCGCCTTCGCGCCCGACGGGCTGGCGGCCGTTGCCCTGTCGATCAATTCGCCGGGCGGGTCGCCGGTGCAATCCTCCCTGATCGCATCGCGCATTCGGGCCTTGTCGGCGGAGAAATCGGTGCCCGTCCTGGCCTTTGTCCAGGATGTGGCGGCCAGCGGCGGCTATTGGCTGGCTGCCGCCGCGGATGAGATCGTGGCCGATCCCTGTTCCATCGTCGGGTCGATCGGCGTGGTGTCGGCCGGATTCGGCTTTACCGGTCTGCTGGACAAGCTGGGCATCGACCGGCGTGTGTACACGGCCGGCACGTCCAAGGCCATGCTGGACCCGTTCCAGGAAGAGAAGCCCGAGGATGTGGCCCATCTGAAAAGCCTGCAGGCCGACATGCATGATCAGTTCAAGCATTGGGTGCGCGACCGCCGGGCCGGCCGGTTGAAAGCGGGCGAGGAGGAACTGTTCAACGGTGCCTTCTGGACCGGCCGGCGGGCGCTGGAACTGGGGCTGGTCGACCGGCTGGGCGATCTGCGCACGGTCTTGCGCGACCGGTTCGGGGAAAAGGTCGATATCCGTGTGGTCAACCCCGCCCGTTCGCGTGGCCTGGGCCGGCTGATCGGACTGGACGCGGGTGACTTGGCCGACGGCATCGCCGATGCGGCGATCGAACGCGCTGCCTTCGCCCGTTTCGGGCTGTAATTTTTCTTGCCGGCCGGCCGGCTTCACCCTTTTATGGCGTCCATGCTGTCATTGACCAAAATCATCACCCTGGTCGGCATCCTGACCATCGTCTGGTTCGGTTTCCGCCTGCTGGGCAAGATCCAGCGGCAGCGGCAGGATGCCCTGCGCCGCCATGGCGGCAAGTCGGAGCCTGCGGCCCGCAAACCGGGCAAGGCGCCCGTCGCGGATACGCAGGACATGGCCAAATGCCCCGTCTGCGGCGTCTATGTCGCGGCCGATGCCAAGCGCTGCGGCACGCCCGGCTGCCCACGCTGACGGCAGCGTTAACTGTTTCGCGCAACAAACCGTGCTTCAGCCCTGCGTTCCCCGCACGGAACGTAACCGGGCGGCTGCCTTGATTTGGTCCTTCCCGCCCTCTAAGGTGCGGTCCAATACAAACTTTCTTGTGAAGTTCCGGGACCATGGCGTTGACGGCATCGGGCAAGCAGCCCCTCTCCTTCCAGGGTGTCATCCTGACCTTGCAGAATTTCTGGGCGGCCCAAGGCTGCCTGGTTTTGCAGCCCTATGATATGGAAGTGGGTGCCGGCACGTTCCACCCCGCCACGACGCTGCGCGCGCTGGGCCCTGACAACTGGAACGCGGCTTACGTCCAGCCCTCGCGCCGTCCCAAGGATGGCCGCTATGGCGAAAATCCCAACCGGCTGCAGCATTATTACCAGTTCCAGGTGATCATGAAGCCGTCGCCGGCCAACATCCAGGACCTGTATCTGCAGTCGCTGGTGGCGCTGGGCGTCGATCCGGCCCTGCATGATATCCGCTTTGTCGAGGATGACTGGGAAAGCCCGACGCTGGGTGCCTGGGGCCTGGGCTGGGAGGTCTGGTGCGACGGCATGGAAGTGTCGCAGTTCACCTATTTCCAGCAGGTGGGCGGCATCCCGTGCGAAAAGGTGGCGTCGGAACTGACCTATGGTCTGGAACGTCTGGCCATGTATATCCAGGGCGTGGAAAACGTCTATGACCTGCGCTTCAACGACCCCGTGGGCGACCGCCCGGCCGTGAAATATGGCGAGGTGTTCCACCGCGCCGAGCAGGAATATTCCGCGCATAATTTCGAATTCGCCAATACGGAGATGCTGTTGCAGCATTTCCAGAACGCGGAAAAGGAATGTGCCGCCCTGCTGTCGCACAATCTGGCCCTGCCGGCCTATGACCAGTGCATCAAGGCCAGCCATCTGTTCAACCTGCTGGATGCGCGCGGCGTCATTTCGGTGGTGGAACGACAGAGCTATATCCTGCGCGTGCGCACGCTGGCCAAGGCCTGCTGCGAGGCGTGGCTGGAAGATGGCTACCGCAAGGGCAAGGCTGCCTGAGCGTTAATATAACGACACCGAAACGAATTTCTCCGGACGCTTGTGACCAAAATGGCCGAACTGCTGATCGAACTGTTCATGGAAGAAATCCCGGCGCGGATGCAGGTCCGCGCAGGCGATGATTTCAAGCGTCTGGTGACGGAAAAGCTGTCCACGGCCGGTATCCATTTTGCGCGCGCCGAGGCCCATTCGACGCCCCGCCGCCTGACCCTGGTGGTCGAAGGCGTGCCCACGGCCCAGGCCGATGTGCGGGAAGAAAAGAAGGGCCCCCGCGTCGGTTCGCCCGAACAGGCCCTGGCCGGTTTCCTGAAATCCGCCGGCCTGTCCAGCATCGATCAGGCCGAACAGCGCGACACCGGCAAGGGTGTGTTTTATTTCGCCGTGATCGAAAAGAAGGGCGGCGCCACCATCGACGCGCTGCCCGGCATCATCGATGCCGCCATCCGCGAACTGCCCTGGCCCAAGTCCATGCGCTGGGGGGCCAATGATTTCATGTGGGTCCGCCCGCTTCATTCCATCCTGGCCCTGTTCGACGGCGCCGTGGTGCCGGGTTCGCTGAACCTGGGGGCCAAGACCATCGCCTATGGCGACCAGACGGAAGGCCATCGCTTCCTGTCGCCCGGCGCCTTCGCCGTCACCAGCTTTGCCGATTACAAGGACAAGCTGATGCAGGCGCATGTCGTGCTGGACCGCGACCAGCGCAAGCGCCTGATCCTGAACGACGCGGTGAAGGCGGCGACGGCGGAAGGGTATGTCCTGAAGGATGATCCGGGCTTGGCTGAAGAGGTGGCGGGGCTGGTGGAATGGCCTGTCGTGCTGACCGGCGCCATCGATGATCAGTTCATGGACGTGCCGGCGGAGGTGCTGACCACCTCCATGCGCACGCATCAGCGTTACTTCGCCCTGGAAACCGCCGAGGGCAAGCTGGCCCCGCGCTTCGTCGTGGTCGCCAACCGCACCACGCTGGATGGCGGCAAGGCCGTGGTGGCGGGCAATGAACGCGTGCTGCGCGCCCGCCTGTCGGACGCCAAGTTCTTCTGGGACCAGGATTTGAAGGTGAAGCTGGAAAGCCGCCTGCCGGGTCTGAAGGACATCACCTTCCATGCCAAGCTGGGCAGCCTGTATCAGCGCGTGGAGCGGATGGCCGCCCTGTCCAAGGCCATCGCCCAGGCCCTGAACTATGACGCGTCGGAAACGGAACAGGCGGAAATCGCCGCCTGGCTGTCCAAGGCCGACCTGACCACGGGTGTGGTGGGCGAATTCCCGGAAGTGCAGGGCATCATGGGCCGCTATGTGGCCTATCGCGAGGGCCTGCCCGCCCCGGTGGCGGAGGCCATTGCCGACCATTACAAGCCCCTGGGCCCGTCCGACCGCGTGCCGACTGACAAGGTTTCGGTGGCCGTGGCCCTGGCCGAGAAGATCGATACTCTTGTTCAGTTTTTCGATATTAATGAAAAGCCGACTGGCTCTCGTGACCCGTTCGCTCTGCGTCGCGCAGCCCTGGGCGTCATTCGATTGCTAACCGATAATGGTGAGCGCGTGTCACTTTCCACGCTCATTGAAGCAGCGATTGACACGCGCCTCGCATCCTTCCATAGGGGCACTTCAAGCGACATTCCGGAAATTGTTAAGGCGGTACAAGCAGGGGCGACCGTTGCAGATTATTATGGTCGCTTGTTCGTTGCAGCTAACCACTTGTCAAACTGGACATACTCTCGATCAATTGCCGAAGATGTTCTTTCAAGCATCAAGGAGCGTGCTGTAAGTCAGCATGATCTCCTGAAATTGGCAGAACTGGCTCAAGATTTGACGGTGGCATCGTTTGGGCTGTACGGCCAGCCATCGGCCGATAATATTGATGCCGATGCTGCAAACCGAGTTCGAAGCGTTCTGACAGAAGACCTAGTTGTGCCGCTACTCTCCTTCTTCCACGACCGCCTGAAGGTCTCGCTGAAGGAAAAGGGCGTCCGGCATGACCTGATCGACGCCGTGCTCGCGCTGGGCGGGGAAGATGATTTCGTCCGGCTGCTGGCCCGTGTCGAGGCGCTCTCCGGCTTCCTGGCCACCGATGACGGCGCTAACCTGCTGGCCGCCGCCAAGCGCGCCAGCAACATCCTGCGGATCGAGGAGAAGAAGGACGGCCCGCATGATGGTGCGGTCGATCCGGAACTGCTGACGCTGGACGAGGAAAAGGCCCTGTTCATGGCCCTGACAGCCGCCACGGCCACGGCCGCCCCGCGCATTGAGGCGGAGGATTTCACCGGCGTGATGGCCGCCTTCGCCGTGCTGCGCGCGCCCGTCGATGCCTTCTTCGAGAAGGTGACGGTGAACGCGCCGGAAGCGCCCGTGCGCGCCAACCGACTGCGGCTGTTGAGCCAGATCCGCGCCACCCTGGCGCTGGTTGCCGACTTCTCGAAGATTGAAGGCTGACCCCATGAACCCGCATCGCGCCACCCCCCGCCGCCGACCGCGGCCGGGGTGTGGCGGTGCAGGTAGTGGAATTACGTCATCCATGTTGCGGTGCGGTAGTTTGGTAGTGGCGAGGGCCGATGGTGCCCAGCCGACCGTCCGCGGCAGCGCCTCCCCCCCAGCAACGGGGACACGATCCAAACGCGCAGCCACCCTCCGTCATCCCGGCGAAAGCCGGGACCCAGGGGGCAGGCGCCCGACCTTTCCACCGGCGTCGATCAACGCAGCGGTGACCTTTCCCCTGTGGCCCCTGGGTCCCGGCTTTCGCCGGGATGACGGAAGAAGTGTCGCGGGACCTCGACAGAATTCCCCCATCGGGTCCGTCACCCGGCCCGTATTTGCGTGCAACAACACCCCCAGGAGTGTTGCACATTGTCACGTCGCGTCACCACCAGACCAACCCCATAATCAAACGGGACCAAGATCATGACGAAGTGGGTCTACAGCTTCGGTGAAGGCAAGGCCGAAGGCCGTGCGGAGATGAAGAATCTGCTGGGCGGCAAGGGCGCCAACCTGGCGGAGATGAGCAATCTCGGCCTGCCGGTGCCTCCTGGCTTTACGGTCACGACGGAGGTCTGCACCTACTTTTACGCCAATGGTCGGAAGTATCCGGACACGCTGCAGGCCGAGGTCGGTGCAGCACTGGCGGAGATCGAGCGTATCGTCGGCATGAAGTTCGGCGATGCGGAGAACCCGCTGTTGGTTTCCGTGCGCTCCGGCGCCCGCGCGTCGATGCCGGGCATGATGGACACGGTGCTGAACCTGGGTCTGAATGACGTGACGGTGCAGGGGCTGGCCCGCCGGTCCGGCGACGCCCGCTTTGCCTATGACAGCTATCGCCGCTTCATCCAGATGTTCGGCAATGTCGTGCTGGACGTGGACCACCATCATTTCGAAGAAGTGCTGGAAGACCACAAGCGCGACAGCGGCCTGAACCTGGATACCGAACTGACGGCCGAAGACTGGCAGACGGTCATCAAGGGCTATAAGGAAGTGGTGCAGCAGGAGCTGGGCAAGCCCTTCCCGCAGGACCCGCAGGAACAGCTGTGGGGCGCCATCGGCGCCGTGTTCGGGTCCTGGATGAATGCCCGCGCCATCACCTATCGCAAGCTGCACGACATCCCGGCCGAATGGGGTACGGCGGTGAACGTCCAGGCCATGGTGTTCGGCAATATGGGCGAGGATTGCGCCACGGGCGTCGCCTTCACCCGCAATCCTTCCACGGGTGAGAACGCCTTCTATGGCGAATATCTGATCAACGCCCAGGGCGAAGACGTGGTGGCGGGCATCCGCACGCCGCAGCACCTGACCATCGCCGGCAAGATCGCCAACGGCTCCGACCTGCCGGCCATGGAAGAAAGCATGCCGGAAGTGTTCTCCCAGCTGAACGCCGTGCGGCTGAAGCTGGAACGCCATTACCGCGACATGCAGGACATCGAATTCACGGTCCAGCAGTCCAAGCTCTATATGCTGCAGACCCGGTCGGGTAAGCGCACGGCCCCCGCGGCCCTGAAGATCGCCGTGGACATGGTCCGCGAAGACCTGATCAGCCAGAAGGAAGGCATCCTGCGCATCGAGCCGAAGTCGCTCGACCAGCTGCTGCACCCGACGCTGGACCCCAAGGCCACGAAGAAGATCATCGCCAAGGGCCTGCCGGCCAGCCCCGGTGCCGCCAGCGGCAAGGTGGTGTTCACGGCCGAAGAGGCGGAGAAGCTGGCCGGCATCGGCGAAAGCGTCATCCTCTGCCGCGTGGAAACCAGCCCGGAAGACATTCACGGCATGCACGCCGCCAAGGGCATCCTGACCACCCGCGGCGGCATGACCAGCCACGCGGCGGTCGTGGCCCGCGGCATGGGCCGGTCCTGCGTGGCCGGTGCCGGTGAGTTGCGCATCGATTACAAGCGCGGCGTCATCTCCGTGCGCGGGGTGGAGGTGAAGGCCGGCGACATCATCACCATCGACGGGTCGACCGGTGAGGTGATGCTGGGCGAAGTGCCAACCATCCAGCCGGAACTGTCCGGCGATTTCGCCGAACTGATGGGCTGGGCCGACACGCATCGCCGCATGAAGGTCCGCACCAATGCCGAAACCCCGCTGGACGCCCGCACGGCCCGCAAGTTCGGCGCCGAAGGCATCGGCCTGTGCCGGACCGAGCATATGTTCTTCGATGCCGACCGCATCATCGCCGTGCGCGAGATGATCCTGGCCGACAGCGAGGCGGGGCGCCGCCAGGCCCTGGCCAAGATCGCCCCGATGCAGCGCCAGGACTTTGTCGAGCTGTTCAAGATCATGAAGGGCCTGCCCGTCACGATCCGCCTGCTGGATCCGCCGCTGCACGAATTCCTGCCCAATACTGAAGCCGAAATGGCCGAGGTGGCGAAGGCCGCCGGCACCGACCTGCAGAAGGTGCAGCACCGCGCCCTGCAACTGCACGAAGCCAACCCGATGCTGGGTCATCGCGGCTGCCGTCTCGGCATCTCCTATCCGGAGATCTATGAGATGCAGGCCCGCGCCATCTTCGAGGCAGCCGTGGTCGTGTTCAAGGAAACGGGCGAGACCGTGATCCCGGAGATCATGATCCCGCTGGTCGGCACCAAGAAGGAACTGGACATCCTGAAGGAGGTCATCGACCGCGTCGGGGCGGAGGTCATCGCGGCTTCCGGCCACAAGGTCGATTATCTGGTCGGCACCATGATCGAGCTGCCGCGCGCCGCCCTGCAGGCGGCCAAGATCGCCGAGACGGCCCAGTTCTTCAGCTTTGGCACCAACGACCTGACCCAGACCACGTTCGGCATCAGCCGCGACGATGCCGGTTCCTTCCTGCCCGACTATCAGCGCGCGGGCATCCTGGAACATGACCCGTTCGTGACGCTGGATACCGACGGTGTCGGTGAACTGGTCGGCATCGCCGCCGAACGCGGCCGCAAGACCCGCCCCGACATCAAGCTGGGCATCTGCGGCGAACATGGTGGCGACCCGTCGTCGGTCTATTTCTGCGAAAAGGTGGGCCTGGACTATGTGTCCTGCTCCCCCTACCGCGTGCCGATCGCCCGCTTGGCCGCCGCACAAGCCGCCATCGAAGGTGAAAAGCGGGCCAGCGAGGCGTAAGGCTTCGGTTGCTGGTTGTGGAATGAAGAAGGGGGAGGGGCTGAACGGCCTCTCCCCCTTTTGCTTTGGGCGGTGGTGTCTTGGTGTTGCTCTGGTGCGGGGATCAATAGGTCGAGAAAATCTCTTCAATTGAGTGCCCTCCCCGCGAAAGCGGGGAACCAGGGGCCGTACGCCCAACCCATCGGCAGTTTTGATCCAAGCAGCGGGACGGTTCGTTCATGCGGCCCCTGGATCCCCGCTTTCGCGGGGAAGGCAAAGGAGGGACGCTTCTGAAGAGCTACACGACCACGCCCGAACGCCGCCCTTACCCCTCCAACTCCTCCCGCAGCGCCTCCAACTCCAGCCAGCGTTCTTCCGCCGCCGACAGGTCGGCCTGGGCCTTGGACAGGTCATCGCCGGCCTTGGCGAAGCCCTTGGGGTCTTTGCCATAGAAGGCGGGGTCGGCCATCTTGGCGTTCAATTGGGCGATCTTCTTTTCCAGCGTGTCGATCTTGCCCGGCAGCTCTTCCAGCTCCCGGTTTTCCTTGAAGGACAGTTTCTTCTTGGCCTTCGGTGCCGCCGGGGCGGTCGCGGCGGCCTTGGGGGCGGGGCGGGATTCCTCCTCCCGCGCCTTGCGCTGGGTCAGGTAATCGCTGTAGCCGCCGGGATATTCCGACACGTCGCCATCGCCTTCCACGGCAATGGTGCTGGTCACCAGCCGGTCCAGGAAGTCACGGTCGTGGCTGACCAGCAGCAGGGTGCCGTCATAATCGGCCAGCACTTCCTCCAGCAAATCCAGCGTATCCATGTCCAGATCGTTGGTCGGCTCGTCCAGCACCATCAGGTTGCTGGGCTGGGCGAACAGCTTGGCCAGCAGCAGCCGGTTGCGCTCACCGCCCGAAAGCGCCCGCACGGGCTGTTCCATCATCGACGGATCGAACAGGAAATCCTTCAGATAGCTGGAGATATGGCGCGGCTTGCCGCCCACCCAGATATTGTCGCCGCCTTCGGGCAGCAGCACCTGCTTCAGCGTGTCATTGGGGTTCAGCTGCGCGCGGCGCTGGTCGAAGATGATGGTTTGCAGGTTCGTGCCCAGGCGGATCTTGCCGCTGTCGGGGGCCAGATCGCCGGTCAGCATCTTCAGGATGGTGGATTTGCCGGCCCCGTTCGGCCCGATCAGGCCGACCTTGTCGCCCCGCAGGATGCGGGTGGAAAAGTCGCGGCAGATCACCCGCTCCCCTTCCGCACCCTGGAAGCTCTTGGCGATATTCTCGGCTTCCACCACCAGCTTGCCGGAATTGTCCCCCTCCGCCACGGCGAAATTGACCTGACGGGATTTGATGCGGTCGGCGCGTTCCTGGCGCATGCCCTGCAGGCGGCGGACACGGCCCATATTGCGGGTGCGGCGACCGGAAATACCGCCCTCCCACATCCATTTCAGCTCTGCCTGGATCTTGCGATCGAGCTTGTGATAGGTGGCCTCTTCCTCCTTGAACACCTCGTCGCGCCAGGTCTCGAACTCCGAGAAGGGTCGTTCGGTGGTGCGCAGCACGCCGCGATCCAGCCACAGGATGCGCGTGGACAGGTTCTGCAAGAAGGCCCGGTCGTGGGAGATCAGGAGAAGCGCGCCCCGGAACTGCTGCAATTCCTTTTCCAGCCAGAGGATGGTGGGGATGTCCAGATGGTTCGTCGGCTCGTCCAGCAGCAGCACGTCGGGTTCATCCACCAGGGCGCGGGCCAGGGCGGCGCGGCGCGATTCCCCGCCCGACAGGGTGGCGCAGGCACGGTCGCCCGGCAGGTCGAGTGCCTCCAGCACGGCGTCGATCCGGTACTGGGCATGTTCATTCTGCCCGCCGGCCACGAAATCGGCGACGGTGGGGAAGCCTGAAAAGTCCGGCTCCTGCGCCAGGTAGGCCACGCGGGCGCCCGGCTGCACGAACCGTTCACCCTTGTCGATGTCAATCTCCCCCGCCAGGCATTTCAGCAGGGTGGACTTGCCCGACCCGTTGCGGCCGACCAGGGCGATCTTCTCCCCCCGCGCCACGGCCACGTCGATATTCTCGAACAGGGTGGTGGCGCCCAGATGGACGGAGGCACCGGCAAGGGCGACAAGGGCGGGGTTGTTCGGGGCCATGATCGGAACACTTTGACGAGGGAGGGAAGGGGCCTGATGGGGCCTTCTACCCTCTTTCGCGGTGTGCGCGCTCGATCTTTTCGTAAGCCGCGTTCAGGGCGGCCATCTTTTCCTGCGCCAGATCGATGAATTCCTGCGGCAGGCCCTGGGCAATCAGTGTGTCGGGGTGATTCTCACGCACCAGCTTGCGGTACGCCGCCTTCACGGTCGCGAAGTCCGCGTCGCGCGACACGCCCAGCACGGCATGGGGATCGGCGTCGGGATCGTCCGCCCCCTCGATCCTGGTGCCATGCTGGCGCCAGACCCGCTCGAACTCGTCCGGCGGGAAGCCGAATATATCGGCCACTTGACGCAGGAAGGTCAGTTCCGCCTGATGCACCACCCCGTCGGCCACGGCGATATGGAACAGGCCGGCCAGCAACTCCTCCAGTACGGCGGGCCTGTCCTTGAACATCTGGGCAAGCTGCCTGGCATAGGATTCGAAGCCGGCACTGTCGCGCTTGGCGGCGTCGAACAGGCGGCCGACATTGCGCAGCTCATTGTCGGGCACGCGGAAGACGCGCTTGAACGCGTCGATCTCCACCCGCTGCACCACGCCGTCGGCCTTCGCCATTTTGGCCGACAGGACGATGACGCCGATGGTGAAGCCGATGGATTGGGTCTGGTCGGGCCGACCCTGGTCGTCCGACCCGCGCGGCGTCTGCTCCCGATATTCATCGACGGCATGCCCGGCCAGGGCGCCCAGCAAGGCGCCTAGCGGGCCGCCCGCCGCGAATCCAGCCGCACCCCCGATCACTTTGCCCCAGATGCTCAACACTGCCCCCGATATCCATGGCCGATCATACCGCCAAAGCATAATGGCAAGGGCCGGCGATGCAATCCTGTTGGTGGACGTGCCAATGGCACTTTCATTGCCCCACAAACGCCGGTCATGAAATATTCATCCCCGATATTTCGGCATGGCTGCCCATGGCTTCACAGGTCGGGCTGTCAGGATTATATTGCGCTGCACAAGATAAATTCCGCACTGCGAAGACGGAAGGTTCAGGGAAGGGGCGCTGGAAAGCGGGCGTTTGGGGTGTCAATCCGCCGTCACCGTATCCCTGGGGTTCTGTCGATGACCGTGTTCCGTCCGCTGCTGCCCGCCGAAGCCGGCCGCTATGCCGCCCATCTGCTGCGCCTGTCCGCGCGTGATCGCCGTGCGCGCTTCATGGGCGGTCTGAGCGATGCGTCAGTCACCCGGCATGTGGACCAGATTGACTGGACCCGCGCCATTCTCCTGGTCGCCCTGTGCGACGGGGCCGTGCGCGGGGCCGTGGAACTGCGCTTCGGCTCTGGCGGGGCGGAACTGGCCATTTCCATCGAGGAAGGCTGGCAGAATCAGGGCCTGGGCGGTGTGATGGTGCGCCGGGCCATGACCATGGCCCGCAATCGCGGCATCCGTGCCATCGACCTGCATTGCATGGGCGACAATCATCGCATGCTGCGCATCGCCGGCCGTCTGTCGGCGCGGGTGGAGTTCGATTGCGGTGATGTGCGCTGCGAGTTCCAGCTGCCGCCGGCCGACGCCTTCTCCCTGGCCGCCGAAGCCATGGACCAGGGGGGCAGTGCGCTCAGCATGCTGCTGGAACCGTCGGCCCTGCCGCGCGCGGCCTGATCCTCAATCCTGCCAAGGGGCAGTGGACGACAGCCAGCACCGGGCATCGACAGCACTGGTGAAGGCGGCGTGGCGCGTACCTTCGAATTGGGTGGAAAGAACGCGGACCACGGCATCCCACAGCCCGTCGCGCACGATATAGGCTGCGCGCATGCGCCGGGTGGCCGCCGCGCCCCAGCAGGGCAGATCCAGGATCTGACGCAGAATGCGCCATTCGATGCTGCCGGCATAAAGTGTCAGATCGAACAGCATGCGGCTGTCCGGCGCCAGCCAACCGCGTGCCTGCGCGGCGAGCATGGCACCGACAACGTCATCCGACAGAACCTCGCCCGTCAAAGCGAACCGGATGATGTCGTGGTCCCGTCGAACCTGGACCTGCATGGTCGGGGGGCCGATCACGATCGCTTCCCCATCCGTCGTCTGGGGGTCAGTTCCATGCATGTGACACTCCACCGAAACGGTGCCAAGGATTAGCAAGGCGCGGTGCCTGTGGTCAAACCCGGTATGGTTAACGGGCTGCCGATTTCACGGTTCGCGAAACCGTTCCACGAAGCGGCGACCTGGTTCGCGAAGAGTGGCTTTACGGCGGGCATGGGGCGCAACAGACAGGGGGGAATGGCGTCAGCGCACGCCGATCCCATGTCATCCCCTGTATCGAAGGTCCATCCCATCATGAAGATGAAGACGCTTGTCTTTGCCTTTGCCGTGCCTTTCGCTTCCCTGCTGTCGGTCCCTGCCTGGGGCGCCGATGTCACCCTGCTCATCAAGGGGGCCGATGCCGGGGGCGCCAATGTCATGGCGTCGATCTGCACCCAGGCGGAATTTCTGAAGCGCTGCGAGCTGCGCCAGAAAATGTCGGCGACGGAAAAGACCGTCACCCTGTTGTTCAAGGATGTCCCGCCGGGCACCTATGCCGCGTCCGCCTTTCAAGACATCAATGATGATGCCAGGCTGGGGCGCGGCGCCTTTGGCGCCCCCAACGAACCCTGGGCCGTCAGCAACAACGCCAAGGGGATGATGGGGCCGCCTGCCTTCGACGATGCGAAGTTCGAGGTGGGGGAAAAGCCCCTGACCCTGCAACTGAGCCTTGATTGATGCCCGAAATCCCCGTCGCAAGGCGACACCCCTGACCGTCTGGCCGCCGACGGGGCGCGGGGATCTGGGGGGCAGGGCTGAAGCCCCGGGCACACCCCCTGTCCATCTTGTCCGTCAGTCCTGTTCGTCCCGGTCCCCGTCTTCATCATCGCCGGTCGCCGCCTCTTCCTCCGCCCGCTTGATGAAATCCAGCGCGCCCTGCAGGATGTAGGCGGCGGCCATCTTGTCCACCACCTCGTCCCGCCGCTTCCGGGTCATGTCCCATTCGATCATCATCCGGTCGACGGCGCTGGTGGACAGCCGTTCGTCCCAGAACGCGATCTCCGGCTCCACATTGCCGAACAATTGCGGGCGCATCAGGATCTGGCGCGCGAATTCCCGCACAGAATCGCAGCGCGGCCCTTCCGTTCCGTCCATATTGACCGGCAGGCCGATGACCAGGCCGCGCACATCACGGTCCTTCATGGCGCGGGCCAGTTCCTGGGCATCCTGGGTGAATTTCGTGCGCCGGATGGTGCCGATGGGCGAGGCGACGGAAAAACCGGGGTCGCACACCGACATGCCGATGGTTTTCTCGCCAATATCGAGCCCGATCAGGCGTGCGTGACGCGGCATGACCGCTTTCAGTTCCACAAGGTTGCGGATGGACATGATGGGATGCTAGCTTCCTGACCGCTTTCGCGCCCGCGTCTTCCATATCGGCGGACGGCCGGGGCGACAGCCCGCAGCAAGGATGAGATTTAGACCATGTCGCAGGACAAGGCCACCCTGGACGCCAAGACCGTGGCGAAGATCGCCCATCTGGCCCGCATCAAGGTCCCCGCCGAGGAGCAGGAGCATCTGGCGGGCGAGTTGAACAAGTTGCTCGACTGGGTCGAGCAATTGGGGGAGGTCGATACTGACGGGGTCGAGCCGATGACCTCGGTCGCAGCCCAGACGCTGCGCCGCCGGCCGGACGTCGTCACCGATGGCGGTTATCCCGACAAGGTGGTTTCCAATGCCACTGACGCCGCCGAACATTTCTTCTCCGTGCCCAAGGTCGTCGAATAATGACCAATCTGACCCATCTCTCCATGTCCGAGGCCCTGGCCGGCCTGAAGAACAAGGATTTTACGGCGCTGGAACTGACCAACGCCTATATCGCCGCCGTCGAGGCTGCGCGTCCGCTGAACGCCTTCATCACGGAGACGCCGGACATCGCGCTGGCCCAGGCCAAGGCGTCGGACGAGCGCTATGCCAAGGGTGAGGCGCGGCCGCTGGACGGCATGCCGCTGGGCATCAAGGACCTGTTCTGCACCAAGGGGGTGCTGACCACGGCCGCCAGCCACATCCTGGACGGTTTCAAGCCGGAATATGAAAGCACGATCACGGAAAACCTGTTCCGCGATGGCGCCGTCATGCTGGGCAAGCTGAACCTGGACGAATTCGCCATGGGTTCGGCCAACATCACGTCCTATTACGGCCCCGTGCTGAACCCCTGGACCGCCCAAGACCCGGCCGCGGCCGAACGCAAGCTGGTGCCCGGCGGGTCGTCGGGCGGTTCGGCCGCGTCGGTTTCCGGCCGCTTCGCCATCGCCGCCACGGGCACCGACACGGGCGGTTCCATCCGTCAGCCGGCCAGCTTCACCGGCATTGTCGGGTTCAAGCCCACCTATGGCCGCTGCTCCCGCTGGGGCACCATTGCCTTTGCCAGCTCGCTGGACCAGGCGGGCCCCATGACCCGCACTGTGCGCGACGCCGCCATCATGCTGCAGAGCATGGCCGGCTTCGACCCGAAGGACAGCACGTCCGTCGATATGAAGATGCCGGACCTGGCCGCCGCCCTGACCGGTGACATTCGCGGCCTGCGCGTCGGCATTCCCAAGGAATATCGCGTCGACGGCATGCCGGCGGAGATCGAGCGTGTCTGGCAGCAGGGCATTGAGTGGCTGAAGGCGGCCGGCGCTGTGCCGGTCGAGGTCAGCCTGCCTCACACCAAGTACGCCCTGGCCACCTATTACGTGGTGGCGCCTGCCGAATGCTCCTCCAACCTGGCCCGTTATGACGGCGTGCGCTTCGGCCTGCGCGTCGAGGGCAAGGACCTGAAGGAGATGTATGAGAATACCCGTGGCGAGGGCTTCGGCAAGGAAGTGCGCCGCCGTATCCTGATCGGCACCTATGTGCTGTCGGCCGGCTATTACGACGCCTATTACCTGAAGGCGCAGAAGGTCCGCGCCCGCATCGCCGAGGATTTCGCCAAGGCGTTCGAAAGCTGCGACATCCTGCTGACCCCGACGGCCCCCAGCACCGCCTTTGCTATCGGCGAGAAGCAGGACGATCCCATCGCCATGTACCTGAACGACGTGTTCACGGTGCCGGCCAGTCTGGCCGGTCTGCCGGGCATGTCGGTGCCGGCCGGTCTGGCCGCCGACGGTCTGCCGCTGGGTCTGCAGCTCATCGGCCGTCCGTTTGACGAGGAGACGGTGCTGCGCGTGGGTGAGGTCATCGAAAAGGCCGCCGGCCCGCAGCCGCTGCCGCCCTATTGCCGCTGACCGGCGTCAGAGCCGTACAGGAAAAGGCCCCGTCGGAGCGATCCGGCGGGGCCTTCTTCATGGCAGTGGCTTTGGATCAGCCCCAGTAGCCGGTATCCAGCAAGGGCGGCAGACCCAGGGTGGTCATTGCGTCATGCGTGCTGCCTGTCGCCGCGTCGGTCATCGTCGTTTGCCCGCTGTCCGGCGTGTCGTTCGGGCGCAGGATGATGACCATGTCGATCTGCCCGTCATCATCAGTGTCCAGCGGGATCTCCATGCCGCCCGACGCTGACAGATCGCCCCCAGCAACCTTGTCGCCGCCGCCGGCAATCGACGGCGGTGCCAGCCCCTCATTACCCGCGCCGTTGGACAGGCCGGTCCCGCTGGCAAGCCCGGTTTCGTCCGCGCCGCCGCCCGTGCCCCGATCATTGCCGCCAGCGCCGGGTGGCAGCAGCGCCTGGTCGTTGTCATCCAGCTTATGACTGGTGTCCGGCGCCTTGCCATTGTCCACGGTCTTTGGCGGGGTCGTATCGACCAGATGAACGGTCACCAGCCATTTGCGCACGGCGAAGGACAGATGGTCGCCATCGGCAAAACGGAAGTCGGTGATGTTGCGGGACATTTCGATGGGCGTGCCCTGGCTTTTCAGTTCGACCCAGCGTGTCAGCAAACTGTCGGTGACGACGAAATGATCGGCCCCGCGGCCGCCGGTGGCGATATCCTGCGCATCCACGACCAGGGTATCATTGCCGTCGCCGCCACGCAGCGTGTCGTGACCAAGGCCGCCGACCAGCGTATCGTCGCCGGCCCCGCCCTCCAGCAGGTCATTGCCAGCACCACCCAGCAGCAGGTCGTCACCTTGGCCACCGCGCAGCGTGTCGTTGCCGGCAGCCCCCACCAATGTTTCCGCCGCGTCCGTGCCGGTGATGGTTAAATCAGCGATTGGGGCAGGAGCCGCCGTTGCGGTTGCGTGGGGCTGTATGGCCGGGATGTCGGTATCACCCGCCGCCGCTGCTTGGCGGGCGAGAGCCAGTTGGCCATCGGTCAGGATCAGCATGCTCTCCCCGACCACCGGCACGGCCGACCAGGCGGTATGCACGGCGCTACGGTCGGATGCGGATTTGCTGCTGTCGCCGGACGCGATGGCCGGCAAATCGTCCATGAGGGCGATCATGGCCATGGGGGCCAGATTGGTGGTCATCGTGAGATCGTCGCCTGCATCCATGGCCGCCGCCGGCTCGGTATGCAGGAAGAAATCGACCACCAGCGCCAGGGACGCCAGCACGACGACATTGTTCAGATTGGCCTGCGTGAATTCTTCCAGCCCACCCTGGCCGGCGGCGCGGTTGACCAGACGGCGCAGATCGTCACCTTCGATCAGAAGGTCACCAGACAGGTCATGGACGACAAAACGCCCGCCGATGCGGGCAACATGCACCAGGACATCGCCAGTGGCGGCGGAATAGACGATGAACCACGGGTCACCCGTGTCGGAAAGGCCGCTGGCGGTCTCAATACCCGCATCCTGGTCAGCCAGTTCCTGCGTCAGGCGGAACAGCTCCGCCTTCTCCTGGTTCGTCCAGTAGCCTGTCTGCGTTACGGCCCGAATGAACCGCAGCACGTCGCCCAACGCCCCCTCCCTGATCAAGCGGTCCGAACCGTCCCATACGGCTCGGGCGCTAGTCCTTACTCCGCATCCGGAAATAACAGGCGGTAAATCTCCGGTTCGTAGAAGCCCAGGAGTTTCTTGGTGAATTCCTGTGGGGCCACCCCGATGGCCTGGGCCCACAGCTCGAAATGCTCCGCCGGCACACGACCATGCCCGCCTTCAACCTGGGAAACGAAGGTGTAATAGCGATACCCGACATGTTCGGCAACCTGGGCCTGGGTCATGCCGGCCTGCTCTCGCCTGCCGCTCAGCCAACGGCCCGCCTCCCGGCGCATCTGTCGGGTCAGGCGGGTCTTTTCACTTTCCTCACCGCGCGGCTGCTTGGCGCGCGGGGTCGCAACGGCGGCCATCATCATTCTCCACACTTCATGGATAGGAAAGTGGCACGGGCTGCCACGGACGGCAAGTCACAAAACCTCAATGTCGCTCGTTATGAATTCGCTTGACATAAAGATGATGTTTCGGGATTACTGTACATCGTTCGGGCCGGCGGTGGAAACGCCCCAGAAACCGGCCGTCCCGAACACAAGGCCGGGTGACATCCCTGTCACGCGGTGCTGGACATGATACCGTCGCGGTTGGCCCCATCCTGCCGCGTCGGCGAAAGGCACCAGTGGTCGGATCCCCATCCGCCGCTGGATGGCGGGCCGAACGGAAACCTAATCGCCCCTTGGCTTCCGTTTGACCCGCCATCGCCTGTCCACTTGCTGGCCAATGCTGCTATGCACAAATGACATTAGAGCGAAATTTTCCTCCTGGAATTGGGGGATCGACGGCATTTTCGACGGAATTTGCGGCATGAAACGGCAATGTTTCATCTGAAACCGCTCGTGCGCTATGCGCAACTGCGGAAATTGCCCAGAATTTGGGCATGCGCAATCTTATTACCATGGGCCTGTCATTAAACTTCCAAATCCCTTCAAAGAGTTAACCGTGGAGCGGTGAAGGGCACACATTTTGCTGGGTTGGAAACATGTGTGCCTAACAAAAAGGGTCGCCCCTCATGGATAACAGCCTGATCGATCTCACCCGCAATGTGCTGGATGTGGCGAGCCAGAAGGTATCCGCCATCGAGGACATCAATCGCACCACGAAAATGTTGGCCTTCAACGCGCTGATTGAGGCGGGGCGGGCGGGTGATGCCGGGCGCGGCTTCGCCGTCGTCGCCAATGAAGTGAACTCGATCTCCCGGCAGGTCAGCATCGTCGCCAGTGAACTTCGCTCAGAAATTGGGCAGCTCGTCGATCGCATGGCAACGGTGGGCGAGGATCTGATGGTCCGATTCCGGGGACAGAGGCTGGCGGATCTGGCGCTGAACATGATCGAGATCATCGATCGCAATCTTTATGAACGGTCCTGTGACGTGCGCTGGTGGGCGACGGACAAGGCCGTGGTCGATTGTGTGGCGCAGCCGTCGGCCGACGCGACCGCCTTTGCCTCCTCGCGCCTGGGCGTCATCCTGGACAGCTACACGGTCTATCTCGATCTCTGGGTGGCGGATCGGCAGGGGCGGGTGATTGCCACGGGCCGTCCGCGCCGCTTCCCCAATGCCATCGGTACGAATGTCGCCAACGAGCCCTGGTTCCGTCAGGCGTTGAACACCAAGGACGGGTCCGACTTCGCTGTGGTCGATGTGACGGCCAACCCGGTGCTGGATGGGCGGACGGTGGCGACCTATTCCACCGCCGTGCGGCGCGACGGCGCCGTGGATGGCGAGGTGATCGGCGCCATGGGCATCTTCTTCGACTGGGAACCGCAGGCGCGCGCCGTGACGACCGGTGTGCGTCTGGACCGCAGCGAGGAAAGCCATACACGCTGTCTGCTGGTTGATGCGACGGGTCGGGTCATTGCCTCTTCCGACGGGCGTGGCCAACTGACGGAAATGTTCCCACTGGAAACCCAGGGCCGGTCCATGGGCCATTATGTCGATCGGTTCGGGCGTCTGGTCGGATTCGCCCTGACGCCGGGTTATGAGACCTATCGGGGTCTGGGCTGGTATGGCGTCATCGTGCAGACGGCGGGTGAAACGGCGCACTGATCCCGTCCACATCCAGGCTTCAACGCGTCCATTAAGGGGGCGCCGGCATCATGTCGGCGCCCCCTGACTTATTTTGGGCCGATGCGCCTTGCCGGTGCCTGTACTTAAGTTACATATCCACAAAGGGCATGCGCCCTGAGCATGGCCTTCGCGGATTAATCTTCAGTCATGCTGATGATTTCCTGGGCATACGATCTGATCCGATCGATATATTGCAGCGCAGCACGCCCCCTACTTTCGTATGGCCTGCGGAATCCCTTGCAAATGCTGAACGGGGTCAGGGATTTCCTGCATATCCACCCCGATATTTTGCACTTGCACAATGGGTCGGCTGCGCGCATAGTCTGTCTTGCGACACGGCCTTGGCCCTCTGTCGTAACGCACTTCTTGGGCGTTTCCTCCCTAAACTCAGGCCGTGGCAATGCCACGGCCTTTTTTCTGTCCGCGTATGTAGTGAAATTACATGAATAGCGGTTCAGGAGAGAACGTTTCTAACATAGCCATGCGCTGGTATCGGGCGGCTCCTTGCTGCTGGCCGATCGCCGGGTGAAATGCGCCTCAGGTTGCGACCCGCGGATATTTCACGCCGCAGCCATAGGGGCGGGTGCTGGAGACGCTGACGGGCTTGCCGGTCCGGATTTCGGCCAGGGCCTCGCGCACATGGTTGCGTGCCCCAGGGATATCCTGGATTTCAGCGGTCGGCCGATCGTCAATAGCCCCGTCATACAGCAGCGAGCCGTCCGGGCCGATGATGAACATGTGCGGTGTGGTCTTGGCGCCATAGGCGCGGCCGATGGTCCCGGTCGGATCGAGCAGCAAGGTGCTGGCGGCCCATTTTTCGGCTGCCATGCGGGTCTTGGCATCGGCGGGACTGACATGGCCCTGTTCACCGGGGGCTGAACTGACCACCGTCAGCCAGACGGTGCCATTGGCCGTCGCTTCACCCTGCAGACGCTGCATATTGCCGGAATCGTAATGCTTGCGGACGAACGGACAGCCATGATTCGTCCATTCCAGAACCACCAGCCGGCCCTTCAGGTCGGACAGGCTGACGTTTTTGCCATTGATGTCGGTGCCGGTGAAAGCAGGGGCGGCGCGACCGACGGTGGCCTGTGCGTTGCCGACCTGGGCCCAGGCCATGGGGGATATGGCGGCCCCGGCCCCCAACAGGCCGCCGGTGGTCAGGATCAGGCGGCGGGAGATCATCTTGGACATGGCTGGACCTCAGCGCTGGAGGAGTGAGGCCAGAATCTGGGATCGTTTGTCCGGAAAATCAAACGGCCTTCCCCGGATTATTTCGGGGAAGGCCGCCAGGAAAGACGCGTGACGGGCGGGGCGATCAGATCACGCGGCGCAGGGCCACCAGGAAGGCATCCATCTCTGCACCCAGCAGGCTGGATTCCTTGGCCAGATGCTCGGCAGAGCCCAGAACCTGGCTGGAGGCGGCCCCGGTTTCGGAGGCGGCGCGCGTCACCAGGGTGATACGTTCAGACACGTTGCGCGTGCCCACGGCCGCCTGTTCGACATTGCGGGCGATCTCCGACGTGGCCGCCCCCTGTTGTTCGACGGCCGCTGCAATATTCACCGTGGTGCCGTTCACATCGGCGATCACCTGGGTGATCTCGCTGATGCTGTCCACGGCAGACTGGGTGGCGGCCTGGATATCGGCCACCTGGGTCTGGATGTCCTCCGTGGCGCGTGCCGTCTGACCGGCCAGGTTCTTCACCTCGGACGCCACCACCGCAAAGCCCTTGCCGGCCTCGCCGGCGCGGGCCGCCTCAATCGTGGCATTCAACGCCAGCAGGTTGGTCTGGGCGGCGATCTCCTGGATCAGACCCACCACCTCCCCGATGCGGATGGCTGCGGCCGACAAGGTGGCGACGCGGTCATTGGCGGCGCGCGCGCGGCCCACCGCCGCATTGGTGATGCTGCGCGACCGTTCCACCTGTTCCGTGATGGAACGGATTGCGGCACTCAGCTCCTCAGCGGCGGCGGCAACCGTCTGGACATTGCCGCTGGCCTGCTCGGCGGCAGCGGCGACCGCCATGCTTTCGTCATTGGTGCCTTCCGCGGCATGGGCCATGGTCGAGGAGGCGTCCTTCATGTCGCGCGCGGCGGCTGACAGGTTGTCGGCCACGCCTTTGACCTTGCGCTCGAACTCGTCGGCGATCTGGCGGAAATGCAGGACCTTGTCGGCCATGGCCAGATTGGCGGCATTGATGGCGCGGCTGCCAGCCAGGAAAGTGCCGACCATGCCCTTTTCAATGACGCGGCGGTGATAGTTCTGGTTGGTGATGGCCTGCAGCGATGCCGTCGCCTCGCGCACAAAGGCATCGGCGCGGTCGGTCACATCGTTGATCCGGTGCAGCAACTCCCCCAGCGGGCCCATTTCGTGGATATGGGTGATGCGGGCTTCATAGTCACCCTTGACCAGCCGGCCCAGCACGTCACCGGCACGGTTCAGCACCTTGTCGACGCGCGCCAGATAGAAGAAGGATCCCAGCGCCGCCAACAGGGTGATGACGCCGCCCACCGCTGCAACGAAATGCATGCCCAGGGCATTGCCGCCCAGGTCGATGAGAGATCCGATCAGAACGGCAATGCCGGCCAGACGAGCCTTAAAGAGAGAAGATGAGTTGCTCATAGCTAACCCCCTTGTCGCGCAGCAAACCCATCAACATCGCCTCGCTGGCCGCAATGCCTTCGCGGACGCGGCTGTGCTTGGCCTCTTCCGTCAGCAATGCCTTATAGAGCGGCGTGATGACGTCCGTCACGATGCGCTGGTCGGCGGTGCGCCGGCTTGAATGAAAGCCGATGATATTGCCGCCGGTATCGCGGGAGGGCGTCACATGCGCGAACACCCAGTAGTGGTCGCCATTCACGGCCCGGTTCAGCACATAGGCGAAGATTTCCTTGCCCGCGCCCAGCGTGTCCCACAGCAGCTTGAACACGACGCGGGGCATGTCAGGGTGGCGGATCAGATTGTGCGGCTTGCCCAGCGCCGCTTCCTCCGTCAGGGCGGCGACGCGCAGGAAGGTGCGGTTTGCGTAGGTGATGCGCCCCCCCGTGTCCGTCTTGGTGACGATCAACTCGTCATCATGGAAGGCTCGCTCAATGCCGGTCAGGAAAGGCCTAGCCTTGCCTGTGGCGGTATCGGCAGGGGTCATGGAGTTTCCACCCTTTCCAAAGAAGGATCAATTGTCAACGTATCTGCGTGAATGGTTGAGTCGCCGCATTGATCCATGTCATGCTGTTTATTGCACTGTCCCCGAAACGTTCTTTCTCGGCGGGCAAGAAATGATGATGCCTTAAGAAACATTACAACGATTTTGATTATAACCCGTTAACGGGCTTTGGCGTACCCTGGAATGGAATTCTGGAGGTCATGGCCATGCGCAATCTTGTGGCTTCTCTCCTGTCGGTCTTCCTGGGCGAGGCCGAGGCAGAACAGGCGCCCGCCCCGGGCCGGTCTCCGTCCCGCTTTCGGCTGACGCGCCGGTCGCCGCCGGCCGTATCGGCGCCGGCTGCCGTTGACGGGGGTAGTCCCGACCTGCCGGCGGCCCTTCGCCGCATCTTTGCGCAACGCGACCCCACCCAGGCGGGATCGATCCATCTTCTGGGGCTTGAAAGCCTGCATGAGCGGCTGGGGACGCATTGGCCACAATTGGCGGAACGCGTACATCTGTTGACGCAGAAGCTGCTGTCGCAGCACCTGTCCCCCCAGGATGCCTGGTTTCGGCATGGGGAGGAGGCCTATGTCGTTGTCTTCGCCCAGCTTGGCGCCGAGCAGGCGCGACTGATCTGCGCCAAGGTGGTGGAGGAGCTGCAGGTCCTGCTGCTGGGCAGCGCCGACACAGCCAGCATCACCGTGCACAGCGCCATGCACCAGTTGGGATCCGATATGGTGCTGGTGCCCGCCAATCTGAAGCAGATGCTGGACGGGGCGGTTACAAGCCCCGCAACGGAGCCCGCACCCGCCACACCGATGCCGGCGCCCGCGGCGCATAATCGGGGGTTCCATTACACCGCGGTGGAATCGCTGGGACCGCCAGAGGTGCGATATCGCCCGGTATGGGACGTGACCCAGCAGATCCTGTCACTTTACATGGCACGCTGCTGCCGCAGCCGGCCCGGCCGGTCTCCCCTCTGGGGGTATGAATGCCTGGACGGCTCCGCTACGCCGGCGGCCATCCTGGCCTTGGATATGCGTGTTGCGCGTGAGGCGGTGGGTACCGCGCTGGAGCTGTATGACAACCGCTTCCGCTTCATCCTGTCGCTGCCCATTCATTTCGAAAGCCTGGCCGCCACCCAGCGGCGGCAGGAACTCATCACCGTTCTGCGTGAAATACCCAAGCATCTGTCCCCGTTCGTGGCCTACCATCTTTATGGTGTTCCCAAGGGCGCGCCGGCGGGCAGACTGGCCGAACTGGTCTCCACACTGCGTCCCTTGGGGCGGACGGTGATGATCGAGGTGGAGCAGGCCAATGCCGACCTGTCAGCCATTGGCGGGTCCGGGGCCCGCGTCGTCAATCTGACATTGCCCCCGTCAGCCGCGGCCGATCGCTGGCGTCAGGACATCACCCGATTCGCGGCCAATGCCACCCGGCTCCAGCTTCTGTCCGCCGTGGAAGGGGTGCGTGACCTGGCGATGGAGGATGTGTGCGAGGAGGCGGGTGTCCGCTTCCTGTCGGGTGACCTTATCGGCGGCTGGATTGATGTGCCGGAACATGTCGTGCGCAAGTCACGCACCGATTTCGAGCGGAGCCGGCCGTCGCTAGGAACCGGCAAAGGGCCCGGCGCCTGAGGCAATCAGGCCCGCTTGTCGTTGGTCGCTGTTGGCGCTGCGTCCGCAACGCGTCGCCGCAGCCGCTCCAGGGCGGCAAGCCCGGCAGTCCCCGCCGCCGCAGCCAGCTCCGGTAATCCCGCAAGCAGTTGGGAAACAGCGGCCCCGTCCCCGTCGCTGGCGGCGTTGGTGATCTGGCGCGCCCGCACCGACAATGGCGTGAAGCCCAGATTGCCGGCTGTCGATACCAGGGCGTGGGCCTCGCGTTCGATACGATGCAGGTCTGATCCGGCATGTCGGATCAGCTCGACCCGATTGCGAAAGGACGGGATGGCGTCGCTCAGCAAGGTGATGCCGATTTCGTCCCCGGTGACCAGCAGCAGGTTCTCCAGTACGCCTTGATCCAACGCCTCTTCCAGCCCTCCCGCAGCAGGGCGCATGGCCCGCGCATCGGTGCCTTCAAGGGCGGAGAAGCGTAGGCCGGCCAGTTCGACAATGGCGGTCTTCAAGCCCTGCGGCGTTACGGGTTTGGCAAGATGCCCGTTCATCCCGGCTTCCAGGCAGGCTTCCCGCTCCTCCCGCAGCACATTCGCCGTCAGGGCCAGAATAGGCAGGGTGGCGCCCAGCTGACGGATCCGGCGCGTCGCCTCCATACCGTCCATCTTCGGCATCTGCACATCCATCAGCACCAGATCGAAGGCCTGCGGGGAGATGGTCAGGGCGTCGACCGCCTCTTCCCCGTTCTCTACCACCGTCACCCGGTGGCCCGCACGCTCCAGGATGGTGCGAACCAGCATCTGGTTGGCAAAGACGTCCTCCGCCAGCAGGATCGACAGGGGACGATAGGAGGGCAGGGGCGCATTGCCCTCCGGATCGGACAGGGCGGGAACCGGCGCCTGCGTTTCGGGCAAGGGAAGAAACACGCGGAAAATGCTGCCCTGGCCGGGCTGGCTTTCCACCTCGATCCTGCCGCCCATGGCATCCACCAGCCTTTTGGTAATGGCCAGACCCAGGCCGGTACCACCGAAACGCCGGGTCACCGACGCGTCCAGCTGGCTGAAAGGCATGAACAGATGCCGCCGTCGATCGACGGGTATGCCCATGCCCGTATCAGTGACGGTGAACCGCAGATCGTTCGCGATGCGCGCCACCTCCAGCTCGACACGGCCCTTGCTGGTGAATTTCACGGCGTTGGACAGCAGGTTGAGCAGAATCTGGCGCAGGCGCGTGGCATCGCCCAGCACCCAGTCCGGCAGGCCCGGCAGCAGCGTCGCACCGATGGCCAGGCCCTTGTCGCGGGCCCGGGGCGTCAGCAGGGCAACGCAGTTCTCAGCCAAAGCCGATGGACCCAGCGGTGCCAGTTCCAGCTCCAGCCGCCCCGCCTCGAACTTGGACAGATCCAGGACGTCATCGACGACGGCGATCAGGGCACGCGCCGCCTCCATCTGCAACCCCAGCCATTTCTCCCGCTCGGCCGTGGGGGCCGTCGTATCGCGCAGCAGATCGGCAAAGCCGATGACGGCGTTCAGCGGCGTCCGGATCTCGTGGCTCATATTGGCCAGGAACGCACCCTTGGCGCGTTCGGCCGCCTCCGCCTGCTGTTTTGCGGATGAAAGCGCATCCACCTTGCCCGCGATGTCGGCATAAAGAGCCTGCAACTGTTCGGCCATGCTGTTGACCGCCGTGGACAGGGTCGCAAACTCGTCCTTGCCGCGGACCTGCAGGCGATGCGCCAGGTCGCCGCGCCCGATCGCCTCCATCCCCCCACCGATCCGGCGCAGGCCATTGATGACCCGGTGGCTGGCGGCGGTGGCGGCCACCACCATGACCGCCAGCAGCAGAAGCGGCAGCAATTGCAGGGTCAGCAGCAGCCGGCCATACCGGTTCACCCGGGCATTGGCATTGGCCGCCAGCCGGTCGGCATCGGATGCCATCACGTTGAACCGCAGAAGCAGGGCGTTCAGGGCGATATTCCCCGCCTCCGGACTGGTCTGTGACTGTGCAAACCGCTCCAGAGCGGGCTGGGCCATGGCATTGTCACTCCGCAGCCGCCGCAGCAGGGCCTGGTCCGCCTCGTCCAGGGCCGTCTCCATCAGGCGTGACAATTCGCTGTCCAGCCGCGCGTGAGCCCGCTGCCACTGGAACAGGGCCCGTTCGCTGCCGTTGCTGGCAAATTCCTGGCTCAACAGGCTGAGTTCGAACACCGACCGAACCAGCGCATGCGTCTCCGATACGCGCGTCGTCATCCGCCCCATCAAGCCCCAGGCCCAGACGGCGGATGCTACCGACACCAGGACGGCGATCGCGGAGCAAACCAGGGTGGCGATGATGCGGGAGCGGATGGTCATGCGCGGGGCTGGTCCCTAATCCAGGACGGTGACGCGGCTGGCATCGGCCAGCTTCAGCAGATCCATCTGCAGGAATTCCAGCATCTCCGGTCCGGGGCTGCCCCCGGCATTGCGGATATGGCCTTCCAGCGACAGCAGCAGCGCCTGATCCAGACGCAAGGTGAATCCGTAATTCTCCCAATGCCGCCGGACAAGGTTGGGCTCGATCCCCGTCGCCTTTGCCACGATGGGAATGGCGTGCTCGCGGTCATGCAGGATGACCTGCTCGGCCGCGAGCAGGGCCTTCATGAAACGCTCCAGCGCCTCGCGCTGCCCCTCGACAACGTCCTTGCGGGACGAAAGGACCCAGCTCTCCGTATAGAGGCCGGGCATGGACAGTGTATCGAGCCCCTGGGGAAACAGGTTTGTGCCGTTGATGCGCAATGTCGTCCAGGCGGAAGCCGCGTCCACCTTGCCCTCAGCCAGGGCCTGCATGATGGCGTCGCTTTCGAACGGCACACATTCAACCTGATCGGCCATTCCCGTTTGACGCAGGATCAAGGTGAGGAAATGTTCCGAATTGGTGCCGGGGACAAAGCCGACGCGCTTGCCCGCCAGCATGTCGGCCCGGTCAAGCCCGTGCCCCGATGGCGAAACGACGACCACATCGCGGTCCGATGTTTCGACCGTCGCCAGGATGCGCACGGGCTGCTGCATGGCGACGGCGTTGGCCGCGGGCACATCCGACGACAGGGCCAGATCGGCCTGTCCGTTCAGCATGGCCGTCATGGCCTCGCGGCCATTGGGAACGGCGCGGAAAGTCACATCCAGCCCCGCCTGCTCGAACAGTCCGTCGGCCTGGGCCACGAAAAGCAGGGCCGACATCATCTGCCGGCTTTCAACGACGACCAGGCTGTGACGGCCGGAGAAACGTGGACTGGTTTGTATTGCCCAGGCCGCGACCACGGCAGCCACCACCAGCAGGATGGCAAACAAGGTACGCCGCGACCGCATGAATGTTCCTCAGCCCGTTCTTTCGCGCCGGATCGCGCGTTTCCAAACCGAACTTATAACATCACGCCATGCTGTTGGCCGGCTTTAGACGAGAACCTATCCCTTTGCACAGGGTGGCTGGCCTGGTCGGAAAAGCCGAAGGGCCGGCCACCTTTCGGTGCCGGCCCTTCGGCTTGTTCGGCGGATGGTGGGCGCGACAGGGATTGAACCTGTGACCCCTACCATGTCAAGGTAGTGCTCTCCCGCTGAGCTACGCGCCCATCCGTCCGTATCGCCCCTTCGCCTTCGCCGTTGTCGCCGCCGTTTCCGTCGTCGTCGTCGGCATCGCCGTCGGGGTGGGCGGGCTTATAGCAACCTGCTTCGGGCATTGCAACACCCTGTTTTCAGATTTTCGTCTCTTTTTTTTACAGCCCGCTTCGGGCGGGTGGTCTTGCACGTCGCAATCCGATACATCTTCGCCATGACCCGCTCGACCCACGCCCCCGTCAGTTCCGCTCCCGGCAGCCGCTCCGCGGCCATTGATGACGTGCCTGGCGTGTATCGGATCACCCGGCCGGCGGCGCAGACGCTGCCCGTCGTGCTGGCCTCTCCGCATAGCGGCCGTGATTATCCCGCGGCCTTCGTGCAGCGGTCGCGGCTGGATGCCAGCACCTTGCGCCGGTCAGAGGATTGCTTCGTCGACGAGATATTCGCGGCCTGCATCGACCTGGGCGCGCCGCTGCTGGCGGCGCTGTTCCCGCGGGCCTATCTTGATCCCAACCGGGAACCGTTCGAATTCGACCCCGTGATGTTCGACGGGGCCTTGCCCAGCTACGTCAATACGCGCAGCCCGCGCGTGGCGGCGGGCCTGGGCACCATCCCGCGCGTCGTGGCGGGGGGCGAGGATATCTATCGCCATCGGCTGCGCTTTTCCGAAGCGGTGGAGCGGGTGGACCGCTGCTACTATCCCTATCATGCCGCCCTGCGCGGGCTGGTAGAGGAGACGCGGGCCAGCTTCGGCTATTGCATCCTGATCGATTGCCACTCCATGCCGTCCATCGGCCTTCCGCCGGAAGTGGCGGACAGCGGGGGCATGGACATGGTGCTGGGTGATTGTTTCGGCAGTTCCTGTCATGCCGGCCTGGTTGCCGCGGCGGAGGAGGTCCTGACCGGCCTGGGCTATGTCGTGGGACGCAATGCCCCCTATGCGGGCGGCTATACCACGCGGCATTATGGCCGCCCGGGCGAGGGCATCCACGCCCTGCAGATCGAATTGAACCGTGCCCTTTACATGGATGAGGTCGCCTTGTCCCGCCAGCCCTATCTGGACATCCTGTCCGGCCATATGCGCCTTCTGGTCTCCCGTCTGGCCCATGTGGCGGGCGACAGCCTGCGCCCGCGCACGCGCTGAACCGGGGGCCGTTCCATGCTGCTGCGTCCCGCCACTGCGGCCGATGCCGATGCCATCGCCACCATCTATGCCCCGCATGTGCTGGAAGGCACGGCGTCGTACGAGACCGCCCCGCCCGATGGGGCGGAAATGGCGCGCCGCATGGAGGCCATCCAGGTGCAGGGCTATCCCTATCTGGTGGCCGAACAAGGGGGGCGGGTGCTGGGCTATGCCTATGGCAGCGCCTTCCGGTCGCGCCCCGGCTATCGCTTCACGGTGGAGAATTCCATCTATGTGGCCCCCGATGCGCAAGGCATGGGCGTGGGGCGCGCGCTGCTGAAGGCGCTGATCGATCAATGTACCCGCGCCGGGTTCCGCCGCATGGTGGCTGTCATCGGCGACGGCAGCAATGAAGGCTCACTGGGCCTGCACCGGGCGCTGGGCTTCACCCTGGCCGGCACGGTGCCGGGCCTGGGGGTGAAGCATGGCCGCTGGCTGGATTGGGTGCTGATGATGCGGCCGCTGGGCGATCCAGATGCCCCGCCACCGGGACCGGATGATCAGCCGGGCCTGCCGCGCCTGGATTGATCATCCAGCAGGGTTTGCACCCGCGCCGCCAGCTGCGCCGTATCGTCCATGGGGGCATAGGTCCAGTGGTCCAGCCGGCCCGTGAAGGGCCGTGTGATCCCATCGGCGCGCAGCATGTCGTGGAAGCGCTGGAATTTCGGTGCATTGCCGGGCAGATCGATGACATGCACGGGCTTGCCCGTGCTGGCCGCCTCCGACACCATGGCGACGCTGTCCGACGTGACGATCAGGGCGTCGGCCAGGGCCAGCATGCCGAAATAGGGGTTGGGGCCCGTTCCATCCCACAGGAAGACCGGCAGCCCCGCCAGCCTTTCGCGCAGGATAGCCTCGTTCTCCGCCCCCGTGCGCCGCGATGTCGTGATCATCAGGCCCACCCCTTGGTCGCGGACCAGGGCCGCCAGCTGGTCGGCGACACCGGTCATCAGGGCCGGCGTCAGGGTGCAGAACCGGTTCGATCCGCCGACCATGACAGCAACCAGCGGCCGGGCCAGCGGCACCGCGAGAGGGGCGAAATCGACCGCCGCCTGTGCCAGCTTCGCCGGCGTCACCCGGTGGATGGCGCCGCGGCTTTCCACCAGATTGACGCCATGCTTGCCGTCGTGGCGGGGCAGGCTGACCAGATCGAACCGGTCGAAGGGCACGCCCGGATTCTGGATATGCACCCGCACTGTGCGGGGCGATCGCCGGCCGACAGCCATTGACAGGGCCACGGCCTGACGTCCCGAACTGATCAGCAGATCGGGCCAGGGCGGGTCCAGCCGGTCGCTTTCCGGGGCCAGGGCCGCCTTGATGCCAGGCAGGGGCAGATAGGGTGTTGTCTGTCGCCAGGGGCTGCGCAGGCGCACCCGCTTGATCAGCGGCGTCAGCCCCAGTGCCTCCGCCAGCCCCAGGCAGGGATTCTCGATTCCGGCACGTCCATCCGAAATCACCCAGCAGGTCACGGAATTGTTGTTCGCATACGTATGCGGCGACTTGTCCCCAGGAAATTTTGTGTCGCAATCCGCCTCGCTCTTGCGGGCGGGAGCATCCCGTGTAATATCATTGCTCAAATCAAGAACTCCTGGAGTTAAAAAATCACCATGCGGCGGGTAAAACTCGACCGAATTGATCGGCGCATCCTGCGTGACCTGCAGGCGGACGGCCGGATGACCAATGTCGAACTGGCGCGTCGCGCCGGCATTTCGGCGCCTCCCTGCCTGCGGCGTGTCCGCGCGCTGGAGGAAGCGGGCTACATCCGCGGCTACCACGCCGACATCAATCCCGAATCCATGGGTTTCCATGTCACGGTTTTCGCACAGGTCGGCTTGTCGTCCCAGGCGGAAAGCGATCTGAAGCGTTTCGAATCGCTCGTCAACTCCTGGCCGGAAGTGCGGGAGTGCAACATGCTGGCCGGCGAGACGGACTTCCTGCTGAAGGTCGTTGCCGTCGACTGGGACAGCTATCAGCGCTTCCTGACCACCAAGCTGACGGCGGCCCCCAATGTCAGCCATGTGAAGTCGGCGCTGGCCATCCGTCAGTCCAAATATGCGCCCGGCGTGCCCATCGATGTCGATGTCGGCCCCGAAAGCAAGGATGACGAGGAAGATTTCGACGACGAGGGTTGAATCCTGTCAGCCCCGGTGACGGACCACCGGGGCTGACAGGCAGGATCGGCGTTTGAACGCGGGGCCCGGCAGATCGCTGTCGGGCCCCGTTTTGCTTAGGATCAGATTTCCAGAAAAGCGGTGCGCAGGCCCGCCGATTCCGCTTCCAACCGGATCGGGCCGCTGCCCCTGGCTTGCAGGATGGCCGCGCACAGACCGTTGAAGGCTTGGCGCCGGTCGGCATGATCGGGTTCCAGGCTGCGCGGATCGCCATTGCCCACGCCCAGCAGGCGCGCATCGCCGGCCAGCCGGAAGCGGACCAGATTGTCGGCTGTCGGCACCTCCCGCCCGGCCTGATCCAGGATCGCCGCCCGCACCACGGCCACCTGTCCCGCCGCCAGCCGCCGCCGGTCGCTGGAAAGCGCGATGGCGGCCGGCTTTCCCGCCGTCTCGCGCCGCTGGATCAGGATCTGCCGGCCTGCGGCATCAAAGCCGCGTGCCTCGATCCAGCCGGGTACGTAGGGCACACTCCATTGCAGGTGGCGGTTCCGCTCCACCGGTTGCCGGCCCAGGCTGCTGCCATTCACCAGCAGTTCCACCGTATGGCAATTGGCATGGACCCAGACCTCAACGGCCTGCCCCTCCCGGCCACCCCAGGTCCAGTGCGGGAACAGGTGCAGCATCGGCTCGTCCCGCCACCAGGCGCGGTAGTACCAGTAATTGTCTTTCGGGAAGCCGCAGCTATCCATCACCCCGAAATAGGATGTGTGCTGCGGCCAGCGTTCGAACGGCGTCGGCTCTCCGCGATAATCGAAGCCCGTCCAGACAAAGCCGCCGGCCAGGAACGGGCGTTCGTCATAGAAGCTCCACCAGCGTTCGGCCGTGCTGGCCCAGCGCGGGAATTCGCGGTCATAGGCGGGCAGGATGCCGGCCTGGTCATCGCGGGCATAGGCCCCGCGCGTCATCACGGTGCTGGCCGTCTCCGTCCCGATCATGGGCACGCTGGGATGGGCGGCGTGGAAGGCGTCGATCTCGTCCAGGTAATAGTTACAGCCCATCACATCCAGCACCCGGCTGGCCCCCTGGCCCAGCTTGCCGTTGAAGGCCTCTGTTACCGGGCGGGTGCCGTCCAGGGCATGGACGCGCCGCTTCATGGTTTCGGCAATGCGGGCACCGGTTTCGGTGCCGCGGTGGATCTCCTCATTACCGATGCTCCACAGGAAGATGCTGGCATGGTTGCGGCCACGGCGGACCATGCGTTCCAGCTGGCCCATGCCCTCCGGGTTGCTGGACATCTGCCGGGTTTCTTCCAGCACCAGCATGCCCAGCCGGTCGCAGGCCTCCAGCACGGCCGGCGGGGCCGGGTGGTGGGTGGAACGATAGGCGTTGGAGCCCATGGCCTTCAGCTGTTCGATGCGCCAGACATGCAGGCTGTCGGGCACGGCGAAGCCCACGCCGGCATGGTCCTGATGGTTGCAGGTTCCCTTCACCTTCACGGGCTTGCCGTTCAGGAACAGGCCGCGATCGGCATCAAAGCGGAAGGTGCGGATGCCGAACGGCGTCTCCACCCGGTCGATGACCCGTTCCCCGTCCAGCACTTCGCTGACCAGCCGGTAGAGCGAGGGTTGTTCCAGGGACCAGAGTGACGGGCGGTCCAGCCGCACAGTCTGGGTCAGGTCGTGCCCGCCCCAGTCCGGCAGGGTGACGGGATCGGACCGCAGCACTGCCACCGCCTTGCCCTGCGGGTCAAGCAGGGTGGAGCGCAGGCGGACGGGCAGGGCAGGGCCGTCATTGTCGATTTCGGTACTGATGGCGATGGTCGCGGCATCGCCTGCCGCCTCTCCCTCCACGGTGCAGCGGACGGCGGTGCCCCAGTGGCGGATATGGGCGGGCGCGCAGCTGACCAGCCGCACCTGCCGATACAGCCCCGCCCCCTCGTAGGACCAGGCCTCGCCCAGGCTGACATCACAGCGCACCAGCAGGATGTTGCGCTCCCCCGGCCGGGCGAAATCGGTGATGTCCAGGCGGAAGGGGACATAGCCGCTCTCGCTGCTGCCCACGACGAAGCCGTTCAGGACCACCAGGCAATCCCGGCCCACCCCGTCGAAATCCAGGAACAGGCGACGCCCGGCCTCGGCGGCGGCAATGGGCAGGTCGCGCCGATACCAGCCGACAGAGGTGGCGGGAAAGCGGCGGCCCAGCGGCTTGAACCCCTGATAGGCGCCGATCTTGTCCGCCTCGCTGCCCGGCCCGCCAAAGGGGGTGAAAGGCAGGTCCACGGCCCAGTCATGGGGCAGGTCCACCGCCTGCCAGGCGCTGTCATCGTATCCGGCTTCCTGGATCGGCGTGCCGATGTCACCCGACTTGGCATAGGTGTCGTGGGAGGCGCCGAAGCCGAAATCCTGCGCCGGGTCGGCGGCATGCCCCAGATGGAAGCGCCAGCCATTGTCCAGGGGCGTCACCATCCGGGGCAATGGCGCGGCCGTCGCCTGTGCCGCCACGGGCGGCACCGCTCCAAGGGCGGCCAGGGCACCACCCACCTGCAAGAACCCCCGGCGCGACAGATTTTCCATGCGACTCCCCCATTAAAGAATAAAGTATACGTTTAGGGGGTGTGGTCGCGTCAAGTCCTGCGGTCGTGTGGGCCTTGTCCTATGCCAGCAGCATCCGGCCCAGCCCGGCGGTGGCCCCGGCCAGCACCAGCCAATGCACCGGCAGGTTCCAGCGTAGCAGGGCCAGCAGCCCGCCGGCGGCCAGCGCCCAGGCGAACAGATCCGGCCGGCCCGGCCACAGCACCTGCACCCCCAGCCAGACGGCCAGATTCAGGATGACGCCGACCACGGCGGCGCTGACGGCGGCCAGGGCGCCCGCTGCCGGCCGGTGATGGATCAGCCATTCCACATAGGGCGCGCCGGCGAAGATGAAGAAGAAGCAGGGCAGGAAGGTGACATAGGTGGTCAGCAGCCCGCCCAGGATGCCGGCGGCCAGCGGCGGCAGGGCGCCCGGATGGTTCCAGCCGGCGAAGAAGCCGACATATTGGGTGACCAGGATCAGCGGCCCTGGCGTGCTTTCCGCCAGCGCCAGCCCGTTCAGCATGTCGGCCGGGGTCAGCCAGTGATAGGTCTCCACCGCCCGTTCGGCGATGAAGGGCAGCACGGCATAGGCCCCGCCAAAGGTGACGAAGGCCGCCGTCGTGAACAGATTGGCGATGTCGGCCCAGGGCTTGGCCCCCATCAGCATCAGCAGCAGCCCTACCGGCACGGTCAGCAGCAGCACGAACAAAAGGGCCAGCCGCAGCAGGCGGCCGACGCTGCGGTCGGCCGGACCTTCATCGGCGATGTAATCATCATCCGTGACCCCATGTCCGGTGCGCGCAAACAGGGTCAGGCCGGCCTTGGCCGTGGCGTAGCCGATCAAGGCCGCGGCGGCGATGATGGCGGGGAAGGGCAGGTGACCCAGGAACAGCCCCAGAAAGGCGACGATGGCCAGCACCAGTGCCGCGGGGCCCTTCAAGGTGCGCCGACCCAGCCGCCAGACGGACGCGGCGATGATGGCGATGACCACGGGCTTCACCCCGTCGAACAGGGCGGCGACCCAGGCCAGATCCCCATGTTCGGCCGCCAGCCAGGAGAGCACCAGCAGCACCATCGCGCCGGGCAGCACGAAAAGCCCGCCCGCCGCCAACCCGCCGGCCACCCCATGCAGGCGCCAGCCGATATAGGTGGCCAGCTGCTGCGCCTCCGGCCCCGGCAGCAGCATGGCGAAATTCAGCCCGTGCAGGAAACGGGTGCCATCGATCCAGCGCCGCTTGTCGACCAGTTCCTGCTGCATCAGCGCGATCTGGCCCGCCGGTCCGCCAAAGCTGACACAGCCCAGCCAGAACCAGAAACGCAGGGCTTGTCTGAAGCCGGGCATGACAACTCCGCTTGCCGAAAAGGTCCCGGATGCTGAGGGGCCGGGCGTCGGGATGCAAGTTTGTCATTATGACAAGTCGGTGAATGCCCGCCCGCCCGGTTTCAGGCAGGAATATCAGACCAACCTGCCCAGGATGATCCCCCATGTACATGCCCGCCCATTTCACGTTGGAACAGGAACAGGCCTTGGCCCTGGTCGAACGCCGGCCTTTCGCGACGTTGGTCAGCCTGGGCGGCGGCGGATTGTTGTCCACGCCCCTGCCGCTGCTGCTGGACCGGGCCGATGGGGGAATGCGGCTGATCGGGCATGTGGCGCGGGCCAATCCGCACTGGAAGCGCTTTGATCCATCGGTGCCGTCGCTGGCGGTGTTTCAGGATGGCGATGGCTATGTCAGCCCGTCCTGGTATCCGGGCAAGGCGGAACACCACAAGGTCGTGCCGACCTGGAACTATAACACCGTTCATATCCATGGCCGCCTGACGGCGGTGGAGGAGGCGGAGCCCCTGCTGGACATCGTCACCCGCCTGACCGACCGGTTCGAAGCGGGGCGGGCGGCACCCTGGAAAGTGTCCGATGCCCCGCCTGACTATATCGCAGCCATGTTGCGCGGCATTGTCGGGCTGGTGCTGACGGTGGAACGGGTGGAAGGCAAGGCCAAGCTGAGCCAGAACAAGGACGAGGCCGACCGGGCCGCCATCCGCGCCGGGCTGGCGGGGGTGCTGGATATTCCCTGACGGTGGAGAATGCAGCAATTTGAACCAGACAGGCGCCAAAACAAAAAGGCCGGCAGGTTGCCCCGCCGGCCTTTTTTTAAATCGCGCTTGGACCCGCTTACGTATCCAGGAAGCTGCGCAGCTTGCGCGACCTTGACGGGTGCTTCAGCTTGCGGAGCGCCTTGGCCTCAATCTGGCGGATACGTTCGCGCGTCACGCTGAACTGCTGACCCACCTCTTCCAGGGTGTGGTCGGTGTTCATGCCGATGCCGAAGCGCATACGCAGCACGCGTTCTTCGCGCGCCGTCAGCGTGGCCAGTATACGCGTCGTCGTCTCGCGCAGGTTCGCCTGGATGGCGGCGTCGAGGGGGAGCACCGCGCTCTTGTCCTCGATGAAATCGCCCAGATGCGAATCTTCCTCGTCGCCGATCGGCGTTTCCAGCGAGATCGGCTCCTTGGCGATCTTCAGGACCTTACGGACCTTTTCCAGCGGCATCATCAACCGCTCGGCCAGTTCCTCCGGCGTCGGCTCGCGCCCGATCTCGTGCAGCATCTGACGGCTGGTGCGAACCAGCTTGTTGATCGTTTCGATCATGTGCACGGGAATGCGGATGGTGCGGGCCTGGTCGGCGATCGAACGCGTGATCGCCTGCCGAATCCACCAGGTGGCGTAGGTGGAGAACTTGTAGCCGCGCCGATACTCGAACTTATCCACGGCCTTCATCAGGCCGATATTGCCTTCCTGGATCAGATCCAGGAACTGCAGGCCGCGGTTCGTGTACTTCTTGGCGATGGAAATGACGAGGCGCAGGTTCGCCTCCACCATCTCCTTCTTGGCGCGGCTGGCTTCCTTCTCGCCCTTCTGAACCGTGGAGACGATGCGACGGAATTCGCCGATGGGCAGACGGGCCTGGCTGGACACTTCCGCGATGCTCTCACGGACGCGGCCCACCTCATAGGAGGAACGCTCGGCGAACTTGGCCCAGGCCTTGGACAGGGACTTGCAGCGGTCCAGCCAGTTCGGGTCCAGTTCCGAACCGTAGTAATGCTGCAGGAAATCCTCGCGCTTCACGCGGCAATCCGTGGCCAGACGCAGCAGACGGCCTTCGAAGCCCAGCAGCTTACGGTTCAGGGCGTAAAGCTGTTCGACCAGCTGCTCGATGCGGCCATTGTTCAGGCGGACGGAATTGACCAGTTCGGTCAGTTCCGCCTTCACCTTCTCGTACTTCTTGTCCGCACCCTTGACCAGTTCCTCGCCACGCTGCAGCGAGGCCAGGCGAAGCTCCTGGATCTTATGCAGGCGATCGTAGGCTTCCTCGATCTTGCCGAAGGTTTCCAGCACCTTGGGCTTCAGCTCGGCCTCCATGGCGGAAAGGGAGACATTGCCTTCCTCCTCGCCTTCGCCCTCGCTGGCAGGACCGCCCTCACCCTCGGCCCGTTCGCCTTCCTCCTCCTCGCGCTCGGCGGCGGGGCCGTCGAGTGCTTCAGGCGGCAGCTCACCGGTTTCCGGGTCGCCATAGGAGGCATCCAGGTCGATGATGTCGCGCAGCAGCATCTTGCCGTCCTGCAGCGACTGGTGCCATTCGATGATGGCCTGGATGGTCAGCGGCGATTCGCAGATCGCGCCGATCATCATCTCGCGGCCGGCCTCGATGCGCTTGGCGATGGCGATTTCGCCCTCGCGGCTCAGCAGCTCGACCGACCCCATCTCACGCAGATACATGCGCACCGGGTCGTCGGTGCGGCCGATATCGTCATCGTCCAGGTTGCCGGACTGACGGCCTTCGCCCTCGCCGGCCTCACCCGCGCCGTCTTCCTGTTCCTCACCCTCGACGACATTGATGCCCATTTCGGACAGCAAGGCCATCGTATCCTCGATCTGCTCGGAGGACGAGCTGTCGGGGGGAAGGGCGGCATTCAACTCATCATAGGTGACGTATCCGCGCTCTTTACCCCGCGCGATCATCTTCTTGACGGCAATTGCCATGCCGTCCATCAGAGGGCCATTGGCTTCCTCTTCCCGCTGCTCCGACACTTCCGCTGTCTGCGCCGCTTTCGTCGCCATTCGTTCGCTGCCCCCGCACTCTCAAGGCTGCCACCGGTAAACGCAAATGGACGACTCGGGCAAGGGCCCGGTCATCCGACGAAACTTCTCTTGGCTATAACGTTCGTGACTGGATCGAAACTGTGTCCGCCAAGACACAGTTTTCGCAGACAAATGCGTAGCCATACGTCCGAAAGCCCGGCCGTCCGCTCATCATCCGTCCAACTCCGTCAGATTGTCGGTGTGACCCCGTAGAATCAGCAGCTCCCTCTGCAGCGCGCGTAATCGTGCCAGATCATCCTCACTGAATGTCTCGGCAAACCGTCTTTCGGCATCGCGCAGCTCACGTTGGAGCAACCCATCCTCGGAACTTAACCAGACCTCCTGCCAGCCACTCTTTGCAGATTCCATGGACGCTCCTGGTTGCGCGAATTTCGGCGCGTCCGCACTCAGCAGACTATCCAGCGTCTCTTGGAAACCACGGGTAGACAGGTGGCGTCTCAAACCCTCCGCGTCAAGTGCTGATTCGGTCGTCAGGCATGCGACCAGCGCTTGTCGAAGGGCTTCCATCTCGCCATCACTGAATTCGGCGCCGGCCAGCGTCTCCCCGATATCCTGGAAAAGCTCGGGATGATGGATGACGGTCAGCAGCAGGTAACGCTCGCGCCGCCGCGGTTCGGTGCGCAGTGTGGCGGAGCGGAAGCGGCTGTCCCACAGGCGGCTGACGGGTACGTCGCCCGGCATCTGCCGGCGCGGACGCCCCCCGCCGCCGCCTGTGCCGCCGAAGCCGCCACCGCCCGCGCGGATGGCGGCGCGCAGCTTTTCGCGCAGGACGGAGCGGTAGCTGTACTGCACCGACTTGTCGGTGACCTTCTCCATCATCTGGTTGATGCCGGTCTCGATGCGCAGTCGGCCATCGGCCGTCTTCGCATCCTCTCCCTGGCGCACCAGTTCCCAGATGAAATCCTCCAGCGACAGGGCCCGGTCCAGCACCCCCTGAAAGGCGTCACGCCCGCCCGACCGGATCAGGCTGTCGGGGTCTTCCTTGTCCGGCATGAACGCGATGCGGACGGTGGCTTCCGGCGTCAGGATGGGCAGCACGCGCTCCACGGCACGCATGGCCGCCCGGCGGCCGGCATTGTCACCGTCAAAGCACAGGATGGGGTTGCGCTGTCCTTCCGGTGCCAGCTTCCACAGCACCTGGATCTGCGTCTCCGTCATGGCCGTGCCCAGCGGCGCCACCGCCCCTTCGAACCCGGCCAGAACGCAGGAGATGACGTCCATATAGCCTTCGGTGACGATCAGCTTCTGTCCGTCGGATGCCGCCTGTCGCGCCCGCGACATGCCGTAGAGCAGGTTCCCCTTGTGGAACAGCGGGTTCTCGGCGGAGTTGATATATTTTGGCCCGTCCCCTTCCAGCACGCGGCCACCAAAGGCCACCACCTGCCCCCGGCGGTCGGTGACGGGGAACATGACACGGTTCCAGAAGAAATTGCGGATGGCGCGCCCGGCCTCCGGCCGCTTGAACAGCCCGACCTCCACCATGTCGGACTCGCTGTAGCCAGCTTCGGACAGGATGGCGCGTAAGGGCGCCCCATCCTGCGGGGCATAGCCCAGGCGGAAGCGGGCAATGGCTTCGTCATTCAGGCCGCGCCGGCGCAGATAATCCAGCGCCGCCCGCCCGCCGGGCGTGTACAGCTCGTGCTCGTAATAACGGGTCGCCTGCTCGACCAGATCATAGAGCGACTTCTGCCGCTCATATTGCTGGCGCTCCTGCGGGGTCGCCTGCGGCACCTGCATCCCGGCCTCGGCCGCCAGATGCTCCACGGCCTCCATGAAGGACAGGTTGTCGTGGCGCATGACGAACCCGATCTGGTCGCCATGGGCCCCACAGCCGAAACAATGAAAGAAGTTCTTCTGGTCGTTGACGTAGAAGCTGGGGGTCTTTTCGTTGTGGAAGGGGCAGGGGGCCTTGAACTCCCGGCCGGCGCGCTGCAGGCGCATGCGCTTCATCACCACTTCCGACACGGAAAGGCGGGATCGCAACTCTTCCAGGAACTGCGGCGGCAAGGCCATCAGGGATGCATCTTCAAAAATGTCGGGCCGGGATCAGCCGGGTAGCATAGACCAGCCCTGCCCCGGATTGCCATGCATGCCCACACTTATCCCCAGGTTGCCCATCTATCCACAGGCTGTGGATGGTTCGGGAATGGTTCGAATTTCATGGGTACGGAGATTGCTTGCCTTGCGACACAAAACGTCTCGCCAGAAAGGGCATGCGCCATGAACATCTCCTCCCTGTCGCCATCCTCGATCCTGTCCCGATTAACGATGAAGGCGCCGGCCGCCTCCGGCACGCCGGCACCCGCCGCCAAGACCGATACCAAACCCGCCGATCCCGCGGCCCAGCAGAAGGAGGAAATGGCGGGGCTGAAGAAGGAGCGGGAAGCCTATGATGCGCAGCGGCAGGCCGAAATCCGCAAGCGGCAGTTCGAGTTTGAACAGACCCACGGTCGCAAATACGGGCAGGATGGTGACCCGCCGCTGGCCTTCCAGATGGCCCTGCCGGCGAACGAACGCGGCTATCTGCCCTTCGTCGATGCCGGCCAGCAGAAAAAGATCGATGCCATCACCGACAAATATCTCTACCGGGAAAATCTTGCCCCCATGTGGGAAGAATTGACCTCAATGGGGCTCAGTCCGGACCAGTTGGCCAAGTCGGCCAAATATTTCGTCGCCCCGGATGGCCGCATCGCCACGCGGGAGGAAGCGACGAAGGGTGTGGATATCAAGGTGTGAGGATGTCGCCCTATCCGAACAGCACGATCCCGTAATCGCCGATGATGCGGAAGCCCAGGGAAAGATAGGCCCGTCGCGCCGGCTCGTTCTCCTTGCCGGTGAACAGCACGGCCGTGCGGGCGCCGTCATCGCGGGCGGCCAGCAGGGCGCCGGCCACAGCCGCGCGGGCATAGCCGCGGCCGCGCAAAGCTGCCGGGGTCCAGACACCGCCGATCTGCACCGTATCCGGGATGCGGGCATTGTGGGTGGCCATGGACAGGGGCGTGCCGTTCGCGTCGGTCAGGACGAATATGTCGCCATGGCCGTGCCAGGTGGCGATATCGTCAGCCGCACGGGTGGCCAGGACCGCGTCATCCCGTTCGCCCAAGGCTTCCACGGCATAGGCGCGGCGCCAGCCTGTCAGCAGGGGCAGGTCCGCTTCGATTGAACGTCGCCAGGCGAGCGCGCCTGAAGCCAGGGTGGGGGGAATGCGCAGGGTGGCAAGGTCCAGGTCGAACAGGTCCTCTGCCGAGTCCTTGCCGGCCTTGTGATCGGGTAAGGCCGTCTGTACGGCCCGTACGGCGGGAAGCGGCCCGATCACCCCGCGCACGGGCCTGTCACCCTTGCCTGCAAGCCAGAGTGCGATCTCGGCGGCCATATCCGGCGGCGCCTGGATCAGCAGATTGCCGTTCCAGGCATGGGCGACGACACCCTGTATGGCCCCGTCCCCATCCAGGCAGGCGCCATAGCGCCCCCCGAATCGCTGGCCGTCATCGGCCAGCCCGGCCCGCCGCAGGTTGGAGCGCAGGAACAGGGACGTTGCCGGGTGAAGGGCCAGGAACGCATCCAGCGCCGCCTCATCCCCCGGCGCCAGCAGCGTGAACCGGTCCATGGGAAGGATCAGTTCGCCAGCTTCTCGCGCACGATGGCGCTGGCCTTGGTGAAATCCATCTGGCCGGCGAAGCGGCCGCGCAGTTCGGCCATCACCTTGCCCATGTCCTTGACGCCCGTGGCGCCCAACTCCGTGATCAGGGCGGCGATGGCCTCCCGCGTTTCCGCCTCGTCGAACTGCTTGGGCAGGAAGGCCTCGATGACCTCGATCTCCTCCCGCTCCTGCTGGGCCAGCTCGGCGCGGCCGCCCTGTTCGTACATGGTGATGCTTTCGCGGCGCTGCTTCACCATGGTCTGCAGCATGGACAGGATGGCGGCATCATCGATGCCGTCCTGGTTGCCGGTGCCGCGGGCCGCGATGTCGCGGTCCTTCAACGCCGCCATGATCAGCCGGACGGTGGCGACGGCGCGGCTGTTCTTGGCGCGCATCGCGTCCTTCAGGGCTTCGGTGAGCGTCTGGCGCAGCATGGGATACCTCTATGGGTGGTCTGTAAATCAGCCGGGAACATTAGCCAAGATGACGCCCCTGTGCCAGTGATTAGGAACGGGTCGCAATTTCCGGCCCTCCGGGGGACGGTGCCCACCGTTCGCGCGTGGCAGGGCCGCGCCCACGTTGGTTGACCCCGGGCGCCCGAATGGCTAATTCAGCAGCAGAACCGTACCGGCCCTGGCCGGCGCGCGGCATCGGCGCGGACATGTTCCGCGACGCGACTGCGGGCAGGCCGCCCCGCCCTTGGGCGGGAAGGCACGGCCATTCCAATGGCGCTCCGGCGCCGATCCGCAGACCACAAAGGTGCCCGCAATGTCCGACACCCCGCCGATGGGTTCCCCCAGCCGCGCGCCCGCTCCGAAGGGAGCCACGGGCGTTCTCGTCCTTGCCGATGGTTCGGTGTTCTGGGGACGAGGGGTCGGTGCCGTCGGCCACTCGGTGGGCGAGGTCTGCTTCAACACCTCCATGACCGGCTATCAGGAAATCCTGACCGACCCGTCCTATGCCGGCCAGATCATCACCTTCACCTTCCCGCATATCGGCAATACGGGCACCAACCCGGAAGATATCGAAACCGTGACGCCCGTGGCGCGCGGCCTGATCATCAAGGCCGATATCACGGAACCCGCCAACTGGCGTGCGACCCAGCATCTGGATGCCTGGCTGAAGAGCCATAATCTGGTCGGCCTGTCGGGCATCGACACCCGCCGCCTGACCCGCATCATCCGCGACAGCGGCGCGCCCAACGGCGTCGTCGCCCATGCGCCGGACGGGGTGTTCGACATCGACGCCCTGATCAAGATCGCCCAGGAATGGCCCGGCCTGGAAGGCATGGATCTGGCCAAGGAAGTCACGACCCGCCAGAGCTACAGCTGGGACGAGACGATCTGGTCGCTGAAGGAAGGCTATGGCAAGCAGACCGAGCCGAAATACCATGTCGTTGCCATGGATTTCGGCGCCAAGCGCAATATCCTGCGCTGCCTGGCCTCTTCGGGCTGCAAGGTGACGGTGGTTCCGGCCACCACGACGGCCGAAGAGATCCTGGCGCTGAACCCCGACGGCATCTTCCTGTCCAACGGTCCTGGTGATCCGGCGGCCACCGGCAGCTACGCCGTGCCGACCATCGCGCGGCTGGTGGACAGCGGCAAGGCCGTGTTCGGTATCTGCCTGGGTCACCAGATGCTGGCGCTGGCGCTGGGCGGACGCACCGTGAAGATGGACAAGGGCCATCGCGGCGCCAACCATCCGGTCAAGGACCTGGCGTCGGGCGTGGTGGAGATCACCAGCCAGAATCACGGCTTCGTCGTGCTGCGCGAAAGCCTGCCGGAGGATGTGGAAGTGACCCACGTCTCCCTGTTCGACGGTAGCAACGAGGGCATCCGCCTTGCCGGCCGTCCCGTCTTCTCCGTGCAGTATCACCCGGAGGCCAGCCCCGGCCCCGAGGACAGCCATTACCTGTTCGACCGGTTCATCGACGCCATCGAAGGGCGGTATTGAGGTGACGACTGATATCGGCCTGGCCCGCCTGGGCGCATGGGACCGGCCGTCGCGCATGCCGGAGGGGCTGGCAGGTCTGGTCGCGGGGTGGCCCGTGATCAACCGCTCGCCCGCCGGCGAGGCTTTTCTGGACGAAACGGGTCTTATCCGGGTCAGTGACGTCTGGAATCTTCCCGGTGGGGAGTTCACGACCGACCGGCCCGTCGACATCCATGGCGGCTGGGCCGTGGCCCGACGGGTCGATCAGGTGTGGAAGCTGATTGAAATTGCACCCGCCCAGTCCCGCGATGCCGGCCGCGCCCTGCTGCGCGACCGGGCCGAACGGCTGCTGAATGGTCGCCGCTGGACCGGTGGCGATCTGGAAGCGCTGGACAATCTGCTGCAGTCGGCCCCGGTGGGTCGTGATGGCTGGCTGTCGGCCGATGCGGGCCGTGAGCGGGCGCTGAAATCGCTGCTGGCGACGCGTCTGGTCGTGCTGGCCGAAGGACCGGCCCCGGCCCTGCCGGCCGCTGTGGCGGAGAAGCTGGCGGAGGCACCCGTCCTGTGGATGGACGAGGACGCGCGCGAGGTGGCCGAACAGGTCATGGCGCACAGTCGCCGCCGCATGGAAGTGTCGGCCAAGCGTACGGCCCGTGATGATCGTCAGCGGGGCGCCGACCTGAAGGACAGCATCGCCGAGGCTGTGAAGGCCGTCTTCCCCGGCATGCCGGAGGATGTGTCCCTGTCGGTCGCTGCCCGGCTGACGCCGGCGGCGATCAAGCTGGGCCGCCGTCCCGGTACGCAGGCGATCGTCGATTGCACTGCGGAAATCCGGCTGGATCGTTGGCGTCAGGTTATCATCGGTGACCCCCGCGTCGCGGCCCGGCTGGCGGCCATGCAGGCCAAGGGCGACAATAACCGGGCCCGCAAACGCTACCGCGATCAGCGCGCCCTGGAACAGGTGGCCGAGGAAGTCGCCCGCTGGCGCGGCGACCTGGAGCCTGTCACCTCACGCTGGCTGGGCGACGCCGTCTGACGTCGCCCCACGATGCCGTCATTCGTAGACGGCATAGTATTTCTTGGCCGGCTGCACCACTTCCCACACGCCGGTGAAGCCCGCCGGCATGATGAAGGCGTCGCCCGGATGGAAGGTGCGGACCGATCCATCATCGCCGCGCACGGTGACGATGCCCTCCAGCAACTGGCAGAACTCGTTCTCGGTGAAGGTCACCCGCCAGGACCCGATCTGTCCGGTCCAGATTCCGCATTGGAATCGGCCATCGGCGCTGCTGAACCGGTTGCTGACCGTCTGGTCGGGATCGCCGGACAGGATCTTGTATTCCTCCGGCCGATAGCTTTCCGCAGCCGGACCGGCATCGCCCAGGACGACAATGGCGGGGATGTTCTTGGCTAAGGCGTCGGTCATCCAATCCTCTTTCGTCTATGGCCGTTCATCGGCGGTCTGCCGCCGGTCCCGGAAGAAATCCCGCAGCAGGGACGCTGCCCGCTTCTCCCCAAACCCACCAAAGGCTTCCGGCGCATGGTGGCAGGTCGGCTGCTGGAAGAAACGGGGCCCATGGTCGATGGCCCCGCCTTTTGGATCATACGCCCCGAAATAGACGCGGCGAAGCCGGGCGAAGCTGATTGCCGCCGCGCACATGGCGCAGGGCTCCAGCGTTACATAGAGATCCAGTCCCGGCAGGCGCGGGCTGGCCCGGGCCGCGCCTGCGGCGCGGATGGCCAGTACCTCCGCATGGGCGGTGGGGTCGGACAGTTCCTCCGTCCTGTTGCCGGCGGCGGCCAGGATGGCGCCCGTGACCGGATCGACGATGACGGCGCCCACCGGCACCTCGCCACGGGCGGCCGCCTTCTCCGCCTCGATGAAGGCGGCATCCATGGGGGATGGGGAAATGATCGGGTCGGACATGATGTGCGCAAGGCTGCATGGTACGGTCGCGCCCGTCAAGGCGGGGGTCTGCTTGCGACAACATGGCCTTTGCGCGTAAAGTCCGACCCCATGTCCCAGAACAGCTATGACCCCTTGCATCAGGTGGCCGTCGAAGACGCCGCCGACGATGCCGAACTTGATGGCGCCACCGACCTGCCCGGCGGGGAGCGCATTGCCAAGCGGCTTGCCCGCGCCGGGGTCTGCTCCCGGCGTGATGCCGAACGCTGGATCACCGAGGGGCGGGTGCGTGTCAATGGCCATGTCCTGGACACGGCGGCCTTCCTGGTCCGCGATGGTGACCGTATCCAGGTCGACGGCCAGACCGTCGGGGAACCGGAACCGACGCGCCTGTGGCGCTATCACAAGCCCGACGGGCTGGTGACGACGGCGCGGGACGAGAAGGGGCGGGCCACCGTCTTCGACCATCTGCCGGCCACCATGCCGCGTGTCATCTCCGTCGGCCGGCTGGACCTGGCATCGGAAGGGCTGCTGCTGCTGACCAATGACGGGGCGCTGGCGCGCCATCTGGAATTGCCGGCCACGGGCTGGCTGCGCCGCTACCGCATCCGCGTCCATGGTGTGCCGACGCCGGAGACAATGAAGAAGCTGGCCGATGGCGTGGTTGTCGATGGTGTGGCCTATGGCCCCATTGAGACCATCATCGACCGCACGGTCGGCTATAATTCCTGGCTGACCGTGGGTCTGCGCGAAGGCAAGAATCGCGAGGTCCGTCGTGTATTCGAATGGCTGGGCTTGCCGGTCAGCCGTCTGATTCGCGTTGCCTATGGCCCGTTTCAGCTGGGCAAGCTGGAACGTGGCGCCGTGGAGGAAGTGCCGCGCCGCGTGCTGCGCGACCAGCTTCCGGGCTTCTTCCCGGAGGAGGAGGCACCGGCGGAAGCACAGGATAAGACTGCTGCGGGCACCACCGCCCCGCGCATGCGGTACGATCGCCTGCCCAAAGCCATGGCGGCATCTGCGCCGTCGGCCGCGACCAAGGGTGCCAAGGCCCGCCCTTCGGCCGCCAAGGCGCGCGACAGTGTGGAACGGCTGGTCGGGGGCCGGCCGAAGCCCGCCCAGTCCAAGCGGCCCGCCGCCCCGCGGGAGGAGATGCCGGCCCCCGCCGCGGCCAAGCGGGGCCCGGCCGCGCAGTTGAGCGAGAGCGCGCGCCGCGCAGTCGCCAAGGTGGATCGCGCGCTGGCGGGTGGCGACATTCCCGATGATGCGGCCCCCACCCGCCGCGCGGCCAAAGGCAAGCCGGCACCGGCAAAGCCCGCTGCCGCCAAGCCTGTGGCCGCCAAGGGTGCGCCGGCCAGGCCGGCCGCCAGCAAGCCCACCAGCCCGAAGGGGGCGCCGCGTGCGGATCGTCGCCGGTAAGCATCGCGGACGGCGGCTGGATGCCCCCGGCGGCCGCGATGTCCGCCCGACCAGTGACCGTACCCGCCAGTCCCTGTTCAACATCCTGTCGCATGGCGACTGGACGGGGGATGGGCGCGACGTGCTGGACGGGGCCGATGTCCTGGACGCGTTCTGTGGCACCGGCGCCCTGGCGCTGGAAGCGCTGTCGCGTGGTGCTGCGCGTGCGGCCTTCCTGGACAAATCCCGCGCCTCGCTTGATCTGGCCCGCCGCAACGCGGACGCTCTGGGAGAGACGGCAAATTGCCGGTTCGTGCTGGGTGACGCGGCGCGGCCACCAGCACCCCCCTTCGCCGCGACCTTGGCCTTTCTGGACCCGCCCTATGCCCAGGACCTGGCCCCCCCGGCTCTTTCCGGCCTGGCCGGCGCGGGCTGGCTGGCGCCAGGGGCGCTGGTGTGTGTGGAAGTCGGGGCGGGCGATGTGTTCATCGCACCACCGCGGTTCGAGGTGCTGGACGAGCGCGACTACAGCCAGGCCCGCATCCACTTTCTGCTTTACGCCGGCTGATCCCGCTCCAGGCGACCGCCCTGGTCACATGATGCTTATGCGGCGACAGCCGGGCGGCTGATCTCCACCCTGTTGCGGCCATTATTCTTGGCCTGGTACAGCGCCTCGTCCGCCAGATCCAGCAGGTGACCCACGGACAGGCTGCTGTGTCGGCCGGCGGTGCAGGCCACGCCGACGGATACGGTCACATGCGCGTGGGGACTGCCGACATGCCGGATGCCCAGGGCTCCGACCATGGTGCGAACCCGCTCGGCCACGGCATAGGCCCCCTCCTGGTCGGTATCCGTCAGCAGAACGGCGAATTCCTCACCGCCGATGCGCGCAGCCAGATCGCCGCCCCGCGTCACCGCGCGTGCAATGGCCTGTGCCACCGATCGCAGGGTGGCATCACCCGCACCGTGGCCATAGGTATCGTTGAACGACTTGAACAGATCGATATCGATCATCAGCACGGCGGTATCGTGCGGCATGCGCGTTGATCGCGCCTCTTCCCGATGCAGCATTTCATCAAACACGCGCCGGTTGGCGATGCCGGTTAGCGGATCGGTGGTGGCGATGCGTTCCAACTGCACATTGGCTTCAGCCAGCGCCGCCTGCATCCGCGCGCGGCGTGACCCTTCGCGATGGACCATCAGGATCATGACAATGATGCCGAAGGTCAGGGCCATCGCCGTGATACCGATGGTGTATGCCTTGGTCTGCCAGTAGTGGAAAATCACCCGATGCGGCTGGGACAGGTGAATGCGCAAGGGCCAATGGCTGATGGCCGTGGAGGTGACCATACGGTCGCCGTGGACATTGTCCAACTCATCGTAATTGGAATATGGCGTCTTTGCCGCGGCCAGCAGATAGGCATTCTGCCGCTGGTCGCGCCCGATCACTTCCGGTTCCATAGGCTTGCGGGCCAGGATGACACCATTGTCCAGGTACAGGGTCAGCTCCGATCCCGTCTCCAGGAAGATGTCAGCGAACAGTTCATCGAAGTAGGACAACAGCATTGATGCCGCGACGACGCCGCGGAAGCTGCCGTCGGGATTGTCCAGCCGCATGGAAAACACCACAACCGGGTCGCCTGTCGTGGCGGACGAATAGGGACCGCTGATCAGCATCTGCCGGTCGGGATTCAGCCGATGGAACTGGAAATAGGGGCGCCAGCCCCGGCTTTGCCCCCGGATCTCATTCCGGCTGGATTCAGAAACGATCGTGCCGTCGGCATCGGTGATGAACAGGACGCCCATCTCCTTTGGCACGGCAGTATGGGCGAACAGGACCGTGTCGCGCAGGCTTGGCGGCACGCTGTTCATGACTTCCGACATCTCTGTGTCGCGCAGGGAGGTCAGCACGTAACTGTACAGATTGACGTTGCGTTCGATTTCGCGGGCGATGGCGTTGGTCAGATTGGCGGCGGCTGCTTCGGCCTGGATTTGTGCGCTCTGACGGTCCTGGTACAGTTCAATGAAGATGATGACGGCCAGGGCCAACGCCATGACCGTACCCAGAAACGCAACCGACCAGCCGGAACCGCCGCGTCGCAGCAGCGAGCGGGTACGGGAGGCGCCGGCCTGCGGCGTATCGAACAGATCGTCCATGCAGCCAGCATAAGGTCCGCTGCCGGATAGGGAAGGGGCAGGGCGTACTGCGCTCGGATAGGTTCGGGGGCAAAATCAGAACAGGCTGGCCTGCGATCCGGCTGCCGGCCGGCGTGTCGGCTTTGGTTGCTTCGGGGCCGGGGTGGGCGGTGTTGCCGTGCCCGGTCCGCCGATGGTCGCTGCCCGGCTGTCATCCTGAAAGGCGATTGTCACCTGCTGCCCGTCGGTCAACCCGGCCGCCTTCGTCACCGGCTGACCGTCGGCATCGGTGACCAGGGCGAAGCCGCGCGACAGCACCCCGCGATAGGAGACACTGTCCAACAGCCGTCCCAACTGCGACAGCCGGTCGGCCTGCGCCGTCAGACCCGCCCTGTGGGCGCGGTCCAGGCGGACGGGAAGCTCGGCCAGCCGGGTTGCCCCATCGGCCAGGGACCGGCGCAGCGCCCGGTCCGACAGCCGGTCGGCGATACGGTGATAACGGCCTTCCGACAGGCGGATGGAGGTTTCAAGCCCGCTGCGCAGGGCCCGTGACACCCCGTCCAGCCGCATGGCGGCCAGACGCAGCACCTCGCGCGGGTGGCGCAGCTTCAGGCCCAGTTGCCGCACGGCTGTGGACCGGCGGTCGAAACCCGCGCGCATGGACAGGATCAGGCGCTCGCCGCGGTCATCCAGCCGCTGCGTCAGCCCTTCCAGCAGGCTTTGCGGATCGCCCAGGCCACGGGCCAGCCCCTGCACAACAGTGCGGCGCTGATCCAGGGCGCGGGTCATGGCCCGGTGCAGCCGGCGTTCATCATCCAGCACCTGGCCCAGCAGTTCAGCCCGCACAGGCACGGCCATCTCCGCCGCCGCCGTGGGGGTGGGGGCCCGGCGGTCGGAGGCGAAATCGATCAGGGTCGTGTCCGTCTCGTGCCCCACGGCAGAGATCAGGGGGATGCGGCTGTCGGCGGCCGCCCGCACCACGATCTCCTCGTTGAAGGCCATCAGGTCTTCCAGGCTGCCGCCACCACGCGCTACGATGATCAGGTCGGGTCGGGGCACCCGCCCGCCGGGGGGCAGGCTGTTGAAGCCCTGGATGGCGCGGGCCACCTGTTGGGCGGCCCCGTCGCCCTGTACGGCCACGGGCCAGAGCAGGACATGGCGCGGGAAGCGGTCGGCCAGCCGGTGCAGGATGTCGCGGATGACCGCCCCCGTGGGGCTGGTGACAACGCCGATGACGCGTGGCAGGAAGGGCAGCGGCTTCTTGCGTTCCGGTGCGAACAGCCCTTCGGCGGCCAGCCGGCGTTTGCGCTCCTCCAGCATCTTCAGCAGGGCGCCCTCGCCGGCCAGCTCCATGCTGTCGATGACAAGCTGGTACTGGGAACGGCCGGGATATGTCGTCAGCTTGCCCGTGCAGACGACCTCCATCCCCTCTTCCGGCCGCACCGACAGGCGAGCCACGGTGCCCTTCCAGCACACGGCCTCAATCACGGCCGCATCATCCTTCAGGCGTAGATAGAGATGGCCGGACGAATGGCGCTTCGGCTGGCTGATCTCACCCCGCACACGGACATAGCCGAACGCATCCTCCACCGTGCGCTTCACGGCACGGGCAAGGTCGCTGACACTCTGTTCGGGCAGGTTGGTGCCGGGACGGGCGGGGGCGGAATCGGGGAGGAAATCAGTCATGGTGGCGGCATGATAGACGGGCGCCGTCCCGTGCGGCAATGCGCAAGCGATACAGGCTGGGACATCCCGGCCCGGAGCGTCTACAAGGGCATCCTCAAGTGCCGACCTCGGGTAACATGTTGATTGCAGTGCTGACCGATCCTGCCCTCTGGGGCCTGTTCGGCCTGTCCATGGCGGCGGCCACCCTGCTGCCCGGCGGGTCGGAGGCGGCGCTGGTTGCCCTGCTGGTGGAGGGCGGCCGGCCTGTCTGGCTGCTGATCCTGGTGGCGACGGCGGGCAATGTGCTGGGCGCAGTGATCAACTGGGCCCTGGGGCGGGGCCTGCGCCAGTTCGTGGGCCACCGCTGGTTCCCCGTGTCGGCGGCGCAACTGGTGCGGGCGGAAGCGCTGTTCACCCGCTATGGCGCCTGGACCCTGCTGTTTTCCTGGGCACCCGTGATCGGTGACCCGCTGACCGTGGCCGCGGGCAGTCTGGGCGTGCGGCTGGGTCTGTTTACTGCCTTGGTGACGCTGGGCAAGGCTGCGCGCTATGCCATGGTCGCCTGGGCGACCCAGGGGGTGGTGGGCGCATAGAAACGGGGCCACGCGGACCGACCGGTTGAAGGCCGGTCCGCGTGGCCTGCCCCAGGGGGGCGGGGCTCAGGTCAGTCCTTCTCCGCCATCAGCTTTTCCATCTGGTCCATGGTCTGGTCCATGCGCCGCACAAGTGCCTGATAGGGGGCGGGGGTCGCCATGTCCAGGCCCGCCTTCTTCAGCAGCGGATAGGGATATTCCGATCCGCCGGCCTTCAGCACCGACAGGTAATTGTCCCGCGCCTTGGCGCCACCCTTGACGATCTGTTCGGCGAAATAGGTGCCGGCGGAAATCGAGGTGGCATACTGATAGACATAGAAGGGCCGGTAGAAATGCGGGATGAAGGCCCATTCGGCGCAATAGGCCTCGTCGATCTTCATCACGCCCTCGGCGTCGCCATGATATTTCTTCAGCAGGCCGCAATAGATGTCCTTCATCTTGGCCCCGGTCAGCGCCTCGCCGCGTTCCACGGCATCATGGGTAGCCAGTTCGAATTCGGCGAACATCGTCTGGCGGAAGAAGGTGCCGCGCAGGTTTTCCAGCGACTGGCCCAGATAGAACAGCTTTTCCTGCTTGCTTTTGGCCTTGGCGACCAGATGGTCGGTCAGCAGCATCTCGTTCGTGGTCGAGGCGATTTCGGCCAGGAACAGGGAATATCCCGCCAGTTCATAGGGCTGTGCATGGGCCGACAGGTCGGAATGCATGCCATGGCCCCATTCATGGGCGAAGGTGGACAGGGAATTGTAATCGTCCTGGTGGTTCAGGAAGACATAAGGGTCCACGTCATAGACGCCATACTGATAGGCGCCGCTGTCCTTCCCGTCGGCCGGCATGGCATGCATCGTCCGCTTGGCCGTCAGTACGCCCAGACGGTCGGTGTAATCCTTGCCCAGCGGCCTGGTCGCGGCCAGCGTGATGGTGCGCGACTCCTCCAGCGTGAATTTCTTGTCGAGCGCCACGACCGACGGATAAATGTCGTAATAATGCAGGTCCGGCAGCTTCAGCAGCTTCTGCCGCAGCTTGAAATAACGATGCAGCGTGGGCAGGCCCTTGTTCGCTTCCGCCACCAGGGTGCGATAGACGCTTTCCGGGATGTCGTTCACCGAAAGCGAGGCGGCGACCGCCGTGGGATATCCCCGCAACTTGGCGTCGATCGTGTCGGCCTGCACCTGGGTGCCCAGCGTGTTGCCCATGGTCGTGGCATATTGGCCGAACTTGCCCCAGAAACTGTCGAAGACCTGCTTACGTACGGCACGGTCGGCATGCTGACGCAGGGCCTGGTAACCCGCCTGGTTCAGCTTCTTCTTCGTCCCGTCGGGCAGGGTGATTTCCGGCCAGTCGATATCGGCATTGGCCAGGGCGGAATAGGTGTTGCTGGCCGCGCCCAGCACGGGGCCATAGGCGGCAAGGGCCGCTTCCGTCTCCGGCGCCAGCGTATGGGCCTTCAGGCGCAGGAAGTCATGCAGACGGAAGGCATGTTTGGCCAGACCCGGATCAGCCTTGATGAAACCGTCGATCTTGTCCGCCCCGATGGCCTGCACCTCCGGCGCCAGCCAGGCGGTGGCGGCCTGTGCCTGCGACGCCAATGCCTGCGACAGGTTCAGCCGCTCCTGGAAGCCTTCATTGCGGGTGTCGGTGGAATATTGCAGATAGGCGTAGACGGCCACCTTCTCCACATTCCGTCCCACCGCCGACAGCCGGTCCAGGGCGGCGCGCAGGCCTGCTGCATCCTTGCCCAAGGTACCTTTCAGCGCCTCCAGCGAGGGCAGGTCGGCCAGCGCCTGCTTGCGCGCCGCGTCCCAGGCGGCCTGATCGGCGAAGATGGGCGTCAGGTCCCAGACATACCTTTCATCCGCCTTGGCCGGCGCGGTGGCGGCGGCGGTCGGTGCGGTCTGCGCCGACACGGCCAGCGGCGACAGGATGGCGACCAGGGCCAGGGCAGAGGCGCCCAGCAGCGGGCGGAGGGATTTCGGGCGGCGGTGCGGCTTGTTCATGCTGTCCCTGTTTCTTGGCTTTTATGCGCGGGCGCCGCCTTCATTCCGGCAACGCCCCGGATTGCGGGCAGAAGAGTACAGGACCGTTTCCGACCAGCATGGGAAAAATTGTAACGGGGTGGTTTCAGCGGGGTGCAACCGCTATGCTGGGGCCATCAAGGGAACAACCCGTTGGAATCGCCTGTCCATGACCGTCATCCGCGCCGTCGCCGCCGCCAAGCTGAACCTGTACCTGCATGTGCTGGGCCGGCGTGAGGATGGCTATCACCTGCTGGACAGTCTGGTGACCTTCGCCACTGCCCATGACCTGGTGGAGGTGGAAAGCACCCCCTATTTCAGCCTCTCGCTGCACGGTCCCTATTCCATGCCGCTGCTGATGGAAGATACGGACAGCAATCTGGTGACCAGGGCCGTGAAGGGCCTGGCCACAGCACTGGACCGCAAGCCGCATGTGACGGTGAAGCTGACCAAGAACCTGCCGTTGGCATCGGGCATCGGCGGCGGGTCGGCCGATGCCGGTGCGGCCCTGCGCGCGCTCTGCGCCCTGTGGGATGTGCCGGTCGATGCGCCTGTGGTGACCGAACTGGCGGCCCGGTTGGGGGCGGATGTGCCCGCCTGCCTGGATTGTCGCACCGCCTATTTCGGCGGCACGGGCACGGAACTGTCGCCCGCCCCGGACCTGCCCGATGATTGCTGGGTCGTTCTGGTCAATCCCAACGTCGCCGTACCCACACCCGCCGTGTTCAAGGCGCGCAGCGGCGATTTCTCCGCCCCCGCCCGGCTGCCCGGCCCCGTGGCCGATGTGCGCGAACTGGCGGTGGCGCTGAAGGACGGGCGGCAGAACGACCTGTCCGCCCCGGCGGAAGCCGTGGCCCCCATCATCACCCAGGTGCTGGCGGCGCTGGATTCCACCACGGGCTGCCTGCTGTCGCGCATGTCGGGCAGCGGGGCCACCTGTTTCGGGCTTTACACGGATGCCGACCGCGCCGTTGCCGCCGCCGCCATCCTGCACCGCATGCGGCCGGGCTGGTGGGTGCAACCGGCCGCCCTGTTGAACGACCTGTCGGGGCTGGAGGTGGAGGAAGGCGCCACCCTGCTGGACTGGCCCTGATGACCTATTCGTGGCGGTCGCGACCGATCGCCGGACCTGTCGGACGTGAGGAGTTGAAAGATCATGGCCCGTATCGATGAAAGCCGCCGCTTCCTGCCCGTGAACATCGCCGTGCTGACCGTGTCGGACACGCGCGGCCTGGATGATGACAAGTCGGGCGACACGCTGGTCGAACGGCTGACCAGCGACGGCCACCATCTGGCCGCCCGCGCCATCGTGCGCGACGATGTCCGCGCCATCGTGGATCAGGTGCGGCAATGGATCGACGATCCGTCCGTGGATGTCGTCATCTCCACCGGCGGCACCGGCCTGACCGGCCGCGACGTGACGCCGGAAGCGTTCGAGAGCCTGTTTGAAAAGACCATCGCTGGCTTTGGCGAGATGTTCCGCATGCTGTCGTACCAGAAGATCGGCACCTCGGCCCTGCAATCCCGCGCCACGGGCGGGCTGGCCCGCGGCACCTACCTGTTCGCCCTGCCGGGCAGCCCCAGCGCCTGCCGCGACGGCTGGGACCTGATCCTGAAATACCAGCTCGACAACCGCCACCGCCCCTGCAACCTCGTCGAACTGATGCCGCGCTTGCAGGAACGGTGAGGGGGGCACTGCTTGCCCGAGAAATGTCCTTGGTAAAGGTACTGGGCTGCAATATTTAAGAATATGCAGACAATGCGGCTCTATATTTTAAGGTCACTTATGAGAGTTTTGTAGAGTTCTGCCTCGCCACTTGTTCCGGGGGGGAAGCGCACGGTGTCAAAATCTTGATCCTGTAGATTGCTTCGCTCAAACAAATTAAAGAATCCTTCCGAAGAAATAACCTGCCCTGGTGTGGATAGGTATAGGTATGCGGGACGAAGTAGGCGCATTAATGCTCTAAACCCATTTGTTTTGTTGAGTACTGCGCCTCTCCCCAGGCCATCCCATGCATGTGGCCAGCGCTTTTTAATTGCATTAAAATAGTTTTCCATGATTTTTGCGATCTCTAAGTCTTTGTCTTCAATGAACATGTTTCTGAAAGGAACCTTTTTGAGTTTATCTGCTGTCTCCAATTTAAGAGATCGGCCACGAAGCAATGTGTCGCGGTCGATGACAGGATTCTCGCTCACGTATCTCATAAGGGATTCAACGAAAGTTGCTTGCGTTATCGTTTCGGAGAATCGACCTGGGGTGGCAATACCAAGCCTTTTGATGCGATTGTGTAATGCCCCATTGGGCGATTGATCCAGTGCGACGGCGATATTATGGCATGTCTTCTGTGGACTCCGAGTGCGCGCAAGGGAATACAAATCATACGCGAGACTTTTGTTAACTTTTGTCTGCTCAAGATTCACTGTTGCAAATATCTGAGCTTGGTCCGCTATGTCGATTCCGGTAAATATGGTTACGCTTAGGTCGAATGGCTTTCCCCCCTTGTACTCATATAGGCCTGCAATTCTGTGCTGCCCGTCTAGAACGCGAGCTATGCGTCGAAATATTATCTCTTCGCCATTTTGCTCAACATAATTTGAAAGCGTCATCTCGCTCTTTGATTCGTCAAATGAAACACATCGTTCATCAATTGCTACGATAATTGATGTTGGGAATGTTGCGTCAAATGTATTGACGTAGGTTTCAAGCTCTCTGACTCGCGCCCCATTCAGCGGGCGTTGAATGCCCAAATAGCGCTCAACGTCTCGTTCCTCTTGCAGTACTCGGCGGACATCGAAATCAGCAATCTGCACAATCACTGAGTAATTAATCTTCGCAATAAAAAATTCTCCAATTGGCTGCTCAAGCCTCAGGCATGGAAACGATACTTTTCTTGGCCCTTCGGTTAAGTTAAGCATGTTGTTATCTTTCATCCTGCGTGAATCTGTTAACGAAGTCATGTGTGTCGCTGCGCAGTTTGTGCACCGCACCGCTTTCGTGAAGGTTTTTATAGACGTGAGCCAAATAAGTTATAATAACTGCAATGAAGAATATGTAAACGGAGGCGCTGAATATAAAGTCAATGTTTAGCTTTAGGCCAGAAGCATTTATTCCACCGGCGCGAATAATAGCAAAAAAGGCGCCGCACACAAGAATGATAAGCGAGCTTAACGATATAAGGGAAGATTGGTGCGGAAACTGTCCTCCTTTCTGGTGATCTTTCAGTATGAAATAAAATAATGGCGCAACAAACGAGGTGGAAAGAAGGAAAAGCTCTCCACCTCTTATTGTGTCAATTGCATGGTCATACACACTTCTTCCTGTAGAGTCTATTGATTGTAATATTAGCGACCCCAGCCATATCGGAACAGAGGAAAGTATGGCGGACAAAAGCAACTCACCAGCGGCCTCCTTGTGGTCGCGTAACCTCGCATCAAAGATACTCCCCAGCAATGGAGTGGCTTTAAATGTCTGCAAAATTCTGGCATTCATTTCAGAAATTCCATATCAGAAGCTCCTCTACCTTACTTCGGTATGCCGGATTTCCAGATAACACGCTTTGTCTTGAGACTTCCTGCTGCGAACCAAAACCCTCGTAGAGATCCAAAATAGATTCATGTCGCGCATTTGTCATCAAGAACAGTGCGCCTCTTTGATTCGCGCGCGCCAGAGCGTCGCGCAGTCGGACTTGATCCCTCCAGGAGAAAATCTTCTCATTGTATTTAATAAAGCCATTAAAATTATGTTTAACGGTGTATGGGGGGTCTAAGAATATAAAATCGCCACATTGCGCGCGATCTATTACCGACTCGAAATCTCCCGTGAGTAATTCTGCCCCTTTTAGGGTATTGCTAACGTGCAAGAAATTGTCTGTTGGCAGTATTATCTGATTTTTGGTTCCCCTTGGTACGTTAAATTCTCCACGCAAATTCACTCTGTACAATCCATTCCAACAAGTTCTGTTTAGATATATGAATCTGGCGGCATCAGATATCTTGTTAGTGCTTTTCATTGCCCTAACTTCGTAATAATACTCGTCAGAATGACACCCCTCGTGATGCCTAAGTTCTCTATTTACGTCATCTGGATAGTCCCTTAGCATCTTATAGCAATTTATCAGGTCAGTGTTGGCGTCATTTAAGGTGGCTTCTTTCGGGAGAATTGAAAAATATGCAGCTCCGCTTCCCAAAAAGGGCTCAAAGTAGCGGCGAAATGTCTTTGGTGTTTTCCAGTGAGGCGATGTTACCAGCCAACGCTTTCCTCCGGCCCACTTCAAGAATGGGGTTACTTTCTCTATTTTCTTATCATCGGCAATTTTATTTGTGTTTATCATATATATTTTGTTCTCTTGGGTGGCCTTGAACGACTCGCGGTTGTTAATATGCTCGTGCGCGAACTTAATGTCTGTACGCTTATAATATTTTGGAGAGGTTTCTTCAAGCTGCGTTCACCGCCGCCCACTCCGCCGTGCCTGTATCATAGTTCAGGTTTGGGGCTAGTAAGCGTTCGACCTTGGATCAGATAGCCCCAATGTCCGGCGGTGGTTTGGTTATGCGGTGCTCGACGAACATCTCAATCCCTTGGTCTCCTTCGCCATCCCGGCTTTTAGCCGGGATGGCGGGAAATTAAGCTGACAAGTAACTGCACAGCTCGGAGCGCCCCCCTCAAACCACCGCCGGTCGCACCGGGCTGTCCACCGTCAGCGGGGCTGTGGCGAAGCCGGTGACGTGTTCCATGCTGACGGGGCGCAGCGGCTGGTCGCTCCAGGCGGCGGGGTCCTTGACGATGACGGCGACGACGCCGGCATAGCGGCCGGCGGCGGCAGAGGCGTGGTCGCCTTCCATGAAGGCGCTGGCAACCTTCTGGTTGAAGATCGGCTTGAACAGGAAGGCGGTCAGGCGGACCAGCAGGCGGGCCAGGGGGGAGCGGTAGTGGCGCACCCGCTCCATATCCGCTTCCATCAGCACGGCCAGGGCCCGGCGCATACGCTGCAACGACAGGATCGGCTCGGCATAGACCTGATAGCCGCGTTCGCGCAGATAATTGAAGCTCTTGGTGTCGAAGTAATGGATATGGCCGTGCAGCTCCTCTCGCTTCACGGCGTCGGCCACCTGCTCCGGCGATTCATGCGGCACGGTGATGATGACCGCCTTCTTGGCCACGCGCAGCAATTCATCAATGGCGCGGGTGTGATCGAACACATGTTCGATGGTCTCGCTGGCCAGGACGACGTCATAGCTTTCGTCGGCGAATTGCAGCTTGTGCAGGTCGATCTGCGCCGTCTTGATCTGATACAGATCCTGGGCGCGGTTGCACGCCTCCTGCGACAGGTCGCAAGAGGTGACGTCGGCGCCGAATACATTCTTCACCAGCGCCGCCTTGTACCCTTCCGCCCCGCCGGCATCCAGGAAGGAAGCGAACCTCAGATGGGCCAGCTTGCGGATGATGGCGTAGGAGATGATATAGCGATCATGCCAGTTCGGTTCCGAATGGCCCTTGCGGAAGCCATAGACGGGCTGGTGACCATAATACCAGCCATCCACGAAGCCGGCGCGGCTGAACCGCTTGTCCAGCCAGACCTTCAGTTCCTGGATATAGTCGGAAACGACGCGCGTGGTCAGCGGCTTCAGCACCGCCTTGCCACCGGGCAGCAGCTTGCCCTGGCCGTCCACAACCTCGATGGTCAGCGTCTCCGGACCCAGGGGAAGGTTGGTCTTCAGTTCAAAGTCAATATGGCTGCCCTGGTCACGAACGGTATGGTATTCGTGCGAACCCGCCAATAAATCGACAGAAAATTTGGGCTGTCCGTTGACCATGACAGTGATGGAATTATCTGTCAGATCGGACCTGGCGATACGGCCACTTATGATATCGTGACTGATCAGGCCCACGACAGATGCAACACCACTCACGAAAACCTCCAGAATACGGCATGCCCCGGGGCGCGAGAATAATCATGCCCGTTCGTGGGTGCAAGCGTGCCAGCGGTAGACGGGGGATGTGCTGAGCGCCCGACAAGTGGGTAATCCTGTCGGGCGCTTTTTTCCGGTTGGGGGCGGGGTGGCGGGCCTCAGGCCGCGGTCACCGCCGCCCGGTCGGCCGCGTCGGGGTCATAGTTCAGGTTGGGCGCCAGCCAGCGTTCCATCTCCGACAGGCTCATGCCCTTGCGCGCGGCATAGTCGGCCACCTGATCGCGTTCGATCTTGGCGACGCCGAAATATTTTGCATCCGGGTGGGCGAAGTACCAGCCCGACACGGCGGCCGTCGGCACCATGGCGAAGCTTTCCGTCAGGGTGATGCCGGCCACGCGCGTGGCATCCAGCAGGCGGAACAGGGTGGCCTTTTCCGTGTGGTCGGGGCAGGCGGGGTAACCGGGTGCGGGGCGGATGCCGCGATATTCCTCGGCGATCAGCTGTTCGTTGCTCAGGCTTTCCCCCGCGGCATAGCCCCACAATTCAGTGCGCACGCGTTCATGCAGGCGTTCGGCGAAGGCCTCCGCCAGACGGTCGCCCAGCGCCTTCAGCAGGATGGCGCTGTAATCATCATGCGCGGCCTCGAACGCCTTGGCCCGTTCCTCCAGCCCGATGCCGGCTGTGCAGGCGAAGCCGCCCACCCAGTCGGCCACCCCGCTGCCCTTGGGCGCGACATAGTCGGCCAGCGACAGGTGCGCGCGGTCGCGGCCGGGGTCGCGGGCCATCTGCTGGCGCAACATATGCAGCCGGTCCAGCACGGCCGTGCGGGTCTCGTCGGTATAAAGCTCGATATCGTCGCCGACACTGTTGGCGGGCCAAAGGGCGACCACGGCATTGGCCGACAGCCACTTCTCGCCCACGATCCGCTGCAACATGGCCTGGGCGTCGGCCCACAGCGCGCGCGCACTCTCGCCCACCTTCGCATCCTCCAGGATGGCGGGGAAATTGCCGTGCAGTTCCCAGGCCTGGAAGAAGGGCTTCCAGTCGATGCGGCTGACCAGCTCGGCCAGATCGTAATCCTCGAAAACCGTCACGCCGGGCTTCAGCGGCTGCGGCGCCTGATAGGCGGCCCAGTCCAGCTTCAACGCGTTGGCCTGGGCCTGGGTGAAGGGCAGGCGGGCGCGGGCCAGCTGGTTGCGGGCATGGGCCTCGCGCATCTGGGCGTAGTCGGCCTTGATGGTGGCCTTGTAGAGCGGGCCGTTATCGGCGTTCAGCAGGCTCTGCGCCACGCCAACAGCCCGGCTGGCGTCCAGCACATGCACGACGGGGCCGTCATAATTGGGGTCGATCTTGACGGCAGTATGCACCTTGGACGTGGTGGCGCCGCCGATCAGCAGCGGCATTTTCATGCCCGTGCGCTGCATTTCCTTGGCGACAAACACCATCTCGTCCAGGGACGGGGTGATCAGGCCGGACAGGCCGATGATGTTGCAGTTATGGGCCTTGGCTTCCTCCAGGATGCGGGCACATGGCACCATCACACCCAGATCCACCACCTCGAAATTATTGCACTGAAGCACGACGCCCACGATGTTCTTGCCGATATCGTGTACGTCACCCTTCACGGTGGCCATCAGCACGCGGCCCGCCGGTTCCGACTTGGCCCCGTCCTTTTCCGCCTCGATATAGGGCAGCAGCCAGGCCACGGCCTTCTTCATGACGCGGGCCGACTTCACCACCTGCGGCAGGAACATCTTGCCCGCACCGAACAGGTCGCCGACGATGTTCATGCCATCCATCAGCGGGCCTTCGATGACATGCAGGGGCCGAACGGCCGCCAGCCGCGCCTCCTCCACATCAATGTCGATGAATTCGTCGATGCCATGGACCAGGGCATGGGCCAAGCGCTCGGTGACGGGGCGGGTGCGCCAGGCCAGATCGGCGGCCTTCTTCTTCTCCCCGCCCTTGTACTTGTCGGCCACTTCCAACAGGCGGTCGGTGGCATCCTCACGCCGGTTCAGGATCACATCCTCCACCCGCTCGCGCAGTTCCTCCGGAATATCGTCATAGACGGGCAATTCGCCGGCATTGACGATGCCCATGTCCATACCGGCCGGGATGGCGTGATACAGGAAGACGCTGTGCATGGCCGCGCGCACAGTGTTGTTGCCGCGGAAGCTGAACGACACGTTGGACAGGCCGCCGGAGATGTGGGCGCCGGGGCAGGCGCGGCGGATGTCGCGCGCCGCCTCGATGAAATCGACGGCGTAGTTGTTATGCTCCTCAATGCCCGTGGCAACGGCGAAGACATTGGGGTCGAAGATGATGTCTTCGGCCGGGAACCGCACCTTGTTCACCAGCACATCGTAAGACCGCTTGCAGATTTCCAGCTTGCGGGTGCGCGTGTCGGCCTGGCCCTTCTCGTCAAAGGCCATGACGACCACGGCCGCACCATAGCGGCGGATCTTCTTGGCCTGGGCGACGAACAGATCCTCGCCTTCCTTCAGGCTGATGGAATTGACGATGGCCTTGCCCTGGACATTCTTCAGGCCGGCCTCGATCACGCTCCATTTGGAACTGTCGATCATCACGGGCACGCGGGCAATGTCGGGTTCGGACGCGATCAGGCGCAGGAAACGGACCATCGCCGCCTCGCTGTCCAGCATCGCCTCGTCCATGTTCACGTCGATGATCTGGGCGCCGTTTGCCACCTGTTCCCGCGCGACGTCCAGCGCCGCCTCGTAATTGCCGTCCAGGATCAGCTTCTTGAACTTGGCCGAACCGGTGACGTTCGTGCGCTCGCCGACATTGATGAAGCTGGCAGTGCGGGGGGCGGTGGTCATGATCGGTCTCGGGGGCTTTGGCGGGGGGGGGGGGAGGACGTGGGAGGCGGGGGCAGGCGTGCTATATCACGGATGGGGTCGACCGGGAGGTGGCGATGGGTCATGTAGGCATACTGACAACGAAGCTGGATGCAGATACGCTGAAGCGACTGATGGCCCGTGCGCAGCAGCACGGACGCTCGCTGGATGACGAGGTGCAGGCCATTCTTGTCGACGTGGCGAGTACCGTGCAGGACGACGTGCTGCCACCGAAACCCGACCGCCAGCCCGGCATAGGGACGCGGATATCGGCCCTGTTCGCCGGCTCTGGATATGGATTCCGGGACGGGGAGATAGAGGAACTGCGGGGCAGCAACTGGCAGGTACCGGACTATTCGACGTGATCGTCCTGGACACAAACGTCATTTCCGCCGTCACTGCGGAAGTGGCGGATCCCGCAATCATACGCTGGTTGGATGCGCAACGGGTTGATGAACTGGTGACAACGACAATCACCATTTTTGAATTGTGGATGGGCGTGGAACGGCTCGATGCGGGCCGGCGGCGCGACGAACTGGCCAAAAGAACCAGAGTTCTGTTGTCAGAGATGCTGATCCAGCCAGTATTGACCTTATCGGAAGAAGCGGCACGGCGGGCAGCGGTCCTGCAGGGCAACCGCAAGCGTGCAGGGGTCGTGGTGGACCATCGGGATGCCATGATCGCCGGCATCTGCCTCGCCCATGGCGCGACGCTGGCAACCCGCAACATCCGCCACTTCGCCGATGCGGGCGTTAACCTGATTGATCCCTGGGCGACAGCAGCGGGCACCTGATCCTTCCCCGCCTTAAAAGGCCGGCATGGTGAAGGGTTCGAGACCCGACAGGCGCATGGCCGGTTCCGGATGGGCCGGCTCGCGCGGCGGCAGCCCCTTCACGCTTTCGGCAATGGCGCGGATATGGTCGGGCGTGGACCCGCAGCAGCCGCCGACAATATTCACCAGCCCATCCTTGGCCCAGCCCTGAAGGTCGGCGGCCATATGTTCGGGCTTCTCGTCATACTGGCCGAACTCGTTGGGCAGGCCGGCATTGGGATAGGCCGAGACATAGACATCGGCGATACGCGACAGTTCCTGGATATAGGGACGCATCAGATCCGCACCCAGCGCGCAGTTCAGCCCGACGCTGAACGGCTTCACATGGCGCAGGCTGTTCCAGAAGGCTTCCGTCGTCTGGCCCGACAGGGTGCGGCCCGACCGGTCGGTGATGGTGCCGGAAATCAGGACGGGCAGGTCCAGGCCCTTTTCCTCCATCACCTCGTCGATCGCGAACAGGGCCGCCTTGGCGTTCAGCGTGTCGAAGATGGTTTCCACCATCAGCAGATCGGCCCCGCCATCGATCAGGCCGGCCGTCTGTTCCTTGTAGGCCAGACGCAGCTCGTCGAAATCGACATTGCGGAAGCCGGGGTCGGTGACCACGGGGCTGATGCTGGCCGTGCGGTTGGTGGGGCCCAGCGCGCCGGCGACATAACGGGGGCGGGTCGGATCGGCGGCTTCGGCCGCATCGGCTGCCTGACGCGCCAGCTTTGCGCCTTCGAAATTCAGCTCATAGGCCAGTTCCTCCATGCCGTAATCGGCCAGGGAGATGCTGGTGGAATTGAAGGTGTTGGTCTCGATGATGTCCGCGCCGGCATCCAGGTACTGGGCATGGATGTCATAGATGATCTTGGGCTGGGTGATGGACAGCAGATCGTTATTGCCCTTCACGTCGCGGTTCCAGTCCTTGAACCGCACCCCCCGGTAATCTTCCTCTTGCAGATTGTGGCGCTGGATCATGGTGCCCATGGCCCCGTCGATCACCAGGATACGCTGGCGCGCAATGTCCCGCAGCCGCGACAACCGTTCCGATCTGGTCATGACACCCCCCCTTCAACACCGGTTCCGGGCGTGCAAGCCCGGAACCGGTTCTAACCCGGCGTCCCTACGCATGCAAACATAAAGATATCTTTATGTGATGATGGCAGGCATGCCGTCGCCGTTGGCTGCGGCTTCCGTATCCACGGCATTACGGGGTTGGGGGGCCGGGGCATCGCCGCTGCTGGCGGGGGTGCAGGGAAGGCGGATGATGGCGCAGGTGCCGCCATCGGGCCGGTCCAGCAACTCGACGGTGCCGCCCAGCGGCCCATGGACCAGCGTGTAGACCATGTGCAGGCCCAGACCCGTCCGTCCCTCAGCCCTTCCGGTGGTGGCGAACGGTTCGAACAGGCGGGGGCGGATGTCGGGATCGATGCCGATACCATCATCTTCCACCACCAGTTCCAGCCAGCCGTCGGGGGTCAGCCAGCCGGCGACACGAATGATGCCGGCTCTTTTGTCCGGAAAGGCATGGTCCATGCAGTTGGACAGAAGCTGTCCGATCACTTGGCCCAGCACCCCGGCATTGGTTTCCAGCACCAGCCCCGGTCGGGTTTCGATCTTCAACGTCACATGCGGCGCGTCGGTTCGCACCTCCAGCGCGGGGCGGATTTCCGTCAGCAGGTCATGCGCGTCCAGGCGACGGCGCCCTTCATCCGTGCGTTCGATGGCCACCTGCTTGAAGCTCTGCACGACGGCGGCCGTGCGTTCGACGGTGGAGGTCAACAGGCTCGCCGCCTCCTTCACCTCGGTCAGGAAATCGGCCAGCTGCCGGCGGGTCAGGGTGCCGTTGGCCATGGCCTTTTCCGCAGCGTCAACCTGTTGCGACAGGTGCGTGGCCGTGGTCAGGGCGGTGCCGACGGGGGTATTCACCTCATGTGCGACGCCGGCCACCAGACGCCCAAGGCTGGCCAGCTTTTCGGATTGCACCAGCCGGGCCTGGGCATGCTGCAACCGGTCCACGGTTTCCGACAGATGGCGCGTGCGGTCGGCCACCTGACCCTCCAACGCGCCGTTCAGGGCGGCCAGCCGCGCGTTGGACTGCGTTGCCTGATCCAGCAGATGGCGCAGACGGTCGATCAGCAGCACGGCCTGCAGGAACAGCATGAAGCAATATCCGGCTTCCATGATGCCCGTGAACCCGACGCGATGGACCAGGGCCAGATTGGCAAAACCCAGCACAGTCCAGGCCAGCGCCATGGGCAGGGCCAGATGCTGGCGTTGTGCCCCGGCAGCCAGGGTGGTGCCCAGCAGGGTCATCATCGCCAGGATCAGGCCGATCGTTGCCGTCCAGGTCAACAGCCAGGGAAATTCCAGCGTCCACAGGCTGGCGACAGGGACAGCGACGATGAAGGCGATCGATGGCCAAGCCATTCCCCGCCGCATTGCGCCCGGAAACAGCAGGGCGGCACTGGCCAGGCAGGACAGCCAGACGAAGGGGAACATCACATTGTTCAGAAAGGCCAGCAGCTTGCCGGGCATGGTGTACAGCACTTCGCTGCCCAGAGGCGTATTGGATGTCAGCTGCACCAGGGCAATAGCCACCGACATCACGGCGAAGACCAGACACTCCCGGTCGCGCGGGCGCAGGACATAGAGGATCAGATACAAAAGGCCGATGGACAGGCAGACCGACAGGAAGGCCGTGCGGAACGCCAGTTCCTGCTGCCAGTCACCATACATGCGGTCCGCATCGCCCAGCAGCAGGGCGCGGGGGATGCCGCCATAGCCACCGAATGCCGCCACCTGCACGGTGATGTCCAGCACGCCGTCGACGGGGGAGACGGCGGCGATGGCCTTCTGCCCCACGCTGCTGGTGGAACGATCATCAAGGCCGACCTTGCCGGCGAAAAGGGCCGGCTGGCCATTGACCAGGACGTTCCAGGCCACGAAACGCTGATTGTGGCGCATGACCAGCGGCGGTGCGTTGGGTGGCAGCAGCACCCGCAAATGGTAGGTGCCGATGCCTTCGGCGGTCAGCGGCACATCGCCGACCTTCTGATTGGTCCAGCGACCGGGCACGGCCAGCAGCGCCGGTGACGGAGTGGCGCCATTGATGATGTCCGCCGGCTGCACCAGCCGGTCGCGCCAGAACTGCCAGTCCCCTTCCAGATCGACCAGACCGTCGCGCGCAAAGTCCCAGTTCCGCAGGTCCAGAACGCCATCCTGGGCCAAGGGACGCCGGGCCAAGGCGGACGACAGACCAACCCACAGCGCGGACAGGATAAGCGTCGCGACCAGCGGCGCCCAAAACCAGCGGACCATACCGGAGCGGTCCAGAAAACGCTGTAAGGCCATTATCCCCGCGCGATCCCGATCTATGTCTTGCCTTGGTTGGCCGGGGGCCTGAGCCGTCGTTAACCACCGGTTCACCAGTTCCCTTCTGATTAGCAGTTTGGCCCGTGTTTGTCTTGGTCGCTCTTTTCCTCGGCCGGCGTTGACGATTGCCTGTTGGCAGATGGGCGGGGGCACCTTATCTCTTTATCCATGAGCAATAGCCCTTCCGGGCGGGTTTACCGCCTTTCGCTTCGGTGTCCGGCCTTGGTACTGGCCGTGGCCCTGCTTTCCGCGGGAAGCGCCCTTGCCGCGTGTACCGACCCCGCCGCACCCAACGTCAACTGGCGCCGCTGCTATCTCGACGGGCGGGATATGAAGGGCGTGGTGCTGGATGGCGCCATGCTGCGCGAGGCCACGTTCCAGCGCAGCGACCTGTCCCAGGCGCGCCTGACCGATGCTGATGCCTACCGCGCCAAGTTTCTGTCTGCACGCCTGGATGGCGCCGTTCTGGACGGTGCCCGCCTGATCGAGGCCGACATGACCCGCGCCGAGATGGTCGGGACCAGCCTGAAGGGCGCGGACCTGCGCAATGCCAAGCTGGTGGGGGCCGTGATGAAGGGCGCCGACCTGACCGGGGCCCGGCTGGATGGCGCGGATCTGCGTAACGCCGATCTGTCGAAGGCGGTGTGGAGCGATGGCCGGATCTGCGGTGACGGTTCTGTCGGGCAGTGCCATTGATCAGGTATTCGCGTTACGGCGACCGTGACCCGTGCCTGTTCCCCTGATAGGGGAGTTAACGCGTTTATTGACATTTTCGTATACTAAATTTAAATCACCCCGCCTTTCGGTTTGAGCGGATTGAAGAAGCCTATGTTTACGGTCGGGCATCGGACGGGACACATATCCGTTTCTTTCAGCGGAGGCCTGATCGTCGTCGATATTTCGGGCGAGGCCCCGACTTCTGATTTGGTGACGGCGGTGGAGATTTGCCATCAACAGGGCTGGTTGGGCGAGAATGACCGCTTTCTCGTGGATATGCGTAACTTCACCGGCACGATCGATTGGGCCTGCATCCGTCAATTGCCGCTCTACATTCCGGCCCTGATGGGCAGGCGGCGCACGATCGCCTGTGCTCATCTGCTGCGTCCGGGATATGAGGCCATTCCCTCCATCCTGCGTGGATTGTTGCCGGGGCTGGATATTGTGCCCTTTGCCGATGGGGAGGCGGCGGCCGGCTGGCTGGCTGATTGGGGCCGGGTCCAAAGCGGCATGGCCCGCCCGGCGGCTTTGAGGGTGGCGGACGCCGTGTGACCTGGGTAAAAGGCGTGCAGCCTTTTTTGCAATTCCGTCCGGAACCTGACCGATGGCCCTGATCGCCCCCCGCACACCTGCCGGCACCATGGAACTGCTGCCGCGCCGGCAGATCGCCTTCCAGCGCATGCTGGACACCATCCGCCGCAATTACGAACGGTTCGGCTTCATCCCCGTGGAAACGCCGGTGTTCGAAGTGGCGGACGTGTTGTTGTCCAAGTCGGGCGGGGAGACGGAAAAGCAGGTCTATTTCGTGCAGTCGACGGGCGCCATCGAACAGGGGCACAAGCCCGATCTGGCCCTGCGTTTCGACCTGACCGTACCGACGGCCCGTTACGTGGCGCAGTATGAGCGCGATCTGGCCTTCCCCTTCCGCCGTTATCAGATGCAGCGCGTCTATCGCGGCGAGCGGGCGCAGAAGGGCCGGTACCGCGAATTCTATCAGTGCGACATCGACGTGATCGGCAAGGACAGCCTGCCCGTCGCCTATGATGCCGAAATGCCGGCCGTCATCTATTCCGTGTTCACGGAACTGAATGTCGGGCCGTTCCAGATAAACTTCAACAACCGCAAGATTCTGCTGGGCATGTTCGAGGCGCTGGGGGTGACCGACCCCGGCATCCGCACCCTGGTGCTGCGGCAGGTGGACAAGCTGGACAAGCTGTCGCGCGAGGAAGTCCTGGCCCTGCTGACCGGCGAAGGCATTGCCCTGTCGCCTGAAACGGCGGTCCGCGTGCTGGACATGATCGGGTTCAGCGGGCCGGCTGCCGACACGCTGGCGCACCTGGACCGGCTGGGCCTGGACAACGCCCTGTTCCTGGAAGGGGCGGGCGAACTGCGGCAGGTGGTGGATGCCCTGAAGGCGTTCGGCGTGCCGGAGACGCATTGGCGGGTCAATCTGGCCATTGCCCGTGGCCTGGATTACTACACGGGCACGGTCTATGAGACGTTTCTGACCGATCACCCGTCGCTGGGCTCTGTCTGCTCTGGCGGGCGGTATGAGAATCTGGCCGGGCTCTACACCAAGTCCAAGCTGCCGGGCGTGGGCATCTCCATCGGCCTGACGCGCCTGTTCTATGCGCTGGAACAGGCCGGCATCGTCAAGGATGGCGACAGCTGCGTGCAGGTGCTGGTCACCCAGTTCGACCCCGCCCTGCTGACGGACTACCTGTCGATCGGTGCAGAGTTGCGCGCGGCTGGCATTAACACGGAAATCTACCTGTCGCCCGACAAGCCGGCCAAGCAGTTCAAATATGCCGACAAAGCCGGCATCCGTTACGCCATCATCATGGGTGCGGATGAGAAGGCGAAGGGTGGGGTCCTGGTCAAGGACATGGTCGCCGGTGGGCAGGTGTCGGCGGATCGCGCTGGGTTGGTGCAGGCGCTGAAGGGGATCATGACCGACAAGGACCAAGAGGCTTGATCCGACCTGCGTAAAACAAATCGGGCGGGGTGCTCCGCCCCGCCCGATCCGTCCCCCGATCCCCCCCGGATCAGCGGCGCCAGGACCCGTAATCCTCGCCAAAGGCGCGGGCATAGCGGTCATAGCGGGCCGTGGGACGATTGCTCAGGATCAGCGCTGCAACGAAATAAGCGATGATCGTCGGGCCGGAGAGGAAGATCAGGCCCAGCACGGCGGCGATACGCACCGCCAGTGCCTTGACCCCTAGCCATTCGGCCACCCCGGCACAGACGCCGAAGATGATGCCGTTGACGCTGTTCTTGTACAGCTTGCCGCCCTGGAAGCGCTGGGCGAAGCGGTCGAAATGGCGGTTATAGCGGCTCACGTTTCTCTCCATCGTTCCAATGCTGTTGTCGATCCTGTCGCCGATCCCCAGGCGCCAGGGGTACTTGTCTGTGATCAGTTCGCGGCTCCGCCGCGGTTTTTCAGTTCGCGGCTCCGCCGCGGTCGGCCATGCGCTTCTTCAGCGCGGCCAGTTCGTCATCCAGGCGACCCCGGTTTTCCAGGTCCGCGAACTCGTCCTTCAGGGTGCGCGGCCGGCCCATGGACAGGGCGTCGCCGGCGGCCTCCACATGGTCGATCTCGCGTTCCAGCTCGCGGCTGCGGGCCAGCGCCTCGTCCAGGCGGCCATCGTACAGGGTGGTGCGGGCCCGCAGCCGGTCGACGGCCCCGCGGTAGCGGGCGGCCAGGCCCCGGCGCCGTGCATGCGCCTCGGCCAGCTTGTCCTCCAGGGCGCGGGCATCCTCCGTCATGCGGACGATGGCGGCCTCCAGGGCCTTGATCTCGGCCTCTGCCGGGGCGGCAGCCCGGCGGATTTCATCCTTGGCGCCGAGTGCGGCGCGGGCCAGGTCCTCGCGGTTATGGGCCAGCGCGATTTCCGCCTTGCGTTCCCATTCCAGCATCTCGAACTCGGCAGCGCGCCAGTTGGCGGCCAGTTCCTTCTTTTCCGCAATCATGCGCACGGTGCCGCAGCGCACTTCGGACAACGTGTCCTCCATCTCCCGGATCGCCTGGTTGAGCGTCTGCTCCGGGTCGGCCGAGCGGTCCAGCAGGCTGGACAGGTTGGCATTGATGACATCACCGAGGCGGTCGATCAGGCCCATTTCGGGGCTCCTTCTGACGGGGAAAACAGAGGGGGTTGGAAGGGTGTCGCGCCGGATCAGACCAGGGTGTTCAGGGCGATGACGCAGACCAGGGCGGCCAGCAGGACCGGCAGCATCTCGGTCAGGCTGGACAGGTCGACATTGCCGGTCAGCTTGGCGTTGCGGGCGGCGCGGTTGGCGAAGAAGGTCATCGTGGTCATTGTCGTCTCCATCGGGTTCGAATTTCGGTGGCCGGTGCGGCCATGCCTCTCTTACAGCAAGGGGCGTGCCAAGTGCTTTCTGGGAGTCTGGAATGGCGGATTTCTGCCATTTCTCCCGGTGCTCGTTGTGGGGGTGGCGTGGGGCTTTGGTTGGTTTGGCGATGAAGTGGTGGAATTCGCTAATTCGCAATCCGGAGCGGCCACCGCGCGCGATTTCATCTTGCCCATGGTGCGGCGTCTGGGCGATTGACCGGGGCGGCGGAACCGGCTACCCATCGGCCATGGCCGTCTATACCGAAGTCTCCGACGAGGATGTCCGCGCGTTCGTCGCCCAGTATGATCTGGGCGCTGTGATGTCCTGCAAGGGCATCGCCGAGGGTGTGGAGAATTCCAACTTCCTGCTGGTGACCGATCGCGGTCCCTTCATCCTGACGCTTTATGAAAAGCGGGTGGACCCGGCCGACCTGCCCTTCTTTCTGGGTCTGATGGATCATCTGGCCGCCCGCGGCCTGACCTGTCCGCAGCCCGTGGCGGGCCGGGACGGGGAGGCACTGCGCAGCTTGTGCGGTCGCCCCGCCGTCATTGTCACCTTCCTGAAGGGCATGTGGCCACGCCGCATCACGGCCGACCATTGCGCCGGCCTGGGTGAAGGGCTGGCAAACCTGCATCTGGCGGGCGACGGTTTCGGCCTGTCGCGGCGCAATTCCCTGTCGGTGGCCGGCTGGCGGCCGCTGTTCGACGCGTCGCGCGCCCGCGCGGACGAGGTGAAGCCCGGCCTGGCCGATGTGCTGTCGGGTGAGTTGGACTATCTGGAAGCCAACTGGCCTGCCGATCTGCCGGCCGGCATCATCCATGCCGACCTGTTTCCCGACAATGTCTTCTTCAGCGATGGCAAGCTGTCGGGCCTGATCGATTTCTATTTCGCCTGCAATGACCTGCTGGCCTACGACATCGCCATCTGCCTGAATGCCTGGTGTTTCGAGGCGGACGGATCGTTCAACGTCACCAAGGCGCGGCTGATGCTGGCCAATTACGAGCGGGTGCGGCCGTTGAGCGCTGCCGAGCGCGAGGCGCTGCCCCTGCTGGCGCGCGGAAGTGCCATCCGGTTCCTGCTGACCCGGCTTTACGATTGGCTGAATACGCCCGCGGGCGCCATGGTCAAGCGCAAGGACCCGCTGGAATATCTGCACAAGCTGCGCTTCCACCAGCAGATCCGCCATTTCGCCGATTACGGGCTGGACCGGCCGTGAGCGACGTGGAACCGGGCGATAAGTTTGTCGACGCCTATACCGACGGGGCCTGTTCGGGCAATCCCGGTCCCGGCGGCTGGGGTGTGCTGCTGCGCTGGAACGGCGTCGAAAAGGAACTGAAGGGCGGAGAGCCCGACACGACCAATAACCGCATGGAACTGATGGCCGCCATCAGCGCGCTGGAATCCCTGAAGCGGTCGGTGCCCATCCGGCTGCATACCGACAGCCAGTATGTGAAGAACGGCATCACCACCTGGATCCATGGCTGGAAGAAAAATGGCTGGCGCACGGCGTCCAAGGACCCTGTGAAGAACGAGGATCTGTGGCGCCGGCTGGACGATCTGGTGGCCCGCCATCAGGTGGAATTCCATTGGGTCAAGGGCCATGCCGGCCACCCGGAGAATGAACGCGCCGACCAGTTGGCGCGCGATGGCCTGAAAGAGGCCCGCAACGGCGGCTGACCCGGTTCTATGACCTGCGGCCAATTGGTTAATGTATACGAAAAGCCGATCTTGCCTTTGCCATTAACGTTGTTCGGCTGTATGATTGCGTGGTCGGGCAACCATTGGCATGGTCGCGTCCCTTGCAACATTTGATGCGCATTCTGGATCAGCTGTCCTACCGGCTGGAACGGCGGGTATTCATGGTCGACGGCCGTGAATTGTCCGCATGCGTCAGTGAGGAATGCTGGGACGCGCTGGCCGATATCTGTCAGCGTGAAGGTGTGGTGCTGGAGGATCTGGTGGCCAAGGTGGCGCGCCGCATGGGCCGTCGCAACCTTTCGCTGGAACTGGACCTGTTCGCCCTGGCTTATTTCCAGGGGGCCGCCACACCCGACACTCTGCGCGACATGGAGCCGGCAAACCTGTTGCCGTGCTGATGCCATCATCAGATCGCCGACGGCGGTTGCCTGCCTGTTCACGCTCTCGTAAAACGGCATTCGCCGTCCCTTCGCCAGAGAGCCTTCGCAGATGCCGTCCCCCCATCACCTGACCGCCATCGATGATCTGTCGCTGGAACAGGCCAGTGCCGAGCATGAAGCCCTGGTGGCGGAAATCCGGCATCACCGCGAGCTTTATTACAACAAGGCCGCACCCGCCTTGTCGGACGCGGACTATGACAAGCTGGAACAACGTCTGGCCGCGCTGGAGGCGCGGTTTCCCGAACTGATTACCGAGGACAGCCCTACCCAGACGGTGGGGGCGGCCCCTGGTGCCGGCTTCGGCAAGGTCAAGCATGCCGTGCCCATGCTGTCGCTGGCCAACGCATTCGAGGATGCGGACGTCACCGACTTTGTCGGCCGCATCCGCCGCTTCCTGAACCTGGCCGACGATGCGCCCGTGACCTTCGTGGCGGAGCCCAAGATCGACGGGCTGTCGCTGTCCCTGCGCTATGAAAAGGGCGTGCTGGCCCAGGCGGCCACGCGCGGCGACGGGGCGGAGGGGGAGGATGTGACGGCCAATGTCCGCACCATCCGTGATATCCCGCACCGGCTGAACGGTGCCGCGCCCGATCTGGTTGAAGTGCGGGGCGAGGTCTATATGACCCGCGCCGACTTCCTGACCCTGAACCAGGCCCAGGCGGACAAAGGCGACAAGATTTTCGCCAATCCGCGCAACGCCGCTGCCGGCAGCCTGCGCCAGCTGGACAGCAGCGTCACGGCCGCCCGTCCGCTCCGTTTCTTCGCCTATGCCTGGGGGGCCTTGTCCGAACCGCTGGGCCCGACGCAGTGGGACAGCCGGCAGCGGCTGGAAGATTTCGGCTTCACCCTGTCCACCCCGTCGCGCCGCTGCATCGACGCAGGCGAATTGCTGGATTATTATCGGGAGATCGGCCAGAAGCGGCCGGACCTGCCGTTTGACATCGACGGTGTGGTCTACAAGGTGGACAGCCTCGCCCTGCAGGAACGGCTGGGCTTCATCTCCCGCTCCCCGCGCTGGGCGACGGCGCATAAATATCCGGCCGAACAGGCGACGACGCGCCTGAACGCCATCAGCATCCAGGTCGGCCGCACCGGCGCCCTGACGCCGGTGGCGGAACTGGAACCGGTGAATGTCGGCGGCGTTGTCGTCAGCCGCGCCACCCTGCACAACAAGGACGAGATCGAGCGCAAGGATATCCGCGTCGGCGACATGGTCATCGTGCAGCGCGCCGGCGACGTCATCCCGCAGATCGTGGGCTTTGTGCCCGACAAGCGGCCGGATACGGCCGTGCCCTTCGCCTTCCCCGACCATTGCCCCGAATGCGGCTCCATCGCCGTGCGGGAGGAGGGGGAGGTCATCACCCGTTGCACCGGCGGCCTGATCTGCCCGGCCCAGGCCGTGGAGCGCCTGCGCCATTTCGTGTCGCGCAATGCCTTCGATATCGAAGGGCTGGGCATGGAGCGTATCCAGCTTTTCTTCGAGCAGGGGCGCATCAAGCAGCCGGCCGATATCTTCACCCTGGAAGCGCGGGAGGAACAGCGCATCGACCGGCTGATCAGCATGACCGGCTTCGGCAAGAAGTCGGTGGAAAAGCTGTTCGCCGCCATCGCGGCGCGCCGCACCATCGCGCTGGACCGCTTCATCTTCGCACTCGGCATCCGTCAGATCGGGGAGGCGACGGCCAAGCTGCTGGCCCGCGCCTACCGCACGGTGGAAACCTGGCAGGCCCGCATGGTGCAGGCGGCGGCCGAGCGTGCAGGGAAGCGTGAGGAGAAGAAGCCCGAACTGGTGGGCGAGGCCTATGCCGAACTGTGCGCGATCGAACAGATCGGCATGGGCGTGGCCGACGACCTGATCGATTTCTTCCTGGAACAGCATAATCTGGACGCGCTGGCGGCCTTGCTGGTGCAGGTGAAGCCGGAGGAATATGTGCCCCCGGCGGCGGCGGCCACCTCGCCCGTGGCGGGCAAGACCGTGGTCTTCACCGGCACCCTGGTCACCATGGGCCGGTCAGAAGCCAAGGCCAAGGCGGAGGCGCTGGGCGCCAAGGTCGCCGGCTCGGTCAGTGCCAAGACCGACTATGTCATTGTCGGCGCCGATGCCGGATCCAAGGCCGCCAAGGCCCAGGAACTGGGCGTGACCATCCTGTCGGAAGAAGAATGGGCGGCGCTGATCGCCGGATGACGGGTGGCGGGATCGGCCATTGCGTAATCGCCGATCCCGCCACTTCATCGCCGTTTCTGCCAGGGCATCAAGGATGCCCCCTTGGAAATCCGCGCTTTCCCGTCTTGGCACGGTGGTTGCTGTAACAGGGGCAACCATACCGAGCCCACGGGGAGCCCGACAAATGAAGCTGAACGCCATCCTGTTCGCCACCGCCCTGACCCTGACCGCGCTGCCGGCGCTGGCCTTCGGTCCGCAGGATTTTAACGCGCGGGAGGTCTCCGTCGAGGGGCTGGTCGGGCGCCTGGAGGTCAAGGTCGACGCCAGCGCATCCAAGGTGACCGCCAGCATCAGCGGCCCGTCGCGCTGGCTGGACACGGTCACCGTCAAGCTGGACGGTGACGATCTGCGCATCGTGCAGAAAGATCACCCGCGGGAACGCTTCTGGCGCGACCAGGATGACTGGGTGACGGTGCAACTGACCGTTCCCGCTGGCACGAAGCTGGATATCGACGATTTCTCCGGTGAGGGCACGGTGGGCGATCTGCGCGGTGCCCTGTCCGTCGATGGCATGTCGTCGGGCAAGCTGAATGTGGGGCGTGTCACCACGGCTGTCATCAGCATCGACGGATCCGGTGATGTCACCCTGGGTGATGTCGACCGCGACGTGAATTTCGAGATCAATGGCAGCGGCTCGGTCAAGTCCGGGCGCACCGCCGGCAAGGCGGAGTTCGAAATCAACGGATCGGGCGAGATCGATGTCGCCCATGCCAATGGCGCCGTCAATGCCGAGATCAACGGGTCCGGCGACATCAGCATCCATGGCGGTGTGGCCGATCCGCTGGCCGTGGAAATCAACGGTTCGGGTTCTGTGCTGATGGATGGCGTGGCCAAGAACCAGAGCATCGAACAATCCGGCTCCGGGAAGGTCCGCATCACCGGCAAGGCCGGCTGAGCAATCCCTTTCCCCCTGTATCTGGCGGCTTGATCGGTTGAACGCGGTTCCCCGCCTGTGCGGCGGGGAAGACGCCCCCGGCTTGCCTGCCTGGACCCTTGCTTCAGAGGCATCCCATGCGTAAATCCCTGCTGTTGTCCGGTGCCATCCTGGCCTTTGCCCTGGCCACCCCGGTCTTTGCCGAAACCAGCGGCCCGCAGCATTTCAACGCATCGAAGCTGACCATCCATGATGTCATCGGCGAGGTGAAGGTCAGCGTCGACCCGTCCGCCAAGGATATCGCCGTCACCATCGATGCCACCGACCGGGAATTCCCGCTGCTGTCGGCCAAGGTCCAGGATGGCGGGGTGCTGGTCGCCCGCGCCAAGCCGGCGGAAAAGGAAAAGCGCGACTGGAAGCTGAAGGACAATGACGTCGTCATCACCATCGTGCTGCCCAAGGGCACACCCGTCCATATTGATGACATGATCGGGAAGTTCGATGCGGGCGACCTGGATGCGCCGCTGACGGCGAAGATCAAGGCGGCGGTCGATCTGCATACGGGTCAACTGCACAGTGCCGATATCGATGTGGCCGGTGCCGCCGATATCGAAACCGGTGACATTGCCGGCAGTTTGAAGCTTGCCATTGCCGGGGCCGGCAATGTGGATATCGGAACCGTGCGACAGGGGGCCGATATCCGCATCACCGGCTTTGGTGACGTGGACGTCGCCGGCGTTCGTGGACCCGTCTCGGTGCGGGTCAGCGGCGTCGGCGACGTTTCCCTGAAAGGCGGCGATGCTGATCGGCTGGATGTCAGCGTGTCGGGCATGGGTGCCGTCAGCTTCGAAGGCGAGGCCAGGGAACGCCATATCGACAGTTCCGGCCTGGCCAGTGTGAAGATCAACGGCAAGAAGGTGTGACGGGGCAGGCTGGTTGCCCAGCGCCGTTGATCACTCGGCGGCGCGGGCGGCGGCCTGGAGGGGCGGGTCCTTGCGGAAGGCGATGGTGACGGTCGCCAGATGCACCCCGAACTTGGACATGGTGGCCCGGTTCAACAGCACCCCGTCCGGCATCAGGAACATCCAGTCGTCGAACCGCACCTTCAGCCGGCTGTCATCCATCTTCAAATTGAAATCATAGACCATGTTATAGGCATTGCCGAACAGCCGGCCCTTGGCCGTGCCGATGGCGTCCGCCGTGGTGCCTTCCCAGTCATTGGGGCCCTGACGGGTCAGGTGCCAGATGCGCTGTTCCACCTCCCCGTCGTTCCAGAGGAAATCCTCGGTCAGGGTCAGGACCTTGCCGTCCCAGTCCCCCTTGATATCGACGGTGAAGCGGCGCTTCACATTGCCGAACCGGTCTTCCACCAGCCCATAGGCACGGGTGTGCCCCTGGAAATACTCCTCCAGCGCCAGGGCCGGTTGTTGATTGGCGAATTGTTCGGGTTTCATGTTGCTGCACCCGGCAAGGGCCAGGCAAAAGCCGGCCAGAAGGAAAAGACGACGGAACATTCCGGTCTCCACGACAGGGGGAGGGGGTGGGCAGTCAGGCGCGGGACCGGCGCCCTTCGATGCGTTCGCGCAGGGCCGCCTGCCGCTCCACCGTCAACGGCCAGTGCCAGAGCAAGCCGACGGCAACCAGCTTCAGCACCACCGGCGCGCCCGCATACAGAATCAGCAGCGCCGTCTGCCCCTGTTCCGTGCCGCCCGTGACGGGGTCGAAACCAAACAGGCCCGCCAGCGTCAGGCCCAGGGCCGCCAAGGCTGTCGCCAGCTTTGTCGCCAATCCCCAGAAGGCGAAGAACAGACCGGCCCGCGATCGGCCCGTGCGGGCCGTATCCAGATCCACGACGTCGGCCTGCATGGAAGAAGGCAGGATCAGGTCGGCACCCAGCGACAAACCTGTCATCACGCAGACCAGCAGGAACCAGTCTGCATCGCCGGGTCCCAGCAGGGGCACGGGCAAAAACCAGGCGATGTTCCACACCATCGCCCAGCGCCAGACGACATGCTTGCCGTATTTCGCGCTTAATCCCAACCACAGCGGCACCGCCACCAGACCTGATGTGAAATAGCAGAGCAGCAGCAGTCCGGCTTGTTCCCCCGCCTGCAATCGATGCTGGGCGAAGAAGAGGAACAGTTGCGCCGGCAGGCCGTTCGCCATGCCATTGATGACATAGGCCAGGATCAGTTTCCGGAAAGCCCCGTTTGCCAAAATGATCCGCAGCCCGCGGCGTCCGGACAGGGGACGCGCGGTGATCGGTGCCGACGGTTCCGGCACCAGCCAAAGCGCCGACACTGTGAAAAGGGGCAAGACCACCAGGATTGCCAGCGCCAGCAGGCGCAGGGCGCCCGCCTCCTGGCCCGCGGCCCCCAACCCGGCCGCAAAGGGCAGGGTCAGGGCCAGGACGGTGCCGACAACTCCCGCCGCTTCTCGATAGCTGGCGATGCGTGTACGTTCATGATAATCGCCCGACAATTCGGCGCCCCAGGCCGTCAGCGGCACGATCATCATGGTCCAGCCCAGGAACAGGGCGAAACTCCAGGCCAGCAGATGCGTTGCCGTCGCCGTCGGGCCCGGCACCAGCAGGAACCACAGCGACAGAAGCGTCAGCGGCAGGCCGGCGGCAATCCAGGGCTTGCGCCGGCCGAACCGGCTGCGCGTGCGGTCGGACAGCATCCCCACCAGCGGATCCGTCACCCCGTCCCACAATCGGGCCAGCAGCAAGGCAAGCCCGATGGTGGCGAGCGGCACGCCCGCCTGGGCATAGACCGCGGGCAGAAAGATGTAGGTGGGCAGCAGCAGCATGGCCAGCGGCAGGGCCGGCAGCCCATAGGCCAGAAGCTGTCGCCTCAGTAATGGCATGGGATGTTACCCACGCGAAATGCCCACATGCACCACGTCGATGGTGCCGACGCTGAACCCCGCCTGGCAGTACCAGAGATATTGTTCCCACATGCGTTTGAACCGCGTGTCGAACCCCTGGCTTTGCAGCTCCGGCCAGGCGGTCTGGAACCGTTCCTGCCATTCCGCCAGGGTGCGGGCGTAGTGCAGGCCATAGCTGTCGGTGCTGTCGAAACGCAGGCCTGCGCCTTCCACTTCCGCCTTCAGGCGCGTCGGGCTGGGCAGCATGCCGCCGGGGAAGATGTAGCGCTGGATATAGTCGGCGCCCTTGCGATAGCCCTCGAAATGGTCCTCGCCGATGGTGATGATCTGCAAGGCGGCCTTGGCCCCCGGCTTCAACCGGTCGCGCACGGCATTGAAGAAGGTGGGCCAATAGCGTTCGCCCACCGCCTCGAACATCTCGATGCTGGCGATGGCGTCGAACTGTTCCCGGATGTCGCGGTAATCCTGCAAGCGGATATCCACCCGGTCCGACAGGCCGGCGCGCGCCATGCGGGCGACGGCGTAATCATGCTGGGCCCGGCTGATGGTCACGCCCGTGACGCGGGCACCCACCACCTTGGCCGCATATTCGGCAAAACCACCCCAGCCGCAGCCGATTTCCAGCACATGCTGGCCCGGCTTCAGATCCAGGCGACGGGCGATGGCCTCGTATTTGCGCATCTGTGCCGCTGTCAGGTCTTCCGGCTGCGCCAGATCGGCATAGACAGCCGAGGAATAGGTCATGCTGGGGTCCAGCCAGCGATCATAGAAGCTGTTCCCCAGGTCATAGTGATAGGCGATGTTGCGCTTCGACCCGCCCTTGGTGTTGGGCTTGGCCGCGTGCAGCAGGAAATTCAGCGCCCTGACCCAGGCCTTGCCGTTCATGGCACGGTCCAGCTCCGCCTCGTTGCGCAGGGCCATTTCGAACAGGGCGGGGACATCGGGGCTGGTCCAGTCCCCTTCCAGATAGCTTTCGCAGAAGCCCAGCTTGCCGCCCAGCAGCATACGCCGGGCCAGCCGGTCGTTGCGCACATACAGCACGCCATGCGGCCCGGCCTCCGGTCCATCGAAACGATGGCTGCGTCCGTCGGGCAGGACGATGGTGACGGAGCCGATCCGGATGGACGGGGCTAGCGACAGCAGCAGGCGCATCATGCGCGACGGCCGGTAGCGGGTGGCGTCCTGGCTGAGGCCGAGGAGATGGCTTTCGGTCTGTTCGGTCATGGCTCCACCATTGTCTGGGCGGTGGTTGAGATGGATCGGGGCGTCGTTTCGGCAAGCGGGTGCCGCCGCACGGGCGGATCGGGCCGGCGATGAAACCGGGCGCCCTTGCGCCACAGCTTCAGGGCTTCCCAATGGATACCGACGATGACTTTCAGCGTCACCAGCGGATGGCGGGCGATGGCGGACATCAGGGAGCGTGTGGTCAGGGCCACGCGCCGGCCTGTCTGCGTGGCGACCAGCAGGTCGCCGTCGGCATCGCCATAGCGGATATCGATTGCGATATCCTCCCCCGGTGGCGACAGACGGAACCGGTAGGTCCCGTCGATGGCGAAAAAGGGGGAGACGTGGAATTCCTTGGCATGGCCATGCAGAACTTCCCCCGTTGCCGAAAGCCCCTCCGGCGTGGGCACGACATAGCAATGCTGGTCGCCGAAGGTATTCTTCACCTCGTACAGGATGGCGCGAAGCGCCCCATCCGGGCCTTGGCAGAAATAGATCGACAGCGGGTTGAAGGCGTAGCCCAGCACGCGGGGAAAGCAGAACAGGCGGATGGCGCCCCCGTCCAGATGCACGCCCTTTTCTGCCAGCACCCCCTCCACCCAGGGGCGCAGGGCGCTGCCATCGCGCCGTCCATGGTCCCGGTCCTGCACGGACAGCAGGCCCGGCCGATTATGCGTCAATGGCCATGGCAACCGCTCCAGCCGGTCCAGGTCCAGCAGCAGCGAGTAGACGCCATAGCTGAACTGGTGCCGAAAGGGCCGGAAGCGCGCATGGAAGACCCGGCAGAGGTAAAGCGCGTGACCTGTACCGGCATCGTCCATGTCCATGATGGTCACTCCGCGGCCGCCTTGAAGGGCTTCAGTGGCTTGGCATTGCGTCCGGCGGGGGAGGCGTCGGTGACGCTCCACGGACGCTTGGCGCCCAGCGCCTCTGCCACGGCCAGCCCGGCGGACAGCCCATCCTCATGGAAGCCATAGCCCAGATAGGCGCCGCAGAACCAGGTGCGGCGCGCACCCTGGATGCGCCCGACCTCGCCCTGGGCGCGGATGGCGGCGGCGTCGAACATCGGGTGATCGTAGATGAATTCCTTGATCCGGTATTCCGGGCGCGGCGGTTGGATGGGGTTCAGGGTCACGAACAGCGGATTGGCCGGGTCGATGCCCTGCAGCTCGTTCATCCAATAGGTGACGGCCACCTTGGCATTGCGGTCGCGGGTGCTGTGGGCCAGATAGTTCCAGGCTGACCAGGCCTTGGGCCGCTTGGGCATCAGGGCCGGATCGCGGTGCAGATGGGCGCGGTTCAACTGATAGCGGAAGGCGCCCAGGATGCGCTTTTCCTCCTCGTCCGCGTCGGTCAGCATGGTCAAGGCCTGATCGGCATGGGCGCCGATGATGACCTGATCGAAGGTCAGTTCCGCCCCTTCCGTATCGCGCAGGATGACGCCGGTGGGCGTCCGGCGCAGGGCGATGATGGCGCGATCGGTATGGAAGCGCCCGGCCAGCGTTTCGGCCAGCACCCGGACATAGGTGCGGCTGCCACCCTTGACGCTGTACCATTGCGGGCGGTTCTTGATCTTCATCAGGCCATGGTTCTGGAAGAAGCGGATGAAACTGTGCGCCGGGAAGGACAGCATCTCTGAAATGGTCGATGACCAGATGGCCGCGCCCATGGGCAGCAGATGGTCATAGATGAAGCGGTGGCCATAGCGCCCGGCATCCAGATATTCGCCCAACGTCATGCCGATGGCCGATGGGTCGCGCAGCAGCTTGGGCGCTTCCCGATAGAAGCGGACAATGTCGCGCAGCATCAGGTGATAGGTGGGCGACAGGATGTTGCGCTTCTGCGCGAACATGCCGGCCAGGTTGCTGCCCGAATATTCCAGCTTGCCGCGGTCCAGCGACACGGCAAAGCTCATGGTGCAGGGCATGGCCGGCACGCCCAGATGGGCGAACAGGGCCAGCAGGTTGGGATATGTGGCCTGGTTGAAGACGATGAAGCCCGTATCGACGGGCGTCATCTTCCCATCGGGGCCGGGCACATCCACCGTGTTGGAATGGCCGCCCAGATAGTCATTCTGTTCGAACAAGGTGACATCATGGCCGTGCCGGTTCAACAGCCAGGCGGCGCTGAGACCGGAGATGCCGGCACCGATGACCGCGATTTTCATCCCAGAACGTCCTTCCTTCAATTCGGTTCAGCCGCCGCGCGCATGGCGGCGAACGCGTCCAATGCGCGCTGGCGGCCCAGCGCATGGTCGATGATGGGGGCGGGATAGGTGCTGCCCAGCACCACCCCGGCACCCCGCAGCACCAGGGGCGGCGCCGTCCAGGGTGCATGGATATATTTGTCCGGCAACTGTTTCAGTTCAGGTACCCAGTGCCGGACATAGCGCCCGTCGGGGTCGAATTTCTCCCCCTGGGTCATGGGATTGAAAACCCGGAAATAGGGGGCGGCATCGGCCCCACAGCCGCCGATCCATTGCCAGCCGGCGGCATTGTTGGCCAGATCGGCATCGACCAGCGTGTCCCAGAACCAGTCCTGCCCGGCCTGCCAGGGCAGCAGCAGATGCTTGACCAGCAGGGACCCGACGATCATGCGTACGCGATTATGCATCCAGCCCGTGGCCCACAGCTGCCGCATGCCGGCATCGACGATGGGATAACCGGTGTGGCCGCGTTGCCAAGCCGACAGGGCGGCGGGATCGCTGCCCCAGGGGAAGGTTTCGAAGGCCGGGTTCAACGGCTGCTCGGGCAGGGTTGGGAAATGGTAGAGCAGGGAATAGCAGAATTCCCGCCAGCCGATTTCCCGCAGGAAGCTGTCGATCTGGGCCTTGAACCCCTCCGGTCCTGCTGCTGCCGCCATCCGGGCCGCGTGCCAGACCTGCCGGGGGGAGATTTCTCCGAAATGCAGATGCGGCGACAGGCGGGAGGTGCCGTCGATGCCGGGCACATCGCGGCCGGCGGCATAGTTGGCGGCCCCGCTGGACAGGAAGGTTGTCAGGCGGGCGGCAGCTGCGACCTCTCCCACACGGGCACCATCAGCCCAGGTCGCGCGGAACGGACCAGCCCAATCCGGTCGCGTCGGCAGCAGGCCCCAATCCGCCAGGTCATCGCCGGCCGGCCGGTCCGCGCAGGGGCGCAGGCTGCTGGGCGCGGGCAGGGGCTGGGGCGGGGCCGTCACGGCCAGGGCCGCCCGCCAATAGGGGGTGAAAACCTTATAGGGCGAGCCTTGTCCGGTCAGTACCTGCCATGGCTCGTTCAGCAGGGAGCCATTGAAGCTGGCCACCTCCACGCGACCCTTCACGGCTACCTTCAGGCGCGATTCGCACTGGACGGCGAACGGCTCGTAACAGCGGTTCCAGACAATCTCGGCCGCCCCGGTCCGGGACGCCAACTCAGCAATGACCTTGTCAGCGGCGCCGCGCAGCAGCAGCAGGGGGCAGCCCAGCCGGGTCAGATCGGCCGACAGGTGCGCTAGGCTGTGATGCAGCCACCAGCGGCTGGCGCCACCGCCTTTCCACGCGCCGGGCGTGACATCGTCCAGCACAAAGACGGGCAGCACGGGTCGGCCGGACGCGACCGCGCGGGCCAGGGCCGGATTGTCGGCCAGGCGCAAATCCTGACGGAACCAGACGATGATCGGTGCTTGGTGTTGCATCGGCGGCGATATGTGCGGGTTGTCTAAGGGGCGATCTGATGATGATACGCGCAGGCGGCCGGGTTGGATCACCGCACACGCTATCCCGATGCGGATATATTTCAGATGTTTGACGCTTGACGGTCCGGCCGCACGGTCCAGGCCGGGTTGACGGGTGGCCGCCAGATCAGCCGCGCAGAGCCATGTCGCGTCGCGTAGCGGCATCGGCCGCCAGCCGCGTGGACGGCAGGGGGAACAGCCGGCCGGTGCCCAGCATCCAGACCTGGAATGGATTGCGCAGCAGCCCCGCAACGGCCGGCGCCAGCACGTTCAATCCCCCCGCATAGGCGCCGAAGGCTGGCAGGATCAGCCTTTGCCCGTCGCCTGCGAAGCAGCGGGCGCTGATGCGCTTGCCGCGCACAATGGCCGCCGCCTTCGGATGATAATGCCCTGACAATTCACCGGCGGCCTGGGCCGGGTTCTTTACGGCTTCGTGCCGGAGGACCAGCGGACCTTCCCGCAACTCCTCGCTCACCACCGTCCCCCCCCAGCCGGGCGGCGGGGCCGGGTCATGGTTGCCAGCAATCCAGATCCAGTCATGGTCCCGCGTCAGCGCCGCGATGCGCCTGCCGTCGCTGTCCGATACGCGCGACGCGGCATCGCGGTCATGGAAACTGTCGCCCAGGCAGATTACGCGGGTCGGCCGCCATTGTGCGCACAGGGACTCCACCCGTGCCAGGGTGGCGGCCGTATCATAAGGGGGCAGGAATTGTCCGTGCCGGGCAAAGGCCGACCCTTTTTCCAGATGCAGGTCGGCCAGCATCAGCCAGCCGCGTGTGGGCCAGAACAGGGCGCCCGATGCATCGGCGCGCAGGGCGGCGCCGTTCAAGAGGATGTCCATGCCCGGATCTCAATCCAGTGTCAGGCCGCCATCCTCGGCCAGCGGCCAGGACGGGTTGTGGGCGATTTCCCAATAATGCCCGTCGGGGTCGGCGAACAGGCCGCTATAGCCGCCCCAGAACTGTTCCGCCGGTGCGCGCACCAGCCGCCCGCCCTGGGTCAGTGCGAAGGAGACAAGTCGATCGACGTCGGCCCGGCTGCGTACATTATGGGCCAGCATGGTCGGGCCGGGCGGCACCTTTCCGGCATCCGCTGCCACTTCCCGGTCCCATCCGGCCGCATCCAGCAGGGCCAGCGCCATCCCACCCGCCTGGAAGACGGCGAAACCGGGCTGGCTGGCACTGCCGGCCTGCCAGCCCAGCCCTTCATAGAAGGCGCGCGAACGGGCGACATCCGCCACCCGCAATGTAACCAGGGAGATGCGCTGTTCCATGTCGACCATCCCGGCAAAAGGAGAGAACCATTGGCCCATAATGCGCTGCAAAGGGCAAGTGCGACCCGTCCTGTTGCGTCGCGGCATTGGCCCTGTGCTCTCGCGAATACAAGACCTATGGTCGTCTGGCACTATTTTCCACAAGCATTAGCGCATTCGCTTGGGATCACTGAATTGGCACCGCCCCGGGCAAACAATTTCTGCCGCTTATATTGCCCTCTTTCACATGTTTGAAAACTTCACTACAATATTAAGCTGTTAATTTTCCCCCGGGGCCCCAGGTGCTGACCAATATCATCGCGCTGGTCCAATTTGCTGTGGTCACTTTCCTCGCGGCGGTCGGGGTGAATCTGGTTGTCTCCATCGGGTCCCATATCATTTCCAAGGTCATGCGCGTCCAGGCGGGTGAGGACATGTTGCGGACCCGTCTGGCCCGCTATGCGCGTATCGTCACCGGGCTGTCAAACCGGGTGGAAGCCCGCAAGAACCTTGCTGCCGGGGCCGCGTCGCAGTTGTTCGGTGCGGAACGGCAGGAAAAGATGTTGAAGGCCCGCGTGCGGGAGCTGGAGAACTGCCCCCATCGCTTCGTGCGCATGATCGGGGCGGAGCAATTCCCCAACAAGCCCTATGAATTCCTGGTGCTGAACACATCGGTGTCGCATCAGGTCAAGCGTGGGGAAAAGCACCCGTTCTTTGACAGCAGCTGGGCCCAGCCCTGTCCCGTGCATGTCTGGGCCCGCGGTCCGGAGGAAGCCCGGGCGGAGTTCGAAAGGGTCTATCCCAAGGCATCCGGCTTCAAGGCCGTCTTTGCCCAACCCCTGACCGGTGTTGCCGCGCCCAAGGGCGAAGAAGGCGAAGGGGCGGACACGGGCGGTGCGGCACATGCCCCAGCGGAGATGGAGGCGGTATGAGCATATTCTCCATGGCCCTGGGGGTAATGATCGTCTTTCTGTCGGTGAAGCCGACGGTGCTGAAGGCCAACCGCACGATCAAGGAAACCAAACGGGCGATGATCGAACTGCGGCGGCGCCAGTTTGCGCTCAGCCAGAAAATACGGGCCCTGGCGCGGGAAAGCCTGGGGCAGCGCCTGACAGCCGGCCAGGACGATATGGAAGCCCAGGCCATGTCACATCGCGTCGGTCATCTTCAGCGCATGATCGAGCAGTTGGAGTCGGAGGATCGCCGTGTCCTGGTGATGGATGAACGGCGCGGCCTGTCAGAGACGGGCTGGATCATCTGTGTCCGGCGCCGGCCGGAGGCGGCATCGCCGCTGGAGCCGTCCAACATCACGCGGCTGTGGGACGAAGGGCGTTATGTTTTCTTCTTCGCGTCCGATCAGGCCAGGGCCCGCCGCAAGGTGCAGACCCGATTCTCGGAAGAACATGGCTATACGATCGTCGACGTGAAGCCGCATGAGGGCGATCTGTCCGATCCGCCGGCCATCGGCGTGCATAATCCCAACAAGCAGAAGCAGACCGCGTAATCGCGAATCTGTGACGTGGTATCATGCCCTCAATCGCCGGCGCCAACATCGGTTGGCTTGGGCTTACGCCGCACGCGCGGCGCGGCGGCAGTAGCCGCCACACCAAGTTGCGATAAGCTCTACTCATCACAACTTGGTGTAAGCGCAGCCGTCAGACGCGGACATCCAGCAGATAGCCGCGCAGCACCGTGGGCTGGATCGGGTCCAGCGTGACGGGCGGCACGGGTGGCAGGCTTTTGTCCGGCAGCTTGGGAGCCGGGGCCGGCTGCGGCGGCGGTGGGGCTGGCGCAGGTGCTGCCGACTGCTTGCCTGGCGATCCCTCCGGTGGGGGAGGGGCCGGGGCAGTGTAGGAGCCGGTGCGGCCGTTGCTGATTCCGTTCGTCGCCATGGGTGCAGCTTAACTGTGCAGGGGGCGCCAAGGAAATGGGCAAAGACACATGCCTTCCCGGTTGGGCCTGCGCCTGCCACATGATCAAAAAAAACGGCCGGAAAACCATAGGGTTTCCGGCCGAGTTGAACAGGGAGGCTTCACGTCTGGGAGACGCTGGGTCAAGGACCCAACCCCGACCGGGTAAATCGGGGTGAAACATCGCTGCTGCGTCGCAGCAGCGATGGCCTAAGATTTATGCATCTCGGCTGATTATACCAGGGGTGAAGCCAAAGCTGAGTTATGCGTTCTGCGCATGGCTCGCGGGGAAGGTCTCGGCGACCTTCTTGACCAGGAAATCGCGGAACACGGCGATACGCTTCGAGTGGCGCAGCTCCTCCGCATAGACGAAATAGGCGTCGATGCGGGGACCGGACACTTCCGGTAGGACGCGGACGATGTCCGACTGGCCGTCGACGACGTAGTCGGGCAGCGACGCGATGCCCAGGCCGGACTGCACGGCGCGGAACATGGCGTACAGGCTGTTGACGCGCAGGGCCGTGTGGCGTTCGCCACCCGGCGGGTCGCCGACATGCAGGGCCCAGTTGATGTTGGAAACCGGCGCCCGCGCCTCGTTCGGGTAGGCGATCAGGTCGTGCTGGTCCAGTTCGGCCACCGTCTGGGGGGTGCCGCGCTTTTCCAGGTAGGACTTGTGGGCATAAAGATGGACGCGCACCGTCATCAGGTGGCGCTGGATCAGGTCGGGCTGACGCGGGGCCGACAGGCGGATGGCGATATCCGCCTCACGCATCGACAGGTCCAGCTCATTATCGTCCAGCAGCAGGGTCAGCTGCACGTCCGGGTACAGGGTCAGGAAGTCCTTCACCCGCGGGGTCAGCCAGGTGGACCCCAGTGCGATGGTGGTGGTGACCTTCAGCGGGCCCTTCGGATGTTCCTTCGATTCGGAGAGCATGGCCTCCGTCATCGAGAGCTTGGCGAAAACTTCACGCGCTGTGCGATAAAGCAACTCGCCCTGTTCCGTCAGGATCAGCCCGCGCGCATGGCGATGGAACAGCGGCACATGGAGGCTTTCCTCCAGCGCGCTGATCTGCCGGCTGACCGCCGACTGGCTGAGGTTCAGGGTTTCCCCCGCATGCGTGAAGCTGCCCGCCTCCGCCACAGCGTGAAAGACGCGAAGCTTGTCCCAGTCCATGGACCCGTCCCTAGATAGTGGCGCAACTGCCGAACGCCGGAAGACGTCCCTGGCGCCCCGTCTGTTGGTCGAACACGGAATGCGCTCGACGCATGGATGATATACAGGCCCCGCTGCCAAAGCTAGGGCTTGTCACCAAATTGTCGATTTACCGCAAGCTATCGTATTGTTCTTGCAACAGTTCGGGGAGGGAAGCCGTCGATTTCGGCCAGGTTAAGGTTGTCAGCAGGGCTGGGAACCGCCGACTCCGGTCCCCATCCCTGCTGTTTTGATCGCCAATCCTTGCTGGATTGTCGAATCAATGTCCCGCCAGGAACTTTTCCACTTCAAGGGCAGCCATGCAGCCCATGCCTGCGGCGGTGACCGCCTGGCGGTAGATCTTGTCCTTGACGTCGCCGGCCGCGAACACGCCGGGAATGTCGGTGCGGGTGCTGTCCGGGTCGGTGACGATATAGCCTTCGTCATCCATACGGACCTTGCCCTTGAACACCTTGGTGGCGGGGTCGTGGCCGATGGCGACGAACACGCCGTCCAGGGCCAGGTCGGAAACCACGTCGGACTTTACATTGCGCAGCCGCACGCCCGTGACGGCGCGCGGGTCGGTGAAGCTGCTGCCGCCCTTGCCCAGGATTTCCTCCACCACACTGTCCCAGACCACCTGAATTTTGGGATGGGTGGCCACGCGTTCCTGCAGGATGCGTTCGCCACGGAAGCTGTCGCGGCGATGGATCAGGGTCACCTTGGCGGCGTGGTGGGTCAGGTACAGCGCCTCTTCCAGGGCGGTATTGCCGCCGCCGATCACGGCCACTTCCTTGCCGCGGAAGAAGAAGCCGTCGCAGGTGGCGCAGGCCGACACGCCGGCGCCCTGGAACTGCTGCTCGCCCTCCACCCCCAGCCAGCGGGCCTGGGCGCCCGTCGCGATGATCACGGCGTCGGCCACGAATTCATCGCCGCTGTCGGCCTTGCAGACAAAGGGCCGCTGCGTGAAATCGACATCGGTGATGATGTCGTAAAACATTTTGGTACCGTAACGTTCGGCCTGGGCCCGCATCTGTTCCATCAGATGGGGGCCTTCCACCGGCTCGGCGAAGCCGGGGTAGTTTTCCACGTCCTTGGTGATGGTCAACTGGCCGCCCGGCGTCATGCCCTGAACCAGCACCGGTTCCAGGCTGGCGCGGGCGGCGTAGATGGCGGCGGTATAGCCGGCCGGGCCGGCGCCGATGATCAGGACCTTGGAACGGTGGGTGGCCATGGGTGCTTCCTTCAAGGGGGCGGTGCCGGCCGGGGGACGGCGCATTTCTGGTTCAGGTACCGAAGATGGGGCCACCCGCGTCGGTCCGGCAAGTTGCCGGCGGCGCGGGGCGGGGTTGCGACCGTACCCGCACCGCGTGATCCGGGCAATATCGGTGCGCAATCGCGACGCGGCCGAAATGCCGACTGGCCGTGGCACGGATGGCGCACTACATATCGGGCGTGTTGCCGCCCGATAAATGGTTCCGAAATGAAGATTCTGGGTCTGTCCGCGCTGTCTGTGCTGCTGCTGGCCGCGATTTCCGGTGCAGGGGCCGCGCCCGTGCGCAGCAATATCGTGCAGACCGAGAATGTGGAGACCTATCTCACGCTGGAAAATGCCGGCGTGGCGCCGGGCCAGACCGTCTGGGCCGCCCTGACCCAGAATATCCGGCCGCACTGGCATACCTATTGGATCAATCCCGGCGACAGCGGCATCCCGACGGAGATTGCCTGGACGCTGCCGGCCGGGTGGAAGGCTGACCCCATCACCTGGCCTGCGCCCAAGCGCTTTCCCATCGGGCCGCTGGTCAATTTCGGTTACGAGGATCAGGTGCATCTGCTGGTGCCCCTGACGGTACCGGCCGACGCCCCCGTCGGCAGCAGTGTCCGGCTGACGGCCAAGGCCGACTGGCTGGTCTGCGAGGATATCTGTATTCCCGAATCGGGCGACCTGGCCCTGGATGTGCCGATCGTGGCAGCCGCGGCACCGGCGGCGGAAGCGGCCCCGCTGTTCGCCGCCGCCCGCGCCAGCCTTCCCGTGCCCAGCCCCTATACGGTCCGGCTGGTCGCGGGGGAGAAGGCGCACAGGCTGCTGCTGGAGGCGCCGGGCCTGGACAAGGGCAGCATCCGCGATGCCTTCTTCTTCCCCCATGATTACAAGGTCGCGTCCAGCAATGCCGAACAGCCCCTGCTGTTGGATGCCAAGGGGCTGAGCCTGACCCTGACACCGGGCGGTGCCCTGCCGGCCGGGCCGGTCACAGGGGTCCTGACCTTCACGGAAATGCTGGACGGCAAGCCCGTGCGCCATGCCTTCGCGGTGGAGGCGGCCGCGGCATCGGGGACGGCCATGCCGGCCGATGGCGGCGCGTCGAAGACGGGGCTGCTGTCAGCCCTGCTGCTGGCCCTGCTGGGCGGGGCCATCCTGAACCTGATGCCCTGTGTCTTCCCCGTCCTGTCCATGAAGGCGCTGGCTCTGATGAAGCATGGTCCAGGGCATGCACGTCGGCATGGCTTGGCCTATACGGCCGGCGTTCTGCTGTGCTTTGCCGCCGTCGCCGGGTCGCTGATTGCGCTGCGCGCCGGCGGGGCGGCCATCGGCTGGGGGTTCCAGCTTCAGGACCCGGTCGTCGTTTCCATCCTGGCCTATGTCATGCTGCTGCTGGGCCTGTCGCTGTCGGGCGTGTTCACGCTGGGCGACAGCGTCATGGGGGTGGGGCAGGGGCTGGCCGGGCGGGACGGGCTGGCCGGCAGCTTCTTCACCGGTGTGCTGGCCACCGTGGTCGCCACGCCCTGCACGGCGCCCTTCATGGGGACCGCGCTTGGCTATGCCATCACCCAGCCCTGGCCTGTGGCGATCAGCGTGTTTCTGGCTCTGGGGTTGGGCATGGCGCTGCCGTTCCTGGCGCTGTCCTTCTCACCGGTGCTGCTGCGCCGTCTGCCGCGTCCGGGCGTGTGGATGGAGCGGGTGAAGCAGGCCTTGGCCTTCCCGCTTTACGCATCCGCCGCCTGGCTGGTCTGGGTGCTGTCGATCCAGGCGGGCCCGGCTACGCTGGCAACCGTGCTGGCCGGCATGGTGGCTCTGGCCCTGGCCGCCTGGATCTACGGACTGACCCGGCTGTCGCGGGGAACGGGGCGCCTGCTGGGCACGCTGGTGGCGCTGCTGGCCCTGGCTGGTGCTGTGGGCGGGGTCCTGAACGCCGCGCCCCTGGCGGCCCCGGCGACGGGCACTGTCAAGGCGGAGGCCGCTGTGGGCTACGAACCCTGGACAGCGGAAAAGCAGGCGGCCCTGACGGGGGCGGGCAAGCCCGTCTTCGTGAATTTCACCGCTGCCTGGTGCGTGACCTGTCTGGTGAACGAGCGGACATCCCTGTCCACCACCGCCGTAAAGGCGGCCATGGCGGACAAGGGCATTGCCTATCTGAAAGGCGACTGGACCAATCGCGATTCCACCATCGCCCGCGTGTTGGAAAGCCACGGGCGCAGCGGCGTGCCGCTCTACCTGCTTTATCTGCCCGGTCAGGCCGAGCCCGTTGTCCTGCCACAGATACTGACCGAAGGGATCGTGCTGGACGCCCTGGCCGCGATCGGGACGGGCACCCCCAAAGGGTGAGGGAGCAAACCCGGCCACGCCGTGTTTCCTGAGCTGGAGCATTGTCCGGCGTGCCGGGCCGCTATGTCCTTGCGGATATGACCCCTGGCCGTCTTGCGGGGACCGCTCCCACGCCTTATCTTAGAATTATTCTAAGATGGGAGGCGTGCCCCCGGTTACCGGGTGTGGGTCGCCCAGGGAGACAGACAATGGCCAGTTTCAGCGAGAGTCCCGAGCTTCTTCGGACCTTTACCGCCCAGGCCAACCGCTATCCGATGCTGCGGCCTGAACAGGAGGCGCAGCTGGCCCGCGATTGGGCAGACAATCACGACCGCCGTGCATTCGACCAGCTGGTGAAAAGCCACATGCGTCTGGCGGTAAAAGTGGCCGGGCGTTACGCGCGATCCGGCCTGCCCATCGCCGATCTGGTGTCGGAAGCCAATATCGGCCTGGTGAAGGCCGTGCAGCGTTTCGATCCCGGCCGTGGATTCCGGCTGGCGACCTATGCCCTCTGGTGGATCCGGGCCGAGGTGCAGTCCTTCGTGCTGCACAACTGGTCCCTGATCAAGGGCGGCAACACCGCCACCCTGAAGCGCCTGTTCTTCAACCTGCGCCAGACCCAGCGGCGGCTGGGCATCCATGACCGTATCATGAACGATGCCGAGGCGGTGCGTGTCGCGGAGGAACTGGGGGCCAGTCTGGAGGATGTGCGCGAGATGGAGCATCGCTTCGCCACGCCCGTCAGCTCGCTGAACATCAGCGTGGGGGAGGAGGGCGACAGCGAGGCGATCGACCTGCTGGCCGACGAAAGCGAAAGTGTTGAGGATATGCTGGTGGAGCAGGGCGAGCTGTCGGCCAGGCGTGCCCTGATGCGCGATGCGTTGACCCAGCTGGGCGAGCGGGAACGGCACATCTTCACGGCCCGTAACCTGTCCGAGCAGCCGGTGACGCTGGAGACCCTGGCCCGGCAGTACGGCGTCAGCAAGGAGCGAATCCGCCAGATCGAAAGCGGGGCCTACAAGAAGGTGGTGCGCCGCGTGCGCGATCAGGCGCAGACGCCGTCGCCCATGCCTCCGCCCATGGCGCTGGGCCGGCGCACCGGCGTCATGGCCATGGCCTGACTCCGCGCCCCTGATTTACCTCGCCCCGCAACTGGTGTAGGGGTTGCGCCGCAGCGCAACAAAAGAAACAGCGCGGGAGGGGGAAACCATGAGTGCGACCACCCAGATCAAGCGGATCAGCGTACCGGACATCGCCGCCCGTAAGGGCCGTGACCCGGTGGTGGTGCTGACCGCCTACAGCGTTTCGATGGCCCGGCTGCTGGACCCGCATTGCGATTGCCTGCTGGTCGGCGACAGCCTGGGCATGGTGCTGTACGGCCTGGACAGCACGCTGCCCGTCACGCTGGACATGATGATCAACCATGGTGCGGCTGTCGTGCGTGGCTCACAGCGGGCCTGCGTCATTGTCGACCTGCCCTGGGCCAGCTATCAGGAAAGCCCGGCCCAGGCCTTCCGCAATGCCGCCCGCGTGCTGGCGGAGACGGGTGCGCAGGCGGTGAAGCTGGAAGGCGGGGAGGAAATGGCGGAGACCATTGATTTCCTGGTCCGGCGTGGCATCCCCGTGATGGGGCATGTCGGCCTGACCCCGCAGGCGGTCAATGCCCTGGGCGGTTACCGCGCGCGTGGCCGGTCGGATGCCGAACAGCAGAAGATACTTGGGGATGCGCGGGCCGTGGCCGAAGCCGGCGCCTTCGCCCTGGTGGTGGAAGGGGTGGTGGAACCGCTGGCCCGCCAGATTGCCGAGCAGGTGCCCGTCACCACCATCGGCATCGGTGCCAGTGCTGCCTGTGACGGACAGGTTCTGGTGTCGGATGACATGCTGGGCCTGTTCGGCGGCTTCACGCCCAAATTCGTGAAGCGCTATGCTGAATTGGGCGAGGCCGTGACGGCGGCGGCGGCCGACTACGCGGCGGAGGTGCGGTCGCGGGCCTTCCCGGCCGCCGCGCATGTTTTCACCCCCCGCAAGGGATGAGCGGCTCAGGGCTGCACGGCACCCGCATCGGCCGTGACAACGCCGGTGATGCGGCCGAAGGCGCGGGCCGTGTCACGGGCGTGCAGCGACAGGCCGGCGCGGTGCGCCACCAGATCGCGGATATGCATCAAGGGGATCATGGGCAGATCATTTTCAAGAATGGTCGTCGCCCGTGCCGACAGGGTGGGGATATCGCGCGGGTCGACCCCGCGCGCCCGATGCAGCAGGTCCAGCAACGCATCGTTGCGATAGGCGCTGGGGTTCGTGGTGCTGTCCTTCTCTGTCGGGCCCGCGACGGCCACATAACCCTCCGTGGCCGATCCCGCCGTCAGCCCCAGGCCTGAAAACATCATCTGGAAATCGCCGGCCGCCACCTTCGGGCGCACCTCGGTGGCCGATATTGCGGTGACTGACAGTTCAATGCCAATGGCGCGCAGCATGCCGGCCAGTGCATCAGCCACCCGGGGCCGGTCGGTGATGCGGGTGACGGGCATCAGCAGGTTCAGGCGCAGGCCGGAACCATACCCGGCAGTCGCCAACAGTTCGCGGGCCGTTTCGGGCTGCGCCACCATCCGGTGCGGCCGGTCTGGCAGATATCCTTCCATGCCCGGCTGGGCCAGCTGCCAGGCGGGGCCGGCGAAACCCTCCAGCCCCCGTTCGACCAGCAGATGCCGGTCGATGACCATGGCGATGGCGCGCCGTACGCGGATATCGGACAAGGGGTTGCGGGTGCCATCGACCAGGTCGGGCCGCAGATTGAAGGTCAGCAGCAATGTGCGGTCGGTTGGCAGCTCCGTCAGCCGCACCCCCTTGACGGAGGAAAGGTAGGGAAGCTGGGCCGGAGCCACATCCTCCATGATGTCGGCCGCCCCGGTGACCAGCACCCGCAGCCGGTCGCGCGCATCCGGCAGGGTCCACAGGACCAGCCGTTGCCAGACCGGACATTCCGACCAGCAATGGGGGGAGGGTACCAGCACCGCCTGACCCGGCGCCGGCGTCTCTGCTGCGGCCACATAGGGGCCGCTGCCCGGCAGCAGGCTGGTCTTGGTCACCGGCTTCACGCGTTCCGGATCGCAGCCCAGCGGTCCGCCACCGGCATCGTCGGGGGCGGCCACAATGAACAGCAGCGACAAGGCAGCGGGCAACAGCCGGTATGGCTCATCCAGGGTCAGGGTCACCTGCCCCTTCGCTTGCGTGATCTGGCTCAGCCCCAGCAGATCGCGGCCGGCGGCGCGAGCCAGCGTCTGGTGGCGGCAAAGGCTGTAAGCCACGTCTGCCGTGGTAACAGGACGCCCCGTCGCGAAGGTGGCATTGGGGGCCAAGGAGAAGGACCAGCTTCGGTAGTCGGCGCTGCCCGTCCAACTGGTCGCCAGCCGCGGCGCGATATTGAAACCGTCGCGCGTCACCAGCGTATCGTACAGATGCTCGAAATACTGGAAATCGGCGCCTGTGCGGGCATGATGCGGGTCGGCTGTGGTCGCCCCGCCGGACAATGCCACGACAAGCCGATCGCCCGCCCTTGCCGACGCGGGGGACGATATCACCAGCAGCACCAGCAGCAGCCGCTGCAAAAGGGGGCGCCAGATCGCCGCCACACCACCATCCCGTTCCGACGCCAGTTTGCGATCGCACCATGCCCGCTGTGCGGGGGCACGGCAAGCGCGCATTACCGTCGGTCGCAAGCGGGCGGGAGGCGGGCCGATCAGTTCACCATCGGCTTGGCAGTGGCAGCCGCGCGCTTGGCCGGAGCCGGCAGTTCGACATTCACTTCCAGCATGGAACAGCCGCTTTCGCGCTCCAGCTTCACCGCCACCTTGTCGTCATCAATATTGACATACTTCTTGATGACGGCCAGCAGTTCCTGCTGCAAGGCGGGCAGGAAGTCGGGGCTGTCACGGCCGGACCGTTCGTGCGCCAGCACGATCTGCAGCCGCTCCTTGGCCTGGGCCGCCACCGTGGGCGGCTTGGACTTGCGGAAAATATCCAGCAGGCTCATGCGGTCCTCCGCAGCAGGCGGTCCAGGAAGCCCTTCTTTTCGGGCTTGACGAAGCGATGCTCGATCTTCTCGCCCAGGAAACGGCCGACGGCGTCGGCATAGGCGAGGCCGGCATTCGACTTGTCGTCAAGAACGACGGGCATGCCGACATTCGATGCCTTCAGCACGGCGGGGCTTTCCGGAATGATGCCCAGCAGCGGAATGGCCAGGATGTCCAGCACATCCTCCACCTTCAGCATCTCGCCCTTTTCCACGCGCTCCGGATCGTAGCGGGTGACCAGCAGATGCTCCTGCACCGGCTCCAGCCCCATTTCCGCCCGGCGCGACTTGGCCTGGATCACGCCCAGGATGCGGTCGCTGTCGCGGACGGAAGAAACTTCGGGGTTGGTGACGATGATGGCGTGGTCGGCATAATAGAGCGCCATCAGGGCGCCCTTTTCGATGCCGGCCGGGCTGTCGCACAGGATGTAGTCGAATTCCTTCTTCAACTCATCCAGGATCTTGCCAACCCCTTCCTGGGTCAGCGCATCCTTGTCCCGCGTCTGGCTGGTCGGCAGGATATACAGGTTTTCCACCCGCTTATCCTTGATCAGCGCCTGGCTGAGACGTGCTTCCCCGTTGATCACGTTGATGAAGTCGAACACCACGCGGCGTTCGCATCCCATGATCAGGTCCAGATTGCGCAGACCGACATCGAAATCGATGATGCAGGTCTTGAAACCGCGCAGGGCCAGACCGGTGCCAAAGGCGGCGCTCGAAGTGGTCTTGCCCACGCCGCCCTTGCCGGAGGTCATCGTAATGATCTTGGCCAAGAGGCGTCTCCCAAGGTCAAAGGTTGATCACAAATTCCGTCACGTCCCGGAGGACGCAAGCGGATCGATATGGAGATAGCCATTGTTCAGGTAGATTTGAACCTGACGACGGCGGATATCCTGGCCGATGTCTTCCGACACGCGGTAAAGTCCGGCGATGGACACCAGTTCGGCGTCCAGGCTCTGACAGAAGATACGGGCCGACTGGTCACCGCTGACCCCGGCCAGCGCCCGTCCGCGCAGCGACCCATAGACATGGATCGACCCGTCGGCCAGCAGCTCGGCACCCGGACTGACGGAACCGATCACCACCAGATCACCGCCAGGGGCGTAAATCTGCCGGCCTGACCGGATATTCTCCGCAATCACCATGGTGCTGCGCTGGGGGGCCGGCGGCTCCGGCATGGCGACGGGCGCCGGTGTCGGGGCGGCAGGTGCCTGTGGCTGTATCTGCACATTGGCCAGACCCTGCGCGGGGCTGCGGCCCGTGCCGGCCAGCGGATCGAAGGTCTCGACCTTGCCGCGGGGGGCAGCCAGCAGCGCCATGCCGCGCGCAAGGGCGGCGTCCTGCTGTTCCTTGCTGCCACCCTGCAGGCCCACAGCCATCAGACCCAGATTCTTCAGCAGTTTGCAGAAGGCATCCATGTCGAACGGAGCGCCGGCGGGCAGGTCGTCCAGGTCCAGCACCACGCCCGCATGGCGGAAGAAGTTCGGCGCCTGCGCGATCTTGCCCGACAGAACGGGGAAGAAGTTGGGATTGTGGGGGTCGCTGACCTTCAGCACCATCATGGTGAAGGTGCTGCCGCGCAACTGGAATGGCGCGTCCCTATAGGCGACCTGCATGCTCATGTCCGGTTCAGACCCCACCTGTCCCCTGAACGCAAAAAACGGAACCGGTCGCAACCATTGCGCCCGTGGCCCCGCCGCGTTCTGCCTGATGACGTCGTTCAAGCCCTAAAGCTGACCCGCCGTCAAGGATTTCATTGGCCACATCTTGCGACAAGGTTGCAAGGTTACACAATATCTATTCCGAGGAGGGACGGATGTGCGGCCCGCCATCGGCTGCGTGCTGTGCGATACCTTCCGCCATACCGTTGATATCGCTGGAAACGACCCGTCAGGACAGCGACGCTGTGCCTTTGGAGACGTATTTCCAGGGTGCCCGGGCGGGTGGCGATCCGCTGTTCGCACCCGCAAAAGGCGACTCGGAATGCTTGCGCAAAAGATGTATGCCGCCAGATATTGTGTGAAGCTTTCGTTTCGCCCGCAATGGCTAGTGACGCCTACGATATTATGGGGTATCGTGGCCCCGTCGACCCAAATCAGGGGATGGATCGGATAGTGTCAGCGGCATATTGCCTTGCAGCATTCTCCATCAGCGCCGCGGCAGCAGGCCGTCCGGCGCCGTATGATCCGCCCCCCGCAGGATCGACCACCAGACCGGATCGTCACCAACCGCACCACTCAGCCCGAGGGTGCGGTTTTTTGTTGCCCGGTCTTTGCCTGCCGCGTTCCCGCTTCACCAGGACTTTTTCCGTCCCTAGCCGATAGTGAGGAGATGCCAGATGGCCAAGCGCCAGTCCAAACCCGCGTCCAGCAGCAGCGACAGCAAGGTCCACCCGCTCTTCCCCCGCCAGTCCACGGGCTGGGACCCGCTGGGCGGGAACGAGGAGCGGCGCGACCAGTCCTATGTCCGCACCGTCAAGCCGATGAGCGCGGGGCAAGGCCTGCTGATGCAGGCCATCAAGGAACACAACCTGACGCTGGCACTCGGCCCCGCGGGTACGGGCAAGACCTATCTGGCCATTTCCTCTGCCGTGGCGGCCTTGGACAAGGGGGAGGTCGACCGCATCATTCTGTCCCGCCCCGCCATTGAGGCCGGGGAGAGCATCGGCTACCTGCCCGGTGATATGAACGAGAAGATGGCCCCGTTCCTGCGGCCGCTCTATGACGCGCTGTCCGACCGGCTGGGGGCCAAGCGGCTGAAGGCCATGATGGCCGATGGATCGATCGAGATTGCGCCCGTTGGCTATATGCGGGGCCGGACGCTGAACAACGCCTTCGTTGTCATCGACGAGGCGCAGAACTGTACCTATGCCCAGATCAAGATGCTGCTGACCCGCCTGGGCTGGCATTCCACCATGGTCCTGACGGGTGATCCGGACCAGTCGGACCTGCTGGATGGCCTGTCCGGCCTGTCGGAGATTGCCCGGCGGCTGGAAGTGGTGGACGGCATTGCCGTCGTCCGTCTCGCCGATGCCGACATTGTCCGCCACCCACTGGTGGCCAGCATGCTGACCGTGCTGTGATACCAGTGGCACGAAATCATGACCGATGGTCACGCTTTCGTGCCCCTCAATCGCCGGCGTCGCCATCCGGCGACTTGGCTACGCCGCATGGGCGGCGTGGCGGCGGTCGCCGCTGTACCAAGGGTCAAGAATTTTGACCGTTGGTGTGACACAGGGCTGACGGGCGGTCGGTCCGGCGACCGCCCGTCAGTTCGACGCGGCCCCATCCTGACGCAGGTTTTCCATGTAACGTTCTGCCACCTTCTCCCGGTCGATCCGCTGCAGCCCGCGCATCAGGCTTACCCGCGCGCGTCGTCCGCGGTCACTGCCATTGAAGCAGACATGCAGCGGTTCCGGCGGCCCGATGGGCAGCGCGCTCAGCGACAGCGGGGAAAAGCCCCTACCCTTGATGTTGCGCTCCAGCTCTGGCTTCAGGAAGGCAAACTGCGAGACTTCCACGACGGCCGCATCGATACGGCCGGCCTGCAGCTTGCGCAGGTTGGCGATATCGGACGCGGCCACATCCACCTGCAATGTGCCCTTGCCGCGCAGCCCATCGATGATGGGGCCGTTATCATAGCCATCCACGATGCCGATCAGCAGATTCTGCAGGTCGGCCGGATGCCCCCATCTGATCGGGTTGGTCTGACGTTCGGCCAGGGCGTAACGGAAACGGCCGATGGGCAATTCGGACAATATGCCGCCGGCTGCCGCGCATTCGGTCGCCGTGGCCGTGAAGAAGCCGACATGGCCGTTATCCGGCTGCATCGCCGTCGACACTGCCCGCTTCCACGGCAGGATGGTGATGGTCAATCTGTCGCCCTGGGTGGCGAAGGCTGCGCGCAGGACGGTGGTCATCGCCCCGCCGTCCGGCAGGCTGCCGGAGAAAGGCGGCCATTCCAGGGTGGTGAAGGACCACTCCTCGGCTCCGGCCGGCAGCGGCGCCAACAGCATTCCCAACAGGAACGCCAATGAACGCAGCCGCATGCCCACCTCCACCTCGAATTTGATTGTCGTTAACCTAGGGTGACAGCGTTGGCAGGGCAACCGGGCTTCGCATAACCTTTTGCGCCACCGGTGCGCGGGGCCGGTCAACCGGCCCGGACCCGCGCAATGAAGCTATCGACCTGCTGGCGCAGGTTGTCAGCACTGTGCGACAGGCCGCCGGCCGCCTTTGCCAGGTCGGCCGCACTGACGCTGGTGCTTTCCACGGCCCGGCTGACCCCGCTGATATTGCCGGCGATCTCCTGCGTGCCCAGGGCCGCCTGCTGCACATTGCGCGCGATCTCCCGCGTGGCGGCATCCTGTTCCTCCACGGCAGCCGCGATGGTCGTTGAGATCTCGTTGATCTCCGTGATCGTGCGCGTGATCTCCACGGTGGCGGTCACGGCATGGCCCGTCGCCTCCTGGATGCTGGCAATGCGGTGGGAGATGTCCTCGGTGGCCTTGGCGGTCTGGCTGGCCAGGTTCTTCACCTCCGACGCCACCACCGCGAAGCCCTTGCCGGCCTCACCCGCACGCGCGGCCTCGATTGTGGCGTTCAGTGCCAGCAGGTTGGTCTGGCTGGCGATTTCTGCGATCAGCTTGACCACGGCGCCGATGGCGTCGGCCTCCGCCGCCAGACTCTGGATGGTGCTGTTGGTGGCATCGGCGCGGTCGGCGGCGTTGCGGGCAATCCCGGCAGAGGTGCCGACCTGCCGCGTGATTTCCCCGATGGCGCCGGTCATCTGCTCCGCCGACGCGGCAACGGTCTGCACATTGGCGCTGGTCTGTTCCGTGGCGGCCGACACCACCCCGGTCTGGCCCTGTGCCTGTTCGGCCGTCTGCGACAGGGTGCGGGCATTGGCGTTCAATTCGGTTGCGGCGCGGGCCACCTGCTCCACAATGCCCAGCACCCCGGCTTCGAAACTGTCGGCCAGCGCCAGCATCCCCTGGCGCCGTTCGGCCGCCGCCCGGGCTTCCGCCTGCTTCACCTCGTCAGACAGCCGCTGCGCCGCCACGGCGTTCGCCTTGAAGGTCTCCAGCGCACCGGCCAGACGCCCGATTTCGTCATGCCGGCCCAGGCCGGGAACGGTGACGGCCAGATCGCCCCCCGCCACCTGCGCCATGGCGGCCGTCACGGCCTCCACCGGCCGGGCGATGGTGTAGGTGGAGATGTAGAAGGCCAGCCCGCCCAGGACGGCGATACCGACGGTCATGACCGCCAGGACCAGATTGCGCGACAGGATGGCGTCGGCGGATGCATCCGCCGATTCCTTCTTCATCGCGTCGCGCAGATCATCCGACAGCTTCAACGCCTTGTCGCGGACCCCATCCATGATCGGATCAAACCTGGTCTGAACCAGCACCAGCGCCTCGTCGGTGCGCTGGGCGGTGACCAGGGGGGCGATGTCCGCGAATACGGCCTGACTGGCGGTCAAGTCCTGCTGCAGGTCGCGGATGCGGTCGGCATATTGCGGCGCCGCTTTCATAACGTTATCGAAATGACCGGCGGTCTGCCCGAAATTGCGGACGCCCCGCTCATGCGCATCCTTGATCGGCTTCTCACCTTTCAGGGCCAGCAGCTTATAGCTCTGCCGGCTGACCGCCGTCATTTCGCGCACGGCCCGGATCACCTCCATCCCGGCCACCGACTGGCCCGTGATCAGCGCTGAATATTGGCGTTCGGTGGTGACAAGGCGGGTAGAGGCGAAGACGCCCACGCCGATTGTCAGGGCGCTCAGCAATGCAATGATCGCCAAGATACGCGTGGAAATATTGAAGCGGCTGATATTCATGAAGACGGTCCGGTCCCTTGGCCTGATGCCGGGCAAGATAACCGGCCGCCACCGTCCACGCCAGCCGCCTTCAGCGCTTCGTTGCGGATAACCCTGTCCGGCCCAGGAAGTCGTCGATGGCGGCCAGCACCCGGTCACGGATGCTGTCGGCTTCCATCAGCAGTTCATGGCGGGCGCCGGGGAAGGGGACCAGGGTGCAATCGGGCAGGAGACGCGCCGCCAGATCGTGCCGATCGTGCCGCACGATGCCGTCCGCCCGCGCCGACAGCAGCAGGATCGGCAGCCGCACTGTTTCCAGCCGATCATGGGTGAACAGGTGGTGGATGGACGTCAGAGCCGCATCCAGCCAGCCCCAGCTGGCCCCACCCAGGGCGATGGACGGGTCCGCCACGCACAGGGCGTGGCCGCGCGCGAAACGCACGGGATCGGAGGTCAATTTGTTGCTGGCGAAGTCGGGCGCGGGATCGGCCGCCCACGGCTCCTGACCCAGGGCATAACGGTGTCCCCGTCCCCACGCCACTGCCCGTCGTGCCAGCCATCGGGCGCCCGCCTCCGGCAGCGGGAATGTCTGCACGCCCAGCATCGGGGCCGACAGGATGGCTGCGGCAAAGGGGTGGGGCCGTTCGGCCAGGAAGCGCAGCAGGATATGCCCGCCCATGGAATGGCCCAGCGCCACAATCGGTCCCGTCACCCCGTCCATCAGGCGGGGCAGGCAGGCTGCCAGGTCATCCAGGAACTGATCGAACCGATCGACATGGCCGATCCCGGCATCGGCCAGCGGCCGGCTTGATCCACCCTGGCCGCGCCAGTCCAGGCACAGCACATGCAGGCCGCGCCGGGTCAGGTCACCCGCCAGTTCGGCATATTTCTCCACGAATTCGGCTCTGCCGGGCAGAATCAGGATGGTCGGTGCCCCTGGCGCGGGCCGGGCATCCTCTGCGGGGCGCCAGCGGGAGAGGCGCAGCCGGGTGCCGTCAGGGCGCATCAGCGCTTCATGCGACCAACCGCCATCTGCCGATATGGCACCAACCATGACACTATCCATTGCTGTTCCAATCCTTCTCACCGGTTTGACCCGCCGGCCGCACCGGCCTATGGTGCGGCACAGCAACAATAGGTGGCCCAAGCCGTGCCGCCAAGCGTGGGAGTATCTATCACGATGGATAACGTTGCCCGCCGTTCCGGCCTGGACCCTGCCGACCTGACCGGCTTCTATTTTGAAGATCTGTATGTCGGCATGAAGGGTGTCTATGCCCGGACCATCACGGAAACCGACATCGTCATGTTCGCCGGTATCTCCGGCGATACCAATCCCATGCACCTGAACGAAGAATATGCAAAGGCGACGCCGTTCGGCGGACGCATCGCGCATGGCATGCTGTCGGCCTGTTTCATTACCACGGTCCTGGGTACGCGACTGCCAGGGCCGGGATGCATCTACATGTCCCAGAATCTGCGGTTCCGCTCGCCCGTACGCATCGGGGAGACGGTGACCACAACGGTGACCGTTTCCAGCCTGGTCCCTGAAAAGCGCCGGGCCATGCTGTCGACCATCTGCACGGTCGGCGACCGCGTCGTCATCGACGGTGACGCCATGGTCATGGTGCCTGCCCGCGCCATTGCGCCCCTGACCGCGGCGGAGTGATCGGCCAATTTTGCTGACACGCGAGAATGGACGGCGGCCCGGGGTCTGATCGGCAATGCGCCCCAGGCTCTGGACCGCCGCTGCTTTTCCCGACTATATGCATGGCGGTTCCCGCCTTTCCGGTTCGAATGCCCCCATGCTGATCTATCGCCACACCACTGACCTTCCGGCCGCCATCCGCGGCTGTGCCGTGGCGCTGGGCAATTTCGACGGGGTCCATCTGGGTCACCGCACCGTGATCGAAACGGCACGTCAGGCGGCCCGTGCCCTGGATGTGCCGGCGGCCGTGCTGACCTTCGAGCCGCATCCGCGCAGCCTGTTCCGTCCTGACGACCCGCCCTTCCGCCTGACGCCCTGGCGGATCAAGGCGCGCCTGATCGAGGCGCTGGGCGTGGATGCGCTGTTCGACGTGCATTTCGACGAGGCCTTCTCCCGCCTGACGGCGGAGGAATTCGTGCAGCAGGTGCTGGTCGACGGGCTGGCGGCGCGCCATGTCGTTGCCGGCTACGATTTCGTCTTCGGGAACAAGCGCGGCGGCGACATGCGCTTCCTGGCCGAAGCCGGGCAACGCCACGGTTTCGCGGTGACAGAGGTGCGGCCCGTCCTCGGGCCCGACCAGGCCGTCTATTCCTCCACCCGCGTGCGCCAGCATCTGGAGGCCGGCGATGTCGAGCAGGCGGCCGCCATCCTGGGCCATGACTGGGAAATCGAGGGGCGGGTCGAGCATGGCGACAAGCGCGGCCGCACCATCGGCTTCCCCACCGCCAACGTCGAACTGGGCCCCTATCAGCGGCCGCGCCTGGGCGTCTATGCCGTGCTGGCCGGGGTAGATGATGGCGGGGCCACGGTCTGGCACAAGGGGGTGGCCAATATCGGCCGCCGCCCCACCGTGGGTGGGGTGACGGAACGGCTGGAAGCGCACCTGTTTGATTTCGACGGCGACCTGTATGGCCGGCATCTGCGCATCCGTCTGCGGCACTTCATCCGCCCGGAGATGAAGTTCGACAGTTTCCAGACCTTGAAGGACCAGATCGTCACCGACAGCGACAAAGCCCGCGTGTTGCTGGGATAGGGGGCGCTTACGGCGCCGTCCCTTCCGCCTTCACTGTTTCCAGCCCGTTCTTCAGCTTGGCCTGCGCTGACTTGCGCAAGCCGTCATTGTCGGCCTGCTGGGCGGCGCGGGTCCATTGGAAGCGCGCCTCGTCCCGGCGGCCCACGGCCCAGTAGGCGTCGCCCAGATGGTCGTTGATCGACGGGTCGGCCGGTTCCAGTTCCAGGGCCTTTTCCAGCAGGTCGACGGCGGCATCCATCTTGCCCAGCTTGAACTGGGCCCAGCCCAGGCTGTCGGTGATGAAACCGTCATGCGGCCGGGCGGCCAGCGCCCTTTCGATCAGGGCCTTGCCCTCTTCCATGCGGGTACCGCGGTCGACATAGGAATAGCCCAGGTAATTCAGCACGCTGGGCTGATCCGGCTGCAGGGACAGCGCCTGTTTCAGCGCCGTTTCCGCCGCCGGCCAGTCGCCCTTGGCGTCCAGCGTCATGGCGCGGGCATAATGAAGGGCCCAGTCGCCGGGGCCGGGGGTCTTCACGCGCGCCAGCGCCCGGTCATAGGCGGCAAGGGCCGCGTCATTGTGCTTGGCGATGCGGTGCATGTCGCCCAGCCGCAGCAGCGCGTCCGTCCGATCCGGCCGCTCCGCCGCCATCTTTTCCAGCAGGGCGGTGGCGTCCTCACTGCGCTTCAACTCGCGCAGCACCTCCACCTGACGCAGACGGGCCGTCCATTGCATGGCCGGACTGGCGGCAACGCCGATGGTCCGGTACTCCGTCAACGCCGTCTCATCCCGGTCGCGGGCCGACAGGATGTCGCCCACCAGGATGCGGGCCAGTGGCTGGCTGCTGTTCAGAAGCAGGGAGACCCGCCCATACAGCAGCGCCATCTCCAGCGCGCCTTCCTGGTGCAGGGCGCTGGCCAGGGAGAAAAGGGCTTCGGCCAGGCCGCTGGCGGCCCCGTCCACCAGACGCGGCGTCGGGCCGCTGCGATCCAGCCGCGCCAGCGCCTCTTCCACCGGCATGTTGCCGGGATTGGCATTCAGGAAAGAACTGTACAGCTTTCGCGCCGCATCCTTGGCGCCGGCCCGTTCCTGGAAATTGCCGATCAGCAGGGTCAGGCGCAGCGGCGTGCCCTGGTTGGCGGCTTCCGCATAATGGCGAAAGGCGGCGTCACGGTTGTCGCGCAGATCCTCGATCAAGGCCAACTGCTGGGTCCGGATCGCCTGGAACCCGTCATGGGCGGATAGGGGGTCCAGCGCCTTGATGGCCTTGTCGCTGTCCCCCTGCGCCACGGCGATCCAGGCCTGCAGCAGTGGGCCGATATAGGGGGCCATGCCGTCGGCCGGCAGCTTGCCCACGCGATCCGCAGCCTCCGTCAACCGCCCGGCGCGCAGCGCGTCGGCGACCAGCAGGGCGTGGGCCACAAAACTGCCTCCCTGTTCCGACGCGGCCATGCGACGCGCCAGCGCCAGCGCTTCTTCCTGCCGCCCCTCACCCAGGGACAACAGGAAGGTCCGGCGCATCAGCGCAGGGTTTTCCGGGTCCTGACGCAATGCTGCACCCAGATTGGCCGTCGCCACGTCCCAGGCACCGGCATTCTGGGCGATGCGGCCGGTCAGGTAACGGGCCACCGCGCTTTCCGGAATCGACTTGACCGGTGGCGGATTGGATTGCGCCAGCGACGGGCCGGCCAGCACGAACGACAGGAGTACAGCATTAAAGGCCGTAAAGGACGACCGACCCCACCGAGCAGCCACGCGCGCGATCCTTGATGTCAAAATCCCAGGCGTCAGTTCGGGACAACCTAGCTCGTCTCCAGCCTAAGCCCGCTTCCGCCCTCTATTCAATAGCACGCGGGAACCGTGCCATCATGTTCGCATAAGGATGGGGAGCCCCCGGGTCGAATCAAGGTGCCGCCAGCCGCATCAGGTGGCGGAATGCTGCCAATTTGGCCCGTTGCCGCGGGTGGGGCTCTTCTATGCATAATTTGCATGCTAGATGCGCAAAACCCATACAGTGTCTTGCCTATTTTTTAACAAGCTCTGACGTAATAAAGGGCTTGCTGACGGCGAAGTCGTCAGCTGCTCGAACCCAGGGACCTTGCATGTATCCCGCAGTGGCTACCGGAGCCCTCAATCCGGCGAACGGCATGGTGGCTGCCGTGATGCCCACCAGTTTTGAGACCTCGGCGATCCAGACGCCGCCCCCTGCCAATGACGCCGCGTTCGACGGTGTCGAGGTCCTGGCCAACCAGATCCTCGCTGCTGTGGACCGTTGCCGCGCGCTGGGGCATCGCGATCCCCGGATCACCCTGACACGACCCACCGAGACGGTGGAAGGCGTGCGCAACCGGTTGCTGATGGCTGGTCTGTCGCCCGTGATCCGCGCATCCTCCGTGGCTGGTCAGTCCGTCCTCAGCCTTCGCTGCTGATCCGTTCCGACGGATTGTCAGTGACCGCCGGGCCCAATCCGGGCTTGCCGGACGAAGAAGATTTGTTCATGATCCGTACTCATGAGCATGATCTCTCCCTCGCCCGACGGGCCTGCGATGGCGGCCGGATCGGATGGCGCCACCGTGCCACCGCCGCTGCTGGCAGTGACTTTGCCGCGTCCCGCATCGGACGCGGCGGCCGCCATTACGCGTGGCGTGCGTCGTATGCTTGCCGAACGGGGTGTGCGCGGGCTGGTGGAATTTCCGCTGGCCAATGGTCGGCGTGCCGACATCCTGGCTCTGGCCGATGATGGTGAAGTGACCATCATTGAGGTGAAAAGCGGACCGGTTGATTTCAAGACCGACCAGAAATGGCCGGAATATCTGGAATTCTGCGACCGGTTCTATTTCGCGGTCGATGCCGAATTTCCCCAGGAACTGATCCCGGCCGAATGCGGCCTGATCATCGCCGATGCGTTCGGCGCAGAAGTCCTGCGGCCATCGCCGCTGGCCAAGCTGGCGGCGGCACGGCGCAAGGTGCTGACCCTGCGCGTGGCCCAGACGGCCATGGCCCGGCTGCATCGGGTGGAGGATCCGGGGCAGGGATGGTGAGTCCGGACGGCGCCCCGTTCCTGTTCCCTGCCGGCTTTATTCCAGCATTGGCAGGCCGGTTTCGATCTCAAGCAGCGCGGCCAGGAAGGGCACGGCCAGATCCCGGCGCTGGCCTGTGCCGCGTTCGGCTTCCTGCAGCGCCGCCTGGAAGGCGCCGCGCCAGCGGCTGTCGTCAAACAGCAGCTTGTCGGCACGGGCCCGCTGGACCAGGGTGATGGGGGTGCGGGTGTCGGTCACCGTCTTGTCTAACCGGGCAGACAGGACATCGGCTTGCGGCCGGTCCTTCGCCTTCAGTGCCCCGTCGATCAGCTCGACATAGGTCTCAGCCTTCAGGTCATTATCCTGAAGCTGATCGGCATAGGTCAGGGTCAGGACCTTCTCGCCCCGGGCTTCCAGCTTTCCCAGCACCTGGGGGACGGTCCAGGGGCTTTCCTCCTGCACCGTGCGCAGCAGGCCGAGCGCCAGATTGGTATCGCCCAGATCGCCGGCGGCCACCGCCAGTTCCGGCGGGCAGCAATTACCGCGGCGGTCCTTGAACCGGCTGAACTGCTCCTCCACCGTATTCAGGAACAGGGTGCGGGCCCGCGCCTCCAGCCCGACGCGCAGCAGGGATTGCGCCACCAGACCCAGTTCCCAGGCGCAGCCCTGGGTGCGGGCGAATTCCGTCACCTCTTCGGCCACCTGCGTGGCGCGCGCCATGTCGCCGCGCCAGACCAGGGCCTCCGTAATGTCGGACAGGTTATAGACGCGGGTGGAGCAATCGGCGAATTCGCGCGTGATGGCCAATGCCCGATCCACCTCGCCCGTCAGCGCCAGGGTGCGGCTGACGAACAGATCCTGACTGACATCACCCTTGGCTCCGCCCGATCGCAGAGCCTGGACGAAAGGGGCCACGATGGGCCGCACGCGGTCCTTCGACCCGATATGGTAATGGGCCACGGCCAGCGACAGCCAATCCCAGCGCGGGGCCGCGATGGGATATTCGATCGGCGTCACCAGCGCTTCGATCCGGTGCAGCAGGCAGGCATTCGATTTCGGGTCGGTGCAGACCAGCCCGCGCAGCCGGTTCTTGAACTCGACATAGTCGAAATCGCCGATGAACTGGTTGGTCATCAGCTGGACGGCCAGCGTGCTTTCCGGCAGGCGGGTGATGATGTCGGCCAGCAGCGCGTCGGCCTGCTGCAACAGCTTGGCCTGCTCACCTTCATCATAGGACTGGTCGGCCTGGCGGATGGCCTGCATGGCCTGCACGAACTGACGGTTGGCCTGCGCGTTCTGGTCGCTGCTTTGCGCCCACGCGGCGACCGGCATCAGCATCAGCACCAGCGACAGGGTGGCCGAGAGCCAGAGCCCGGTCCAGATCGACGCGGGCTCAGTACGGGACTTCGACATGGCTTACCACCTGGCGAACCCGCGCGATGTCCCGCGCATGATTGCGGACCCGTTGCAGTTCCACTGACGACCGGCCCCGGCCCATCAGATAGATAACCTGATTGACGGTCTCGATCGTGTAATTGCGCGACGTGATCTCGGGATCGGTCAGCAGGGCAGTGCGCAGCTGCGCCGTGATCCACATGTCGGTCGCCTTGTCGGTCAGGCTGCTTTCGTCGCCGATGCCGATCTCGTTGATGACTTCGTTCACGCCCTGGACCTGCCATGCCAGGCGCACGGCCTGCACGCGTTCGTCGGGGTTGGCGGCGCGGCCCGCCAGCAGAGCCTTGCCGTCGCGCACCTCCACCCGCAGGCGGCTGTCCAGGTCACCGGCGGCATCCCATTTCTGTTCGATCGCCTGCCGGACGGCGTCGTCGTCAACCTTGGCGGCCGTCGCAGCCGCCGCAACCGGTCCCGGCTTGTTGCCACTGTCCGTAGCGCAGCCGGCTGTCAAGGCCAACCCGGCCAGCAGCAGCAAACCCACGCCCGTCGGCGCCATCAGGCGCATCTGCCCCATCGTTCAATCTCCCGCAGCCGCACCATTCCTTCATGTCGTGTCGGCCGGATATTAGAGAGGAAATGTGGTGAGAACCGGGCCGGGGGATGCCGTTCTGTCTGTCCCGGCGGGGTGGGTCATGGGGCCTCAGGCGAAGGGTGCGGCGGTCATCACCGCGGAAAGCTCACGGGCCAGGATGCCGGCGATGTTCCGCCGTGCTGCCGCGTCGCGCAGCAGGCTCTCATCCTGGGGATTGGACAGAAAGCCGGTCTCGATCAGCACGGACGGAATGTCCGGCGCCTTCAGGACCGCGAAATTGGCTGAACGCATCGGGTTTTCCAGCAGTCGGATCTGCCTTCCGGCGCCCTGGATGATCGACTGTTTGGCGTGAAGTGCTGCCGTCACCGTGTGGCGCGCGGCCAGATCGACCAGGATGCCGGCCACCTTCTCATCCAGATTGGACACGTCCAGGCCCAGGCCACCGGCGACGTTTTCCTGCTGGGCGATGGCGGCCGCGAAATCGTCGCTGGCCGTGTCGGACAGCGTATAGGCCGACATGCCGCGTGCGCCCTTGTTGGGGGCGCTGTCGGCATGGATGGAGATGAACAGGTCGGCCTTGGCCGACTGGGCCAGACGCACCCGTTCCTTCAGGTCGATGAAGCGATCACCATCGCGGGTCAGTTCGACCTGCCAGCCGCGGGACTTGCCTACCTGGCGCGCCACTTCCTTGGCGATGTCCAGGACGACGTTCTTTTCATAGGTACCGCTGGCGCCGATGCAGCCGGGGTCATGACCGCCATGGCCGGGATCCAGCATGACCAGGCGCGGCGGGCGCGGTTTGCGGCCCGGGGCCTTGGACTTGGCTGCTTCCGCCGCTTCCGCGTGGGCGGTGGAAACAGGCAGCACCGTGACCGATGCCATCGGGACAGATGCCGACACACCCAAGGCGAAACGGAGCAAATCCCTGCGATTCATCGAAGCGGCCATCCACCGGGCCCAGGCGCGGACGGGCCCCCAGTCATTCGCCCATGTTTGGACCCGCCTGCGCCGGTGTGCAACAGAAACATGCGTGAATGTTGCGCGGATGCGGCATGGTGTGCCTGCAACGCTACAGGTCGCTCCGGGCGGTGAACGGTTCGGGGGGCAGGCGCAGGGTACGGCAGAACAGGGCGATCGTGCGGTAATAGCCAGCCAGCGCCAGCAATTCCACGATCTGCGCCGCCTCGAACCGTTCCGCCAACCGCTGCCATTCGCCATCGGTCAGGTCGCCGGCGGCATGCAGCGCATCGGCACTGTCCATCACGATCAAGTCGTCTTCGTCCCAATCGGGACCCAGCGGGTTCTCCCGCCGGGTTGCCGCCACCTGATCCGCCGTCAGGTTTGCCGCAGAGGCGAACAGGGCCGCATGCACGCCCCATTCATAATCGGCTCCCGCCTGGGCGCAGATGCGCAGGATCATCAGTTCGCGGTGACGGGTGGAAAGGCTGCCCGCATCCAGCAGACCACCCGCGAACAGGCGGGAAAGCACGCGCGGATTATGGGCCAATGTGGTGAACAGGCGCAGCGGCGCCGCGCCCGGCGGCCGCAGCCGGTCGATCGGGGCGGCGATGGTGGGATGGAAGGGCGCGGTGGCGGGGGCGAGACGCGCGGACATGACGATTCTCCAGCCATCAGGAGTGTGCTACATAATTCGTAGCGCATGATGGGGTGGTTTGCTACGGAAATCATAGCGCGCTGCAAGTGAAGGAGCATGACCTTGCCAGGGGGATCGAAAAGCGGGCGGCCCATCATGGTGCTGCTGGACCTGCTGGGCCGGCGCTGGGCGTTGCGCATCCTGTGGGAACTGCATCTGCATCCGGGGGTGAGTTTCCGTGCCTTGCGCGAACGCTGCGCCGATGTCTCACCCTCCGTCCTCAACACGCGACTGACGGAACTGCGTGAGGCGCGGCTGATCGCGCTGGAGGACGGCTATGTCCTGACGCCGGAAGGGCGGGAACTGGGGGCCATGCTGGTGCCGCTCTACCACTGGGCAGAGGGGCATTTCGGCGCCGGGCCCTGCCTGACCGAGGGCGAAGAATAAGGCGGTTTCGTGCAACCGGCACCCCACGCCCAAGCCCAATTGATCCGTCGCCCAAGTTTTTTCCCCGTTGACAGAATTTAAACCATCCCGCATCACTTCCGATATCGGATGTATTGTGCGGCGCGAGAAGGCTCGTGCCGGAATCGGGGTGGAAAATGTTCGCCGCCATGTTGCGCGCCGGTATGCGCGCTGTGCGTATTGATGATCTGGACCGTCAGGACCGGGATTTCGCCTGGGAGGATCAGGAGCCGACTAAGGCCCTGTCGCCCAAGCCATTCTCCTTCATCTGGAGCCTGATCCGGGAGAAATTCGCCGGCCGTCTGACTCTGATGGTCCTGGCCGTCACCATCGGCCAGGGGATCGAGGCGTTCGAGCCCTATGCGCTGCGTGCCGTGGTCGACGCGCTCACGGCCTCGTCCACGGGTGGCGCGCCCGCGGCCGCCGCGCTGGGCCTGGGCGTGATGGAATGGTTCGGGCTGCTGCTGGCCATCTGGCTGTTCAGCATGGGCATGTATCGCGTCTATCAGATCACCGACATCTACACCTCGCCTTCCATCCGGGCGCTGGCGCAGAAGCGCATGTTCTCCTGGCTGCTGGGGCACAGCCCACGCTATTTCCAGGATAATTTCGCCGGCAAGCTGGGACAGAAGATCAAGCAGGGGGCCAATGCCATCCTGCATGTGATCGAAATCATGATGTGGGATGTCATCCGCGTCATCGTGCTGCTGTCGGTGGCTTTGGCGCTGCTGTGGACGGCCTCGCCCGTCTTCTCCGCAGTGCTGGCGGCGTGGATGGTGATCTATGTCGCCGTGTCCGGCTGGCTGGCCCGGCATTGCTTCACCTTGTCGGAGAAGATGAGTGCGGCCGTGTCCAGCTCGTCCGGCCGCATCATCGATGCCATCACCAATGCCGACCTGATCCGCGGCTTCGCCCGCACGGCGTTCGAGCGGACGTTCCTGGGCCATTATATCAACGAGGAACGCTACCGCTCCCGCCGGCTGCGCTGGTTCCTGGTGGCCATGCGCCTGTTCCAGATGTTGTCCATCGTTGGCCTGCTGGGCGCCCTGGTCTTTGTCGCCATCAGCCATACGCGCGAAGGCAAGATGAGCGTGGGTGAATTCACGCTGGTCTTCACGCTGGCCTTCCAGATTTCCAATACGGTCTGGCACCTGTCGGACCGGCTGCTCTCCTTCTTCGAGGAGTTGGGCACCCTGTCGGAAGCGCTGGATCTGGTCTCATCCCCGCATGAGATCACGGACACGGTCGGCGCTCCGCCGCTGCGGGTGCGGGCGGGTGGGATCGAATTGCGGGAGGTGCATTTCACCTTCGCCGACGGGACCAAGGTGTTCGACGGGCTGAACCTGTCCATCAAGCCCGGCGAGAAGGTGGGGCTGGTGGGTCGGTCCGGTGCGGGCAAGAGTACCCTGGTCAAGCTGATCCGCCGCCAGTACGACCCGCAATATGGGCGCGTGCTGGTCGACGGGCAGGACATCGCCCATGTCACCCTGGAAAGCCTGAATGCCTGCATCGCGGAGGTGCCGCAGCAGCCGGGCGTGTTCCACCGCACCGTGGGCGAGAACATCGCCTATGGCAAGCCGGGGGCGACGCTGGAGGAAATCCGGGCGGCGGCGGTCAAGGCCCATGCGGACGAGTTCATCATGAAACGTCCGTCCGGCTATGACACGATCGTCGGTGAGCAGGGGGTGAAGCTGTCGGGTGGTGAACGTCAGCGGGTGGCCATCGCCCGGGCCCTGCTGAAGGACAGCCGCATCCTGATCCTGGATGAGGCGACCAGCGCGCTGGACAGCGAGTCCGAGCATCTGATCCAGGAGGCGCTGTGGACCCTGATGGAAGGCCGCACGGTCATCGCCATCGCCCACCGCCTGTCCACCATCACCGAGATGGACCGCATCCTTTATCTGGAAGGCGGCAAGGTGGTGGAGGAAGGGTCGCATGCCGAACTGCTGGCCATGGGGGGCCGCTATGCCCAACTCTGGCACCGACAGTCGGGCGGCTTCCTGGAAGCGGCGGAGTAAAAAAAGGCCCGTCGGTGCATCAGGCACCGACGGGCTTTCAGTTGGGGTTACACTACCAGAACCAAGCTTCCCTGACCGTTCCGCAACGGTCTGACGGGAAGCGGACGGCACGGGGCCGCCCAACCGCACCCCGCGGGGTGCGGATACCGGCGACGGACAGGATGCCGCCGGTATCTCGGGATTTCACTTGAACAGCAGAGGGGCGAAGGTTTCCAGATAGTCGCGCCAATTGATCCAGGTGTGGCCGCCGCCACTTTCCACATAGGTATATTTGATCTTGTAATCGTCCAGGATCTGGCGGTAGGCGGGCGCCATCTTCATCACGAAATCGTCCTTGCCGATGGCGTAGAAGACCGGGCCGCCGCCCAGGGCGGCGCGGGCCTTCAGCGCGGCATCGTTGGCCTTGCGGTATTCGGCCGCCTGATCATCGCCCAGCATGCCGATGGAGAAGACGCCGATGGCGCCGAACACATCCGGCCGCGGCAGCCCGAACTGGATCGTATGGGCCCCGCCCATCGACAGGCCGGCCATGGCGCGGGTCTTCGCCCCCGGCAGGGTCCGGAAATGCGTGTCGATGAAGGGGATCAGGTCCTTGTGCAGGTCGGCGCCAAAATCGGTGTTGACCATGCCCTGCACACCTTCGCGCGGGGGCGTGTGGCCATAGGGCATGACCACGATCATCGGCTTGGCCTTTCCGGCCGCGATCAGATTGTCCAGGATGTAGTGGGCGTTGCCCTTCTGGGTCCAGCTATCGTCATTGTCCGAATAGCCATGGACCAGATACAGCACCGGATAGCGTTCCTTGCCCCCGGCCTCATACCCCGGCGGGGTATAGACATGGGCGCGGCGCAGGATGCCCAGGCTGGCAGAGGGATATTCGACCAGCGACACCAGCCCGTGCGGCACTTCCGCCTTGTAGAACTGGTTGGCCTTGGCGGCACCGGGAATTTCCACGATCGACTGCACGCCGCCGAACGCTTCGCCAAACCGGGAACCGCGCGGGTCGGCCAGGCGCAGGCCATCAACTTTGAAAGTGTAGGTATAGACACCGGGATCAATGGCCGCCCCGGTGGTGGCCGACCAGTAGCCGTCGGCATCCTTGGCCATGGGCAGGCCCGGCGGCTTGCCATCCATGCCCGTGGGCACGCCGTTCATTTCCTGCGGCAGGACCGTGACATTGGTGGCGGTTTTGGCGCACAGGCGGAAGGTGACGCGGCCGTCGGGCAGAACCTCCACCGACTTATATTCCAGCGGCGGCTGGAAGAAGGTCCGCTCCTCGCAAGGCGCGGCGGCATAAGCGGGCAGAGTGCCCAGGAACAGGGCCGACAGGGCCGGTAGAACAAGCTTTCGCATGGATCGCTCCTGAACGCCCCGATGGGTTGTCCATCGGGGCTGTGACGCGGGACCGGTATGGGACAAGGTTGTCCCTAAGGTGTTGGAAAATCGGGACAACCTTGTCCCCGCGACGTCAAAAAAAATCAGAACTTGTACTTGGCCTGCACCCCGAAGCTGCGCTTATCACGCAAACCCACATTCAAGGTGGAATAGGTGAAGGAGGCGTTGGGCGCGAACAGGATATTGTCGTTGATGGAGGTATAGGCCTTCGACTGGAACAGGTTCGTGACGAACAGGTCCAGCGACACCGCACCCTTGGTGATGCCGGCACGGACATTGACCGTATGGGCGTCCTGGGTCTTGGCCACATTGGCCACATCCGACCAGACGCCGGACTTGTAGTTATAGTCGGCGCGGGCGAACCAGCTTCCATCCGTCCAGCCATCGATTTCGCCATTCAGCGTGACGCCGGCAGACGCGGAATATTTCGACGTCACCGGCAGGGAATTGCCGCTGAAATCGGTGGTGCCGACCAGGAAGGTCACCAGCGGGGCGTTGTAGGACTTGATCTTGCTGTCATTGATGGCGCCGGCGGCGTTCAGCGTGATCATGTTGGTCAGGCGGTAGGTGCCGTCGAATTCCACGCCCTTCATGTCGGACGAACCGGCATTGATGGTGCCGAACACGCTGCCGAAACCGCCCGTGCTGGTCACGAAGGTCTGAATGACCTGGTTCAGCTGCTGACGCCATTGCGAGAAATAGGCGGCGAAGGTGTAGCGCAGGCGGCCGTCGATGGCGGTACCCTTGGTGCCGACCTCGTAGGTGGTGACCTTTTCCGGCTCCACGAACAGGTCGATGCCCAGCGTCTTGGCGATCGTGGCGCTCTGGCCGGTATAGGTGATGACGCCGGAATTCAGGCCGGCGGGATTGACACCCTTGGCCACCGACGCATAGGTCATCAGGTCGTCGGTCCAGTCATACTGAGCGATCAGGCGCGGCAGGAAGTTCTTGTAGGTGCGTTCCGCCAGCTTCGATCCGGCCTTGTAGGTGCCGGCAGGCACAAAGGTGCTGTCCGTGACAACGATGTCCCTCAAGGGAGAAATATAGGCATAGAGCTTGTCGATCTGATAGCGCCCTTCGACGCTGGCCGTCAGCTTGTCAGTCAGGTCATAGGTGACGCCGAAGAAGCCGCCCAGCGTCTTGTTTTCCGACTTGCCCGACGGGGTCACGCCGGTGGCCTGGGTGATATTGTCCAGCACGTCCACGGTGCGGCGGCCGGACGCCACCAGATAGGAGGCACCGGTCACAAAGCGCAGGGCACCCTGATCATCATAGCCAAGGCGCAGTTCCTGCGAAAAGTCCTTGGAGATATTTTCCACCAGATAGGAGGAGCTGTAATAGGAGCGCAGCCCATTGGTGGCCGTGTAGTTCGGATTGGCGATGCCGGAGCTGTCATAATTGACGATGTCCGACAGCGAGCCCCACTGTTCGTGGTTGTAACCGGTCAGGGAACTGATGGTGACCCCCGTGTCCGGGATGTCATAGTCGGCGGCGATGTGGAAATGCTGATAATCGCGCACCAGACCATAGCCATCAACGCTGTCGTCGGGGTCCAGCAGCCGGTTGGTCGTCACGGCCAGACGCGAGCGCACATAATCATCAACCGTCACATTTCCCGCCGGCATGCCGACGGGCAGGGACGGGGCCGTACCGCAGATGAACTTGTTGTAGCCGCCCAGGGTACAGTTCGACAGGGCCGGCAAAACGACATTGCCCTTGGCGTCCTTCACCTGATTGGCGCTCAACACGCCCATGGCCGCCGGGCCGTCATCATCATGCGACAACAGGCCGAAGAGCTTGATGGTCAGGTTGTCGTTCGGCGTGGCGACGATCAGCAGATTGCCGCTGCTGGACTTCTGGTCGCCCAGCGTCTGATCCGGATTGGCAGCGTTGTGATACGAACCGTCCTTGGTGTTGTAATCGCCGGCGATGCGGAAGGACAGCTTGTCCTCCACGATCGGGCTTTCCAGTTCGCCCTGCACGCGATAGGCGTTGCGCGATGCGGCGGAGGCGGTGATGCTGCCAGCCACCTTGTTGCCGGGTTCCTTGTTCACCACGTTCAAGGCGCCGGCAAAGGTGTTGCGGCCGAAATAGGCCGATTGCGGACCGCGCAGCAATTCGATCCGTTCCGGATTCGATACGCTCATCACCGCCGTGGCCGATGAGACGGGCACGCCATCGATGAAGGTGGCGACGGGCGTGCTGTCGGTCGTGGCCGGGGTGAATCCGCGCAGGATCAACTGCTGGAACGACCGGTCGGCACGGCCGGAGCTGTTATTGTTGATGTTGAAGCCGGGCGTCTGGTCGGCCAGGGCGGACACGCTGCTGATGCCCCGCTGTTCGATTTCTTCCGACGTGACGGCCTTGACCGACACGGGCGTCTTCAGGATGTTCTCGGCCCGCTTACGGGCCGTGACGACGATCTCCTCCAGCTGGATCGTCTCTTCCTTGGCGTCCTTCTTTTCCTGGGCCTGGGCAGCAGGTGCCGCCCAGAGACCCGCCACCGACAGGGCGATCAGCGATACGCCCAAGGTGGGGAATGGCTTCAGTTTCTGCATCTTGTCTCCCATTTTCTCTTGAAGTCCCGCAAGTCGTGGGTGCTTGTTCTTCAAAGACACACGTCGTCCTTCGCAGTCCTGCACAAGGCTGCGTTCAGTTGTTTGACTGCGCTGTCAATAAATGGCCATGTCCAGGCGCCGGGTTGGAAAATGGGCCCGGTAACCATTTATCAATGAAATGGTGCTTTTCAGGAAAAAGCGGTTCAAGCCGCTCGCCGGGGCTGTCCGACACGCGGTCAGACATTTGCTCACAAGCTGGGGCAGGATGGCGGGTCTGCCGTTTCCACGTCAATGCAAACGCTTGATATAAAAGGAATATTCGATTTGGCCCCTGTGTGGGGCGATATTTCCAGTATTTTTATGTGGAGAGGCTGATGGCGGTCCTCCCGCCCTTGGCGGTTTCCTTATTCGGGCTGCGCGGCTGCGTCACTGTCCATATAGGCGGCGGGCGGGCGCTGGGGCTTGTAGTAATAGCCCGATTCCATGCGCTGATGCTCCTCATGCGCCTTGATGCGGTCCAGGACGGGCAGCGACCAGGCCGCTGCCAGCAGCCCCGTCCACAGGGCGATCGTGACCGCACGCTCCTTGACTGTTTGTGCCATCGCGGTGAACCGGGACATTCTTGCCTCCATCCTTTCCTGGTTGCTCCAGGTCATGCATTAACTGTACCGCTTGATCTTTGCCGGCTTCTTAACGACGGGGTGCCAAACCCGCGTCAGGGCTGTGACATAGTGAGGGCAAAGGGATAGGAAGGGGTTTCCAAGTGCGGATTGTGGTAACGGCCCTGGGATCGCAGGGGGATGTGCAGCCATTCGCGGCGCTTTCGGCGGCATTGGCGGACCGGGGGCATGACGTCGTTCTGATCACCCATGGCGAATTTGCCCAACTTGTGGCGGGTACGACCATTTCGGTCGTGCCGGTGGCCGGCGACATCCGCAAGGATCTGGGCGAGGCCGGCAAGCAGATGTTCGCCGAAGGGGCCAGCCCCCGCGTGGTTGCCAAGGCTGTGCGCGACATGACCATGGAATATGCCGAATCCTGGACGCGGACCAGCCTGGACGCCTCCCGCGGGGCGGACGTGCTGGTGCCGTCGGGGGCTTCGGCCTTTCTGGGGGCCAGCCTGTCGGAGAAGATTGGCATCCCCTATGTCCAGGCCTATGCCCAGCCCAGCATCCCGACCCGCACCTTCCCCAGCCCGCTGGGCCCGCCGCCCCCTGCCAATCCCAAGGCGGTCGGCAACTGGCTTGGGTCCTGGTTGATCGGGTTGATGTTCTGGCAGGTGCTGCGGCCGGGGGTGAACAGCGGGCGCCGGCTTCTGGACTTGCCGCCCTTTCCCTTTGTCGGTCCCTATTGGCGCATGCGCCGCGACGGCTGGCCCGTCCTGCTCTGCCACAGCCCGTCCGTGCTGCCGCCGGCATCGGACTGGCCGGCGCAGGTGAAGGTTACGGGCTATTGGTGGCTGGATCATCCGGACTGGCGGATGCCGGACGATCTGGCCCGCTTCCTGGCGGATGGACCGCCCCCCGTCTATATCGGCTTCGGCAGCATGATGCCGGGCGATCCGGCCGCGACCACGTCCATTATCCTGGAAGCGGTGCGGCAGGCAGGATGCCGGGCCGTGCTGGCCGGTGGCTGGGGTGGGTTGCGACCCGACAATCCGCCCAGGGAAGTCTTTGCCCTGGACGGTGCCCCCCATGACCGGCTCCTGCCCCACATGGCCGCCGTGGTCCATCATGGTGGGGCCGGTACCACGGCGGCAGGGTTGCGGGCGGGCGTGCCCGCGGTCGTCGTGCCCTTCCTGGCCGACCAGTTCTTCTGGGCATGGCGGCTGGAAAAGCTGGGTGTGTCGGGCGGCACCATCCGTCACCGCGATCTGGATGCGGACACGCTGGCCGCCGCCATCCGCCGCACCCTGGACGATTGCGACATGCGCCGTCGGGCCGCCTCCTTGGGTGCCAAGGTCCGGGCAGAGGATGGCTTGGGCGAGGCGGTGCGGATCATTGAGGGGTTAGGTGCAAACCGCACCTAACCTCCTGCTGACGGGACCGGACCTTTACCCCTTCTTCGCCAGCTTCGCCTTCAGGGCCAGCTTGGCGGCGCGATAGCGGCTGGCCCAGCCGGGCTTTTCCTCCTGCGGGGCGCGGCTGATGGCCAGGGCGTCGGGGGCGACGTTCCGGGTCACCACGGTACCCGCGGCCGTATAGGCGCCATCGCCGACGCTGACGGGGGCTACCAGGGTGGAATGCGTGCCGATGAACACGCCCTGGCCGATGGTGGTCCGGTGCTTCAGCACGCCGTCATAATTGCAGGTGATGGTGCCGGCCCCGATATTGGACCCGCCACCCACATCGGCATCGCCCAGATATGTGAGGTGGTTGGCCTTGGCGCCCGCTCCCATGTTGGTGTTCTTCAGTTCCACGAAATTGCCGATATGGGCGCCTTCACCCACATCGGTGCCGGGGCGCAGGCGGGCATAGGGGCCGATGATGGCGCCCTTGCGCACGATGGCCCCTTCCAGATGGCTGAAGGGCTTGATCTCCACCCCGTCCTCCACTGTCACGCCGGGGCCGAACACGACATGCTGGCCCACGGTGACGTCGCGGCCCAGTTTGGTGTCTGCCGCGAAATAGACCGTGTCTGGGTCCAGCAGGGTGGCGCCATTGGCCATGGCGGCCAGGCGCAGACGGGCCTGGAAGATCTTTTCGATGCCGGCCAGCTCGGCCCGGCTGTTGACACCGGCCGTATCCTCTACCTGGCCTTCGACCACGGCACAGGTAAACCCCTTGGACCGGGCCACGGCCACGGCATCGGTCAGGTAATATTCACCCTTGGCATTCTGATTGCCGATCCCGGCCAGAAGGTCGGCCATCCGCGCCCCGTCAAAGGCCATGAAGCCGGCATTGCACAGGGTGACGGCGCGTTCGTCGGGCGTGGCGTCCAGGAATTCGACGATCTTTTCCAGGCCCCCGTCGGCACCCAGGATCAGGCGGCCATAGGCACCGGGATCGGCCGGGCGCATGCCCAGCACAACGACCGCCGGATCGGTGTCGCCATGGCGGGCGGCGATCATGGCCGACAGGGTGGCCGGCGTAATCAGGGGGCTGTCGCCATACAGCACCAGCACATCGCCCGTGAAGCCTGTCAGCTGGCCCATGGCGGCCATGACGGCATCGCCGGTGCCCAGCTGCCGTTCCTGGACCATGGTCACATGCGGGGCGACGGCGGCGGCGACATTGTCCATGCCGGGCCCGACGACGACGACGATCCGTTCCGGCGACAGGCTTTGCGCGGCATTGACCACATGGTTGACCATGGGCAGCCCGCCCAGCGGGTGCAGCACCTTGGGCAGGTCGGACTTCATGCGCGTACCCTTGCCGGCGGCAAGGATGATGCAGGCGAGCGGACGGTGGGTCATTCGTGTCGGGCCGGTCGGCAAGGGTGGACGTGGCTGCCGCTGTATCCTACAGAACCGGAGCCAAGCCAAGCGGAAGCGATGGAGAACAGGACTGTGACCACCCGATTTCCCACCCTGATCTTCGATTTCGATGGAACATTGATCGACAGCGCCCCCGATATCGCCCTGGGCCTGAACCGCCTGCTGGTGCAGGAAGGGCGGGCGTCACTGGCCTTGCCGACCGTGCATGGCTTCATCGGCGACGGGGCGGCACGGCTGGTCGAAAGGGCTTTTGCCGCCACCGGCCCGGCGCTGGACGCCGATGGCATAGCGGAGATGACAGCGCGGTATCTGGCGATCTATGGCGCGCTGCCTGCCGATCCGGCCTGCCTCTATCCGGGTGTGGTGGCGACGTTGGAGGCATTGCAGGCCGCGGGCCACCGCCTGGGCCTTTGCACCAACAAGCCGGAAGCCATCAGTCACGATCTGCTGGCGGCGCTGGGGCTGGCCCGCTTCTTCACGGCCGTGGCCGGCGGCGATACGGTGGCGGAGCGCAAGCCGCACCCGGCGCCGCTGCTGTGGGTCATGGACCGGCTGGACGCGGATGCCGCCGGCACGGTGATGGTCGGCGACAATGCCAATGATGTGGGGGCGGCGCGCGGGGCCGGGGTGCGGGCCGTGGCCGTCGCCTATGGCTATCCCCGCATGCCGCTGGACCAGCTGGGGGCCGATCTGGTCATCGACCGGTTCGCTGACCTGCCGGCGGCGCTGAATCGCCTGCGCTGACCTGTTCCACCTGCTGCATCCCGGTCAGGTGCAGCTTCACGGCCCCCAAAGGGCTTTCCATCTCCAGCCGCACCGGCACGGGTGGGCCGCCATCGGCGACGGGGGCGATGTAGAGCATGACGGGGACATCCTTGCGGGTCGCCCCCTCCCGGTCGCGGTCACGTTGCGGCCGGGCCTGCTTCCAGCGGCCGGCCAGCGGCTTGTAGCGGACGCTGCAGGTCAGGGCGCGGCCGGCATGGATCGACAGGTCGCTGGCATCCAGCACGGTTTCCCCGGCCGTGGCGAACACCAGATCGTAACGCTGGCGTCCGTCATAGACCGGCACTGTCAGATCGCAGTCGCCCTGCCTTGCCACCCGGTCCAGAACGGCGACGATGGCCGATACCGGGTCGACGGTGCCACGGCGCAGGTCGTCTGGCACGGGTTCACGCTCCTTCTCCGGCGCCGGATCGGCCAGGGTCAGGACCGGAAGTCCGTCGGCGTTGTAATCCACGGTGGTCAGGCGCGGTTCGTCCCGCCAGCTTCCCTGGGCGGTGAAGCGGTGCGGCCGGGGCAGGGCGCCGGCCCAGCCGCCCTGGGCCTGGATGTCGGTCTTCCAGGCGGCGAGCTGTCCCAGGATTCCGTCCGTCTGCATCGCCATGCCGGCCTGGTAGCCATCGGGGCCCAGTCCCAGACGGGCGTCGGCGTCCAGCACATGGACGCCCCCCACATGCAGACTGTAGGTCAAGGCCATTTCCGCCGCGGCGGCAGGGCCGGCGGCCAGGATGGCAAGGGCCAGAAGTGTCAGGCGGGCGCTGGGCTTTCGCATGAAGGTCGGCTCCTTGGAGATGGCGGCGGCTGGCCCCAGCCAGATGGTCCGCAACAGGGGCGGCCGCAAGGGCTGCGGCAGGTGATGGCGGGAAAAAACCGGGCGGCTGGAAATTTTCCCTTTGACAGGTCCCGATTGCCCCCTTATAAGCCCGCTCCACCGACGACGGATGGGCGCGTAGCTCAGCGGGAGAGCATCGCCTTCACACGGCGGGGGTCGCAGGTTCAATCCCTGCCGCGCCCACCATCCTCCGGTCCCAAAAAGCCGCTGGCTCCTTATGCCAGCGGCTTTTTTGCTTTTGGGCCAAGGTCTTGATCCGCGCTTACGAAGGGGGCGTCTTGCCCTTGCGCGCGGCTTCCAGCTTTTCCTCCTCCTTGCGGGATCGCCATAGCCAAGGCGCCTCTACCCGCCCGGCCCACAGACCCCGGCGAAACGAGGTGGCCCGGGCTTCGATCGATACATATTCCGGCGTCAGCGCGCGGTAGGCCAGGGCGTAACCGCGTTCGACCATGGCATAGGCAAGATCGTCGCCATTTTCCGCCCGGCACAGCGCCGTCTTCGCCCCCTTGCCGGCCACCTTGTCCTGAACCGTGCAGGAGATGGTGCGGTCATTGATCAGGCGCCGCAGCATCTCCGTCGACAGGGCGAAGCAATCGTAGGAGGTCCCCCTCACATTGACGCAGGTTTGGCCCTTGTCAGGGGCGTCGATGCCATAAAGGCGGAACTCCTGCCCGTTGACGCTGACCAGATCGCCTTCGATGGCCCGGCCCGGCCCTGTGACAGGGGCGCTGGTCTGGGCGTCGGCCGTGGTGACCGACAGCAGGAACAGCAGGAGCAAGGGTGTCACGATCCTCACAGCAGGCTTCCCCCGCCGGTGGCCGCAACGGCCGGGTGCAGCAGTTCCGGACCGTCATGGCGCACAGCATTCACCGCCTGGGATACAGGTGTCAGATTCAGGCTGCCATTGGCGGGGGAGCGCATCAGGGTGTGACGCGCCGCGTCCGGCGTGGCCGGATCCAGCCAAAGGGCGATGGCGGCATCATCGGGCAGCAGGACCGGTGTGCGTTCATGGATGCGTGCCAGGTCGTCGTTGGCGGCCGTCGTCAGGATGGTGCAGGTGAACAAGGGATCCCGGCCACCGCGCCAGATATCCCACAGGGCGGCGAAGCCCATGGGGCGACCGTCGGTGCGGGCTATGTAATAGGGTTGGCGACGGTCGCCCTGCTGCGGCCATTCGTAGAAGCCATTGGCGGGGATGACGGCGCGGCGCCGCTGCCAGGCCTCGCGGAAGGACGGCTTTTCCGCCGCAGTTTCACTTCGGGCATTGATCATGCGGGCGGCACCGGCCATATCCTGCGCCCAGGATGGAACCAGCCCCCAGCGCATCGCCGTGACCGACCGGCTGCCATGGCGATCCAGGCCGATCACCCCGATCTCCGCCGTCGGCGCAATATTGAAACGTGCCTCCAGCAGTCGGGGCGGCAGGTCGGCGCGCAGCCGCGCGTCGAAAGCATCGGCCAGGTCTTTCAGGTTTTTCTGTACAAATCGTCCGCACATGGCGGCATCAATCCCTTCTCCGTCGGTCGGGCAGCTTATACCATGTCCCGGTGATCGCAACCGATCCCCGGGCTTCAATCGCCAGCGCCGCCGGCTCGGCGACGCCGCATGTACGGTGCTGTGGCAGTCGCCGCCATACCCATTCCCGATGAGACCGGCTCATCGGGAATGGGCATTGCCCGCTGTCTTTCGGGGGCGAAAGCGGGGTTAACACCATCGCGACCTTGCCCTCGCGACGGGTGTTTCCAATATGGTTCGTGAAGGAAAGGTCACAGGACGGGAATGGGAACCCGCTGGTGGACCGTCCGTTGGCGGAAAAGGGGGCGTGGACAGGAGCCGGCATCGGGCCGGCGGGAGGTCGCATTGTCATTCTCTTCCAGCATTCTCATCACCCCGGCGGAACGCGCCGCACTTCTGGGCCTGGATCGGCCGTTGTCGCCGTCGCGCAGCCTTTGGCCGCGTCATCGCGCGGCGCGTGGTACCGAACGGCAGGAGGTGACCCTGCGCCTGGATGCCGATCTGGTCGAATGGTTCAAACGCGATGGTGGCGGTCCGCGCGGTATGCAGGCCCGCATCAACGCGGCCCTGCGCGCCTATGTGGCCGACCGAGAGGATAACCAGTAGCGCGTTCGGCAACGGAAGGGTTGCCCCCGCCGCTCCATCGCCTATGATCCGGCCGGACAGCCAAGGCGAGGAGCAGGCGCGCATGACCAAATTCGGCTTCGGACAGCCCGTCCCCCGCAGCGAGGATGCTCGCCTGTTGCGCGGCGAGGGCCGCTATACGGACGATGTCCGCGCGGCAGGGCAACTGGCCGCGTTCGTGCTGCGCAGCCCGCACGCCCATGCGCGAATCCTGTCCATCGATATCGCGGACGCCGCCGCCATGCCCGGTGTGCGCGTCATCATCACAGGGGCGGATCTCACCGAAGCCGGGATCAAGCCCATTCCCTGTGTCGTGCCCCTGAAGGTGCGGTCGGGAACGACGCTGGCCATGAAGCACCGGCCCGTCCTGGCTGTGGATGTGGTTCGCCATGTCGGCGAACCCGTGGCCTTCATCGTGGCCGACAGTCTGGCGGAAGCGATGGATGCGGCGGAAGCCGTGATGGTCGATTACGATCCACTGGACGCTGTGGCGGAGGCTGGTGACGCTCTGACCCACGCAGCGCAGGTGCATGGGGATGCACCAGCCAATCTTTGCTTCGACTGGGAAAAGGGGGATCCCGCGGCGACAGAGGCTGCCTTTACCCAGGCCGCCCGCATTGTCCGTCTGGACCTGGTCAATAACCGACTGATGGCCAATCCGATGGAAGGCCGCGCCTGCATCGCCGACCATGACGGGGAGGCCGGGGTGACCCGCCTGACCGTGGGCAGTCAGGGCGTGCATGACATGCGCGACATGTTGGCCGGCATCTTTTCGGAGCCGAAGACGAATTTCCATGTCCTGACCCATGATGTCGGCGGCGGATTCGGGATGAAGCTGTTCTGCTATCCCGAATATGTGCTGGCCTGCTTCGCCGCCCGTCGCGTCGGTGCGCCGGTCTCCTGGACCAGCAGCCGGGCGGAGGCATTCCTGTCCGACGATCATGGCCGGGACAACCTGACCACCGCTGAACTGGCGCTGGATGCCGATGGCCGCATCCTGGGTCTGCGCGCCGACATCATCGCCAACATGGGCGCCTATCTGTCCAACTATGCCACCTATATCCCGACGGAAAGCCAGGTGCGCATGCTGTCGGGCGTCTATGCCATTCCGGCCCTTTACGCGCGGGTCCGGGGTGTTTTCACCCATACCCAGCCCGTCGACGCCTATCGCGGTGCGGGCCGGCCGGAGGCGGCCTATCTGGTGGAACGGCTGATCGATAAGGCAGCGCGCGAAATCGGCATGGACCCGGCGCAGTTCCGCCGGATCAATGTCATCCCGCCAACGGCCATGCCCTATGCCACGCCCTTGGGCCATGTCTATGACAGCGGCGATTTCGCCGGCACGCTGGATGCGGCCCTGGCCCGGGCCGACCGCGACGGATTCCCGGCCCGTCAGGCCAAGGCCCGGACGCAAGGCCGGTTGCTGGGCCTGGGCATCGCCACCTATATCGAGGCCTGTTCGGGTGGCGCGCCGGAGGCGGCTGAACTGCTGGTGAAGCCCGACGGTACGGTGCTGCTGCTAATCGGCACGCAGTCCAACGGCCAGGGCCACGAAACCGCCTATAAGCAGGTCATCGCCGAGGTGCTGGGCATCGCCCCGGACCAGATCACCATGATCCAGGGTGACAGCCAGCGCGTGAAGACAGGCGGCGGTACCGGCGGGTCGCGCAGCGTGCCCGTGGGCGGTGTGGCCGTGCGCGACGGGGCCGCCAATGTCATCGATCTGGCCCGCCCCGTGGCGGCCCGCCTGCTGGAAGCGGACGAGGCCGACCTGCGGTTCGAGGTTACGGAGGAAGGCGGGGGCTTTGCTGTCGCCGGCTCCAACCGCTTCGTGCCGTTCCGGGATGTTGCGGCTGCCGCCCCGGTCGATGATGACGGTTATGCCTTCAAGGGCAAGGCCCGCTGGGCCCCGCCGGCCAATACCTTTCCCAATGGGACCCATATCGTTGAAATCTCCGTGGAGATCGACACGGGCCTGCCGCGGATCGAGCGCTATACGGTGGTCGATGATTTCGGGACGGTGCTCAACCCCCTGCTGCTGGAAGGGCAGGTGCATGGCGGCATCGCCCAGGGGTTGGGACAGGCCCTGCTGGAGAAGGTGCGGTTCGATCCCGACAGCGGGCAACTGCTGACCGGGTCGTTCATGGATTACGCCATGCCGCGGGCCGACCATCTGCCCATGATCGACTTCTCCCTGCGTCCCGTTCCCTGCACCACCAACGCCATGGGCATGAAGGGTGCGGGGGAGGCCGGCGCCATCGGTGCCTGTCCCGCCATCATCAATGCCCTGGTCGACGCCCTGTCGCCCTGTGGCGTTGCCCATGTCGACATGCCGGCCACGGCACCCGTGCTGTGGCGGCTGATCCACCAATCGAAGGCCGCAGCGGCGGCATGACGAAAGCCATCATGAATTCCGAAGATCTGGCCGGGCTGCTGCCGGCCGTGCGCGCCGCCGCCGAAAAGGCCTCCGCTGCCATCCTGTGCCATTACGAGGCTGGGGCCGAAGCCACCACCAAGGCCGATGGCAGCCCCGTAACCGCAGCCGATAATGATGCCGACGCCATCATCCTGGCCGCCCTGCGCGCCCTGACCCCGGATATTCCCGTGGTGACAGAGGAGGAGGTGGCGGCCGGCCGCGTTCCGGATATCTCCGCCGGCACTTTCTGGCTGGTCGATCCGCTGGACGGCACCAAGGAATTCATCAAGCGCAATGGCGAGTTCACGGTGAATATCGCCCTGATCCAGGATGGCGTGCCAGCACTGGGCGTCGTCATGCTGCCGGTGGGCGGCACGATCTATGCCGCCGCCGGCCCCGGCACCGCCGTACGCGGCCGCCCAGGCCACCCCGACGAGCCCATCAAGGTCCGGGCGGTACCGGCCGTGGGCATGACCGTCCTGACCTCGCGCAGTCATGCCGACAACGCCGCCGTGGATGAATTCCTGACGGGACGGCGGGTGGCCGAACGGGTGGCCGCCGGCAGTTCCCTGAAATTCTGCCGGGTGGCGGAAGGGGTGGGCGATGTCTATCCCCGCCTGGGTCCCACCTGCGAATGGGATATCGCGGCAGGCCACGCCGTGCTGCTGGGGGCGGGCGGCAGCCTGACCCTGCTGGATGGGGAACCCTTCCCCTATGGCAAGGCGCCCACCTTCCTGAACCCGCATTTCGTCGCCTGGGGCGGGGCGTGAGGGGCTGACGGCTGCCGCCATGGCCTGCGACGGCCATCACTGATGCCCTTGCCTGGATTATGTAGAAACATTCCAGATGTTCGATTTACTTCATCAGCAGGAAGGCGCCCCCCCATGTCCCAATATGATTTCGACCTGTTCACCATCGGTGCCGGTTCCGGCGGGGTGCGGGCGTCGCGTATCGCGGCAGGACATGGCGCCCGCGTGGCGGTGGCGGAGGAGCGCTATTTCGGTGGCACCTGCGTCAATGTTGGCTGTGTGCCGAAGAAACTGCTGGTCTATGGCGCGGAATATGGCCAGGCGTTCCAGGATGCAGCCGGGTTCGGCTGGCATGTGGAGAATGTCCGCCATGACTGGAACGCCCTGATCGCCGCCAAGGACAAGGAGATTACGCGCCTGAACGGCATCTATCGCCGGCTGCTGGACGGGGCGGGTGTCACCATCTTCGAAGGGCGCGCCACCATTGTTGATGCCCATACTGTGGAGGTGAACGGCCAGCGTGTGACGGCGGAGCGTATTCTGATCGCGACGGGCGGTTGGCCGGAACTGCCGGACGAGCCGGGAGCCAAGGAGTATGGCATCACCTCGAACGAGGTGTTCTATCTGAAGACCTTTCCGCGGCGTGTCGTCGTGGCGGGCGGCGGCTATATCGCGCTGGAATTTGCCAGCCTGTTCAATGGGCTGGGCGCCAAGGTCACGCAGCTATACCGTGGGGAGCAGATCCTGCGCGGCTTTGACAGCGACGTGCGCGACTTTGTGGCGGACGAGGTGCGCAAGGCCGGCATCGACCTGCGCATCCGCACCATCATTACCCGGATCGAGAAGATGGAAGGCGGCCTGCTGGCCCATCTGTCGGACGGAACCACCCTGGAATGTGATGCCGTCGTCTATGCCATCGGCCGCAAGCCGATGAGTTACGGCCTGGGCCTGGAAGCGCTGGGCGTGGAAAAGGACGCGGCCGGCGCCATCAAGGTCGATGATGAGTACCGCACGTCAGTGCCCAGCCTCTATGCCCTGGGCGACGTCACCAACCGCGTGAACCTGACGCCGGTCGCCCTGGCCGAAGGCCATGTGCTGGCCGACCGGCTGTATGGCAACCGGCCGCGTGACGTGAATTACGACAATATCCCCACGGCCGTCTTCTCCATTCCGCCCGTTGCCACGGTCGGCATCACGGAGGAGCGGGCCCGTGCCACGTTGCCGGGCGGGGTCGATGTCTATCGCACCAATTTCAAACCCATGCGCCACCAGTTGTCGGGCCGCGACCAGCGCAGCTTCATGAAGCTGGTGGTGGATCGTGCCACGCAGAAGGTGGTGGGATGCCACATGGTGGGGGCCGACACGCCGGAAATGATCCAGGGTGTGGCCGTGGCCATGAATGCCGGTGCCACCAAGCAGGTGTTCGACAATACCATCGGTCTGCACCCGACGGCGGCGGAGGAATTCGTCACCCTGCGCACGAAGTCGCCCGACCCGGATTGAACCGGGCGGGCGCCCTCGGCCTCGTCAGCCCCACATCCCGGTATCCCGGCGCAGCTGCGGCGGGATGCCGTAGCGGTAGGCCTCGCCGGCCAGCAGCTCCGTCAGAACAGACTGGAGCTGTCCGGCCAGACCTGCCAGACCGGTCTGGCGCCGCGACGGCGGTATGGTCTGGACGAGACGAAGGGTCTGGGGCCGCGAGGCTGCCCCATGGGCCAAATTCAGCTTTTGCATTTGATGGGTTCCTTTACCCGGTAGCGGCGTTGATAGGTTCCGTTACATGTAGTCTCTGGTATTCCTGCCTGGACGACAAACGAGTAATCCCGATAGGATGCAAAAGCAGATTTGATGCATAAGGGGTTTTGCGTATGGACAGGCGTCTTCCCCCCTTGAACGCGCTGCGTGCCTTTGAATCAGCCGCGCGTCATTTGTCCTTTACCAAGGCTGCGGATGAGCTGGCGGTGACCCAGGCGGCCGTTTCCTATCAGATCCGGCAGTTGGAAGAGCATATAGGCCGGGAGCTGTTCCGTCGCCTGACGCGGAAGCTGGAACTGACCCCCGCCGGTCTGGAGTTGCAGGTGGCAGTGGAGGATGCGTTCGATCGCATCCGGTCCACCATGCACAAGCTGACGGACGCGGCGGAGGACAAGGTGCTGTCGGTGACGACGCTGCCGACCTTCGCCTCGCATTGGCTGGTGCCGCGCCTGGGGCATTTCCAGCTTCGGCATCCCGATCTGGCGGTACGGCTGGACAGTTCCGTCGGTCTGTGTGACCTGAACAGCCAGTTCGACATCGCCATCCGGTCCGGCATGGGGCAATGGCCGGGCATGGTGGCGGAACCGCTGGTGGAATATACGCTGACCCCGGTTCTCAGCCCGATCCTGGCGGAAAGGGTAGGCGGCATCCGGCATCCGTCCGATCTGGCCGGGTTACCATTGCTGGATTATGCCCATCACGAAGATGTCCGTTACTGGCATCTGTGGTTTGCATTGGCGGATGTCGCAGTCGACCGGCTGCGGACCGGGCCGCAATATGATGTCCAGGCCATCACGGGGCAGGCGGCGGTGATGGGGCAGGGCGTGGCTCTGGTCTGCCCGGCCTTTTTCGCCGCTGATATCGCTGCCGGAAGATTGGTCGTACCGTTTCCGGACCTTATTCTGCGAACTGATCGGTCCTACTGGCTGGTCTGTTCGCAACGGCGCATCGACGAACCGAAGATCAAGGCCTTCCGGGACTGGATATTGTCGGAAGTGGCGGCCTGCACCGGTCAGTGCGGCGCGCTGGGCGGGATGTTGAACGTCCTGCCGCCGATCCCGCTCCGCGTCCCGGCTTGACTATACTTTCGGACAGGTATTGCATTTATATACGAAGGGATAGTTGCGTCCTGCAATCGGCGCTGTTGCAGAAATCCACTATTCCAGGCGCCAGCCCAGGAGGACGGCCGTGCGGGCGGCAAGAATGCCGATCAGGGCTCCGATGGCGGCGGGCAGGGTGGCAACGGCGGCCGCGATCAGGCCGCGCTCGATCCCGGGCATGGAACTGCCAGGCGGCGGATGGGCCAGCAGATGCGCCACCAGCACGCCTCCGGCCAAACCCAGAATGCCCAGGACGGCGAGGCGCGGGATGAACAGGGCCAGCAAGAAGGCCGAGGCCGCCAGGATGGCCAGCGTCCCGGACAAGGTGTCGGCGGTCAGATCCCACAGCCCGGCACAGGCACCCATCAGGGCGGCCAGACCCGACACCATCAGTAATTTCGTCGTGGCCATCATGCGATCGGCCCTTTCCTTCAACTCCGCAATCGCCCTTCGGCGTATGGGATGAAGATGGGCGTCGATTGCGGCGAAAGCCGGTCAAGGGCCGGGCGGCGGCGGGGCGGGCCGACGGTGATGCCAAGGCCCGACCCGTTCCACCGGTCTTTGTCACAGCAGGACGGCGGGTTATTCCGCCGCCATGGCCTGCCGCATGGGTGGGGTGAACAAGGCCACCTTGGGCAGGGGACGGTCGGCATGCAGGCCGGCCATCGCTTCGCTCTGCTTCGCGGATGCGCGCGTCAGTTCGGCATGTTCGCGGACCAGGTTACGCAGCACGGCCCAATGGCGGCGGATGCTGTCCTCCACCTCCCGGATTCGCATGTCCGGGGCGGCAGGTTCTGCCGTCAGGGCGGCAAGAATTTCCGAGAGACCAATGCTGGATTGGGGTTCATCCAGCAGGCGCAGCCCGGCGGGCAAGCCGTCATTATTGCTGGAGGCCTTGGAATCCTTGGTGCGCAGGAAACCGCCGGAGGACTTGCCAGCGGTGGGGCGGTGAAGTCGGTCGTGCATGTCTGACCCTCCCGGTGAAACGGATAGGGACGGGGGAAGCAAAGACCGTGCCGAATACAACCGGGCGTTTTCTGCCTCTCTCTTTCGGGTGGAGAGCGGGTGAAGTGGGGCTCAGCGCCGGCCAAACAGCCGCTCGATATCGCCCAGTTTCAGTTCCACATAGGTGGGACGGCCATGGTTGCACTGTCCGCTGTGCGGGGTGGCTTCCATCTGGCGCAGCAGGGCGTTCATCTCCTCCACATTCATGGGCCGCCCGGCGCGGACGCTGCCATGGCAGGCCATGCGCGAACAGATGGATTCCAGCTTGTCCTTCAACGCGTGGGCATCGCCCAACTCGGCCAGCTCATCGGCGATATCCTTGATCAGGCCGCGTATATCGGCGCGGTTGCCCAGCATGGCCGGTGCCTCCCGCACCACCACCGCACCCGACCCGAACGCCTCCAGCACCAGCCCCAGCTCTGCCAGTTCCGGTGCGCGTTCGCCCACCCGTTCTGCGTCCGCCGGGTCCAGTTCCACCACTTCCGGGATCAACAGCATCTGGCGTTTCACGCCCTCGCCCAGCATCTCCTTCTTCATCCGTTCATAGATCAGCCGCTCATGGGCGGCATGCTGGTCAACGATGACGATGCCATTGTCGGTCTGGGCGACGATGTAGGTGGCGTGCAACTGCGCCCGTGCGGCCCCCAGCGGGAAATGGACCGGCGTGGCGGCGGTGGCGTCTGCCTCCTCCATGCGTGCGGCGGGGGCAAAATCGACGGGTGCTGTGGCCGCGGGGCCGGCGACTGGCTGTGGGGACTGGAACCGGAAGGCCGCTTCGGCCATCTCCCGTGCCACCGGTGGCGGGGCATGGTGCTGACCATAGGGCGTGGGCTGCCAGGGCCGGGCTAGCTGTGGTTCCCAAAGCAGGCTGGATTGCGGGGCCACGCGCGGGGTCAGGCTGGCCAGCGTGTCGGTGGCCACCGTCGTGCTGGCGCGGTGTCCGGCGGCGGCCAGGGCATGCTTCAGCGCGCCCACGATCAGGCCACGGATCAGCGCCTGATCGCGGAACCGCACTTCCGTCTTGGCGGGGTGGACATTCACATCCACGTCGTGCGGGTTCAGCGTCAGAAACAGCGCCAGCACGGGATGACGGTCACGGGCCAGGAAGTCGGCATAGGCGCCGCGCACGGCCCCGACCATCAGCCGGTCCTTCACGGGACGGCCGTTGACGAACAGATATTGGCCGGCGGCCGTGGGCTTGTTGTAGGTGGGAAGGCCGATATGGCCGACCAGCCGGACGCCGGCCCGGTCGGCATCGACGGGGATGGCGTTTTCCTGGAATTCCCGCCCCAGGACCGACCCCAGCCGGACCAGCCGGGCCGCCTCTTCATCCCCTGAACTGGCGGCCAGGCGCACGGGTGTGCGCCCATCGTCGGTAACGGTGAAGGCCACGCCGGGATGGGCCATGGCCAGCCGTTCCACCACATCGATGGCATGCTGGCTTTCCGTGCGGCTGCCCTTCAGGAATTTCAGCCGGGCCGGGGTGGCATAGAACAGGTCCCGCACCTCCACCCGCGTGCCCAGTCCGCCGGGGGCGGGGCCCACGGGATGGACGGCGCCGCCTTCCACCAGAATGGCGCTGGCATGGTCGGCATCTTCGGTGCGGCTGGTGATGGTAAGCCGGCTGACGGCCCCGATGCTGGGCAGCGCTTCACCGCGAAAACCCAGGGTGCGGATGTCTGTCAGGTCGCCATCGGGCAGCTTCGACGTGGCATGGCGTTCCACGGCCAGGGCAAGCTGGTCCGGGTCCATGCCGCAGCCGTCATCGGCGACGGACAGCAGCGCCTTGCCGCCATCGCGCAGGGTCACATCAATGCGCCGCGCCCCGGCATCCAGCGCGTTCTCCACCAGTTCCTTCACGGCGGCGGCGGGTCGCTCCACCACCTCGCCGGCGGCGATCTGGTTGACGAGATTGTCGGGAAGGCGGCGGATGGTCGGCATGGCTTGGTCATAGCACCGATGGGGGCTTCGCGCCAAGTCACCCACAAGTTATGGCATGGTCGACCGGGATGATGGTCAGCCCGGCAGCTTAAGCCCCTCCACCACCGCCAATTGTTCACGCCGGACCTTCGTGGCGGCCAGCCGGACATTTGTCAGGTCCGCCCCCTTCATGTCGGCCTGCATCAGGTTGGCGAAGGACAGGTCGGCGCCGGTGAAATTGGTCTTCACCAGCCGGGCGCCGGACAGGTTCGCATAGCGCAGCTTCGCACCGGCCAGTTCGGCCCGGACGATGCGGGTATCGTCGATCTTCAGATAGCCCAGATTGGCACCCGACAGGTTGGCGTTGGCCAGATGCGCGTCGGTCAGGTTGACGCCGCGCAGGTCGCAGCCGGACAGGTCGGCGCCGCGCAGATCCGCACCGGCCAGATTGCCAACCTGGATTTGCGCGCCCGACAGATCGACGCCATAGAGGATGGCCTGTGGCGCGTAAAGCCGGGTCAGGCAGGCGTGGGACAGGCAGTTGGCCCCGCGCAGGTCATAGCCCTTCAGGTCCAGTGCCAGTCCCGCCTGACCCGCCGTGCCCACCCATTCGGCATGCAGCTTGATCATCTCTTCCAGCGGCCTGGGCAGATCGCTGACGGGCTTGCCGGCTGGCTTGTCGGTCAGGGCGCCCGCCATGTCCGTCCCGCCCAGTTCCGTCATGACCAGCAGGGCGTTGGTCAGCACGGCCCCCTTCAGGCTGGCGCCGCGCACATCGGCGCCGGACATGTCGGCCCCCTCCAGGATGGCACCGTCCAGGGTGGCGTTGCGCAGGTTGGCGCGCACCAGTTTGGTTCCGCGCATCACCGCATCCGTGAAGTCGGTATGCATGGCGACGGCACCGGACAGCTTGGCCTGCGACAGGTTGGCATTGGCCAGTTTGGCGCCCTGCATGTCGGCGGGGCTGGCGTCGCTTTCCACGACGACGATCTTCAGGCTGCCATCGGCGCCGCGTTCGGCCAGGGATCCGTCGCGCAGGTCGGCGCTGACCAGATTGGCGCCCGTCAGGTCCGCCCCGCGCAGGCTGGCGCCGCGCAGGTCGACCTTGACCATGGAGGCGCCGGTCAGGTTCGCTTCCCGCAGGTCGGCTGCGAACAGGGTGCAGCAATCCAGCGTGGCACCCGCCAGATTGGCCCGGCGCAGGATGCAGCCCGTCAGGTCGGCGTGCGCCAGATCACGACCCGCAAGGTTCAGCCCCGCCAGATCGTAATTGGCCAGCACGGCGCGGGCACCGCCCATGCGGGCATTGCGGAACATCTCGTGCCGCTTCAGCAACGCATCAAGCTGTTCCTGTGTAACCTTATGGAAGGAGCGCTGTTCGCCCACCCTGGTCTTCCCCTGTCCGTCCCGGCGCGGGACTTCATACGGGGATATTACCGGCCTTGGCCCGACAGATGAAGTCCCGCATGGGGGCTATTCTTCTGGATGGTTGGGGGGGGACAGCCTTTGCTTGCGGCCATGCAGTGAAACCGGCCACCCGATGAGGCGGCCGGCATGGACATTCAGGATTGGAAAGGGCGTCAGGGGCTCGTCACCCCACCTTGCCGCCATTCACCAATCCGATCAGTCCGGCCGTGCTGGCATCATGCGACTTGGCCGCGTCGCCTTCCAGTTCCGGCAGGATGACCTTGGCCAACTGCTTGCCCAGCTCCACGCCCCACTGATCGAAGCTGTTGATGTTCCAGACGATACCCTGGACGAACACCTTGTGTTCATAAAGGGCGATCAGCATGCCCAGGCGATAGGGATCGACCGCATCGACCAGGATGGTGTTGGTCGGACGATTGCCGGTGAAGATCTTGTGCGGCAGCAGGGCTTCCAGCGCCGGGCCCGACTTGCCCTCCTTCACCAGCTCCGCCCGCACTTCCTCGGCATTCTTGCCGCGCATCAGCGCTTCGGTCTGGGCCAGCGTGTTGGACAGCAGCATGGCATGGTGCCGGCCCGTCGGGTTCTGACTTGTGATCGGGGCAATGAAATCACACGGGATCAGGTGCGTGCCCTGATGGATCAGCTGATAGAAGGCATGCTGACCATTCGTTCCCGGTTCCCCGAAGATGATCGGGCCGGTGGCATAGTCGACCGCGTTGCCGTCGCGGTCCACCGACTTGCCGTTGCTTTCCATGTCCAGCTGCTGGAGATAGGCGGGCAGGCGGGCCAGATATTGGTCATAGGGCAGGACCGCATGGGCCGCGGCACCCCAGAAATTGCCGTACCAAACCCCCAGCAGGCCCAGGATGACCGGCATATTGGCCGCCAGCGGGGCGGTCCGGAAATGCTGGTCCATGGCATGGGCGCCGTCCAGCAGTTCGCCGAACTTCTCCGGACCGACCATCAGGGCGATGGGCAGGCCGATGGCCGACCACAGGCTGTAACGGCCACCCACCCAGTCCCAGAAGCCGAACATGTTGTCGGTGTCGATGCCGAACTTCGCCACCTCGGTGGCGTTGGTCGATACGGCCACGAAATGCTTGGCCACCGTTTCCGGCGTGCCGCCATTGGCCAGGAACCAGTCGCGGGCCGTATGGGCGTTGGCCAGCGTTTCCTGCGTGGTGAAGGTCTTGGACGCGATGATGAACAGGGTCGTGGCCGGATCGACGCGGCGCAGAACCTCGGCAATATGGGTGCCATCGACATTGGAGACGAAATGCGCCTGCAGATGCGGGTGGTGCCAGGGCGTCAGGGCCTGGGTCACCATTACGGGGCCCAGGTCGGATCCGCCGATGCCGATATTGACGATATCGGTGATGGGCTGGCCATCATACCCGCGCCAATCCCCGTCGCGCACCTTGTGACAGAAGGCGTAGAGGCGGGCCAGCACCTCCTGCACGCCGGGCATCACGTCCTGCCCGTCCACCAGGATGGGCTGGTCGACACGGTTGCGCAGCGCGATGTGCAGCACGGCACGGTCTTCGGTGATGTTGATGCGCTCGCCCGCGAACATGGCGTCGCGCATGGCTTCCACCTTCTGCTGACGCGCCAGGTCGGTCAGCAGCGACAGTGTCTCGTCGGTGACGCGGTTCTTGGCATAATCCAGCAGCATCCCGTCGAAGGCGATCCGATAGCGGTCGAACCGACCGGGATCGGCGGCGAACAGGTCACGCATGCCCGTGCCTTCCAAAGAGGCACGATGGGCGGCAAGCGCCTTCCAGGCGGGGGATTGGGTCAAGGCGGACATGGGATGGTCTCCGGCGCGGGGCGGGCGGGTGCGGGCAAAGTGATAACACGATCCGTGGCAGGGACAAGTAATCCTGTAACGGAAAACTTCAAAAAATCCGGTTATTCTGCAACATCACGGAAAGGCATCAGAAGGCTTCCGGGTCGCCATCGAACGGCACAACGGTACCGACGCGATAGCCCTTGTCCTGGTTGAAGCGCATGCTGGCCTTGGCCAGGGCCATCTTCTCCGCGGCGGCCCAGACCAGATATCGCCGACCGACCTTCCAGGACTGTGTCACCTCCTCGGGGGCGCCGCGGGCCAGACTGTTGAAATCCGGATGGCTGATCGGGATCAGGAAGGCGGTGTCGCCGACATTCTTGCGCTCGTCAAAGACATAAAGCTGGGTGTCTGCCACCTTCTCATGGGCGGCCTGCTGCTCACATTCCTGGATGATACGGTCCAGCTCGGCCAGTTCATGCTCCATCTGCCGTGCCTCACGCTTCAGCGCCAAGGTTCCGGCCGCTTGCTCACGCACGACACGGCTGGCGGCGGTGACACGATTCTGCTGCCCGTTCTGGCGGCGCTGGGCCATGCGCATGCGCTTGCGCACGTTGGTCATCATCTGGATGGCGACCACCCCGCCGCCCAGAATGCCGAACCAGAGGGGCAGGCTGTCGAACAGGCGGTCGGGTATCATCCCGTCACCTTTTCGTTGGCAGCGGTTTCCATGGCGGCACTTTCCAACGCGGACAACTCGTCGGCCTCGCTCTGTGGTTCAGAGATTTCGGCGATGAAGAAACCCGTGGCTGGCGGGAAAGACCGCTCTGCCAGGATCTTGGCATCCCCGATGGTGGGGGCCCAGATCACCACCTGTTGTGTGCGCGACCAACTCCGCGACAGGAACGGGTGTTCCTTCTGATCCATCTGCGCACGCTGGACATGGCGGTTCACCACATGGGCGATGAATTTCCGCGCCGGCCGCTCCGACCGCAGGAACGCATCCTCCTCTCCCAGAACGCGCATCAGCTGCGACCGGGCGATCTTCAAATCCATGATCTTCTTGTTGATCATGTAATGGCGCCGGCGGGCCGATTTTACCTTGGCATCCAGCTTCACCAGAATGGGCAGCATCTTTTCCCGTCGGGCCTGCAGGCGCTGGGCGATGATGCCCATGCGCTGCATGCGCCCATCCAACCCGGCACTTTCCTGCCGTCGACGGACGGCCGTTTCCGCCATATGGGCGATGGCCGCCCCCAGCAGATATGCAATGCCGCCGATCATGAAGAAGGCGATGCCAGCCTCTGTCAGCTTTTCGAACATGGGTGGCGGCACCGGTGCGTTGCGGGGGGGCAGCGATCTAGCTCGCCGCATTATAGATCGAATGACCGCCACGCGGGAAGCGACCTGGCGATGGCCTCGATGGAGGGCGTAATGGCAAAGAAAACCCGCCAGCCCGGGGGCGGGCGGCGGGTCAGGGGAATGGTCGTCGGTGGTCGGAGCTTGGCTGCTTCCCCGAACACCACTGAGAGGGTGTGTCAGTCCAGGCAGGTTAATCAGGATTTTCCCGCCCGGATGTGACGTGTGTCACGCGGGGTTCAGGTCGATCAGTTCCCCATGCAGGGCACAGGCCGGTACCGTGAATTCGACGATGGCGCGTGCCACCTCGTCAGGCTGGCGCAGGGTCGCGGGGTCTTCGCCAGGGAACGCCTTGGCGCGCAGGCTGGTAGCCACGGGGCCGGGGTCGACCAGATTGATGCGCAGGTTGGTGTTCAGTGTCTCCGCCGCCCAGGTCCGGGCCATCATGTCGATGGCGGCCTTGGACGCGGCATAGGCCGACCAGTAGGCCGTTGCTTCGCGCCCGACGCGATCGGTCAGGAACAGGGCGCGGCCGGCATCAGACCGGCGCAGCAGCGGATCGGTCGTGCGAATCAGCCGCATGCCGCCAGCCACCGCCGTCCCCATGACCCTGTCCCAATCCTTGGGGTCGGAATGGGCAATGGGGCCGAGCGTGCCGAGCTGGGCCGCAGCATGGACCAGAATGTCCAGCCGGCCGAACCGCTCGTACAGGGCCGGGCCCAGATTATCGAGCTTGGCGCCGTCGGCCAGATCCTGGGGGACCAGGGTGGCAGCACCACCCAGGGCCTTGATCCGATCATCCATTTCCTCCAGCGCGCCGACCGTGCGGGCGACCAGCACGACATGCGCACCCTCCCGCGCCAATTGTTCGGCCACGGCGGCGCCGATGCCGCGCGACGCCCCTGTCACCAGGGCTACGCGGCCGGTCAGCCGCGGAGAGGGGGTTTGAGTGGAACCGGTCATGACGGATCTCTGATTGGGAACAGGCGCCGTTACCTAGCGCATTCGGCTTCGCAGGGAAAGCGACGGATCGCCGCCCCGCCGGCCATCGGCAATTCGTTTCGGCTGCAAAATAAAAAAAGGGGAGGTGCCGGAACACCTCCCCTTTCATTTCTTAACCGGAATAAGCCTTACGACTTCCGGCTCCACCAGCCACGCTTGGGCTTTTCCACGGGCGGGTTGACCTCGGTGGCCAATTCCGCGGGCGAGGGGGCCTGCTCCGGTTCGGCTTCGGCTTCCGCGGCCGGCTCGGCGGTGACGGCCGGGGCGGCTTCTGCCACGGCTTCGGTCACCTGCTCCGCCGGTGCGGCTTCGGCCTCCACGGCCTTCTTGCGGCTGCGGGTCGCGCGCTTCTTGGGGGCGGGCGCCTCCTCGGCAACCGGCTCGGCGATGGGGGCGGGTGCCTCCACGACGACCGGGGCCGGCTCCGCAGCGGCAGCTTCGACCGGTGCGGCTTCGGCTTCCACGACCTTCTTGCGGCTGCGGGTCGCGCGCTTCTTGGGGGCGGGTGCATCCTCGGCGGCCGGCTCGGCGATGGGGGCGGGTGCCTCCACGACGACCGGTGCCGGCTCGGCGGCGGCAGCTTCGGCCGGTGCGGCTTCGGCTTCCACGGCCTTCTTGCGGCTGCGGGTCGCGCGCTTCTTGGGAGCGGGGGCTTCCTCGGCGATCGGCTCGGCGGCCGGTGCCTCCACGACAGCCGGGGCTGCCTCAGCGGCTACAGCGTCGACCGGGGCGGCTTCAACCGGTGCAGCTTCGGCCGGAGCCTGCGTCTGGACGGCGGCGGCTTCCTCGCCTTCGCCTTCACCGGCGCCCTCGCTGTCGTCCTCGTCGCCGGCATCCTCGCCGTCGGCGCTGCCATCGCCCGTCAGTTCATCGCCACGACGGCTCCGGCGGCGCCCGCCACGCTTGCCGCGACGGCGCTTCTTGCGGGAACTCTCGTCCTCACCGGACTCGGGCGATTCCGCAGACGTGCCTTCGGCATCAGTGTCAGCGTCGGTATCGCCGTCCGTCTCAGGGGCGGCTTCCTCGCCCTCGGGCAGGGGTTCGCCTTCCTCATCGCCGGACTCGTCGGCATCACCCGCCTCGGCGGAGCCATTTTCACCACGTTCGCCACGACGGCGGCGCCGACGGCGACGGCGTCCTCGACCCTCACGATCCCCATCGCGATCGCCACGGCCTTCACTGCGGGCCTGCGGCTTCTCAGCGGCGGCGGCTTCCTCCTCTTCGGTCTCAATGACCTCCGGTTCGGCTTCGGCCTCCTCGATCTCCATGGCGCGTTCGGTCTGGGCCATGACGCGTTCGGCACTGACCGGGGCGGCAATGGCCAGATCATCGGCCGGGGTGCGGGCCCGCAGACGGTCCAGACGGAAATCCGTCCCCAGCATGTGATCGTCGGCCTGCAGGTAGACCCGCAGACCATGGCGCCGCTCGATATCGGCCAGCGCCTCGCGCTTGTGGTTCAGGATATAGAGGGTGACGCGGGTCGGGCAGGTCATGGTGACCTCGGCCGACCGCTTGCGGATACCCTCTTCCTCCACGGCGCGCAGAACGGCCAGGGCCGCACTTTCCTGGCTGCGGATCATGCCCGTGCCCTGGCAATGCGGGCAGCGCTCGAAATTGATCTCCTGCAAGGAAGGACGCAGGCGCTGACGCGACAGTTCCAGCAAGCCGAAGGCGGAGATGCGGCCCAGCTGGATGCGGGCGCGGTCCGCCTTCATGGCGTCCTTCAGGCGCTTCTCGACGGCCGCGTTGTTGCGCGGGTCTTCCATGTCGATGAAGTCGATCACGATCAGGCCGGCCAGATCGCGCAGGCGCAACTGGCGGGCCACTTCCTCGGCCGCTTCCAGATTGGTGCGCAGCGCCGTCTCTTCGATGTTCCGTTCCTTGGTGGACCGGCCGGAATTGACGTCGATGGCGACCAGTGCTTCGGTCTGGTTGATGACGATGTAGCCACCCGATCGCAACTGGACGATGGGATTGAACATCGTCTCGATGGCGCCTTCCACCTGGAACCGGTGGAACAGCGGGATGCTGGGGTCGTTGTAAAGCTGGATCTTCTTGGCGTGGCTGGGCATCAGCATGCGCATGAAGTCCTTGGCCACGCGGTACCCGGCCTCACCCTCGACATGCACTTCATCGATGTCGCTGGAATAGAGGTCACGGATGGTGCGCTTGATGAGGTTCGCTTCCTCATAGATCAGCGCCGGGGCGACGGATTGCAGCGTCGTCTCGCGGATGCTGTCCCACAGGCGCATCAGATATTCAAGATCGCGGCGGATCTCCGGCTTTGACCGTTCGATGCCCGCGGTGCGCAGGATGACCGACATGCCCGAGGGAATGTCGAAATCTTCCAGCATCTCCTTCAGGCGCTTGCGATCAGCCGGGTTGGTGATCTTGCGGCTGATGCCGCCGCCGCGCGGCGTATTGGGCATCAGCACGGCATAGCGGCCGGGCAGCGACAGATAGGTGGTCAGTGCGGCACCCTTGTTGCCGCGCTCCTCCTTCGTCACCTGCACCAACAGGATCTGGCGGCGCTTGATGACTTCCTGAATCTTGTAGGATTTCAGCGGCCGGCGGCGCGGCTGATGCTCGCGGCGCTCCTCCACCTCTTCCTCGACGCTCTCTTCGCTCCCCTCAACCTGGGCGGCCTGGGGGCGATACCGGCGGGAGCGTTCGCGACCGGAACTATGGACGAAGGGCGAAGCCTCGCCCGTATCACCCGTTTCCCCGTCCGCGTCGCCAGCGATGGCGGCATCTTCGGCCAGCACACCTTCGGCATCGCCGGCGTCCACCACCTCGGCCACGGCGTCGATCACCAGCGGGCCGGCATTGTCATCGGCTTCCATCGGGCCCGGCGCGGCGTCACCAATCTCTTCCGGCGCGGGGGCGACATCATCGCCATGCCCGTTATCGTCGCCATTGGCGTACACGTCCTCGCCCCGTTCGGCGCGGGCCTCCCGCTCCTCCGCCAGCTCCTGCTGCTCACGCAGCAGCGCTTCGCGATCGGCGACCGGGATGCGGTAATAGTCGGGATGGATTTCGGAGAAGGCCAGGAACCCGTGCCGGTTTCCGCCATACTCGACGAAGGCCGCCTGAAGCGACGGCTCGACCCGGATGACCCGGGCCAGATAAATATTGCCTTTCAGCTGCTTCCTGGAGGCGATCTCGAAATCAAGCTCTTCCAGGCGGTTACCATTGACCACGACGACCCGGGTCTCTTCCGGGTGCGTGGCGTCCACAAGCATACGCTTGGCCATATGTCATCCCCGTGGCACAGGGCACCGCCCCTCCGCGCGACGGGACGGAAGACGGACCTTGCCACCATTGCGGTGCGGGACGTACGGCACGGGCGGGGAGGTTCCATCGAACAGCGCCTGCCCCGGTGAAGGGGAAGCAGCCAGGACGGATCGACGCCGATGCCGGGCCCGTTCCGGATGAACCGGGCGGGCCAGCCCCAAGGTTTCCACTGCAACCGCATCCCGTTGGGGTGTCCCATGTGACAGGAAAACCTGTGACATGGGTGTCCCTTGTGGCGTCACGCCAAGGGGTGCTACAGCACGGCGATCACAGCCGGCAGGGTTCCCCAAGGGCGACGCCGAAGCCCGTTTCAGGGCCCTGGCGGGGCGCGGTTTGTCGCGACCGCCACCATAAACACTCCGCCCCCCATTCCACAATGGAAGAATTGGGTTGGCGGCTGCCGTGCCGTCGATTCCCGGTCCCGGGCACAGGATGTAGCGGAGATCGCCAGGGTGCGTTTGAAGCGATTTCTGATCATATCCGTTGAAGCCACTGATTCGATGGGGCTATAATGGTTAGATCAAATTTGATCCTTCTGAACGGATGGTGGGGCGGGGTACGTGTCGTACCGGGGGGAACCGATCGGCATCGCCGGAAAGCTGGCGTCTGTGGCCCGCGGGCTGCTGACGGTGGCGGGGTTTTGCCTGTCCATGACCATGCCCGCCATGGCGCAGGAGCCCGTGCAGACGGCCGCCATCATCGGCGATCCGGCCGGGGGGATGGCCGCAACGACGCATATCCTGGCGGCGCGGCTGGGCGACCATGGCAACAAGACGCGGTTCGTCCTGGAACTGACCCGTGCCGCGCCATTCACGATCAACGCCGCCCCGCCGGGCCAGCCACAGGGGCTGGTGGTGGAGATGGAGGCGGCGCTGGATGTCGCGTTGCCGCCGGGCAAGGGGCTGGTGCGCGATGTGCAGCTTCTGCCCGGTTCGCGCCCCGGCCTGCTGCGGCTGGTGCTGCCGACGACAGGGCCAGTGCAGGCCCAATTGGCGGAGATCATTCCCCCGCGTGACGGCATGCCGCCACGCTTCCTCCTGGATATCGTTCCAGGCGCGGGCGGAACGGGTGGGACGGTGGAGGCGGGGCGTGCTGGTGCCGTGGTGCCGGCCAGTGTCAGCACCATGACCCCGCCTGTGCCCCGGACCAAGCCGACGCCACCTCTGCCGATGATCGTCATCGATCCGGGTCATGGAGGGCAGGATCCCGGCGCCATCGCCGTGGGCGGCGGGTATGAGAAGGCGATCACGCTGGCCATGGCGCGGGAAGTGGCGCGACAGTTGAAGGCCAGCGGCCGTTACCGCGTGGCCCTGACCCGCGATCGCGACATCTTCATTCCGCTGCGTGAACGGGTTGCCATTGCCCGTGCCAAGGGGGCCGACCTTTTCATCTCCCTGCATGCCGACAGCATCACCTCCCAGCAGGTGCGGGGCTTGTCGATCTACACCCTGTCGGAAAAGGCGTCGGACCGGGAAGCCGAGATGCTGGCCCAGCGTGAAAACCAGTCGGACGCCATCGGCGGTCTGGACCTGACGGGGCAGACGGCGGATGTTGCCAGCATCCTGATCGGCATGTCCCAGCGCGACACGATGAACCGGTCCCGCCGGTTCGCGGCAACCCTGCTGAAGAGCCTGGACCCCAACATCGCCTTGCTGCCGGGGCCCTTGCGTTCGGCGGGTTTCGCCGTGTTGACGGCGGCCGATGTGCCGGCGGTGCTGGTGGAGATGGGCTACCTGTCGCACAGCCAGGACGCGCGGCTGCTGACCAGTGACATGCATCGCAAGCGCATGGCCGGGTCACTGCTGCGTGCCGTGGATGGCTACTTTTCCGGCAACGCGGTGTCGTCGCGGCCATGACCGCGACATAATCAGCTCCATCCTGTTATGGTGAAGTGACGGTGCCATCCCCCTGGATCGGCGCCGCCTTGTTTTATGCGGCTCTGCCGGGCCGTGCGGATGGGTTGGAACAGATGAATCGCGTTGTGAAGGGCTTGTTGATCGCGGGTGTCTCGCTGGGCGTGCTGGGGGCCGCCGCGGCCGGCGGGGCCTGGGTTTATTTCAGCAAGGATCTGCCCGACCATACGACATTGGCCAATTACAACCCGTCGGTCGCGACGCGCGTGCATGCCGGCGATGGCCGCCTGGTGGCGGAATTCGCCAGCGAACGCCGGGTCTTCGTGCCCATCGCGTCGATTCCCAAGCGGGTCAGCAGCGCCTTCATCTCCGCCGAGGACCAGAATTTCTACACCCATCATGGGGTGGACTGGTTCGCTGTGCTGCGTGCCCAGGCGCAGAATGTGAAGAATCTGGGCCAGGGCCGCCGTCCCATCGGCGCCAGCACCATCACCCAGCAGGTGACGCGCATCTTCCTGTTGTCGAACGAGGTCTCCTACGTCCGCAAGATCAAGGAAGCCATCCTGTCCGGCCGCATCGAGGAAGCGATGGGCAAGGACAAGATCCTGGAAATCTATCTGAACGAGATTTTCCTGGGAAATCGGGCCTATGGCGTCGGTGCTGCCGCGCTGAACTATTTCAACAAGTCACTGGGGGAACTGACGGTGGCGGAAGCCGCCTTCCTGGCCAGCCTGCCCAAGGCGCCGGACCGCTATTTCCGGGAACGTCACCGCGATGCCGCCATTGCGCGCCGCAACTATGTCATCGGCCGCATGGAGGAGGATGGCTATATCAGCAAGGAGGAAGCGGAGACCGCGCGCAACGAGCCGCTGACCTTCGCCGACCGTTCCAACGACAGCAATGTCCGCGCGGATTACTATGTCGAGGAGGTGCGTCGCGAACTGGCCAAGCTGTACGGTGAGCAGATGCTTTATGCCGGCGGCCTGTCGGTGCGCACCTCGCTGGACCCCGATCTGCAGGCAGCGGCGTCGACGGCGCTGCGCAACGGGCTGATGGCCTATGACCGCCGCGACGGCTGGCGTGGCCCGATCACCCGCTTCGACAGCCTGGACGGCTGGCAGGAACAGCTGGAAGACGTGCGGGCGCCTGTCGGCGGCGAGGAATGGGATCTGGCGGTCGTTCTGTCCACGTCCGCCGACAATGTGGAGGTCGGGCTGGCCGATGGCAGCCATGGCCGCATTCCGCTGGCTGAGCTGAAATGGGCGCGCAAGGTCAAGGACGGCAAATTTGTCGGCCCCAGCATCCAGAAGGCATCGGATGCCCTGTCGGTGGGCGAGGTCGTGTTCGTAGAGCCCCTGGACAACAAGGCCGAGACCGTAGCCCTTCGCCAGATTCCGGAGGTGCAGGGATCGCTGGTCGCCATGGACCCGCATACGGGCCGTGTCCTGGCCATGTCGGGTGGGTTCAGCGCGCGGATGAGCGTATTCAACCGCGCCACCCAGGCCTTCCGTCAGCCGGGCTCGGCCTTCAAGCCCTTCGTCTATCTGGCCGCGCTCGATCAGGGTTTCACGCCCAGTACGCTGGTGCTGGACGCGCCGTTTGCCCTGGATCAGGGTGGTGGGCTGGGCAAGTGGAAGCCTTCCAACTACACCGAAAAATATTACGGTCCCACCCCGCTGCGCGTCGGTATCGAAAAGTCGCGCAACGTCATGACAGTGCGTCTGGCCCAGTATATCGGCATGGAGCCGGTGGTGGAGATCGCCAAACGCTTTGGCATCAACGACCATCTGCAGCCAACCCTGTCCATGGCGCTGGGGGCCGGGGAAACCAGCGTGCTGCGCCTGACCACAGCCTATTCCATGCTGGTCAATGGCGGCCGGCGGATCGAGCCCAGCTTCATCGACCGCGTGCAGGACAAGAACGGCAAGACTGTCTTCCGCCATGACACGCGCGACTGCGCAGGCTGTCAGACCGTGCTGGAGCCGGCGGTGCCGACGGCGGAAGGCACCATCCCGGTGCCGTCCACGGTCCCGGCCGTGGTGGCCGATCCGGCCAGCATGCCCCTGATCCCTGACACGCGCGAACAGATCGCCGATCCGCGCACGGTCTATCAGATCGTGTCCATGCTGGAAGGTGTGGTCCAACGCGGCACGGGGGTCAGACTGCGGGAGGTGGGCAAGCCGCTGGCCGGCAAGACCGGTACGACCAACGACGCCATGGATGTCTGGTTCGTCGGCTTCTCTCCCGATCTCGCCGTGGGCGTGTTCGTCGGTTATGACACCCCGCGTTCACTGGGGGATCATGAAACCGGGACCAGTGTGGCCGTGCCCATCGTGAAGGAATTCATGTCGTCCGCGCTGAAGGATGCGCCGGCCACCCCGTTCCGCGTGCCGCCGGGCCTGCAACTGGTCCGCGTCGATCCGGAAACGGGCCGCCCCGCCGCGCCGGGACAGCGCAACGCCATCTGGGAAGGCTTCATCCCCGGTACCGAGCCGAAAGGCAGCGAGGGTGTCCTGGATGGTGGCGACGCCGGGGCGGGCTTCGTCCAGGGTGCGCCGGGCCAGCCCGCTGTCCCGACTCCGCAGCAGCCGGCAGTCGGAACGGGTACAGGCGGCGTCTATTGAGGTCGTTCCTTCTGCGCAGTACGGACAAGAAAAAGAAGTGCTGCGCGGGGATTTGATCGCTTTCGTTGAAATCCTGTTGTTGACGGGGGCGATTTCTGGTCTGGGCGTTTCTTTCTCGTTTTCACGGGTGATTGCCGGTTGGAGGCTGGAGGGCACCTTTAGTATAGTGCCGATATATCTTTGGACTTATATGCTCTGTCCCGATGGCCACCGATCCCACCAAGCTGTCATTTGCCCGCGTGCAGGCCGTGCGAACGGCGGGTGGGGCCGATTTATTGAGGCGGACCCTCGCCGATTTATCGGATGCTGACATTCGGCATCTGGCCCGATCACTGGAGTTCCAGGCCATCCTGGACGGAGCCCAGTCCGAACTGCTATCGCGCCTTCGGCCCCGGCTGCGGCAGTTGCGCCCGATGCGCGTGGCCTCGGTGGAGCGCATGTGCTGGCAGCCATTGCAGCGGTTCCTCACTGACCAGCCGGAGGCGGTGGCGGGCGCTCCCTGGATCGTGCCGCGCCGATTGCTGCGGCCGCTATGGCAGCTGATCGAAAAGGCCAATGCCGATCTGGTGGATCAGTTGCGTCGCCGGCATCTGACGGCTGTATTCGATCGCGACATGCTGGAGCTGGAGCAGGTGTCCGACCAGGTGGTCGATCTGGCGGCCTTCATCTTGAACAACGCGCCGAACATCCCCGCTCGCCTGCGTCTGTCCGCGGCGGAGACGGCGACGGTCCGTTTCATGGCGCGCGTCTTGAAGTGGCATCGGCTGGTCGTGCCCAGCGTCCAGCATTTCCAGCGCCTCATGACGCGGCAGACCGACGAGGTACAGGCGCTTCGTCTTCATTCCAACTGGTTCACGGTGATTGAACAGCTGGATACGCAGTTCGATCTCTACGCCCTGTACCTGTTCGAGATCATGCCGCATATGGTCTCGGTCATCGATGCGTTTCCCTTCTATTTCGATACGTTGACGGAAACGCAGGGACTGGCCGTACAGTGGCTGTGTCACCGTGTGGACCATGAGGCCGCGGAGGTGGCGACATTGCTGGGCCGGCCGCCGCGGACAGTTCCCACCGACACCCTGTTGTCATTGGCCGATCGTGTATCAGCGCTCAACCAGTTGATCGAGCGGCTGCGGCATGTGCCCCTGTTCGGTTCCGACGGGGCTGCTGCCGGGCATCTGGAGGATCTGTTGCAGATGCGTCTCGGCTTTGGGGCTATCGAGCAACTTGGCCAGGGGCTCTATGAATGGCTGCACGATGCCACGATGGGAACGACGGAAGAGCGGATGGGGGCCGCTACGGTGCTGGCGCCCTTGTCCGCCGCCTTCACGACATTGCTGTCCCTGGTTGACACCGGGGAGGCGGACAGCCGCGTGGCCAAGCTCCGCCACCGGTTTGCGGAACGGGTGGTGGAGGAGGTGGAGCGCTTTCTGCGCAGCCACTCCATGGCCCCGAACGCCCGTCTGGCCACTGCCAATGCGATTTCGCCACTGCTGGCCCTATGCCATGAATTCGGCCAGGCCGACGCGGTCAAGAACCTGGAACGACGGCTGAGGCGATAGCGGACGCCGCTGCCTCATACGCGATAGGCCAGACGCACGGCGCCCCAATGTTTGCCGGCCACGATGATGGGGGCCGAACAATCCTTCATCAGGGCGTAATTGCCATTGCCCATGTCGCGTCGATAGGCCTGCAACAGGAAGGGCTTGGCATTCTTGCCGGCAGCCAGCCCCACGCGATCATCGAAAATGCGGCGGTTGCGGCAGTTGGCAGCATTCCAGGTCGCGTCGCCGCTGCGCTGCGGCAGGCTGAACTTGCGGTTATGCGTGGGCAGATAGCCGTTGCGGTCCACCGACGCGCAGAACACCACCTTGTCCGACAGGGTCAGCGCAGGTTCCTGGATGTCTGGCAGAATCTGATCGGTCAGCGCTGTGAAACGCGTTGTGTATTGCACGGGGTCACTGCCGGGCACGGGCTTATAGTGATCGTCAAACAAGTCCGTGATGGAAATGGCCCCATCGGCCAAGGCGCGTTCGAAGGCGGCGGCGATGCGGGTCGCGACAGAGCGTGCCGTACGGATATAGGGCGTATCGACGGTTTCAACATCCAATTCGGCGCTGTGCCCGATCAGCCGCTCGCTCAGCGACAGCAGGTTGTTCAGCCGTTCACCCGCAACCCTCAGATTGCCCGAACTGTCCTTCACGTCGACGGCCAGTCCGCCGATACGTTCTTCCACCCCGGCGATGTTCGTGGAAATGGCCTGTGCGGCGTTGTCGATGCGGCCCTGCTGATCATCCACCTCCACCATGGCGGTAGCCAATGTCTGCATTACTTCGCCGATCCGGGTCGTGTCGTTGCGCACGGCGGTGGCCTTGGCGGCCCCTGCGGCCCCCCGCGCGGACAGGGCCTTCACCTGCTCCGCCAGGTCACGCATGGTGGCATCGATCTCCTGCGTTGCGGCGGCCGTCTGGTTAGCCAGCGCCTTCACCTCCGTCGCCACCACGGCGAAGCCGCGCCCGGCATCACCGGCCCGCGCTGCCTCGATCGTGGCGTTCAGCGCCAACAGGTTGGTCTGCTTCGCGATGGTGTTGATCTCCGCCGCGACGCGGCCGACGCGGGTCAAGGCATCCGTCAGGCCGGCCAGTTGCCTCTCAATGCCATTCACATCCTCTGCCAGCGCACGGATATCGGCCAGGGCATGGTCGATCTGGCCGCGGCTGTCGGCCACCTCCCGCCGGGCCTTCGATGCGACTGCGCGCGCCGCGGACGCCGCCTCCGCCACACGCGTGTTGCCGACGGCCATGTCGTGTGCCTGACGACGCAATTCTTCGAATATGCTCGCCTGCCGGGCGATACGGGCCGATACATCACCGACATGACCGGTGATGTCGGCGATGGACACACCCAAAGTACCGACTTCCTGTGCAAGTTCGGCAATCGCGTTGCGGGTACGCTGTGCATCCAGGGCATTCTCCCGCCAAGTCGAGGCGTGGTCCATGTTCCCTCCCAACTCTTTATGTCCGGACATAGACCTTTGTCGGTCTCTGCGGATGCCATTATTTGGATTATGATCGTCCCATCGTTTCTGTACGGAAGATACCTATCCTTTAGTCGGTTATTGCCGGCTAACTTGAATCTTGGTTCAGTTGAGCCGGCACAATGGCGCGCTCCGTTCAGCCATGTGCGCGGGCGGCATCTGTCCCCAGGGGCTCGCGATGGACAGGGGCGCCCGGGATTGCCATAAAGTCGGGCGACATGAACCCAAGACCCTGGACGGGGTCGCACAAAAACGGATGGTCATTCAAATGGCTGATACGCAGTTCGACCTGGTCGTCATCGGTGCCGGTCCCGGCGGTTACGTCGCCGCCATTCGCGCTTCCCAGCTGGGCATGCGCGTCGCTGTGGTGGAGAAGCGCAAGACGCTGGGCGGCACCTGCCTGAATGTCGGCTGCATCCCGTCCAAGGCTCTGCTGGTTGCCTCTGAAAAGTATAGCGAGGCCAAGCACCACCTGGGCGCCTTCGGCGTGAAGGTCAGCGGCGTGGAGCTGGATCTGGCCGGTGTGATGAAGCACAAGGACGAGGTGGTGAAGTCCAACGTCACGGGCGTGGATTTCCTGTTCAAGAAGAACAAGATCACCCGTTTCACCGGCCTGGGTTCCATCAAGGCCGCCGGCATCGTCACCGTGACCAAGGATGACGGCGCGACGGAGGATGTGGCGACCAAGAACATCCTGATCGCCACAGGATCCGACGTTGCCCCCCTGCCGGGCGTCACCATCGACGAAAAGCGCATCGTTTCCTCCGACGGCGCCATCGCGCTGGACAAGGTGCCGGGTCGTCTGGTCGTCATCGGCGGCGGCGTCATCGGCCTGGAACTGGGTTCTGTCTGGCAGCGCCTGGGGGCGCAGGTGACCGTGGTCGAATTCTTCGACCGCATCCTGCCGACCATGGATGGCGAAGTCTCCAAGCAGATGCAGCGCATCCTGGGCAAGCAGGGCATGTCCTTCAAGACCTCCACCAAGGTCACGTCGGCCGTGAGCGAGGGTGAGACGGTCAAGCTGACGATCGAAGCCGCCGCCGGCGGCAATGCCGAAACGATCGAGGCCGATATCGTGCTGGTCGCCATCGGCCGTCGTCCCTTTACCTCCGGCCTGGGCCTGGAAGCCGTCGGCGTGGCGCTGGACGAACGCCGTCGCGTCAAGATTGACGGTCATTTCCAGACCAACGTCCCCGGCATCTATGCCATCGGTGACGTCGTGGCCGGCGCCATGCTGGCCCACAAGGCCGAGGAAGAGGGCGTGGCCTTCGCCGAGATTCTGGCCGGCCAGCATGGTCATGTGAACTATGACGCCATCCCCGGCGTCGTCTATACGTGGCCGGAAGTGGCGTCGGTCGGCAAGACCGAGGAGCAGCTGAAGGCCGAGGGTGCCGTCTACAAGGTCGGCAAGTTCCCCTTCACCGCCAATGGCCGCGCCCGTTCCATGAACGCCACGGACGGCTTCGTGAAGATCCTGGCCGATGCCAAGACCGATCGCATCCTGGGCGCCCATATCATCGGCGCGTCTGCCGGCGAGATGATCGAGGAGCTGGGCCTGGCGATCGAGTTCAGCGCATCCGCGGAGGATGTGGCTCGCACCAGCCACGCCCACCCGACCCTGACCGAGGCCATCAAGGAAGCGGCCCTGGCCGTGGATGGTCGCGCCCTGCACATGTAAGGGCGTTGGATCGCGGATTGACAGGGGGCCGGGACGGCGATGTCCCGGCCCTTTTTCTTTGTCGTGGCGACATGTTCGCTGTTGAGCGGTCCCGGCGGTCACCGCACCCTGCGCACCAGCACAGAGGAGGGATGGTATGGACCGGATCGGCATCATCGGCGGCATGAGCTGGGAATCGACCCAGCTTTATTATCGTCTGATCAATGAGAGGGTGCGGGCCATCCGGGGCGGCCTGTCATCCGCACCGCTGCTGATCCATTCGCTGGATTTCGCCCCGGTGGCGGCCCTGCAGGTCGCGGGCGACTGGTCGGGGCTGACGGAGATGATGGTCGGGGCGGGGCTGGACCTCAAGGCGGCGGGGGCCAAGGGGCTCGCCATCGCCACCAACACCATGCACAAGATGGCCGACGTCGTGGCGGACCGGACCGGCCTGCCGTTGATCCATATCGCCGAGGTCACGGCGGCGTCGGTGCGGGCGGCGGGTCTGTCGCGTGTGGCCCTGCTGGGCACCCGCTTCACCATGGAGCAGGATTTCTATCGCGACCGCCTGGCGGCCGGCGGCCTGGACGTGTTGATCCCCGATGAAGCGGCGCGCAGCGAAATCCACCGAATCATCTACGATGAATTGTGCCGGGGTGAGGTACAGCAGCCATCGCGCGCTGCCTATGTCCGTATCATCAAGGTATTGCAGGAACGGGGCGCGCAGGGGGTGATTCTGGGTTGTACCGAAATCACCATGCTGGTGCGGTCGGCGGATACCGACCTTCCGCTGTTCGACACCACCGCGATCCATGCCGCTGCCATTGCCGACCGGGCGATGCGGGTCGGCTGATCCGTCGTTTTCCGTTTCCCTTCGGCCCCTTCCCGACTAGATTGCGGCGGACCCATGGAAAAGGGGGCACCCGTGCAACTGTCGGGCGGGCTGAAATTGACGGTGGCGACGTTCCTGTGCGTGATCGCTGCTGTGATATTGTCTTATGGACTGACCCTGCTCCTGGTCCTGTTCTCCTTCTTCCTGGATGAAGGGGTGCGCCACCTGGGTTCGGATTGGGCCGACATGGGTGTCTATACCGTGCCGGCCGCGGCGGGCACCGCGCCCTTCTGTGCGTGGGTCTATTACGGCATCCGCAAGCGGAGCCGGTCGCTGGCCCCCTATGCCGGGCTGGGGATGGCATTTCTGTGGGCGGTCGTGCTGAACCTGATGATCGGCGACATGCATAATTTCGACGACCAGTTCAACTGGGCCGTCAATTCCGTGGTGGGCATGGTTTTCCTGACGGACGTCCTCGTCCTTGCCGGTTTCGCCGCGTTCACCAGACGGACGCGCGGGCATGGGCACGGCCGGCATCGTCGACATCGGACGTCAGCCAGCAACCGCCCGCTGGTGTAACGCCTGCAAACTATCCGCGGGCGCGGGGATGCGCGCTCTCATAAACCGACAGAAGCTTTTCCGTGTCCACGTCGGTATAGCGCTGGGTCGTCGACAGGCTGGCATGGCCCAGCAGATCCTGAATGGCCCGCAGGTCCGCCCCGCTGCCCAGCAGATGGGTGGCGAAGCTGTGACGCAGCGCGTGCGGCGTGGCGCTGTCCGGCAGGCCCATCTGACCACGCAGGGCCTGCATCTGCTTGCGGGCCACCGACGCGTTCAGCCGGTCGCCGCGTGCGCCCAGGAACAGGGGCGCGTCATCCGGAAGGCGCCAGGGGCAGGCGTCCAGATAGGCCGTGACGGCGTCGTGAATGGCGGGCAGGACCGGCACCTGCCGCTGCTTGGCTCCCTTGCCCAGCACGCGCACGGTCGCCGATCCGGCCGGCAGGTCGTTCCGGTTCAAGGCCAGCGCTTCTGAAATACGCAGGCCGCAACCGTAGAGAAGAGTGAACAATGCCCGGTCGCGCAGACCGATCCAGGGGGCGTCGGGCAGGCCAGCAGCCTCGTCCAGCAGGGCGGCCGCATCCGGTGCGGTCAAGGGGCGGGGCAGGGGACGCTTCACCTTGGGGCTGCTCAGTACGCCCATGGCCGGATTATGCAGAATGCCTCCCCGGTCCAGCCAACGGAACAGGTTGCGCACCCCCGCCACGCCGCGTGCCCGTGTGGCGGCACCGGCGCCATCCCCCGCCCGCGCAGACAGCCAGGCCCGGAAATCCGACAGCTTCAGCGCCGACAGGTCGTTCAGCCCCGGCGCCCGGCCGCGATAATCCGTGATGAAGGTGAGGAATCCGGCCAGATCGGCATTATAGGCCCGCAACGTGGCCTTGGACGCGCCCTTTTCGGTCGCCAGCCAGCGTTGCCATTTGCCGATGGCGTCCTGAAGGTCGGCCTGCGCCGCAAAGCCCAGGCTGACGGTTACCATGCCGGGTCCAGATATGACGCGATGACCCGCTCCACCACGCCCGACAGAAACAGCAGCAGGTCCGTAGCCTGGCCGGGATGGAACATCTCCGGGTCGGCAGACCCGAAGGCCAGCAAGGCGGGCGTATCCTCCTGTCCCTCAACGCCGATGCGCAGGCGGACCAGCGCCTGGCTGCGCACCAGGCCAGCCTGATGGCCCCAGACCTCAACCGAACCCAGGATGTCGGATTGCAGGGCGACGTCGGCCCTGCCCATGACACGGTTGATGGTCCCGTGATGGGCCATGCCCAGGCCTGCCGGGCCGATGCTGGCGACGGGACCGGCAGGCTGCTCCACCACCAGGGCGGCGGCATCCAGATCCAGCAGCACGGCCAGATCGCCGGTAATGGCCTGCACCATCGCCTCCAGCCCGCGGCAGGACAGCAGGTGCAGCACGGCCGCGTGGACGCGGCGAAGGTTCATCATGTTGGCACGGGTCGTATCCACCAGCAATTGCTGCTGATCCGACAGGCGCCCAACCTCGCCCCGCAGCTTCTCCAGGATGCGCTCGCGGATATCGACGATCCCCTGGCCCCGATCCGGCCCCGTCGGGGCCAGCAGGTGACGCAGCAGGTCGGGGCGCCGCGCCAGAAAGTCCGGGTGTTCCAGCAAAAAGGCCGCCACATCATCGGCCGTCAGTTCATCCATCGGGTTGGTGGTGATCTGTCCGGGTCCGGTGCTCATGGGCGGCCTTTCTTTATTGTTATTGCTGCAAGCCCTGATGTGCGGGATCAGCCGCGCTTGGGCAGGGGCTGATCCAGGATGGACTGGCCGGTCTTGGCCCAGTCGGCGACGAACTGCGCCAGGCCCTTGTCGGTCAGGACGTGGCCGGCCAGCTGGCGGATGACGTTCGGCGGCATGGTGGCGACATGGGCGCCCATGCGGGCCGATTCCACGACATGGATCGGATTGCGAACCGACGCGACCAGCACTTCGGTCGTGAAGGCCGGATAGTTGGAATAGATCTCGACGATTTCCTGGATCAGGTTCAGGCCGTTCTGCCCGATATCGTCCAGCCGGCCGACAAAGGGCGAGATGAAGGCAGCACCGGCCTTGGCGGCCAGGATTGCCTGCGCGGCGCTGAAGCACAGGGTCACATTGACCATGGTGCCTTCATTGGCCAGCGTGCGGCAGACCTTCAGGCCGGCCGGCGTCAGCGGCACCTTGACCGCGACATTCGGGGCGATCTGGGCCAGATAACGGCCTTCCTTCAGCATCGTGTCGAAGTCGGTGGCGGCCACCTCGGCGCTGACCGGGCCTTCGACCACGTCGCAGATTTCGGCGATCAGCTCGACGAAGTTGCGGCCGGCCTTGGCGACCAGCGACGGATTGGTGGTGACGCCATCCAGCAGGCCGGTATCGGCCAGATCGCGGATTTCGGCAAGGTCGGCGGTGTCGACGAAGAACTTCATGGGAAAAGGTCCTGAAGGGCGATGAACGGGGTGACCGGGCGGGCGCCCGATCGTGGGCCGGAAACTACCAATATCCCGCTCGCGTCGCCAGCGCGGCCAGGGCCGCGCGCGCGCATGGGTGGGCGGCGATGCGGATTCTGACAAAGCTGCGGGTTTCCTTCAAGGGGCTGTCGCCGCCAAAGGTCAATTCACAAGGTTGTTTTTCAAAGATGAATCCAGTCCCGTCCCCCGCATGGCCGTTGACCGCCCTCTGGCGGGCGGGCGTTCCAGCCATTATCCTGCCCGCACGGAGCAGCAGGGGGACGGATCATGGTCGGAAGCAAGCGGTTGCGAGCATTGGATGCGGAGGATCTCAAGATCATTTCCGCGTTGCTGCAGGACGCGATCATTCCCGTCGGCGAGATCGCCTGGCTGCCGGAAGATCGGCTTTTTGCGCTGATGGCCAGCCGCTTCCTATGGGAGGGTGCGCGCGACGATGGCGGTCCGACCCCCGACGAGGGGGGCGAGGCACCGGAACGGATACAGTGCGCGGTCAGCTTCCACGGCGTGGAGTCAGTGCGTCGTCGCAGTCTTGACCTGACCCGCCGCGAACAGTTCCTGTCGCTTCTGTCGATCGAATCCGTGGACGGTGCCATCCTGCTGCACCTGTCCGGCGGGGCCGATATCCGGCTGGAAGGGTCGGCATTGGAATGCCGGCTGGAGGATCGCGGTATGCCATGGCCTGCAATACGGCGGCCCAGTCACGATTCCGGAAAATAGAGGCGTTGTGGCAGCAGCAGGGCATAACTGGAATAATAGTGTGCCCAGTATTTGATGATCTCGGCAAATCAACTCAATTTTATTGAGTTCCTGCATCTCTGGCCGAAAGGTTACATATCCCATCGGCCTGCCCACACTAGTGAGGGGACTGGTTAATCTCACCCGAACAGAAGCTTGCGGGCGTCTCGCCTGGGACTTCGGTCTTCATGGGGGAGGTAACGATGGGTGGAATATTCACGACGCTTTGGGCCAGGGCGAAAGAACGGGCAATTCCCGTGAAGCTCTATGCCATTGCGGGGAGTCTGATGCTCCTGTCGGTGATGGTCGGCGCCAACGGCCTGACGGCACTCCATGATGCAATGGAGACGGAGCGGGTCAGCTCCGTCCGTCAGATGGTGGAAGCATCACGGTCCATGGCCCAGATGCTGGAAACGAAGGTCAGTGCCGGAGAAATGACGCGCGAAGCCGCGATTTTGCAGTTCCGGTCCCTGTCCCGCGCCATGCGCTACAATGGCGGTAATGACTATGTTTTTGTCTATGCGATGGACGGCACCTATCTGGCGGGGCCGAAATCGGAGGATGAGGGCACCAACCGCCTGGGTCTGGTCGACCCAACCGGCAAGATGTTCATCAAGGAGATGGCGGACATCGTCGCCGCGGAAGGCGGCGGCATGGTCACCTATGCATTTCCGCGGCCCGGCACGGTGAAGCCGGTCCCGAAAGTGGCTTACGTCATCGGCTTCAAGCCCTGGGACATCTTTATCGGCACGGGCGTCTATACCGACGATATCGATCAGGCTTTCCAGGACAAGGCGATGATACTGGGCGGTGTGCTGCTGGCCATCCTGGCCGTCGCCTTCCTGGTCGTCCACCTGACGGCGCGTGGCATCACCCGCCCCTTGAGCCATCTGGAACAGCAAATGACCCAGCTTGCCGACGGCGACCTGGAGGTTGCGGTGCATGGGGCAGATCGGTCTGATGAGGTCGGCCGCATGGCGCGGGCCGTGGAGGTGTTCAAGACCAACGGGCTTGAACGTCGTCGCCTGGAACGTGAGCAGGAACTGGCCAAGGAAGAAGCGGAAGCCAAGCGCAAGGCTGCGTTGATGGAGATGGCCGACCGGTTCGAAGCCAGCGTCGGGTCCATCGTCGCGGCTGTCTCCCAGGCGGCGGAGGAAACCGAAAAGGCGGCAACCTCCATGTCCGCCATCGCGGAGGAAACCAGCCGCCAGTCCGCCGCCGTGTCCAGCGCGTCGGCCGAAACATCGGTCAATGTCAATGTTGTGGCCGGTGCTGCCGAGGAACTCTCCTCCTCCCTGGATGAGATCAGCCGCCAGGTCGATGCCTCGGCCCAGATCGCCAGTGCCGCCGCCACCGATGTCACCCGCGCCACCGGCATCATGGATGCCTTGCAGGGGGCCGCGCAGCGCATTGGCGACGTTGTGGCCCTGATCAACGCCATCGCCGGTCAGACCAACCTGCTGGCCCTGAACGCCACGATCGAGGCGGCGCGGGCCGGGGAAGCCGGCAAGGGCTTCGCCGTCGTGGCGTCGGAGGTCAAGGCCCTGGCTACCCAGACGGCGCGCGCCACCGGCGAGATCGAGGACAAGGTGGACGAGATCCGCCAGGCCACGGGTGATGCGGTGACGGCCATCCAGGCCATTGCCGCTACGGTGATGCGCATCAACGGTGTGTCCAGCGCCATGGCTGCTGCCGTGGAGGAGCAGTCCGCCGCCACGCGGGAAATCGCCGGCAACGCCCAGAGTGCAGCCCGCGGCACGCAGGAAGTGTCCAGCAACATCGCCGGCGTCAACCATGCGGCGGGTGAGACGGGGCAGGCCGCGACCAACATGCGCAATGCTGCGGGCGAACTGGCCCGCGATGCCGGCCAGCTGCGCCGCGAAGTCGGGACCTTCCTGTCGACCGTGCGCGCGGCCTGATAGCCGGTGGCGCCGCCGGGCGGTGGGGCGGAGCGTCAGAGACGCTTCGCCCCCCTTACCGACAGCAGCACCGCGTAAAGGCCTCCTGTCGCACAGATGAACAGGCGGTTGCCCCGCGCGCCGCCGAATTCAATATTTGCGACGCCTTCCGGGACCAGCACGCGGGCGATCAGGGTTCCGTCCGGCGCGAAACAATGGACGCCGTCATCCTCGGCCGCCCAGATATTCCCCAGTTCGTCGCAGCGGATGCCATCAAACCCGGCATTGTCGGAAGCGGCGAAGACCTCGCCACCCGACAACCCTCCGTCCTCTGCCACAGCGAAGCGCCGGATATGACAGGGCCCGTCGGGCGAATGGGTGCGGCCGGTATCGACGATGTAAAGCAGCTTTTCGTCCGGAGAGAAGCAAAGCCCGTTCGGTTTGACGAAATCGCCCGCCGCAATGGTGACGGTGCCCGTGGTCGGGTCCACGCGGTAGACATGGCTGGCGCCGATTTCACTGTCGGCGCGGTGACCTTCATAATCGCTGTCGATGCCGTAGGTCGGGTCGGTGAACCAGACCGAATTGTCCGATTTCACGACCACATCGTTGGGGCTGTTCAGGCGGCGGCCCTGGTACCGGTCGGCAAGCACCGTGATGCTGCCATCATGTTCTGTCCGCGACACACGGCGGCCCCCATGTTCGCAGGTGACCAACCGGCCCTGACGGTCAAGCGTATTGCCGTTGGCATAGGCTGATGGCAGCCGGAATTCACCGACATGCCCCGTCGCCTCGTCGAAGCGCAGCATGCGGTTATTGGGGATGTCCGACCAGACCAGCGTACGATGGACGGGAAACCAGACCGGTCCTTCCGCCCAGCGGCAATCACCGTGGAGCTTTTCCACCCGCGCGCTGCGGCGGATGATGGCGCGGGCGCGGACGGGGTCATGGATGATGAAATCGGCGTCGGACATGGTCGCTTTCCTGTTGGGCGGAACGTCTTGGCGCTGATGCTACATCGCCGCCTTCGCTGCGGACCGGCGTTTTTGGTGGCGATGGCGCCGTTGCGCGGCCTTGTGCGGGAATGCGGCGCCGCTATGCTGCGATCCATGACTGAACTCGACCCCTTCGATATCGCCATTCTGGCCTGCGTGCAGGACGATGCCCGCATCAAGTCCGAGACCGTGGCGGAGCGGGTCGGCCTGTCGCCGACCGCCGTGCAGCGCCGCCTGCGCCGCCTTCGTGCCGACGGGGTGATCCGGGCGGAACCCAGCCTTCTGGACCCTGCGAAGGTCGGCTATCCGCTGACGGCGATTGTCAGCATCACCCTGGCAAGGGGCGGCAGCGCCGCCATCGATGATTTTTCGCGCCAGATGCGGATGGCCCCGGAGGTGCAGCAGGTCTGGTACACGGCAGGGGAGGCGGATTTTGTCGCCATCGTGGTGGCGCGCGACATGGCCGATTACGACGGCTTCACCCGTCGCGTGCTGATGGACAATGCGCTGGTCCAGAAATTCTCCACCATCTTCGCGCTTTCATCGGTGAAATCCGGCCTGTCCGTTCCCCTGGCTTGACGGTTCGCGCAACCCCGCCCTTACCTCCCGGCGGTGGACGCCCGGCATCCGGCATGCCATGTAAACAGCCCGGTTTACCCCTGCTGGAGCGCACAAGGCATGTCGTCGCCCGCCGCCGCCGCCAATGATCTGCTGGTCCTGGCCCTTCCCAAGGGCCGGATTCTGGATGAGGTGAGGCCGCTGCTGCATCATGTCGGCATCGAGCCGGAGGCCGATTTCGACAATCCGAAATCCCGCGCCCTGAAGTTCGATACCAACCTGAGCCATGTGAAGATCATCCGTGTGCGCAGCTTCGATGTGGCCACCTTCGTTGCCTTCGGGGCAGCCCATCTGGGTGTGTGTGGCAGCGATGTGCTGATGGAATTCGACTATCCGGAGATCTACACGCCGCTGGACCTGGGCATCGGCAAATGCCGCATTGCTGTGGCGGAACCGGTGGACCTGTCGGAAAAGGATGACCCGTCCCGCTGGTCGCATGTCCGCGTGGCCACCAAATATCCCGACATTACCCGCCGGCATTTCGCCGCGCGCGGCGTACAGGCCGAATGCATCAAGCTGAACGGCGCCATGGAACTGGCCCCCAATCTGGGCTTGTGCTCGCGCATCGTCGATCTGGTCTCTACCGGCGTGACCTTGAAGGCCAATGGTCTGGTGGAGATCGAGCATATTGCCAACATCTCCTCCCGTCTGGTGGTGAACCGCGCCGCCTTCAAGACTCGTCACGCCGAGATCCAGGGCTGGATCGACCGTTTCCAGGAGGCCATCGGCAATGCCGGTTAAGTTCTCGACCCGCGACAGCGATTTCGAAGCCCGCTTCCAGGACCTGCTGGGCGCCAAGCGCGAAACCCAGGAAGACCTGAACAACGCCGTCACCGCCATCCTGAATGATGTGAAGGCGCGCGGCGATGCGGCCGTGCTGGACTATACCAAGCGCTGGGACCGGCTGGACCTGACGGCGGACCGTCTGGCCTTCACGGTGGCGGAGATCGATGCTGCTGTGGCGCAGTGCGATGGCGCCACGCTGGACGCGCTGAAGCTGGCGGCGGGCCGGATCGAGGCGTTCCATCGCACCCAGACCGTGGAAAACAGTTTCTACACCGATCCCGCCGGCGTGCGGCTGGGTGCCCGCTGGACCCCGGTGGGGGCTGTCGGCATCTATGTGCCGGGCGGGCTGGCTTCCTACCCATCCTCGGTGCTGATGAACGCCATCCCGGCCAAGGTGGCGGGCGTGCCGCGCATCGCCATGGTGGTTCCCGCGCCCGACGGGGTGATCAATCCCCTGGTCCTGGCCGCTGCCAAGCTGGCTGGTGTCACGGAGATCTACCGTATCGGCGGGGCGCAGGCTGTCGGCGCACTGGCCTTCGGCACGGCGACCATCCGGCCGGTGGACAAGATCACCGGTCCCGGCAATGCCTTCGTGGCGGCCGCCAAGCGTCAGGTCTTCGGTACGGTCGGCATCGACATGATCGCCGGTCCGTCTGAAATCCTGGTCGTGGCCGACGGGCAGAACGACCCCGCCTGGATCGCCGCCGATCTGCTGTCGCAGGCTGAGCATGACAGCTCGGCCCAGAGCATCCTGATCACCGATGATGCCGGCTTTGCCGATGCCGTCGCGGCGGCCGTGGATGCCCATCTGGCCACCCTGCCGCGTGCGGACATTGCTGGGCAGAGCTGGCGTGAGCATGGCGCCATCATCCTGGTGGATGACCTTGAACAGGCCGTGCCGCTGGTCGACCGTATCGCGCCCGAGCATCTGGAACTGGCCGTGTCCGATCCGGACGCCCTGGCCGCCAAGGTGCGCAATGCCGGGGCCATCTTCCTGGGCCGGCACACGCCGGAAGCCATCGGCGATTATGTCGCCGGGCCCAACCATGTGCTGCCCACGGCGCGTTCCGCCCGCTTCTCCAGCGGCCTGAATGTGCTGGATTTCATGAAGCGCACCACGCTTGTCGGCTGTACGCCCGAAAGCCTGGGCCGTATCGGCCCGGCGGCCGTGGCGCTGGCCAATTCTGAAGGGCTGGGCGCCCACGCCCTGTCGGTTGCGATCCGGCTTGCCAACCCCGCCTCCTGACAGGCAGGGTAGTTGTCAAAGCAGGCGGCCGTCAGTAACGGCGCCACCAAACGGGGAGGGATGATGGACGCGCCGAACCACCGTATCGTCCATGTCGAGCTGGTGGAGAAGAATGTCATCCGCCGCAACATGGAGGTGGAGCATGAGCGCGCCGTCGCCCTGTTCGACCTGCTGGAGGAAAACCGTTTCGCCCTGGTGGAGACGCCGGAGGCGGGGCCCTTCCGCCTGTTCCTGTCGACGGAGGATAACCGGCTGGTCTTCGATGTGCGTCGCGCCGATGATGAGGCGCTGACCCGCATCACCCTGCCGCTGACGCCGTTCCGCACCATCGTGCGCGACTATTTCATGATCTGCGACAGCTACTACAAGGCCATCAAGACGGCATCCCCCTCGCAGATCGAAGCCATCGACATGGGCCGGCGCGGCCTGCACAACGAAGGATCGGAACTGCTGCGCGAGCGGCTGGCCGGCAAGGCCGAAATGGACCTGAACACGGCCCGCCGCCTGTTCACCCTGATCTGCGTATTGCATATCCGTAGCTGACGGTCCCGTCGATGGCAGAGACCAGCCCGACCCGGATCACCAGCGTTCTGTTCGCCTGCACCTATAATTCCATCCGCTCGCCCATGGCCGAAGGGCTGTTGAAGATGCTGATGGGCAAGTCGATCTATGTCGACAGTGCCGGCGTGCGGGAAGGGGAACCGGACCCGTTCGTCACCGCCGTCATGGCGGAACTGGGGGTCGACATGTCTCGCCATCGCTGCAAGACATTCGAACAGCTGGAAGATGACAGTTTCGACCTGGTCGTGTCCCTGTCGCCGGAGGCGCAGCACCGGGCCGTTGAAATGACCCGCACCACGGCCTGCGACGTTGAATTCTGGAACACGTTTGACCCCACCCTGGTGGAAGGCAGCCGCGAGGCGCGACTCGATGCCTATCGTCAGGTTCGCGACACCTTGCTGAAGCGGCTGAAACAGCGCTTCGTGCCCGACCGGACATAGGGTTGCGGACGTTTCAAGGCTGTTGCGGGCCTATGGCCGGTCCAGCCATGCCCTTGGTGGGGAACGCCTCTGCTTTCCTTGAAAAACACTTGACCCGGGCAGTCGACGCTATCACCTATGTGCGCGTTTTACCCTCCCGAAATCAGGAAAACATGGCCAAGGAAGATCTGATCGAGTTTTCCGGCACGGTTACGGAACTGCTGCCCAACGCGATGTTCCGCGTGAAGCTCGACAACGAACATGAAGTGCTCGCCCACACCTCGGGCAAGATGCGCAAGAACCGCATCCGCGTGCTGGCTGGCGACCGCGTCAATGTCGAAATGACGCCGTACGACCTGACCAAGGGTCGGATTACCTTCCGCTTCAAGTGAGCGGCGGGAACCGAACCATGAGCATGCGCGCGGCGGCCCCGTCCGACCCTTCCGGCATTGACCGTCCGCGCCTGATCCTGGCCTCCGGTTCTCCCCGGCGGCGGGAATTGCTGGCCCAGATCGGGCTGGTGCCGGACGTGATTGATCCGGCCGATATCGATGAAAATCCCCAGGATGGCGAACTGCCGCCCGGTCATGCCCAGAGGCTGGCACGGGAGAAGGCGGACATTGTCGCGGCGCGCCATGAGGGCGCGCTGGTGCTGGCCGCCGATACGGTGGTGGGGCTGGGCCGGCGCATCCTGCCCAAGGCTGACGATGTGGACACCGCGCGCCGGTGCCTGATGATGCTGCAGGGCCGTCGCCACCGGGTCTATACCGGCGTCGCCCTGGTCGGTGCCGACGGGAAACGCTGGGCGCGGACCGTGGAAAGCCAGGTGATCTTCCGCACCCTGTCGCGGGATGAGATCGACCAGTATCTTGTTACGGGCGACTGGAAGGGCAAGGCCGGCGGCTATGCCGTCCAGGGGCTGGCCAGCCTGTTCGTGCGGCAGCTTTCCGGCAGCTACAGCAATGTCGTCGGCTTGCCGCTGACGGAGGTGGCGGGCCTGCTGCGCGCTGCCGGGATCGACGCGCTGGCACTGGCCGCCGCGCAAAAAGCCGCCGGGGGCTGATGCGCCGGCGGCTGCTGATTGACCAACGTGGGCCGCTTCGGCGCTGCGCCATGCTGTCCGACGGCATCCTGACCGACCTTGCCATCGACCATGATGACCGGCCCGTCTGGCAGGGCGCGATCGTCCAGGGCCGGGTGATGCGTCTGGTTGCTGGCCTGGATGCCGCCTTCATTGAATTTGGAGATGCAGTTCCGGGTTTTCTGGGCGCTGCGGACGTACGCCCGGCGCGGCGCGATGCCCGTATCGGGCAGGTGCTGCGCACGGGCCAGATGGTGCTGGCCCAGGTGAAGGCCGATGCCCATGATGGCAAGGGGGCGGTCCTGACCATGGACCTGTCGCTGCCCGGCCGTTTCCTTGTCCACAACCCGTTGGGCGACGGCATCCATATTTCCAAGCGCCTGGGCAAGGGCCCGGAAGTGGCGAGCTTGCGTCAGCGCCTGTCTGACAGCCTGCCCAACCAGGGCGGATGGATCGTGCGGGCCGAGGCGCTGCATGCCGAGCTGTCCCTGGTGCTGGGGGAGGCGGAGGGGTTGCTGGCTGATGCGCATCGCGCGCGTGCTGCCGCTGGCGGCACCGGATCGGCGACGCTGCTGGCTCCGCCCGATGCCATCCGCCGCGCCCTGGTGGAACTGCCCCGTGATGGGCTGGCGGAGATCCTTGTCGATGGCGCAGAGATGCTGGCGGCCGTCAAAACGGCCTGCCTGTCCCTGGCACCCGACCTGCTGCCGATCCTGTCACTGCACAAGGGTGCCCGGCCGCTGTTCGACCAATGCGATCTGGATGGCGCCATTGCCGCCTTGGCGGAACGGCGCGTGCCGTTGGGGCAGGGTGGTTCGCTGGTCATCGACCGGACGGAGGCCCTGACTGTCATTGATGTGAACGGGGGAGAGCGGGGCAATCCGCTGGCCACCAACCTGGATGCCTGCCTGGAGATCGCCCGGCAGCTGCGCCTGCGCAATGTTGGCGGCATCGTGGTGGTGGATTTCGTCAACATGGCGCGGGCCGGAGATCGGGAGGCGGTGATCCAGCGCCTGTCCTCGGCTGTGGCCGATGATCCCGTGGCCACCCATGTCTATGGCATGTCGCGGCTGGGCCTGGTGGAGGTCACCCGCGCCCGCCGCGGCCCGCCGCTGGCCGATCTGTTGAGTTGAGGTGTTTTTCCATGAGTGATGATCCCATCGATCTGTCTGCCGCCCGCCGTCCGAAGAAGGCGGCCGGATGCCCCATCTGCGGTCGTCCGCCCGTCGCCGAATTCCGCCCCTTCTGCTCCAAACGCTGCGCCGATGTGGATTTGTCGCGCTGGCTGGGGGAGGTTTATCGCGTGCCCGTGACGGATGGGCCGGGTGATGAAGAGGTGTGAAAAAATCGTCACAAGGCGCAATTCAATGCTTTACAGCCCCGAACGCCTTGTCTATAAGGCGCACCACACCGGGCGGCGGTGACCGAAACGCGCCGGTGGTTGTGAAGTACGATGTGCCCAGGTAGCTCAGTCGGTAGAGCAGGGGATTGAAAATCCCCGTGTCGGCGGTTCGATTCCGTCCCTGGGCACCACTTCACGAACCTGGATAGAAGTTGAATTTACTGGGCCTCTTCACTGATCGTGAGGGGGCTTTTTGCTTTTATACTTTATTTTGTTTCAGGTGCGCTCAGGCCCGTGCGGGGCGGGCCGGCAGGGTCATGGCGATGACGGCGGCCAGCACGCAGGCCAGACCGATCCAGGCGGTGGGTGACAGGCTTTCGCCGAGCACGACCATGCTCAGCCCGACGCCGATGGGCACGCGCAGATAGGCCTGTGCCGTCGTGCCGATGGACCCCAGGGTCTGCATCAGCCGGAAATAGATCGTAAAGGCGATGGCGGTGGAAAAGACCGACAGGCAGATCAGGGCCCCGATGGAGGCGGCCGAGGGCTTCAGGGTCCAGGGATGGTCGATGACCAGACTGGCGGGGATCATCAGCGCCGCGCCGCACAGCAGCGATCCCGCCGCGGGCATCATTGGCGACAGGCCTTTGAAATTCTTTCCATAGATGGCGGCGCCAGCATAGGAGATGGTGGCCGCCACGACGGCCAGTTGCGGGATCAGCTGGTCACCCAGCCCATGCAATGCCTCCATCCCGATGATCAGGCAGATGCCCACCATGCCGGCCGCCACGCCGAACAGCTTGCGCATGGTCACCGGCTCATGGCGGGTGATCAGGGCCGTCAGCAGAAAGGTGAAGATCGGCGTCGTGGAATTCAGGATGGCGGCCAATCCGGCATCGACCGACTTCTCTGCCCAGGCGACCAAGGTGAAGGGCAGGGCGCTGTTCATGGCGGCCTGGAACAGGAAGCGTCGCCAGACGCTGCGGTCGGCGGGCAGCCGCTGCCCGCGCCAAGCCATGACGCTTACCAGGATGAGCCCGGCGATCAGCGTGCGTACGGCGATCAGGGTTATCGGCGGGATGGTGGCCACCCCGATCTTGATGAAGGTGTAGGACGATCCCCACAGTGACGCCAGCAACAAAAGCAGCGCCAGATCCTTCAGCAGATGCCGCCTGTCGGCCATGTCGGTGTTCCGTTTTCTATTTGGTGCCAGAGACCCTGCATAGCAGGAGGCGGTGACGGCACGCTTCGGCCATGATCGAACCATGCCACGCATCCGGCGCAGGGCAACGGCGTCAGTGCGCGGCCACGGCCTGGAAGAAGGCCAGCGTCTCCATCTCCAGCGGTTTGATCCAGGAACTGGGCCAGTGCGACAGTTTCACGATGACGGTGCGGCTGGCCGGGTCGATCCAGATGAACTGGCCGTGTACGCCTTTGGCCATATAGGCGTCGCTGTCCGGCAGGGTCCACCAGAGATACTGGTAGCCCTGACTGCGCCCCGGCTCGGCGGGTTCGGTTCCCTGCGGGACGGTGGAGGCGGTGATCCAATCGGCCGGCACCACCTGCCGCCCGTTCGCCTTGCCGCCATCCAGCATCATCTGGCCCAGCCGTCCGTAATCGCGCAATGTGGCGTTGAAACCACCGCCGGCAAAGGCCTGTCCGCTGCCCGGCGGACCATCCAGCAGCCAGTATCCCGGCGTTTCCATGCCCGCTGGCCCCCACAGCTTTGCCGCCATGTAATCGGCCAGCGGCATGCCCGTGGCGCTTTCCAGCACCCAGCCCAGCACGCTGCCCTCCAGCGTCGAATAGTTGAAGAAGGCCCCGGGCGGATGGGCGCGTCCCACAATGCGGGCCAGCCCGGCGAAATGCATGTCCTGGCGGATGAAGGACTTCTCGTAGAGGTCGGCCAGCTGGCTTTTATTGTCCGTGCCATAGACCTCGCTGAAAGCCGCACCCGACCGCATCAGCAGGGCCTGGCGGATGGTCACGTCATCATAGCCACCACCCGCCAGTTCCGACACATAGCGGGTCAGCGGATCGTCAATGCTGTGGATGTGGCCGTCTTCAACCGCGATGCCGATCAGGATGGAGGTGATGGACTTGGCGATGGACCAGGAGATGAAGCGCGTGTCGGGTCCGGCCTTGTCGCGATAGATCTCATGGGTGATGCGTCCGTCGCGGATCACCAGCAGGGCGCTGGTGAAGGTCCGCTCCAGAAACTCTGCCGCCGTCCGGCGTTGCCCGTCATAATCATAGGTGATGTCCAGGGGACGGATATCCGTCGGCAGTTTCCAGACGCTGCGCCCAGTTGGAACCGGGGCCGTGTCGAAAATTTCGTCCATATGGCGGAAGGTCAGATAGTTCAGCTTGCCGTCATAAAGGGCCAGCCGCGCCTGTTGCTGTGTCGGACTGACCGTGCCCTCCGCATGCACTGGAACTGCCAGGGCAAGCAGAGCCAGGGTGAGGGACAGGACAGTCAGGTCGGGGCGGCGGATCGGCATGAATGACATCCTTCGCGAAGGGCGATCCGACAGCCATAGCGCAAGGCGGCGGCGGCGTCACCAGGGGGGGATGCCATCCTCATTTCCCCCAACATGAACGAATGGACCGTTTCTAAAGCCACAGGAATCCATTACAGTAATCTGGCTAAAGGCCGTTGGAGACCCAAAATGGGCATGTTTGACTTTCTCAAAGTGGATGTCATCGAGAAGGTCAAGGTGCCCAAATTCACCGCTCACCTTAATATCGATGGTAAACAGTTAACCGTCGCGAACCTTGGGGTTGGCAGTGTTACTGTTTCCGGCGCGAAATTAAAGGTGGGGCAGTCGGTCACTTTCGATCTGTCGCTGAAAGACCCCAAGCAGAACTTGTCCCTGAAGGGGGCGGGTACCGTGGCGTCAGTGGACAAGAAGACAGCAAAGATCAATTTCACCAATTTGCCGGAAGAAAGCCGTAAGGCCGTCGCGTTGTTCCTGGCCCGTTACGCCATCAACCGGTGAGGCTTCTGCCCGTGCGTTCCCTGCTTTTGGCGATCGCGCTGATATGCGCGTCGGCTGCGCCTGCATTGGCGGATCGTCCGGTGCCTGCCCAGCCGGAGGCTGGACACGGTTTCCGCCGCTTGCCCTGGCAAAGCTGGATCGACCCGGCTGTGGCACCGCCGCGGCCGGCGCCACAGCGTTTGATGCGCATCGTCTATGCCTTTGACGCCCCGTCCAGATCGCGGATGACGGCTGATCTCACCCTGTCGAAAATGTGCCGCACCGGCCAGTTCATGCAAATCGTCAATTACCATTACCGCGCATTCGGCCCGACGGAGGAAGCGCTGGGCGTTGCCTTCGGGCGCATGTCGGTCAATCTCTATGACCCCACGCGTCGACGTCAGGAAGACACTGTCTATTTCTTCCGCGACCAGGGGACGACGCGCTGTGCGGTATTCACGGCCAAGCAGGCTGATCTCGTCCGGTTCTATATCGGGCCGTAAGGGGGCAACCGAATAATCGGGAGGTGCGTCCCGCCGAACGCATCCCAGCGCCCCAAGCTGGGCACTTCATTTCCGGGACCGACCCCTCTATATAGGCCCCTCAGCCGGGCGCCCCCCGCACCCATTGTGGAGCGGGGGGCGTTTTGCCGCGACCACATCGCCCTTTCCCGCCCGCAACGACGGTCCGACTGATCATGCCGAAACGCACCGACATCAAATCCATCTGCATCATCGGCGCGGGTCCGATCATCATCGGACAGGCCTGCGAATTCGATTATTCCGGCGTCCAGGCCTGTAAGGCGCTGAAGGAGGAAGGCTACCGCGTCATCCTCGTGAACTCCAATCCGGCCACGATCATGACCGACCCCGGTCTGGCCGACGCGACCTATATCGAGCCGATCACCCCTTCCATGGTCGCGAAGATCCTGGAAAAGGAACGGCCCGACGCCCTGCTGCCCACCATGGGCGGTCAGACGGCCCTGAACACGGCGCTGGCCCTGTTCCGCGACGGTACCCTGGACCGGCTGGGCGTGGAGATGATCGGCGCCAAGGCCGATGTCATCGAGAAGGCCGAGGATCGCCTGAAGTTCCGCGACGCCATGGACAAGATCGGGCTGGAAAGCCCGCGGTCGCGCGTCGTCAAGAATTATGACGAGGCGCTGGATGCGCTGGCCTTTGTCGGCCTGCCTGCCATCATCCGCCCGTCCTTCACGCTGGCCGGCACCGGCGGCGGCATCGCCTTCAACCGGGCGGAGTTTGAAGAGATCGTCCGTGGCGGCCTGCGCGCCAGCCCCGTGCATGAGGTCCTGATCGAGGAATCGGTCCTGGGCTGGAAAGAGTACGAGATGGAGGTTGTCCGCGACCGCAAGGACAACTGCATCATCATCTGCTCGATCGAGAATATCGACGCCATGGGCGTGCATACGGGCGACAGCATGACGGTCGCCCCGGCGCTGACCCTGACCGACAAAGAATACCAGATCATGCGCAACGCCAGCCTGACGGTGCTGCGCGAGATCGGTGTGGATACGGGTGGGTCGAACGTGCAGTTCGGTATCCATCCCGACACCGGCCGCATGGTCGTGATCGAGATGAACCCGCGCGTGTCGCGTTCCTCGGCGCTGGCATCGAAGGCGACGGGCTTCCCCATCGCCAAGATCGCGGCCAAGCTGGCCGTCGGTTACACGCTGGACGAGCTGGACAATGACATCACCGGGTCGACGCCGGCCAGCTTCGAGCCGACCATCGACTACGTCGTCACCAAGATCCCGCGCTTCGCGTTTGAGAAGTTCCCCGGCGCCGATAATACGCTGACCACCAGCATGAAATCGGTGGGTGAGGTGATGGCCATCGGCCGTACCTTCGCTGAAAGCATGCAGAAGGCCCTGCGCGGTCTGGAAACCGGTCTGACCGGCTTTGACGAGATCGACCTGTCCGACGCCAGCGGCAATCTGGATGAAGGCCGCCTGCGCCATATGCTGAGCCGCCCGACCCCGGAACGCCTGCTGATCGTTGCCCAGGCCATGCGCCATGGCTGGACGGTCGAGCAGATCTACGAAGAGTGCAAGTACGACCCCTGGTTCATGCGCCAGATCGAGGCCATCGTGAAGGAAGAGGCTTCCATCAAGGCGGCCGGCCTGTCGGGCATCGACGCGCAGTATATGGCCCGTATCAAGGCCATGGGCTTCAGCGACACCCGCCTGGCGACCCTGACGGGCCAGCCGGAATCGGCCGTTGCCGCCCATCGCCGCGCTCTGAATGTGCGCCCGGTGTTCAAGCGCATCGACACCTGCGCCGCCGAGTTCGCCAGCCGCACGCCTTACATGTACTCCACGTACGAGGGCAATGGCCTGGAGCCGGCGGAATGCGAGAGCGCGCCGACGGACAAGAAGAAGGTCGTCATCTTGGGCGGCGGTCCCAACCGCATCGGCCAGGGTATCGAGTTCGACTATTGCTGCGTCCACGCCGTCTATGCCCTGCAGGAAGCGGGCTATGAGACGATCATGGTCAACTGCAACCCGGAAACCGTCTCCACCGACTATGACACGGCCGATCGCCTGTATTTCGAGCCGCTGACGGCCGAAGACGTGATCGAACTGGTCGAGAAGGAAAAGCAGAATGGCGAGGTCGTGGGTCTGATCGTGCAGTTCGGCGGCCAGACCCCGCTGAAGCTGGCGAACGCCCTGGAACAGGCCGGTCTGCCCATCCTGGGCACCACGCCGGACGCCATCGACCTGGCGGAAGATCGTGAGCGGTTCCAGCAGCTTCTGATCAAGCTGGACCTTCGCCAGCCGGCCAATGGCCTGGCCCGGTCGCTGGAAGAGGCGGAGGCGGTGGCCAACCGCATCGGCTTCCCGGTCGTCATCCGCCCGTCCTACGTGCTGGGCGGGCGCGCGATGGAGATCGTCCACAACATGGCCGGCCTGCACCGCTACATCGCTACCGCGGTGAAGGTGTCGGGTAAGAATCCGGTGCTGATCGACAGCTATCTCCAGGACGCCATCGAGGTGGACGTGGACGCCGTGGCCGATGCCGACGGTCAGGTCTATGTCGCCGGCATCATGGAGCATATCGAGGAAGCCGGCATCCATTCCGGCGACAGCGCCTGTGCCCTGCCGCCCTACACCCTGTCCAAGGCCGTGGTGGATGAACTGACGGTCCAGGCCGTGAAGCTGGCCAAAGGGCTGAATGTCGTCGGCCTGATGAATATCCAGTTCGCGGTCAAGCAGTCGGCCGATGGTTCCGGCACCGACGGTTTCGACATCTACATCCTGGAAGTCAATCCGCGTGCCAGCCGTACCGTGCCCTTCGTTGCCAAGGCCACGGGTACGCCCATCGCCAAGATTGCCGCGCGCATCATGGCGGGCGAGAAGTTGAGCCAGTTCAAGCTGTCCGGTCCGTTCCCGCCGCACACGGCGGTGAAGGAAGCTGTGTTCCCGTTCAACCGCTTCCCAGGCGTCGATATCCTGCTGGGGCCGGAAATGCGGTCGACGGGCGAGGTGATGGGCCTGGACAAGAACTTCGCAATGGCGTTTGCCAAGAGCCAGCTGGGCGCCGGCGTGACCCTGCCTAAGGAAGGCACCGTGTTCATTTCCGTGCGCGAACGCGACAAGCCGGCCATGGTGCCGCTGGCCGCCAAGCTGCTGGAAATGGGCTTCAAGGTGGTGGCCACCCGTGGCACGGCCAAGCACATGGCGGAAAAGGGCGTGAAGGTCACCCCCATCAACAAGGTGGTGGAAGGCCAGCCCCACATTGTCGACCGCATGATCAATGGCGATGTCCAGCTGATCTTCAACACGACCGAAGGGTCGCAGGCGGTATCCGACAGCTTCAGCTTGCGCCGCACCGCGCTGACCAATAACATCCCCTACTACACCACGGTGGCCGGGGCTGAGGCGGCGGTCGAAGCCATCTCGGCGTTGAAGGTCGGCGGTCTGGACGTGGCTCCGCTCCAGTCATACTTGAGCGGCTCTTACTAAGGACGGTCTGGTCTGCGGGGCGGGAAACCGCCCTGACAGGCTTATTTTATTTCTGGGCTACCTTTACTGGGATAGGGCACGATGGAAAAAGTTCCCATGACGGCTCGGGGGTACAACCGGCTGCAGGATGAGTTAAAGCACCTGAAGAGCGTGGAGCGTCCGGCCGTGATCAAGGCCATCGCGGAAGCCCGCGAGCATGGCGATCTGTCTGAAAACGCTGAATACCACGCGGCGCGCGAGCGCCAGTCCTTCATCGAAGGCCGCGTGATGGAGCTGGAGGACAAGATCAGCCGGGCCGAGGTCATTGATCCGGTCAAGCTGACCGGCAATGCCGTGAAGTTCGGCGCCACCATCACGCTGGCGGATGAGGATACCGACGAGGAAGTCACATACCAGATTGTCGGCCAGGACGAGAGCGACATCAAGCAGGGTCTGGTCAGCATCACCAGCCCGCTGGCCCGCGCCCTGATCGGCAAGTCCGTCGGTGACAGCGTTGAGGTCACGACCCCCGGCGGCTCCAAGAGCTATGAGGTCGTGAACATCGCCTTCAAGTAAGGCGCTGCCGCAGGACCAAAGGGTCAAGAGCCTATGAACCCGCCCGGCCCACCGCCGTGGCGGGTTCGGCTTTTCTAGGGCTCTTGGTGCCGACGCGTGATGTCACCGGCCTAGCTTATGCCAGGTTGCGGTGAGTGGAACTCATCGCAACTTGGTTGGCGCGGTACGAGCGCCCGCGCGCCCATGCGCGCGTGAGCCAAGCCGCCGGATGGCGGCGCCCGGCGCGTGAGGGCTGCATGGATCAGGGCCGTAGGTTCTGATCCATGCAAATATGTATTATGCCGACGCGGCCATCCGGGGGCGGCTGAAATCCTCCAGATGGCGGCGGACAGCCTGCTGCGGGGTGTCGATCCACCCGCCGATCAGATCGCCCGACAGGAAAGTGATCTGCGCATCCTCGCACAGATGTTCCATATTGAGGTCGCCCACCCCTTCAACCGAACTGCAGAGACGGTTCTTGGCAGCCGACATGCCGAAACGCAGCAGGTCGGCGCGGTGGCGTTGAGCGCCCGCACCCGGCGGCAGCAGGATGCAGGCTACTTTGGCGCCTGCTTCCGCCACGACCTTCAGGTCGTGGTCGGCAGGGTCCACCACGACCATCGTCGTGCGCCCCAGGGGGCGCAGAATGCTGACCATTTCTGCCAGCCGCCCGACGGGAATGCCCGTCGGCAGGCCGTAGAGGTGATAGGTCATCAGCGGCCGCATGTGTGCCGGTATGGCCTGCAAACAGGACAGAAGGGCGCGGCGCCGCGCCTGGACGGCCAGGCTTTCGAAATGGATCGGGACTGACAGGAAGAAGCGGAAGCGGTTGTCATAAAGCTCCAGTGCCGTATTCACCGCTTCTTCGATGACCTGGATATCCAGGTTCAGAATCTGGTTGGGGTCTTCCGGATTCTCCAGGCATTCATAGGCCCAGAGCGGTGCCCGGCCATAGCGCTGCCGGCAGGCGCGGGCGATGAAGACGGAGACGACCTGCTGCTTCACGTCCCAGACGGGCCGGTAGCAGACCTGCAGCGGTCCCGCCTCTTCGATGGATCGTGCGGCGATGCCGGGTTGCGACGGCTCCGGCACTTCGTTCGCCGCCACCTCCTTAGACAGGGTCCGGGCCGTATCCTGAAGCAACCTGTTCAGGCGGGACGGGGCGGACAGGGTATCGGACCCAATCTGATGGACGGATGCCCGGACCTTGATGCTGTCGGTATCCGTCGAGCCCAGTAACAGGCGCTGCAGCTCCTCGACCATCGTGTTGCAGATGATTTCCGCCTGGGAGGCTGCCAGATGAGCGAAGACAACCACATAGGTGTCGCCGCTCTGCCGGAACCAGGTGTCGCTGGGTGACAGATACTGATTCAGCAGATGGATGGTCAGCAGATGCACGCGATCGGCGATAGCCGGCCAGTGGCTGCCCAGCCGGTCCGCCAGACTATCCAGGCCCATCAGGTGAATGGAGCCGGCCGGCGTCGGGTCGCGCCTAGCCAGGATACGCCGCAATGCATCCACGACATTATCATCGGCCAGCGGGGCCGCGTCGCCAGTGGTGCGGGTCGCAGCGCCGATCGCGGTCGCCGCCACTTCCCGGTCGCGGGGGGAACTGCCCCGGAAGCTGGCGATCAGCGATTCCATCATCTTGAACATGACCGGCCCCCTTTTGGAAACTTCAGGCAGCATCCTAATCCGAACATGTCACCCGTGGTCGCGAGCTTAAGGTCACATAACCGAAAGCTTAGCGCGGCTTTCCCCGCGATTTTCGTCCGCAGGCGGCAAGCGTTTCCGTACCCCCGCTGCGGGAAATGCCACCTGCCTTTGGAACGGATGCGGGACGCTTGCTGCCTGGCCATGGCAGCCCAGGGGGCGTGAGGCCATGGCCGGTCCGGCCGCTGCGGCTGGTCAAGGGCACCGCACCCGGTCATGGCGGATGTCCGGTTCTGGAAAGGTTGCTCTGTTCGCAAACGGACACTGTCCGGAAATGTACAAAGGAGCCGAAGGCATAAATCCCGCAATATCAATGCGCTGGGACTTGGCATGGGCCTTGCGAAACATCCTTCCGAAAGCCGGTGGCAGCGCCGGCAGACCGATGGGGACGAAGATGCGCCAGACATTCGACCAGGGGAGTGAGGCCCACGCCGACGACATGCTGATCAACCGGATCGAGGATGCGCTGCTGAGCGTGCATCCGGATCTGTGGCTGGTCGGCGTCGTGCTGGTGGCGGTGGCCCATATCCTGGGCCGGATCGCCTGACGCACGATTGGCCGGTAAAGGCAGGGGAGCTGGATATCATGGCGATGGATCGCCGCATCGAAAAGACGGGTTTCAAGAAGCACAAGAAGGCCATCATGGCGGCGGGTGTGGCCCTGCTGGTTGGTGCCGGGGGTATCTATCTGGCACTGGGTTCGACGGGCGGACAGACCGTGCGCGTGGCGCAGGATCGTCTGATCGTGTCCGCGGTCACCCAGGGCCAGTTCGAGGATTTCATCCCTGTTCGTGGTTCCGTGGAGCCCTTGACCAGCATCTTCCTGGACAGCGTCGAAGGCGGCCGTGTCGAGCGGCGCCTGGCAGAGGCCGGGCAGTTCGTGAAGGCCGGTCAGCCGCTGTTGGAACTGACCAACACCGACCTGCAGCTGGAAGTGATCAGCCGGGAGGCCCAGGTGATCGAGCAGCTTAATCAGCTGCGTACGGTCGAACTGAACCTGGAAACCTCACGCCTGTCCAACAAGCAGGCGTTGGTGGAGGTGGAATACAAGCTGGTGCAGCTGAAGCGCACACTGGAACGCCGGGCGGAGCTGATCAAGAACAAGACCGTCAGCCAGGCGCAGTTCGACGAGGCGCAGGACGAATATGACTATCTGCTGCGCCGCCGTGAGGTGCTGCGCGAGACGCAGGTCGTCACTGACCGGCTGCGGTCCGAACAGTTTGGCAAGCTGAAGGAAAGCACGGGCAAGCTGCAGGAGAACCTGGAATTTGCCCGGCGCAATCTGGATAACCTGATCGTCAAGGCGCCGGTCGATGGCCAGTTGACCGCCCTGGAAGCAGAGGTCGGCCAGAACAAGACGCGCGGCGAGCGGCTTGGCCGCATCGACCGCATGGACGGGTTCAAGGTGGTCGCCCAGGTCGACGAATTCTACCTGCCGCGCCTTGTCACAGGCCAGACGGCAGAGGCGGCCATTGGCAACGGCACGTTCACCCTGCGCGTTGCCAAGATCTTCCCGCAGGTGCGCGATGGTCAGTTCAAGGTGGAACTGGAATTTGCCGATGCCGCGCCCAAGGACATCCGTCCGGGCCAGAGCCTGCAACTGCGTCTGAAGCTGGGCGACACGACGACCGCCCTGCTGATCCCGAACGGCGCCTTCTATCAGGACACGGGCGGGGCCTGGATGTTCGTCGTCGGGGCCGATGGCCAATACGCCACCAAGCGCAATGTGCAGCTGGGCCGCCGCAATGCCCAGGTGATCGAGGTGAAGGCCGGGCTGGACAAGGGTGACAGGGTCGTCACCTCGGCCTATGGCGACATGATCCGCATGGATCGCATCCAGTTGAACTGAAACGGTTTTTCCAAGGGATAGCAAAGGGGAGTGGAAAATGTTGAAGCTGGTTGATCTGGTCAAGGCCTACCGTACCGAAGAGGTGGAGACCACCGCACTGAATTCCGTGAATATCCATGTCCGGACCGGCGAATTCGTGGCCATCATGGGCCCGTCGGGCTGTGGCAAATCCTCACTGCTGAACATTGTCGGCATGTTGGACACACCCACCGGCGGCCAATATTGGTTCAATGGCGAGGATGTGTCGAAGTACGGGGAGCGCAAGCTGGCCGATATCCGCAAGAAGAATATCGGCTTCATCTTCCAGAGCTTCAACCTGATCGACGAACTGACCGTGTTTGAGAATGTTGAGCTGGCACTGCTCTATCACGACATCCCCGCGCGCGAGCGCAAGGAGCGGGTGAAGGCGGCGCTGGAAAAGGTGAATATCGCCCATCGCGAGGGCCACCTGCCGCAGCAGCTTTCCGGTGGTCAGCAGCAGCGCGTGGCCATTGCCCGCGCCGTCGTCGCCCGGCCCAAGATGCTGCTGGCGGACGAACCGACCGGTAACCTGGACAGCGCCAATGGCGACGAGGTCATGCGCATGCTGACCGACCTGAATGCCGAAGGCACGACGATCGTCATGGTCACCCACTCCATGCCGCACGCCCAGTACGCGACGCGCATCATCAACCTGTTCGATGGCCAGGTCGTGGCCGAGAACCTGCGCGCAGCCTGATGATCCGCGCCGGGGGGCGCTTGCCATGCTGAAGAACTATCTGATGGTTGCGATACGCAACCTGCTGAAACACAAGCTTTATTCGGCGATCAATGTCACCGGGCTGGCTGTCGGCCTGGCGACCTGCGTGCTGATCCTGCTGTTCGTTCGCAACGAAACCTCCTACGACCGGTTCTTCGCCGACAGTGACCGGCTGTATCAGGTGGCCTTCCGTGCCCAGCTGCCGGGCCGTCAGGTCGATCATTTCGCCGTTTCCATGCTGCCGCTGGCTGCCGCCATGAAGGAAGGGCTGCCGGAAGTGGAGATGACGGCCCGCGTGGTCCAGAACAGCCTGGTCATCAAGCATGGCGGGGAAAGCTTCTCCGAGATGGGCCGCGCGGTCGACCCCGACTTCTTCCGCATGTTCGATTTCACGTTCCTGCGTGGCGACCGGATGACGGCCTTGGATGAACCCAACAGCATCGTCCTGACCGAGAGCGTCGCCCGGAAATATTTCAAAGACCAGGAAGCGCTGGGCCAGACGCTGGACATTGACGGATATGGTCCGGTCAAGGTCACGGGCGTCATGCAGGACATGCCGTCGAACACGCATTTCAATCTGGAGATTGTCCGTCCCTATGCGGCGGTCAGTCAGGCCATGCGGGCGATGGAGACCAATTGGGGTGGGGTCTGCTGCGAAACCTATATCCGCCTGAAGCCGGGTGTCGACGGAGCGGCCCTGAGCGCGCGCATGCCGGCCTGGTTCAAGGCGACGGCACCGACCCTGAATTCCCCGACCGGGAATGTCGTGCTGGGTGAGATCTTCACGCCGCGGCTGCGTAATGTGAAGGATATCCATACCGAACCGGTCATGTCCTCCATGCGGCCGGCCACCTCCTACGCCGAAATCCTGACCTTCGCCGCCGTGGCAGTGCTGGTCCTGGCGATCGCATCGATCAATTTCATGAATCTGGCCACGGCCCGCGCCACCCAGCGTGCCCGCGAGGTCAGTGTGCGCAAGGTGGTCGGTGCCAGCCGTGGCCAGATCATCATGCAGTTCATCGGTGAATCGCTGCTGTTGACGGTTGTCGCCCTGGTCCTGTCCATCGCACTGGTGGAACTGGCGTTGCCGGCCTACTCCGCCTTCCTGGACAAGAAGCTGACCTTCAGTCTTTTCACCGATCCCGTTCTGGGGCCGGCCCTGCTGGGTCTGGCCGCTGTGGTCGGTGTCGCGGGCGGCGCCTATCCGGCCTTCTTCCTGTCCTCTTTCAACCCCGCCGCTGTACTGAAGGGCTCCTCCTCCGGCGTTGGCGGCGGCTCGGGCCGGCTGCGCATGGCTTTGGTGGTGGTGCAGTTCGCCATCTCCATCTCGCTGATGGTTGCCACGGCCGTGGTCTATGGCCAGCTCCTCTACGCTCAGAACAAGAATCTGGGTTTTGAGAAGGAAAACACCCTGATCGTCCGGGGCTTTCCGCGCGCCACTGAACGGGAACGTCAGAAGACGCTGACCGATGCGCTGGCCAAGCTGGATGGTGTCAGTGCGGTCGCCGGGACCAACGTGACGCCCGGGGACGGTAACGAAAACAACACCAATGTGCGCCTGCCTGGGGCCAACCCGGACCAGATGCTGGTTCTGCGACAGGCCACCGTGGACTGGGATTTTGTCAAGGCGCTGGGGCTCAATCTTGTCGCGGGCCGAGATTTCGATCGTTCCCGCCCGGCCGATCAGCTGCCGCCGCTGGCCGATCCGACCCAGGCCGCTGCTGCCGATGCCAAGGTCTATTCGGGTTCGATCATCCTCAACGAGGCGGCGGTGAAGCGTCTCGGCTTCACCAGCAACGAAGAGGCGCTGGGCAAGCAGTTCGAAACCGGTGCTGACGATGATGGTACCAACAAGTTCACCATCATTGGGGTTGTTGCCGACTTCCATTTCCGTTCCGTCCACGACCCGATCCCGCCGGCGATGTTCTTCATCGACCGCGGTGCCTTCTCCGACGTGCTGGTTCGGTTGCGTCCCGGTGATGTCCAGAAGACCCTGGTCGAGGTGGACCGTGTCTGGCGCGACATGTTTCCGAACCGGCCCATTCGGCGTGAATTCCTGGATACCCGCATCCAGGGGCTTTATGAGCGGGAGGCCAAGACTTCGCAGATGTTTGCGGCCTTCTCGGGTCTCGCCATCCTGATCGCCTGCCTGGGCCTGTTCGGTCTGGCTTCCTTCACGGCTGAACGCCGGACGAAGGAGATCGGGTTGCGCAAGGTGCTGGGGGCTTCGGTGCCCGACATTGTCCGGCTTCTGGTCTGGCAATTCTCCAAGCCGGTGCTGATCGCCAATCTGATCGCTTGGCCTGTCGCCTGGTACTTCATGAATGACTGGCTGAACGGCTTCACCTTCCGCATCGATCTGAACCCGCTGCTGTTTGTGGCGGCCGGTGGTGCGGCCCTGCTGATCGCCTGGTTGACGGTCGGTCTGCATGCCGCTCGCGTGGCCCAGGCCAAGCCGGTGACGGCGCTTCGGTACGAGTAAGCGACGCGCCCTTGCGGGTCCGGTGGGGACCGGGTCCGCAGGGGCGCCCTTGTTCAGGGACGGGGTTGCCAAGAGGGGGGGGAATAAAATGCTTCGTAACTGGATGATGGTGGCGCTGCGCAATCTGCTGCGCCATCGCCTGCACGCCGTCCTGAACCTGTCGGGCCTGGCCGTGGGGCTGGCCGCCTGCCTGCTGATCCTGCTGTTTGTGCGGAATGAGACGGGCTACGACCGGTTCTTCAAGGATGCCGACCGGATCTATCAGGTCACCCTGGAATGGCGGGTGCCGGGCCGCAAACCGGAACGCGGCGCGTATACCCAGATGGGGTTCGGTCCCGCCTTCAAGAACGCCCATCCGGACGTGCAGGATTTCACCCGCTTCATCCAGAGCCGGGGCATCATCTCCACCGGCGACCGGCAATTCTATGAATGGACCCATACGGTCGATGCCAGCTTCCTGCTGATCTTCGATTTCCCGTTGCTGGCGGGGGATGCCGCCACGGCGCTGACCGATCCCTATTCCGTGGTCCTGAGCGAAGACATGGCCCGGAAGTATTTCGGCGATGCGCCGGCCCTGGGCCAGACCCTGACCCTGGACCACAAGCATGCGCTGAAGGTGACGGCGGTGGTGGCCCGCCTGCCGGGCAACACGCATCTGGATTTCGGCGTGCTGCTGCCCATGGGCCATCCCGCCGGCACCTGGATGATCGACCAGGAAAAGAACTGGGGCAATTCCAGCGGCATGACCTATTTCCGGCTGAAGCCGGGCGCTTCGGTGGAGCCGCTGCGCGCCGGCATCCCGGATTGGGTGAAGCGCACCTTCACGCCGATCCAGACACCGGATGGCCCCATCGATCTTTCCACCCTGGCCTTTCCCGATCTGCGTCCGCTGACCAGCATCCATACCGATCCGACCGCTGGCGACGTGACGCCGGGTATCAGCGGTACGGAACTGACCACCTTCACGGCGGTCGCTTTTCTGGTGCTGGTTATCGCCTGCATCAACTTCATGAACCTGGCCACGGCGCGCGCCACCCAGCGGGCGCGGGAGGTCAGCGTGCGCAAGGTGGTGGGTGCCAGCCGGGGCCAGCTGGTGACGCAGTTCCTGGGAGAAAGCGTGCTGATGGCGCTTCTCGCCCTCATCATGGCCGTCGCGCTGGTGGAACTGTCGCTGCCGGGCTTCAACGGCTTCGTGGGCAAGCAACTTGTCCTGGATTTTCGGGGTGACCCCGTGCTGTTGCCCGTGCTGCTGGGGCTGGTCCTGTTGGTGGGGGTCGGTGGGGGGGCCTATCCGGCCCTCCTGCTCTCCTCCTTCAGCCCGGCCCAGACGATGAAGAGTGCCGGGGCAGGGACCGGCGGCGGGTCCGGCCGGCTGCGTTCCATGCTGGTGGTGGTGCAGTTTGCCATCTCCATCGCCCTGATGGTCGCCACATCCGTTGTCTATGGCCAGTTCATCTATGCCCAGCACAAGAACCTGGGCTACGACACCGAAAATGTCGTGATCATCGGCCATTTCCAGGATGAAGGCGTGCGGGAGAAGACGCAGACCTTCATGGACATGCTGCGCGCTGATCCCAATGTCGCCGGTGTCGGCGTGGCTGGCCATATCCCCGGCGATGGTGGCGAAAACAACACCATGATCACGCCGCTGACCGGGACCAAGCCCGAAAACCATGTCATGCGCCAGGACAGTGTCGGCCCCAGCTTCTTTGAGGCGCTGGGCATGCGCATGGTCGCCGGCCGTGCCTTCGACCGGACCCGGACCACCGATCTGGTCCAGCGTCCGGATTGGATGAAAGAGAACAAGCCGCCGCCGGAAGGCACCAAGGAACTGCTGCTGCCCATGGGCGTCGTGCTGAATGAAAGTGCCGTCAAGACCCTGGGCTATGAAAGTCCGGCGGCGGCGCTGGGTCAGCAGGTGAAGATCATGGATAACATGACCACTTTCCTGATGGGCACGGTCATCGGCGTGGTGGCGGATTTCCACTACCGCTCCGTCCATGAACCGATCCGCGCCGTCATGTATATCAGCGACGAAGGCCGCCACCATGCCATGGCCGTTCGCGTCAAGGCCGGGCAGATGCAGGCGGTCGTGGACAGGATCGATCATATCTGGACCGAACTGGTCCCCGACCGCCCGATCGAGCGCAGCTTCTTCGACGTCAACATCGCCAACCAGTACCAACGCGAGCAGAAGACCTCGCAGATGTTCGCTGCCTTCGCAGGTCTGGCCATCTTCATTTCCTGTCTGGGCCTCTATGGCCTGGCCAGCTTCACGGCCGAACGCCGCACCAAGGAGATCGGCCTGCGCAAGGTGCTGGGTGCCAGCGTGACGGACATCGTCCGGCTGCTGGTCTGGCAGTTCTCCAAGCCCGTGCTGGTGGCGAACCTGATCGCGTGGCCGGTGGCCTGGTTCTGCATGGATCGCTGGCTGTCGGACTTCACCTATCGGATTGATCTGAACCCGCTGCTGTTCCTGGCGGCCGGATCGGTGGCGCTGGCCATCGCCTGGGTGACGGTTGGACTGCACGCAGCGCGGGTGGCTCAGTCCAAGCCCATAACGGCATTGCGGTACGAATAAGAAGGGGGAGGGGAACATGCTGCGCAACTGGATCATCGTCGCCGTCCGCAATCTGCTGCGGCACAAGGCCTATACCGCCATCAATGTCCTGGGTCTGGCCATCGGTTTGGCCAGTTGCCTGCTGATCCTGTTGTTCGTGCGGGACGAGCTGTCGTTTGACGCCCAGGTGCCGGATGCCGACCGCGTGGTGCGCGTCCACAGCACCTATAATGTGCCGGGGCGCGCGCCCTTCCGCACGGTACGCTCGGCAGGCCGCATGGCGGAGGCCTTCGCCAACGCCTACCCGGAACAGGTGCAGGCGGTGGCCCGGCTGGCGTCCTTCGACACCTCCATCCTGCGTGATGGGCAGGCCATCGCCCAGCAGGTCACCTTCGCCGATCCGGCGGCGCTGTCCATGTTCGGGTTCCAGTTCCTGGTCGGCGACGCGTCCACGGCGCTGGCCGACCCTTCCGCCCTGGTGCTGACGCAGAGTGCGGCCCGTAAATATTTCGGTGATGCCGATCCGATCGGCCGCACCCTGACCCTCTGCTGCATCGCAGAGGAACGCTATGAACACCGGGTGACGGCTGTCATCCATGACCTGCCGCGTGCCAGCCACTTGCAGATCGAGATGCTGGTGCCCATCGTGACGACGCGTTGGGCTGCCCTGCCCAACATCTTCGACACCTGGACCTCAGTGAATGTTTATACCTATCTAAAGCTGCGCAATGTCGGCGACGTGGCCGCGCTGGCCGCTGACAATGCGGCCTTCCTGGATCGGCTGATGCCGCCCAACGCCCAGGGGGTGCGCACGTCGGACAGCTATTCCCAGTCCTTCATGCCCGTCCGGGACATCCGCCTGCAGGCAAGGCAGCAGGCGGGTGACATGGGTGACATGAAAGCCCCGGGCGACGCCGGCCTGGTGGCGGCCCTGTCGCTGGTGGCGCTGCTGATCCTGGCGCTGGCATCGGTCAACTTCACCAACATGGCCATCGCCCGCTCATCCCTGCGCGGGCGCGAGGTGGCGGTGCGCAAGGTGCTGGGCGCGCGCCGCGCCGGGCTTGTGGCGCAGTTCCTGACCGAAGGCGGGCTGCTGGTGCTGACCGGCATCGTCGCGGCCCTGGTGCTGATGGAAGTGGCATTGCCCGCCTTCAACGGGGTGACAGGCAAGGAACTGTCCTTGCCCTTGACCGATCCGTCGTTCCTGGTGTCGCTTTGCGGCCTGGCTTTGCTGGTGACCTTGGCGGGCGGCGCCTACCCGGCGCTCTACCTTTCCGGTTTCCAGCCGGCCCGCATCCTGAAGGGCGAGGATGCGGCCGATAGCGGCGGCTCACGGCTGCGCGGTGTGCTGGTGGTGATGCAGTTCGCGGTCGCCATCGGCCTGTCGATCATCACCCTGGTTGTCTATCGCCAGACCATCTTCGCCACGGTGGCCGATCTGGGTTTCGACCGCACGCATGTGCTGGCGCTGCGTAATCTGGGTGGGGCCGGCTTCGAACCGACCCGCCAGACCCTGATGGAAGAAATCCGCCGGCTGCCCGGCGTGCGGGAGGTAGCCCTGTCGTCGGACGTGCCCACCGACAATTGGGAAAACAATACCGGCTTTACCCTGGCCGGTGCCGGTGAGCAGCAGAAAGTCCTGAATTATCAGAGCCTGGGTGATGGGTTCCTGGAACTGTACCGGGTCGCACCCGTGGCCGGCCGCCTGTTCAGCCAATCCTTCGGTGCCGATCAGGCTCGGATGCCGGAGGCCGGCAAGGCCGGGCATGCATCGGCCATTGTCAACGAGGCGGCGGCGCGTGTCCTGGGGATCACCGATCCGCGACAAGCGGTGGGACGGACCCTGCGGACCAGTTTCGGCCCCAACCTGCCATTCGAACTGACCATTGTCGGTGTTATCCCGGACATCCGTTTCCGATCCCTGAAATATGGCGTGCAGCCGACGGTGATGTTCCAGAACGAGCGGCAATATCGGGTGATGTCGGTCCGCTTCGATGGACGCGACCCGTCGGCGCTGCTGACCCAGGTTCAGGGCATATGGGGGCGCCTGATCAGCGACCGCCCGTTCGACGCCGCCTTTGTCGAGGATCTGATCGCCGCCCAGTACAATGACGAGCGGGTGCAGGCGACCATCTTCGCCGCCTTTGCCGGTCTGGCCATCCTGGTGGCGTGCCTGGGTCTTTATGGCCTGTCGGGCTTCGCCGCCCGGCGGCGGACCAGGGAGATCGGCCTGCGCAAGGTATTCGGCGCCACGGTGATGCAGATCGTGGCCCTGCTTGTCTGGCAATTCTCCCGTCCCGTCATGCTGGCCAACCTGCTGGCCTGGCCCGTGGCCTGGTGGCTGTTGCGGGAATGGCTGAACGGGTTCGACCAGCGGGTCGATCTGTCCCTGTTCTATTTCGCGTTGGCTGGCGGCGGGGCCCTGCTGATCGCCTGGGCGACAGTCGCCGGTCATGCGGCCATGACGGCAATGGCCCCGCCCATCAAGGCGCTGCGGCACGAGTGAGCGACGCGACCGGCGGGTGGAGGCAGGGGCCATGGTGGGGAACTGGATACTGACCGCATGGCGCCATCTGACGCGTCACAGGCTCTATACGGCGATCAACGTCCTGGGGCTGGCGGTCGGCATGGCTGTGTGCATGATCATCGCCACGCTGGTCCGGTTTGAAACCAGTTTCGACGGTTATCACCGTCAGGCCGACCGCATCGTGCGTGTCAACCGGACGGACCAGATCTCGGGCATGCCGCCCTGGCGGGGGAGTGCCACGGGCCTGCCGGTCGGGCCCGCCCTGCTGGAACATCTGCCGGGTGTGGAGGAGATGGTCCGCGTCGATAGATTCCAGGCGATGATTGATCGGGACGATGGTCAGCAGTTCGTTGAGAACGCCGTCCGCGTGGACCCCTCCTATCCCCGCCTGTTCGACCTGGATTTCCGCAGGGGCGACCCGACCCTGGCCCTGGCCCGGCCCGGCGACACGGTCATCGCCGAAACGGCGGCCCGCAAATTCTTTGGCGAGGCCGACCCGATGGGCCGGACCCTGAAACTGAAGAGCGGCCGCCTGCTGACCGTGACCGGGGTTATCGCCGATCCGCCACGGAATTCCAGCCTGCGCCCGACCCTGCTGACCAACATCGCCACCAGCACCAGTGACCAGGGCGACAGGGACTACCGGGAGCGCCAGCAATCCTGGCATAACTCCTGGCTGACCACATATCTGCTGCTGTCACCCGGCATTGATCCGGCGGATATGGAGAAACGGATACAGGCGGCGCTGCCGTCCATCGTTCCCGACTATGTGGTGCCGGAGGAAGCCAAGGGTCGCTTCTCCTTCAGTCTGAATCTTCAGCGTCTGACCGATATCCGCATGCACCCGATCGGGGGCGAGGCGGGGATGCCGGTTGCCATGGTGCAGGCACTGGCGCTGATCGGGACGCTGGTGCTGCTGATCGCGGGCATCAATTTCGTGAACCTGACCACGGCCCGCTCCGCCCTGCGCCTGCGGGAGATCGGTATCCGCAAGACCTTGGGCGCGGGGCGCTTCGCCCTGATCATGCAGTTCCTGACGGAATCCATGCTGCTGGCGATGCTGGCCGGGCTGCTGGCCTTGCCCGCGATGGAACTGGTCCTGCCATTGCTGTCCAGACTGGACGTCGATGTGCCCGGCGACCCATTTGCCGATCCGGTGTTGTTGCTGGGACTGGCGCTGTTCCCGCCGCTCCTGGGCTTGGCCGCCGGACTTTATCCGGCCATCGTGCTGTCGCGGGTGGCACCGGCAATGGGGGCCCGCGGGCAGATGGCGGGCGGCGGGCGATTGCGCGCCGCCCTGGTCGTGCTGCAATTCTCCATCGCCGTCGCCCTGACCATCGGGGCCCTGGTCGTCTTTTTGCAGACAAGGCACGCTGCCACGCAGCAACTGGGATTCGACCGCGAGAATGTGCTGTTGATCCATGATGATCGGGAGGACGCCGCCGCCCCTCTGGACCGGATGCGCGACGCGATGCTGCGCCTGCCGGGCGTGCGGTCGGCCGCATTGGCGGCCTGGGCCCCGGCCGACGGGTCGGTGGGGGTCAGCGAACTCCGCCTGCCGGGGCAGGGCACCCCGACCCATCTGCGGGTGGAACCGGTGGATTTCGGCTATCTGGAAACGCTGGGCGCCACCCTGCTGGCCGGTCGCCTGTTCGACCCCGCCCATTCCAATGACATCACGCGGTTGGTGACGGACAGGGCCAACCGGCCGGCCGCCAATATCGTCATCACCCGCGCCATGCTGCCGAAGCTGGGGGTGCAGGACCCGGTGGCGGCGCTGGGTCTGCAAATCCGGGGAAGTGTCTCGAAAAATGGTGGGACAGAAGAGGTGCTGACCATTGTCGGTGTGGTGGCGGATATCCGGTTTTCCACGGCCCATTTTGAACCGGATGCGGTGCTGTTCACCATCGACCAGAGCCAGCGGGGCGTCCTGATCGTGCGGCTGGCACCCGGCGACCAGAAGGCCATGCTGGCGATGATCGACCGGAAATGGGCGGAGATGGTGCCCGACAAGCCCATCCGCCGCAGCTTCCTGGACGAAAATATCGACCGGCTTTACGAGGTGGAGAAACGACAGGGCACGGTCATCGCCGTCTTCGCCGGGCTGGCGGGCGTCATCGCCTGTCTGGGCCTCTATGGTCTGGCGGCCTTCACGGCCGAGCGCCGCACGAAGGAGATCGGCATCCGCAAGGTGCTGGGGGCCGGTGTGGCCGATATCGCCCGCCTGCTGGTCTGGCAATTCTCCCGCCCTATCCTGATCGCCAATCTGATCGCGTGTCCATTGACCTGGATCGCGCTCCATCACTGGCTCGAAGGGTTCGCCTTCCGCATCGCACTGAGCCCGCTGCTGTTCGCGGCGGTTGGGCTGGGGGCGCTGATGATCGCGTGGGTGACCGTGGCCGGCCATGCGGTGCGCGTGGCTGCGGAAAAGCCCGTCAATGCGTTGCGGTACGAATAATTCCGGGCGTCATAAACAAGCAGCCCGTGGGAAGCGGAGGGGATCATGCTGTGGAACTGGCTGATGGTGGCACTGCGCAACTTGCTGCGCCACCGCCTTTATACGGGGATCAACATTGTGGGCCTGTCGGCCGGGCTGGCGGCGGCTTTGCTGATCCTGCTCTTCGTCCGCCACGAACTATCCTATGACCGGATGTTTAGCGGTGCGGACCAGGTATGGCGGATGGTGCGAACCGAATATCTGCCGGGGCGGGAACCCTCCCCGACCAGTGCTCAGTCCATGCCGTTGACCCCTGCCTTGAAACAGGCATTCTCCGAGGTGACAAGGGTCGTTCGTGTCGGCCGGTCGCGGGAAATCGTGCGTCGTGGGGATGAGAGCCTGTATCAGCTGTTCAACCCCGTCGATCCTGACTATCTGGCGATGTTCAACTGGCCTTTGCTGGCGGGTGACCCGGACACAGCCTTGACGCAACCCAACAGCACGGTCCTGACCCGCGCTGTGGCGAACAAGCTGTTCGGTGATGCAGATCCCATGGGACGGACCCTGCAACTGGAGTCCGGTCCCGTGCTGACGGTCACGGGCGTGATGGCTGATCCGCCTGCCAATGTGTCGGATCAGGTGGAAGCGCTGGTTTCCATCTCGACGCCGCTGCGGCTTCTGGAACGGAACCGGGAGAGCTGGAACAACCATTGGATCACGACCTATGTGCAGCTTCAGCCCGGCACCGATGTGGCCCGATTGCAGGCCGATCTGAAGGACTTCATTACCCGCACACGCCCGTCACAGAGTGACGGCACGGGCTATCGGGTCGAGCTGTCGCTTCAGCCGCTGTTGGAGGTGCACACCCATCCGCTGCGCGGCGAGCCCGGGATCAGTATCGCCGTCCTGTCGGGGCTGTCGGCACTTGCCGCACTGATCCTGGCCATCGCCGCCATCAATTTCATCAATCTGGCGACAGCGCGCGCCACCATGCGGGCACGGGAAGTGGCCTTGCGCAAGACGCTCGGTGCCCGGCGATCGCTGATCATTGTCCAGTTCCTGGGTGAGTCGCTGATGCTGACGCTGCTGGCCGGTCTGATGGCCCTGGCTGTGGTGGAACTGGCATTGGCTCCGTTCCAGCAGGCGCTGGGCGTGAAGATCGATCCGGCCTTTTCCACCATGCCGCTGATGGCGGGCATGGTTTTGTCCATGTCCGTGGCGCTCGGTCTCCTGGGCGGGGTCTATCCGGCCGTGGTGTTGTCCGCGTTCCGGCCGGCAGAGGTTCTGCGCGCCAACAAATCGGCGGGTGTGGGTGGCGGCCGCCTGCGCACCGCGCTGGTGGTCGCACAGTTTGCCGTGGCGATCGGTCTATCGGTGGGAACCCTGGTCGTCTTGCAGCAGACCCGCTTCGCCAGCAGTCAGCAATTGGGCTTCGACAAGGAGAATGTCGTGCTGCTGCGCGGCGTTGGCAATCCGGCCGTTCTGCCCCAGCTTGAGACGATGAAGAACCGGTTGCGCGCAGATCCCGGCGTGGTGGCGGTCGCCGGTGCACCCTGGGCGCCATCAGACAATTCGGAACGCACCTCCACTTATGTGCGCACCGACGACGGACGGGGGGAACAGTTGACCATCCGTACGGATCCCGTCGATTACGGCTATTTCGAAGTGCTGGGAGCCCGCATGCTGGCGGGCCGTTCCTTCGACCGCGCCTATGGCACCGATGAAGCCAAGAATGTGCCGGAGGGCAGTGCGCCGGTGGAAGGCAGGACGGCCGCGGCGGTCATTTCGGAGACGGCGGTGCGGCAATTGGGCTGGAACACGCCGGATCAGGCGATTGGCAAGACCCTGCTTTATCCTGAGGATCAGGGCGACATCACGCTGCATGTGATCGGTGTGGTGGCCGACCTGCAATATAAGTCGGCCCGCAACAACACCGTGGCCAGCATCTATCAAGCGTCCCCGACGGAGGCGGATACGCTGATGGTCCGCATCCGGTCCGATGCCGCGCCCGCCGTCCTGAACCGCATCGACAGCCTGTGGCGGGAGATGGTGCCCACGGTGCCGGTGCGCCGCCAGTTCCTGGACGAACGGGTCGATGCGCTTTATGCCGATGATATCCGACAGGGCAAGCTGTTCGCCGCCTTCGCCGGTCTGGCTGTCATCATCGCCTGCCTTGGCCTGTTCGGCCTTGCCAGCTTCACAGCCGAGCGCCGTACCAAGGAAATCGGCATCCGCAAGGTGCTGGGTGCCAGTGCGCCGCAACTGGTCCGGCTGCTGGTCTGGCAATTCTCCCGTCCGGTCCTGATCGCGACCGTGATCGCCTGGCCCTTGTCCTGGTATTGGCTGTCGCGCTGGCTGGAAGGATTCGCCTACCGGATCGACCTTGACCCTCTGGTCTTCGTCGCTGTCGGGGCCGTTTCCCTGGTCATTGCCTGGGGTACGGTGGCCGGCCATGCGGCCCGTGTTGCCGCGGCCAAGCCGATCACGGCCTTGCGCTACGAGTGATGTAGACGGCCCGGGCGAGGTCGTCCGGGCCGTTTACATTGAAGAACGGATCGATACCCCCCGGTCCCGGGGGGAACCGTACCGGGGTCGCACCATGGCGGTCCGCATAAAGTCCAAGGCGGCGCAAATTCTCCCCGGTCAGGGCCTGGCGCAGGTCATCGCGCAGATCGACGGGCCAGAGTCCGATCGTGGGGTGTCGCCGCCATTTCCCCGTTTCGTCCATGCTGGCGGCGATGGCGACGCGGGTGCCCGCCGCCATCCGGCCCGCTGACAGGTGGGCGAACAGATCGGAAGGCAGGAAAGGGGTATCGCATGGGACGCACAGGATATCCGTGCGACCCGGTTCATTTGTCGCCGCCCAGTCCATCGCTGCCAGAATGCCGGCCAGCGGCCCCGGCCGGTCGGGCAGGTTGTCAGCAAGGATGATGGTGTCGGACAACCAGGGCTTTTCATCGAAGCGGCCAGGCGGTCCATTGGCGCTGACAACCACGCGGTCGGTACAGGCAGTCAATACGTCAAAGGCCCGCTGCATCAAGGGCCGACCATCGATTTCCCGCAGGCCCTTGTCCCCGCCACCCAGACGGCTGGCCCAGCCGCCGGCCAGGATCAGACCGACGGGCCCTAGTCTCTTTTCAGCGTCGGCGTTCATTCTCAGGTTCCCGCTGCCCGGTAACAGTGAGAAACACCAATCGGTAACAAATCTGAGATGTATGGCAAATCCACTACCTCTAATTTAACGGAATGCATTCGAGCCCTGAATGCGATAGGGTCTTGTCGCCTTTTGGCGTAGCCCATTTGGAAAGCCCGTCAGCGTCCGCCGTCCATCCAGAGGGAACCTAACGATGCCCAATTCCATTGACCTGTTCAAACCCCTTGTCGCCGGTCAGACCCATGGCAGTCTGACCGTGGTCGGTACTGGAATTCGTTCTATTTCCCACTTCACGCAGGAGGCGATCGGGCACATCCGCGACGCCGACGCGGTGTTCTTCGGGGTTCCCGACGGTGTGACGGCCAGTTTCATCCGTGAATTGAATCCGAACGCATATAATCTCGCACTGCACTATGGCGAGGATAAGCGCCGTATGGTGACATACGTGCAGATGGCCGAGATCATCCTGCGCGCCGTGCGTGAAGGTAAGCGGGTCACGGCCGTTTTCTACGGCCACCCGGGCTTTTTCGTTTCGCCGGCCCGTCGTGCGCTGGCGATTGCCCGCAAGGAAGGCCACCGCACGCAGATGCTGCCGGGGATATCCTCGACCGATTATCTGTTCGCGGACCTGCGCATCGACCCGTCATTCAATGGCTGCCAGATCCTGGACGCCACCGACATGCTGCTGCGCAACCGGCCGGTCGTGACTTCCAGCCATGTGGTGGTGTTGCAGGTCGGTTCGGTCGGTGACCGGTTCTATTCGGTCAAGGGCTTCAAGAACAATAAGCGCGCCATCCTGTTTGAACGCCTGATCGAACTCTATGGCGAGGACCACCCGTCCTACCATTATGTCGGTGCCACCTTCCCGGGTCTGGACAGCCAGATCATCCGGCGTCCGCTGAAGGCGTACCGCAACCCGGCTGTACGCGCATCCGTGCATCCGGCTTGCACCTTGTATCTGCCGCCCAAGGATATGCTGCCGCTTGATCAGGATATGGCGGAAAAGATGGGTATGTCGCCGGCGGGCGGCATGGCCAGCAATCCCGGCGATGTCCGTCCTGCCTCCTCTCCCACCGGATACGGCCCGTTTGAGATCGATGCCATTGCCCGTCTGGAGCGGGAGCCGTTGGGTGGCTATGAACGCCGGACCTCCAAGATCCTGTACCGCATGATGACGCAAATGGCGTCCAATCCGGATGCAGAGGACGCCTATCGTCGTGACCCGGCCACGTATGTCAGCCTTTATGCCGGTCTGACCGACAAGGAGAAGGCGGCGCTGACCGGCCGCACGGCGGCCCCCCTGCATGCGGTTGCCCTGCAGATCGTTCGTCAGGCGGATCAGGTTCAGGCCGTCCCCCTGTCCAGCGTGCCGGTTCGCGCCGATGCGGCAGAACAGAATGATGCAACGGAACAGAACGACGCCGCAGAGCAGAACGAGCCGTCGGAGCAGAACGACGTCGCGGAGATGAATGAGCCGTCGGAGCAGAACGACGTTGCGGAGATGAACGAGCCGTCGGAGCAGAACGACGTTGCGGAGATGAACGAGCCGTCGGAGCAGAACGACGTTGCGGAGATGAACGAGCCGTCGGAGCAGAACGACGTTGC
>CALRTC020000008.1:0-220822 GCA_943371025.1 Hydrogenophaga intermedia
TGCCGGCGGCGAACACGGCGGAAAACGGATCGGCCGGGGCGGCGGCGACCTGGTCATAGAGCTGGTCCAGCGATCCGCCAGACCAGAATTGCTCCTCGAAGCCGGCGGCGGCGGCCTTCAGCCGGCGCAGGCGCGTCGCCTTGCTGAAGATGATGGCCCAGGTCCAGACCGAGGCGCCAAGCAGACCCAGCATCACCAGCTTCACGACGAAGTCGGCCTGCAGGAACAGGCCCAGCGCCGTCAGTTCATGCGCCGGGGCGGCACCGCCAAGGGCGGTCGCTTGCAGAAGGGTGGGAAACATCGGGTTCAGTCCTGACCTTGCCTTGAGAAACCATTTGCCACGATCGTCCGCAGGGCGGACGGTACGCGCACGGCGCGCCCTTGCGCGTTGATGGCCGCCAGTCGCAGCGTGATGCTGACCAGCGGCTGCGGCCCCGTGACAGCCGGCACACCGCCCCAGGGAAGCCCTGCGCTGCGGCGTATATCCTGTTCGATATCCAATGTCGCGGCGCCGATATCGACAATCCGCGTCGCGACTGCAAGCGCGTCGTCCAGACGGGCGGGTTGCCGAAAATCGATGCCGCAGCGGCGGACGGTGAAGGCGACCCCGGTTTCAGCCACCATGCTGGCATGCGCAAAGCCCGCCAGACGCAGCATCTCGTTGCGCGCGCGTTCGGCAAACCGCAGGTAATTGGCGTGATAGACGATGCCGCCGGCGTCCGTATCCTCGTAATAGACACGGCAGGGGAATATGTGGGTGTCCCCTTCCCACCATCCCGCCGACGGCATGGTGTTGTCAGGCATCCGCATCCCCATCGAACAGGTCGGCCACGACCGCACTTCCCTTCCCCGCTATCGCCGCCGCCCCCAGCAGGTCCAGTTGCCGCGCCGGCGTGGCCGGCACGGGCAGACCCAGATAGCGATAGCCCGTGTCCGTCAACATGCGCCCGCGCGGTGTGCGCTGCAACAATCCTTGTTGGATCAGGTAGGGCTCGATGGTCTCTTCCAGCACGTCGCGCTGTTCGCCCAGGGCCGCGCCCAACGTTTCCACCCCCACCGGCCCACCGCCATAATGTTCGGCGATGCAGGAGAGATAGCGGCGGTCCATGGCGTCAAAGCCCAGCCGGTCAACCTCCAGCCTGGTCAGCGCCCGGTCGGCGGCCGTGGCATCCACCACATCCAGCCCCTGCACGCCGCAGATGTCGCGAACCCGGCGCAGCAGGCGGCCGGCGACGCGCGGCGTGCCACGCGACCGGCGGGCCACTTCCAGCGCCCCTTCGTCCGTCAGGTCCAGGCCCAGGATGCGGGCCCCACGGCTGACGATGAGCTGCAATTCCTCCGGTTCGTAAAACTGCATGCGCAGCGGAATGCCGAACCGTTCGCGCAAGGGGCGGGTGATCAGACCGGATCGCGTCGTGGCCCCCACCAGGGTGAAGGGCGGCAGGTCGATGCGCACGCTGCGCGCCGCCGGCCCTTCGCCGATAATCAGGTCAAGCTGGAAATCCTCCATGGCGGGATACAGGATTTCCTCCACCGCCGGGGACAGGCGGTGGATTTCGTCGATGAACAGCACGTCATGGGGCTGCAAATTGGTCAGCAGCGCCGCCAGATCGCCCGCCCGGGCAATGACAGGGCCGGAGGTGGCGCGAAACCCGACATTCAGCTCCTTGGCCACGATCTGGGCCAGTGTCGTCTTGCCCAGACCCGGCGGCCCGAACAGCAGCACATGGTCCAGCGCCTCGCCGCGTCCCTTTGCGGCCTGGATGAACAGGGCCAGATTCTCGCGCACCTGTTTCTGGCCGATGAACTCGCCCAGCGACAGGGGGCGGATGGAATTTTCCGCCGATGCGTCGCCGCCGATCCGGTCCTGTTCGACCATGCGTTCGGGCCGGGGCGGCGCCTCCGGCTTGGGCTTGGGCGCGCGGCTCACTGGCTCAGTTCCTTCAGCCCGGCCCGGATCAGGGCGGACACATCAGCCCCCTCACCCAGGGCATGGGCGGCTTTGTTCACTGCCGTGAACGCCTCGATCCGCTTATATCCCAGATTGACCAGGGCCGACACCGCATCACCAACCGCAGAATTGCTGCCGGCGGACGCTGCCGCCGGGCTTTGGATTTGGCTTGCCGCCACGGGCGTGGTGGCAAGCGTCGCCACCTTATCCTTCAATTCGTTCAAAATTCGGGCGGCGAGTTTGGGCCCCACGCCATCGGCTTCGCACAGGCTGGTCTTGTCCTGCGCGGCGATGGCGGCCGTCAGCCGGTCCGGCGACAGGGCGGACAGCAGGTTCAGCGCCACGCGCGCGCCCACCCCCTGCACCGTGGTCAGCAGGCGGAACCAGTCACGCTCCCCGATATCGGCAAAGCCATAAAGGGCCATCTTGTCCTCCGACACCCACATGTCGGTATGGACGGAGACGGCCGCACCAGGACTGCCAAGCCGGCGCAGGGTGCGGGTGGAGGCGGAGATCAGATAGCCGACGCCGCCGACATCGATGATGGCCCAGTCCAGGCCCGTGCTGTCCAGCAACCCGGACAATTTGGCGATCATTGGCGCAACTCCGCTTCGGGCACCAGCAAAGGCAGGGCCGCGATGATGTCGGTATGAATGAAATCCTGGCCCTTGAACAGCAGGGGCGCGTTCAACGTCCGGGCCAGCGCGTAGGCCGCGCAGTCGCACAGGTTCAACTGGGCCGGATGACCTTGCCCCTTGCCGAAGCGGCCATAGGCATTGAAGGCCGTTTCCGCCTGCTGCTCGTCAAACGGCGAAACGCCGATGCCCAGCACATTCATCAACTGGTCCAATTCCTGTACGGCGGCGGGGTTCCGGGCCTGCAACACGGTTCGTGCCTCGAACAGGGTCAGCGCCGACAGCACCATGCCGGCTGATCGACGCATCGCCTCCAGATAATGGTTGGCGTCGGGCTCCCGGAAAAGGAAGGCAACCAGGGCGGAAGTATCCAGGACGATCCGCATTTCAATCGAACGTGCCATGGTCGTTAAAGCCGATGATCTCATCGGGACTGCGCGGGTCCAGCACGGGCATCGCCTGGATGCGGCGGATGATTTCGTCGGCCTTGGCCCAACGCGCCGCCTTCAGCGCCGCCTCTTCCGACGACAGCCGCTCCAGCCGCTCACGTACAGCCTTGTGCATGGCCTCCGTCAGGCTCTCACCCGTCAGTTCGGCCAGCCGGCGGACATCCTTTTCCGCCTCCGGGGATTTGATGTTCAGGGCCATGGCGGGGTCCTTTCTTCCTACTGGGGAAGAATTCTACACCACATGAACAAAACGGCAACTTCTATCGCCGGATTCCCAGGATGGCGTTGTCCACCTTGCGCCGCGTCTGGGCGTGGTGGGCATGGCAGATGGCGACGGCCAGGGCATCGGCCGCGTCGGCGGTGGAGCGTTGAAAGCCCGGCAGCAGCATCTTGACCATGTGCTGCACCTGCACCTTGTCGGCATGGCCCGTACCGACCACCGATTTCTTCACCAACATGGGGAGATATTGTTCCACCGGCAGGCCGGCTTTGGCGGCGCTGAACAGGGCGATGCCGCGCGCCATGCCCAGCTTCAGGGTCGAGGCGGGGTTGACGTTGGACAGCGTCTCTTCCACCGCCGCCTCGTCCGGTTGCCATTGTTCGATGACCGCGGCGATGCCCTCATGCAGTTCCAGCAGCCGCTGGGCCAGATCATCGCCGCTGTCGGTATGGATGGTGCCATCGGCCACATGGCTGAGCCGGTTGCCGGCGGCATCGATGACGCCCCAGCCCAGATGCCGAAGACCGGGGTCGAGCCCCAGGATGCGCACAGGTGCCGGACCCGCCATCGCTACACCGCCCCCTCAAACGCCGGGCGCCGCCATTCGGCGGCTTGGCTTACGGCACCATGGGGTGCCGGGCCGGCAGTCGCCGGCCTGCTGAGGCCATTCATCACGGCCCCAGCTACACCGCTCAGCCCAGCTTTTCCAGCAGGTCGGCCGGAATGTCGAAATTGCCCAGGACCGTCTGGACATCGTCATTGTCTTCTAGCACGTCCAGCAGCTTCAGCAGCGTCTGGGCCGCATCCTCGGCCGTCACCGGCACCAGATTCAGCGGGGTCCAGGTCAGCTTGGCACTTTCCGGGGCGCCGAACCTGGCTTCCAGCGCATCGCGCACCTCGCCCAGCGTATCGGTGCCGGTGATGATGGCGTGACCATGCTCGTCGGACTGCACATCCTCCGCCCCCGCCTCGATGGCGGCTTCCAGCATGGCGTCAGCGGTCGCGACGGCCGCTGGATAGGTCACCTGGCCGATGCGGTTGAACATGAAGGAGACGGAGTTCGTCTCGCCCAGCGACCCGCCATGCTTGGTGAAGGCGGAGCGCACTTCCGACGCGGTGCGGTTGCGGTTGTCGGTCAGCGCCTCGACGATCAGCGCCACGCCGCCGGGGCCATAGCCCTCGTAGCGGACTTCATCATAATTGGTGTCATCGCCGCCGCCGGGCTGGCCCTGCTTGATGGCCCGGTCGATGCGGTCCTTGGGCAGGTTCTGGGCGCGGGCGGCCTGGATGGCGGCACGCAGGCGCGGATTCATGGCCGGGTCGGGCAGGCCCGACTTCGCGGCCACCGTGATTTCACGCGCCAGCTTGTTGAAGATCTTCGACCGCTTGGCGTCCTGCGCGCCTTTGCGGTGCATGATGTTTTTGAATTGGCTATGACCGGCCATGGGACGCCTTACCGATGGTATCGTTCAGATATATGGGCTGAAACTGCGGCTTGATACCATATCTTGGCGCAAATTGGCACCCCGCACGCGCGCCTGACCCGGCATGCGGCCGCAGTGGCCCTTCGGCCACCGAACCGGTGGCCGTTGGACCCGTTGGCGTCGGTTCGGCCGGATCACCCGACGATGGAATAGCCGCCGTCGATATATTCGACGCCGCCGGTCAAGGACTTCGCAGCATCGGACGCCAGGAAGGCGGCATAGGCGCCGACATCCTGGATCGTCACCTGATGACGGATGGGCGCGCGCTCGGCGGCCCGCGCCAGCAATTCATCGAAGCGGTCGATGCCGCTGGCAGCCCGCGTCTTCAGCGGCCCCGGCGACAGGGAATGGACGCGGATGCCCTGTGGCCCCAGTTCGGCCGCCAGATAGCGGGTCACCGCCTCCAGCGCCGCCTTCACCGGGCCCATCATGTTGTAATGCTCGACCACCTTTTCGGAGCCATAGAAGCTGACATTCATCAGGCAGCCGCCATCCGTCATCAGCGGCTCGGCCAGCTTGGCCATGCGGATGAAGGAATGGACCGACACGTCCATGGCCATCAGGAACCCGTTACGCGTGCTGTCCACAACGCGGGCATGCAGATCGTCGCGCGGCGCGAAGGCGATGGAATGCAGCAGGAAGTCCAGCTTGCCCCATTCGGCCTGGACCTTCTCGAACACGGCCTCCAGTTGCCCCGGCTCCCGAACGTCGCAGGGCAGGATCAGCGGCGCCGACAGTCCTTCGGCAAGCGGCCGCACATACGGTTCAGCCTTGGCATTCAGATAGGTGATGGCCAGATCGGCCCCCTGCTCCCGGAAGGCCTGGGCGCAGCCATAAGCGATGCTGTCGCTGTTGGCGACGCCGATGATCAGCCCCCGCTTGCCGGTCAGATCAAACAATCCCATGGAAGCCACCATCATGCTGCATTGCAATAGGCGGCCAAGGTGCGGTGGAAGCGGCGGCAGATCAAGCCCATATGCGTATATGTAACCGAAATGTATCACGGTGGCCCCGTGTCGCGGCCATGGCGGTGGCTCTTGGCCCCCGGCCTGGATGGCGCGAGCATGGGTGGGTCGCCCGTTTCACAGGATTCCCTGACGATGTTGACCCGGCATTTCCTGATCGTTCCCCTTCTGCTGGCGCTGTCGGCGCCAGCGCAGGCCGGTGCGATCTTCCAGTCGGGCAACGATGTCCGGGTGGACAAGCCGCTGGACGACGACCTGATCGCCGCCGGCCACGGCCTGACCGTGTCGGCTGCCATCGACGGCGACATCATCGCCGCCGCCCTGAATATGCGCATTGACGGCCCCGCGACCGGTGATGCGGTCCTGGCCGCGCTGGAACTGGATGTGACAGCACCCGTCGCCGGCGATCTGCTGGCGGTTGGCTATGACATCAATCTGGCGGGCACGGTGGCGGGTGACGCCCGGCTGAGCGGGTCGGAGGTGCGGTTGGCCCGAACCTCCCGTGTCGGAGGTGATCTGGTCATCAGCGGCGGGGAAATACAGCTGGATGGCAACGTTGCCGGCGACGTCCAGCTGTCGGGCGACCATGTGGTGGTGACGGGCACCATCGCCGGTGATCTGGAAGTGGACAGCGAAAATCTGGAACTGCTGCCCGGTGCGCGCATCCTGGGGGATGTCCGGCACACCGGCCCGACCGCCATGGAAGTGCCGGCCGGCGTTTCGGTGTCCGGCACCATGCGCTTCCACCACCGGGCCGAAACAGCGGCGGGGCCGACAGTGCCCGGCACCTTGGGTCGCGCCTTGGCCCTGTTCCTGCCGGGACTGGCCGTGCTCTGGCTGTGGCCGGCCCAGCTGATGCGCGCCCGACAGGAAATGGGCCGGCGGGCAGGCTTGCATCTGGCGGCCGGGCTGGCCTTGCTGATCCTGGCACCGCCGGCCATCCTGCTGCTGATGATCAGCCTTGTCGGCATTCCCGTCGGCATGTTGCTGCTGGGGCTTTACCTGCTGGCAGCACCCATGGGGCTGGCCTTCACGGGGCTGGTCCTGGCCGACTGGCTGCGCCGGGGTCCGCCGTCGGTGCCGTTCGACGCGGCGGGACTGTTACGCCGCTATGCCCTGGTCGCACTGGTGGCGGCACTATTGTCGCTGCTGCCCGTGGCTGGCCCGATCATCCTGATCTTGGCGGCGGCATTGGGCCTGGGCACGCTGGCGGCGGGCCTGGCGGGTAGGCGACGGGCGGGGCTGGCCGTCTGACGCGGCCGCCCCATATCACCGGACCGTACGCCCCGGGGACCCTGTGATCATGCCCAAGATGATGAAAAAGGCCGATCTGCCCACAAAGACCTGTGTCCAGTGCGGCCGACCTTTTGCCTGGCGCCGCAAATGGGCGCGGGCATGGGAAGAGGTGCGCCATTGCTCCGACGCCTGCCGGCGCGGCAAGGTGCCGGACCGGACAGGCGGGAAGGCGTGAGCATCAGTCGCGGAAATTGTTATACTGCAAAGGCTGTTCGATCTTCAGCCCCTTCACCAGGGCGATCGCCGCCTGCAGATCGTCCAGCTTCTTGCCGCTGACGCGCAGTTCATCGCCCTGGATGGCGGCCTGGACCTTCATCTTGCTGTCCTTCAGGGCCTTGACGATCTGCTTGGACAGCGCCTGTTCGATCCCCTGCTTGACCTTGATGGTCTGGCGCAGGGTACCGCCGGCCGCATTCTCTTCCTTGCCCCAGTCCAGGCAACCGGGGTCCAGCTTGCGGCGCACAAAATAGGCCTTCAGCATTTCCTGAAGCTGCGCCAGCTTGGTCGCATCTTCGGTATGGATATGGATCTCGTTTTCCTTCTCCTTCAGTTCCAGCGTGGACTTGGAACCTTTGAAGTCGAAGCGCGTCTGCAGCTCGCGAACAACACCCTGCACGGCGTTGTTCACTTCGGCGAGATCGGTCTTGGAAACAATGTCGAAGGAAGGCATGGGCGGAACGGTTCCCAACAATCGGTAGAATGGTCTGGAGACAGACTAGCACCAGCCGCACCGATACGTCACCTTTCCAGCCCCTGCCCTGATGGCGGATCAGCCCTTCGGAGCTGCGGTCGCCACGGTCTGCGCCATGGTACCGCCACCGGCATGCGCCTGCTCGCCGGCCGACAGGGCCGCCACCAGGAACAGACCGGCCAGGACCAGGGCTTGCAGGACCGCCGCGGCCCGGTGCTTGGAAATCGTTGCGTTACGCATTTTCGGCCTCCTCTCAGGCTGGATGGACCCTGGGCATCGCCCCGATACCCGATGGCGTGACTATATAAGCAACTCTTTAACATCCAAACATTTAAGTTGTAAGCCGACGGTGACAAACCGTAACGACCTTGTACCTGTTGCACGTACAACACAGGTCTCCACCATCGCCGGGCGCTTTGGCCCTTTTCCCGACCGATGGCCGGGTGCTAGATGTCAGGGGTCGGCCCGGTTCGGGCCCTGAAGCCGGGACATGGAATGAGCAAGCCGCCTTTCGACCAAGCCGCCGCCGATCTGCTGGACGATCTGATCCAACGCGCCCGGCGTGCCGGCGCCGATGCGGCCGACGCCCTGCTGGTGGATGCGGCGTCGCTGTCGCTGTCGACCCGCCTGGGCAAGCCGGAAGGGCTGGAGCGGTCCGAAGGGGGCGATCTGGGCCTGCGCGTCTTTGTCGGCAAGCGGATGGCCGTCGTCTCCTCCACCGATCGCAGCCCACGCATGTTGGCCGAACTGGCCGAGCGCGCCGTCGCCATGGCGCGCGCCGTACCGGAAGATCCGTTCTGCGGCATCGCTGAGTCGGCCGCCATCACCCACAACTGGGCCGATCTGGACCTGTGCGACCCGGCCGAACCCGCCGCGGATGACCTGATCGACGCTGCGCGCGCGACGGAGGATGCAGCCCGCGCCGTTGCTGGCGTCACCAATTCCGACGGTGCCGATGCCAGCTGGAGCCGCAGCGCCATCACCTTGGTGGCCAGCAACGGTTTCTCCGGCGGCTATGCCGTCTCCCGCCGGTCCCTGTCCGTCTCCGTCCTGGCCGGGGAAGGTACGGGCATGGAACGCGATTATGATTATCACGCCACCGTCTATGGCAGCGACCTGCGCAGCCCCGAACAGATCGGCCGCAGCGCCGGCGAGAAGGTGGTGGCCAAGCTGAACCCGCGCAAGGTGAAAAGCCAGACCGTGCCCGTGATCTTCGATCCGCGCGTTTCCGGCGGTCTGGTCGGCAGCCTGCTGGGGGCCATCTCCGGGGCGGCCATTGCCCGCGGCACCAGCTTTCTGAAGGACCGCCTGGGTCAGGCCGTGTTCGCGTCCGGCATCCAAATCGTGGACGACCCGCATATTCGCCGCGGCCTGCGGTCGAAGCCGTTCGACGCGGAAGGGCTGCCGAACCAGCGCCGCAACCTGATCGATGATGGCGTATTGACCACCTGGCTGCTGGATCTGAGGTCCAGCCGCCAGCTGGGCCTGACACCGACGGGCCATGCGGCGCGCGGCACGGGCAGCCCGCCCATGCCCAGCCCGACCAATGTCTTCCTGGCCCCCGGCACGCTGACGGCGCAGGAACTGATGGCCGATATCGGCCAGGGTCTCTATGTCACTTCCCTGATGGGACAGGGGGTCAATGGCGTCACCGGCGATTATTCCCGCGGGGCTGCCGGCTTCTGGATCGAGAATGGGCAGATCGCCTATCCCGTCAGCGAGATCACCATTGCCGGCAATCTGAAGGACATGTTCCCCCGGATGCTGCCCGCCAGTGACCTGGAACTGCGCTATGGCATCGACGCGCCCACCGTGCGCATCGACGGGATGACGGTTGCGGGGACCTGACGGCCACAACCGCCCCAAATGGAAAAGGCCCGGCACGGCTGCCGGGCCTTTTCCATGTCAATACCGGCGCAACCGGCGGCATGCAGGCGTGATCAGTCGGCGCGAACGCCTGTACGGGCCGCCAGAATGGCGATCTGGGTGCGGTTGCGGGCGCCCAGCTTCTGCATCATGGCGCGCACATGCACCTTCACGGTGCCTTCCAGCACGCCCAGCTGCCGCGCGATCTCCTTGTTGGAGCAGCCGGACAGCAACAGCTTGAAGATATCGCGCTGACGGTTGGTCAGGCGGGCAACGCTGGCCTGACCCGCCACATCTTCCGCCGCCCGGGACGGGGCCGCCGATTGCAGCATGGCATAGGGCATCTGCACATAGCCTTCACGGGTCAGCGCCAGCCCCACCGCCTCTGCCAGCACGGCGCTGGGGTCGCTTTTCAGCAGGCAGGCCGTGACCCCGGCCGTCAGCAACGTGCGGGTCTCTGCCGGCGTAAAGGCCGACGACATGATGATCGCGGGCACGCCCTGCAGCCGCCCCATGAAATCGGCAATGACGGTCATGCGTTCGGACCCCAGCCCGTCGGCATCCATCAGCACGACATCGGGAATGTTGGTGGCACCCGCCAGCAGCGCCAGCGCCTCTGCCGGGGTGCCTGCCTGCCAAGTCTGTGCCCCGTCATGCAGGGAGGCAAGCGTCAGTGCCAGACCATGGCGGACCAGGGCCTGCGGATCGATGACCAGGAAGCAGCGCCGCCGCGCCGACATCGCGATATCGCCACCTGACGGCATGGACCGCACATAGCTGTCAGTGTTCACGACACGCAACGGGCTGCCTGCGCGGCGTACAGCGATGGTCATCCTGACCTCCTGCTAGTGGGCACCCAGCCCGTCTGATTAATTCCCCATTCATATTCGTATGGATTAAGTCCAATCGCAACCTCCTTCTGGTAAGTTCGACAAGAATCTGTTTATATTCTTGAAGGGAACGGAATTATTATGAAATTAGATCGAATTTCGAAGCATTTATCCTTGTTGGTTACTTCGAAGTTCGCGCGATTGATTGTATTTTAACTAAAATTCGAACGAAAAGCCCAAATGGCTTGGAATCATGGGAAAAATTCCCGTCGGATGCGCGGCACTCAGTATCGGCGGCGATGGGGACTGGCTGGACCGAAAGGGTGAGGGGCGATGACATCCGGTTCTGTGATGCTGGTTGACCACGATCAGCTGTTCAGCGCGGCTCTGGCCGCCCTGCTTGAAGAAGAAGGGCTGGTGGTGGAGTCTCCCCTGCCCTCCCTGAATGCCGCGGAAGCCTTGCTGGAAGACGGGATCGAACCCTTCCTGATCATCACCGATCCGGCGGGACTGGACCGGCAGGAGGATACAGATCCGCTGACCCGCCTGCGCGCCCTGGCGCCCGACGCGCGGCTGCTGGTGCTGAGTTCCGACCTCAGCCAAGCCGCCCTGACGCGCAGCATGTCGGCCGGCGCCCATGGTCATGTGTCCAAGGGCGCCTCGTTCAACGCCGTGTTACGGGCGGTGAAGCTGATTCAGATGGGACAGGCCGTTTACCCCGTGTCGGCGACGCAGGCCATGGGGCAGTCCCCGGTACCGGTGACAACCGGCACCGAACCGATTGCCAATGGCGACGGAGCCGATCTGTCCCCGCGGGAAACCCAAATTCTGGCCTGCGTGATCAGCGGCCATTCCAACAAGGCGATCGCACGCCGTCTCTCCATCACCGAATCCACGGTGAAGATGCATTTCAAGAATGCGATGCGGAAGATCAATGCCGGAAACCGGACCCAGGCCGCGATCTGGGCCATGGAACATGGCATCGCGCCCATGGCGTGATCGTGCATTGAAAGAATAGAACAGAAAAGGGGCCGCCCGTCCTTCGACCGGCGGCCCCTTTGCATATCCACGATCCGCCGGTCCCGAGGGACCGGCGGACATGCCCGGTGGATTACGGGAACACGATGACCGCGCGGCGGTTCGACGGCTCACGCACGCCGTCGGCCGTCGGGACCAGCAGGTCGGTCTCGCCCTTCGCCTCGACGGCGATCTGGGCGGCCGGCAGGCCCTGGCTGGCCAGATATTCGCGCACGGCTTCGGCGCGACGCTGCGACAGCTTCTGGTTATAGTCGGCCGGACCGGACGTGTCGGCATGGCCGGCAATGCTGATCTGCACGATCTTGCCGGCCTTGGCGTCGCGAGCGACGTTCTGCAGAACCTGCTGGGCATCAGCCGACAGCACCGAACGATCCCAGTCGAAGAAGACCGTGAAGTTGCGGGTGATGGTCGGCGCGGCCGGCGCAGCAACCGGAGCCGGAGCGGGCGGCGGCGGGGGCGGCGCGGCGACCACGGTGGTTGCAGCCGGAGCGGCCTTCATCGGGGCAGCGCCGAACACGGCGCGGACACCGATCAGCACGCTGTGGCTGTTGTAATCCGACTTGTAGGTCGGGGATTCCGACTTGAACTTCAGGTCGTCAACGGCCAGGTAGCGATAACCCAGCGTCAGATCCAGATCGCTGGTCAGCGCATAGGACACGCCAGCGTTCAACTGATAAGCGAAATTGTCCTGCTGGGCGTTCGAATAGTTGGCGGCGGTGAACAGCGGACCGACATTGTCCGTATCCACCCAGGCCCAGCCCACACCGGCGCCGACATAGGGGCGGAACGGCGAACCGATATCGAATTCCTTCTGCACCACACCCATCAGGGTGAAGGTGGTCGTGTCGCCGATGGCGTTGCCAACCGGACCGCCCTTGATGCTGTCGGTCTGGTGGATATTGTACCCGCCTTCGATGCCCAGACGCAGGCCCGTGCCGAACTGATAGCCGGCACCCAGGGTCGCCGTGATGGCTTCCTTGGTATCGACCTTGTTCGTGGTGGTGGCGTTCTGGAACTTGGAGTCCTGCAGCCAGTCAACACCGACCTGGGAAGCGATGTACGGGCCTTCCGGCAGGTTCTGCGCCGTCGCGGAAACGGCCGGCATGAGCGCGAGGGCGGTCCCCATCAGCAAATGGTGCAGCTTCATCATTCATTCTCCTTAAGGGCCCTTGGGGCTACCGTCTTGTACGAGGCCCATCAAGGGGCCGGGCCGACGGCGGCATATTCTGTCACGGGGCCGTCTGGTATCAACCACACGCAGCCCGGTCACACTAGGCTTACAGAAATTGTGCTGCCAACTCAAGGAGGCAACTAGATGGCCAAAGATGCTAGCCCATTTGGCTGAACAATTGAGTACGAGGATTTGAAGCTGTTCTATGCCGCGCTGCGAAAGGCTTTCATGGCTTCACGCCGGGCTGTCGCGGCGTCGGGGAAGTGCCGGCCATGCAGTCGCTGCACGGCTGGATGGACCGCGTGAAACACAACCTCGTCCTGCTCGCCGACCGCCAGCCCCACGGCTTCATCCTCGATTTCGATAATATAGTCCCGTCGGCCGTCCATCGCCGTTTCCTCCCGCATGGTGACGGGCATGTACCGCAGCGATCATGACAGTTTCCATCATGCCGTCATGACAAAGGACCACCGCCGGAATAATCGCTGGTGATTGCTTTTGTGCAGTTGCAGGATGGTTCGCCGACCGACCCAGCCTGAAAGGCCTGCCTCCCGTGACCGCCCTCGCCTCCCCCATCGCCGCGCCCCCCACCTTGACGGAGATGGCGCCCGGCATCCTGCGGGCGCGCCTTCCGCTGCCTTTCGCGCTGAACCACATCAATGTCTGGCTTCTACGCGATGCCACACCGGCCGGCGAACCGGGATGGGCCGTGGTGGATACGGGCGTGTCGTCCAAGATGACGCGCGCGCTGTGGCAGGAAATCCTGGAAGGCCCCCTGGCGGGGGAGCCGGTGACCAAGGTGATCGTCACCCATTTCCATCCCGACCATATCGGCTTGGCGCATTGGTTCTGCGAGCGGTTCCCGGCACCGCTCTGGATGACCCAGGCGGAATGGCTGCTGGCCCGGCTGCTGTCGTTGGACACGTCTGACGGGTCGGCACAGGCCAGCCGGGAATTCTACGCCACCATGGGGCTGGAACCGGCCATGCTGGTGGGGCTGGAAGAACGCGGCCACGCCTATGCGCATGCCGTGCCCGGCGTCCCGGCCAGTTACAACCGTCTGCGCGCCGGCATGCGGCTGCGCGTCGGGACGCGCGACTGGACCATCATCACGTCCGGCGGGCATTCACCTGAACATGCCTGCCTGTTCAGTGAAGGTGACAGGGTGCTGATCGCCGGCGACATGGTGCTGCCGCGGATCAGTCCGAATGTCAGCGTCTTTCCCGCCGAGCCGCTGGCAGATCCGCTGTCCGACTTCCTGGACGGGCTGGCGCGGCTGCGGCTTCTGCCGGCCGATACACTGGTCCTGCCCTCGCACGGGGAACCGTTCAGCAGCCTGCATGACCGGATCGATGAATTGACCCGCCATCATCAGGAGCGGTTGCAGGAAGCCCTGGATAGCTGCGCGGACCAGCCGCGCAGCATCGCCGACATCACCCGCATGATGTTCCGCCGGCCGCTGGACGTGCATCAGATGGTGTTCGCCGCCGGGGAGGCGCTGGCCCATCTCAACCATCTGGTCCGACAGGGGCGCCTGCAGCAGCAGCGCCGCGATGACGGCATCCTGATGTTCAGCACGACCGCCTGACGCTGACGGCCGGCCGGACAAGGCGGGATCGCGACTGCGGGACCCGTGGGACCGACCCCGCGTGCCGACTACTGCGCCTTGGCCTTTGCCTTGGCCTTGACCGGGGCCGCCGCGGCGGGCACCGGGGCCGGGGTGGCCGTGGCGACGCGGGTGGGCGGCGCCTGCGTGGCGTCGGCGATCAGGTTCGGCGGCGCCGGACGATCGCAGCGCGGGGCATTGGCCACGCGCACGCCATCACGGTCGGGGGAGAAGCCGTTCTGGATATCCTCGATGCTGGCCACCATGGCCTTCGCCACCAGCGGCGCATGCGTGCCACAGAAGACCGGCGTCGACAGGGCGATGGCGCGCTGCGACGTCTCGTTGGCCAGACGCGTGCGGAACGTGTCGAAATTGCGCGTCGGGTTGCCCTTGGCCGTGCGCTTGTAATAGTCTACCAGCGTCTTTTCCCAGGCCTGGATGCGGGCCTGGTGTTTCAACGTGAACAGCTTGTACTGGTTGAACAGGCTGGCCTCGCCCTTCACGTCCATGTACTGGCAGGTCAGGCCGACGACCATCAGCTCGGTGTGCAGCCGGATGCCCTGTTCCGCCTCGAACTCGGCCACCGAATAGCACGGCCCCTTGGATGGGGGCGGGGCGGCCAGGGCCGGTGTCGCGGCCAATGTGGCGATGGTCGCAACAGCGGCGACGGCACGCAGGACCGGGTGAAAGACAGTCATGATGACAGCCTGTAATGGATGAAGGGAGCTGCGGCGACTGTGCCCCAAGGCGCCCTGTAGATGCAAGGGCGTGCGATGCCGGCGTGAAGGGTGCGTCAGATCGCGATCGTTGCGCGGACGAACCATTCGTGTCGCGCAGGTCTAGCCTGCCGATTTTTTTTCGCAGCCGCGTTCTTCTTTCTTTCATTTCATTCACAATTCGCCCATATCTGAACGCACAAAATCTGGCAGCTTTCCATTGGCGGCACGCTTGGTTTACTGGATTCCGCACCGGCTTCCGACACCTTTGCACCTCATCCGTCCCATGGGCTGCCATTCTCGTGAATCCGCTCAATGACGCATGAGCCTCTCTGGCAACCGAGTGACATCTTGAACGCCGAAACCGAAGGTGATGCGGAGTCCCCCAAGCGCCGGGGCCGAATTCCGCAGTCCGCATGGCCGAGAATCCTGGAGCGTTACAAGGCGGGTGCAACCCTGTCCGCCATCGCCCGGGAATTCGACTGCACGCCCAGCGCCATCTCCTATATCGTCCGCAAGGCCGAAGCTGCTGGCATGACCGCAACCGAGGGGGAAGAGACCCCGCCGGCCGCGCCTGTGATCGAGAAGGTGGAGGCGCCCGTGGCCGCCCCCCCCGTGGCAGCACCCGTGGTGGAAGAGGCCGCGCGCCCCGCCCGGCGTGCCCCCCGCCCGGTGGTCGAAGCGTCGCCGGCCGTGCAGGCACCGCCCGCCGTGGCAACGCCGCGAACCGAAGAGGCCCCCGTGGCTCCGGTGCCGGTTGCCGCTGCACCCGACGCACCCGCTGCCATCCCCGCAACGGACGCGCCGCCCGCCGAGACGCCGTCGCGTGAACCGACGTTCACGCATGACAGCGGCCGCAATGGCGACGTGCCCGCCGCCCGCCGGTTTGAAGGCCGTGAAGGTCGTCCGCCGCGGCCGGAACGGGAAGGCCGTTTCCAGGGAGAGCCGCGCGAGCCGCGTCCCGAACGGGGCGATCGTCCTGAATTTCGCGCCGAAGGTCGGGGCGAACGGGGTGACCGCGGGGAAAGCCGTGGTCAGCCGGGTGAACCGCGCCGCCAGTTGACGGCCAATGTTCCGCGCTTCCCGCAGGGGGGGCAGCCGGGTCCGCAGCGCGACCGCTTCGGCAGTGACCGTCAGGGCGGCGAGCGTCAGGGCGGTGAACGCCAGGGTCGGGATCGTTTTGAAGGCGGCAACCGCCCGCCGCGCGATTTCGAGCGTGACCGTCAGCCGCCCGCTGAACGCGCCAATGTGGATTTCGCCGCCGCTGGCGAGGGGCCGATCGACGTTGTCTATCCCTATCGTCAGCAGCAGCGTAACCCGGCCCGTCTGGAAGCCGCGGAGACGCCGACGGCACCGGCGGATGAACGCATGGACGCGGCGGCCAAGGTCTGCGCCGAAGCCTATCGCGCCTGGAAGGGCCAGACGGGTGGCGGTGTACAGGGGCTGACCGACGCGCTGCACGAGTTGCGCAAGGTCATCGCGCGGATGGAGATTGAAATCTCTGCCAGCCGCAAGGAAGAGCAGCGGCCGATCGCCTTCCCGTCCTATCGGACCAATCTGCCGCCGCCGCAACAGCCGCGCGGCTGAATATTGCGGTCTCGACCGGCATGATCAGATAAAGGGCTCCGATGTTGAAATCGGGGCCCTTTGTTTTTCCGGCTGTTGACGAATTGGGCATGACACACGTCACTTTGTTTCTGTAATAATCCCTTTTATTGACGCTGGATCGACTGGCCGCAGGCGGTCAAATGACGATGGTGCAGTTCTTCACCTTGTCGACGCTGATCGGGGCGGTCGCCCTGATCAATTGCGTTGCCATGTGTATCGTCTGGCGCATACAGCCCCGGATGGCGGGGCTGCGTCTGTGGGCGGGCGCGCAGGCTGCGGCCACCGTTGCCTGGATCCCCAGCATGTTCGTCAATCTGGGGCTTCTGAACGACCCCTTTTACACCGCCTTCAACAACATGCTGAATCTCGGCAGCATGATCCTGCTGTTTGAAGGGGCCTTGCGGTTCCGGGCGGTTGCGGGTGCGGCGACACGCCGGCCCTGGCTGTTCGTCACCTTCGCCATCACCATCGTGATGTCCCTGGTCAACCGGGAGGATGCGGCCGCCCGTTATCTGTTCCACGACGCCGTGGCCATGCTGCTGCTGGGTGGCACGGCGGCTGCCATGCTGTGGCGGACGGAACCGTATCAGCGGTTGCCCCATTTTCTGACCGCCTTCTATGTCGGGGCCCAGGCCCTGACCTTCGCCTGCCGTTGGGGTCTGGCGGCAGCGGTATTGCTGGGCTGGACCGACATGTCGGCCAAATCCCTGAACTATGCTGTCTTCGGCACCATCACCCTGTGCAGTCTGGGCACGCTTTACGGCCTGATCCTGTCGATCAATGCGGCGGCGCGGCATCAGGTGGAACTGATGGGCCTGATTGATCCGCTGACCGGGCTCGACAACAGACGGGCCCTGCTGCTGGGGCTGGAACGGGTACTTGCCGAACGGTCCCGCAGCAGCGGATTGCTGGGCATCGTCTATCTTGACCTGGATGGTTTCAAATCGATCAATGATCGATATGGCCACGCCGTCGGTGACAAGGTTCTTCAGCTTGTGGCGGACAGGCTGTGCCGTTCCCTGCGCATCCAGGATCAGGCCGCGCGCATGGGGGGCGACGAATTCGTCGTGCTGCTGCGGGATCTGCCGGATGCCGCGGCCCTGGATGAAGTTGCCCAGCGCCTGCGGCGGGCGGTGGAAGGACCGGTTCCATCGGATCTGGACATGGATATTCAGATTCGCGTCAGTCTGGGGATCGCCATGGCCCCCAGCCAGGGACAGGAACCGGCGACACTGCTGCAGCAGGCTGATGCCGACATGTACCAGGATAAACGGGGCCGACAGAATTCCCAGATGCCGCCGCCCGAACCCATCATGGACCGGCTGGACGATCCTCTCCCATCCTGACGTATAGGATAGCGGCGCTGGTGCTCCGGCGCGTCCTGCACATACAATTACAAGCGGGGATGGTGTCCGGGGCGGGGGCGATGCCGGGACTGGATTTCTTTGACATCTCGACGATCGTGGCGGCCCTGGCGGGGATCAACGCCATTGCCTTCATCGTTGTCTGGCGCATCAACCCCACGGTTCCCGGCCTGGGCAGCTGGTCCCTGTCGCAGTGCCTGCATGTCGGCGCCTGGCTGCTGGCCGTGCTGGGGATGGCCGGCATTCTGAACGGCTATGCCTTAATCGCCACCAGCAACTCGTTCAACCTGTGCGCCATGCTGCTTCTGATCGACGGGGCGGTCCGGTTTCGGGACTTTGGTCGTCCTGCGGCCTATAAGCCCCTGTTGACGCTGGCCATTCTGCTGGTGGTGACCATCTCCATTCTGAACCGCGAGGCGCAGGAATGGCGATATCTCTGGCATGACGGGATCTGTGTCGTGGCCCTGATTGTCGCGGCCCTGGTCATGATGTGGCGGACAAATGCCCAGGAACGCATTGTCCATGGCATGGCCGCCGGGTTCTTCCTGCTGGTGGCCGCCACCGCCGCCTATCGGTGGCTGGTCACTTGGACGCGGTCGGCGGGGGAGGGCTTCCCCTATCCGCACCTCAACGCCACCCTGTTCACCCTGGTCGCCCTCTGCGCCCTCGGCTGGGTCTATGGGCTGATGCTGTCGGTCAATTTACGGGTGCGCCAGCAGATGCTGGCCATCAGCCAGATCGATCCCCTCACCGGGCTGGCGAACCGGCATCAGTTGGAAACAGTGCTGACGCGGGCTTTGGCCCGGCTTGCCCGCGGAGGTCCGGGCTTCGGCCTGTGCTTTTTCGATCTGGACCGGTTCAAATCCGTGAACGACCGTTATGGGCATGCCGGTGGGGACGCCATGCTGGTGGCCGTGGCCGACCGGCTGCGCGCGGGTCTGGGCGCCGGCGAGCTGGCGGCCCGCATCGGCGGGGACGAATTCGTCGTGTTCTTCAACGATATCGATGGGGCGGGGGCACTGGCCGCTGCCGGCGACCACCTGCGCCGGCTGGTGGAAGGCCCGGTTCCGTTCAACGACGCCCAGATGCAGGTATGGATCAGTCTGGGCACTGCCCATGCCCCCGGGGATGGGCGCGACATTGACAGCCTGCTGCGCCACGCCGATGCCACCATGTATCTCGACAAGCGGCATCGCCATGCCGCCCACCCGCCGTCCGAAAGCGGTGTTGTTCTGCCGTTCCCCACAGACAGAAAGGGCCGCCCCGGAGGGGCGGCCCGCAACTGACGGCATCCGGCTTATGCGGATCAGGCCTTCTTGGCGCCGACCTTGGCCAGAACGGCCTGCAATTCCTCGATGCTTTCCTTGACGCGCTTGGACAGGACCTCAGCGGCCTCGCTGTTCGACTTGGCGACCAGTTCCGACAGTTCCTTCAGGTTGGCCGAGGCCTTCTCGAAGGAGGACTTCACCAGGGCGGCGTGCTTGGCGACCTTGTCTTCCGGCGTGCCGGCGGCCAGCAGCTCGGTGACGATGGAGGAGGTCTCTTCCAGGGACTGGCGGATGATCTCGGCCTGACGGCGGGCGACGGCCTGATAGCCTTCGATGGCCAGCTGGTTGGCGGCGACGATGGCTTCGACGTTACGGCGCTGCGCGGCGACCACGCCTTCGAAATCCGGGCTGGGCAGCTTGAATTCCGTAAAGGCCTTCTGGAAGTCCGTCAGGCGGCTCAGGTCGAAGAACTTCGTGGGATCGAAGTCCATAAACGGGTTCTTAACGGTGGCCATCATCATCCCCTGGGGCTGTCGTCAGCATAGCGTCACGCCGGCAGCGTCCTGCTGCACCGCAATATGACTGAAGCAGATAATGCGCTTTGCCGCTTTTTTCGTCAACTTCTTTGTTGCGCCGCACAAAAATCCTGGGAAATCAACCGCCTGCTTGTTCCGATCCGATATGTTGGCCCTGAAACCCGCCGATCCGGTCCGATGACGTGTTCATTCCGGGTCGGAGCGGAAAGGGATGCGGTGGCTGCACGCGTGTGATGCTGAGGACAGGGGCATGCATTCCTACACAAGGTGACCCTTTGCCCATCGCTGGTGACCGCTGTCATTGTCAGCGGGGGGCCAGCAGGGGGTAAGTCACAACTAACGCACGGCACCTTCCGTAAACCAATTCTTAACGGACTGGGACAGGGTGTCTCGTCCCATCGCCGCGCGAATCCCGTCCTGCCCGCTGCGCCCACGGTCCTAAACTTTTACACAGGCCGACAATGAACCGCGCTACACAGGCATCATCGGCAGAGTCAAGCCCCCGAATATCGATCATGACAGTTCAATGTCTCCTTGACTTACAAAACATTCAATAAAATCAATAACATGATATTTTGTGCCTAGATTTTAGGCAATCGCGTCAAAGCCGCAGACTCCCTGGCTCCGCACCACTCCCCACCGCACTTGTCCGCAGACTTATCCACAGATTCCGTGGAAATCCCCCGGGACAATCACCAGACCGGCTTCGCCCGTCGAAAGGACAGGGTGTCGATGGCGGGCCTCTCCCGTTGCGGTGGTCTGCTACCACCTTCGGCCATGGCGGTCGCTTTTTCCCGGCAGATGCATCACCGATTGACCGACGACGACGGATCGGCCACATGCTTGGACCATGCATGACGATGCCGACCATAATCCGCCCCCTGGACCCGACACGGATGCCGCGCCGGTTGCGCCCGGCCGGCGCAAGCGCGCCGTGGCCGACCTGAACCGCGGTGTGGACATCATCAAGGGCTATCTGCGCACCCTGCCCGACCGGCCGGGTGTCTATCGCATGCTGAATGACGAGGGCGATGCGCTCTATGTCGGCAAGGCGCGCAGCCTGAAGAAGCGTGTCACCAACTATACGATGCCGGTGAAGCTGCCCATCCGGCTGCAGCGCATGATCGCCGAAACCACGCAGATGGAGTTCGTCACCACCCATACGGAGGTGGAGGCGCTGCTGCTGGAATCGAACCTGATCAAGAAGCTGATGCCGCGCTACAATGTGCTGCTGCGCGACGACAAGACCTTCCCCCATATCCTGATCACGGGCGGGCAGGATTTCCCGCAACTGACCAAGCATCGCGGCACCCGCACGGAGGCTGGTTCCTATTACGGTCCCTTTGCCTCGGCCGGGGCCGTCAACCGCGTGCTGACGGCGTTGCAGCGCGCGTTCCAGCTCCGCACCTGCGCCGACACGGTGTTCAACACCCGCACCCGCCCCTGTCTGCAATATCAGATCAAGCGCTGCACCGCGCCCTGCGTGGAAAAGGTGACGCCGGCCGAATATGCCGAACAGGTGCGCGAGGCCAGGCAGTTCCTGGAAGGCCGCAGCCGCGATATCCAGGCCGATCTGGCCGCCGATATGCAGGCAGCGGCCGAGGCCTTGGAATTTGAACGCGCGGCCAAGCTGCGCGACCGTATCCGCGCCCTGACTGCCATCCAGGCGCATCAGGACATCAATGTCGAGGGCGTGGATGATGCCGACATCATCGCCGCCTTTCAGGATGGCGGCAGCACCTGCGTACAGGTCTTCTTCTTCCGCGGCGGGCGCAATTACGGCAACCGCGCCTATTTCCCCAGCCATGACAAGGTCATGGAGGCCGACGAGGTTCTGGCCGCCTTCATCGCCCAGTTCTACGACAACAAGGCCGCCCCCGCCCTGATCCTGGTCAGCCACGACCTGCCTGAACAGGAACTGCTGGAAGAGGCGCTGTCGGTGCGCGCCGGATCGAAGGTGGAACTGCACACGCCCAAGCGCGGCGACAAGAAACGGCTGGTCGACCACGCCATCAACAATGCCCGCGACGCCCATGGGCGGCGTCTGGCCGAAACGGGCAGCCAGACCAAACTGCTGGCCGGCGTGGCCGACGCCTTCGGCCTGGCCGAACCGCCCCAGCGCATCGAGGTCTATGACAACAGCCATATCCAGGGCGCGCATGCCATTGGCGGCATGATCGTGGCCGGCCCCGACGGCTTCATCAAGAATGCCTACCGCAAATTCACCATCAAGACCGAAGGAGCCGCTGGCGATGATTTCGCCATGATGCGGGAGGTGTTCACCCGCCGATTCGAACGCGCCTTGAAAGAGGATCCGGAGCGGGCGGGCGAAAGCTGGCCCGATCTGGTGCTGATCGACGGCGGTGAAGGACAGCTGGGCGTGGTCATGGAAGTGATGGCCGAACTGGGCATCGAGGATGTACCCCTGGTTGCCATCGCCAAGGGTCCGGACCGCGATGCCGGGCGGGAGCGATTCTTCATGCCCGGCCGCCCGCCCTTCGGCATGGAGCATAAGAGCCCTGTGCTTTACTATTTGCAGCGCCTGCGGGACGAGGCGCACCGTTTCGCCATCGGCACCCACCGGGCCAAACGGGAAAAGGCCATCACCACCTCCCCCCTGGACGAGATCCAGGGAATCGGGCCTCGGCGCAAGAAGGCGCTGCTGCTGCATTTCGGTTCCGCCCGCGCCGTTTCGCGCGCCGGCCTGGCCGATCTGCAGGCCGTGGAGGGGATCAGTGCGGCCGTCGCCAGAATCATCTATGACCATTTCCATGGGGAAGGATAGGATGCGGCCCCGACGGCCGACCCCTCCCCTTCTGCCTTGGCGCCCATGCTGACCAGCCTGCCCAATATCCTGACCCTGTCGCGCATCGCGGTCATCCCGCTGGTCGTGGCCCTGTTCTTCTTCCCCGGCAAATTGAGTGCCTGGACGGCCCTGGGCCTGTACGCGGCTGCCTGCATCACCGACTGGTTCGACGGCTATCTGGCCCGCATCTGGCGGGAGGAGAGCCTGATCGGCAAGTTCCTGGACCCCATCGCCGACAAGCTGCTGGTGGCGGCCGTGCTGATGATGCTGGTGGCCGTAGGCAAGATCGAAGGATCGGCCACCATCCCCGCCATCATCATCCTGCTGCGGGAAGTGATGGTATCGGGCCTGCGCGAATTCCTGGCGGGACTGCGCGTCTCCCTTCCCGTCAGCCGCCTTGCCAAATGGAAGACGGGTATCCAGATGGGGGCCATCGGCTGGCTGATCGTGGGCCATGACGGGCCGGAAGGCTGGCCCGTGACAGAGATCGGGGAGGTCGGCCTGTGGCTGGCGGCGGCCCTGACCCTGCTGACGGGCTGGGATTATCTGCGCGCGGGCCTGCGCCACATGCTGAAGGCGGAAGGGTGAGACCATGTTGAAACTGCTGTATTTCGCCTGGCTGCGGACCAAGATCGGGATGGCGGAGGAACGGGTGGCTCTGCCGGACGGCGTGGCCGATGTCGCCGGCCTGATCGACTGGCTGCGCGGCCGCGGGCCCGGCTATGCTGACGCCCTGGCCAACCTGGACGTGGTGAAGGTGGCCGTGAACCAGGAATATGTGCCCTTCTCCCACCCCGTCGCAGCGGGGGACGAGGTGGCGCTGTTCCCGCCGGTGACGGGCGGCTGATGACCGTCAAGGTCCAGCGGCAGGATTTCGACATCGGCGCCGAACTGGCGGCCTTGACCGATGGCGATACCGGCGTGGGCGGTCTGTGCAGCTTTGTAGGGCTGGTGCGGGACCTGCACCCCGACGCGGGGGAGGTGCCGGGCACAGTGCGCGCCCTGACGCTGGAACATTATCCCGGCATGACGGAGCGGCAACTGGAGGCGATAGAGGCCGAGGCCAGGGCACGCTGGCCCTTGCGGTCCTGCCTGATCATCCATCGCTACGGGCGGCTGGACCCGGGCGACCGCATCGTGCTGGTCGCCTGCGCATCGGCACATCGGGAGGCGGCGTTTGCCGCCTGCCAGTTCCTGATGGATTGGCTGAAGACCAAAGCGCCCTTCTGGAAGCTGGAAGAAACGGGCGGTGGCGACCGCTGGATCGAAGCCCGCGACAGTGATGACGCGGCGGCGCGGTCCTGGGACGGCCCCACAGCCGTTGGAGATACCCCATCTGGTTCGTAACGCCTATGCGCTACCCGGGCAAAGGTTGCAGGCGACAAGTCGCCTGAAGCATGGCATTGATAGGGTCAATCCAGCCATCCTGACTTGAAATGTACGTGAAAGACGATCCCCCGACGATCCTGGTCGTCGGGGGTGACAAAGACCGATATCCGGCTCCCGCGGCGCTGAAGCGATCGACCCCGGCCGTGGACCTGCGCTTCCTGCGCAAAACGGAAGATCTGCTTGCCGTTTGCCGGGACCGTCGGCCGCTTCTGATCATTGTTGATCTGCACCATGTCGAGGCGCCGCTGGGGCTGACGGCCAATATCCGTGCCGCCGACCTGCCGGTCGACCCCACCATCATCATGATCGGCGATACCATTACGCCCGATCAGCGCATCCAGGCACTGGAACTGGGCGTTGCCGAGGTGATGGATCGTCCCGACAGCATGGAAGAGCTGTCCCTGCGGCTGCTGTCCTGCGCCCGTCTGCGCCATCGGCTGGCCCTGGCTGAACGCTGCGCCGCCGATCGGTCGCAGAAGCTGGCAGACGCCCTGGCGCTGCTGAAGGCAGCGGAGCGCAAGCTGCTGGATCAGGGGGGGCGCGCGACGGAGGACAGCCGGCGCAATGCCGAAGTGGTGGCAGGTGCTGCCCACGAGCTTCGCACGCCCCTGCACGCCATCATCGGCTTCTCCGAACTGATCCGGGATGATGCGCACGGCCCCCACGCGGACGACCGATACCGGGAATACGCCGTCGATATTCATCAGGCCGCCACGCATATGCTGGCCATCGTCGATGGCACCCTGGATCTGGCGCGGGCAGAGGCAGGGGCCGACACGCTGGATGTGCGCGACATCGATATTGGCGCCGCCGTCCGGGACAGCACGCGCATGCTGCGCCAGTTGGCCGACGGCAGCGGTGTCGACCTTCATGTCGTCATTCCGGATAAACCGCTGCGCATCCGCACCGACCCGGACAAGATCCGCCAGATCGTCATCAATCTGGCCTCCAACGCCATCAAATTTACCCCCCGGGGTGGACGCGTGACGGTAGAGGTTGGTGGCATTGACGATGGCGGGGCTGTCATCCTGATAATCCGCGATACCGGCATCGGCATCGCGGCACACGACATGCCCATGGCGATGAAGCCGTTTGGGCAGGTCCGCCGCACCGACCGGCCCCATCCAAAAGGTACGGGTCTCGGCCTGCCCTTGACCCGTCGCTTTGTCGAGATGCTGGGTGGCGTCTTGGACATCAATTCCGTTCCCGGCAAAGGAACGGTGGTCAGCGTCAGACTTCCCGCCAGCGCCCCCAATGATGACCAGGGCACGCGGCCGGCGATGACTTGACCTGCACTTGTCCACCGTGCGCGATACCCCGCACATTGAATCTGGCATGCGTGTTTTTGCATTGGAAACAGCACAAGCCGATCGTCCGGCGCATAACGCCCGGGCGACACAACCGCAACAGCCGCCTGGCCCGGCCGATGCCCCGATATGGCACGTTCGCCACTATCCCGTTGTGAATAAATGAATTTTCACGCTTTCGCGCTGGCGCGGATCTGATGCCCCGGATTACGGCCCTCTCGTTGCCTATATTTTGTGCATTTTCATCTGACCCGCAGGCCGCAACGCCCATACAGGGTTCCCAACGCAGTTAGCCACACACTTATCCACAGATTCTGGGGAATGGTTCGACGGCTTGGCGGACGTTCCCTGGCCGGGCCGGGAATCTCATGAAGGACAAGCCGATACCGCGCTGTCGCGACGCGCAGGGTCAACTGGACGCCCCGTTGGAATTGAACACCAGGCCCCCGACAGTCACCGCCGACGACACCAACACAACCCTGGGTACCGTCGGTGCCGCCTGATCCAAGGCTGCAAAGCCAGTCAATGGTGGGGGAAGTGAGGGCGCTTGTGTGCGCCCCCTCACTTCCCCCACCGTTTCTTTGCCGATAGGGTGCGGTTATTCCCCCCACTGTCACGCAAGGATCAGCCTTCGATGACCATTCAGCTTCATGCCTGGCCGACACCCAACGGCTATAAGGTTTCCATCGCCCTGGAGGAGATGGGCCTGGATTACGATGTCCATCCCGTGAATATCGGCGCTGGCGAACAGTTCCAGCCCGACTTCCTGAAGATCGCCCCCAACAACCGTATGCCCGCCATCGTCGATCCCGACGGCCCCGGGGGCAAGCCGTTCAGCCTGTTTGAAAGCGGCGCCATCCTGATCTATCTGGCGGAAAAGACGGGGCAGTTCCGGCCCGCCGATCCCGCCGTCTGGTACACGCACATCCAGTGGCTGATGTGGCAGATGGGCGGCGTCGGCCCGATGTTCGGCCAGGCCGGCCATTTCATCCTCTACGCCCCGGAAAAGGTGCCCTATGGCATCGAACGCTACCGCAACGAGGCCAAGCGCCTGCTGAAGGTGGCCAATACCCGGCTGGGCGAGGCCGCCTATCTGGGCGGCGATGATTACGGCATCGCCGATATGGCGACCTTCCCCTGGGTCCGCAGCGCCCCCAAATATGAAATCGACCTGAACGACTATCCCAACGTGCAGCGCTGGTTCAACGCCATCGCCGCCCGGCCGGCGGTGCAGCGCGGCCTGGGCCTGCTGGCGGACAAGGTGAAGCCCGTCGGCACGCCCATGTCGGACAAGGAGCGTGAAAACCTGTACGGCAAGAAGCCGTAACCGGGGCCCTGTTCATTTCCGGACACCCCCTGTTCAGAAACGAACAGGGGGTCGTCGGCCCATCCGACGGAAAGCACGGGTTTCCGCCTCTTTTCCCTGTGGCCCACCGCTTGCTGTCAGGCCAGCAACCGGCGTTGAACGGCGCCGGGGATGGGGAAAGATGGGGCAGTTCCATGATTGAACAGCATCAGACGGGTCGCGGCTGGACCGTGGCCGGCCTTTGCATTGCCATGGCGGGATTGCCGCTGTTGATGGGTAACTATCGGCTGCTGGTGGGAACGCCTGTTTCCGAATTGCCGATATTGCTGCGCGAAGGCGCGGCGTTCCTGCTGCTGGGGGCCCTGCTGTGGATTGTCCGGCGGGGCGAGCGGCTGCCGCTGGCGTCCATCGGGCTGACCATCGAAAGGCCGGGCCGCACGGCCCTGATGGGCTTGGGGCTGGGCGTCGCGCTTCTGGCCGGCACATTTGGCGCCTTGGGCCTGATCAGCGCGCTTGGGCTCTCCTATGGCGGCGAGGCCAAGGGCGCCTTCGTCACCCCGATCTGGCTGAAACTGCTGATCGTGATACGTGCGGGACTGGTGGAGGAAATTTTCTATCGCGGTTACGCGATGGACCGCCTGGGCGCATTGACGGGAAGCCGTCTGGTCGCCGCCTTGCTGCCGCTGGCCGCCTTCACCCTGTCCCATGCCAATGGCGGTATCGCCGGCATGCTGATCGCCTTGATCCTGGGCAGCATCCTGACCGGCTTCTATGCCTGGAAACGCAACCTGCCGGCCGCCATCCTGGCGCATTTCCTCATCGACTTCATCCCCAACATCCTGCTGCCGCTGCTGGGTGCGGATTAACGCTGTTTCTGGTCAGTGGAAATACGCACTACGCCCCGGTCAGGATGTCGACCAGGACGGTGGCATTGTTGCGCGCTTCGTCCCTGGCCGCGAACAGCAGCGTCACCGGCCCCGCCGCCGCCAGTTCCCGCAGCCGGGTCAGCGCCGCCTGCCCTGCCGGTCCCGCCAGTTCAGCGGCATAGGCGGGCGGGAAAAGATGCCAGTTGTCCGGATCGGCATGGGTGCGCCGGCGCAGATCGTGGCTGGGCGCCACCTCTTTCAGCCACAGATCGATGCGGGCCTTGTCCTTGGCGATACCGCGCGGCCACAGCGCATCGACCAGCACCCTCATGCCATCCGCCTCGGCCGACGCCGCATAGACACGCTTCACGCGGAAATCACCCCGCTGGTCCATTCCTGCCCCCTTCGCGTCAGTTCCAGGGCCGCGCCCCCGGTGCCGGCCGGGTCGTCTCGACCTGGATGCCGGTGGGCTGGAAATATAGGGCATGGGCGCCGCGGGCGGCCAGGGCCGATCCATCGATGATCAACGGCACCGGACAATCGCGCACATTCCAGCGGGCGACGATCGCCTCCACCTCCTGCCCGCACAGGATTGCCACCGCATCCGGCATCAGGGCGATACCGACACGGTGGCCGTCCGCGGCATAGACACAGGCGCCGGCATCGCAGCGCAACCGTCCATCCTTGGTTCCCTGCTTGGGCCAACTGCGCACATTGTCGGTCAACCCGTCGCGCTGGGCCCATTCATCGCTGTCGAAACGGCCGGCCCGGCGCGTGGATACGGCCATGCCGCCATCGGCCATCCGCACACCCACCACCTTGCCATCGCCGCTGACCCGCAGATCGGGCCGGTCGGCCAGCGGCAGCGCCAGCAGGCCCAAGGCCATGCCGATGAAGCCCAGCCGCCGCACCCGCCCCTGCCACAGGCACAGCCACAGGCCCGACAGGGTGAACAGCGCCAGCCCCCAGCCCGGCAGCTGCGGCAGCGGCACGGCCGACCCCGGCAGGTCGGCGACACGATGCGCGGTTTCCAGGATCAGCTCCACGCCCCAGCCCATGGCGGTCACGGCCCAGCCTTCCAGCCCGAACGGCATCAGCAGGCAGACGATCAGGCCCCAGGGCATCACCCAGAAGCTGGTGATCGGCACCGCCACCATGTTGGCCAGCAGGCCGTAATTCTGCATCTGCTGGAAATGGTGCAGACCGAAGGGAATGGTCACCGACCCCGCCACCAGCGAGGTCAGGGCCAGCCCGCCGACATAGGTGGCGATCCGGCCCAGCCGCCCCCCGCCCCCCTCCTGTCGTCGCGCGGCCATCCAGGGTGTGATGACCTCGAACGCCGCGATCAGGGCGATGACGGCGGCGAACGACATCTGGAAGCTGGGCCCGACCAGGGCTTCGGGCTGGACCAGGATGACCGCCAGGGCCGCCACCCCCACCACCCGCAGGGAGAAGGGGTTACGGTCCACCAGCACGGCCAGCAACATGACAGCCGTCATCAGCACCGATCGCTGCGTCGGTACCGGCGACCCCACCAGCAGCATGTAGAAGAACGCCGCCGCCAGCGCCGCCACGGCCGCATATTTCTTGATGGGATGGCGCAACGCCAGGGCCGGGATCAGGGCCATGCCCCCACGCAGGATCAGGAAGACCAGCCCCGCCACCAGCCCGACATGCAATCCGGAAATGGACAGGAGATGCTGAAGGCCGGACTGGCGCATCGCCACCATGTCCTCTTCCGGAATACCCGCCACCTCCCCGTTCAGCAGGGCCGCCGTCATCCCGCCCACAGCACCGGGCAGGCGTTGCGATACCCGTTCAGCGATGATCTGACGCCAGCGTTCCAGCACGAACGCATCGGCCGGGCCCTTTTGCTGGATGCGCAGGGCCCCCAGGGCAAAGCCGCTGCCACCGATCCTCTGGAAATACAGGTGCCGGCGGAAATCAAAGGCGCCGGGTTCCACCGGATCGCCCGGTGGCCCGACGGCGGCGAACAGACGGACCCGGTCCCCCGCCTCCGGCACCACACTGGCCTTGCGGACGGAAATGCGCAGGGCGGCGGGCGTGTCCGGGGGCGCCACCCCCTGGATCGTCACCTGATCCAGCACCAGCCGCAATCCGGCTGTCAGGCGTTCGATGCCGGTGACCCGGCCCGTAACGCCGGTCGGCCCGATCTCCGCCTGCATCTGCGGCGCATCCACCAGGGCGGTGCGCACCTGCGCCGCCGTGAAGCCCAGAGCAGGCCCGACCAGCCCGATCCAGGCCAGGGCCGCCCATTCCGGCCGGCGCCATTGCACGGCACCGGACACAAGCAGCGCCAGCATCAGGGCCACCGCCCCGACCCATGCCGCCGGCTCCCATTCCAACGCGAAATAGGCAGCAATACCGATCCCGACCAGCACCGGAAACCACAGGACCCAGCGTGACCGCTCCGCCGACAGCGCCGCCAGGAACCGCCCCGGCCAATGTGACAGAACCGCAGATACCCCCATGCCGCCTCCCCCCGTCTGCGGCATAAAAGTAGATGAAAATTCTCCCGATATCACCATCCGGTTGGGCATAAATGGTGGCGCCGGCCCCTTGGCGCGGTCCACCGGCCGTTCAATCCAGGGCGGGGGTGAAACCGGACCGGCACCCACGACTTTTTGCGGGGGGTGAGGCCCCGGTCGTGCGCTATTCAGGGCCGCCGGGCCTGTGCTACACCAGCCCGCAAACAATCATCTTCCCGTATGGGAACCATAAGAGTTTCGCAATGATCGTCACCCGTTTCGCCCCTTCCCCCACCGGCTATCTGCATATCGGCGGCGGCCGCACGGCGCTGTTCAACTGGCTGTTTGCCAAGCACCATCAGGGCAAGTTCCTGCTGCGGATCGAGGATACGGACCGCGCGCGTTCCACCCAGGCCGCCGTGGATGCCATTCTGGACGGGCTGAAATGGCTGGGCCTGGAATGGGACGGGGAGGCGATCAGCCAGTTTGAACGCAAGGACCGCCACGCCGAGGTGGTGGACCAGATGCTGGCCAACGGCACTGCCTATCGCTGCTACTGCACCCCGGAAGAACTGGACGCCATGCGTGAGGCGCAGAAGGCCGCCGGGCAGCAGCCGCGCTATGACGGGCGCTGGCGCGACCGCGACCCGTCCGAAGCGCCGGCCGGTGTGGCCCCCGCCATCCGCCTGAAGGCCCCGCGCGATGGCGAAACCATCGTGAAGGACCATGTCCAGGGCGAGGTGAAGGTGCAGAACAGCCAGCTGGATGATCTGATCCTGCTGCGTTCCGATGGCACGCCCACCTATCTGCTGGCTGTGGTGGTGGACGACCACGACATGGGCGTCACCCATGTCGTGCGTGGCGACGACCATCTGACCAACACCTTCCGCCAGCTGCAGATCTACAATGCCATGGGCTGGGCGGCGCCGGAATTCGCCCACATCCCCCTGATCCACGGGCCGGATGGGGCCAAGCTGTCCAAGCGCCATGGTGCCCTGGGCATCGAGGCCTATCGCGACATGGGCTTCCTGCCGGAAACCATGCGCAATTACCTGCTGCGTCTGGGCTGGGGCCATGGTGACGCGGAAATCATCTCCACCAGCCAGGCCATCGACTGGTTCACGCTGGAAGGCATCGGCCGGTCGCCCTCGCGACTGGACTTCGCCAAGATGGAAAACCTGAACGCGCATTATATCCGCGAGGCAGACGATGCGCGTCTGGTCGCCCTGACCGCACCCTTTATCGAGGCCAAGATCGGCCGCGCCCTGTCGGATGTGGAGAAGGACCGGTTCCTGCGCTCCATCCCCGGTTTCAAGCCGCGGGTGAAGACCCTGATCGAACTGGCCGACGGCGCGCTCTACCTGTTCGCCGCCCGCCCGCTGGCGCTGGATGACAAGGCCGCGGCCCTGCTGACGGCCGATGTCGCCAGCCAGATCGCGGCCCTGACGGAGAAGTTCGCAGGTGCGGCGGAATGGAATGCTGCCACGCTGGAAGGCATCGTGCGCGAGTTTGCCGAAGCCAACGGCCTGAAGCTGGGCAAGGTGGCACAGCCGCTGCGCGCCGCCCTGACCGGAACCACCGTCTCTCCGCCGATTTTCGAGGTGGCGGAAATTCTCGGACGCGCCGAGGCGCTTGGACGTTTGGAAGATATCAAAAACCGTGGTTAAGACGATGGTGTTGCGTTGCACTCGCTGCGGCGCGGCACTAAACTCCGCCCCGCCTACCTATAAAGGCGGGGTCTAAAGTACCCCCCAAATTAAACCCTTGAGGACGTGCCGACCATGAGCCAGACAACCCAGACGGCGGGCGTTGGAACCGCCGATACGGTGACCCTGATCGATAACCGGACGGGCAAGAAACTTGACCTGCCCATCCTGAAAGGCTCGACGGGGCCGGATGTCATCGACATCCGCAAGCTCTACGGCGCCACGGGTTGCTTCACCTACGATCCGGGCTTCACGTCCACGGCCTCGTGCGACTCGGCCATCACCTATATCGACGGTGATGAAGGCGTGCTGCTGCACCGCGGCTACCCGATCGAACAGCTGGCTGAAGAGTCGGACTTCCTTGAGACCTGCTACCTGCTGCTGCACGGCGAGTTGCCGAACGCGGAGCAGAAGAAGACGTTTGAGGCCACCATCACCCGCCACACGATGGTGCATGAGCAGCTGACGCAGTTCTTCCGCGGCTTCCGCCGCGATGCCCACCCGATGGCTATCATGTGCGGCGTCGTCGGCGCCCTGTCGGCCTTCTACCATGACAGCACCGACATCAACGATCCCAAGCAGCGCCTGATCGCGTCGCATCGCCTGATCGCCAAGATGCCGACGATCGCCGCCATGGCCTACAAGTACTCGGTCGGCCAGCCCTTCATGTACCCGCGCAACGACCTGGGCTATGCAGAGAATTTCCTCTACATGACCTTCGGCGTCCCGTGCGAGCCGTTCAAGGTGAACCCGATCATCGCCAAGGCGATGGACAAGATCTTCATCCTGCACGCCGATCACGAGCAGAACGCGTCCACCTCCACCGTCCGTTTGGCCGGTTCGTCGGGCGCCAACCCGTTCGCCTGTATCGCCGCCGGTATCGCCAGCCTGTGGGGCCCTGCCCATGGCGGTGCGAACGAGGCCGTGCTGAAGATGCTGGAAGAGATCAAGTCCGTTGATCGCATTCCGGAATTCATCAAGCGCGCCAAGGACAAGAACGACAATTTCCGCCTGATGGGCTTCGGCCATCGCGTCTACAAGAATTACGACCCCCGCGCCAAGGTCATGAAGCAGACCTGCGACGCCGTGCTGGCCGAACTGGGGATCAAGGACGATCCGCTGCTGGATATCGCGGTGGAGCTGGAAAAGATCGCGCTCTCCGATCCGTACTTCATCGAGAAGAAGCTGTACCCGAACGTCGACTTCTATTCGGGCATCATCCTGAAGGCCATCGGCTTCCCGACCAGCATGTTCACCGTGCTGTTCGCCCTGGCCCGCACGGTCGGCTGGATCAGCCAGTGGAAGGAAATGATCGAGGATCCCGGTCAGAAGATCGGCCGTCCGCGTCAGCTCTATATGGGCTCCAAGACGCGCGATTTCGTACCGGTCGAGAAGCGTGGCTGAGCGCAAGCATAGCCAATCCGGCAAAGCGGGCGGTCCCTTCGGGGCCGCCCGTGGCGCATTTGCGCCGCCCGGCGTCACCCCCTTCCTGTGGCGCCCATCCGCACCGGCCAATGACAACCCCACCCCGATCGGCAAACGGATCAGCCGCGCCCTGCGCCTGCTGACCATCGCCGCGATCCTGGGCAGTCTGGTCTGGTCGGCGGTCTATTTCCGGTAAAGTCCGCGGCCCGCCTCTCACGCCCGCAGCGCCGTGATGCCGTGCCAGCCCATATAGGCGGCAATCAGCAGGATCAGCAGCGCCGACAGATAGGGCGCCCGCTTCATCAACCGTTCAAAGCCGATGCCACGCCGTGACAGGTGCCGCACGCCCAGTGCCGCCACCACGCCGGACCCGGTCAAGGTCAGGGCCAGCCCGATGCTGAAGCACAGGACCAGGGCCACGCCCAGGGTCACTTCCTTCAACTGAAGACAGATCAGCAGCACGGTGATGGCCGCCGGACAGGGGATCAACCCGCCGGTCAGGCCGAACAGGATGATCTGTCCCGTCGTCGCCTGACCGCTGGCGAACCGCTGCTGGATCTCCTGGGCATGGTGCCGTGCATGCGCGTCCGCATCCTCGAACGCAGCATGGCCGTGATGGCCGTGATCGTGGTGACCATGGTCGTGGTGGCCATGATCATGATGGCCATGGTCGTGATGGCCATGCTGATGCGCCAGATGCCGGCGCCAGAGCGGGGCCGACAGCCAGGCCGCCATGCCCAGCATGATGACGGCGCTGAGCAGCTGGAACCAGCCTTCCACCTTCTCGCCCTGCAATTCCCGCCCCAGATACAGACCCAGCAGCGCCACCAGCCAGACCACGGCGGTGTGGGAGAGGGTGGCCGACACGCCCAGCATCACCGCCTGCGCCACGGTCCCGCGCACGGCCACGATGAAGGAGGCCATCATGGTCTTGGAATGACCGGGTTCCAGCCCGTGCAGCGCCCCCAGCAGGATGGCGGAGGGCACGAACAGCCAGGCATGGGTACTGCCCTGACGGATCAATTCGGCGAATTCGGGCATGATCAATGGCATCCGGTGGCAAGGGCCGGCATCATGCCATTCGCTCAGCCACCTTTCACCACATTCAATACGGCATCGGCCGCCCTTTGGCTGGGCGTCTTGTCGCCCCCCTGGCCCAGCCAGCGCGCCACCTGGCCCACGCCGTCAACCTGATCCCGCCGCGCCGCCGGTTCTTCCAGCAGCTGGATGACCGCGTCGGCCAGCTTTGGCGGCGTGCAATCGCCTTGCAACCGCTCGGGCACCAGCATCCGGTCCAGCATGATATTGACCAGATTGGCGTATTTCACCCGGATCAGCCGGCGGTACAGGCGATAGGTCAGCGGATGGATGCGATAGGCAATGACCGATGGCAACCGCGCCAGCGCCAGTTCCAGCGCTACCGTGCCGCTGGCCGCCAGACCGGCATCGGCTGCCGCCATGGCATCATACTTCTCCCCATCGCCCTCCACCACGATGGTGGGCACGGGCCAACCGGATGCCGCCGCCCGCACGGGGGCCGCCACCTTGCCCAAGGTGGGCACGACGGCGCACAGGGTGGGGAAGTGCTGCTTCAGCAGCGCCAAGGTGGCCGCGAAATCGGGCAGCAGCACCTTGATCTCGCTGCGCCGGCTGCCAGGCAGCACGCAGAGCAGCGGCACATCGTCGGGAATGCCATGGCGGGCGCGGAAGCTGGGGCCATCCCCCTTCTCCACCCCCGCCTCCACGATGGAATGGCCGACAAAGGTGGCGGGCAGGCCCACCGCCTCGAAATAGGGCGGCTCGAACGGCAGCAGGACCAGCAGATGGTCCAGGAATTTGGCGATCTTCGCCGCCCGGCCTGGCCGCCAGGCCCAGACGGTGGGGGCGACATAATGGATCAGCTTGATCGATGGATCGGCCCGCCGCACCTTTTTCAGCACACGGAAGCAGAAATCCGGCGCGTCGATGGTGACCACGGCATCGGGTCGGGCTGCCAGGATGGCGCCCGCCGTCTGGTTGATGCGGCGGATCAGGTTGGGCAGCTTGGGCAGCAGTTCGGCCAGACCGAACAGGGTCAGTTCCTCCATGGGGAACAGGCTGTCCAGCCCCTCGGCGATCATGCGCTCACCCCCGACGCCGGCAAAGCGCACCTGCCCACCCGTCGCCTGCTTCAACGCCGCCATCAACCGGGCGCCCAGCACATCGCCAGAGGGTTCACCGGCGATCAGGAAGATCAACGGGGCCGTCATTCCGTCACCCCAACGATCCAGAGGCCGTCCGCATCCGCCGCCGCAAGGGCGGTTTCACGCCCCACCAGCAGCGTACCGCCCGCTTCCGGCGCAATGCCAGCAAACCCAGCGGCGATACAGGCTGCCACCGTATCCGGCCCGATGGTGGGCAGGTCCAGCCGCCGGTCCTGCCCCGGCTTGGCCCGCTTCACCAACACGGGCCCTTGTCCCTGGCGTTTCAGCGCGGCACAGCGGGCGATCAGGGCGTCCGTGCCCTCGATGGCCTCCACGCCCAGCACCAGCCCCGCCTGCACCACCACGGACTGCCCCACATCGACGGCACCCAACGTACGGGCAACATCCATCCCGTGGGCAATGTCGGCCAGCCCCTGCGCATCCGGTGCCGCCCGCGTCAGCACCCCGGCCGGCATCAGCAGATCATCGATCAGGGATTGCACAGCCACGACCCGGAACCCCTCTTCCTCCAGCAGGGCGGCCACGGCCCGCAGCAATCCGTCATCGCCCAGGGCCTTCAGCCCCAGCCGGGCGAAGAACCGCGCCGCATACCAGTCCGGCCGCAGATCGGAAAGGGACGGCCGGCGCACACCACCGGCCATGACGATCTCCGTCACCCCTTCCGCCCGCAGCCGTTCCAGCACGGCCCCGGCCGCCCCCATGCGATAGGTTCCATGGGGCATGTCGGCCGACAGCCAGGCATCGGCCCCCTGCCCTTCCAGCGCCACCACGAAATAGGGCCGCCCGGCCCGCCGGCAGGTCGCCACCAACTGGCGCGGCAGGTCGCCGCCGCCGGCGATGATGCCCAGCCGGCCCGTCATCAGCCGCGCGGCAGGGTCAGGGCTCGGCTGCCCCTGTCGCCCAGGAAGGACAGCATCTCGGCCACGGTGCTGACCTCGCCCGCCTCTTCCGCTACGGCGGCAGCACGGCTGGCCAGGTCGCCCTCGCCCTCGAACAGTTTCTTGAAGGCGCTGCGCAGGGCGTGGATCTCGTCACGCGCAAAGCCGCGGCGCTGCAGTCCCACCAGATTCAGCCCGGCCAGATAGGCGCGGTCGCCCTTGACCAGACCATAGGGGATCACGTCAGCTTCCACGCCCGACATGCCGCCGATCATGGCATGGGCGCCGATGCGCACGAACTGATGCACGGCCGACAGGCCGCCCAGCACCGCATGGTCACCCACCACCACATGCCCGCCCAGGGTGGCATTGTTGGCGAAAATCACATTATTGCCGACGATGCAGTCATGGCCGATATGGACACCGACCATGAACAGGCCGCCATCGCCCACACGGGTCACCATGCCGCCACCCTCGGTGCCGGTATTCATGGTGACATTCTCCCGGATGCGGTTGTTGCGGCCGATGATCAGTTCCGACGGCTCGCCCTTGTATTTCAGGTCCTGCGGCGCATGACCCAGCGAGGCGAAAGGATAGACCACGGTGCCCTCGCCGATGGTCGTACGGCCGTCGACGGCCACATGGCTGACCAGACGGACATAATCCCCCAGCACCACATGGGGACCGACCACACAGAAGGGACCGATCTCCACACCGGCGCCCAGACGCGCACCCGGATCAACCACGGCACTGGGATGGATGTTCGCACTCATCGGCCGGAACCTCGGATCAGTTGATATGAGAAGGGGCGGATGCTCCGCCCCCGCCCCGTGCCTATCAAAGGCGTTTGACAAAATTGCGTCCGGCGCCCGGCCCGCCGGTCATTTTTGTGACCGCACCAGCCCGGCGTCTGAGGGAACGGACAAAACTCACTCCCCCATGACGATCATGGCCGTATAGGTGGCTTCAGCATGCAGGTTGCCGTCCACCCACGCCTCACCCCGGAATTTCCAGACATTGCGGCGGTTCTGGATCTTCTGGACCTTGATGTGGATCTGGTCGCCCGGAACGATGGGGCGGCGGAACTTGGCTTCCTCGATCCCCATGAAATACACGAGCCGCCCCTCCGCTTCCTGTCCCAGCGTCTGCATGACCAGGATGGCGGATGTCTGGGCCATGGCCTCCACGATCATCACGCCCGGAAATACCGGCTTCTGCGGGAAATGGCCCGTGAAGATGGGTTCGTTCATCGTCACGTTCTTGATGCCGGTGCAGCTTTCACCGGGGACGATGTCCTTCACCTTGTCGACCAGCAGCATCGGATACCGGTGCGGGATCAGTTGCATGATCCGGTTGATATCCAGGCTGGTCAGTTCTTCCTTACTCGTTTCCGTCGTGCTCATCGCCCCGTCCACTTTTACCCTTCGCCATTCGGGCCATCATTGCCACCTGGCGGAAATATTGCCGTTTGGGCTGCGCCGGCGTGCCGAACACTTCCGTCATTGCCGGCACGTCCCGCATGACGCCGCTCTGCGCGGCGATGCGGGCCCCGGCCCCGATGGTCAGGTGGCCGGCCACCCCGGCCTGCGCCGCCAGCACGGCATGATGGTCGAACTTCGTGCTTCCCGAAATGCCGGACTGGGCCACGATGACGCAGCCGGCACCAAGCGTGACGTTGTGCCCGATCTGGACCAGATTATCAATCATGCAGCCCCGTCCGATCACGGTATCGGGGCCGGCGCCGCGATCGATGGTGCTGTTGGCCCCCACCTCCACATCATCCTCGATGATGACGCGGCCCATCTGCGGCACCCGGACATGGCCCGTGACGTCCATGGCGAAGCCGAACCCGTCCTGCCCGATGCGCACCCCCGGATACAGCGTGACCCGGTCCCCGACCAGACAGTGGGACAGCGAGGCGCAGGCACCGATGACGCAATCGGCCCCCACCCGCACATTGCGGCCGATGACGGCATTGGCGGCGATGCGGGTACGGACCCCGATCTCCGCCCCGGCCTCGATCACGGCACCCGCCGCCACCTCCACGCCATCGCCCAGAACGGCGGTCGCATCGACATGGGCAGCGGGGGAGATGATGCCGCTGCCCACCGGCACCGGATAGAAGGCCTGGGCGCAAAGCGCATAGCTGCGATAGGGCTTGGTGGACAGCAGCAGCGCCATGCCCGCCGGCGCCTTGTCGGCCAGCGACGGATGCACGACGCAGGCGGCGGCGCGGCTGGCCTGGAACGCCTCGACATATTTGCGATTGTCCAGAAAGCTCAAATGCCCTTCGTCGGCCTGATCCAGCGGCGCGACGTCATGCAGCAGCAAGTCCGGGTCACCACCGGGGGCCACGCTGGCGCCCGACCGGGCAGCCAGCTGGCCAAGTGTGAAGGGACCGGCACGGTCGAAGAAGCGGGGATCGGCCATGGGTGACCTCTCACATGTTGGCTGCGGCCCGGTCAGGGGGCCGGCGGCGGCGGCACATTGACGGTAACCTGCGGAAGGCGGCTGTTCAGCCGCTCCAGCACCTCGGCCGTGATATCGGCCGACCCGCCCGCCTGATAGACGATGAACTGGCGGGAAATGACCAGCGTGGCGCCGGATTCCTTGGCAACCTCGGCGATCACCTGGTCCAGGATATTGATGACGCTGTTGCGTGCCTGGTTGAAGGCGATGTCCAGCCGGCGGGTCCGTTCCTGCAACGCCCGGCCTGTGGCCGACACGCGGGTTTCGAACTCCGTCCGCTTGCGATCGAATTCCTCCACCGACACGGTCTGGCGCAGCTGCGCCAGTTCCTGCTCGGCCTGGCGCAGACCTTCCTGCTGGTGCCCCACGTCGCGCTGCAGCTGTTCCTTCTGCGTATCCAGCTGCTGCTGGATGGCACGCATGGCCGTGGCCTGCTGCAGGACATTGGGGATGTCCACCACCGCGACCTGGGCATAGGGAAGGGTGCGGCGTGCCTGGGCCACCGGCTGGGTCTGCGCCTCCTGCGCCGACGCCGCAGATGCCATCGGCCCGGCCACAAGGGCCAGGCCGAAGCAAAGGGCCGTCAGGCGCCGGATCACCCCCGCACCCCGCGTCAGAACCGGGTACCGAAGCTGAATTTCAGCGTTTCGGTCTGGTCATAGGGTTCCTTGGCCAGCGGCTTGGCCAGATCCAGGCGGATCGGACCGAAGGGCGACTTCCACGACACGCCCACACCGGCCGACATGCGGATCTTCGAGCTGTCATAGAACACATCGCCCTCGCCCGGTGTCGTCTTGGCCTGCGTCAGGGTACCGGCATCGTAGAAGACATGCGCCTTCACGCCCAGTTCGTCCGGCAGACCCAGCTTCGACGTCAGTTCCAGGCTGGACCGGGCGAAGATCGTACCGCCCAGTGCATCGCTGGCCGACGGGTTCGACAGGTCCGGCACGTTGCGCGGGCCGATACCACCGATTTCGAAGCCGCGCAGCGTGTCGCCACCGATGAAGAAGCGATCATTGATGCGCAGATCCTTGCCCATGCCCCAGATATGGCCGGCTTCGGTCGTCAGGCTCAGCACCATCTGTTCAAACGGCGCCCAATATTGGGCGGCAGTGACGCGGTTGCGCAGATAGCGGGTATCGCCGCCCAGACCAGCGAACTCCACCGACCACAGGAAGTAATAGCCGCTGGTCGGCTCCAGCTTGCTGTCACGTTCGTCATAGAGCAGCTGGCTTTCCACCGACGACGTGACCGTCGTGCCTTCCTGGTCAAGCAGGAAGCGGGAGCTGCCGTAATAGACGTTCTTGATGGTGTTCTGCGACAGCGAGTAGCTGACGCGCTGGCGCAGCTTCTCCGACAAAGGATAGCCGGCGCGCAGCACGACGCCCGTGCTTTCCAGATCATAGGTGATGGTGTCGCGGCTGTCGCGCACGACGCGGAACACGTCCACACCGGCCGCCAGATCACGATCCAGGAAATAGGGTTCGGTATAACCCAGATCCACCTCGAAGCTGCGCGACGACACCATGGTCGACAGGCGCAGATCCTGGCCGGTACCCAGCAGGTTGCGCTGACGGATGGAGAAGTCCAGCAAGGCGCCGTCGGTCGACGAATAGCCGGCACCCAGCTGGATTTCACCGGTGGGCTGTTCCTCGACCTCGATGGTGATGACCGACTGGTCGCGGCTGCTGCCCTCCGCCGTCTTCAGTTCGACGCCGGACTCCATGAAATAGCCCAGGTCCTTGATGCGCTGTTCGGAGCGCTTGACCTTGGAAATGCTGAACGGGTCGCCTTCGACCACCAGCATCTCGCGGCGGATGACCTTGTCCAGGGTATTGTAATTGCCGATGATGTCGATGCGCTCGACGAAGACGCGCGGCGTCTCCTTCAGCTCGAACACCACATCGATCGTCTGGTCTTCCTGATTGCGCTGAAGCAGCGGATCGATATCGACGAAGGCATATTGCAGATCGCCCAGGCGATTGGTCAGCGCCGTGATGCTCTCTTCGATCTTGTCGCCATTGTACCACTCGCCGCTATAGGCGTTGATCGCCTCATAGAGCGGGGTGACATCCACGTCGGGGATGTCGGACTGGATCTCGATCTTGCCGAACTTGTAGCGCTTGCCTTCATCCACCGTCATGGTGATGAAGAATTCCTCGCGGTCGGGCGTCAGTTCCGCGACAGAGGTCAGCACCTTGAAGTCGGCATAACCGTTGCGCAGATAGTGGCGGCGGACCTGCTCCTGGTCATAGCGCAGGCGCTCGGGATCGTAATTGTCGTTGGACGACAGGAACCGCCACCAGCGCGATTCCTTGGTGATCATGATCTCGCGCAGCTCATCATCGTCGAACACGTTGTTGTTGACGAAATTGATGGCCTGGACGCCCGTCATCTGACCTTCCTCGATCTCGAAGATCAGGTCGACGCGGTTCTGCTCCAGCTGCACGATCTTGGGCTCGATCCGGGCTGCAAACCGGCCCTTGCGCCGGTACAGCTCCTGAATCCGCTCCACATCATTCTGCACGCGGGTGCGGGTATAGACCGTGCGGGGGCGCAGCTGGACCTCCTGGTTCAGGTCCTCCAGCTTGATGCGCTTGTTCCCCTCGAACGCGATGCGGTTGATGATGGGGTTTTCCACCACCGATACCAGCATCACGCCGCCGTCGCGCCGGATCGACACGTCGGCGAACAGGCCCGTGGCGAACAGCGATTTCAGCGACTGGTCGATCTTATCCGGATCGAAGCTGTCACCCGCCTGTACCGTCAGGTACGAACGGATGGTCGCGCCCTCGATACGCTGAGAGCCTTCGACACGGATTTCGCGAATGATGCCACCATCAAACGCCTCCTGGGCCATGGCGCCGGTCGACAGCGCGATGGCGGATGTTGCGGTGCCGCCCAGGAGCAGGCACAGCGCGAACCTGGAAACCGAGACCAACTGTTCCCCCAAAAAGGCTAAGACAGGACACCCTTGATGAAATCGACGACACGCAGTTGGACAAGGTCGTTCCACGTCGCGAAAATCATCAAGGTCAATACCAAAGCCAGACCGACCCGGAAACCATATTCCTGAGCCCGCTCGCCGAGAGGCCGTCCGCGGACGGCCTCCACTGCGTAATACAGCAAATGCCCCCCGTCCAGCATCGGAATGGGGAACAGGTTGATCAGGCCCAGATTGATGGACAGAACGGCGATGAACCAGATCATGGTCACAAAGCCGGTCTGGGCCACCTGGCCCGACATCTGGGCAATACGCAACGGACCACCCAGTTCGGCGGTGCTGCGGATCCCCATCACCATCTGCGCTACGCCATCAAGCGTGCCTTCCGTCATCTGCACCGTCTGTTTGGCGGCCTCCCAAAGGGCCGTCAATGGCGTCTGGCGGCGATATTCGTCACTGACACGCATCACCCCCAGCCGGCCTATCGTATGGATATTGCCAAACCGGTCTTCCATCTTTTCCGGACGGGGCGTGACGGTCAGTTCCAGGCGCTGCATCTTGTCCGGATCGGCCGGATCGGCCCGTTCGACCACCATCGTGACCGTGCGGCCGGGATTCATGACGATGACGCCCAGCACATCCTCGAACCGCGGCGTATCCCGCCCATCCATGGAGACGATGCGGTCACCGGCCTGCATGCCGGCCTGGGCCGCCGCCCCGTCGGGCAGTACGTCCCGGATCACGGGCGGGGTGTAGGGCTGGCCATAGACCATGAACATGAAGGCCAGGGCCAGGATGGCGAACAGGAAGTTCGCCAAGGGTCCGGCCACGACGATGGCCATGCGCTGCCCCACCCGCTTATGGTGGAAGGACACGGCGCGCTGGGCCGGTGTCATCTTGTCCAGGCCGCTGCCGGGCGTGCTGGCGGCACCGGCATCGCCATACATCTTCACATAGCCGCCCAGCGGGATCAGGCTGAACTTCCAGCGTGTGCCGTGACGATCGGTGCGACCGAAAATCTCCGGCCCGAAGCCGATGGAAAACACCTCGACCCGCACGCCGTTGCGGCGCGCGACCAGGAAATGTCCCATCTCGTGCACAAAGACCAGAATGGTCAGCACGACGAGGAACATCACCCCGTAATTCCAGACGAAGCCGAAGACTTCCATTCAGTGCGCCTCCAGGGGCCCGGACTCAGTTGCGCCGACCTAATACGGCAATTTCGGCTTTCGCGTGGCGGCGTGCGGCCATATCCGCATCTTCCACCGCCGCCAGCGTATCCAGCGTCCCATGCGGCAGGGCCGACAGGCAGCTTTCGACCACGCGCGGAATATCCAGAAAGCCCAGCGTTCCGGCCAGGAATGCCGCCACCGCCACCTCGTTCGCGGCATTCAGGATTGTAGGGGCCGCCCCCCCGCTTTGCAAGGCGCGCCGGGCCAGCTCCAATGCTGGAAAACGCAGCGGATCGGGCGACTCGAAGGTCAGGCTGGCGGCCTTGACCAGATCCAGCCGCTCGCCCGGCGTGGGCAGCCGGTCCGGCCAGGCCAGCGCCACGGCAATGGGCGTGCGCATGTCGGGCGTGCCCAGTTGGGCCAGTACCGACCCGTCGACATATTCGACCAGGGAATGGATCACCGACTGCGGATGGACCAACACGTCGATGCGATCCTCCGGCATGGCGAACAGATGATGGGCCTCGATCAGTTCCAGGCCCTTGTTCATCATGCTGGCGCTGTCGACGCTGATCTTGGCGCCCATGGACCAGTTGGGGTGGGCGCAGGCCTGGGCCGGCGTCACCCCGTCCATGGCCTGCCTTGTCCAGGTGCGGAACGGCCCGCCCGACGCGGTCAGGACCAGGCGGGAAATGCCCTCGCGCCGGGCCTCGTCGAAGACCTGGAAGATGGCGCTGTGCTCGCTGTCGACGGGCAGCAGGGTGGCGCCGTGGCGGCGCACCTCTGCCATCACCAGATCGCCGGCGCAGACCAGCACTTCCTTGTTGGCAAAGGCCACCGTGGCCCCGCGTCGGATGGCGGCCAGGGTGGGGGCCAGGCCGGCGGCACCGACGATGGCGGCCATCACCCAGTCGGCGGCGGGCCGGCTGGCAGCCTCCACCACGGCCGCAGGTCCGGCCGCCAGTTCGATGCCGGTGTCGCCCAGGGCGTCCTTCAGGTCGGCATAGGCGCCTTCATCGGCCACCACGGCCAGGGCCGGACGCAGCAGGCGGGCCTGCTCGGCCAGCTTGGGCACATTGCGGCCGGCGACCAGCGCTTCCACCTGGAAGCGGTCGGGATATGCGGCCAGCAGTTCCACCGTGTTGCTGCCCACCGACCCGGTGCTGCCCAGCACGGTGACGCGGCGCTTCGGACCAGACATCACCAAAATCTCACCCATTCCCCGGCCACCAGTTCGAACAGCGCATAGAGCGGGGCCGCAAACAGCAGCCCGTCGATCCGGTCCAGAATACCACCGTGACCGGGGATCAGGTGGGAACTGTCCTTCACATCCACCCGGCGCTTCAGATGGCTTTCAAACAGATCGCCCACCTGCCCGGCCACGGCGATCAGCGCGCCGATGAAGGCATAGGCCAGGATGGCCGTGGTGTGGACGACATGCGGCACGTCGGTGGCCGCCGGCGGCACCAGCCAGCCGGGCAGCCAGTCCCCGCTCTGCGCCGCGCCGAACAGCCCGCCCAGCGTCGCCGCCGAGACCATGCCGCCGATCAGGCCGGCCCAGGTCTTTTTCGGACTGATGCGCGGGGCCAGCTTTGGCCCGCCAATGGTCCGGCCGGCGGCATAGGCACCGATATCGGTAGCCCAGATGGCCAGCATCAGGAACAGGAACAGCGCCAGCCCATAGGGCCCGCTATCCAGCCGCAGCCAAAACATGGATAGAAAGGGCAGCGTTACATAAGGCAAGCCGAAGGCAAACAGGCCCGGGCTGGCGAAACGCAGTGACTTGGCCGCCGTATAGGCGATCCCCGTGAAGACGGGCAGAATGACGAACAGCCGCTGACCGGCCGCATCCTTCTCGTAGAAGATGGCGGTCGACAGGACCAGCAGTACGGAAACCAGCAGCGCCGAAACGGCCTTGGGCGTGTCCGGCACGGCCAGTCGCGCATATTCCCAGGCCGAGAGCGCGGCCATCAGCACCATCAGCGCCTGAAACGGCACCCCGCCCCACCAGACGGCCAGCAGCACGGGCGGGGCCAGCGCGATGGCCGACAGGGCGCGCAGCTTCAGATCGGACGGGCGCTTGGGGGGCGTTTGCAGATCGGTCACGATATCAGCGGCTTCCGACCGTGGCACCGAAGCGCCGGTCGCGCCGGTGATATTCCTCGATGGCGGCTTCCAGGTCGCGGCGGGTGAAATCCGGCCACAGCGTGTCCAGGAACACCAGTTCCGCATAGGCCAGCTGCCAGAGCAGGAAATTGCTGATGCGCTTTTCCCCACTGGTGCGGATCATCAGATCGGGATCGGGGATATCGCTGCCCGTGGTCAGTTCGCGGGCGAAACGGTCGGACGTGATGTCGGCGGGCGTCATCTCGCCCCGGGCCACCGCCTCGGCCAGCTTGCGCGCCGCGTCGACCAGTTCCTGGCGTCCGCCATAGGACAGGGCCAGGACCAGCGTCATGTCGGTATTGCCTTCCGTCAGGCTTTCCGAATTCTCGATCAGGGCCTGGATATCGGCAGACAGACGCGACCGGTCACCGATGACGCGCAGCCGGATGCCGTTCTTGTGCAGCTTGGCGATCTCCCCGCGCAGATAAAAGCGCAGGAGCTGCATCAGGGTGGAAACCTCGTCCTCCGGACGGCTCCAGTTCTCCGTGGAGAAGCTGTAGAGCGTCAGGTAGCGCACGCCCAGTTCACGCGCACCTTCGATGGCGTGGCGGACGGCGTCCACGCCCTTCTTGTGCCCGGCGGTGCGGGGCAGACCCCGCGCCGTAGCCCAGCGCCCATTGCCATCCATGATGATGGCGATGTGCGCCGGGGGCGGAAGATAGGCGGAAGCGGCAGAGCCGGGCATGCGGCAGGTCCTTCCCTGCGACCGGGTTCGATCAGACCTGCAGGATCTCTTTTTCCTTGGTCGCCAGCGCCTCATCGACCTTCTTGATGTGCGCGTCGGTCACGGCCTGCACCTTGTCCGCCCAGGTCTTCTGCTCGTCCTCGGACAGATCGCCATCCTTCTGCAGCTTCTTCAGGCTGTCCATGCCGTCACGGCGCACATTGCGCACGGCGACGCGGGTCTGTTCGGCGTACTTGGCCGCGACCTTGGACAGTTCCTTGCGGCGTTCGGAATTCAGTTCCGGAATCGGCACGCGGATGGTGGAACCTTCCGTCTGCGGGTTCAGGCCCAGACCGCTGTCGCGGATGGCCTTTTCCACCGACTTCACCGTGCTGCGGTCAAACACCTGCACATTGATCAGGCGCGGCTCCGGCACGGAGATGTTGGCCACCTGGTTCAGGGGCACGGTGGTGCCATAGGCCTCCACGGTCACCGGCTCCAGCAGGTTGGCGGAAGCGCGACCGGTACGCAGGCCGGCGAATTCCTTGCGGAGCTGCTCAAGCGCGCCGGCCATGCGACGCTCGATATCCTTGATCAGATCGGGAGCGGCCACCTTATGCCTCTTCGGTTATGATGGTGAATTTACCCTGCCCGGCCATCACTTCGGCGAAACCGCCGTCCTTCTGGATGGAGAAGACAAGGATGGGAATCTTGTTCTCGCGGGCAAGCGAAATCGCCGAGGCGTCCATGACCTGCAGATCGCGCGACAGCACGTCCATATAGGTCAGGCGATCATAGCGGATCGCATCCTTCACCTTCTTCGGGTCGGCGCTGTAGACGCCGTCCACCTTGGTGGCCTTCAGCATCGCATCGCAGCCCATCTCGGAGGCGCGGAGTGCGGCGGCCGTATCGGTGGTGAAGAAGGGATTGCCGGTGCCGGCGGCGAAAATCACCACCCGGCCCTTTTCCATGTGGCGCTCGGCGCGGCGGCGGATATAGGGCTCGCACACACTGTCCATGGGGATGGCCGACTGCACGCGGGTCGGCACGCCGGCCTTTTCCAGGGCGTTCTGCACGGCCAGCGCGTTCATGACGGTGGCCAGCATGCCCATATAGTCGGCGGTGGCACGTTCCATGCCGGACGCGGCCCCGGAAATGCCGCGGAAGATATTACCGCCGCCAATGACGGCGCAGACCTCGATACCCATGTCGATGACGGACTTGATTTCCCGTGCCATGCGGCTGACGACATTGGGATCGATCCCGTATTCCCGCTCCCCCATAAGGGCTTCGCCTGAGAGTTTCAGAAGAACGCGCTTGTATCGGGCTTCAGGCACGGGGTTGGTCCTTTCGGGTTGGAAATCCGGTCTTCAAACGGGTGTTCATATCGGGGCCGGCGAACCGGCCCCGATAGAATATCGCTCCGGCGCCGGCACCAGTCCGGCTCCGGAACCGCGTCAGCCGGCCATCTTGGCCACTTCGGCGGCGAAGTCGGACTGTTCCTTCTCGATGCCTTCGCCCAGCTGGAAGCGGACGAAACCGGTCAGGGCCACCGGGGCGCCAATGGCCTTCGCGGCGTTTTCCACGACCTTGCGGATCTTGGTTTCGCCGTCGATGACGTACAGCTGCTCCAGCAGGACCACTTCCTCATAATACTTGCGGACGCGGCCTTCGACCATCTTCTCGATGATGTTCTCGGGCTTGCCCGACGCGCGGGCCTGTTCGACCAGAACGGCGCGCTCACGCTCCAGGTTGGCCGTCGACACGTCGGCCACGTCCAGGGCTTCCGGACGGGCGGCGGCGACATGCATGGCGATCTGCTTGCCCAGATCGGCCAGGGCGGCCTTGTCACCGGTGGATTCCAGGGCGACCAGCACGCCGATCTTGCCCAGGCCCGGGACCAGGGCGGAGTGAACATAGGACGCGACCACGCCGTCGGTGACCGACAGCTTGGCGATGCGGCGCAGGTTCATGTTCTCGCCGATGGTGGCGACCAGGTGGGTCAGTTCGTCGGCAACGTTGCGGCCCGTACCCGGATAATCGGTGGCCTTCAGCGACTCGATGTCGCCATTGCCTTCGACGGCCAGCTTGGTGACGGTGGCAACGGCGCCCTGGAAGGCTTCGTTGCGGGCCACGAAGTCGGTCTCGGCATTCAGCTCGACGGCGGCGCCGGACAGGCCGCTGGTGGCAACGCCGACCAGACCTTCGGCGGCGACGCGGCCGGCCTTCTTGGCGGCAGCGGCAAGGCCCTTCTTGCGCAGCCAGTCGATGGCGGCTTCCAGGTCGCCAGCGGTCTCGGTCAGCGCCTTCTTGCAGTCCATCATGCCGGCGCCGGACTTCTCGCGCAGGTCCTTAACAAGGGCAGCGGTGATCTCGGCCATTTTCGCCTCTCTAATCGTCGGGGTGTGACGGGGTCAGGGTAGTTCGTGGGAAACGGGACCGGCCTTCGCGACGCCAACCCCGGACAGCACAACGGCCGGACCGGACCCGAACTGGGGGTCGCGGCCCGGCCGTCGCACCTTAAACTCAGGCCTCGGCCGCGACTTCTTCCGGCAGAACCTCTGCCGGCGCGACTTCCTGGCTGCCGATATCGATGCCGGCGGCCGACATCTCGGCCTGCAGACCGTCCAGCACGGCGCCGGCCAGCAGTTCGCAGTAGGTTTCGATGGCGCGCAGCGCGTCGTCGTTACCCGGCACCGGGAAGGTGATGCCGTCCGGATCGCTGTTGCTGTCCAGGATGGCGACGACCGGGATGCCCAGCTTGTTGGCTTCCTGGATGGCCAGGCTTTCCTTGTTGGTGTCGATGATCACCAGCAGGTCGGGCAGGCCGCCCATGTCACGGATACCGCCCAGCGCGCGCTCCAGCTTATCGCGGTCGCGCGTCATGTTCAGCAATTCCTTCTTGGTGCGGCCGGAGCCTTCACCATGGGCCAGCGCCTCGTCCATTTCCTTCAGGCGGCGGATGGACTGGGAGATGGTCTTCCAGTTGGTCAGCATGCCGCCGAGCCAACGATGGTTGACATAGTACTGGCCGCAGCGCTTGGCGCTCTCGGCAACCTGCTCCTGGGCGGCGCGCTTGGTGCCGACGAACAGGACGCGGCCGCCACCGGCGACGACGTCACGCACGGCCTGCATGGCGCGATGCAGCAGCGGAACGGTCTGTTCCAGGTCGATGATGTGCACGCCGTTGCGGGCGCCAAAGATGTACGTGGACATCTTCGGGTTCCAGCGGCGGGTGTGGTGACCGAAATGGACACCAGCTTCCAGCAGCTGGCGCATCGTGAAAATCGGCATAGCCATAGGAAAACTTCCTTTTCCGGTTCTTCCTCCGTGGGCGACGTCCGTTGGGCACCATGCCCGCCAGACACCGGATCGATGGAAGGCCTCGCCGGGAAACCGTTCCCCGGATAAAAGCCATCGCACCGCAAGCCCACGTGTGGGATTAACGACGGGCGGTGGAATACCGCAGCCACGCCGTCATTGCAACCCCGGCCAGCCGCGATTTGCGCCCGCCGGCCCCGCCATGAAAGCATGGCGGCTGTTTTCCTCACCCCGCGTTCTTCAACGCCTTCAGGGAAGCCTGCGCTTCCTTGTGTTTAGGGTCCAGCGCCAGGGCGCGGCGGAACGCCTTCTCCGCCAATCCCTTGTCCCCCATCTTCTCGAAGATCTGGCCCAGGCGCCAATGGGCACCCGGCCGGTAATTGACGCCGCTGATCCAGGCCGACCCGGACAGGAAGCGCAGCAGCGAGTCGCGCCCTTCCTCCAGATGCTGCCCGGCGACAGCGGCGCCGCGGCCCCGCTGATACAGGGTGAAGGGATCGGCCGGGTTCAGGCTGCTGGCGCGGTTGAAGGCGGCAAAGGCCCCCTCCATGTCACCCTTTATACCCAGGCGCAAGGCGACACCCGCCACATCCGATGCATCGGTCAGCTTGGGCAGCGCTTCGGTCAGGGTCGCCATGCCCTTGGCATCATCCTTGTTGGCAAAGGCCTGAGTCGCCCGCAGCAGCAGATACTGCCCCTCGTCCAGCGACTGCATCTGGGCGATGGCCTCTTCCGCCTTCTTCTCGTCCCCACCGGCGATGGACGGGGCGACGAGATGGTATTGGGCCACGCAGTTCAGGGCCAGGCTGTTGTGCGGGTCGCGGGCCCGTTCGCCCTCGCACAGGGACAGCAGTTCTTCAGCCGCGGATTTCTTGCCGAACAGGGAGGCATCGTCGATCCGGCGCGTCGCCAGCACGATGCGCGCCTCCAGCACCTCGCGGTCGTCGGGCTGGGCGGCGGCCAGTCTGGCCCCCAGCGGCAGGCCTTTCTCGAAATCCCCGTAACGCTGGTAAATCTGCAAAAGCTGCATCGCCGCCTCCCGGTCCTCGGGATTGGCCGCCAGCCGGTCCTGCAGCGGCTTTGCCGCCACCTCCTCCCGGTCGTCGGGTTCGGCCAGGCTGGCATAGTCGGGCAGCATCTGGGCGGCGGCCGGCATCGCGGCGCCGATCAGCAGGAAGGCCAGGGCGGGAAGGATGCGGCGCATCGGTTTGTCCCAAAAAGTTTAATCTGCGTTAACGCTTTGACATGGGCTTGTGACGCTTTCGTGGCGGATGAGGTCAATACGTATCCAGCGACCGGACATGCCTTGGCATGGGCGCGGCGCTGGCTTATGGTCCCGGACCCCGCGCGGCCGGACCCGCCGCCTTTGCACCATAAGCTCTGTCCAGAATGACCGCTCCTGCCCGTCCGACCGAAGCGACACCCGACCTGCTGACGGGTTTCCTGCGCCTGAATTGTCGGGACGCGGAGCCGCCGCAACCGCTGTGGCTGGATGCGTCCGGTCTGCCGGAGGTGCCGCGCCGGCTGCTGGTCCATGACCATGGCATGACCGCAACGCTGGAAGCCTTCTGGGGCGAACAGATGCGCCTGGCCGTCCTGCACACGGAGGAGGTGTCCAACCTGCTGCGTCGGCATGTGCTGTTGTCAGGCGCGAACAGCGGCCTGCCCGCGGAACTGGGCCTGATTGAAATCCGGCTCGACGCGTTGCCGGCCGGCGCGCTGTTCGCGGTGCGTCAGCGGCGCATCCCCTTCGGCGCCATCCTGTCGGCCTGCGGTGTCGGCTTCAAAAGCCGGCCGGCGGGTTTCCTGCGGCTGGTGGCCAACGACGAACTGGCGCGACTGCTGCGCGTCACGCCGGGTTCGGCCATCCATGGTCGCGCCACCACTCTGTATGCCCAGGCCGACGGCAAGGTCCTGGCCAATGCCGTCGAACTGCTGAGCGGGCATCAGCCGAGCTGACCCGGCGGCCAGCCCCCGTCAAAGCTCCTGCACCTCTACCACGCCGGGAATGGACTTGAACGCCCCGCGGCTGGCCGCATTGATCATCACGCCGCCGGGCAGGGCGATCTCCACCTCGCGCAGCGCGTCCAGTTCAACGGCCAGGGTCACCTTGCCCCGCCCCTGGGGCAGGCGGCCGATGGTGGTCTTGATGGCCGGCAAGGCAGCGGCGTCCTCCAGCAGGATGCGCAGGCCCGCCGCACTCTTCGACACCTCGTCTTCCAGCGACTGCACGCCGTGGCAGGTCAGGCGCAGTTCCTCGCCATTACGCTGGGCATCGACCGACAGCAGCACGGCCCTGCCCGCCTCCAGCATCTCCCGGCTCTGCGCCAGGGTTTCGGCGAACAGGGTCACCTCATAGACGCCGGACGCGTCCGTCAGGGTGACGAAGGCGAAGCGGTTGCCGCTTTTGGCCGTGCGTTCCTGCCGGGCGACCACGATGCCAGCCAGCTTGAAGCGGGTGGATTTGGCATCGCGCAACTGCCGCGGCAGGTCAGCGAACTTCACCACCCGCAGGCGGGTCATGGCGGCGGCGAAACTGTCCAGCGGGTGGGCCGACAGGTAGAAGCCGATGGCTTCGAACTCATGCCGAAGCCGTTCCAGCGGCTCCCAGTCCGGGACCTTGGGCAGGTCCGGGGCCTTCAACGCTTCCGTCGCACCGAACAGGCTGGCCATGCCGCTGTCGCGCTGCTGCGCCTCCGACTGGGCGTAGCGCACCACCATTTCCAGCCCAGCAAACAATTGCTGGCGGTTGCGGTTCAAGCTGTCGAAGGCACCGGCACAGACCAGCTTTTCCAGCATGCGCTTGTTCAGCGCGCTGCTGTCCACGCGCCGCGCGAAATCGAAAATGTCCTTGAAGGGGCCGTTGGCATCGCGCTCGCGCACCACGGCTTCCATGGCCTGCATGCCCACGCCCTTCACGGCGGCCAGCGCATAGCGCACGGCCCGGCTGCCATCGGGCAGCTTCTCCACCTTGAAGCGCGGGCCGGAGGCATTGACATCCGGGGTCAGCAGCCGGATGCCCAGCCGCACCAGCTCCTGGCGGAACTGGTTCAGCTTGTCGGTATTGCCCATATCATAGGTCATGGTGGCGGCCATGAACTCGACCGGGTAATTGGCCTTCATGAAGGCCGTCTGGTAGGCGACCAGGGCATAGGCCGCCGCGTGCGACTTGTTGAAGCCATAGCCGGCGAACTTGTTCACCTGGTCGAAGATCAGGCCGGACTGCTCCTCCTCCACCCCGCGCTTTTCCTTGGCGCCGGCGATGAACTTGGCCCGTTCCTTCTCCATCTCCTCCTTGATCTTCTTGCCCATGGCGCGGCGCAGCAGGTCGGCGCCGCCAAGGCTGTAGCCGGCCAGGACCTGGGCGATCTGCATCACCTGTTCCTGATAGACCATGATGCCGAAGGTCTCTTTCAGGATCGGTTCCAGGGCCGGGTGCATGTAATCGGGCGCCTCCTGCCCGAACTTCACCTTGATGTATTTGGGGATATTGTCCATGGGGCCGGGACGGTACAGTGACACCAGGGCGATGATGTCCTCGATCCGGTTCGGCTTCATGCGGCGCAGCACGTCGCGCATGCCCGAACTTTCCAGCTGGAAGATGCCGGCACTCTCGGCCCTTCCCAGGATGTCGTAGGACTTCTTGTCCTCCATATCCAGGTCCAGCAGGTCCAGTTCGGGCCCCAGGTCGCGCACATGATCGACCGCCGTCTTCAGCACGGTCAGCGTCTTCAGGCCCAGGAAGTCGAACTTCACCAGCCCGGCCAGTTCGACATATTTCATGTTGAACTGGGTGACCGGCATGTCGGAACGCGGATCGCGGTACATGGGCACCAGCTGATCCAGCGGCCGGTCACCGATCACCACGCCGGCGGCGTGGGTCGACGCATGGCGGTAGAGCCCTTCCAGCCGTAGCGCAATGGTGATCAGACGGTCCACCGTCTCATCCCCGCGCTTCATCTCCTGCAATTGCGGCTCGCCGTCGAGCGCCTGCTGCAGGGTGACGGGGTTGGCCGGATTATTGGGGATCAGCTTGCAGATACGGTCCACCTGACCATAGGGCATCTGCAATGTGCGCCCCACGTCGCGGACCACGGCGCGGGCCTGCAGCTTACCGAAGGTGATGATCTGCCCGACCTTACCGGTACCGTATTTCTGCTGAACATATTTGATCACCTCTTCACGGCGATCCTGGCAGAAGTCGATATCGAAGTCGGGCATTGATACGCGTTCCGGGTTCAGGAAGCGTTCGAACAGCAGACCATAGCGGATGGGGTCCAGGTCGGTGATCAGCAAGGACCAGGCGACCAGCGAGCCGGCGCCCGACCCGCGGCCCGGTCCCACGGGGATGCCATTGTCCTTCGCCCATTTGATGAAGTCCGACACGATCAGGAAATATCCTGGGAACTTCATCTTGATGATGGTTTCCAGCTCGAATTCCAGCCGGTCCCGATATTCCTTCTCGATCTTCTCCTTTTCGTCCCTACCCATACCGCTTGTGAAGACATATCGGGTCAGGCGATAGGTCAGGCCGTCATGGGCCTGCACCCGCAACTCATCCGCTTCCAGCCGCCCGCCTTCACAGGCAAAGGGCGGCAGGATCGGATTGACCTTGCGCGGCATATAGGCACAGCGTCTGGCGATGACGACACTGTTGTCCACCGCCTCCGGGATGTCGGCGAACAGTTCGCGCATCTCGGCCGGCGATTTGAAATAATGGTGAGGGGAGACGCGGCGGCGCTCCTCCTGCATGACATAGGCGCCTTCCGCGATGCACAGCAGCACATCGTGCGCTTCGTACATGTCGGCGGTGGCGTAATAGGCGTCGTTGGTGGCGACCAGCGGGATGTCATGCTCATAGGCCAGATCGATCAGGTCGGGTTCGACCTTCGCCTCCGCCTGGGCCAGCGGCCCTTCCACATGGCGCATCAGCTCGATGTAAAGCCGACCGGGGAACAGGTCCTTCAGCTTTTCCAGCAGGTCCAGCGCGTGCGGCTTCTGCCCGTCCAGCAGCAGCCGGTTCAACCCGCCGCCGACCCCGCCCGTCAGACAGATCAACCCGTCGGTCAGCCCCTCCAACATCTCCAGCGAGACCTGGGGCAGCAGGCCGGTCTCCGTCTCCATATAGGCGCGGGAGACCAGCCGCATCAGGTTGCGATAGCCCTGCTCGCTCTGTACCAGCAGGACAAGCTGGTCTGCCCCCGGCCCCATCACGCGGCCCGCAATCTTCTTCAGCGGGCCGAAGGGAGTGACCCACATCTGGCAGCCGATGATGGGCTGGATGCCATCATCGGACGCGGCCATGGCGAATTCCAGACAGCCGAACAGGTTGCCCGTATCGGTGACGCCCACGGCCGGATAGCCGTGCTTCTTGCACAGCTTCACCAGTTCCTTGGTCTTGATGGCGCCTTCGGCCAGCGAATAGGCGGAATGGACGCGCAGATGGATGAAACCGGGATCGGCGGGCATGGGGCAACGTTCAGGCTGCGGAACGGGGGCCGGTCGTGCCGGCCCCCCAACCCTACCCCAAAGCCGTCACCGGAAGCGACTCTCCCATCACGTCCCCAGGGCGCGGCGCATCCACAGGCCGAAGCCGATATCGCTGGCCGCGATCAGCAGCAACGCCCCCTCCCCCGCCAGCGACAAATGCCCCCAGCCGATGGCCAGCAGCGCCAGGGTGGAAACGCCGGCGGCAAAGGCCAGCAGCGGGGCAATGCCGGCCGCCGGCGTGCGCGCCAGGATCATCAGGATGGCCGCCAGCACCAGGCAGCTTCCGCCCAGCCCGCGCAGCAGCCAGTCGATCTGCACCAGACCGGCCAGCGCCGGGTCGGCAAAGGCCAGCGGGGCAATCCAGGCCGGCAGCAACAGCAGGTCCAGGCCCAGCAGCCCCACGACACCGGCATAGATCTGCACGGGGCGGCGGGACCGGCCGCCCACCAGGGCCCGATTGTCGATTGTGGTCATCACATCCTCCTTGCTTGGGTTCGTGACGGACAGGCTGAACCGGCGGCGATGGTCCCGCAATTACCAGTCAGGTAATAGACGGCCGCGCGTCCCCATGCGACCGTTGCCCGATGACAATGCCGACGACCACCCCCGCCCCGCGTCCTGCCCGCCGCCCGCCGTCCAACGGCTTCGGCACCCTGCTGCGCCGCTGGCGGCAGGCCCGCGGGGCCAGCCAACTGGATCTGGCGCTCACCTGCGCCACCAGCCAGCGCCATCTCAGCTTTCTGGAGTCTGGCCGGGCCCGGCCATCGCGGGGCATGGTGCTGCAACTGGCCGACGCCTTGTCGGTGCCGCTGCGCCATCAGAATGCCCTGCTGCTGGCCGCCGGCTTCGCCCCCGCCTGGGATGAGGGCGGACTGGATGGACCTGCCATGGAACCGGTGCGCGCGGCCATCGCCCATATGCTGGACCGACAGGCTCCCTACCCCGCCATTCTGGTCGACCGGCGCTACACCCTGTTGCAGGCCAATGAAGGCGCGGGGCGGTTGATGGAATTCCTGCTGGGTCCGGCCCGGCCCGACGCCCCCGCCCCCAACCTGCTGCGCCTGATCCTGGACCCGGCCCTGCGGCCGCTGCTGGAGAATTTTCAGGACGTGGCGGCCTGGATGATCCGCCGCATCCGGGCGGAGGCGCTGCTGGCCGACCCGCTGGATACCGACCGGGAATTGCTGACGCTGCTGGACGATCCGGCCGTGACGGGCTTGCGGCCCGGCGATTTGGAATCCCGGCCGCCCGCCCCCGCCCTGTCCCTGCGCTTCCGGAAGGACGGGGTGCGGCTGTCGCTGTTCTCCGTCATCGCCATGCTGGGCACCCCGCTGGACGCCGGTTTGCAGGATGTGCGCGTGGAACTGTTCTATCCCGCCGATGACGCCACCGCCGATTGGTTCCGGCGGGCATCACTGCCACGTTGAACCACCTCAGCGCGAGAAAATCATATAAATTTTTCATCGAATGCCCATATGCTCATTCTCCGATCCGTTCGGCCACGGATCAAGAAGGGGGCGGGAACATGCGGTGGATGGGGATTTTGCTGCTGGGGACCTGGATGCTGGGGCCGGCGGCCCAGGCGGAAGAGGTGACGCAAGTGGTCCCGACCTTGCCCGCCTGGCGCAAGGTGCCACTGGACAGGGTACCAACCTCTCAGGAGGCGGTGGCCCTGCGCATCGGCATCGCTGCCGACAGCTTCTATCAGGGCCGCCACATCATCGTTGATGTCCCGACGGGCCCGGCCTTCGTGGCCCAGATCATGCGCGATCCCGAACAGCCGGCCGATGACGGCACCTTGTGGTTCGATGCCGCGGTGCCCTTCCATGCATTCAACAGCACCCATCCCGACCTGAAGTTGCGCTTCCTGCTGGATGAAGGCTGCAAGCCCGGCCAGGCCGTGCCGGAAGGGCGGATGCCCCTGCGGGTCACCGCCGTGCAGGCGCGGCTGGCCGCATTGGCGGACTGACCGCGGATACCCGAAGGCGGTGCGGCTTATTCCACCACCTTCCACGCCCCGTCAGGCTGGCGGCAGGCCGTGCCATAGGCCTGTTCCTGCTTGCCGCCAATGGTCACGGTCTGCTGGAATTCCCGGCAATAGCCGCCGTCGGCCGTGTGGCCTTCGCGCAGGGCCGTCACCGACCCGCTGGTCGACCCGTCCGACCAGATGATCGGTTGGCCGATCGGGGCACCGGTGGCGCGGATCTGCGCATCCTCATGCGCGCGCTGCTGCGCCTCGTTCAACGAATTCAGTGCCATCAGCGTGATGGCCGTGAAGCCCAGGAAGAACAATGCATCCTCGTCCCGAACATAATGGCCGTAGCCATAGTACCAGTGCCCAAATGGCCGGACGACGATGACATCGTGATAGACGCGGCGGCGTCCCGGCGGCACATCCCAGTGGCGGACGGGGTGACCGCCATGGTCGTACCAGCCGGGCGGCGGCGTATAGGAGGGACGGTCGGGCGATCCACGGCGGTCATGATCGTGCTGTCCGCGGCCATGGCCATGGCCGTCGCGGTCATTGTCGGCAAAGGCCGGCGGTGTGGCCAACGCCACGGCCAGCGTGGCACCGATGGCAAGCGTGCCCAGATTCCGAAACCGCATGATGTCCTCTTCACGATCCCATCGCATCCATTGGGGATGCCCCGTCCGCGCAATCTGGGGGACCGCAGCGGCGAATTTGTGGCGCCGCTGCGATCCCCACCCTGACCTTGCACGGACCAGCAGGCAACAAGTCGGCGCGGGGGAGACCCCTGGTCGAAATATTTCAACTCCATTGCTGTACTCGACATTGTCTTTCTCTTTCCATAGGGTTTCCAATGGGGATGCAGATAGCCAAAGGGGATCGGGTCGAAAATGACGACGGGATTGACGATGACGGGCACCGATGGTGACGACCTGATCCAGGGCGGCACGGCCGATGACACGATATCAGGCCTGTCCGGCAACGACCTTCTCAGCGGCGGTGCTGGAAATGACAGCCTTTCCGGCGGTCAGGGGTTCGACACCGTCCTGGGCGGGGCCGGCGATGACAGGATCGACCTGTCGGACGGACAGTTCGGCGACACCGATATCGGCCGTGGCGGCGATGGCCACGACACGATCACCAGCAGCCAGGGCGACGAATCGATCGAAGGCGGTGATGGCAATGATGTGCTGTCCGCCATCGCCGGTACCGTCACGGGCGGGGCCGGCGACGACATGATCACGCTGTCCAACGGCTTCACCAGCGGCGGCGCGGGGGCCGACCGGTTCGTGCTGGGCCTGCCCGGCGACCAGCTTCAGGGACAGAACTGGACCGTCACCATCAATGACTTCGCGGCGGGCATCGGCGGCGACCAGCTGGACCTGTCAAGCCTGCTGTCGGGTGTGATCGGCGACCGTTCCGGGTCTCCCTATGGCCGCTATATCTGGCTGGAACGTACCGAGTCCAGCACGCTGATCGTCTACGACCGCGATGCATCGGGCAATCAGTACAGCGCCCAGACTGTCGCGGTCCTGCAGAACCTGCTGCCCGAGGCGCTGAAGACCAGCAGCTTCGCCGGCGGCATCATCCCCCCCATCGGCCGGGTCAGTACCGATGCCACGGTGATCGGCAGTGAGGGCAATGACACCCTGGCCGGGGGCTGGGGCTTTGACACGATCAAGGGCGGCGGCGGCGATGACTATATCTCCGACGCCAGCAACAATTACGGCAACACCCTGTGGGGAGAGGCTGGCAACGATACCCTGATCGGCGGCGGCAGCCCCGACACGCTGGATGGCGGCAGCGGTGACGACCTGATCCGCCCGGGTGGCGGTTCAGACCAGGTGCAGGGTGGCGACGGCAACGACCAGATCGACCTGACCTACAATGCCAGCTATTCCACCGCCACGGTCGATGGCGGGGCCGGCAATGACACGATCATCGGCGGGTCCAATGGCGACCAGATCCAGGGCGGCGCCGGTGACGATCTGCTGACGGCCGTGCAGGCCACGATGGCGGGCGGCGACGGGAATGATACGCTGTCGCTGGCATCGGGCCAGGCCACCGGCGGGGCCGGCAGCGACCGGTTCAAGCCGACGCCGATCCCGGCTGGCAATTATTATATCTCCGGCATGGTCACGATCACGGACTTCGCGGCGGGAGCCGGTGGCGACCTGCTGGACCTGTCCGGCCTGCTGTCCAGTCTGGTGGGCTATCGCCCTGGCGATACGACCGGCCGTTACATCTGGCTGGAATATAATGGCGACGGCACCATGGTCAAAATTGACGAGGATGCAGCCGGCGGCACCTATACCGGCCGCACCGTCGCCTTCCTGACCGGCGTGAAGCCCGCGGATCTGACGGCCAATTTCACGGGCGGCATCGTTCCGACAATAACCCGCGACGCCAGCAACCGCAGTCAGACCGGCACCACGGCCAACGACACGCTGGTCGGCGGCTGGGGCAATGACACGATCACGGGCGCCGACGGCAACGACACGATCAGCGACACGGTCGGCACCAATCAGCTGTCAGGCGGTGCCGGCAACGACACGATCATCGGCCTGGGCCTGCGCGACACTATCGATGGTGGTGACGGCAATGACGTCCTGTCGGGCGGCAGCCAGGCCAGTGTCGATGGCGGGACCGGCAATGATGTGCTGGAAGCCATGGTCGGTGGCGGCCGGTTCAATGGCGGGGCCGGCAACGACACGATCTATGGCCATTTCGGTGCTGAATATCTGGATGGCGGCGATGGCAACGACCTGCTGCAATCGGTCCGCAACCTCAACTACTACGACATTGATACAGCGGTCGACACGCTGCATGGCGGGGCCGGCAACGACACCATCATCGGCGCGGGCATGAACGACCTGCTATATGGCGATGACGGTGACGACACGCTGACCGCAGGCACCGGCACCATGACGCTGGAGGGCGGGGCCGGCAACGACCGGCTGGAGGCGATGACGGGCACCCTGACCGGCGGCACCGGTGCCGACCGGTTCGCCCCCAACGGGCTGACCTATGCCTGGTACAGCTACACTGTCGCCGCGGTCACCATCACCGATTTCAATGCCGCGCAGGGCGATACGATCGATCTGAGCAAGACCCTGCCCTATCTCTACAATTTCGCGGGCGGGACCATGCCTCTGGCCCGCTATTTCCAGATTGTCCAGGATGGGGCCGACACGCTGCTGAAGGTCGATATCGACCCGTTCAACGAAGGGGCGTTCAGTGTCACCGACACGGGCTACCTGACCCTGGCCCGGTTGCAGAACGTCACCGCCGGCAGCCTGACCGCCGCCAGCTTCATCGGTGGGCTGGACCCTGCCCAGGTGGCGCAATTCATGCCGCACACCCTCACCGGCTCCGCCGCCGCCGACATCCTGGTCAGCAGCCACGGCAATGACGTGATCGATGGCGGCAGCGGTATCGACGCGATCTATTACGACGCGCCCGGCAGTGCGGTCGACAGCCGCTTCACCGTGATGCAGCGTCCGAACATTCCGGGCGGGGCCATCACAATCCTCGATCGTCTGGCCAGCGGCTTCGGCGCCGACAGCGCCACGGGCGTCGAACTGCTGATCGTCGGCGACCGCATATCGCTGGTCTACGCGCCGTCGCTGCAGCGCATCGTCCCGGGCACCTACGACCACGCGCTGTTCGGCGAGGCGGAATACCTCGCCTATTACCCGGACGTCGCCGCCGCTGTGGCCAAGGGTCAATTTGCCAGCGGCGAGGCCCATTATCTGGCAATGGGCCGCAATGAAGGACGCATCGCCCCCATTGACGTGACAAAAAGCCCGCAGGGCCTGTTCGACAGCCGCTACTACCTGATGGAAAATCCGGATGTCGCGGCCATGATCGGTCCCGACAATATCCCCGATGCCTGGACCCACTTCCTGCTTTATGGCGAAAAGGAAGGGCGCGACCCCAACATCCTGTTCGACACGGACTGGTACCTTGGCCACAATCCCGACGTCGCGGCCGCCGTGGCGACGGGTGGAATCGATGCCCTGACCCACTATGCGCTTTATGGCTGGAAGGAAGGGCGCGACCCGTCGCGCTTCTTCGATACCTCCGTCTATCTGGCCGAAAATCCCGATGTCGCGGCGGCCGGCATCAACCCGCTGCTGCATTTCCTGGCCTATGGCTACACGGAAGGTCGCGTGCTGCATTACAGCGGTCTGATCTGACCGCGAACCGGTAGGCAGGGAGGGTGACATTGCCGCCCCCTGCCTACCGGCTATCCCGAAAGTGTGCCTTTCAAAACGGATTGATTGGTATTAGAGTTACTTATCATATCCTGTAAATTGTCCAATGGACTGGAGGCACAAATGTCGGTTGGCCAGAGTCTGAATGGCGGCAGCGGCAATGACACGCTGGCCGGCACCGCCGACGACGATACAATCAACGGCATGGACGGGAACGACAGTCTTGTTGGTGCTGCCGGCAATGACAGCATCGCTGGCGGCAATGGTTTCAACACCCTGGAGGGCGGGGACGGGGACGATATCCTGGTCGGTGCCGGGGGCGGCGTTGACACGCTGCTGGGCGGGGCCGGCAATGACTTGATCAGCGTCAGCAGCAACGACAGCGCCTCCGGCGGGGCGGGCAACGACACGATCAGCGGCGTTACCGGCGTTGATTGGGTGTGGGCCTATGGTGGGGATGGCGACGACACACTGACCGTATCTCAGGGCGTCCTGGACGGCGGTGTCGGCAATGACGTGCTGACATTGTCCGACGGCACGGTCACCGGCGGCGACGGGGTGGACCGGTTCGCCATCGGACCTATCGACCGGATCAACAGCATTGACCCGCGATGGACGGTGACCATCAGCGACTTCAAGTCCGGTACAGGCGGCGACCTTTTGGACCTGTCCGGCATCCTGACCAGCCTTGTCGGCTATACGGCGGGGGACCCCTTCGGCCGCTATGTCTGGCTGGAACAGGAAGCGGGCGGCACAACCTTGCTGAAGGTTGACCGCGACGGCGCCGGCACACAGTACGATGCGAAGTCGCTGGTCGTGTTCCAGAACGTCTTCGTGAACGACCTTGTCGCCGCCAATTTCAGCAATGGCTACGTCCCCACCCGGACGAAAATCACGACCGATGGTACGCAAACCGGCACAAGCGCCTCTGAAACCCTGATCGGCGGCTGGGGCAACGACACGATCGATGGGGCCGGCGGCAACGATTTCCTGTCCGATAGCGCCGGCAACAACCGGCTGTCGGGCGGCGACGGCAACGACCGCGTCTATGCCGGCAGCGGCAGCGACACGATTGATGGCGGGGCCGGCAACGATACGCTGGATGGCAGCGACGGTCAGGATTCCCTGGTGGGTGGATCGGGTGATGATGACCTGTTCAGCGGGTTCGGCAGCGACACCCTTCTGGGCGGCGACGGCAATGACACCTTACGGGGTGCCTTCGGCAACGACCTGATGGACGGTGGCGACGGCGACGACATCCTGGGCGGCGCCGACTATTACGAAATCGGCGTCAACACCCTGCGGGGTGGGGCCGGCAACGACACTCTGATGGTTGCCGGTGACGGCTCTCAGCTTTATGGCGATGCCGGAAATGACAGCCTGACCGCCACCGTCAATGCCGTGATGTATGGTGGCGACGGCAATGACCGGCTGCAGGCCTATTCCGGCGACCAGACGGGTGGCGCCGGGGCCGACAGGTTCGTGTTGAACGGAGTCACCCAGGAATTCCGGGGATTCAGCATCGGCCTCACCACCATCATGGACTTCAATCCGGCGGAAGGGGACGCCATTGACCTGTCACTGGCCCTGAACAAGCTGCGGGGCTTTGAAGGGGGCAACCCTTTCGGTCGCTATTTCTGGTTCGTGCAGGATGGTGCCGACACGTTGCTGATGGTCGATCCCGATCTGCTGTCGGGCACCTACGATACCGCGCCCGGTGTGCTGGCGCGCCTGAAGGGCGTCACGGCCGCCAGCCTGACGTCAAGCGCCTTCGTCCAGGGTTATGACCTGTCGGTGCTGTCACAATATCAGCCACAGACCATGACCGGCGGCAGCGGCAATGACAATCTGACCGGTGCGTCGGGCAATGACAGCCTGTCGGGCGGGGAAGGGTCGGACCTGCTGACCGGCGGCAATGGCAATGACATCGTGAATGGTGGCAACGGCATCGACGCAGCCCGTTTCACAGCGCCGGCCAGTTTCGGGGCGGTGATTTCCGTCTCGTCCATTGTCGACACCAATGGCAATCCGGCCATCCTGGTCACCGACTACCGGACGGAAGGCCAGGGCCGGGATACGCTGTATGGCGTTGAAATCGGCATTTTCGACAACAAGATCCTGCCCCTGACCGCCCCCAGCAGATGGTCCCTGAACCAGCCTTACGACCATACGCAGTTCGACGAAAGCGCCTATCTGGCCCTTTATCCCGACGTGGCGCGGGCTGTGGCCGCCGATCAGATTGCCAGCGGCGAAGCGCATTACCTGGCCTTCGGCAAGAATGAAGGACGGCTGTCCCCGGCCACCATGACCGGGTCGCTGGCGCTGTTCGACAGCAATTACTACCTGCTGGCCAACCCGGACGTGGCCGCCGCGGTGCGCAATGGCGTTATCGCCAATGCCTGGACCCATTTCATGCAGTTCGGGGAAAAGGAAGGGCGCGATCCCAACACCCTGTTCGACACGGACTGGTATCTGGCCAGCAATCCCGACGTGGCGGCGGCCGTGGCCACGGGCGGGATCGACGCCGTGACCCATTTCGCCCTGTATGGCTGGAAGGAAGGTCGCGATCCGTCACGCTGGTTCGATACCAGCGCTTATCTGGCCGAAAATCCGGACGTGGCAGCGGCAGGTATCAACCCCCTGCTGCATTTCCTATCCCACGGCTACACGGAAGGTCGCGTGCTGCATTACACGGGCGATCTGATCTGATCGGACTATTCATGAGGGGCGGTTGCCTGCCGCCCCTCTCCCTCCACGTCGGCGGACTATGACCAATGGGTAACTTCTGTTCCTGATAGGAGGCATTAGAGTTGCTTAATATTTCCTGAAAATTGTCGGCATGGCCTGGAGAATATGATGGCAGCTGGACAGACCCTGGTGGGTGGCACCGGGAACGATACGCTGACGGGCGGCCCCAATGACGACACCATCAGCGGTCTCGGCGGCAATGACAGCCTGATCGGCGGCGACGGCAATGACAGCCTGTCGGGCGGCGGTGGTCGGGACACTCTGGAAGGCGGCAATGGCGACGACACCCTGAATGGCGGCGACGGTACCGACACGTTGCGCGGGGGTGCCGGCAATGATGCGTTCATCGCCAATACCAATAACACTGCCTATATCTATGGCGGTGCCGGCAACGACACGATCAGCGGTGCCAATGCAGGTGCCTGGGTCAGTGCGGAGGATGGCGACGATGTCGTGACGCTGGCCGCGGGCACGGTCGATGGCGGAGCTGGCAACGACATCATGACCCTGTCCTTTGGCAGCGTCACGGGCGGCGACGGACAGGACCTGTTCATCGTCGGTCCCAAAGACCGGCCGGTTGGCGTGGACCAGCAATGGATTATCACCATCACCGATTTCAAATCGGGCACGGGCGGCGATGTGCTGGGCCTGTCCGGCATCCTGACCAGTCTGGTGGACTATGGCGGGGGCGATCCGTTCGGCCGCTATGTCTGGCTGGAACAGCAGGCGGGTGGAACCACCAATCTGATGTTGGACCGCGACGGGGCGGGCACGCGCTATGCGGCGAGCGCCCTGGTGGTGCTGTCGTCCGTGTTCGTCAATGATCTGGTGGCCGCCAATTTCGCCAATGGCTATATCCCGACCCGGACAAAGATCACCACCGACAGCAGCCAGACCGGGACGGCCGCCGCGGAAACCCTGGTCGGGGGTTGGGGCAATGACACGGTCAGCGGCGGGGCCGGCAATGACAGCATCTCCGACGGGGCGGGCAACAACCTGCTGTCGGGCGATGATGGCGATGACACGATCGAAGCCGGTGGTGGCAACGATACGCTGAATGGCGGGGCCGGCCTCGATAATCTGTCCGGCCGCGGCGGCGATGACCGTCTGGATGGCGGGACCGGCGACGACACGCTGGCGGGTAGCTATGGCAATGACACGATCCTGGGCGGCGACGGCAATGACAAGATTCTGGGCGGCGACGGCAATAACACGATGCTGGGCGGCGACGGCAATGACAGTATCCAGGGTGGTTCGGGCAATGACACCATTGATGGCGGCGACGGCGACGATAGCATCGGCTATACCAACGGTACCTATTTCGCCGAATTCGGCGCGGACACGATCCATGGCGGCAATGGCAATGATGTGATCAATGTCGCTGGCGGGGCTGGCATGCAGTTGTTCGGCGATGCCGGTAATGACAGCCTGCGGGCCAATGGTGTCGCCTCCCTCAATGGCGGGGCTGGCGACGACCGGCTGCAAAGCCTCGGCGGCGAGATGACGGGTGGTGCCGGTGCCGACAAATTCGTCTTGGACGGCGTGAAGATGGCGTTTCGCGGCTACTCGATCGCCACCAGCACGATCACCGACCTTAATCTGGCGGAAGGTGACAAGATCGATCTGTCGCCGGTGCTGGCCAACCTGCGCGGTTTTGAAGGCGGCAATCCCTTCGGCAAATATCTGTGGCTGGAGCAGGATGGCGCCGACACGATGCTGATGGTCGATCCCGATCTCACATCCAACTGGTACGACACTGCAGCCGGGGCCTTGCTGCGACTGAGGAATGTCACGGCCTCCAGCCTGACCTCCAGCGCCTTCGTCCAGGACTATGACCTGTCAATCCTGTCGCAATATCAACCGCAGACCATCACCGGCAGCGTCGGCAACGACAATCTGACGGGCGGCCTTGGCAATGACAGCCTGTCGGGCGGCGGCGGGTCCGACCTGCTGACCGGCCGGGACGGCAACGACATTCTGCGCGGCGGCGACGGAATCGACGCCGCCCGCTTCAGCGTTGCCTATGGCTGGCTCGGCAATGTCAGCGTGATACAGCGGACGGAGGCGGACGGCAGCCAGCCCTTCCTCGTCTCCGACTACCGGGTGACGGGCCAGGGGCAGGACAAGCTGTATGGCGTTGAAATCGGCATCTTCGACAACAAGATCGTCCCGCTGATTGCCCCCAGCAGATGGTCGCTGAACCAGCCCTATGACCATACGCAGTTCGACGAAAAAGCCTATCTGGCCCTTTATCCCGACGTGGCGCGGGCCGTGGCCGCCGATCAGATCATCAGCGGCGAAGCTCACTATCTGGCTTTTGGCAAGAATGAAGGACGGCTATCCCCGGCCACCATGACCGGATCTCTGGCGCTATTCGACAGCAATTTCTATCTGCTGGCCAACCCGGATGTTGCCGCCGCAGTGCGCAATGGCACCATCAGCAGTGCCTGGACCCATTTCATGCAGCTCGGGGAAAAGCAAGGGCTCGATCCCAACATCCTGTTCGATACCGACTGGTATCTGGCCAGCAATCCCGACGTGGCGGCGGCCGTGGCCACGGGCGGCATCGACGCCCTGACCCATTACGCGCTGTATGGCTGGAAGGAAGGGCGCGATCCGTCGCGCTTCTTCGACACCAGCGCCTATCTGGCCAGCAATCCGGATGTGGCGGCCGCCGGCGTCAATCCGCTGCTGCATTATCTGGGCTTTGGCTATTATGAAGGACGGACCTTGACCTTCACGGAGGCGCTGGGCTGACCGGTCGATACCAGGGCCAGAAAGTTCTGACTTCTGGCCCTGGTATCGACCGCGACGGCGGCCGCACGGGCGCGTGCCCGCGAAGCCAAGGCCCGCGGATGCGGGCCGCCCGACGTTTGAGGGGCCGGAAAGTGCCGACCACAGGTCGGAGCTTTTTCCGGTATTGGCATCAGGTCCAGCCCGCCCACAGATGCGCCGTGGCCAGGCTGCGCCACGGTGCGAAGGGGCGCATCAGCGCCTCCTGCTCCGCCGGGCTGGGCCGATGGTCCAACTCGTGGAAATTCTGCAAGGCCGCTGCCAGCCCGGCATCACCCACCGGGGCCACATCGGGAAAGGCACAGGCGCGCAACAGGACATAGGCCCGCGTCCAGGGGCCGATGCCCTTGATCCCCGTCATCGCCGCCTCGGCACCCGCCGCATCGCCCTCGGGCAGCGCCTCGAAATCGATGCCGGCCGAGGCGATGTTGATCAGGTAGGCCGCCTTGGAGCGGGAGAATTTCAGCGTGCCCAGCAAGTCGGGGTCCAACGCGGCAATTCCGGCCGGGGTCGGGTGCGCCTTCATGCCCGATGCATGCGGAATGCCCGCAAGCTCGATCAGGGTGCGGCGCAATTGCCCAGCGAAACGCAGATTGACCTGCTGCCCCACCACGGCCCAGCACACGGCCTCGAACACGCCCGCCGTCTGGGCCAGGCGCAGGCCGGGGCCGCAGCGGGACAGCAGCCGTTCCACCTGCGGGTCGGTGGCGGCGGCCTGTTCCAGGCCCGACACATCGATGGCCACGCCCAGCATGCGGGCCACGGCCTTGCCGATCAGCGCCGCTTCGACTGCTGTCACATCGCCGGGATCGGCCGTCAGGGCGGCTCGCCCGTCCTCCAGGGTGATCTCCACCTTGATGGCCCGGCCCGCGGGGGCCAGCAGCTTGGTGATGACATTGCCCGAAACCCGCTCCGACAGCCCGTCCGGGTCGCGCCCATGGTAGGACAGGACCCAGTCGGCCCGGTATCCCGCGGGCAAAGCGATGTCGGGCAGCCTTTCCATGGTCAATGCGCCACCAGCACGCCGTCGCGCATCTCCACCACCCGGTCCATGCGCCGGGCCAGGTCTAGATTGTGGGTGGCGACCAGGGCGCCCAGCCCCTGTTCCCGCACCAGCCCGGCGAACAGGGCGAAGACGGTTTCGGCCGTATGCATGTCCAGATTGCCCGTCGGCTCATCCGCAATCAGCAGGCGGGGGCGGTTGGCCAGCGCGCGGGCGATGGCGACCCGCTGCTGCTCCCCGCCCGACAGCTTGGCCGGGCGGTGACCGGCGCGGGCTGAAAGGCCGACCAGCCCCAGCAGTTCCAGCGCCCGATCGCGCGCCTTGGCCCGCGGCACCCCGGCCAGCATCTGCGGCAGGATGATATTCTCCTCCGCCGTGAATTCGGGCAGCAGGTGATGGAACTGATAGACGAAGCCGATCTTGTCGCGGCGGATGGCGGTGCGCGCCGCATCCGACAGGCCGTCGGCCTTCTGCCCGGCAATCTCGATCCCGCCGCGGTCGGCATGTTCCAGCAGGCCGGCAATATGCAGCAGGGTGGATTTGCCCGCCCCGCTGGGCCCCACCAGGGCCACCATCTCCCCGGCCTTGATGGCGGCATTTACCCCGCGCAGCACATGCAGCGGGGTTTCCACCTGGGTGAAGCTGCGGTGGATATCGGTCAGGCGCAGGACGATGTCACCCATGTCTCTACTCATATCGCAGGGCTTCGACGGGGTCGAGATTGGCCGCCCGCCAGGAAGGGTAAAGGGTCGCCAGCAGCGACAGCGCCACAGAGGCCAGCGCCACCTGGGCCACCTGCCACGGATCGGTGAAGGAAGGCAAGGCGGACAGGAAATAGATGTCCGAATTGAACGGATCGACCCCTGATACCGCCTTGATCAGTTGCCGCAATTCTTCCATGTGCCCCGACAGGCCCAGGCCCAGCGCCACCCCGGCCGCCGTGCCGGCCACGCCGATGGACGCACCCGACATCAGGAAGATGCGCAGGATGGTGCCCCGCCCGGCGCCCATGGTGCGCAGAATGGCGATCTCCCGCCCCTTGTCCTGCACCATCATGATCATGCCGGAAATGATGTTGAAGGCAGCGACGACGACGATCATGCCCAGGATCAGGGTGACGACATTGCGCTGCGTCTCGATGAAGCCGAAAAAGGCGCCATTCACCTGCGCCCAGTCGCGGACATAAAGCCCGGCCGGAAATTGCCGCGTCAGGTCGCCCAGTCTGGCGCGGGCCTGCTGCGGATCATCCAGCATCACCTCCACGGCCGTCACCGTGTCGAACAGCTCGAAAAAGGACTGGGCCGTGGCAAGGTCCATCAGCACCAGGGCGCTGTCAAACTCCGACACGCCCAGGGCCACGATGCCATTGACGGTGAAGCCGCGCGACCGCGGCGCCCCGCCGCGTCCATCGATATTGGGCGACAGGATGGTGATGCGGTCGCCGACCTTGATCCCGGCCTTTTCCGCCAGACGCGCGCCGATGGCCACGCCGTCGCCGTCCGCCAGCGTGCCCTCCACCAGCGCCTGCGCAAAGGCGGGCCGCGCCGCCATGTCGGCCGGCCGCAGCGCCTTGACCAGCACCCCGCCGGCATAGTCGCGGAAGGACAGCAGCCCCTGTGCATCCACGCTGGGCACCGCCGACACCACGCCCGGCATCTGCGCCACATTGCGCAGCAGCATGTCGGTGACGGGGAAGGTGCCCTTGCCATCCATGGCCACGACATGCCCCTGGAAGCCCAGCACGCGGGACAGCAGGTCACGCTGGAACCCGTTGAACACGGACAGGGAGATCAGCAGCGTCGCCACGCCCAGCGCGATCCCCAGGAAGGAGAAGCCGGCGATGACGGAAATGAAGCCTTCCTGCCGCCGCGCGCGCAGGTAACGCAACGCGATCCAGCGTTCGACAATGCCGAACATGCGGGTCTTCCCCTCAGCCATGGCGCAGCGCCTCCACCGGGTCCAGGGCGGCGGCCCGGCGGGCGGGATAGAAGGTGGCTCCCACCGACAGCAGCAGGCCGACGGCCACCACCAGCGTCACCTCCGCCCAATCGATGATGGCGGGCAAGGTGGTCAAAAACAGCAGCATCTGTGACCCGCCGATGCCGGGCACCTGACCCAGCGCCCGACCGATGGCCTGGACATTGACGGTCAGCGTCAGGCCCAGCACGAAGCCCACCAGCGTGCCCACGGCCCCAATGGAGGCCCCTGCCAGCAGGAAGATGCGCGAAATGCTGGCCGCCGGCGCCCCCATGGTGCGCAGAATGGCGATGGAGGCGGACTTGCCCCGCACCAGCATGACCATGGATGACACGATATTGAAGCTGGCGACCAGGATGATCAGGGTCAGCACCGTGAACATCGCCACCCGCTCCACCCCCAGCGCCGTGACCAGCCCCCTGTTGGCCTGCCGCCAGTCGGTGACGCGCAGGCCCGGCCCCGCGATCGGGTCCAGCAGGCGGTGCAGCCCCTCCACATCCAGCGGCTTGTCCACGAACACATCAATGCCGCTGACGGCCGCCCCGCTGCGGAAGAACGCCTGGGCGGTGGACAGGGGCATATAGATCAGGCTGCCATCCTGTTCGGGCATGCGCAGATCGACCACGGCATCGACGGGAAAGGATTTCTTGCGCAGCATGGTGCCGAACGGTGTGGCCGTGCCCCTGGGGCTGATCAGCGTCACCTCGCCCCCCGACAGCAGGCCCAGCGACCGCGCCAGCCCATAGCCCAGCGCCACCCCATCCTCCCCCAGGTCGGCCGTGCCCGACACAATGGACCGCCCGACAATGGGCCGCGTCTTGAAATCCGCAACCTCCAGCCCGCGCACCTTCACACCCGTGGCCCGCCCTTCCACGGTGGCCAGTGCCTGGCCCTCCACCACCGGCATGGCGGCCACCACGCCCGGCGTGGCGCGCAGCCGTTCCAGCAGCGGCTGGTAATCGGCCAGCAGCCCCGTTTCCGGCGCGATGGCGGCATGGGCGCTCACACCCTGGATGCGGGAAATCAGCTCCGCCCGGAACCCGTTCATCACCGACATGACGATGATCAAGGTCGCCACACCCAAAGCCACCCCGATGAAGGAAAAGCCGGCAATGACCGACACCGTCCCCTCCTGCCGCCGCGCCCGCAGGTAACGGAAGGCGACCATGCGTTCAAACGGCGTGAAGATCATCGGGGCTCGTCAGGCGGGGGACGGAACGGAAGCGGGTTTAGCCTTGCTTATAGGCGGAATTGGGGCGGGGGCGAAAGCCCTGGCGGGACCGGGTCAAGGATCGGACCAGCCTCCCCCGTCCATTCCCATCTCCATCGGCGCGAAATCCACATGCAGCACGCGGCGGCGGCGGGGCCGGCGGGCGGGGTCCGATCCATGCAGGAACAAAGTCGGATACGCCCAGGCATCGCCGGCCCGCGCCAGACAAAGGGCCATGCCGCAGCGTTCAACCACATCCGGCACCGCAGCCGCGCGTAGCCACCCGAACCGGTGAGAACCCGGCGCATAGAACAACGGCGCGTTATCCGCATCCACATCGTCCAGATGCAGGCGGATGGTGACCATTCCCGCCATCTGATCCTTGCCGGCCGCCAGATCCTGGTGCCAATGCGACACCCAATTGTCCCCCGGCACCTTGTCCAGAAACCGCATGCCTACCGGCGTGGCTGACGTGCCCAGCAGTTGCGCCGCCAGCCGTCCCAGCGCCCCTTCGGACCCGACCAGTTCACGCAAGGCCGGCACCCCCGGCAGCATCCGGTGATTGTCCGTCATCGGCAAGGGTGCCAGCGCCACCCGCAATGCCTCCACCGCGCTGTCATCCAGCAGGCCGGGGACATGCAGGGCACTGCGTTCATGGAACTGTTCGAAATCCAGGGTGGACACGATCATTCTCTCAAATGGAAACGGGCAAAGCCTGGCATGGGCTGCCTTGAATGTCGAGGGGGCGACAATCTGCGATGGTACCAGGGTTAACCATACTGGCACCAACCGCCACCGGCCAAACCGGTCCTCGACGGACATTCGCGCGACGCGTATCAAACCCACAGGACCGGGCGACCAATTCTTGAATAATTTCAATTATTTCAATCAGCCGGTCCGCAAGGGGGAGGTACAGGGTGATGCGGGTATGGGCACATGCGGGGCGGCTGGCCGCCTTCCTCCTGGCGGGGCTCTTGATATTGTCACCGGCGGTTCGCGCGGCCGACAGCACGGTGACGGCAGGCAAGCTGGTCTTCCATGATGATCTGCCGTCGCAGAACATTACGCCCCGCCGCATCGCCGTCTGGCTGCCGGACGGGTACGACCAGGGCGATGACCGCTATGCCGTCATCTACATGCATGATGGCCAGAACCTGTTTGATGATGCCACCACCTCCTATGGCCATGAATGGGGCGTGGACGAGGTGGTGACCGACCTGATGGCCCAGGGCAAGCTGCCCCGCACCATCGTGGTCGGCATCTGGAATACGGATAACCGCTGGGCCGAATATACCCCGGCCAAGGTGCTCGACGCGGCCAGCTGGCGCACCCGCTGGAGCATCTATGCCAACACACTGCGCAAGCCTGTGTCGGATGCCTATCTGCGCTATCTGGTGCAGGAGGTGAAGCCGTTCATCGATCGCACCTACCGCACCAGACCGGATGCCGCCCATACCGTGACCATCGGGTCCAGCAGCGGCGCCCTGATCGCCACCTATGCCATGCTGGAATATCCCGATGTGTTTGGCGGGGCGGCGGCCGTGTCGGCGCATTGGCGCTCCATCGGCACCGACTTCCAGCCATGGTGGCAGGGCGAAGTGACACCCCTGCAGGCCATGACCGATTACGTCGCCGGCCGGTTCCCCGCCGATGGCGGCCACCGGCTCTATTTCGACCATGGCACCTTGAACCTGGATGCCAGCTATCCGCCCGAACATGCACGCATGGTCGCGGCCCTGACGGCGCGGGGGCTGGCGCCCGACCGGGACTTCATGTCCCGCCGGTTCGACGGGGCCGACCATAACGAACAATCCTGGCGCGCGCGCCTGGACGTGCCGCTGCTCTATCTGCTGGGGGATCACCGGTGATCGCTCCGAACCATCCTTGACAGACCTAGGGCAATTGACCTAATCAATATTTAGGTCAATTGCCCTAGAGTGTATCTGCCATGACCGGCCCCGCCACCCGTGCCCAGATTGTGGAAGCCGCCGATACGCTGTTTTACCAGCGCGGCTTCGACCATACGTCCCTGGCCGACATCGCGCAGGCGGTGGGGATCGCGCGCGGCAACCTGACCTATCATTTCAAGGCCAAGGACGAGATTCTGGCAGCCGTTATCGACCGGCGGCTGGCAACGACGCAGGCCATGCTGGAAGGGTGGGAAGCGGCGGGCGACGGGCCGGCAGCGCGCATCCTGTCCTTCATCCGCATCCTGATCACCAACCAGACCCAGATCATGGCCCATGGCTGCCCAGTCGGCACCCTGTCGACCGAACTGGCGAAGCTGAACCATGTGGCCCTGCCGGATGCGGCCCGCGTCTTCACCCTGTTCCGCGTCTGGCTGACGCAGCAATTCACCCTGCTGGGCCTGGGTGACCGCGCCGATGAACTGGCCCTGCATCTGTTGGGCCGCAGCCAGGGGGTGGCGACGCTGGCAACAGCCTTCAAGGATGAAGATTACGTACGGCGGGAGGTGGCGGCCATGGAAGCCTGGCTGTCCGCCCCGACCCCATCCGCAAACCATTGACGCAGAGGCAACCCATGTTCGTCATCTTCCTGCGCTTCACCGTGGACAAGGAACGCGCGCCGCTTTTCATGGCCCTCCACAATGCCTGGCTGCGTCAGGGATTTGACGACGGCGTGTTCCTGCTGGCCGGTGGTCTGGATGCCGGACAGGGCGGGGCCATTCTGGCGCAAGGGGAAAGCCTGAATGCCATCCGTTCCTGTGTCGCCGCCGATCCCTTCGTGATCGAAGGCATCGTCACCCCGGACATCCACGCCATCGCCCCCGGCCGCACCGATGCGCGGCTGGATTTCCTGCGCGCCGCCTGACAGAGGCCCCGATGGACAAGACCCTGCCCGGCCCCGATGGCCGTCCCCGCTGCCGCTGGTGCGCCTCGGCCCCGGAATTCCCGCATTACCATGATACCGAATGGGGTTTCCCCGTGGCCGATGACGGGCGGCTGTTTGAGAAACTGTGCCTGGAGGGGTTCCAATCGGGCCTGTCCTGGCGCACCATCCTGGCCAAGCGGGAAAATTTCCGCGCCGCCTTCCACGGGTTCGACATTGACGCCGTCGCCGCCTTTGACGATCGGGATGTCGAACGGTTGCTGCAGGACGTCGGCATCGTGCGCCACCGCGGCAAGATCGAAGCCGCGATCAACAATGCCCGCCGCGCCCGCGAACTGGTGGCTGCCGAAGGCTCCCTGGCCGCCTGGGTCTGGCGGCACGAACCCCCGGCCGGGGAACATGGCCCGCCACAGTCAGCCTCCACCTCCCCTACCTCTGTGAAACTCTCCAAGGATCTGTTGAAACGCGGCTGGAAATTCGTCGGCCCCACGACGATCTTCGCCTTCATGCAGGCCATGGGCCTGATCAACGACCATGCCGAAGGCTGCGTCATCCGGGAGGAAGCGGCCAGGGCCCGCCAGGCCTTCCAGCCGCCTGGCCGTTGACGCCTACCGTCCGCCCCACCCGTCGCTCAACGTCCCCAGGAAGGCCACGATGGCCTCAATCTCCCCCTCATTCAGCGCCGGCCGGTCGCCCGGCTTGCCGCCAAAGGGCGGGTCCAGGTTCAGGTTGGCGCGGAAGGGTTCGGGCAAATCGTCATAGATATCCACGCCCCCATCCGCCCGGCGCGGATACCAGCGGCCGGGATCGGTGTCGCGGGTGGCATAGAAGGCAACGGCATCCTTCAGGCTGGCGATGACGCCATTATGGAAGAAGCGTTGGCGCTTTGCCACATTGCGCAGGCTGGGCGTGCGGAACAGCCCGCAATACTCGGCCCGGCCCTTGAAATCCGTGCGGTCCGGGCCGCACAGGCCCAGATCGAAAAAGGCCGGGTCTTCATTGGCCGGGATATCCCGGTTGCGCGGCAGGCCCAGCGCGATCAGGCCGAAATCGGTGAAATGCGGCGGCGACCCGTCCACCCCCACCGCCGACTTGTGGCAGGACGCGCAATTGCCCTTGGCCGGATCATTGAACAGGTCCAGCCCAAGCACCTCCTGTGCCGTCAGGCGGGCCCGGCCCTTCAGCACGGCGTCATACTTGCTGCTATAGGGATAGAACAGGTCCGGCGTCTGCTGATAGGCCGCCAGCGCCGACAGGGCCGTATCGACCAGGGCATCGTCCCCCGCCGCCCCGGCCAGCGCCCGCAACCGGTCGGCATAGGGTGCCGCACGCAGGGCAGCGGCAACGGCGGCAGGGCCTTCGGCCGCCATTTCGAACGGCGAATAGAGCGGGGTGCGCGCCTGATCGGCGGTGCGGTCGACGCGCCCGTCCCAGGTCAGCCCGCCACTGGGGCCATTATCGACACTGTCATCCCCCACCTCGTCCCGGTCGAAATAATGCTCGGTAAAGTCGGGAACGGCCTGAAGATAGGTCAGGTTGGGCACGGCGCGGTGGCCGGGCTGGTCCAGGTTCTTTCCCCCCATTTCCACGGCCCGGTCCCCGCTGGGACCAAAGGCCGCAGCCGGTGCGTGGCAACTGGAACAGGCCATGCGCCCCGACCCCGACAGGCGGGGATCGCTGAAGATCTCCGCCCCCAATGCCCGCAGGTCGGCGGCCCGGCGATAGGCGTCGTCACGGCTCAACGGGGCAGCATAGGCCATTGATCCGACGGCAAGGCCCATCAGAAGTCCGGGCAACGTCATCGCCCATCGCCATCGTCCGCCCCGGCTTACCATACGCGTCCTTCCTGCCCTTCCATCCCGTTGCCGCCGGCCGCTTCAACAAATTGCCAATGGTGCGGCATCGGTGGGATAGTCACCGCCTTCGTCATCACGAGCCTGGCCATGATCCGCACCCGTTCATTCCTGTCCGCCCTGCTGCTGTCCGCCACCGCTGTCGCCCCGGCAGGGGCCGCCCCCGCCAAGGGCCTGGACGCCATCCAGACTGTGGTCGTGATCTATGCCGAAAATCGCAGTTTCGACAATCTCTATGGCCATTTTCCCGGCGCCAACGGGTTGAAGAATGCCACGGGCGAGTCGATGGTGCAGCGGGACCGCGACGGGCGACGCATGGCGGAACTGCCGCCCGTCTGGGGCGGGCTGACGGCCAAGGGGGTGACACCCGCCATCACCCAGGACCAGACGGCGCATCTGCCCAACGGCCCCTTCGCCATCGACGACCCCAAGGGCTTCAACCAGCCCTTGTCGGTGGCGACACAGGATCTGTGGCATCGCTTCTATCAGAACCAGATGCAGATCAATGGCGGCCGCAATGACGGGTTCGTGGCCTGGGGCGACACGGGCGCCCTGGTCATGGGCCATTATGACGGGTCCAAACTGCCGCTATGGAAGGTGGCGCAGCGCTATACGCTGGCCGACAATTTCTTCATGTCCGGCTTCGGCGGGTCGTTTTTCAACCATCAGCAACTGATCTGCGCCTGCGCACCCGTCTATCCCGACGCCGACAAAAGCCCGGCCAAGGACCTGATCACGAAGGTGGAAGACGATGGCATCACCCTGAAGCTGGCGGAGAATTCACCGAAATCCGCACTGGAAGGGCGGCCCAAATATCTGAAGGACGGCAACCTGACGCCCGACTTCTACGCCGTCAACACCATGCAGCCCCCCTATCAACCCTCCAACAACAAACCGGCAACGGGCGGTGACCCGGCCTTTGCCGATCCGGCCAAGCCCACCACCCTGCCGCCACAGCATGCAACCACCATTGGCGATCTTCTGTCGGCAAAGGGGATCAGTTGGGCATGGTATGGCGGGGCCTGGCAGGCCGTGCTGAACGATGGCAACCAGGAACCGGTGCCTAACCTGCAAACCCATCACCAGCCCTTCAACTATTACGCCAATTACGCACCCGGCACGGCGGCGCGGGCCGAACATCTGCGCGATGGCGGGCTGGCCGGCGTGGAGTTCATCAAGGCCGTGGACGAAGGCCGCCTTCCCCAAGTCAGCTATTACAAGCCGCAGGGCAACCTGAACGAACATGCGGGCTATGCCGAGGTGTTGAGCGGCGACCAGCACATCGCCGACATCGTGGCCCATCTGGAGAAAGGCCCGCAATGGCAGCACATGCTGGTCATCGTCACTTATGACGAAAATGGCGGCTTCTGGGACCATGTCGCCCCGCCCAAGGGCGACCGCTGGGGCCCCGGCACCCGCATCCCGGCCCTGATCATCTCGCCTTTCGCCAAGAAGGGTTTCGTCGACCACACCCAGTACGACACCGGCTCCATCAACCGCTTCCTGGCCCGCCGCTTCGGCCTGCCGACGCTGCCGGGGATCAAGCTGCGCGATGACGCCCTGGCCGCCAACGGCCAGAAGCCCATGGGCGACCTGACCGCAGCGTTGAATTTGTGACCCCTATTGCCGGTGGGCGGCAATGCCTAAATGGTTGTGTTCTGTAGGTCGACTTAACGCACCGGACGTTTAGCCTGCCAGCGCATCCGCGATGACCGTGGACAGCAGCGTGGTTGGCCGGCCCAGCAGCGTCGACAGCGCCTTGCCCTCATCGAACAGCGCCCCCTTGGCCGCCGCCGCGTCGGAATTGGCCAGCAGATCGGCCAGCGGCGCCGGCAGCCCGGCCCCCAGCAGCGCGCTGCGATAATCGGCTTCCGGCATGTCGACATAGGGAATGGTCCGCCCCGTCTGCCGCGACAGTTCGGCGGCGAATTCCGTCAGGCTGTAGGACGTATCGCCGGCCAGTTCATAGACCGCTCGTGCCGGTGCCGCATCGTCCAGCAGGGCGACGGCGGCGGCCTCGGCATAGTCGGCGCGGGCGGCACTGCTGATCCGCCCCGGGCCGGCGCTGCCGATCAGGGCGCCATGTTGCAGGGCCGGTGGGATGGAGGCGGTGTAATTCTCCGTATACCAGCCATTGCGCAGCAGCGTATGGGCAAGGCCGCTGTCGGCGATCAGCGTTTCTGTCTGCCGGTGATCCTCCGCCAGACCCAGGGCGGAGACATCGGCATGCAGCACGCTGGTATAGAGGATGCGCGCCACGCCCGCCTTCTTCGCGGCCTCGATGACATTGCGGTGCTGCGGCACCCGCGCGCCGATGGCGTTGGAGGAGATCAGCAGCACCCGCTCCGCCCCCGTCAGCGCCGTGGCCAAGCTCGCCGGCTGGTCATAATCACCCTGACGCAGGCTGACGCCCACCGGGAACAGTCCGGCGGCGCGGGCCGGATCACGTACAATGGCGACAATGCTGTCCGGGCGGACACGACGCGCCAGCTCCGCCACGACCAGGCGGCCCAATTGACCGGCGGCACCGGTGACGAAGAAACGGGGTTGGGTGGACATGGACTCTCTCCGGTCTCTGTGGGATAGTAGGTCTCATAACGAGACCTTATGAAGTCCATATTGAGGCTTCATCCAAATCCCGCAAGACGGCACTTTCCCGTCACCAGGTAACAGGAAGGATACCATGATGGACGATGCCTGCGCCGCCATGGGGGCGAAGATCGCGGAGTGGCGGAGCCTGGGCCTGGACCCCACCCGCTGCCCCGTGCGCGATCTGCTGGACCGGATCGGCGACCGCTGGTCCATCCTACTGCTGACCATGCTGGCGGCGGGTCCGTTGCGCTTCAACGCGCTGGCCCGCGGCGTGCCCGACATTTCCAAGCGCATGCTGTCGCAGACGCTGCGCCATCTGGAAGCCGACGGGCTGATCGACCGCACGGTGGAACCGACCGTCCCCCCCCGCGTCACCTATTCCCAGACCCCGCTGGGCCAAAGCCTGATGGGCCCCATGCTGGGCCTGATCACCTGGGCCGAAGCCAACCACGCCGCCGTCCAGGCCGCCCGCCAGCGGATGGCGGAAAGCCAGGAGGCGGCGGCGGAAACCCCAATCAGGATGGGCCTATTGCTAGATCGGCAGCATTGATGTAAATATATATAAAATACATCCAATTTGGACGCATGTCAGGCTTAATTACTTGACAGTGGAGAGCATACCAGAAACCCATCAATCATAAGGGAGCAAATGCGATGCAGGAGATTATTGATTCCCCATACAATCTCAGCGATCACGCAGCGCGGCTGTTCCAGGAGGGGGTGAGGACGGTCATCCGGTATTATAATAATAAAAACTCGAAAAAATTCCCGTCCAAGTGCCTGACAGAAGTGGAATATAATCACTTGGTCTCGGCCGGCCTGAATGTAGCCGTGGTCTTTCAGCAACGCGGCGGCGCCGGCGACACTGATAACCCTGACGGCTTTTTGGAAGATTTTGGATCGGGCAATGGAACCCGCGATGCCACACGGGCCCTGGCCCTGGCAACCGCGATCAACCAACCGCGGGGCTCTGCCGTTTATTTCGGCGTTGACCATGATTTCTACAAGTCGTCGGCGCTGGCCCAGATCGCACATTACTTTACGGAAGTGAGGACCGCATTCGACGGAATGTTCCGCGTGGGCGTCTATGGTTCCGGTGCGGTCTGCGCCCATCTGAAGGCGGCAGGACTGGCGGAACTCTTCTGGCTGCCGGCATCCATGGGATGGGCGGGGTCCAAGGCCTTCCTGGCTTCCCAGCAATGGACCCTGTTCCAGAAATTCCAGGAATTGCGGTCGGAATTCGGCGGGTTCGACTATGACGGCAACCTGTTCAACCCGGCCTTCTCGGATTTCGGCCAATTCGGGAACGTCCCCCTGGCCGAAGGCGCGCCCGCATTGAGGACTGGCGATCCTGTGGCGATCTTTGAAGTGACGGCCCGCAGCGGCCTCATCCTGCGTGGCGGGCCGGGGCAGGATTACCCGGCAATAAAAACCCTGCCGCTTGGCACCATCGTCCATGGTCTCGGACAGGACACCGTGTGGATTAAGGTCGATGTCAATGGCGACGGGTCGGCCGACGGCTTCATGTCGCGTGATTACCTGAAGCCGGTGGCGGGCGGGCTGCCCCTCCCTGCACCCGCAGGTTCAGCGCATCCAACGCCTTTCAGCATCGCACAGGCAGAACTGACGAAAGGCATACAGGAAATTGCCGGACCTCAGGACAATCCGCGTATCGTGCGTTACCACGCCAGCACATCCAGCGGCGCTGGGCCGGACGAGACCGCGTGGTGCTCGTCCTTCGTGAATTACTGCGTGACGCAGTCGGGCATGCAGGGCACGAACAGCAAATGGGCGCGCAGTTGGCATGATACGAACTGGGGAAGCGACGTGACCAGCAGCCCCCGCCCCGGTGACATCGTCGTGTGGCGCCGGCAAACCGGCAAGGAAGATGCGGGCCACGTCGCATTTTTCATTGAAAAGGTGGGCGACAATTTCTTCCGCGTCCTGGGGGGCAACCAGGGCAACTGCGTCTCAATCGCCACATACCCCATTAACGGCAAGGTCGGCAACACCGTCTACAGCCTACTTTCCATCCGGCGGTGATGCCGTTCTTTAACCAGTCAGCGGAAACGGCCCCGGCGACGGACGTGAAGAGCGACGCCTGCTGCTGGTCATCGGGGCCAGACTTTGTGCGACGACAATGCAAAAGGGGCGGCCCGATCGGACCGCCCCCTTCATCACCACAGGACCGGAGATGTCGCTTACGCCATCACCTTCGCCAGCGCCTCTTCCAGCTTCAGTTCCAGCTTTTCGCCCGTGGCGCGGCGCTTCAGTTCCACGGTGCCGGCCTTCAGGCCGCGGGGGCCGATGGTCAGCTGCCAGGGAATGCCGATCAGGTCCATGTCGGCGAACTTGGCACCCGGCCGCTCGTTGCGGTCGTCATAGATCACCTCGACGCCTGCCGCCTGCAGCTTGGCATACAGGTCATCGCAGGTGCTGCGGCAGGTCTCGTCATCGGCCTTCAAGTTGATCAGCGCCACCTTGAACGGGGCCACCTGGTCCGGCCAGATGATGCCGGCATCGTCATGGCTGGCCTCGATCAGGGCGGCGACGACGCGGGACACGCCGATGCCATAGGACCCCATCTCCACCGTCACCGGCTGCCCGTCGGGGCCCGTCACCACGGCCCCCATGGGGGCGGAATACTTGGTGCCGAAATAGAAGATGTGGCCCACCTCGATGCCGCGCGCGGTTTCCAGCTCCTCGGCCGGGACCGGGCAATTGGCGGCGTCGTGCATTTCTTCGGTGGCGGCATAGACGGAGGTGTACTTGGCGAAGAAATCCTTCAGGTCGCCATTGGCGTCCGGATTATCGGCCAGCACATCCAGTTCCAGCCACTTCTTGTCGCAGAAGACCTGGCTTTCGCCCGTTTCGGCCAGGATGATGAATTCATGCGACAGGTCGCCGCCGATGGGGCCGGTATCGGCACGCATCGGGATGGCCTTGATGCCCATGCGGGCAAAGGTGCGCAGGTATGCCAGGAACATCCGGCGGTACGACAGACGCGCGCCCTCGGCATCCAGATCGAAGGAGTAATTGTCCTTCATCAGGAATTCGCGGCCGCGCATGACGCCGAAGCGGGGGCGCACCTCGTCCCGGAACTTCCACTGGATATGGTACAGGTTCCTGGGCAGGTCCTTGTAGGACTTCACGAAGGTTTTGAAGATGTCGGTGATCATCTCCTCATTCGTGGGGCCGAACAGCATTTCGCGGTCATGGCGGTCGGTGATGCGCAGCATCTCCTTGCCATAGGCCTCATACCGGCCCGACTGCTTCCACAGGTCGGCCGACTGGATGGTCGGCATCAGCAGTTCCTGGGCCCCGGCACGGTCCTGCTCCTCGCGCACGATCTGCGACACCTTCTGCAGAACCTTCCAGCCCAGCGGCAGCCAGGCATAGATGCCGGCCGAGGTCTGGCGGATCATGCCGGCGCGCAGCATCAGGCGATGGCTGACGATCTGCGCCTCGGACGGCGTTTCCTTCAGCGTGGGCAGGAAATAGCTGGACATGCGCATGGGTGGGAACTCGCAAAGCCGGTTGGTTATCGGGTCCCGGACTTTATGGGCTGGCGGGACCGGGGGCAAGCGGTCAAGCTGCCCCCCACCCTTGCGCGCCGGCCAACCGGACCCCAGCCCTCAGCCCGGACCGACCGACAGTTCCACCAGCAGCGGATCATGGTCCGACAGCGGCTCCGGCCCCCGCGCCGTGCTGCGTATGAAATCCGCGATCGGCACGGTGGCGGCCATGGCCCGGCAGTCGCGGGCATAAACATAGTCCAGCCGCTGCCGCGACCGCGCCTGGAAATCCTTGTCGGAGAATTTGGCGATCAGCGTGTTGGCGATGGTTGCGTCATAGGTAAAGCCGGGCTGCTGCCGCGTATCGCCATGCACGGTCCGGAACAGGTCCGCCATGCCCAGCCCCGACAGATCCCTGTTCACCTGACGATATTCCTGCGTCGGGCTGCCGTCGCCCGCCTCACCGATCACGTTGAAATCACCCATCAGCAGGCAAGGCCCCTCGGCCTGGCGCAGTTCATCGATGATCTGGCGGAAATTGTCGGTGCGCGCGGCACGGGCCGCGGCATCCTCATCCGCCTGCGTGTGGGTCAGAACCACACGAAGATGGGTTCCACCGATCGCCACCGTCGCCACGATGAAGCCCTTGGACGCCATCTTGTCGGAACCCGACAGCGTCCGGAACGCCACGAACCTGGCCTGACTCAACGGGTGGCGGCTCAACAGCAGCAGGCCGGAACCCTGTCCCGATGAACTGCCATCGGTCGCCGCATAAGGGTGCGACGCGCGCAGGCCGCCGGTAAAGGTGCCGGCATGGTCGCGATCCCAGACTTCGGTCAGGCCGATAATGTCCGGCGCCAGCCGGTGCAGGCGGGTCTGGATGTCATGGCGTCGCCCGTCATCGTCAAACACCACCAGATCGGCCTTGCTCAAGAAATTCTTTATCCCGCTGACAAGGCCTCCCACCGACCCTCCCGGCGAGGAGCCGAAAAGATGTGTGTTATAGGTCAGTACCTTGATCGTCGCGCCCATCGTCGCCCCCGTTTGAATGGCTTGTCACCCCGCGCGCAAACCGGGTGGCCGGTATCGCCCGGCCACCCGGTCCGACGGCCCGTCAGAGATTGCGGTGTTCTTCGGTGATGTTCAGGGACGCCAGATTGCCGGGCGTGGCGATGAAGTTCAGGGTGATCGCCACCTTGCCTTCGCTGGTCTCGGTTTCGAAGCTGTGCGACATGGTGGCCGAACCGTTGCCCAGCCGCTCATAGCCATCCTTGGCCGAGCCGCTGGCGACCACGGCGATCTTGTAGCCGCCGAAGGCCGGGTTAGAGGCGCCCAGCGCGAACTCGAAATCATTGCCGCCGGGCAGCTTGACCTTGAACACGCAACCGGCGGACGCACCCGTGGCAAAGCTGCCGTCCGTATTGCAGATGGAGAACTGCCCCTGATTGGCGGCCGCGACGTTCGTGGGCGCCTGCCAGAAGCGGCCGCTGTCGAAATATTCCTTGCCCGTCCAATGGATCTCGAACTGGGTCTTGTTGTTGATGGTGACAGAGGTATTGCGGAACTTGCTCTTCAGTTCCGACGGCGGATCGATCATCGTCCAGGCCTTTTCACCGACGATCTTGATAATTTCAATTGCAGCCTTGGCCTTCGCGCTCATCTTCTTCACTCCTGCTCTGTTCCATTGTCGTTCGCCTGATAACCACACCAAGCGATGACGAAATGACTATCAGGGCAGGCGCGTCTGGTTCTATGCCCCCAAGTGCGTATATGTGTGTGACCTGCATATAACAGCAATCATTGGGTGCGGTTTGGATGCCCCTGCCGGGCCACCGGACCCGGCATATGTCGCATGTAACAGGGGGAGTTAAGCGATGAGCAGATCCAGCGCATCCCGCATCCAGAAGCACCATGCACAGTTGCGAGCCGCCGGCCTGCGTCCCATCCATATCTGGGTGCCGGACACCCGCCGCCCCGGCTTTGCCGAGGAATGCCGCCGGCAATCGCTGTCCCTGCGCGATGATCCGCAGGAAAAAGAAGTGGCGGATTGGCTGGAACAGGTCGGTGATACAGAGGGTTGGGAATAAAGGGCTCTGATGTCGCCATCGTCACGCCCTTGGCGACTTTGGCACACCCGCTCGGCCCGGTCGTCCAGGGGCGACCAGATCACCGGATCATTGTGAACAATGCGTAGACCGTCCAGCAGGAGAAGATCGCGCGGCACTGTACGATCAAATGGTTGCGGGCAGTCAGGCTGTGGCATCCGGCAGGGTCTTTGTCCCCTCGGATGGTGCATTATCCCGAGCATCAAGATCGGTCGGGGCTGGCTGTTTGCTTTCGGCGAACATCAGCACCAGGGGGACGAACAGTCCCAGAAGCGGAATGCCCACAAGAATGGCCAGTTTCCGTGAAAGGCCCGCGTCGTTGCATCGAAAAATAGTGCAACGGGTCGTGTAGATCACAAAAACCACGCTGATCACGATTCCGATGGCTTCACCAAAAGGGGCATTGGAGACGAACGCGCGCAGAAACATGCCTAGAAGCAATGCCGAAGCAAATCTGCCGGCGAACGCACCCCTCTGCAGTGTGGTAGTCGATTTCGTCGTGTAGACCGTAAGTGTAGAGATCGCCATTGAAACGGTAAACAATGAGACCACAACTAAAATTACAATCGGCTCCATAGTCATCTCCTCACGCCGCCACCAGTTCAAACCGGTCCACATCCACCAGCCCCATATCGGTGATCTTCAGATGCGGGATCACTGGCAACGGCAGGAAGGCCAGTTGCAGGAAGGGTTCGGCCAGCGGGCAGCCCAGCGCCTTGACCGACGCGCGCAAGGCCTCCAGTTCATGCTCCACCGCTTCGAACGGCTTCAGGCTCATCAGGCCGGCCACGGGCAGGGCCAGTTCGCCGACCACGGCGCCGTCCTTCACGGCCACGAAGCCGCCACCGATCTCGATCAGGCGATTGATGGCGACCACCATGTCGGCATCGCTGGACCCGACGGCGCAGATATTGTGGCTGTCATGGCCGACCGAACTGGCCAGCGCGCCCGACCGGATGCCGAAGCCCTTCACAAAGCCCTTGCCGATATTGCGGGTGAAGCCGTGGCGCTCGACCACCACGATCTTCAGGATGTCATTCTCCGGGTCGGCATGGCGGCGGCCGCCACGATAGGGCACGGTCGCCTGCAACGCCTCCGTAATGATCTTGTTGGGCAGCACGCCGATGACAGGCGTGCCGGGGCCGGCGGCCGGGATGGCCAGATCCTCGGCCACGATCCGCGCCCGCTTGATGGAGTTCAGGCCTACGGGCGGCGGCGACCGGCGGCCGGCGAAGCTGTCCGCCGTCACCGGCTTGCCGGCGCGGATCACCTGGGACACCGTGCACTGCGCCAGATCGTCCAGCAGCACGATATCGGCCAGATAGCCCGGCGCCACCAGCCCCCGGTCCTTCAGCCCGAAACCGCGCGCCGCCGACCAGGTGGCCGTGCGATAGACGGCGGCGATATCGGCCCCCTGCGCGATGGCGCGGCGGATCAGATGGTCCAGATGCCCTTCCTCGGCAATGTCCAACGGGTTGCGGTCGTCGGTGCAGAAAGCCAGGAAGGGGCTGGTGACGGGGTCGATCAGGCCTGACAGAGCGTCCACATCCTTGGACACCGACCCGTCGCGGATCAGCACCTGCATGCCCTTGGCGATCTTCTCCCGCGCTTCGGCCTGCGACGTGCATTCATGGCAATTGCGGATGCCACAGGAAAGGTAGGCGTTCAGTTCCTTGCCCGTGACCAGGGGCGAATGCCCGTCAATATGGGCGCCATAGAATTCCGCCAGCTTGTCCAGCGTCTCCTCATCCTTCCACAGCACGCCGGGGAAGTTCATGAATTCGGCGAGGCCAATGACCTTGGGATGGTGGCGGTGGCGGGCCAGATCGTCGGCCGACAGGCGCGCCCCCGCCGTTTCCAGATGCGTGGCCGGCACGCAGGAGGATAGCTGCACCCGCAGGTCCAGCGCCGTCGTCCCCGCACTGTCCAGGAAATATTGAAGCCCCGTCTCCCCCAGCACATTGCAGATTTCATGCGGGTCGCAGATGGCCGTGGTCGTGCCGCGCGGCAGGACGCAGCGGTCGAATTCCGACGGGGCGACCAGCGTGCTTTCACAATGCACATGGGTATCGATGAAGCCCGGCACGGCGAACCGGCCCTTGCCGTCAATCTCCGCCACCCCGTCATAACGGTCATAGGTACCGACGATGGTATCGCCGCAGATGGCGATGTCGGTTTCATCGATGGACCCGGTGGCGACATTCAGCAGCCGGACATTCTTGATCACCAGATCGGCGCGGTTGCGCCCCATGGCCTGATCGATCCGCTGTTTCAGGATGGCTTTGGCGGCGGCGCGGTCCATGGGGATACCTCAATCAATGCTAATGCGGGGTCTTGGCACAGAGCGCGATCAGGTCCGCCTCGGCCGCCGACTGGATGGGCTTGCCGTTGAACAGGACCTGACTGCCCTGGACCGTTACGGTACCGATCTGGGCCTCCCCCCGGTAGAGGTTATTTGTGGCGATGCCAAAGCGGCGGGCGATATCGGCCGTGATCTCGATATCGATGCTTTTCGGCAGCTCGATGCCATAGCTGTCGGGCAGATCGGCCGGGGCCACGGCCTTTCCATGCACATCCACGCCGGGCTTGTATTCCACATCGGCGCTGGGCTGATAGCGCGTCAGATAGCGACAGGCGGCGGGATCGACGCGGATGGTGGGCGGGTCGCCCGCCCCTTGCGCAGCGGCCGGGCCCGCCGCACCTGCGAAAAGCCCCATCAACCCTATGGCCCTCAAGGCTTTTCCAAGGAATACTGGCATTCCTTCCCCCTCCCTTTCGCCGCAAAGGGCGCCATACGCATGCTGACATCCTACTTCAAGCTGAACGAACTGGGCAGTGATGTCCGGACGGAGCTGCTGGCCGGCTTCACCACCTTCCTGACCATGGCTTACATCATCTTCGTTAATCCGCAGATATTGTCGGCGGCGGGGATGGACCATGGCGCCGTGTTCGTGGCTACCTGTGTGGCCGCCGCCATCGGCTCGGCCATCATGGGGCTTTACGCCAATTATCCCATCGCCCAGGCGCCGGGCATGGGGCTGAACGCCTATTTCGCGTTCACCGTGGTGGGGCAGATGGGCTATTCCTGGCAAGTGGCGCTGGGGGCCGTGTTCCTGTCGGGCGTGCTGTTCATCATCCTGTCGGTGCTGCCCGTGCGCGAGGCAGTGGTGAATGCCATCCCGCGCAGCCTGAAGATGGCGATCTCCGCCGGCATCGGCCTGTTCCTGGCCATCATCGCCCTGGAAAATGCCGGGCTGATCCGGGCCCACCCGGTGACCCTGGTCACCATTGGCGATCTGACCCAGCCCCCGGCACAACTGGCAGCCCTGGGCTTCGTGCTGATCTGTGCGCTGGCGGCGCGGCGGGTGACGGGATCGGTCATCATCACCATCCTGGCCATCGCCGCCCTCGGCATGGCGACGGGCGTGTCGCCCTTCAGCGGACAGATATTCTCCCTGCCGCCCGACCCGGGCCCCACCTTCATGGCCATGGATGTGCAGGGCGCGTTCAGCGTCGGGCTGATCACCGTCGTCTTCGCCTTCTTCTTCGTCGACCTGTTCGACACGGCCGGCACCCTGATCGGCGTATCGCACCGGGCGGGTCTGCTGGACAAGGATGGCAAGCTGCCGCGGCTGAAGCGGGCCCTGTTCGCCGATGCCGCCGCCACAACCGTCGGCGCGGCGCTGGGCACCTCCACCGTCACCTCCTATATCGAAAGTGCCGCCGGCACCAATGTCGGCGGGCGCAGCGGGCTGACGGCCGTCACCGTGGCCCTGCTGTTCCTGGCCTGCCTGTTCCTGGCGCCCTTGGCCGCCAACATCCCCGCCTATGCCACGGCCCCCGCCCTGCTCTACATCGCCTGCCTGATGGCGCGCGGCCTGACGGAGATGGATTGGGAGGATGTGACCGAATATGCACCCGGCATGATGGCGGCCATCGCCATGCCGCTGACCTATTCCATCGCCCATGGCATCGCCATCGGCTTCATCACCTATGCCGGGATCAAGGTCCTGGCCGGGCGCTGGCGCGATGCGGGTCCGGTCGTGCTGGTGCTGGCCGGCCTGTTCCTGCTGAAATTTATTCTGCTGGCCTGACGATCGACAGGGGTGATTCGGCCCGATTCCGGCAAAGGGGCGCGCCCATATCGGGCCGCCCCTTTTTCATACGTCATCGTTCAGCCTATCGATTATGCATGCCGAAATATGACAACGATAGCAGTGGGTGACATATGGGCAATTGCCTATTTTATAGGCTCACATGCCCCTGACGTAAACGGGAGCTGCCAAATTGAGGCCGCAGGAATTCCACCACCTCATGATACACGTTTTAAATCAAATACTTACCTTGATATCCGCTGGCGCCAGAACCATACAGACGGAAAATGAATACGTCTGGATGCATGCATTCGTGGCAATGCAGCCACAGTGACCGCTACCTTTTTGGGCGGAGTGACAGGACGATGAATTTTGATGGTGACGGGTTTCGCGGGCCCTGCTTATACTCCGCCCCACAAAAGAAAAGACCGCGCCAGCAAGGCAGCGCGGCCTGAGTTTAGGGAGGAATCGCCACCAGGCGGTGTCAAAACAGGGATCCAACCCCGTTCGACAAGATAAGTTTTTTACTTTCTGAATATGAAGGCAAGCCGATTTTATCGGCTTGCCTTTTTATTTGGTCGATTTTTGTGTTTTTGCTCAAATCGCGGGCAAATGCTGCATTCACGAACAAGCGTATGCCACTTCAGAAGGCAGCGTATACCGTACACCCTTCGGCGACGGCCCGCTGCCAGGGCAAATCGTGATTCGACCAGCGCCGCATCGCCGGGCAATCCGACCGGTGGGCGCCCGGCAGATAACCGATGCTCATCAGGAACTCGCCCACGATTTCGCCACCCGTGAAACGGAAATTCTTGGCGAACAGCTTCACCCAATCGGCCTTGGACCGCGGGTGATGCGCCGCGATCCAGGCATGGAACGATCCGTGGCTGGTGCGCAGGCGCTGAATGACCTGGGCATTATGGATGGCGGCATTCACCTTCAGCCGGTTGCGGATGATGCCGGGATCGGCCAGCAGCCTGTCCACATCCTCCGGCCCGAACGCCGCCACCTTGTCGACGGAAAAGCCGGCATAGGCGGCGCGGAACCCTTCCCGCTTCTTCAGCATGGTCAGCCAGGACAGGCCCGCCTGGTTGATTTCCAGGATCAGCCGCTCGAACAGTTCGTCATCCCCGGTCAGGGGCACGCCATATTCATGGTCGTGATAGGGGCCGTGCCATTCATGCCCCGGCGCTATATCGCAATAACCCGACACGCCTGCCATTCCTTCCTGTCGTCGATCGCGGGCAGTCAGCATAGGGCATCGCGCAACGCCTGTCGCCGGGAATGTTCATGATTTGTTCGAAAATACACCGCCCCGGCCAGGACCGGCCGGGGCGGATGCAGACGGATCAGACCACTTCCAGAATGGCCTCGACCTCGACCGCAACGCCGAACGGCAGCGATGCGGCCGACACGGCGGAGCGGGCATGCTTGCCGGCATCGCCGAACACCGCGGCCATCAGTTCGGACGCGCCATTGATGACCTTGGGTTGGTCGTTGAAATCGCCGGTGGAATTGACGAAGCCCACCAGCTTGACCACGCGCACGACCCGGTCCAGGTCGCCTTCCAGCGCCAGCTTGGCCTGGGCGATGATGTTCAGCGCGCAGGTGCGAGCCGCCTCGCGCCCTTCCTCGATGGAGTAATTGTCGCCCAGCTTGCCGACATGGCGCAGTTCGCCATTCCACATCGGCACCTGGCCGGAGATGAAAAGCTGGTTGCCCGTGCGCACGGCCGGGACGTACGCGGCCAGCGGCACGGCGGCCTTGGGCAGTTCGATATTCAGTTCAGCCAGACGCGCGTCAATGCGACCTGCCATGACATCCTCCATCCAGGGGCTAAGGTGGCCCTTGATAGCAGGCAGCCCCCCGTCCGGGGAAGACGGGCATTGTCAGGGTGACGGTGTCGCCACATAGAGATGCAGCACCGTCTTCTTGCCGCGCGGATAGTTGAAGCCCGACAGTTCGGCCACCTGACGCACGGCAAAGCCTGCCGCCGCCAGCCGCGCCTTGAACGCGTCCTCCTCCCGGCCCACGGCCAGCAGGCCGATGGAGCAGGCGGGATCGGCCAGCATCTCGCCCGCCACCATCTCCCCGCCGCCCAGACGGGTGGCCGTGCCGACCAGGAAGACCATGCTGGGCTCGTTATAGCCGCCGGCCGACAGGATGCTGGCGGGGCACGGCTTGTAGGTGTCGAAGGCTTGGCGAACCTGCGGGCTGATCCACATGGGCGTCAGGTTGGGCAGGACCATGCCGAAAATGGCAATATAGGTCGCCAGCGTCCCCAGCAGCGCCGCCCGCCCCCAGCGATCCACCTCGCCGCGCCTTTCCAGCATCAGCAGGAAACCGGCAACGGCCAGGATGAAAACGCCGCCAACCACGGCAATGGGCACAATGCCGCCCGTCAGCTGCAGCGGGAAGCCGACAATGATGCCGGCAAAGCCCACCGCCACCAGCAGCGACAGGATGATGGCGGCCCAGCGCCAGCCGGTGGACCGTCCTTCCCCGGTGCGCCAGCGCGCGTCGGCCGCGGCCAGGGCCAGCAGGGCCAGGGCCGGCAGCACCGGCAGCGTGTAATGCGGCAGCTTGGTCACCACGATTTCATGGATGACCCAGGTGGGGATGATCCAGGCCAGGCAGAAGCGCACGGCCGGCGCATGGCGCTGGCGCCAGATCCAGGGCAGCGCCAGCAGCACCAGCGGCGCCCAGGGCCAGAAGCTGAGCCAGAAGGTGGCCAGGAAATAGCCCGGCGGCCCGGCATGGTTTTCCTGACCTGTCCCCGCCTTGCCCAGGAATTCATGCCCGATGGCATAGCTGAAAAAGGCGCCCTTGGTGGCAATAGCGATGGCAATCAGCCAGGGCAGCACGATCACCAGCATCAGCGGCAACCCGATCCCCGGCCGCAGCCGCCGCATCCAGCGCGCATCCCGGTCCATGATCCACAGCGCCAGCAAGGCCGTGCCCACGACCATCAGGATGACGCCCTTGACCAGAATGCCCACGCCCAGCGCCGCCCAGAACAGCAACGCCGTGCCGGTTGACAGGGCCCGGTCGGGCCGCAAATAGGCCCGTGCCAGCACGCCCATGCAGGCCATTATGCAGGCGAACTGCATGGCGTCGGTCTTGGCCATGCGCGCTTCCACGCCCAGGATGACGCAGGTCGCCATCATCAGCCCGGCCGCCAGCCCGACACCCGGCCCGAACAGCGCCAGCCCGACCCAGGCCGTCAGCAGCACGCCAGCCACGGCCCCGACCAGCGATGGTAGCCGGTACAGCGCAATAGGCCCGTTATCAGCCCCACCCGTCAGCACATGCACCGTGGCCGCCTGCATCCAGTAGATGCCGACCGGCTTCTTGTGCCGGGCTTCGTCCTGGAACCGGATATCGACATAATCGTCCGTTTCCAGCATCTGCCGGCTGGCCTGGACATAGCGGCTTTCGTCACGGTCGAACGGCGGGATGCTGATGAAACCGGGCAGGAAGGCCATCAGGGCGACGACGGCCAGCAGGGCCCAATGTTTCCAGACCAGCCGCGCGTCGTTCATGTCGCCCCCGCCGCCGCCCGCTTCTCCCGCCGGATCAGATGCAGGTTGCGGGTATAGATGATCAGCGCCGGCAACTGCCCGGCAATGATGACCAGTTCATGCTTCAGAAAACCATAGACGGTCAGCAGCAGGCCGCCGCCCAGGCTGAACCACCAGAAGGCGACGGGCATGACGGAGCGCTTGGCCCGTTCCGAACTGATCCACTGCACGACAAAGCGCATCATGAACATGGTCTGGGCGGCCATGCCGAACAGCACCAGCCATTCCTGCCCGTCGACGGCGGCATGCCACCAGGCTTCCAACTGGGTCCAGATCATGGGGCCTTCACCTCGGTCACGGCGTGGGCCCGCTTCTGTCGGCGCAGCAGCCACATGACACCGAACAGGTCGAACACGCCGACGGCTGCGCGGTGCATATTGGTATATTTGGACTGGCCCGTCAGGCGCGGCCGGTCATTGATGGGGCAATTGGCATAGGCCAGCCCCCGGCCCTTCACCAGCGCCGGCATGAACCGGTGCAGGCAGTCGATGCCCGGCAGGTCCAGGAACAGGTCGCGGCGGATCAGCTTCAGCCCGCTGCCCGTGTCGGGGCAATCATCGCGCAGCATGGCGCGGCGCAACCGGTTGGCAAAGCGCGACGCCAGACGCTTGGACAGCGTATCGCGCCGGGCCCGGCGGGCACCATTGACCAGGGCCAGGGCCGGTTTGTCCTGGACCATAGCCAGCATGGCAGGGATGTCGGCCGGGTCATTCTGCCCGTCGCCATCGATCATGACCATCCATTGGCCCAGGGCCGCCCGCGCACCGGAGATCAGCGCCGCTGCCTTGCCAGCGCAGTCTTCATGCCGGATCAGGCGCAAGGTCGGATATTCGGCCAGCCGTGCGCGCACCCGCTCGGCGCTGGCATCGCGTGAGGCATCGTCGACGACGATCACCTCGAACGGCGGGCCGGCGGCCAGGGCGGCATAAATCTCCGCCAGCAACGGCAGGATATTGTCCTGTTCGTCATGAACAGGGATGATCACCGAAAGGTACACGCAGCCTCCCTTACGTGCGGCGCACGCTGGCCGCGGGATAATCCGAATATGATACGAAGGAAAGTGACGCTTTCATGCAGCGGCCGTGCGTCGCAAGCAGGATCACAGGTTTTCCCTGATATCCACCCCGGCAGCCGTCAGCCGCGCCAGGGCGGCTTCCAGCGATCCGTGCAGGTCGATGGCCCGGCTGGCGCCCGTCAGCAGCACCGACGCGAAGCCCAGCCGCGCCGCATCCTGCGCCGAATAGGCGACACAATAATCGGTCGCCAGACCGGCGAAGAACAGCCGCGTGAAGCCCCGCTCCCGGCAATAGCCGCCCAGGCCCGTGGGTGTTTCCCGGTCGTTTTCGAAAAAGGCGGAATAGCTGTCGATGCCGGGGCGGAAGCCCTTGCGCACCACCAGGGCCGCCATGGGCACATCCAGGCCGGGATGGAAATCCGCGCCCTTGGTGCCCTGCACACAATGCACCGGCCACAGGGTCTGTGCCCCATAATCCAGATCGATGGTCTGGAATGGGGCCGTGCCCGGATGGCTGTCGGCAAAGCTGGAATGGCCGGGCGGATGCCAGTCCTGGGTCAGCACGACACCGGCCCCGGCCGCATGGAACCGGCGGGCCAGATGGTTGGCCACGGGCACGACGGCATCGCCATCGGCCACGGCCAGGGCGCCGCCGGGACAGAAATCATTCTGGATATCAACCAGCACCAGCAGATCGGTTGCCGACAGCAGCATGATCCCCCGCCCGAATGCCTCAATAGGGAACGCGGTCCGCCTTCCCGCGCCAGGCCTCGAACACGGCCAGGGCCTCGGGATGGGGACGGTGTTCGCAGGGGATGATACGCTGGTCGGCCGGCAGCGCCACCTGTTCATAGATCAGGGCGTCGTCGAAACCGATATCGGCGGCCTGGAACCGGTCATTGGCAAAGACGATGCGGTCCACCCGCGCCCACAGGGCAGAGGACAGGCACATCGGGCAGGGCTCGCAACTGGCATAGAGCACGGCCCCGCGCAGGTCGAAGCGGCCCAGATTGCGGCAGGCGTCGCGGATGGCGACCACTTCGGCGTGGGCGGTGGGATCGTTGGTGGAGGTGACCTGGTTGCAGCCCTGGCCCACCACGACCCCGTCCATCACGATGACGGAGCCGAACGGACCACCCTGGCCCGCTTCCATCCCCTGTCGGGACAGGGCGGCAGCCAGGGCCAGGAACGGCTGGTCTTGATCATGCGACATGGAAGGAAACCCCTGGGGTCGTGCAGTCCGTCCCTCAAGGGATAGCGTCACCGCCCACCCCCTGTCACGGGGATATTCGCCTCACAGCCGGCCCATCAGCATCAGGATCAGCAGGATGATCAGCACGGTGCCGAGCAGACCTGTCGGCGCATAGCCCCAGCCGCGGCTGTACGGCCAGGCGGGCAAGGCGCCGATCAGAATGATGATCAGGATGACAAGGAGAATGGTGGTCATGGCAAGCACCCATCTTCTGTTGTTGTTCCTCCAGCCTTCTCAACACACGGGAAACAGGATCGGGCGCGGGCCCAGCGGGATTACCCCATGCTGGGTACGTCGATGGGGCGGGCGGGCAGCGATGGCGATCGCCGCCATGCCATCAGGCCGGAAAATCCTCCTCAGCCATTCAACTCGCTCTGGCATCTCGGCTTCACCGTCGTTTCGTTGATGTAGAACAGGACGATGATGAAGAAGATCGCGGGTATGATGCCGCCCGTGACCAAACCCAGTATCGCCTCAACGATGATGAAGATGACGGCCAGCACCAGCGCCGCCAGAATGGCGCAATATAGACAGCAATTGCCGCACAGGCGGGGAAGAAGGGCGAAGCCGGCGATCATACCGGCAAAGGCGCCAATGGCGGTCAGTACCCCCCCAAGGGGGCTGAAGAAATAGGCCAGAACCAGGGGCATACCTGTGGCTGCCGTGGCCATGATGGCCAGCATCGCCCCCAATCCCAGCGCCATTGCCAGCATCAGCAATTTGCACCCGACCGCCCGCCAGAACGACGCCCCGACCTTGCCCAGATAATCCTGACAGTTCCGGCACATCACGCATTTGATCGGGGGTGGATCACCGCCACCGCCGCCAGTGGCGCAGTCTCCGGTGGTGCATTTCTGCACATCCAGCGTGACGCTGGCCGTCTGTGGGCAGCCGCCGGGTGCGGTCACGCTCAGTGTCGCCGTGTGCGAACCGCCATTCGTGAAATAATGGTAGAAGGTGAAGCTCTGGTGACCGCTGCCGCCGGCACCGAACTGCACATTGGCGCCGTCGCCGAACGACAGGTTGAATTGCGTGCCCGCGGCCCCCTGTCCGCATCCCGCATCTGTTGTCGCATCGACATAGAAGACATATTTGCGCGCGCAGGTTCCGTTGCCATCCTTCTGGCAGCCAAGATCGGTCGCCGAGAGTTCCAGATTATCCGGGCATTCTGCCGGCGTGTTGCAGGGGGGAACGACGATCGCGACACTGCCATAGGTGCAGGGCGTGGGATGGATGGCGACCAGAGTGGCCAGATAGGGCGATCCCGCCGCGCTCAATTCCAGCGGCAATTGCACGTTCGGGGACGCGGCGGCGGTGGAGAAGGCCACGGAATTCCAGCCGACGATCGTGCCCGCCTGATCCTTGATCTGCCATTGCAGCGTCGCGGGGGCACAGGGCGGCGACGGCGGACTGAAATTGGCGGTCAGCACCACCAGACGCCCGCAATTGTCGCCGCAATCGCCGACCTGGGCGGACAGCGGCCCGACGATGGCACAGCAGTCCGGCGGTTCACAGGCGTCGAGATGCAGATTGATCGCGGAAGCGGGACAGGCGCCATGCAGGCTGTCTTCAATGCGGACCAGATAGTCCGTCGCCACCGATGATGGATATATCACGCTCTCCTGGAACGAGAATGATCCAAGCGTGGTATAGACGTGCGACGCGCTGAAACTGCTGTTATGTCCAAAATCGATGGCCAGAACATAGGGCAGGCATCGCGGGTCGTTCAGCGTGAAGGACACGAGAAAATCCACCTGCCTCCCGCCATTCACGCAGGGTCCGATCGTTGGCGTGATGGTGAAATCAACACAGCAATCATCGCCACAGGGCAGCTTGATCTGCTGATCGGCAAAGCAATCCTTGTTCGCCACGCAGGTGACACGGACGCGATAGTCGCCACCACAGGGCAGCGGCCGCCCCGCCGGCGCCGTCAGGGTCGCCGTCACCGACCCGCCGGCGGTGAAGGCGGTCGTCGACAGCAGGGGCGTGGCGGCCCCCACCGCGAAGATCTCGATGGAAACCTCGTCACAGCCGGAAACCGAAGCGGTCACGGTAACCGCCTGAAATCCCCCGTTCTGCGAGGTGCCGACGCCCACAAATGACGTAATTGCAATGTCGCAAGTCATGGCGCCCTCCGGGCAGCATTCACCGGTGGATTTCTCGCTCTGGTAGGCTCCGGTTATATCCGACACTGCGCCTGCTTCCGGATTTCCACAAGCCCGATCCGATAGGCCTGCATCAACGGTTCGGCGGGGCGGCAGCCGGGCCGGACGCAGAGCCGATTTTCAGCGCAGGGTCATTTGTGGACGGCCAGCCCCAGCACCGTCCATGCGGCCGGCAAGGATCGTGGCACTCGCCGCCATTCGATCCGTCTCGCCGCGACCCGTGGCGGCCCTGGTTGCGCGCATGTCGGGGCCGGGGGCCGGAGGCGGATGGGCCGGTTTTCGCTCAGGTCGTTGAAAAGACGGTCGCATCTTTCCTGTCCATCAAACCTCCGTTTGATGGACAGGGGGACGATTTTCCGCGCTGTGCCCCATTGAGACCGTCAAGCAGCCTAAGTGTCCGTCCGGAAAGTTCGTTGTGATTTCAGTGTATTACATGCTTTGATTTTCAATATCACCGTCACCCCGGCGAAGACCGGGGTGACGGTGAGAATCCATCAAGGTATTAATAATAAATGAAAACATTTCAGACGGACTCTAAGTGTCCAGCATGTCCCATTCGTCCCCCAATACCCACCTAATCGCCGACAATTTGCCACTGAGCATCCCCCACTCGAAGTCGGTCCAAGGACCTAGCTCATCGGGGAACTGTTCCTCTGTACGCTTCATCGCGGCGAGCATTCCGTCCCAGATTGTGTCCACGATCATGCTTCGCTGTTCCTCTGGAGTCGCTGCATCCCACACTTCTCGCGTAACCCGCTTTTCTTCGCCGCTCTCAACACGGGCGATGATCCCCCACTTCCGCCCATACCAAATCTGCTGGGTTAGCTTATCCTCGGCTTCAAGCAATTCCGACAACTTGCGCGGCTCCGCATGGTACTCGCGGTCGAAGCGTATTCCTTCGAGTATGTCGTCCGCGAACTCTCCTATCAACGGGCCGAGGCTCGTGGCGTATCGCGATGTTGTTCCATCAAACAGCGGCGCGAGGTCTGCATGTGGGAATCGAGTGTCTCCGCCCCTATCGCTGAAGTCGTGGATGTTGTGTGTCACGAATCCGTACACGTCTTCCGGATCGTTGCGCCCAGCGAGTGCGTCGATGTAAGCTTCGATCAGTATGGCATCATCAATGCCATTGCGCTGCCGGTGGAAGGGAGCGACCTTCATGATAGCTCGATCTGCGGCTCGCGCCTTCACCGCGTCCGTAATCTCGATTTTCTCGCTCGAAGCGAACAGCTTCTCGATGATGTCGATGGCGTCATTCATCGCCTCGCCGCCCGTGGCTATACGATGGTCAACGTCGTTCAGTTGCTCCAGGGTTGTTTTGCGGCCTTCCTCAGGGGCGAACTTCAACAATGCTTCCCGGACCAATTTGAAATGGCTGGAGAGGCTGCGCTTGCTCTCGGCAATCACCCGTTCTTTGTTGCGATCAAACTCGTCAACCACGATTCGAGGAACGATCAGGGCCAATTCGCCGGCGTCCTTCATGACCGCAAGTGCGTCGAGGAGCGGTAGCTGCCGGTAATCTTTGGCAAGATCTAACCAGACCGAAGTGTCAATGAGTAAGTGCAGTTTCACGCACATGCCCTCCTTCTCGTCGGAGTGTTCGAGCCAATTTATCGCGAGATATTCGACGAATAAAGCTAAATGCAAGTGACTCATCACCAAGGCGTCTGAAATTATCAAGCGCAAGCTTGGAAATGATAAATAATTTCAATCATTGATCAAATTCATATTGGCCGTAAGGAGCTATGGTCGCTGCACTTATGTCGAAGGTCTTCTTTTTCAACTCGGTGCCCCCCCGACCGCTTCCAGCCCCGTTGCTGCCCTATGCCGACATCGTAGAAACTGGCCTCGTCCGCCAAACCGTCGTTTGTCGGCCAAGTCTGCATCTGTCCGGAAACCTGCATCCACGATGGCAATCCGGACAAGTTGTTTGCCGGACGACTTTCCGGACACGACATTCGTAGCAATGTCCGATGACGAGGGGGCCATCAGAGGAACACGACGACCTCAATGGGGCGCATTGCGGCCTTTCCCCTCAAAATGCTGCTATAAAGTCTCCCAATAGGAGCGTGCTGCATCCACGACGAGCCACATTCAGAGTGCGCAAGCCCGCAACTCTGAAACACCCCCTGCTCCGATGCTGCATCTGGTTGTAGTTCATTCGGAGCGGCCGGTGCGCCCGCTCCGACAGCCGGCGGCAGGCGGCGTCAATGGGGCATCCGCCCGGTGACCGCGTCACGGCTTGTGCCATATGGTCAAGGAATGGGGCCGTAACGCCCGTGATACGCATTCCGGTGGCCGGGCCGCGCCCGTCACCCCGGCTGGTTACGGGGGTGACGGGAGGCGCCGCCCCTCACGCGTTGAAGTCCAGGCCCCAGGCGTCGTACTGTTCCTTATCCTCGGTCCAGTTCTCGCGCAGCTTCACGAACAGCACCAGATGCACGGGCCGGCCCAGGAATTCCTGCATCTCCACGCGGGCGGCGGTGCTGATCTGCTTGATGCGGGCACCGCCCTTGCCCAGGATGATGGCCTTCTGGCTGTCGCGCTGCACATAGATCACCTGGGCGATGCGGACGGAGCCGTTTTCGAACTCCTCCCACGTCTCCGTCTCCACACTGGTGGCGTACGGCACTTCCTGGTGCAGTTGCAGGAACAGCTTCTCGCGCGTGATTTCCGCGGCCAGCAACCGTTCCGGCATGTCCGACAGCTGGTCGGGCGGGTACAGCCACGGGCCTTCCGGCAGCGAGGAGGCGAAGAATTTCAGCAAGCCTTCCAGCCCGTCGCCGGTCAGGGCGGAGACCATGAAGGTCTCCGTGAACAGGCCGAATTCGGCAAATTCGGCGGCCAGCGCCAGCAGGCGTTCGCGCTTGATCAGGTCGATCTTGTTCAGGACCAGCACGGCCTTGCGCCCGGCCTCGACCAGCCGTTCCACGATGCCGCGCGTGTCATCATCGATGCGGCGCTGGCTGGCGTCGAACAGGACCGCGATCTGGTCGGCATCCGTGGCCCCCTGCCAGGCGGCGGCCACCATGGCGCGTTCCAGCCGCTTTTTGGGCGTGAAGATGCCGGGCGTGTCCACATACAGGATCTGGCTGTCATCAACCATGCCGATGCCGAGCACGCGCGAGCGCGTGGTCTGCACCTTGGGGCTGACGATGGAGATCTTGGACCCGACCAGCGCATTCAGCAGGGTCGACTTGCCGGCATTGGGCGCGCCCACCAGCGCCACGAAGCCGCAGCGCGGATGGGTGGGTGCGGGCCGTGCCGGGGCATCGCCACTGGTGTCCTGGCCCGACAGGAAGCGGGCAACGATATCGTCGGTCATCTGGTCCTGATCTGCGAAAGCAACATGTCGGCAGCAGCCTTTTCCGCCGCCCGTTTGGAAGGTCCGCTGGCGGTCACGGGGGCATGGCCCTCCACCTCCACGGAGATTTGGAAGACGGGGGCATGGTCCGGGCCGCTGCGGCCGATATCCTTATAGAGCGGCAATTTCAGCCCGCGCGCCAGCGCCCATTCCTGAAGGCCGGTCTTCGGGTCCTGCGGGGGTGCGGCCTTGGCCCCTTCCAGGGCGCCGTCCCAATGCTTGCGGATAAAGGCAGCCGCCGCCGGCAGGCCTGCATCCAGGTACAAGGCACCGATCACCGCCTCGCACGCATCGGCCAGGATGGCGGGCTTCACCTCGCCCCCCTGCTCGCCCGGTGCCAGGCGCAGATATTGGCCCAACCCGATGCGCCCGGCCACGACGACCAGCGCCTCGGCCCGGACCAGGGCCGTCAGGCGGCGGGCCAGCGCGCCCTCCTGCTCCTTGGGGAACCGTTCCAGCAGCCATTCGGCCACGATCAGGCCCAGCACCCGGTCGCCCAGAAATTCCAGCCGCTCATAGCCCTTGCCCACGGCCTTGCGGCTGACGCCGCCCACCGACGGGTGGGTCAGCGCCTCCGTCAGCAGGGCCGGATTGGCGAAGCGGTGGCCCAGGATGTCCTGCAAGCCTTCGATCCCGGCTTCCATCATTCAACCCTTTCCCAGAAACGGTCGGTGCGGACGGAATGTCCCCAGCGCCAGAAGCGCCACAGGCTCTCGCCTTCCTTCACCGACAGGAAGATATAGGTGGCGCGGCCGACCAGGTTCTCCACCGGAATGAAGCCCACGGCCTCGGGCACGCGGCTATCCTGCGAATTGTCACGGCTGTCGCCCATGCCGAAGACATAGCCGGGCGGCACCGTGAAGACGGGGGTATTGTCCAGCATGCCCTTGTCGCCCGCCATTTCGATCACGGGATATTGCCGGCCGCCGGGCAGGGTTTCGATATATTGCGGGGCGGTGAAGGCGCCGCCGAACGCCTCCTCGATGACATAGTCGGGCACACGCAGGCGACCCGCCATCTCCCCATTCACATAAAGCGCGCCGCCAATCATCTGCAGCCGGTCACAGGGCAGGCCGACAATGCGCTTGATATAATCGACCGACGGGTCTTTGGGCAGCTTGAACACGGCCACGTCGCCGCGGGCGGGCAGGCTGCCGAACAGCCGCCCCGGGGCCGCCTTGCAATCCGTCGTCACCGGGGCCGCCTTGCCCCCGAAGCGCAGGAAGCTGGGCAGCGAATAGCGGCTATAGCCATAGGCGCCCTTGTTCACGAACAGGTAATCGCCGACCAGCAGCGCGGGCACCATCGACCCGCTGGGGATGTTGAACGCCTCCACCGCCAGGGTACGGAAGCCGATGATCACCGCCGCCACGATGGCGATGACGCGCAGCATCTCCCCCCAGCCGCCATGGATATGGTGGGGTACCGTCTCCACCAGCGGCGGCAGCGGCTCTTCCTCACGCAGGCGCGGCGGCGGGCGGCGGCGATGCTGCAACGGGTCCATGGGCCTATCCCCGCGCCGCTGGAACGGGGACGGCGGAGATGACGACGAAGGCCTGGGCAAAGGGCGGCTCATCGGTCAGCGACAGGTCGATGCGCGCCTGCATACCCGCTGGCAGCAGTTCCCGCAACCGATCGGCCGCCCCGCCGGAAAGGGCCAGGGTCGGCCGCCCCCGCCCGTCGGACACGACCTCGATATCCTTGAAATGCACGCCTTCAGCATATCCGGTGCCCAGCGCCTTGCTCGCCGCCTCCTTGGCGGCGAAGCGCTTGGCATAGGATGCGGCGCGCGATGCGGGCGTGCCCGCCCCGTCGGCGCGGGCACGTTCGGCGGCGGTGAAGACACGGGCGGCGAACCTTTCCCCGAACCGGTCCAGGCTGGCCTGGATCCGGCGGATATCGATCAGGTCGCTGCCGATGCCCAGGATCATGCGGCCCCCGCGCGGCGGCCTTCATTCATGCGGGACCGCATCTCGGCGATGGTGGCGGGCAGGCCGATGAACATGGCCTCTCCCATCATGAAATGGCCGATATTCAGCTCAACGATGGACTGGATGGCGGCCACCGGCCCGACATTGTCGAAGGTCAGGCCGTGGCCGGCATGGCATTCCAGGCCGATGGAGGCGGCATGCGCGGCACCGGCCACCAGCCGGGCCAGCTCTGCCTCCCGCGCGGCACCGGTGGCGGCATCGGCATAGGCGCCGGTATGCAGTTCCACCACCGGCGCGCCCAGTTCGCGGGCCATGTCCAACTGGTCCAGATCTGCACCGATGAAGATGGACACGCGGATGCCGGCATCGGACAGGCGGTCGATATAGGGCTTCAGATGGGCACGGTTGCCGATGACATCCAGCCCGCCCTCCGTCGTCCGCTCCTCCCGCTTTTCCGGCACCAGACAGACGGCATGCGGCCGGTGGCGGAGCGCGATGGCCAGCATCTCTTCCGTCGCCGCCATCTCCAGGTTCAGCGGCTTGTGCAGTTCGGCCATCAGCCGGTCGATATCGGCATCGCGGATATGGCGGCGATCCTCGCGCAGATGCGCCGTGATGCCATCGGCCCCGGCATGGACGGCCAGCAAGGCGGCACGCACCGGGCAGGGATTGTCCCCGCCGCGCGCATTGCGCACGGTGGCGACATGGTCGATGTTCACACCCAGGCGCAGCGGCTTGGCACTCATCGCAGTTCCTCTTCGCGCAGACGGTGGCTGGCCCTTCGCCGCTCCCGCCGTCTTTCCTGATAAAACTGGATCACGGGCTTGGCAATCGCATAGGCGACGGCGCCGGCACCCACCCCCATCAACGCGCCGCCGGCCAGCATCGGGGCAAAGACCTGCCAGGGATGATCCAGCAGGAAGGCCAGCGTCAGCCGCGCCTGATCCTCATGCCCCGGTGCCATGCCCAGCAGCTGGCAGCCCAGCCGGTAACTGGCATACCAGATGGCGGGAATGGTCCAGGGATTGGCGGTGATGGTGCCGACCATGGCACCCATGACGCTGGCCCGGGACAGCCAGGCCATCAGGAAGGCGATGGGGAAATGCAGGCCCAGCAGCGGCGTCATGGCCACGGCCACGCCACAGGCCATGCCCAGGGCGATGGCATGCGGCGTGCCCTGGATGCGCACAACCCGATAGGCGATGTAGCGGCCGGACCGCGTCAGCCCCATGCTGGGCCAAAGCAGCTGCCGTAATCGCGCCGCCGGTGTCAACGGTTCCCGCCGCCTGAACATGATCGGTCCTGGTTCCTTCCCGGCCCCCCTGGGGGCGCCGTCAACGGCCGCGTTCGACCGACTGGATCACGGGCGTGGCCCTCAGCGCCGCCATGATGTTGGTCAGATGCTTCACGTCCTTGACGTCGACATCGATCAGCATCTCGAAATAATCGGGCGTGCGGTTGGTGATCTTCAGATTGGTGATATTGCCGCCATTCTTGCCGATCACCGTGGACAGCGTGCCCAGCGCCCCCGTCTCGTTGGCGACCACCACGGACAGACGACCCACCAGTTCGTCCGGCGTGTCGGCATCGGGGTCCCAGGATACGTCGATCCAGCGTTCCGGACTGTCGTGGAAGCTCTCCAGCGTCTCGCAATCGATGGTGTGAATGGTCACACCCTTGCCCGTGGTGACGATGCCGACAATGCGGTCGCCCACGATCGGGTGGCAGCAGCGGGCATAGTGCACGGCCATGCCGGGGATCAGGCCGCGGATGGCCAGGGGCGTCGTGCCCTTGCGCGCCACCTTGGGCTTGTTGGCGATGGCCACCACCTTCTCGTCCGCCACAACCGGGTTGACGTTGCGGTGGCCGGGGAAGATGGAATTGAAGACGTCGCGGGCCCCCGTCTGACCGGCGCCGATGGCGGCCAGCAGGTCATCGACAGAGGGCTGCTGATAGATCTTCAGGACGCCGTCGACGCCCTTTTCGGAATATTCATAGCCTTCCTGCTTGAACACGCGTTCCAGCAGGCCGCGGCCCAGCTTGATATGCTCGCCGCGCTGCTGCGTGCGGATGAAGCGGCGGATGCGGGCGCGCGCCTTGCCGGTGATGACGAAGTTTTCCCAGTCCGGCGAGGGCGAGGAATTCTTCGAGGTCAGCACCTCCACCTGGTCGCCATTCTGCAAATGGCTGCGCAGCGGCTGCATGCGGCCATTGATCTTGGCACCGACGCAGGTGTCGCCGACCTGGCTGTGGACGGCATAGGCGAAATCCACGGGCGTGGCGCCGCGCGGCAGCGCGATCAGGTCGCCCTTGGGCGTGAAGCAGAACACCTGGTCCTGGAACAGTTCCAGCTTGGTATGTTCCAGGAATTCTTCCGGCCGCTGGGCATGTTCCAGGATATCCAGCAGCTCGCGCAGCCAGCGATATTGCCGCCCCTCGGTCTTGGGCTGGGCGGCTTCGGGCGCTCCCTGCTTGTAGGACCAGTGGGCGGCCACGCCCATATCCGCCACCTCATGCATGTCGCGGGTGCGGATCTGCACCTCGATGCGCTGCTTTTCCGGCCCGATGACCGTGGTGTGGATGGACTGGTAACCGTTGGGCTTGGGTGTGGAGATGTAGTCCTTGAAACGGCCCGGCACGACGGGATAGCGGGCATGGATGATGCCCAGCGCCTGATAGCATTCGCCCAGCGTATCGACGACGACGCGGAAGGCCATCACGTCGGACAGCTGCTCGAACGCCACATTCTTGGCGTGCATCTTGCGCCAGATCGAATAGGGCGATTTCAGACGCCCATAGATCTCGGCATTGGCGACGGCCGAATCGTTGCTGAAGCGGACGGTCTTGTCCAATTCCTCGATGATGCGGTCGACGCGGGCCTTGCCCGTGGATTGCAGATCATCCAGGCGGATCTTGATGCTCTCATAGGCGTCCGGGTTCAATTCCTTGAACGCCAGATCCTCCAGCTCGTCCTTCCAGCGCTGGATACCGATGCGTTCGGCCAGCGGGACATAGATTTCCAGCGTTTCGCGCGCGATGCGGCGGCGTTTTTCCGGCTTCAGGAACTGGATCGTGCCCATATTGTGCAGGCGGTCGGCCAGCTTGACCAGAAGGACGCGGATATCCTCCGACATGGCCAGCACCAGCTTGCGGAAATTCTCCGCCTGCTTGGTGCTTTCGCTCTGCTCGCCGATATTCTGCAACTCGATGCGCGACAGCTTGGTCACGCCATCGACCAGACGCGCCACTTCTGCGCCGAACAGACGCTGGATTTCCTCCAGCGTCGTCAGCGTATCCTCGACCGTGTCGTGCAGCAGCGCCGTGATGATGCTGTTGGCGTCGAGCTTCAGCTCCGTCAACAGCCATGCCACCCAGATCGGGTGGACATAATAGGGATCGCCGCTGGCCCGCGTCTGCGAGCCATGCGCCTTCATCGTGAAGACATAGGCACGGTTGAGCGCGTCCTCATCGGCATTGGGGTCGTACCCCATCACGCGCTCAACCAGCTCGTACTGGCGGATGATCTTGGTCTGGCGGCTCATGCTACACCGCCATTCCGGGCATTATCGCGCCAACACGGGCCTTCCATTTCCCCGGGTCCGCTGGCTCAGATATCCTCGTCGGCCAAGTCGGCACCGCCGACTTCGCCTTCGGAGAAGTCCATCTCGCCACCCAGCTCGTCCTCAGCCTCGGCGCGCGCGGCGTCCTGGGCCCAGCCGGCCTCGCCGGCCATCAGCTCGACGATCTCTTCCTCAGGCTCGTCCTGCTCCGGCACGCGCTGATGGCCCTTGATCAGGCTGTTCCTCAGCACTTCCAGCGACACCGACTCGTCGGCGATTTCGCGCAGGGCGACGACCGGGTTCTTGTCATTGTCGCGGTCCAGCGACAGGGGCGAACCAGAGGCGATGTCACGGGCGCGCTGGGCAGCCATCATCACCAGTTCGAACCGGTTCGGAACCTTCAGGACGCAATCTTCAACGGTAACGCGGGCCATTCCACATAAACTCCAGCGACGGATAAGCCTTTATTTATAGGGACCGGTGGCAGGCTTGGCAAGGAAAGGCGCCAGCACTTTCGTCAATCCAGCCCCGACAGGCGCGGTGCGGAACCGGCGACGGGCCGGATGCCCTGGTCCGTCGGCAGGGCTGCGATCAGATCGTCCAGCGACCGGCCATCGACGGGATGGCGCCAATCCGGCGCCACGTCGCGCAGCGGCAACAGCACGAAGGCCCGCTGCGCCATGCGCGGGTGCGGCAGCAGCGGCGCCCCTTCATTTCGCTGGCCGTTATAGTCCAGAAGGTCAAGATCCAGGACCCGCGCCTCGTTCACCTGCCGCCGGACCCGGCCGAACGCCTGCTCCACCGCGTGCAGCCGGGTCAGCAGATCGGCCGGCGACAGGGCCGTATCCACCCGCGCCACGGCGTTCACATACCAGGGCTGGTCGGAGGCCGGCACCGGGGCGCTCTCAAAAAATCGCGAGATAGCACACAAATGGATGTCGCCGGAGTCGAGCCGCCGCAACGCCCGCTCACAAATCTGGGCCGGCATTCCCAGCGCGGGCGAAGGCAAATTTGAGCCGATGGCGATGAGAATCACGGGCTTTCCCTGGAAATCCGCACGTCCGCGCCCCACCTGTGGGCAGAGGCGCATGACGGCACTTGCTGCTGAACAGGCGATGGCATACCGTGCCGGAAACTGTTCGTCATCTGCTGCTTGCTTCTGGCTCTGATGCCGGCGGTGGGCTGTGGCCTGAACCCTCCCCTCCCGGTTGGGGTGGTTCTTCAAAATAAATTCCGGGATGGCTAATTTTAACAACACATTCTTCAGAGGAATGAGATGGCTCGAAAGATATTTTACCAGCAGGAACGGCTGGCCATGTTCATCGATGGCGCCAATCTGTACGCCGCGGCTCGTTCTCTTGGTTTCGATATTGATTACAAGCGTCTTCTGGAACTTTTCGCCGCAGAGGGCCGGTTGATCCGGGCCTTCTATTACACCGCCCTGGTCGAAGATCAGGAATATTCGCCGATCCGTCCGCTGGTCGACTGGCTGGACTATAACGGCTACACCATGGTCACGAAGCCGACCAAGGAATTCACCGATGCCTCTGGTCGCCGCAAGATCAAGGGCAACATGGACATCGAACTCGCCATCGACGTGATGGAGATGGCGGAGAATGTTGACCACATCCTGCTCTTCTCCGGTGATGGCGATTTCCGTCGCCTGGTGGAAGCCGTGCAGCGCAAGGGCGTGCGCGTCACCGTGATCAGCACCGTGCGCTCCACCCCGCCCATGGTGGCCGACGAACTGCGCCGCCAGGCCGACAATTTCCTGGAACTGCAGGACCTAGCTCCCAGCATCCAGCGCAGCCACGGCAACCGTTACCAGCAATCGCCGCTGGTCCATGACCACGCCACCCACGACGACCACCTGCCGCAGCCGGATCAGCATCCCGAACAGGGCGAATGAGGCCGGATGCCGATAGGCATCATGGGAAAGGGGGATGGTCTCGGCCGTCCCCCTTTTATTTTTGGCCCCATCACCCCGGCATATTGAACTGGATCAGGCTGATGGCCGCCCCGGTGGGGTCCTTGATGACGGTCATGCGGCCCACTTCGGGAATGTCAAAGGGCGGCACGCAGATCTGGCCGCCCAGGTCCACCACCTTGGCGGCGCTGGCCTCCACATCCGCCACATTGATGTAGGACATCCAGTGGGGTGGGATGCCGTCCCACATCGGACCTTCCATCTTCAGCATGCCGCCGAACTGATGGTCGCCATTGTGACACAGGGTGTAGGTTCCCATCGCCCCCATGTCCTTCTTGGTGAAGGTCCAGCCCAGCAGGGCGCCGAAAAAGGCCGATGCCCGCTCCGGATCGGGCGTGTTCAGTTCCTGCCAAACAAAGCTGCCAAAGGGCGGCATGGCCATGGGCGCATCCGACATCCCCCGTCTCCCCTTCTTCAGTCCCCCACCCCGCGCGGGGTGGTCGAGAGGAAGAAGTGTGGCAAGGCACCGTGCCCTTGTCCCATGAATTTTCGACGTCCGGACAGGCCCGGCGAATGCCATGAACGATGTTCAGGCAATGATGTCAGGCACAAGCTGGCTTTCCAGCCGGGCGATCATGTCCTTCAGCAGAAGCTTACGCTTCTTCAGTCGCTGAATCTGAAGCTGGTCGACAGGAAACTGGATCGTCAACCGCTGGATGACGTCGTCCATATCGCGATGCTCCGTTCTCAGAGCTGCGAGCTTTTCCTTCAACAGGTGCTGGTCGTTCATCGGGTTCCGCGTCGCACACCTTGTCCCAGGCGCTCCAACGCCCGGGCGCATCCATACCACAAAAACCGCGCGCCGTGGGGCACGCAATTTTCAAGCATCGGACTTGGTCACCGGATGGAGCCGGGCTTGGCCAGAAGGTTGGTCATGTCCGGCTTGCGGATGCCCAGCAGTTCAATGGTGAACAGCAGGGTGGCGTTGGGCGGGATGCCGCCATCCGGCTGGCCGCGCAGCCCATAGCCCAGATTGCCGGGGATGGCCAGTTCCCACTGCTCGCCCACCCGCATCATGGGCAGCGCCTCCTGCCAGCCACGCACCACCTTTGATACGGGGAAACTGGCGGGGCGGCCACGGCCATAGGAACTGTCGAATTCCTTGCCGTCGATCAGGACGCCGCGGTAATTCACCGTCACCTCGTCGGTCAGCAGCGGGCGCGGGGCATTGCCGGCCACACGGCGGACGACCCGGTATTGCAGGCCGCTGGGCGTCACCTGCCAGCCCGGCTTCTTCTGGTTCTCGACCAGATACTGCATCTGCGGATCGATGCGCGGCATGGACAGCACGTCGCTGACATTACCCTGCGGCGGCTGGGCCGCCTGCTGGGCACCGGCCGGGGCGGCCAGGGTCAGGGCCATGGCAAACAGGGGAACGACGGTCAGGCGACGGCCGGTCATGTCAACGCTCCGCAATATGACGGGATTTGATCGCAGCGGGTTACCATGGATCGCGCCGCCGGTCACGCGCCAAGCATGCCGCAGCCCCCTCAACCACCGATGCGCGGCCGGGTGAAGGACAGAAGCTCGACGGTGAAGAACAGGTTGGCCCCCGGCGGCACCTTGCCGCTGCCCGACCCGGCAGCGCCATAGGCGGCACTGGCCGGCACGCCCAATTCCCAGACATCCCCCGGCCGCATCAGCGGCACCACCTGCTTCCAACCGCCGATGGTGCGGGTCAGTTGCAGGGCGACGGATTTGCCGGCCGCGCGTGTATCCTCGAATACCGTGCCGTTTTCCAGACGTCCCTGGTAATGCAGGCTGGCCGTGTCAATCACGCTGGGGCTGGCACCGTTTGGCGGGCCGGACCGGATGACGCGGTACCGTGTCGGCCCGCGTGGGCCCACCTTCCAGCCCTGGCTGTCCAGCCGGTCCAGAAAGGCCTGCTCGGCGAGCGACAGGGCGGGCTGCTGCGCCCCCACCGCCGCGACCGGCAGCAAGGTCAAGACCGCCGTCAGCCCCAGAAATTCGCGCCGCCTCATTTCTTCTCCTGCTTTGCCTTCTTGTCCGCGTCCGCCTGGAAGGCAGGCGGCGTGCGCCCCTCCAGCGGGTCCAGGGTCATCACCTGCAATCCCGCCGGGACGTCGAACAGGCTCGGGTCCTGGGTCCCGCGCGTGATCGCGGACAGGGTCATGCTGACGGCCGCCGCCCCCTGCCCGCCGGCGTGGCCTTCCAGCTTCACATAGATGCCATCGGCCGTGGCCCAGACGCGCCCGTCAAAGCCGCCGCCATCGGGGGCCACATCCTGCACGCGGTAGCGGGTAACCTTTTCGCCAGCCAGGGTCTCCGTCCCCTCCGCTGTGCCCGACAGCCGGGCCAGCAGGCTGGGCACCAGCCCCACCTCCGGGTCGTTCAGCGGCAATTTCATGGCCATGCGGCTGTCGGGCTGGATGACGGTGGCCTGATTCTGGTCGGGCCGCACGATCAGCAGGTTGTTCAGCCCGTCGACCTTGCTTTCCCGCCGCTCCTTGCCATGGTCATGGAACAGCCGCGCCGTCAGGGACACGCCGTCGACCGTCAGGTCCTGGGATGCCGAAAAAGCGGCATTGGGCGCCGGCAGGGTGTCGGCCAAGGCCGGCAGGGCCAGGCCTGCCCACAGCATCGCAGCGGACAGCATGGTCGGAAAACGGGACATAAGGCGGTTACTCCAACACGGGATGGCCAGCAGGATAAGGGCCGGCGGTAGGGCCGGGCAAGCAATGCCGCCATGTTCCTTCCGGCCTTCGCCACCGGCTTGACCCCTTATACTCAGCAAGAGCATAACGGATAGAGCCGGCCCGGCGCTCATGCGCCGTGAGCCAAGCCGCCGGATGGCGGCGCCCGGCGATTGAGGGAACACGAAAACTCCCTTGGTCGGTCACGATCAAGGGAGATTGGTATGACGCTTCCAAAGGACCGGCGGGACCAGGTGACATGACTGATCAATTGACCATCGCACTGGCGCAGATCAACCCCACCGTGGGGGCGCTGGACGACAATGCCGTCCTGATCCGCGCCGCACGCGCCGAAGCCGCCGCCGCCGGCGCCGATCTGGTCGTCTATCCCGAACTGTCGGTCTGCGGCTATCCGCCCGAAGATCTGGTGCTGAAGCCCTTCTTCCTGGACAAGGTCGAAGCCACCGTGCGCGCGCTGGCCGCCGACACGGCCGATGGCGGCCCGGCCCTGCTGGTCGGCGCACCCTGGCGCGTGGACGGACAGCGGCATAATGCGGCCCTGCTGCTGGATGGCGGGACCATCGCGGCCGTGCGGCTGAAGCATGACCTGCCCAATTATGGCCCCTTCGATGAAAAACGCGTGTTCAGCGCCGGCCCCCTGCCCGGCCCGGTGAATTTCCGCGGCGTGCGCCTGGGCGTGCTGGTCTGTGAGGATATGTGGACGGCCGAAGTGGCAGAGACCCTGGCCGAGACGGGGGCCGAGATCCTGGTTGTGCCCAATGGCAGCCCGTTTGAGATCGACAAGACCAACCGCCGCCTGGAACTGGCCGTGGCGCGGGTAGTGGAAACGGGGCTGCCGCTGATCTATCTGAACCAGGTGGGCGGGCAGGATGAGTTGGTGTTTGACGGCGCCTCCTTCGTGCTGAACCGCGACCGGTCGCTGGTGGCGCAATTGCCGGCCTTCGCACCCGCTGTCGCCATCACCCGCTGGACACGCAGCGCCGAAGGCTGGACCGGGGCGTCCGATGCGATGACCCCGCCACCCGATGCCTTGGGCGCCATCTATGGGGCCATGGTGCTGGGCCTGCGCGATTATGTGCGCAAGAATCGCTTCCCCGGCGTCATCCTGGGCATGTCGGGCGGCATCGATTCGGCCATTTCCGCCGCCGTGGCGGTCGATGCGCTGGGGGCGGACAAGGTCCATTGCGTCATGATGCCCAGCCCCTATACCAGCCAGGACAGCCTGGATGACGCGGCCGAATGCGCCGGCCTCTTGGGCTGCCGCATCGACACCATCTCCATCCGCCCGGCCATGGAAGCGTTTGCCGAGATGCTGGCCCCGTCCTTTGCCGGCCAACAGGCCGACATCACGGAGGAGAACCTGCAAAGCCGGTCGCGCGGTGTCACCTTGATGGCGCTGTCGAACAAGTTTGGCGGCATGGTCCTGTCCACAGGCAACAAGTCGGAAATGTCGGTCGGCTATGCCACGCTCTATGGCGATATGTGCGGCGGCTACAATGTCCTGAAGGATGTCTACAAGACGACCGTCTACAAGCTGTCGCACTGGCGCAATGCCAACCGGCCCGATGGCGCGCTGGGCCCGACGGGGCAGGTGATTCCCGACCGGATCATCACCAAGGCCCCGACGGCGGAGTTGAAACCCGGCCAGAAGGACCAGGACACGTTGCCGGAATATGCTGTCCTGGATGATATTCTGGAATGCCTGATCGAACGTGACATGTCGCTGGCGGAGATCCTGGCGCGGGGCCATGACGCGGCCACGGTCAACCGGGTCTGGCGCATGCTGGACCGCGCAGAATATAAGCGCCGGCAGGCGCCGCCGGGGGTCAAGATCACGTCGCGGAGTTTCGGACGCGACCGCCGCTATCCCATCACCAGCGGTCTGCTGTCGCTGCTGCGCGGTGCATAGGGATAGAATGGCGGAAAAGTTCAGGCCGCTCCGTTTTTGGACGGCTTGACAAGCACAGGGCCGCCCACCAAAGTGCGGCCGTGTACGCCGATAAGGGTGAACACGATTGGCTTGTCATTTCCGATCGGGTAACCTGAAACGGTAGTTTGGTCAGCATTGGCATGTCGTTCGATCGCTGATCAGGAATTAAGCAATTTGCTGGTGCAACACGTTCAGGTGGGGGTTCCGCAGTGTCCTTGAACATTCAGGTGCTGGTTGTCGACGATTACGCGACGATGCGGCGTATCATCAGGAACCTGCTCACCCAGATCGGGTTCACGAAGATCGACGAGGCTGCCGACGGCGCCGAAGCGTTGGCCAAGCTGCGCGCCGCGCCGTTCGGTCTGGTGATCTCCGACTGGAACATGGAGCCGATGACCGGCCTGCAGCTTCTGAAGGAAGTGCGCGCCGATGTGCGTCTGAAGGCCACGCCCTTCATCATGGTGACCGCCGAATCGAAGACGGAAAACGTCATCGCGGCCAAGGAAGCCGGCGTGAACAACTACATTGTGAAGCCCTTCAACGCCGACACGCTGAAGAAGAAGATCGAAAGCGTTCTGGGCGCGCTGGGCTGATCGATCGTGTCCGAACCGATCTTCGATCTGTCCGACCAGGACTATGACGAGATCGAGGACGCGTTGATGTCCAGTCCGCGCGGTCGCGCCTTCTTGCGCGCACGCGACCGGCGGAATCGGGTGGTGGCGGTGGACGATGTCCGCCGCCTGATCCGCGATCATCGCGAACATCCGGAAGTGGACCCGAAGTCCCATATCAAGGTTCTGCGGCGGGAGCTGCAGGACCTTTCTTCGCATATAGCCGAAACGCGGCGGGAAATTGCCGCGCTGAAGCCGGATGACCCGTCCGCCGACCGCATCATGCGGGCGACGGAGGAACTGGACGCCATCCTGCAATCCACCGAACATGCGACGACGGAGATCCTGAACGGATCGGAGCGCATCCAGTCGGTGGCTGATCGCCTGCGCAAGACCCATCCCGACCTCGCCCAGATGCTGGATAACGAGGTGACGGAGATCATGACGGCCTGTTCGTTCCAGGACATTACGGGCCAGCGCATGACCAAGGTGGTCAACACGCTGCGCTATATCGAGCGGCGCGTGCATGCCATGATCCAGATCTGGGGCCTGGAAAACCTGGACGAGGCGGAAATGGCCGCCGCCCTGGCGGATGAACCTCGGGATACCCGTCCCGACGCCCATCTGATGCATGGCCCGCCGCTGAAGGGCGCCATCAACCAGGATGCCGTCGACATGCTGCTGACCGGGGGTGCTGCGGCGCGGGCCGCCGGCGCCGACCCGCTGGCAGTGCAACCCGTTGCCGCCTCTTCCCCGCCACCGCCCCCGCCTGCCCCGCGTGCCGTGGCACCGCCGGAGGATGAGGCGCCGGCCAGCGGTCCCGTCCTGTCGCAATCGGCCGTGGACGACCTGTTCCCTTAACCGCAGTCGGGCCGCCTCAGGCTGTCCTGCCAGCGGCTGCGCAGCCGCACCGGGCGCTCCGGATAGCGTTCGCCGGTAAACTCTGCCCGCACCACGCGGTCGGTACGGAAATGCCGGAAACCGGCCCGCATCTCGCACCAGGCGGCCAGCATGCGCACATGGTCGAAATAGGCGACCAGCACGGGCCAGACCAGCCGCTCCGTCTCCTGCCCGCGTTCATCGCGATAGATCAGCCGCACCTTGCGCCCGCCATGGATGGCGGCGCGCAGGGCCACCATGTCGATGGCATCCACCACCCGCTGCGGCCGTGGTGGCGCGACCCCGGCCGGTAGCTGCACCACGGGACGCAGATTTTCCGGCACCGATGCCTCGATCTTGGCCATCAGGTCGGCGGCCGCACGGGCCAGCACCGGGTCGCCCTGCCGTGACACCCATTCCGCCCCCAGCATCGCCACCTCGATCTCGTCCGGGGTCAGCATCAAGGGCGGCATGTCGAATCCGCCTTCCAGCAGATAGCCCACCCCCGCCTCCCCGCGGATGGGCACGCGTTGGGCCATCAGCGTGGCGATGTCGCGATAGACCGACCGTTTGGACGTTTCCAGTTCCGCCGCGATGGCCTCGGCCGTCACCGGCCGGGGCGACCGGCGCAATATCTGGATGATCTGGAACAGCCGGTCCGCCCGCCGCATTTCGCACCCTCGTTCGAAAGACTGCTGACAGTAGGTTGGCAGCAGGGTGGCTGTAAACCATGCCGCATCACCGGAACAAACGGAGAATCACGATGATCAAGCTGCATGCTTTCGGCCCCGCCTTCGGCCTGCCCGACCCCAGCCCCTATGTGACCAAGACGGAGGTGCAGCTGCGCATGGCGGGTCTGGCCTATGAAAAGGTGAAGGGCGACCTGGAAAAGACGCCCAAGCACAAGCTGCCGATCATTGAGGATGACGGGCAGATCGTGGCCGACAGCACCTTCATCCGCGCCCATCTGGAAGCCACCCGCGGCATTGACCTGGACGAAGGCCTGTCCTTGCGCGAACGGGCCGAATCCTGGGCCATCGAACGGATGCTGGAGGATCATTATTGCTGGGCCATGGTCCATGACCGCTGGATGGATGATGCCAATTTCCAGCGCGGCCCCGCCCTGTTCTTCCAGGGCGCGCCCGACCATCTGCGCGACGCCATCATCAAGGATGTGCGGGCCCGCGTCGCCGCCAACATGGCCGGCCACGGCATCGGCCGCCACAGCCCGACCGAACGGCTGGACTTGGCCACCCGCTCGCTGTCGGCCCTGTCGGTGCTGCTGGGCGACCGGCCCTTCGTCATGGGCGACCGGCCGACGGGCGTGGACGCGTTTGCTTTTGCCGTCCTGGCCGCCACCCTGACGCCCATCTTCGACACGGCCTTGCATCAGGCCGTCGCCGCCCACGGCAACCTGACCCCTTACGTCCGCCGCATGGCCGCGCGCTTCTATGCCGACCATGAATGGTGGTGGGACCGGGTGGTGGTGGCGGCTTAAGCCTTCACTCCCCGTCCCGCACCTTTCGCCATTTCACGACGTTGCGGTTATGCTCCTCCAGCGTTTCCGCGAAGGCGTGGCCGCCCGTGCCGTCGGCGACAAAGTACAGGTACTTGTGCGTTTCCGGCTTCAGCACGGCCTGCAAGGACAGCAGGCCCGGATTGGCGATGGGGGCGGGGGGCAGGCCCGGCACGAGATAGGTGTTATAGGGGCTGTCCAGCTTCCAGTCGGCGCGGGTCAGGTCGCGGTCGATCTGCCCGCGCTTGTCCGACAGGGCATAGATGATGGTCGGGTCGGATTGCAGCTTCATGCCGGCGCGCAGCCGGTTGATGAAGACGCCGGCCACGCGCGGGCGTTCGGCCGCGATGCCTGTCTCCTTCTCCACGATGGAGGCCAGAATCGCCGCCTCCTGCGGGGATTTCAGCGGCAGGTCGGGGGCGCGTTCGGCCCAAAGCCTGTCCAGCGCGCGGGCCATGTCGGCGGACATGCGGGCCAGAATGTCGGCGCGGGCATCATCGCGCAGGAACTGGTACGTCTCCGGCAGCAGACTGCCCTCGGGCGGTGGCACGGCGACATCGCCGGACAGAGCCGTTTCTGATCGCAGCCGTTCCACAATCTGCCAACTGGTCAGCCCTTCCGGCACCGTGACCCGGTGGACGACGACCTTGCCGCTGATGATCAGGTCCAAGGCACCCTTGATGCTGATCCCCGCCGGGAATTGATATTCACCAGCCCGCAGCCGGGCGCCGTCGCCGCGCAGGCGGCTGGACAGCAGGACATCCCAGGGATGGCCCACCACGCCGTCCTCGGCCAGCTTCTGGGCAATGACCTGCACGCCGCTGCCGCGCGGAATGACGATGACCGTCTCCGCCGCCAGCGGCCCCGGCCCGATATAGCGCTGCCATGCCGCCCAGGCGCCCCCGGCGCCCGCCGCGGCCAGGACCAAAAACGACGCCGCCGTCGGCAGAAGCCAACGGCGGCGCTTTTTGGTCTCTTTTCCGTTCGTCCCGCTCACGCCGGTGATCAGGAGAAGGCCTTGAACACCAGGGAGGCGTTGGTGCCGCCAAAGCCGAAGCTGTTGGACAGGGCGGCGCGCACGCGGCGCTCCTTGGCCACCTTCGGCACCAGGTCGGCGCCCTCCGTGCCCTCGTCCGGATTTTCCAGGTTCAGGGTCGGCGGCACGATCTGGTCGCGGATGGACAGGACCGAATAGATGGCTTCCACGGCACCGGCGGCCCCCAGCAGGTGACCGATGGCCGACTTGGTCGACGACATGGAGGCGCCGGCCAGATCATTGCCGAACAGGCGCTTGACGGCACCCAGTTCGATCAGGTCGCCCACGGGCGTGCTGGTGCCATGCGCGTTGATGTAATCCACATCTTCGGGATTCATGCCGGCGCGCTTCATCGCCATGCGCATGGACCGGAAGCCGCCATTGCCGTCTTCGGCCGGCGAGGTGATGTGATGGGCGTCACCCGACAGGCCATAGCCGACGACTTCGGCATAGATGTGGGCGCCACGGCGCTTGGCGTGCTCCAGCTCCTCCAGAACCACGACGCCGGCGCCCTCGCCCATGACGAACCCGTCGCGGGCCTTGTCATAGGGGCGGCTGCCCTTTTCGGGCGCGTCGTTGAAGGCGGTGGACAGGGTACGGGCGGCGGCAAAGCCGGCGATGCCCAGGCGGGAGCAGGCGCCCTCCGCGCCACCGGCAACCATCACGTCGGCATCGTCCAGCGCGATCATGCGCGCGGCGTCGCCGATGGAATGGGCGCCCGTGGAACAGGCCGTAACCACGGCATGGTTCGGGCCCTTGTAGCCATGGTTGATGGAGATATGGCCCGATGCCAGATTGATCAGACAGGACGGGATGAAGAAGGGCGAGACACGGCGCGGACCTTTTTCGGCCAGGATCAGCGACGTCTCATAGATGCCGGGCAGGCCACCGATGCCGGAGCCGACGGTAACGCCCGTGCGCTCGAACTCTTCGTCGTTGGAGGGCTTCCAGCCGCTGTCCTTGATGGCTTCATCTGCCGCCGCGATGGCGAACATGATGAAATCATCCATCTTCTTCTGTTCCTTGGGCGGAATGAAGAGATCCAGGTTCAGCGTGCCTTCGCTGCCGTCACCGCGCGGCACCTGGCCGGCGATCTTGCAGGGAAGATCGGAAACATCAAAGCCCTGGATCGTGCGGATGCCCGACTGGCTTTTGATCAGACGGTCCCAGTTGGTTTGCACCCCAACCCCGAGCGGAGTCACGAGACCCATTCCGGTGATGACGACGCGGCGCATGTATCCGACCTGCGAAAGTGATGACGAAGAGGGGGACAGCCATGGCCGTCCCGGAAATCAGATAGTGACGATGGGCGGCCTTGGCCAGGACCGGGAACAGCCGAATGCCGTTCCCGGTTCCGTCCCACCTTTGACGGTTATCAGCTCTTGGAGCTGATGAAGTCGATGGCGTCCTTGACGGTCAGGATCTTTTCGGCAGCGTCGTCCGGGATCTCGATGCCGAACTCTTCCTCAAACGCCATGACCAGCTCGACCGTGTCCAGGCTGTCGGCGCCCAGATCGTCGATGAAGGACGCGGTGTCGGTCACCTTCGCCTCTTCCACGCCCAGGTGCTCGATGACGATCTTCTTCACGCGTTCAGCAACATCGCTCATTTATTTGACCTTTCAGGATCTTCCGGTGGGTCCGGCCGGAGGCCGGTAGTTAAGGGTCGTCGCGGGGTTCGGAACAAGCGCAATCCTTGGCCCGGCCCGCGCCGCCGGTCAGGAAAGAGCCGTCACTTAACATGAACGGCGGCCCCTGACCAGCATTCGCAGCATCCGAGAACGGGGTGAGGCGACCGAAGCCCCTCACCCGCCTTCTCAGATCATGGCCATGCCGCCATTCACATGCAATGTCTGGCCCGTGACATAGGCAGCCTCGTTGGAGGCCAGATATAGCACGGCGGCGGCGATATCGTCGGGCGTGCCCAGGCGACCGGCCGGGATGCGGCTGTTCATGGCTTCCTTCTGGGCATCGTTCAGCACGTCGGTCATGGCCGTGGCGATCATGCCGGGCGCCACCGTATTGACGGTGATGCCGCGCGTCGCCACTTCCTGGGCCAGCGCCTTGGACATGCCGATCATGCCGGCCTTGCTGGCCGCGTAGTTCACCTGGCCGGGATTGCCGGTGACGCCGACGACGGAGGTGATGCCGATGATGCGGCCCCAGCGGCGCTTCATCATGCCCTTCACGGCGGCGCGGGCCAAGCGGAAACCGGCCGTCAGATTGACATTGATGACACTGTCCCAGTCATCATCCTTCATGCGCAGGATCAGGGTGTCTCGCGTCAGCCCGGCATTGTTGACCAGGATGTCGACGCCGCCGCCCAGGGCCGTCTCGGCCTTCTTGAACAGGTCTTCCACCTGTGCGGGGTCCGACAGGTTGGCGGGCACGACGACGGCGCCCTCGCCCAGCTCGGCGGCCAGCGCTTCCAGCGCCTCCACCTTGGTGCCGTGCAGGGCGACCTTGGCGCCCCTGGCGTGCAGCGCGCGGGCGATGGCAGCACCAATGCCGCCCGATGCACCCGTGACCAGGGCGGTCTTGCCGGTCAGGTCGAACATGGGAAATCCCTCCGATAGCAAGGCGGTGCCGCAGCCCCACCCCATAACCACGTCATCCGGCGATGAAACCATCGATATCGGCCGGCAGCCCGACAGAGCTGGCGACCAGTTCCTTGTCAATGCGCTTGGCCAGACCGGCCAGCACCTTGCCGGCGCCCAGCTCGATCAGCTCGGACACGCCCTGTTCCTTCATGAACAGCACGCTCTCACGCCAGCGCACGGTCCCCGTCACCTGCTCCACCAGCAGGCGGCGGATGGTCTCCGGGTCGGTCACGGCCGACGCCGTGACATTGGCGACCAGCGGGGCGACCGGCGACTGGATGGCCGTGCCGGCCAGCGCCTCTTTCATGGCATCGGCGGCGGGCTGCATCAGCGGGCAATGGAAGGGGGCGGACACGGGCAGCAGCATGGCGCGCTTGAACCCCCGCTCGGCCGCGATCTTGATGGCCCGCTCCACGGCCGATTTGTGGCCCGACACCACCACCTGACCCGGCGCATTGTCATTGGCGGCCGTGCAGACCTCGCCCTGGGCCGCTTCGGCCGCGATCTCGCGCGCGGCGTCCAGATCGGCGCCCAGGATGGCAGCCATGGCGCCGACACCGACCGGCACCGCCTTCTGCATCGACTGGCCGCGCAGCTTCAGCAGGCGGGCCGTGTCGGCCAGGCTGATGGCACCCGCGGCGCACAGGGCCGAATATTCACCCAGGGAGTGGCCGGCGACAAAGGCGGCCTTGGACAGGTCCAGCCCCTTTTCGGCGGCCAGCACGCGGGTCACGGCCACGGACACGGCCATCAGGGCCGGCTGGGCATTCTCGGTCAGGGTCAGTTCGTCGCCCGGCCCTTCGAACATCAGCGCGCTGAGCTTCTGGCCCAGGGCGGCATCCACTTCGGCAAACGTTTCACGCGCGATGGCGAACCGCTCGGCCAGTTCGCGGCCCATGCCGACGGCCTGACTGCCCTGGCCGGGAAAGACGAAAGCGCGGGTCATGAAGGTCACCTGCAATAAATCCAGTGCGGCCTTGATACAGCGGCGTGTGGCCCTGTCAAGCCGCAGTGCCCCGCTCAACAGCACCGACACCTTGTTACGATTACGGAAGGGACCGCTAAGTTGATGGAAATACTGGCCGGGAACGCCCGGCTGGCGCAGGATGACGGATGATCGACGCGCCGGGCGCATGGGCGCCATTCGCTCCATCCTTAACCGGAAGGTAAGATATCGGATCGAATCTCAATATATCCGCCAGATATGACGTCCACCAGCCCTCGTTCCCCCAAGCATCGTGATGCAGCATGGCCGCCCCGGGTCCTAAGCCATTTCGGATATCCGCCGTCCGGTGGGCCGCCGGCCTGCTGCTGGGGCTTGTGCTGACCCTGGCCCATCCCGGTCGGGCAAGTGACATCGAAGACAGCTTCGGGCAGAGCGGACAGCCGGAGGTGACCTTGGCCGTGCCCGTGATCCCCACTATCGTGGATGGATCGGGACGGCTGCTGCCGGCCATGCGCCTGTGGTTCTCCTACGTGGCGGACAAGGCCTCCATCCACCTGCGGATTCAGCCTGCGAATTTCGACCGGCGCACGGCCGATATGGCGCGCAGCATCGACCATTGCGTCCTGGGTTATGCCCGCCTTCCGTCCCGGGAAACGAAGGCGCGCTGGCTTTCGCTCGTGCGGCGCGATCGCATGGTGTTCATCGCACGCCAGGACGACCCGTTTCAGGGCGCCCTGCCCGACCTGCTGAAGATCGCACCGGGCCAGGTGGCGGCCCCCAGCGGCGTCTATCGCGAGACGCTGGCCGGGCACGGGGCCGATTATGTGGCCGTGGATGACCAGCGTTCGCTGGCGCGGATGGTGGATGCGGGCCGGGTCCGGTTCGGCATGGTGATCGCCGGCACGCTGAACGCCCCGGAAGTGCAGACGATGCGGCTGCGCATCGTGGCGGAAATGCCACCGCTTGAATTCTGGTTTGCCTGCAGTCCCGACATGCCGGACAGCCTGGCCCAGCCGTTACAGCGGGCCCTGCTGTCGCCTTCTTCCGAGGCCCTGCGCCGCACCGCCATGAACGACGTGCCCATTGAAGCGGCGACCCCGACGCAGTGACCGATCCGGCTATCCCATACCTCTGGTCTATTTACCGGCGGTCAAATTCGCGCATCATCCAAGGCAACAGTTCCCGTATCCCGCTTGCAAGGGCCATCGATGAAGCGTCGCCCGCTGTTTTCCTGCCCGTCCCGCCTGATGCTGGCTGTCGCGCTGGCTCTGGCCGGCATGCCGGTATCTGCACGGGAACTGGGCTGGTTCGGGGACAGGGACGCGCCGGTCGTCACCCTGCTGATGTCCCAATCCCCGACGATCATCGATCCACAGGGCGAATTGCAGCCAGGCTTCCAGCACTGGCTGGGCCTGATGGCCGAACGCGGACATTTGCGCATCCGGGCCCGGGCCACCCCCACCGACCAGCCGCTGGAAATGGTCCTGCAGCAGACCGACACCTGCTCCATCGGCTATGCCCGTCTACCCGTACGCGAGGGGCAGGTGCGCTGGCTGCTGGAAATGCTGCGGGACCGGATGGTGTTCATCGCCCGCAGCCAGGATCCTTTCCAGGGGAACCTGCCCGATTTCCTGCGCATCGCGGGCGGGCAACTGGGGGCGCCGCGCGGCATCTATCAGACAGTCCTGGAAGGGCGCGGCATCGACCATGTCACCGTGGACGATCAGCGCGCCCTGGCGCGGATGGTGGAAACGGGGCAGTTGCGCTTTGGCATGCTGATCGGCAGTGCGCTGGACACGCCGGACCTGAAGGATATGGATATCCGCGTCGTGGCGGAACTGCCGCCTCAGGGCTACTGGTTCGCCTGCTCTCTGACCATGCCGGATGCGACCGTGGCCCGCCTGACCGCGGCCCTGGCCCTGCCGGACGTGGACCGGGCGCGGCGGGCGGCCATCCGCGGCACGCCGGAGCCCCTCGCCCAGATCGACTGACCGGACGGGTGCCGGCGGCGCTCCCCATGCGGCCCCGTCGCCCCGCCCATGTCGCCTGCGGGGCGCGGCCGGCCTTGCGCCCTTGCCGGCTTTCTGTATAGTGCGCCCCTTCCGAAACCCCGCCGGTGCTCGCCAAGGCACCGGCTAGGACCGTGCGGCTGATCTGGAACCCGTTCCGGACACAGCGGCGGACCATCAATAGCCATGGGGAGTTTTATGGCACTGTATGAAACCATCCTGATTTTCCGTCAGGACATCTCCTCGGCTCAGGTTGAAACCCTGACCGAGACCTTCAGCACCATCCTGAAGGACCAGGGCGGCTCCGTCGTCAAGACCGAGCAGTGGGGTCTGAAGACCCTGACCTACCGGATCAAGAAGAACCGCAAGGGTCATTACGTCTATCTCGGCCTGGACGCCTCCGCGGCGGCCGTTGCCGAAATGGAGCGTAACCTGTCGATCAATGAAGACGTGCTGCGCTATATGACCGTCAAGATCGAAAAGATCGACGAGGGCCAGACCGCCATGCTCGCCAACAAGGGCGAACGTGCGGAACGCGCTCCCCGCGGTGGCTTCGGCGACCGTGGCCCGCGTCGTGAGTTCGGCGATCGTGGTCCGCGCGAGGGCGGCTTCAGCCGCGGCCCGCGTCGTGACGCCGCCGTTGAAGGTGAAGGAGACCGCGCATGACCACCGAACGTCCCCAGGGCGCTCCCACGGGTGGCGCTCCCCGCTCCGGCGGTGGCCGTCGTCCGTTCTTCCGTCGCCGGAAGACCTGCCCGTTCTCCGGCCCGAACGCGCCGACGATCGACTACAAGGACATCAAGCTGCTGTCCCGGTTCATCTCCGAACGCGGCAAGATCGTCCCGTCCCGTATCACCGCCGTGTCGGCGAAGAAGCAGCGTGAGCTGGCCCGTGCTATCAAGCGCGCCCGCTTCCTGGCTCTTCTGCCGTACATTGTGAAGTAAGCGAACCGGGAGAAAAGACATGGACGTCATTCTGCTGGAACGCGTCGAAAAGTTGGGTCAGCTGGGTCAGGTGGTCAAGGTGAAGGCGGGCTATGCCCGTAATTACCTGCTGCCGAAGAAGAAGGCCCTGCGCGCCACCAAGGACAACCTGGCCTATTTCGAGGCCCAGAAGGCGCAGCTGGAAGCTCGCAATCTGGAGCTGAAGAAGGAAGCCGAGGTCGTGGCGACCAAGGTCAACGGCCTGGCCGTTGTCGTGGTCCGTCAGGCCGCCGAATCCGGCGTGCTGTATGGCTCCGTCACCTCGCGCGACGTGGCTGAGGCGGTCACCACCGCCGGCACCACCATCGCCCGTGCGCAGGTCGCCATCGCCGAGCCGATCAAGACCCTGGGCCTGTTCAAGGTCAAGGTCGTCCTGCATCCGGAAGTGTCCGTGGCCGTGACGGTCAACGTGGCACGCTCGGTTGAAGAAGCCGCTGTCCAGGCCGCCCGTGGCGGCATGGTCGTCGGCCGCGACGACGAGGACGAGGAAGAAGAGGTCGAAGAGACCGAAGCCACCGAGGAAACCGAGGCCTGATCGGCTCCGGTTCCGGATGGCAACATCCGGCGGCTTACTTCCAAGGAACGGGGCGTCCCACCGAAAGGCGGGGCGCCCTTTTTCTTTCGGACAGGTTTGCGCCGGTCGTCAGCGTGGCTACATTTTCAAGACGTATCAGCGGCTTGGGGGCGTACCGACATGCTGTTGTTCCGTCTGCTCGCCTCAATCGTGAAAAATGGCCGGCTCTGCGTCATCGACGCGCGCGGTGCCCGACACTATTTCGGTTCGGCAACGGATGACCGGGCGCCCGTGACGGTGCGCCTGACCGATCCGGCGCTGGAATGGAAGCTGGGGCTTCATCCCGGTCTTTATGCAGGGGAGGCCTATATGGACGGCACCCTGCAGATGGTGGAAGGAAGCCTGTATGACTTCCTGGATCTGGTCACGGCCAATATCGGCTGGGGTCACCTGGGGCCGACCGGGGCGCTGGCGCAGCGCTTCGCCACCGGGCTGCAACGCCTGATCCAGCAATATAACCCGCTGGACCGCTCGCACCGCAATGTCGCCCACCATTACGACCTGTCGCGGGAATTCTATGAACTGTTCCTGGACAGCGACCGCCAATATTCCTGCGCCTATTTCCCCGAACCGGGCCTGGGCCTGGAACAGGCGCAGGAGGCGAAGAAGCGGCATATCGCCGCCAAACTGCTGCTGAAACCGGGGGCCCATGTGCTGGATATCGGCTGCGGCTGGGGTGGCATGGCCCTGACCCTGGCCCAGGCCGCCGATGTGCAGGTCACGGGCATCACCCTGTCCCGGGAACAGCTGGCCGTGGCCCGGGAACGGGCCGCGGCGGCGGGGCTTGCCGACCGGGTGCGGTTCGACCTGTGCGATTACCGCCAGATGACGGGCCGGTTTGACCGCATCGTCAGTGTCGGCATGTTCGAACATGTGGGCGTTCCGCAATATCCTACCTTCTTTGGCAAGGTGCATGACCTGCTGGCCGATGATGGTGTGGCCCTGCTGCATGCCATCGGCCGGATGGAGGGGCCGGGCACCACCAATGCCTGGATTCGCAAATATATCTTCCCCGGCGGCTATTCGCCGGCCCTGTCGGAGGTGATGCCGGCGGTGGAGCGTGCGGGCCTGTGGCTGACGGACGCCGAAATCTGGCGCCTGCATTACGCCGAAACCCTGCGCCATTGGCGGGAACGCTTTATGGCCAACAGGGACAGGGCCAAGGCGCTGTATGATGAGCGTTTCTGCCGCATGTGGGAATTCTATCTGGCCGGCTCGGAATGTGCCTTCCGTCACCAGGGCCACATGGTCTTCCAGATCCAGATGGCGAGAAATGTCGATGCCGTACCGTTAACCCGTGACTATATGCTGGCCGAGGAAAAACAGATCACCGATAAGCAGACCTGGGCGGCCTGACCCGACATGGCGGGCCGGGGTGCCGGTTGGAGTGATCCCATATGCCGTTCAAACTGCCCGAGCCGGCAAACAGCCCGATCTATCTCTGCGCTATCGTCCGGGACGAGGTAGACGGTCTGGCGGAATGGATTGCCTATCACCACCTGATCGGCATCGACCATTTTGTCATTTATGACAATGGCAGCCAGGATGGGACAGCGACCCTGCTGGAGCGCTTCAACGCTGCCGGTCTGGTCACCCGCATCGAATGGCCCGACCAGACCCCACCGCAATGGTTGAGCTTTGGCGCCATGTTACGGCTGCTTGATGATCTGCCCCAGCCGCGCCAGGCCGCTTGGACCTCTCTTGGGGTATTGGGCCCGCAAATCAGCGCCTATAATGACGCCCTTTCCCGGTTCGGCGATCAGGCAAGCTGGATGCTGTTCGTCGACGCGGATGAGTTTCTGCTGCTGCCCGAAGACCGATACTTACAGCCTTTTCTCACCAGAGTCGCCACGTCGGATGTCGGCGCCATCGCCCTCAATTGGCGATATTTTGGATCGGCTGGGCAGGTTGAGCCTGACGGCCGGCTGGTTGTTGAGCGTTTCACCCGCTGCGCTGAACCGAATTTCCCCGGTCACGCACATATCAAGACGTTGGCACGGACCCATGCGTTGGATCGGATGGCTGTCCATGCGGGACGGCTGCGCTTTGGATATCGCTATGTAAATGATTGTGGACAGGCATTTGATCCGAGGCATCTGGCCTTCTCTGATCACATTTCCCACCGCTACAGCCAATTGAACCATTATTCGGTGAAATCCCGGTGGGAGTTTGAACGCAAACGCGCCAAGGGCAATGCCACCCTGGGCAGCAAGCATCCCCTGGGCGAGATCGAAGCAGGGTATTTTCAGCGTCAAGACCTGAATGATATGGAGGATACGCGGCTGGCAGCCTGGGCGCCGGCCGTGCGGGATCATATCGACAGGCTGCTGGACTTGTCGGCATGAAGATACCCACAGCTTATCCACAGCTTTCATCCCCTGCCATTACGGTCCCGTACCCGCCTGATCAGGTGACGCCGGCCAAGCGGGTCGTTAGAATGCCGCCATGGATACCAAACTGATCGACCCTTCCGGCTTCGCCGGTGCCGCCCCCGTCACCTATCGCACCCCGCCCCACAATGAAGAGGCGGAGCAGACGGTGCTGGGCGCCATCCTTGTGAACAACAAGGCCTTTGAAAAGGTTGGCGAATTCCTGCGGCCGGAACATTTCTTCGATCCCGCCAACCAGAAGATCTATCAGGCCATCCTGAAGCTGATCGACCGGGGCCAGGTGGCCAACCCGATCACGCTGAAAGCCTATTTCGAGCAGGATCGCGACCTGTCGGAAATTGGCGGGTCGGACTATCTGGCCCGACTGGCGGCGGCCATCGTCACCGTCCATAATCTGGAAGATTACGGACGGGTTATCCACGATGCCTATCTGCGCCGGCAGCTGATTGAAGTCGGCGAGGATATGGTCAACCATGCCTACAAGCATGACCTGGACATCGCCGCCAATGACCAGATCGAAGAGGCGGAAAAGAAGCTGTTCGAGCTGGCGGCCACGGGCGACATCAAGGGTGATTTCATCCCCTTCGACCGGGCGCTGACGGCCGCCATTGCCAGCGCGGAAGCCGCCTTCCGCCGCTCCAGCCACGTCACGGGCGTCACCTCGGGCCTGCGCGACCTGGATGGCAAGCTGGGCGGCATGCATCCCAGCGATCTGTTGATCCTGGCCGGCCGGCCCTCCATGGGCAAGACGGCGCTGGCCACCAACATCGCCTTCAATGCCGCCAAGGCCTATATGCTGTCGGGCGGCAAGGAGGGGGCGCCCGTGGGCTTCTTCTCCCTGGAAATGTCGGCCGAACAGCTGGCCCTGCGTATCCTGGCCGATCAGGCGGAAGTGTCGGGCGACAAGATCCGCCGTGGCGAGATCACGGCCACCGACTTCCCCAAATTCGTGGAGGCCAGCCAGTATCTGGCCCGCGTCCCCTTCTTCGTCGACGATACGCCGGCCTTGTCCATCACGGCCGTGCGCACCCGCGCCCGCCGGCTGAAGCGCACGCACGGGCTGGGGCTGGTCGTGGTCGACTATCTGCAGCTGCTGCGCGGTGGCGGCACGGGGCGCGGCGAACAGAACCGCGTGCAGGAAATCTCCGAAATCACGCGCGGCCTGAAGGCCATCGCCAAGGAGCTGGACCTGCCCGTCATCGCCCTGTCGCAGTTGTCGCGATCGGTGGAAAACCGCGAGGATAAGCGACCGCAGCTGTCGGACCTGCGTGAATCCGGCTCCATCGAACAGGACGCCGACGTGGTCATGTTCGTGTTCCGCGAACAATATTACCTGGAACGTGCCGAACCCGGCCGCCGTCCTGACGAGTCCGAGGACAAATATAACGACCGGTACCAGCAATGGCAGGAACGGTTGGCCCAGGTCCACAACACGGCCGACGTCATCATCGGCAAGCAGCGTCACGGCCCCGTCGGCACGGTCCGTCTTTATTTCGACGGCAACTATACCCGTTTCGGCGATCTCGACACCCAGCATGGCGGCGGCTCCTACGACGAGTAGGCCCGCCCGCCCCGATATGCAGAGCCACCGTAAAGTGATCTCTCCCCTTCCCGACTATGTTCTGAACAGCCCCGATGCGGCCCGCGTCGGGGCCGTGCTGGTCATTGACCTGGCCGCCCTTGTCGCCAACTGGCGCGACATGGCGGCCCGCGCCGGCGGCGCTGAATGCGCCGCGGTGGTAAAGGCCAATGGCTATGGCCTGGGCGATGTCGCCGTGGCCACTTCCCTGTGGAAGGCCGGGGCCCGCACCTTCTTCGTCGCCGATATCGAAGCGGGCGTGCGGGTCCGCACCGCCCTGCCCGATGCGCGTGTCATCGTCCTGCATGGCGTGCCGGCGGGGACAGAGGCGGAAATCGCCGCCATGCGCCTGACCCCGGCCCTCAGCAGCCTGGGCGAAATCACCCGCTGGCGCCATCACGCCCACCGGTTGGGGCGGACCTTGCCCGCGCTTATTCATATCGATACCGGAATGAACCGGCTGGGCCTAGCCCCGGATGAATTGGAACGGTTGTGCAACGATCATTCATCGCTGCTGCCCGGCCTGGATCTCAATGCCTGGATGAGCCATCTGGCCTGCGCCGATGATCCGCACAACCCCTTTACCGCCACCCAGTTGGCGCGGGTGAAGGCGGCGCTGGCCCGGTTGCCCAAGGCGCCGGTCAGCCTGTCCAATTCGGCCGGCATCTTCCATGGCGCCGATTATCATTTCGATCTGGTCCGGCCCGGCATCGCCCTGTACGGGGCCAACCCCGCGCCATGGCTGCCCAATCCGATGCGGCCCGTCGTCCGCCTGCTGGCCCGCATCCTTCAGGTGCGTGACGTCGCCCCGCCGGACACGGTGGGCTACGACGCCACGCACAAGATCACCGCGCCCGGCAAGGTGGCGGCGCTGGGCATGGGCTACGCCGATGGCTATCCCTGGTCCTTGGCCGGTAAAGGTCAGGTGATGATCGGCGGGCATGTCGCCCCGCTGATCGGCCGGGTATCGATGGACCTGCTGACGGCCGATGTGACCGGCATTCCCGCCCCCCTGTTACAGGTTGGCGGCTGGGTCGATGTCATCGGCCCGCACCGCGACCTGGATCAGGTCGCACGCGAGGCCGGCACCATCGGCTACGAGGTGCTGACCCGCCTGGGTTCGCGCTATCACCGGGTCTATCTGGGGTAGCGGCGGTCTGGTTCAGATGGAAGCACTCTCGTCCGTGATCCCCCCTCACGCGGTCACGGACACGCTCGTTTCCGTGCTGACCATGGCGATGGCGATGGTTTCCGTCTGGGTATAGGTGTAGGTCACCTGCGCGGCCGTCGCCGTTGCCCCGCCCCCATCGGCGCCGGCCGCCGCCCCACCCGGATCCTGCGCCTCCAATGTGCCGTTCAGGCTTTCCAGCGTGTCGCTGGCGGCCGCCAGATCATCGCGGGACTGTTTCAGCAGTTCCTCCAGCTCCTTCTTCTCCTCCTCGCTCATCCACAGGCCGCTATCCTTGTTGGCTTCGGCCTGGGTCAGCAGGGTGCGGGCGCGGCCCGCCACGTCGCGGACCTCCTGCACATAGGATCGGGCAAAGGCGACGGGAACACCACCGGCCGTCATGCCGGGCTGGGGTTCGATGGGGGTGGCGGGGTCGGGTTTGCCGGCGGCGATGGCAGCGGCGCGTTCGGCCGGGCTGACATCCTTGCCATTGACCAGGCCCTTGGCCTCGTCCGCCAGGGATCGGGTCATGCTGGACGCCTCGCGCGCGATGCGGGCCAGCTTGGAACTGTTGCCCTTGGCGGCGGCCTCCCGCGCTTCGGATTCCAGTTCGCCCATGCGACGCTTGGATTGGTCCAGCTTTTCGGCCGCGGCACGGCGGTCCATCTCCGACCGGGCCTGATTCATATATTTGGAAAGCTCGTCCGCGCGGGCCGCACTTTTGACGGCATCGCTGAAGCCGTTGCTGCTGATGCCAGCGCTCATCAAGCGCTCATAGATTTCCTCGCGCGACCGGCCCTGGCCGGCCTTGCTGGTCTGCTTGAACCGCTCTTCCACCGCCTGATCGACATGGCGGTCGATCGTCTTCTTCAACGCCTGCGCGTTGGTGGCGCCGAAGAGCGAGTTCGCGTTTAGCGAAATCATGGGCTCCCCCCTATGCCGATCCTTTTGATCTGCACGAAGGGTAAGCCACTCGCGCGATACGGGCAAGAAGCTAAAAATCTTGCTTTCGTCATAGGTGCTGAAAGCAAACCGCCCGGCGGGTTTCCCCGCCGGGCGGCGCTTACTCTCACCAAGCCTTGGGCAAAGCTCAGTTCTTGGCCTTGTCCACCAGCTTGTTAGCGGAGATCCAGGGCATCATGGCGCGCAGCTTGCCGCCCACTTCCTCGATCTGGTGCTCGGCCTGGCGGCGGCGGGTGGCCTTGAAGGACGGGGTGCCGGCCTTGTTTTCCAGGATCCAGTCGCGGACGAAGCGGCCGGACTGGATGTCTTCCAGCACGCGCTTCATCTCGGCCTTGGTCTCGTCCGTGACGATGCGCGGACCGGTGACATAGTCACCATATTCGGCCGTGTTGGAGATGGAGTAGCGCATGTTGGCGATGCCGCCTTCGTAGATCAGGTCCACGATCAGCTTCACTTCATGCAGGCACTCGAAATAGGCCATCTCCGGGGCGTAGCCGGCTTCCACCAGCGTCTCGAAGCCGGCCTGGATCAGGCGGGTCAGGCCGCCGCACAGCACGGCCTGCTCACCGAACAGGTCGGTTTCGCACTCTTCCTTGAAGGTGGTCTCGATGATGCCCGAACGGCCGCCGCCGACGGCCGACGCATAGGACAGGGCGATGTCGAAGGCATTGCCGGACGCGTTCTGGTGGACGGCCACCAGGCAGGGGACGCCGCCGCCCTTCTTGTACTCGCCGCGCACCGTGTGGCCGGGGCCCTTCGGCGCGATCATGAACACGTCGATATCGGCCTTGGGCTCGATCAGACGGAAATGCACGTTCAGGCCGTGGGCGAAGGCAACGGCGGCGCCGTTCTTCAGGTTCGGGCCGATCTCGTTATTGTACAGGTCGGCCTGCAGCTCGTCCGGCGTCAGGATCATGATGACGTCGGCATAGGCGGCGGCTTCGGCCGGGGTCAGGACCTTGAAGCCGGCGGCTTCGGCCTTGGCGCGGGTGGCGGAACCGGCCTTCAGCGCGATGGTCACGTCCGTCACGCCGCTGTCGCGCAGATTCTGGGCATGGGCGTGACCCTGGCTGCCATAGCCGACAATGGCGACCTTCTTGCCCTTGATCAGGTTCACGTCGGCGTCGCGATCGTAATAGACGCGCATGGGAATGTTCCTTCGTTCTGCTCTGCTGTTGTCGTAACCGGCCCCGGTATGGGGCCGGCGGTCATTGTATGGATCCGTCGGAGCCATACACCGTGGCAGTGTATGGACCAAGCGTATGGATCAGAAGGTCGAAGGGCCACGCGACAGGGCGGCGGCCCCGGTGCGGCTGATATCGACCTCGCCCAGCTGCTCCATCAGGTCGATGAAGCGGTCCAGGTCCTCGGCGGTGCCGGTGACCTCGAACACGAAGCTGGAAATGGTGGCGTCGACGACGCGGGCCTTGAACACATCGGCGATGCGCAAGGACTCCACCCGCTTCTCCCCCGTGGCGACGACCTTGACCAGCGCCATTTCCCGTTCGATGAACGGGCCGGCCAGCGTCAGGTCCTTCACCTTGTGCACCGGCACCAGCCGGTCCAGCTGCACCTTGATCTGTTCGATGATCATGGGCGTGCCAGAGGTGACGACGGTGATGCGCGACAGATTCTCCGACGCGTTGATCTCCGCCACCGTCAGGCTTTCGATATTGTAGCCGCGGCCAGAGAACAGGCCGATGACACGCGCCAGCACGCCCGGCTCGTTATCGACGAGCACCGATATCGTGTGGCGGCGGATGTTGCTTGGTTGGGTGGTCACGGGGAAAAGCTCCCAATAATCTTGTCAGGTCGGCGGAAGGGTGAAAGGTCGGTGCCGGGTCAGACCAGCACCATCCCTTCCTCCGGCGTGGCGTCGGACACCCGCTCCTCCGGACCCAGCAGCATTTCATTATGCGCCTTGCCGCCCGGGATCATGGGGAAGCAGTTTTCCTTCTGGTCGACGCACATGTCGACGATGACGGCGCGCGGCGTGGCGATCATCTCCGCGATGACATCATCCACTTCCGACACCTTGGTGGCGCGCAGGCCCACGCCGCCAAAGGCATCGGCCAGCTTCACGAAGTCGGGCAGCGCTTCGGAATAGCTTTCCGAATAGCGCGAGCCGTGCAGCAGTTCCTGCCACTGCCGGACCATGCCCATCCACTGATTGTTCAGGATGAAGACCTTCACCGGCAGGCGATATTGCAGGGCGGTCGACATTTCCTGAATATTCATCTGGATCGACGCCTCACCGGCCACGTCGATGCACAGCGCGCCGGGATTGGCGATCTGCGCGCCAATGGCGGCCGGCAGGCCATAGCCCATGGTGCCCAGCCCGCCCGAGGTCAGCCAGCGGTTGGGCTTGTTGAACGGCAGGAACTGTGCGGCCCACATCTGATGCTGGCCCACCTCGGTGGAGATGAACACATCGTCGCGGCCCTGGATGGCGGCGCGCAGCCGTTCCAGCGCATATTGCGGCTTGATGACCTTGTCCGTCTTCTCGTAGCGCAGGCAATCCTTGGACCGCCAGACCGCGATCTGGTCCCACCAGACCTTCAGCGCCGCCTGATCGGCCCGCTTGTTGCGCGCCTTCCAGATGCGGATCATGTCTTCCAGGACATAGGCGGCATCGCCGACGATGGGCAGGTCGACCCGGACATTCTTATTGATGTTCGACGGGTCGATATCGATATGGATCTTCTTCGAACCGGGGCTGAACTCGCTGATCTTGCCGGTGACGCGGTCATCGAAGCGGGCGCCGACGCAGACCATCAGGTCGCAGCCATGCATTGCCAGATTGGCTTCGTAGGTGCCGTGCATGCCCAGCATGCCCAGCCATTGCTGATCATGCGCGGGATAGGCGCCCAGGCCCATCAGCGTGGTGGTGCAGGGATAGCCGGTCATGCGCACCAGTTGCGTCAGCAACTGGCTGGCCACGGGGCCGGAATTGATGACGCCGCCGCCGACATAGAAGATGGGGCGCTTGGCGTTGGCCAGCAGTTCCACCGCCTCTTCCACCTTGTTCAGGTCGGGCTTGATCTGCGGGCGATAGGATTTGGGCTGGCTTTCGCCCGGCGTGCGATAGACGCCGTCGGCGAACTGCACATCCTTGGGGATGTCGATGACGACGGGGCCCGGACGGCCATTCTTGGCCACATAGAACGCCTCGTGCAGCGTACGGGCCAGATTGTTGACGTCCTTGACCAGGTAATTGTGCTTGGTCGCCGGACGGGTGATGCCGGTCGTGTCGCATTCCTGGAACGCGTCATTGCCGATCAGGTGCGTGGGCACCTGACCCGTCAGGCAGACGATGGGAATGCTGTCCATCAGCGCATCGACCAGACCGGTGACGGCATTGGTGGCGCCGGGGCCTGACGTGACCAGCACGACGCCGACCTTGCCGGACGAGCGGGCATAGCCTTCCGCCGCATGAACGGCGGCCTGTTCGTGGCGAACCAGGATGTGCTTGATCTGGTTCTGCTTGAACAGCGCATCATAGATGGGTAGTACCGCCCCGCCCGGATAGCCGAAGATCGTGTCGACACCCTGGTCCCGAAGGGCCTTGATGACGATTTCCGCACCGGAGAGGATGGTTCCCGAAGACATGGCAGACGCTTTCAGACAGTTCCAACTGGGTTGAAAAACGCCGCCTCTCGCAGGGGCGAAGGGCGACGTGGCGGCACCCTAGACGGAACCGGAAAGATGGTCAACCCATTTCAGCAATGTTCTTAGTCATGCCTGTCATGATCCGGTCATAAAATTTCGCGAACGCCCCTTCGGATGCAAGTTCCGTCGAATCCAACCGCACTGCGGCAGGCATCTGGTTCCGAAACCATGTCAATTGCCGCTTGGCGTAATTGCGCGTCAGCTGCTGGGCCTTGGCGATGGCCGTTTCCCGGTCCAGCGTGCCGGACAGGATGGCCGCAAGCTCCGGCACGCCCAGTGCTTTCATGGCCGGCAGGGCGGGATCGAGCCCCTGCGCCATCAGCGCCGCCACCTCCGCCTCCGCCCCCTGATCCAGCATGATCAGGAACCGCCGGTCGCATTGGGCATAAAGCCGGGGGCGCGGCGGTTCCACCACCAGGGTCGTGAAGGACAGGTGCGTGGGCACATCCGTGGGCGGGTCCGCCTGCCAGTCGCTGATCGACCGGCCCGTGGCCTGGATCACCTCCCAGGCGCGGATCAGGCGCTGGCTGTCGGTCGGGTGCAGGCGCGCGGCCGTCACGGGGTCGATTTCGGCCAGACGGGCATGCAGGGCCGGGCTGCCGATCGCCGCCTGAAGGTCCATGGCGGCCTGACGCATATCGGCCGGAATGTCGGGAATGTCGGACAGGCCCTGCATCAGGGAGCGCAGGTAAAGCCCCGTGCCCCCCACCACGATGGGCAGGCGGCCTTCCGCATGCGCCCTGTCGATTTCCGCCAGGGCCAGCTCACGCCAGCGCGCCGCACTCATCCGTACCGACGCGGGCACGACACCATATAGAGTGTGTGGCGCTTCGGCCTCGTCCGCCGCCGACGGGCGGGCGGTGACGACGCGCAGGTCGGCATAGACCTGCATGCTGTCGGCATTGATCACCACCCCATCGGCACGCTTCGCCCAAGACAGCGCCAGCCCGGACTTGCCGGACGCGGTGGGGCCGCCGATGACCAGCACAGGGCGGGGATGGAGGGGGGCCGATGCGGCGTTGCGTGAAATCATGGTGCGGTGTTAGCCCCTGATCCGGGGTTTCGCAAGCGGGCGATCGGCCGGACCTGCCCTGCGGCATGGATAGAATCCCGGCTTTACGCCACCCTGCGCGTTGGCTATAGCTACCGCACTTCAAGGGCCCGTTCGCGGCTCGGAAATTTTCCCTGGCGCGGTGTTTTCAACGCGGTCGAGGTGACCAGCGGCATCGCGCAATGGGTACCCCCGAATGGAAAAACCTGTCCTGCGCCCCGATTGCACGCGGTGCGCCGCCTTGTGCTGCATTGCCCTGGCCTTTGACCGATCCGACCGCTTTGCGATCGACAAGCCGGCCCAGCAGCCATGCCCCAATCTGGACACCTGCGGTACCTGTACCATCCACGCGACCCGGGTCGAAGAAGGCTATCAGGGATGCCTGGATTTCGACTGTTTTGGCGCGGGGCAGCGCGTCACGCAGGCCTTTTTCGGCGGTCGCAACTGGATCGATGATCCGTCGCTGATCGCGCCCATGTCGCAGGCCTTCGTCATCGCGCTGCAGGCCCATGACTGCCTGGTCCTGCTGGATCAGGCAGAAAAGCTGGACCTTACCCCGACAGATCGGCACAGGGCGCAACAGTTGGGCGCCGCCGTCGCCGCCGCCGGCGTTTCGGCGGAATTGCTTCAACCCCTGCGGCAGGAAACGCTGGCCTTTTTGCAGACGCTTCGCGTCTATGTCGACAGGGACCACCAGAAGCGTGGTCACAGGTCACATCCCCAGCCCACCGACAGTGGGCCCGGATAACACGGGTGTCGACCCGGACCTATTCCAGCCAGATTTCAAGGTCATCGTCGCGCAGACGGCCGCTGATGTCATATTCGCCGGGTAGCGCGGATCGCTGGCTCTGTTCCAGGCCGATGCAGTTGACCGCCCAGCAGGAAGTCTGCATCCACCCTGGCCGGTTCTCATAGATCGAACCGGGGGCGCCGCTGTCATCGAAGGTGATGCGCAGCCATTGCATCAGACAGTTGGCCTCGCCTTCCCCCTTGCGGACCCGCACACGGGCGGTCGGCCCCGGCCATTTGGACGCGTCCGCCAGATCGAAGTCGAACAGCACAGCCGTGTCGGAGCGGAGTTCCAACCCGTCCTGGGGCAGGGTCAACAACCGTTCGCGCCGGATGGCGGGATCGAAGGCAGACAGGTCGAAACCGGACACGTCCCGCAGCGACCCTTCCACCCGGCGCGGATGCCAGCCCAACGCGACGATGGCCGCCACCCGACCGGGGATGACCCGGCCACCGGGGGTCAGAAGCCTGGACATGACGTCGCGATAGACGGGCAGCAATTTCTGCCCCAGCACCTTGTTGCTGATGATCTCCGACACGACGACATCCGCCGGGCGCGGCAAATCGTGCGTCAGCAACAAGGCATCGGAATGTTTCCCCACCACCCTGACGACATCATCCAGGGCATTGGCACGCACGACCCGGCGGGCCAGGGCGGCCGTCATCGGATTCATCTCGACAGCCGTCACCAGCCCGGCACCGGCCCGGGCCGCCATCATCGCCAGAAGGCCGGACCCCGTGCCGATATCCAGGACATGGTCACCGGGACGCACCGCCCGACGTAGTGCCGCGTCATAGGCATCGTTACGGGCGTGATCGCGCAGCAGCGCGCCATGGAACGGCGGCACCGTACCCGACAGGGCGGTGCGGACCCATCCGGCCTCTCGCCCGCCGATGGCCGGGTCGGACAGGATGGACATGCCCTTGTCCAACGCTTCTTCCACACGCCCCTTGTCGGACAGGAAGCGGACAAGCATGGCGTGCTGCCTGCGCGAAAGCGTGTCCGCGGAGTCCGCCATTTCAGGCTGCCCCATTCCGCCGGATCGCCGACCCAGATTTCCAAGGCGCAGTAGAGCCGCCGACGACATTGGCGGGGTAGAGATTTGACGGGTCCGGGGTGACGGAGAGTTGGCTCATGGACCGGTGTTAGCCCCTGATCCGGGGTTTCGCAAGTGGACGATCAGCCGAACTCCGCCAGAAAGGCGCGGGCGGTGATGACCCTTGTGCGACCCTAGTGGGTCTCGACGAAATCACGGCTGTTGCCAGTAGGGCCGCCCACAAGGAGAACTTTCTTATCCAAAATGGATTTTAAACGGGCGGACGCAGCAGCGCGCGTTTCCCGCCTTGCATCTGCGTCTTTACCGGCCTCCCGGGCAAGGATGGTAGCCATGACGACATCTCCATTTCCATGCAGGGTATATTATTTCGGTTCCGAGTTTGCGCAAAGCAGATGATGTCCCTGGACTTGGACCCAAGGGGCGCTACAATTCCGCAAGATACGGAACTTACGGAGAGCCCCATGGTTGCCGTCACTGCCACCGAGTTTGCCAAGAATTTCGGCCGGTATAAGGAAGAGGCGCAGCGGGAGCCGGTCGCCATCACCAGCCATGGCCGCACCAGCGGCTATTTCATGTCGGCCCCAGCCTTTGAGGAATATCAGCGGCTGAAGGCACAGGCCACCCGCAAGGCCTACCTTATCGAGGAACTGCCGGACGAGATCGTGGACGCCATCGGACAGGCCCAGATGGACCCGGCCCATGCCCATCTTGACCGTTTGCTGGACGAGTAAGGCCGGATGGCGCTGCCCAAGCCGGAGAACGGTCTTGTCATCTGTTATTCCTATCTGTGGCGGCACGAGGCGGTCACGGGATTAACGGAGGGGCGCAAGAACCGGCCCGCTGCCATACTGCTTTGCGTGCAGCCACAGGGAAGTTCCGCCCCCCAGGTGACGGTCGCCCCCATCACGCATCGGCCACCAGCCGATCCGGACATTTGTGTCGAGATACCCGCCGCCGTTAAGGCACATCTGGGGTTGGACGGCGAAAAATCCTGGGTCGTGCTGACCGACCTGAATGTATTCAATTGGCCGGGTTTCGATCTTCATCCAATACCGGGCGATCCGGGGCGTTTCGCCTATGGTCACCTTCCGCCGGGCTTCTACCGCCGGCTGATTGAACGGTTCCTGCAATTGCGGCAGGAACGGAAGGTCCGTATCCAACCCCGCGTCGATTGAGCATCCCCGCCCCCCGCCGCACCCCATTGCGCTCCGCTCCCGCAGCGGCGATAAGGGCGGCAATCGACCACCGCTTTGGACGGGAACTCCCCATGCTGCGCCAAGTCCTGACCCTGATCGCCGATCCGGCGGCCCCCGCCCTGGATGATGCCATCGCCAAGACGGCACGCACGGCGCTGGCCGATCTGGGGGCGGAGACGGCGCCGGCCGACTGGCTGGCCCGGGGCATCGCCGCCGATATCGGCTTCAATGGCTTGAACGATGATCAGGCGCAGGCGGCCGTGGCCAAGGCGTTGGCCGGGCTGCCCGTGGATATCGTAGCGCAAGGGGTGGAGGGGCGGCGCAAGTCGGTGCTGGTCGCCGACATGGAATCCACCATCATCCAGCAGGAAATGCTGGACGAGTTGGGCGACCTGATCGGCGCGCGGGAGCGGATCGCCGCCATCACCCACCGCGCCATGAATGGCGAGATCGACTTCAAGGGCGCGCTGCGCGAGCGAGTGTCGCTGCTGGCCGGGCTGGAAGCATCGGTTTTGACCGACATGATCGGCCGCATCACCTATATGCCCGGTGCCGCCACCCTGATCGCCACCCTGAAGAAGCATGGCGTCTATTGCGCGCTGGTGTCGGGCGGGTTCAAGACCTTCACCGCCCATGTCCGCGGCACCCTGGGCTTTGACGAGGATCAGGCCAACGACCTGACCGTGGCCGGCGGCAAGCTGGACGGCACGGTGCATGAGCCGATCCTGGACAAGGATGCCAAATATCAGGCCCTGATCCGCATCGCGGCGGCCAAACGCGTGCCGGTAGCGGCCAGCATCACCGTGGGCGACGGGGCCAACGACCTGCCCATGCTGCTGGCGGCCGGCATCGGTGTCGCCTATCATGCCAAGCCCAGCGTCGCGGCCCAGGCCCGCGCCCGCATCGACAATGGCGACCTGACCGCCCTGCTCTATATCCAGGGATACAGGGCTGACGAAATCGTGGTGGTGTAAGGCCGTCACCAGCCGCAGCATGGGGGCGTCATCCATGATGGAGCGCCGTCCCCATGCCCGCCTTCCCCATTGAGACCCTGCTTCTGTTCATGGCTGCCGCCCTGGCGCTGAACCTCACCCCAGGCCCCGACATGCTGTTCTGTCTGGGCAGCGGGGCGCATCGCGGGCCGAAGGCAGGGGTGGCGGCGTCGCTGGGGGTGGCGGCCGGGGCCATGGTCCATACGGCGGCCGCCGCCTTCGGACTGGCGGGGCTGCTGATGGCATCGCCGCTGCTGTTCGAGATCGTGCGCTGGACGGGCGCCGCCTATCTGGTCTGGCTGGCCTGGAACACCTATCGCGCCGCCCCACCCGTGGCCGATGGCACGGCGGTGACGCAGAATGACATCACCCGCATCTTCCTGCGCGGCGCCGTCACCAATATCCTGAACCCCAAGGTCGCCATCTTCTTCCTGGCCTTCCTGCCGCAATTCATCGATCCGGCGCGGGGGTCGGTGGTGGTGCAGGCCCTGGTGCTGGGCACGATGATGAACATTTCCGGCACCATCGTGAATGGGCTGGTCGGCGCCGGGGCCGGGGGCTTGGGCCGCACCTTGGCCCGCAATCCGGCCGCCGCCAGGGTGCTGAACTACGCGTCGGGCACCGTGTTCCTGGGGCTGGCCGTCCGCCTGGGGCTGATGAGCCGGGCGTGAGGAAAAGCAGCGGGGATGCGGCCGGTCAGTAGACCAACTCGTCCTCGCCCTTGCCGCTGGCGATGACGATTTCGCCGCGGGCGGCCATGTCCTTGGTCAGCTGCACCATGTACATCTGCGCCTCGTCCACATCGCGCAGGCGGACGGGGCCCATGGCGCCCATGTCTTCGCGCATGATCTTGGCCGCGCGTTCGGACATGTTGGTGAAGAACATGTCCTTCAGCGTGTCCGATGCCCCCTTCAGGGCCGTGGCCAGCTTCTGCTTGTCGACATTGCGCAGCAGGGTCTGGATGCCGCTGGGATCCAGCTTGGACAAATCCTCGAACGTGAACATCAGGGCGCGGATGCGCTCGGCGCTGTCGCGGTTGCGTTCTTCCAGGGCCGCGATGAAACGGCTTTCGGTATTGCGGTCGAAGCTGTTGAAGATTTCCGCCATCATCTCGTGCGCGTCGCGGCGGTTGGTGCGGGCCAGGTTCGACATGAATTCGGTGCGCAGCGTGCGCTCGATATCGTCGATAACCTCCTTCTGCACCGCCTCCATGCGCAGCATGCGCATGATGACTTCCATGGCGAAGCTTTCGGGCAGAAGCTGCAGCACGCGGCCTGCATGGTCGCCCTTGATCTTGGACATGATCACGGCGACGGTCTGCGGATATTCGTTCTTCAGATAGTTGGCCAGCACCTGTTCGTTCACATTGGTCAGCTTGTCCCACATGGTGCGACCGGCGGGACCACGGATTTCCTCCATGATCTGGTCGACCTTGTCCTTGGGCAGGACCTTGGTCAGCAGGCGTTCGGTGCTGTCGAACGAACCGACCAGAGAGCCGGTGGAACTGATCTGCTCGGCAAATTCCACGAACAGACGCTCGACCAGATTGGAACTGACCGAGCCCAGATTGGCCATGGTCTGGGACAGTTCCTTGATCTCGTCATCGCCCATCAGGGAGAACAGCTTGGAGGCGATTTCCTCACCCAGCGCAAGCATCAGGATCGCGGCCTTTTCAGGACCGGTCAGACCGCGATAATCCTCACGAACGCGCATCGCCATGGCGACAACTCCCAACCTGCGGCAACCGGCCAGTTGGGGCCGGACAGGACACTGCGCGCGAATCTAGCACAGCACGGACTCCAGGTGAATCCGTCAAAAGCAGCAGGCACCGGATGATTTTGGATGGATCAGGGTCCGCCTGCCCGCTCCCGCCGCGTCTTTTCCCACTGGATTTCATCATCACCGGGCACGATCGGGGAACCGGGCAGTTCCTCCTTCATGCCGGGACAGTCGCGATCCCCGTCGCTGGCGCGGCCCGCCAGATAGCCGACGGTGGAGCCCACGCCGGCACCGGCCGCGGCCTTGCCCGCCTTGGTCAGGCCGCTGTCATCCTTGTCGCTGGCAAACAGCCCGGCCACAATGCCCAGCGCCGCCCCCAGCCATGTCCCCGTTTCGGCGCCTGACCGGCTGCGCCCCGTGCAGGGCGGCGGCAGGGCGGCGCGGGCCCGTTCATCCGCATCATCGATCGAGGCGGCCTGGCCCGGCAGCGGCTCCCCCGCGGGCAGCGGCTTGAAGGTATTGGCTGGCGCGGCGGGGGCCGGCGACGCCTCCTGTGCCATGGCCGGCGTCAGGACCAGCAGCGCCGACAGCAGCCCCGGAACCAGTGCCTTACGCATCGATCAGCGCCGCCCGTCCCAGAACTGCGTCGGCGCCGACACCGACGGGACACCCGCGATGTTCCCGCCATAAAGATGGCGCAGGAAACTTTCATTATAGTTCAGGCGCGGGGTGGCCGCGGTATAGCCGTAGGGCGTGTAATAGCTGCGGTTGTTGGAAAAGAACGGCTCGGCGTCATAGCCGATCTGGCCGTCGCCCAGAAGCTGGTTGGAACGGCGGGCGCCATATCCGTCGGCGAAGACCGGCAGATTGCCACCGCTGACCGACATGCTGAAGCCGGTGGCGGGGGCACCGCCACCGCTCTCGATCCCGCCAGCAAGCGCCAGGGCCGCCGCCGCGGCATTGTCGCCGGGGCGGGCATAGGACTGGGCCGCCGCGCGCTCGCCGGGGGTCAGGTCGCGGGTGATAGGCTTGAAACCATTGACCGGCTTGCCGGAATCCGCCGCCTGGGCCGGTGCCGCAAGCAGGGGCGCGGCCAGCAACAGGGCCAGACCGGCCGAACGGGTGCGGCGGGCGTTCACTTCGCGCATCAGGTCATCTCCACTACCGGCGGCCATGCCGCATACAGGCAGGATCGGGCCACCATCGGTGCCCGTGTCATCCCTGCTAAGGTCGGGCCTGGCAACCCGCCCGTCAAGACCCCAGATGGATATCAACGCACAATCTCCCAACTGCCATCCGGCTGACGGCAGGCCGTGCCGTAGACGGACTGGGTGCGGCCGCCGATCTCTGCCACGCTGTTATATTCCCGGCAGTAACGGCCTTCCTCTGCCTCCCAGGTGCGGGTGGGGGTCAGGCTGTAGCGGGCGCCGATATCGGGATTGTCCCAGACCACGGCCTGGCCCGTGGGTGCGCGTTCGAAGGTCTGCACGACGCAGCCGTGATCCGCGTAGGATTGCGGGCCGGACAGGCTGCTGCCGATGGCCGCGCCGATCAGGACACCGCCCAGCGTAGCCGCCACCTGGCCGCGCCCGTCGCCGATGGTGGAACCCGCCAGACCACCGGCCACGGCGCCCAGCAGGGTTCCGGCATTGCTGCCCACCATCCGGCGGTCGCAGCGACCGCGGTCGATCCCGACATCCAGGGCATAGAAATCCGGCAGGCGGCGCCAGCGGTCGCCATAATGGCCATGCCAATATTGGGGCTGCACAACGTGGTAATGCACCACCGGCGGCGGGGCCGGCCGGTAATAGACCGGGGGCGGCGGGGCCGGGCGATAATAGATCGGAGGGGGCGGCGGGCGGTAATAGATCGGCGGCGGCGGCGGGCCCGGGCGATAGTGATCATGATGATGGAAGTCGCGACCCCGGTCGCGGTCATTCCAGTCGCGCCCCCGGTCCTCATGGCCATGACGGTCACCATCACGGTCCCGGCCGCGCCCGCCGCGATCATCCTCACGGTGCTGATGCCGATCACCATCACGATCGCCCCAGTCGGCCAGGGCAGCCCCGGTGGTGGTCAGGGCCAGAAGGGCCGCCGTGGCGGCCGCGAGCGGCAGGTGATTGCGCATGATCTCATCATATCCGGTCTCCGGGCCCGTAAGCCCGCTACCCTTGCACGCTGGGCGCCGATCGCGGCCGGATTGGGGCGAGGGCGGGGCATTGTGCGGACGGGACCGGGGGGAACTGGCGACGCGCTTTGCGCCCGTGCTAGGGTGCGCGCCATTGACCCCAGGCCTGCCCGTTGCCCGTTCGAGAACCCATGCTGGAATGCCTTTACCATGGCTTGACCCGCCTTGCCGGCCCGGCCGTGACGCGCCTGCTGGACCAGCGGGCCGCACGCGGGAAGGAGGACCCGGCGCGTCGGCATGAACGGCTGGGCCGCCCGCAACGGCCACGGCCGCCCGGGCGGCTGGTCTGGATCCATGCGGCGTCGGTGGGGGAATCACTGGCCGTGCTGCCATTGGTCGAAAGGCTGCTGGCGGGTGATGCGGAGCTGTCCGTCATGGTCACCACGGGCACCGTCACCTCAGCCGAGCTGATGGCGAAGCGACTGCCGGCCACACGCGCCTTCCATCAATATGTGCCGGTCGACCTGCCCGGTGCCGTGGCCGGATTCCTGGACCATTGGCGGCCCGATCTGGTGTTGTGGATCGAGTCCGAATTCTGGCCCAACCTGCTGGGCGCCATCCGGCGGCGGGCCATCCCCTGTGCCCTGGTCAATGCCCGCCTGTCCGGGAAGAGTTTCGCCAACTGGCGCCGCGCGCCCGGCACGGCCCGACGGCTGCTGTCCGTCTTCCGCCTTGCGCTGGCGCAGACGGCGGCGGAGGCCGACAGGCTGCGCACGCTGGGCATCGGCGACAGCCGCGCCATCGGCAATCTGAAATATGCCAGCAGCCCCCTGCCCGCCGCCCCGGACAGCCTGGCTGCCCTGTCGGCCGCCATCGGCCCCCGCCCGGTCTGGTGCTTTGCCAGCACCCATCCGGGGGAGGAGGCAATGGCGATCGCGGCCCATGGCACCGTGATGGAGCGGGTGCCGGGTGCCCTGCTGCTGCTGGTCCCGCGCCACCCCAGCCGGGGGGCGGAGGTGGCGGACCTGCTGACGCAATCCCGCCTGGCCTTCACACGGCGCAGCCTGGGCGCCCTGCCCGCGGCGGGCGACGCGGCCTATCTGGTGGATACGCTGGGGGAGATGGGGCTGGTCTTCCGCACCGCGCCGGTCACGGTCATGGGCGGGTCCTTCGCCCCCGTCGGCGGGCACAATCCCATCGAGCCGGCCTTGCTGGACAGCGCCGTCATCCATGGTCCCCACATGGCCAATTTCGCCGAGATCCAGGCCGCCATGGAGGCGGCGGGCGGGTTGCTGCCCCTTGAAGGGCCGGCGGGCATCGGCGATGCCGTCGCCGGTCTGCTGACCGATCCTGACCGGCGCACGACGCAGACGGTCGCGGCGCGGGATGTGGCGCTGCGCAACGCCGGGGCGCTGGATGCCGTCATGGCGGCGCTGGCGCCACTGCTGGCCGAAGCGGGGATCGGCTGATGCGGACGCCGGGCTTCTGGTACGCCAAGCGCGGGGCCGCGGCGGCAATGCTGTGGCCGCTGTCGCTGCTGTGGGGAACCGGGGCGGCCCTGCGGCGCTGGCGGAGCATCCCCGTCAAGGTCCCCGTGCCCGTGCTGTGCGTCGGCAATCTGGTGGCTGGGGGGGCGGGCAAGACGCCTGTGGTGATGGATCTGGTCACCCGGCTGCGGACGCGTGGCGTGGTGGCAGCGTCGCTGTCGCGCGGGCATGGCGGGCGGCTGGCCGGGCCCCTGCCCGTCGATCCCGTTCACCACACCGCGCGGGAGGTGGGGGACGAGCCCCTGCTGCTGTCGCGCCACCACCCGGCCTGGATCGGGCGGGACCGCGTCGCCGCGGCCAGCGCCATGGCCGCAGCGGGCATCCAGGCCATCATCCTGGATGACGGGTTCCAGAACCCGGCCTTGCACAAGGACCTGTCGCTGATCGTCGTGGATGGGCGGGACGGGTTTGGCAACGGGCTGGTCATGCCGGCCGGCCCTTTGCGTGAACCCGTCGCAGACGGGCTGGCGCGGGCATCGGCGATTGTGGTGATGGGGGAAGGGCCGGGACTGGCGGCCGCACGGGCGGTGCCGGGGGGGCTGCCAGTGCCGACGGCGCGGCTGGTACCGGACGCGGCGGCCGCTGCAAGGCTGTGCGGACGGCGCGTGCTGGCCTTTGCCGGCATCGGCACGCCCGCCAAGTTCTTCGCCACGCTGCGCGCCATCGGGGCGCAGGTCGTGGCGGAAAGGGGATTTGCCGACCATCATCCCTATCGCCCAGCCGATCTGGACGGGCTTGCCCGGCAGGCGATGGCGGCGGATGCACTATTGGTGACGACGGAGAAGGATGCCATGCGCCTGCCCCCGAACTGGGCGGACAAGGTCGACACGTTGCCCGTGACCCTGTACTGGGACGATCCGACCGGGATCGAGGCCCTGCTGGACCGGTTGATGGAGGAAGGCCATGGCCAACCATAGCCGCCTGCGCCGCAGGCTGGACCGGCTGTTTCTGTACCGGCTGCAGGCCGTGGCCGTCTGGATTTTCATCAAGATCATGCGGCGGCTGTCGCCGGAAAAGGCATCCGACCTGGGCGGTGGCTTGCTGCGCCGGCTGGGACCGCATTTGTCGCGCACACGCCGCATGCGCCGCGACATCGAACGCGCCCTGCCCGACCTGGAACCCGCCCGCGTCGACGCCATCATCGGCCAGGCCTGGGACAATCTGGGCCGCACCTTCGCCGAATATGTGCATCTGGACCGTATCGCCGCCAATTTCGACCGGCATGTGGAACTGATCGGGGGCGAACATCTGCAGGCACTGGCCAGCGACGGCCGGCCGGGCATCGTGTTCACCGGCCATTTCGGCAATTGGGAAATAACCGGCCTCACGTCCGCCCGGTTCGGGCTGAACCTGACCACCGTCTTCCGCCGGCCCAACAATCCCTATGTGGCCGAGATGCTGTCCCGTGCCCGATTGGTGCTTGGCGGCACCCTGGTGCCCAAGGGACGGGATGCGGCGCGCGGCCTGATCTCGACGATCCGGACCGGTGGCCATGTCGGGCTTCTGGTCGACCAGAAGCTGAACGAGGGCCCTGCCCTGCCGTTCCTGGGGCGCGAGGCGCGGACCGGCACGGTGCTGGCCGAACTGGCCCTGCGCTACGACGCCCCCGCAGTCCCCGTCCGCGTGACCCGGACAGGTGCGGCGCGCTTCCGGGTCACAGCCCTGCCACCGCTGAACCTGCCGCGCACGGGCAATCTGAAGGCCGACACTTTGTCCGCCATGCGTCAGGTCAATATGCTGCTGGGCGACTGGGTGCGCGATGATCCCGGCCAATGGATGTGGCAGCACCGGCGTTGGCCGGATTGATGCCAAACGCTGTTGATCATAACCGACCAAGGGAGATTTAGGGTTCCCTCAGAGTCCGTCCAGGAAGTTATCCAGTTTTCCCAACGCATTATGATCTTTCCCCCGTCATCCCGGCGAAGGCGGGGATGACGGGGGAAAGGCAAGCACTGCGTGTAATTAGAGCAGCCAGCGCTATGTCGCGATCACCCGTAGACAAGGTCAGGTCGAGGGCGCAAGCCCGAGCCCTGACGAAGGACAGCGCCATCTGAATGTCAGGGCTCGCCTCCGGCTCGACCTGACCTACGCTGATCGCGCTGCTGGGTCCGACGTGACGCTGTGCGCCCTTCCGTCACACATGCAGCCGCGTCGGAAGGCGCACCGTGATGGTGGTGCCCTTGCCGGGCTCGCTTTCGATGGTCAGCGTGCCGCCATGCAGCTCGACCAGCGACCGCGCCACAGGCAGCCCCAGGCCCGTTCCCTCCCCCGCACGCGAAACATGGGAATGGACCTGCCGGAACGGCTCCAGGGCCAGCGCCACCTCGGTTTCATTCATGCCACAGCCGGTATCGGCCACGCTCAGGATGATGAACCGCTCCGTCCCGTCCGGGGCGCCATCCTCCTCCTGATCGACACTGACCGTCACGGTACCGCCGGGGGGCGTATATTTGACGGCATTGTTGATCAGGTTCAGCAGCACCTGACGCAGCTTCATTCCATCGGCCCGCATATAGGGGGCCGGCTGGATGCCCCGCACTTCCAGGCTGATATCGGCCAGCTCGACACTGCCCCGCATCAACCGGGCGCATTCGGCGACCAGACGCTGCAGGTCGACGATGTCCAGGCTCAGTTCCATTTTCCCGGCCTCGATCTTGGCCAGGTCCAGGATATCGTTGATCAGGGCCAGCAGATGCAGTCCGGAATTGCGGATATCCTCGGCATATTCGGCATATTTGGCATTTCCCATGCTGCCATGGATGCGATGGACCATGACCTCTGCAAAGCCGATGATGGCGTTCAAGGGCGTGCGCAGCTCATGGCTGGCCACGGCCAGGAACTGCGACTTTGCTGTCGTCGCCTGTTCGGCTTCCGCGCGCGCGGCGCGCGCCGCGGCTTCGCTGGCCTCCAGCTTGCCGATATAGCCATTGACCAGCAGCACCAGGGCCAGCACCAGCACCGACCCCGACAGGCCCTGCAGGATGGCCTGATTGCGCTGCTGCCGATAGGGGCGCAGCGCGTGGTCGACATCCTGGCCCACCGACACCAGCAGCTGGGTGCCCGGCAGCAATTCATAGCTGGCGATGCGTTCGGTGCCGTCGATGGGGCTGACGGCGCGGATGATGCCATGTTCCTCCCCCTCCCGCGCAGCACCCAGGGCCGCCTGATTGGGGTAGGACTGGCCGACAATGCCCGGCGTGCTGGCACCACGGGCATAAACGGTACCATCCAGGTCCATCAGGGTCGCCACCGCCTCCAGGTCCAGATCGACGGCACTGAAGAAGCCCGCGAAATATTCCGACAGCACGTCACCCACGACGACGGCGCGCAAGGTGCCGTCCGGTGCCTCCACGCGCACCCAGAAGGGCACCGACGACATCAGCGGCGTGCGGCCGATAATGGGCTTGCCGAAGCCCAGGCGGGGCGATCCCGGTGCGGTGGCCTGCCGGAAATAATCACTGTCCGACATGTCCAGCCCCACGGCCCCGGGGCGCGTGGCGTCAACGACAATGCCCTTGGCGTCCAGGATGCCGAAGAATTTCGACACGCGGTCCATGCCGGCCACGCGCCGGCGCATCACCTCCAGGTCGGCGGGATACCCCGCCTCCACCCGGTCGGACACTTCCTGCAGCAGCTGCTGCACCTGGCTCAGCGTACGGCTGACATGCTGGCCGAAGGCGCGGGTGAGATTGGCCGTATCCCGTTCGGCATCGTCCAGCGCATCGCGATAGGTCGTATGGATCTGCCAGCCGACGAGCATCCACAACCCGCACAGCACCATGGCCGACAGCAGGTTGATGCCGGTGCGGCCCAGCAGGGCCGGGACACGTCCCTTGCGGCGTGCCTCGTCTCGGGTCGTCTTTCCCATTGACGGTTGTATAGCACGAGCGTGCGTAATGGTCACGCCACGGCGATGGCATTAACCGTTCGGCCTGCGAACAAAATATCTCAGCGGCTGTCCAGTTTCAGCTCGATCCGCCGGTTCATGGCCAGCGCCGCGGGGCTGTTGCCGGGCTCCAGCGGCTGATATTCGCCAAAGCCTGTCGCCGCCAGCCGTTCCGGCGGCACGCCCATGCGGATCAGGAAATTGACGACGGAGATGGCACGCGCCGTCGACAGTTCCCAGTTGCTGGCATAGCGCCCGCCCTTGATCGGCACGATGTCGGTATGGCCGTCGACGCGCAGGATCCAGTTGATCTCCGGCGGCATGCGTCCGGCCAGGTCCAGCAAGGTCTTGGCCAGGCTGCCCATCTGCACCTGCCCCGCCTCCCCCAGTTCCGCCGAGCCGCTGTCGAACAGCACCTCGGACTGGAAGACGAAACGGTCGCCGACGATGCGCACATCATCGCGGTTGCCCAGGATTTCCCGCAGCCGGCCGAAGAATTCCGACCGGAAGCGCGCCAGTTCCGCCACCTTGCCGGCCAGCGCCGTGTTCAGACGCCGGCCCAGTTCGGCGATCTGCACTTCCTGTTCCCGCGCCTTGGCTTCCGATGCATCCAGGGTGGTGACAAGCTGCTGCAGCTGTTCGCGCAGGGCCGCGATCTGCTGGTTCAGCAGCGCCACCTCTGTGCGGGCAGCCGCACTGATCTTGCGTTCCTCTTCCAGCTGCCGGGTCAAGGTGGCCTGCCGGTCCTCCCCCGCGATGACGGCATCACCGGCCCCGCCCAGCGCGTCCAGCCGGCTTTGCAGCGCTTCCTTTTCGGCCAGGGTGGCGCGCAGCCGGTCGGTCAGCTGACCCAGATCGGCCTGCAATTTGGCACTGTTGTCGCGTTCCATGGACAGCGCGCTGGCCAGTTGCGCGACCTGGCTGTTCAGGTCGGCCAGTTGCCGGTCGCGCCCCTGCAACGCCGTGGTCAGGTAGAATTGCCCGACGACGAAGACCATCAGCAGAAAGACGACGACCATGATCAGGCTGGACAGCGCATCCACCCAGCCAGGCCAGATATCAACCTTTTCCCCCCGTGTGGACCGGCGGCGGACATAGGCCATGGATCAGCGCTCCGCGTCGCCCAGCGCCGCGATGGTGCGGGCCAGGATCTTGATCTCGCTGCGCAGTTCCTGCGTGGATTGGGCGCGGCCCTGGCTGGTCTCCTCCAGGATGCGGGCAGCGTAGAGTTCCAGGTTGCGGATATGGGTGCGGGTGGCCTCGTCAATGCCCAGGCTGCCGCCGTTGGACAGGCCCTCGGCCAGCTTGTCCAGGACCGGGCGCATCTGGGACGTCCCCTCCGCCAGACGCATCATCACCGACTGTTCGGTGCGCATCTGGTCGGTCAGGGTGGCGATGCGCTCGGTCAGCTGGGCCAGATGCTGGTTCTGGGCCTTGCGGCCTTCCTCCGCGCTGGCCATGGTGAATTGCAGCCGCTCGATATTCTCCGCTGTCTGTTCCAGCAGGGCCTGGATATAGACGGGCACGGACCCGCCGCCGCCCGACCCATCCCCCTCGCCCAGGGTTCCCGACGACAGGCGGGTGACGCCGGCCAGCCAATCCTCCAGCTCTGTATAGAAGCGGTTCTGGGCCTGGCCCGCCTGCAATTCCAGGAATCCCAGGACCAGCGATCCCGCCAGACCGAACAGGCTGGACGAAAAGGCCATGCCCATGCCCGACAGGGGTGCCGCCAGACCCGCCTGCAGGTTGGAGAACACGCCGGCCACATCGGCATTATCCAGGCTGAGGCCGCCGATGACGCCGCCGATCGACGACACGGTCTGCAACAGGCCCCAGAAGGTGCCCAGCAGGCCCAGGAAGATCAGCAGCCCGATCAGATATTTGGAAATCTCCCGCCCTTCATCCAGGCGCGTGCCCACCCCGTCCAGCAGCGACCGGCTGGCCACCGTCGACAGGGTGAAGCGGCCGCCCTGGCGTTCGCCCAGCATGCGGGCCATGGGCGCCAGCAGGCGCGGCGGCGGGCCACCGGCACGGTTGGCGTTGAACGCCTCCAGCCACGCCACCTCCGGCCCCAGCATGGTCACCTGGCGGAAGATGAACCAGATACCCAGCAGCAGGGTGAACAGGATCAGTCCGTTCAGCGCCGGATTGGCCAGGAAGGCCTGGACCAGGGCCGGCAGCAGGGCCGCCGCAATCGCCGCGACCGCCACCGTGAACAGGCCCATCCGCATCAGGAACCGGCGCGGCGGACTGGCCGGCGGGACGACCGGGGCAGGCGACGGTTCCGGGTGGTGGGGATGGTGGCCGGGGCGGCGGTCGGCGGACAGGCTGGTCATGGGCGGATCACCAGATCGACACGGTCGGAGGGCGGGGCGCCGGGGGCAGCGTCAGCGGCTGCGCTTTCCGCAAAGACCAGCAGACGCAACGGATCAATACCCAGTTGCACCAGCCGGTCACGCAGCGCCCGGACCCGCAGCAGCGCGGTGCGCCGGCCGTCCGTCGGGCGGTCGGGCGGGGCCGACGCAAAGGCACGCATGTCCAGCCGTTCGGTCGGGTGCGCCTTCAGCCGGGCGACGACATCGGCCAGGACGGCATCGGTGCCGGCCGGCAGAACCGCGGCGCCGGCCGCATAGACCAGGGTACTGCGCTCCCCCGTCAGCCGGGTCGGTTCCGGCCCCGTGGCCGGGCCGGGCACACGCGCAGGCGGCAGTACGGTGACCGGTGCGGCGGGAATGTCACCCGGATCGGGGGCCGCGGGCAGCGGCGGTACCGTCAGGTCAGGCTTGGCCGGGACGGCGATGGGTGGGCGGGTGGCCGGCGGCTTGTCGATGGTCGGCAACGGCGCGATCACCGTCTGGGCCTGGGCCCCGGCCAGGGGCGGCAGCAGGGCCAGCGACAGCAACAGCAGGCGGGCAAGGGCGGGAAGTTTCGGCATCATCATGCCCGGTATCGAACCTCGCAATTATGGCCCCCCGATGTCACAGGCCTGCGGAAATCCGGGGAAACCGGTAGCGACGATAAAGGACAAATCCCCCGCCGGCCACCCCAGACACCTATTCGGCGCGGTCAATCGTGGGCAGCGGGGTGCCACCCGGCGTCACCTGCTCAGCCAACCGCGACGCCATCTCCAGCAGGCGTTGGCCGTCGGCCCCATCCTGGATGGCCTGACGCAGGCCCATGACGCCACCGGCCAGCGACAATTTATGCTGCTCAACCCGGAAATCGGCGCGCGCGCGCAGAATGGATTCCTGGGCGGCCAGCGCCTCCGCAGCGCTGCCCTTGAACATGGCCTGCACCGTTTCCACCAGCCTTTGCAGCACGGAATTGACCATGTTGGCGGAATAGCCGCCCAGCAGCGCCAGCAACGGCTTGCCCAGCGTCGGCGCCACATCCCCATCGCCACCCGGCACCACATTGCCGCCGGCCGCCCCCGTCCCGTCCAGCGGCACCAGCTGCGAAATCAGCAGGCCGGCAATGACCCCCAGCACGATGCGTATCCAGTAGGAGCTGTCCAGGCGCGGATCATAGGTGCCGGCCTGAATATAGCGGTAGGCCGTGGACAACGCGTTGAAACAGGCGCCCAGCCCCGCCGCGCTGATCAGGAAGGCCAGGACATGCAGCAGATGCTCCGAATCGATGGTGTAGATGTCCTGCCGGATGGTCACTGAATTGATATGTTCGGACAGCGACGCAACCAGGAAGCAGAGCAGGAAGAGCAGGGCCGCCGCCAGCAGGCGGCGGATATTGGGCAGGGGGCCAAAGCTGGACAGGAACCGGCCCGCATATTTGTCCTCGGCCAGCAGCAGGATGGTGCGCGGACTGGCCGGCGCCACCAGCGCCGCCAGTTGCGTGTGCAGCCGCGCAAGGTCGCTGATCGCCGGCGCCGGCCCCTGTTCCAGCAGCGACAGGCGGTTCAGAAGGTCGGCCGGCAGCGGAATGCCCGCGCCGAACGCATAATGCGTCATGGCCGTGACCTCGCGCAGCAGCAGCGACACAATCTCCCCACCCGTCGCGGCCACCGGGCCGCCTTCCATCTCCGCCATGATGCCCCCGTCGCCTGACAAGGGGCGCATTGTACGACCGGAATGCGGGTCTCGGAAGCAGAAGATGCACCCAACGGTAGGCGAAAGGCGGATGACCCGCCGATCATCCCCACTGGATCAGTTCGGCTGCACCTGTGGCGCGTCGCTGCCGCGCGACACGGGCGGGCGTTCCTGTTCCTGCTGGCGGCGGCGCTCCTCATCGGCCTGGCGCCGGGCCGATTCCTCGGCGGCGCGGCGCTGATCCTCCATGCGGCGCTGCGCGGCGGCTTCGGCATCGCGGATGCGCTGCTCCTCCTGGGCCTGCCGGCGGGCTTCATCCTCCACCTCGCGGCGGCTTTCGTCACGGCGGCGCTGTTCCTCCATCTGGCGGCGCGCCTCTTCCTCCGCCCGGTGCTGCGCGCCTTCGGCGTCGCGGCGCTGCTGCTCGATCTGGCGGTTCATCTGCTCCTGGGTCTCGCGGCGCTGCTGGTCCAGACGCCGGGCGGATTCCTCGGCAGCGCGGCGGGCCTCGTTGTCGGACACGGGCGGTGGGGTCGGTTGCGGGTGTATAACGGGCGGCGGCGGGTTGTGGCGATGCTCCTCCTCCCGGCGGCGGCGCGCCTCGCGTTCCCGCTCGCGGCGGCGTTCCTCCTCACGGCGGCGCCATTCATAGGCTTCGCGCTGGCGCTGCCGTTCCAGTTCCCACAGCATCTCCTGCTGGCGCTGCTGCTGTTCCCATTCCCAGCGGGCGCGGTCGCGTTCATAACGGTCGCGGTCCCGGTCGTAGCGATCACGATCGTTGGGACGATAGGTGCTGCCATCATTCCAGATGATGACACTGCCATCGGCGCCCACGCCCGACCCGCTGCCCGGATAGGCGCTGCCGGAGGGGGGCGGATAGGGCGTTCCAGTACCCGGCACGGGCAGGCCGGTGGTGGAGACGGTGACGGCCCCCAGCAGGGTCAGCAATTCCTTGCGTTCATCGGGCGTCAGCGCGCGGGCGGGCGTGCCCGTGGCCGCGTCACCGGCACAGATGCGGCGGAATTCCTCCACCCGCGGGTGCGACAACGGCACCTGCGTCCAGACCACGGGAGCCAGGGCGGCCAATTCCTGCACGATGCGCTGCTGCTCGGCTGCCTCCGCCGCGGTCAGCGGGCGGCCGGGCAGGCCCGCGTCAGGATTGCCCATACAGGCCAGGCGCAGTTCCGACAGGCGCCAGGACCCGGCGGCGATCTGGCGGTTGCGGGCTTCCCCTTCCTTGATGGCGGGGTCGGTGGCGCACGCCCCCAGCAGCAGGGCGGCGGCGGCGGAAACAGTCAGCAGGGAAAGTCGCATGGCGGGGCCGTTCGGCTTGATTGTCGGCCGGCACGATCGCCGGCCTCTCCATTTAGCGTACCGCCTATGGCGGAATTGGGACGAACTCTGTTCAAAGCAAAGAAAAGCCGTCCTTGATCGCTCGCGATCAAGGACGGCTTTCGTGTTCCCTCAGACGCCGGGCGCCGCCGTCCGGCAGCTTGGCTTGCGCGGCATGTGCCGCGGGCCGGCGGTCGCCGGCCTGGTTCTTTGCGCCCTCAGACGCCGGGCGCCGCCATCCGGCGGCTTGGCTTACGCGCCACGAGGCGCGGGCCGGCGGTCGCCGGCCTGGCCCGAGGTGCCTGAAACTACCGTTCCAGCGGCTTGTACTTGATGCGGTGCGGCTGGTCGGCTTCGGCCCCCAGGCGGCGGCGCTTGTCGGCTTCATAGTCCGCATAGTTGCCTTCGAACCAGACCACCTGGCTGTCGCCCTCGAACGCCAGGATGTGCGTGGCCAGACGGTCCAGGAACCAGCGATCGTGCGAGATGACGACGGCGCAGCCGGGGAAGGTGGTCAGCGCCTCTTCCAGGGCCCGCAGCGTTTCGACGTCCAGATCGTTGGTCGGTTCGTCCAGCAGCAGGACATTGGCGCCGGACTTCAGCATCTTGGCCAGATGCACGCGGTTGCGCTCACCGCCCGACAACTGGCCCAGCTTCTTCTGCTGGTCCGGACCGCGGAAGTTGAAGGCCGAGACATAGGCGCGGCTCGGCATGGACTTCTTGCCCAGCTCGATCACGTCCAGACCGCCGGAGATTTCCTCCCAGACGTTCTTCTTGTCATCCAGGCTGTCGCGGCTCTGGTCGACATAGCCCAGCTGCACCGTCTCGCCCACCTTGAAGGTGCCGCCATCGGGCTGTTCCACGCCGGTGATCATGCGGAACAGGGTCGTCTTACCGGCACCGTTGGGACCGATGATGCCGACAATGCCGCCGGGCGGCAGGCGGAAGGACAGATCGTCGATCAGCAGCCGGTCGCCAAAGCCCTTGCGCAGATGCTCGGCCTCGATGACCAGATTGCCCAGGCGCGGCGGCGTGGGGATGACGATGCGGGTTTCGCCGATGGCTTCCTTCTGGTTGGCGGACGCCAGCAATTCCTCGTAAGCCTGGATGCGGGCCTTGGACTTGGCCTGCCGCGCCTTGGGGCTGGCGCGCACCCATTCCAGTTCCTGGGCCAGCTGCTTCTGCTTGGCGCCCTCTTCCCGGCCTTCCTGTTCCAGACGCTTCTGCTTCTGTTCCAGCCAGGCGGAATAATTGCCCTCGTACGGGATGCCCGAGCCACGATCCAGTTCCAGGATCCAGCCGGTGACGGCATCCAGGAAGTAACGATCGTGGGTGACCATCACCACGGTGCCGGCATAATCGGCCAGGAAGCGCTGCAGCCAGGCCACGCTTTCGGCGTCCAGATGGTTGGTCGGTTCGTCCAGCAGCAGCATGTCGGGCTTGGACAGCAGCAGCTTGCACAAGGCCACGCGGCGCTTCTCACCGCCCGACAGCTTGTCCACGGCGGCGTCGCCGGCGGGGCAGCGCAGCGCGTCCATGGCGATCTCGACCGTGCGGTCCAGGTCCCAGGCATCGGCCGCATCGATCTTTTCCTGCAGATCGGCCTGTTCGGCCATCAGCGTGTCGAAATCGGCATCCGGGTCGCCCATGGCTTCAGAGACGGCGTTGAACCGGTCCAGCAGCGCCTTGGTCGGGGCCACACCCTCCATGACATTGTCCCAGACATTCTTGGCCGGGTTCAGCTGCGGTTCCTGCGGCAGATACCCGACCTTGACGCCCTCGGCGGCCCAGGCCTCGCCATTATAATCCTTGTCCAGCCCGGCCATGATCTTCAGCAGGGTCGACTTACCGGCACCGTTCACACCCAGCACGCCGATCTTGGCGCCGGGATAGAAGGACAGCCAGATATTCTCGAACACCTTCTTGCCGCCGGGATAGACCTTGGTCACACCCTTCATCACATAGACATATTGATAAGCGGCCATGGCGGGCTTCCTTCGCAGGCAAGGGACTGAATATGGTTGCGCGCCTTGTACCGCAGCGGGCTGCCCGGTGCAATCGGGGGGCGGCCCCAGGCCGTCAAAAGGCCCTTGCATGCGACAATCCGTAATGCTACAGACTGTAGCACTATGAACGATAGCACTACACACGATCACAATCCGTCCGACCTGGGTGACCTTGAAAGAGAGGTCATGCAGCTTGTCTGGCAGCAGGGCCCCGTCAACGCCGATGCGGTGCGGGAGATGCTGAGCCGGCCGCTGAAGGAATCCACCGTCCGCACTGTCCTGAAACGGCTGGAGGAGAAGGGATACCTGACCCACGCTGTGGAGGGGCGGACCTTCATCTACCGCGCGGCAGAGGGGCGGGACCGCGTGGCGGCGCGCGCCGTGAAGCGCATTGTCGACTGGTTCTGCGGCGGGTCGGTGGAAGATGTCGTGGTCGGCATGGTGGAAACCGACATGCTGTCGCCCGAACAGCTTCAGGCCCTGGCCGAGAAGATCGAGCGGGCCCGCAAGGGAGGCAAATGATGCTGTTGCTGCTGGCGGAGGCGGCCCTGCGCTCGGCCGCGCTGATGGGGATGGCCTGGTTGGCGCTGCGCCTGCTGCGCGTCGGCAATCCCTTCACCCAGATGGCCGTCTGGGTTGCGGTGCTGGCCTTCTCCCTTGCCATGCCGCTGCTGATGCGGCTGGCCCCGGCCGAAGCCATCGTCGTGCCGCTGGATGGGCTGCGGTACTGGCTTCAGCCGGCGGTCGCGCTTGTGCAGGCGGGACCCGCCGCCGCCCTTTCCGGCACCGCCGTGCCGGCCAGCATCGATCACTGGATCTGGATGCAGGGACAGTCCCTGATCCTTGGCCTTTACGTCATCCTGGCGGGCGCCATGCTGCTGCGGCTGCTGGCGGGCACCCTTGCCAGCCTGCGGTTGCGCAAAGCCGCCCTGCCGATGATCGCCGACTGGACGGACGGCCGCGACGTGCGGGTCAGCGACCGCACCACCGTGCCGCTGACCATCGCCGGCAGCATCCTGCTGCCCCCCGACCATACAAGCTGGACGGACGCCAAACGCCGGGCCGTCCTGGCGCACGAAACCTCGCATGTCGAACGCGGGGATTATTACACGCTGCTTCTGGCCGCCATCCACCGGGCCCTGTTCTGGTTCAGCCCGGCCGCATGGTGGCTCAATAACTGGATTGCTGAGCTTGCCGAGGCCAACAGCGATACCGACGCTCTTGAACAGATGGAGGATCGCTTGAATTACGCTGAAATCCTGGTGGAGATGGCCGCCAAGGCCCGCCGCCTGCCCGCCGGTCTGGCCATGGCGCGGCCCGCCACCGTTGCCGCCCGCGTGGACCGCATCCTGCAAGGCGGCGCCCTGCCGATCCGGATGAATGCCCGGCGCTGGGCCCTGGTGCTGGCCCTGCTGGCCCCCGCCGCTATGGCCACCGCCGGCACCACGGGTGCGGACAAGATCGACCCGATGGTGGCCGAGCGCATGGCCGAACAGCAGAAGCCGCGCAAACCCATCGTCCTGGACCCGGCCGACTATGACAAGTTCGCGGGCTATTACGAGATGCCGTTCACCAAAGGGCGGCCCGTCAAGGTCCATCGCGACGGCACGCGCTTCATGGCCAATGTCATCGGCCAAACCCCGATGGAGTTCCTGCCCGAAAGCCCGACCAAGTTCTTCGCCAAGGACCTGCCCATGCAGGGCAGCTTCCAGATGGATGCCGCGGGCACGGTGACGGGTGTCGTCCTGCACCAGAACGGCCATGAACTGCTGGCCCCGCGCATCGATGATGCCAGCGGTCAGGCCCTGGAAACGGCCCTGGCCGAACGGGTCAGGGCCAACAAGCCCCTGCCCGGCAGCGAAGCGGCCCTGCGCGCCCATATCGCCCAGATCAAGGCAGGCAGGATCGACCGCGACAGCATCCTGGCCGACCGGGCCGACGGCGTCATCGCGGTGCTGCCCAAGATCCAGAAGGAGATGCTGCCGCTGGGTGACCTGAAGAACCTGGAATTCCGGCGCGTGGATGCGGGCGGCATGGACGTCTATCGCGCCACTTATGAAAAGGGCGTGCGCGACTGGTGGGTGCTGGTCACCCCCGACGGCAAGCTCGACAGCATGTGGTTCGGCCCAGCCGCTTGACCCTCGATCCCCATCGACGTGAAACGGCTGCACCTGGGGCGCCCCGCAACGGGCGCCCCCTTTTTTCATCTCCCCTGTCGGCCCCGGCATCGCCCAACCGTTCCTTGGGTCAGGCACCCGACAGGAGGAACATATGCCCAGCGTCAAACAGCATCTGTGGTTTGAAAAGGACATGGAAGCGGCCGTGCGCTTCTATACAGGCCTGATCCAAGGCTCGACCATCGAATGGATCAGCGCCCTGCCCGTGGACAGCCCCAGCGGCCCGCCGGGCAGCGTGCAGCTGGCCGCCTTCACCCTGGGCGACCAACGCTACATGGCCATCAATGCCGGGCCCATGGAGCCCTTCAACCACAGCTTTTCCATCATCGTCGAATGCGATGATCAGGCGGAGCTGGACCGGCTGTGGGACGCCCTGTCGGACGGCGGGCAGATCGAACAATGCGGCTGGCTGCGCGACCGCTGGGGCCTGTCCTGGCAGATCGTGCCCAAGCGGCTGGGCGAACTGATGATGGGCGGCCCGGAACAGGCCCAGCGCGTGGGCGCCGCGATGATGAAAATGGTGAAGTTCGACATTGCCGGGCTGGAGGCGGCGGCGCGGGGGGAGGTCTCCTGACCTTCGACGCGCCTACCGGAAAGGTTGCCCCCCACCCCCGTTTCTTGGCAAAGTCCGGGCAGACATTCCGGAGAGGTTCTTTGTCATGAGCGGCGCCAATAAGCGGATCGGGATCCTGACCAGTGGCGGCGATTGCGCCGGGCTGAACGCCGTCATCCGGGCGGCGGTGCATCGCGCCGCCCATTATGGCTGGGAGGTGGTGGGGATCGAGGATGGGACGCAGGGGCTGCTGGCCCGGCCCGTCCGCTATGTCAATCTGGACCTGAACCGCGTGGACGGGGCCATGTTGCGCCAGGGTGGGACCATCCTGGGCACCACCAACAAGGGCGACCCGTTCGCCTATCCCATGGCCGACGGCACGCGCAAGGACCGGTCGATGGAGATCATCGGGGGCTTGCGCGAGCTGGGCGTGGACAGCCTGATCGGCATTGGCGGCGACGGGTCCATGGCCATCCTGCGCAAGCTGGCCCTGTTGGGTGGGATCAAGCTGATCGGCATCCCGAAGACCATCGACAATGATCTGGGCATCACCGAAATGTCGGTGGGCTTTGATACCGCCGTGGCCGTGGCGACGGAGGCGCTGGACCGGTTGCAGCCGACGGCCGCCAGCCATGACCGGGTCATGGTGCTGGAGGTCATGGGCCGCGATGCCGGCCATATCGCGCTCTCGGCCGGCATTGCCGGCGGGGCCGATGTCATCCTGCTGCCCGAACTGTCCTGGTCGGTGCAGGGCATCGCCGACAAGATCCGCCGCGTGCAGGCCGGCGGGCGCAATTTCGCCCTGGTCGTGGTGTCGGAAGCGGCCAAGACCATGGAGGGCGGCACGTCGAAGCAGGAATTTGCCGACGGGCAGAAGCGCTATGGCGGCATCGGCAATTATGTCGGCCACCTGATCGCCGAAGCCACGGGTGCTGAAACCCGCGTCACCGTCCTGGGCCATGTGCAGCGCGGCTGCCCGCCGGGCCATAATGACCGCGTCGTGGCCTCGGCCTTCGGGGTCGCCGCCGTCGATCTGCTGGCCGAGGGCAAGTCCGACCGGCTGGTCGCCTGGTCCAACCGCCGCGTCATCGACATCCCCATTGAGGATGCGATTGCCACCTATGCCGCCGTCGACCTGGACGGCACGCTGATGAAGACGGCGCGGGGCCTGGGGATTTATGTGGGGGATGCGTAAGGCGTATTCTCAAGAGGGGTTCGCTGGTAGATACAACATCCCAGCTTGAATACCTGCCTCCCCCGCGAAAGCGGGGGTCCAGGGGTACAGGCACCATATCGCAGTTCCTCTGGCCCCTGGATCCCCGCTTTCGCGGGGAAAGCACCTTATTCCAAGGGGGCGCATTGGTGGTTATGCGCGCCGCGTGGTCAGATGCCGTTCCGGAAGCCCCCATGCCCGACCTCTGGTCCTTTTCCCTGTCCGTCTATGCCGCCCCCGGCGTGGCGGACGCCTGTCTGGCGGCGCAGGATGGGCATGGGGCGGATGTGAACCTGCTGCTGTGGGCGGCTTGGCTGGCGGCGCAAGGGCATCTTTTGACGGCCGAAGAACTGGCCGAGGCGCAGGCGGCGACGGTGCCGTGGCGGGATGAGGTGGTGCGGCCGCTGCGCGCCATCCGTCGGCGGTTGAAGACGGGTCCGGCGCCGGCACCGGATGCCGCCACCGATCCCCTGCGCCAGCAGATCAAGGCGGCAGAACTGGAGGCAGAGCGGGTGCAGCAGCAGGTGTTGACCGGGCTGCCGGCGGTGCGGCGGGCGGATTGTCCGCTGGAAACCGCCCTTGCCGCCAATCTGGGCCTGTTGCTGCCGGGTGACGCCGCGCGGGTTGTAACAATCGCGTTACACAGCGCCATTCGCGGACAATGACGCACGGTGCTACCGTCGCGCCCCAAGAGCTGCCGTCCGGTGGCCCGAAAAAACGTCTCAGCAATCCCCGTACCGGAGTATTAAGGATGAAGGGCCTGTTCGCCAGTTCATGCCTGGGTGCCGTCGGCCTGACCCTGATGATGGGTCTGGCCCAGCCGTCCATGGCGCAATCGTCGATCCCGCCGGTCGATGCCGCCGTCAGCCCGTGCGACGATTTCTTCATGCATGCCTGTGGCCCCTGGATCAAGGCGAACCCCATCCCGTCCGACCGCGCCCGCTGGGGCACGTTCGACGAATTGCAGCAGCGCAACCAGAACCTGCTGCATGACATCCTGGAAAAGGCCGCCAAGGGCAATGAGCCCGGCACGGCCAAGATCGGCGCCTTCTATGCCGCCTGCATGGATGAGGCCGCCGTGGACAAGGCCGGCATCGCCCCGGTGAAGCCGCTGCTGGGCCAGATCGCCGCCGTGAAGGACAAGAAGCAGCTGGCCGGCCTGATCGCCACCCTGCACAATGCCGGGGTCAATGCCCTGTTCGGCTTTGGCGGGCAGCCGAGCTTCGCCAAGGCGGAGGACATGATCGCCGCCTTCGACCAGGGCGGCCTGGGCCTGCCCGACCGCGACTATTACTTCAAGGATGACGAGCGCTCGACCAAGCTGCGCGACGCCTATGTGAAGCATGTCACCGCCATCTTCACGCTGGCCGGCGACAGCGCCGAAATGGCCGCGAAGAAGGCAGCATCCGTCATGGCGTTTGAGACCAAGCTGGCCACCGGCACCATGAGCAAGGTGGACCGCCGCGACACGGCCAAGCTGAACAACCCGACCAGTTTCAAGACCTTCCTTGACGGGGCCAAGGGGGTGGATTTCGCGGCCTATGTGAAGGCCGTCGGCTCACCCGCCTTCAGCGACATGAATGTCAATGATCCGGGCTTCTTCACCAACCTGGACAAGGCTCTGGCCGAGACCAGCCTGGACGACATCAAGACCTATCTGACCTGGGCAACCCTGCGCAAGGCATCGCCGCTGCTGTCCAAGCCCTTCGTGGACGAGAATTTCAGCTTCTATGGCAAGACCCTGTCGGGTGCGGCCGAGATCCGTCCGCGCTGGAAGCGCTGCACCGCGTCGGCTGACGATGCGCTGGGTGAGGATCTGGGCAAGCATTTCGTCGAAGCCGCCTTCGGTGCGGAACATAAGAAGCGCATGCTGGTGATGCTGGCTGACCTGCGCGCCGCCTATGCCGAGGACATCAAGGGCCTGGACTGGATGAGCGCCGAGACCAAGGCCAAGGCCCTGGAGAAGCTGGACGCCATGGCCCAGAAGATCGGGTATCCGGACAAGTGGCGCGATTATGCCAAGCTGGAGATCAAGAAAGACGACCTGCTGGGCAACCAGTTCCGGTCGGCCGCGTTTGAGAACGCCTACCAGTTGGCCAAGATCGGCACGAAGGTGGACAAGAACGAATGGTTCATGACCCCGCCGACGGTGAACGCCTATTACGACCCGACCCAGAACAATATCAACTTCCCGGCCGGCATCCTGCAGCCGCCCTTCTTCGACTTCAAGGCCGATGACGGCCTGAATTATGGCGCCATCGGTGCCGTCATTGGCCATGAAATGACCCATGGTTTCGATGACGAGGGCCGCGGCTTCGACGCCGCCGGCAATCTGAAGGACTGGTGGACGGAAGAAGACGGCAAGAAGTTCGAAGCCAAGGCCCAGTGTCTGGTCGACCAGTACGGCTCATATCAGGTGGCTGGCGACACCAACCAGAACGGCAAGCTGACCCTGGGTGAGAACACGGCCGACAATGGCGGCCTGCGTCTGGCCCTGATGGCGCTGAAGGCCCGCGTCGGCGGGGACAAGGTGCTGTCGGCCAAGGGCGCCGACGGCCTGACCCCGGAACAGAAGCTGTTCTATGGCTGGGCCAGCGTCTGGTGCTCCTCCTCCAAGCCGGAGAATGAGCGGCTGCGCGCCCAGACCGACCCGCATTCGGCCCCGCGCCACCGCGTGAACGGCACCCTGTCGAACATGCCGGAATTCGCCAAGGCGTTCAGCTGCAAGCCGACCGACAAGATGGTCCGCGGCGACAAGGCCTGCAAGGTCTGGTAATCGCGCCGGATTGACGTCAGCATCAGGGGGCCGGTTCCGTGAAAGGACCGGCCCCTTTTTCATGGACCCGGATCACCGATGCCTTCTGCCCCGCGCCTGTCCACGCCCGCCGATGCCCAGGCCCTGCATCGGGTCTGGCGGTCTTCCGTGGATGCCACGCATGGTTTTGTCACACCCGAGGACCTGTGTTTCTATGAAAGCCTGCTGGTCGATCACTATCTGCCGCAGATCAGTGTCTGGGTGCTGGCCGATGATGATGGCACCATCCTGGGCTTCATGGGCCTGACGGCCCCCAAGATCGACGCGCTTTTCGTGGATGCGACCTGTCACCGCCAGGGTGTGGGCCGGCGGTTGATCGACCATGCCCTGACGCTGGCACCGCAATTGCTGGTCGATGTCAACAGTCAGAACCCCGGCGCCATCGCCTTCTACACGTCCATGGGCTTCCGGCCCGTAGGCGAGACGGCGGTCGACCATGCGGGCAAGCCCTATCCGCTGACCTTCATGGCGCGGCTTTGATGCCAAGGGTCATGGCCCATGACCCTCGGTATGAGACGCAAAAGGCGGCCCTTCCGGAAGGAAAGGCCGCCTTCTTAAAAAACCAGGCCGGGCAAGGATCAGTCGGCCGGACCGATATGGCCGTCGCGGATCATCACTTCGGCGATCTGCACGGCGTTCAGCGCCGCACCCTTGCGCAGATTGTCGGCCACGACCCAGATGTTCAGGCCGTTTTCCACCGTGGAATCCTCGCGGATGCGGCTGATGAAGACATTGTCCTCGCCCGCGATCTCCACCGGCGTCACATAGCCTTCATCGACGCGGTGATCGACGACGGAGATGCCGGGGGCGGCACGCAAGGCGCGGCGGGCCTCATCTGCGGTGATCGGGTTCTCGAACTCGATATTGATCGCTTCCGAATGGCCGATGAACACGGGCACGCGCACGGCGGTGGCGGTCACCTTGATGGAGGGATCAAGGATCTTCTTCGTCTCCACCACCATCTTCCATTCTTCCTTCGTCTGGCCGTCATCCATGAACACATCGATATGCGGGATGACGTTGAAGGCGATCTGCTTGGTGAACTTCTTCTTTTCCACCGGATCGTTGACATAGATGGCGCGGGTCTGGGTGAACAGCTCGTCCATCGCTTCCTTGCCACCGCCGGAAACCGACTGGTAGGTGGAAACGACGACGCGGCGGATCTTGGCCAGATCATGCAGCGGCTTCAGCGCCACCACCATCTGAATGGTGGAGCAGTTGGGGTTGGCGATGATGCCCTTCTTGCGCCAGCCCGACAGATGGTGCGGGTTCACCTCCGGCACGACCAGCGGGACATCGGGGTCCATGCGGAAATGGCTGGTATTGTCGATGACGCAGGCGCCAGCGGCGGCAGCCTTGGGCGCGAAGACGGCAGACACCTTGGCACCGGGGGAGGACAGCACGAAATCGGTACCGGAGAAATCGAACTTGGCCAGGTCCTGGACCTTCAGCACATCATCTTCACCGAAGGAGACCTGCTGACCGACAGAGCGTTCGGAGGCGAGCGCCACCACTTCCGACACCGGGAATTTCCGGTCGGCCAGCGTCTGCAGCATCTCCCGGCCGACATTGCCCGTGGCGCCAACGACAGCGACCTTGTAACCCATTTTCCCGGTCCTCGATTCGATAAGGTTGAGCGGGGCGGCAGCGAAACATCGTTGCGCCTTGACAAGCCCCGGCGAACGCTTTGACTTATGCGCTGGGCGCCGCAATGGCAAGAAAATGACATAAGCGCCCGCGCGACAGGAGGATTGCAGCCATGGCACAGCGGGAATATCAGACGTTCGAAGCCTTCTGGCCCTTCTATCTGCGCGAACATTCCAGGCCGCTGACGCGCGCCTTCCATCATGTCGGCAGCGCCATCGCCCTTGGTTTCCTGGCGCTTTTCGGGGCGACGCTGGACCCGCTCTATCTGCTGGGCATGCCCTTGTCGGGATATTTCTTCGCCTGGGTGTCCCATGCAGCCATCGAACATAACAAGCCCGCGACCTTCACCTATCCGCTCTGGTCGCTGATCGCCGACTACCGGATGTTCTTTCTGTTCGTGGCCGGCCGGCTGCAACCGGAATTGCGCCGGGCCGGCATCGGCGTCTAAACTCGCCCCGGCATTAACGCTTGATTAAGCATTGTGGGGACCACCCGTGGCGCAGCCGATCGTGGAGATCATCGCCCAGTCCATCAAGGACGCGGACAAAAGCTTCTTCAACGAAGATTACATGAAGCAGGCCAAGTCCGTGGTGGACGCGCTGCGCAAAGCGGGGCTGGAGGTCGTGCCGGTGAAGCCGCCGGACGAGCTGGTGACCTTTGCCTCGGAGAATATCCCCTTCGGTCGGCTTCGCCCGACGGATTTCATCCGGACCATGTATTCCGTCATGGTGGCCAACGCCCGCAAATTTGTAGCTTGAACGGCATTCAAGCCAGCATCACCATACTTTTCCCACCACACTGAGGTGTGCAAGGCTTGGTTGTTCTGGCATAGTCTATCCATGGTCGCGGCGGGGGTGCTTCCGCTTTTCGACCTGTCCGGAAAGCAGGCTCATTTTGACGGCAGAGAAAGCAGAGTCGCCAGAACCGACATGGCGGCGCCCCTCGCAGGAGGAGCTGCTGGAAGCGCTGCGCCGTCATGTGAAGCTGATGGAAGGCCGGATCGGCGGTCAGCGTGCCATTTTCGTCCTGTGCGACCTGCGGGGCGTCAATCTTTCCAATATGGACCTGCGCAGCGCCGAACTGACGGGATCGCGCTTCGATCAGGCGCAGATGGTCAAGACGCGGCTGACCGGCGCCAACCTGTTCGCCGCCGACCTGCGCATGGCCAACCTGCAGCAGGCGGACCTGAGCAAGGCCGACATGCGCGGCATCACCATGCGGGGCGCCGACCTGACCCGCGCCCGGATGCGCGATACCGACATCCGGGAGGCCGTGCTGGCCGTCTATCGTGGCGGCAAGCCCCTGCCCCAGGCCTTTGACGGGCGCATCCCCAATCTGGCGGCCATCATCGCCAATTCGGCGGACTTCACCGGATCGAAGATGAACGGGGCCATTACCCTGAAGGCCGATTTCAGCGACGCGACCCTGCGCAATGTCGACCTGCGCGGCGCCGACCTGCGCGGGGCCAATTTCAAAGGGGCGGTGCTGGAAGGGGCCAACCTGCAAGGTGCGCAGTTGCAGGAGGCCGATTTCGCGGGCGCGGTGCTGACCGACGCCATCCTGCGCGACGCCCTGGCCGAAGGGGCGAATTTCCGCGGCGCCATCCTGGACCCGCGCGCCATGTCGGATCTGAAGATCACCGGGGCCCTGCTGCCCGGCACCACCGATGGGGGGGAGCCGGTGGAAGCGTTGCTGGCCACCCATGGCGACTGGGTGTTGAGCGCCGGCCGCAACGGCAAGCGCGGTGATTTCAGCGGCCGCGACCTGATGGGCCTGGATTTCCGGGGTCGCAACCTGACCGCCGCGAAACTGCCCTTCGCCCTGGCCCGCCGGTCGCTGTGGACCAATGCCTGTCTGGTCATGGCCGACCTGGAATGCACCGACCTGCGCGAAGCCAGCATGGGCCATTGCGACATGCGGGGCGCCAACCTGGAACGCGCCCATCTGGGCGGCGCCTTTCTGCAGGGCATCAACCTGACCCCCCTGCTCAGCGCCGACATTCCCGACCGCAAATGGCCCGCCCGCCTGTCCGGCGCACGCCTGCAGGGCGCGGATCTGCGCGGGGCCGATCTGCGCGGCGCGGTGGCCCGCGGCGCCGATTTCTCGGGCGCCGACCTGCGCGGGGCCAAGCTGGATGGCGCTGACCTGGACGGTGCCAATTTCGCACAGGCCCGCCACGACTGATATCAAGAGCCAATGGCTCTTGATCTGCTTTCTGTTCCCTCAGGCGCCGGGCGCCGCCATCCGGCGGCTTGGCTCACGCCGCACGCGCGGCGGGCCGGCAGTCGCCGGCCATGATTTCTGCAGCGGTCAGATTGGTTGGTCCAAATTGGCACCTTGTCGCAGGCAGAACACTTGACCTGCCGACTTTTCCGTCGCAAACAATCGTTACGTTATAACATTTTCAATGGTGAAGTGAGATGCGGAACGGCAAGCGCTGGGTGAAGCGGATGCACGCGCTGGCGGCCGGGACGGCCCTTCTGTCCATGCCGGCCCTGGCCCAGAACGCCCCTATCGCAGATAGCGGCAACCATGACCGGGTGGACGAGATCGTCGTGACCGCCTCCCCCATCGGGGCCAAACGGTTTGATATCCTGCAGGGCACTTCCACCCTGTCGGGAGAAGCGCTGGACCGGTCCTTGTCCACGACGCTGGGTGACGCGCTGGACAAGCTGCCCGGCATGTCGCAGACGGCCTTCGGCGCGGGCGCATCGCGCCCCATCATCCGCGGCCAGGGCGGGGACCGCATCCGCATCCTGTCGGGCGGCATCGGCAGCATCGATGCCAGTTCCACCAGCCCTGACCACGCACCGGCCGTGGACCTGGACACCGCCAGGAAGGTGGAGGTGGTGCGCGGGCCCGCCACCCTGCTCTATGGCAACAATGCCGCCGGTGGCGTCATCAATGTGCTGGACGGGCGCATTCCCATTGCGGAACCCAAGGACGGCTTTGCCGGCATGGCCCGCGTAACCGTGGGCAGCAATGCCAATGAACGCTCCGCGGCGTCCAGCATCGATGCGCAGTTGAACAGCCCGTTCGTCCTGCATCTGGACGGCTATTACCGCAAGACCGATGATTACAAGGTGCCGGGCCATCTGGAATCCGCGGCCCTGCGCGCGCAGGAGGAGCATGAGCACGCGGAGGCGGAGGAGGCCCGTAAGGATGTCGCCAACAGCGACCTGACCCAGAAGGGGGCCACGGCCGGCCTGTCGCACATTGCCGACTGGGGTTTCCTGGGCGTGTCCGTCAGCCGCATGGACAGCAATTACGGCGTCCCGGCCGGCCACAGCCATGAAGATGGTGGCGGGGAGGAAGGCCCTGTCCGCATCGACCTGGGCCAGACCCGCGTCGACCTGATGGGTGAAATCAACAAGCCGTTTGCCATTTTCGACACCACCCGCGTGCGTTTCGGTTGGGCCGACTACAAGCATACGGAGCTGGAGGATGGCACGCCCGGCACGGAATTCCTGAACAAGGGCTGGGAGGGCCGCCTGGAATTCGTGCAGAAGCCCTTTGGCAACCTGTCGGGCGCCATGGGTGTGCAGGCCACCAAGCGCGACTTCCAGGCCATTGGCGAGGAAAGCTTCGTTCCGCGCAGCACCACCAATCAGGCCGGCATCTTCACCCTGCAGCGCCTGGATCTGGCGCCCTTCGCGCTGGAAGGCGGCGTGCGCCTGGAACAGCAGAATATCAAGGCCAGCAGCGTCGACTATGACCGCGATTTCACCACGGCGTCCGTTTCGTTCGGCGCATCGCGCCAGCTGGGCGACGGCTGGATGACGGGCGTCAGCCTGTCGCGCACCGAACGCGCCCCCAACGCGGAGGAGCTGCTGTCCGACGGGCCGCACATGGCCACCAGCACCTATGAGTTGGGCGACAAGACCCTGTCCAAGGAAACGGGGCTGGGCGTGGAAGCGACCCTGAAGAAGACGGACGGCCCCGTCACCGCCACCTTCAACCTGTTCTTCAACGATTATGACAATTACGTCTATGAGCGGCTGACAGGGGCGGAACAGGATGGCCTGCCCGTGGCCCAGTTCACGGCCACCGACGCCCGGTTCTGGGGATTTGAGGTGGAGGGCGAGGCCAAGCTGTTCCGCAATGACATGGTGACGGTCGCACTGGATGGCGGGCTGGATTATGTGCGCGCCACCGACCGGTCCAACCACAGCCCGCTACCCCGGATGCCGGCCCTGTCGCTGCGCTCCGGTCTGGCGGCGGAATTCGCCACGGTCTCCGCGCGCGTGGAAGGGGTATGGACCGACAAGCAGAAGCGCACGACGGAATTCGAGCTGCCGACCGACAGTTCCACCGTCTTCAACGCCTCGGTCGACTGGCACCCGCTGGAAAGCCAGGATGTCACCCTGCTGCTGGAAGCCCGCAACCTGACGAACGAGGAAGTGCGCTACAGCACCTCCTTCCTGAAGGACGTGCTGCCCCAGCCCGGCCGCGACTTCCGCCTGACCCTGCGGGCGGGGTTCTGAGGTCGCCGCGAACGCAACCCGTTCCCCCTGGAACAGACCTTGGTGCCGGCCTGTCGTCTGTGTTAGGACGCAGGCCGGCAGCATAAACAGCGCCCCGCCATCGGGGCCGTTCATAGGGGAAAGTGGGAGATGACGAAGCTTGTCCTGATCCGCCATGGGCAGAGCGTGTGGAACCAGCTCGACCTGTTCACCGGCTGGACCGATGTGGACCTGTCGCCGCAGGGCGTGGAAGAGGCCAAGGAGGCCGGCGTCAAGCTGAAGGCCGCCGGCTTCGATTTCGACGTCTGCCACACCTCCGTGCTGAAGCGCGCCATCAAGACCAGCAACCTGGCCCTGGAAGCCATGGACCGCATCTGGGTGCCGCAATACAAGAACTGGCGCCTGAACGAACGCCATTATGGCGGCCTGCAGGGCCTGAACAAGACGGAGACGGCAGCCAAGCATGGTGCCGATCAGGTCAAGATCTGGCGCCGTTCCTATGACATCGCCCCGCCCGTCCTGGCCGAGGACGATGAGCGCCTGCCCGACGCCGATCCGCGCTATGCCGATCTGTCCAAGGATCAGCTGCCGCGCACGGAAAGCCTGAAGGATTGCGTGGCCCGCGTCGTCCCCTACTGGACCGACGTAATCGCCCCGCAGGTCAAGGAAGGTAAGCGCGTGCTGGTCGCCGCCCATGGCAACAGCCTGCGCGGTCTGGTCAAGTACCTGTCCGGCATGGGCGACGAGGAGATCGTGCAGTTCGAGATCCCGACGGGCAAGCCCATCGTCTATGAACTGGATGCCGATCTGAAGGCGCTGAAGCGCTATTTCCTGGATTGATCGGGATGGGGGGCGCCCGCCGTGGCGCCCCCTATCTCAACACCGCATACGCATAATCATAGAGCGGCTGGAACCCCAGCCGGCGATAAAGCGCCAGGGCTGGTGCATTGACAGTGCCCACCTGCAGATAGGCGCCCACCGCCCCCTCACCAGCCGCCCGCGCCATCATGTCGACCATCAGCCGCCGGGTCAGGCCACGGCCCCGGCGATCGGGCCGGCAGGCCACCTTGAAGAAGCCGACCCAGCCCCGGTCCAGCACGGCCAGACAGGCCGCCACCGGCTCCCCGTCCTCCAGCAGCAGCGCATAAAGCGGCCGGGCAACGATGCCCGACAGGATGGCGGTCAGGGCAGGCAGTTCCGCATCGGCCACCGGCACCATGGTGCGATAAATCGCCAGCCAGGCCGGATCGAACCGGTCCACAATCCGCACATCGGAATCCGGCCCCGCATCGGCCCGGTCAAGGCTCCGCCACAGCACATGGCTTTCACTGGCCGTGCGATAACCCCGGCCCCGCAGCCGGTCCGTCAGATCGGGCGGGCACAGGGGCGTCAGGCGGAACATCGGGGGCAGTCCCTGTCCGCGATAGGTCGCCTCCACCATATCAATCACAGCGTCGTCAATGGCGGCAATGGGGACCACGGCATTGGCGGAGTTGGCGCGCCCCGTATGCCCGTCGGCAAAGTACAGCGCCCAGCCGCGATGGATCAGCCGTCGCGGCGCGGGCCAGGCCGTCATGGACAGGTCTTCCAGAAGGGCGATGTCATCCAGGCAATCACACGACAGCATGCTATGCCGTTCCTTCGGTGTAAAAGGCGGGGAGAATTATCGTGCCATGCCGAAAAACAGGGGCGCCATGCCAAGGTAGGGGGGCCGTCACGCCCCCTACCGCACTGCCGAAGCGTTGACGAGACGGGGGGTTCGGCGTAAGTCACTCGAGCGATTTCTTTGTCTCATAAGCTGCCGGTGGTCTTGCCGCCGGGCGTCGCCTCCCCTGGCGGGGGTGGGGCGTGGGGTTTACCCTGGCAATCATCAAGGACGAAAGAGAGATGACCGACACGCCTGCGGCCCGACGGCAACGGCCCTTGTCCCCCCACCTGCAGGTCTACCGGCTGCCGCTGCCGGCCCTGACGTCCATTGCCCACCGCATCACCGGCGTGGGTCTGACCGTTGGCACCCTGCTGCTGGTCTGGTGGCTGGTCGCCGCCGCGGCCGGTCCGGATGCCTATGCCTGCGCCACCAACTTCATCGGCTCGCCCATCGGGCTGCTGCTGATGTTCGGCTGGACCGCGGCGCTCTGGTACCACCTGTTCAACGGCATCCGCCACCTGATCTGGGACAGCGCCAAGATGCTGACCCTGGAACAGTCCTATTCCAGCGCCAAGCTGGTCATCGGCGCTGCCGTGGTCGCCACACTGGCGACCTGGGTCGTGGCTTTCGCGGCGTGACGGGGGAACAGATGGCTAACGATACCAACAGCTTCCGCACGCCGCTGGGCCGCGCCCGCGGCCTGGGCTCTGCCAAGGTCGGCGCCCTGCACTGGCTTTCCTACCGCGTGGCCTCGGCCGGTCTGGCGATCCTGACCGTGCTGTTCATGATCCTGGTGATCAGCCTGATCGGCGCGCCCTATGAGGAGGTGGTGGCCACCTTCAAGCGCCCGTGCCCGGCCATCCTGACCGTGCTGTTCCTGGGCTTCCTGTTCCATCATGCCGCATACGGTATGCAGGAAGTCTTTGAGGACTATATCCATGGCAAGGTGGCCAAGGTGGCCGTGATCGGCCTGACCAAGCTGGTCGCCCTGGTGCTGTTCCTCGCCGGCGCTTTCGCCGTCCTGAAGATCGCTTTCGGAGCCTGATGAACATGGCGACCGCTTACAAGATCATCGACCACGAATATGACGTCGTCGTCGTGGGTGCCGGTGGCGCCGGCCTGCGCGCCACCTTCGGCATGGCCGAAAAGGGCCTGAAGACGGCCTGCATCACCAAGGTGTTCCCGACCCGCAGCCACACCGTGGCAGCGCAGGGCGGCATCTCGGCAGCGCTCGGCAACATGGGCAATGACGACTGGCGCTTCCATATGTACGACACCGTCAAGGGGTCGGACTGGCTGGGCGACCAGGACGCCATCGAGTACATGGTCCGCGAGGCCATCCCCGCCATCATCGAGCTGGAACACCAGGGCGTGCCGTTCTCGCGCACGGCCGAGGGCAAAATCTACCAGCGCGCCTTCGGCGGCATGACCACCGAATATGGCAAGGGTCAGGCCTACCGCACCTGTGCGGCCGCCGACCGTACCGGCCACGCCATGCTGCATACGCTGTATCAGCAGAGCCTGCGCCACCATGCCGAATTCTTCATCGAATATTTCGCCCTCGACCTGCTGATGGACGAGGAAGGCGTGTGCCGCGGCGTGCTGGCCTGGAACCTGGACGATGGCACCATCCATCGCTTCCGCGGTCACCAGACGGTGCTGGCCACCGGCGGCTATGGCCGCGCCTATTTCTCCGCCACGTCGGCCCACACCTGCACGGGTGATGGCGGCGGCATGGTGCTGCGCGCCGGCCTGCCCCTGCAGGACATGGAATTCGTGCAGTTCCACCCCACGGGCATCTACGGCTCCGGCTGTCTGATCACCGAGGGTGCGCGCGGCGAAGGCGGGTACCTGACCAACAGCGCCGGCGAACGCTTCATGGAGCGTTATGCCCCGTCCGCCAAGGACCTGGCCTCGCGCGACGTGGTCAGCCGCTCCATGACCATCGAGATCCGTGAAGGGCGCGGTGTCGGTCCCAACAAGGACCATATTCACCTGCACCTGGAACATCTGGCCCCCGACGTCATCCATGCCCGCCTGCCCGGCATTGCCGAAAGCGCGCGCGTGTTTGCCGGTGTGGACGTGACCAAGGAGCCGATCCCGGTTCTGCCCACCGTCCATTACAACATGGGCGGCATCCCCACGAATTACCGTGGCGAGGTCATCCGTCCGACCGCCGACAATCCCGACCAGGTCGTCCCCGGCCTGATGGCCATTGGCGAGGCGGCCTGCGTGTCCGTGCATGGCGCCAACCGTCTGGGTTCCAACTCCCTGCTGGATCTGGTGGTGTTCGGCCGGTCGGCCGCCATCCGCGCCGCCGAGATCGTGACCAAGGGCGCCCCGCACAAGACCATTTCCGACGACAGCACCGACAAGGCGCTGGCCCGTCTGGATAAGGCCCGCTTTGCCAAGGGCGGTACCCGCGTGGCCCATCTGCGCCTGGAAATGCAGAAGATCATGCAGAATAACTGCGCGGTCTTCCGTACCGGCGAGGTGCTGGACGAGGGCGTGGAGCTGATGAAGAAGGTCTGGGAAAAGCGCCCGGACGTGTCTGTCAGCGACAGCTCCATGATCTGGAACAGCGATCTGGTGGAAGCGCTGGAACTGGACAATCTGATGTACCAGGCCGTTGCGACCATCAATTCCGCCGCCAACCGTCAGGAATCCCGTGGCGCCCACGCGCGTGAGGATTACAGCGAGCGTGACGACGAAAACTGGATGAAGCACACCACCGTCTGGGTGGATGAAACGGGCAAGCCCAACATCGATTATCGCCCGGTGCATCTCTACACCCTGACGAACGAGGTGGAAGTGTTCCCGCCGAAGAAGCGCGTCTACTAACCGTCACGATCGTTTGAGAGGGCTTTCATCCCATGGCTGAATTCTCCCTGCCCGCCAATTCGAAGGTCGTGCCCGGCAAGACCATCAAGTCGGCGACTGCGGATGCCAAGCGCACCCGCACCTTCCGCATCTACCGTTATGACCCTGACTCGGGCGCCAATCCGCGTGAGGACAAGTACGAGATCGACCTGGACAAGTGCGGTCCGATGGTTCTGGACGCGCTGATCCACATCAAGAACGATGTGGACAGCACGCTCACCTTCCGTCGTTCCTGCCGTGAGGGCATCTGCGGCTCCTGCGCGATGAATATCGACGGGCGCAACACGCTGGCCTGCCTGAAGCCGATCGACGAGGTGAAGGGCGACGTCAAGATCTACCCGCTGCCGCATCAGCCGGTGGTGAAGGATCTGGTGCCCGACCTGAACCAGAACTATGCCCAGCTGGCCTCCATCAAGCCCTGGCTGCAGACGCAGAGCACGGCCCCGTCGCGCGAACGCCTGCAGAGCCCGGAAGAGCGCGCCAAGCTGGACGGGCTGTACGAGTGCATCCTGTGCTTCTGCTGCACCACGTCCTGCCCCAGCTATTGGTGGAATGGCGATCGTTACCTGGGTCCGGCAGTGCTGCTGCAGGCCTATCGCTTCATCGCCGACAGCCGCGATGAAATGACGGGTGAGCGTCTGGACGCGCTGGAGGATCCGTTCCGCCTCTATCGCTGCCACACGATCATGAACTGCACCCAGACCTGCCCCAAGGGTCTGAACCCCGCCAAGGCCATCGCCGAGATCAAGAAGCTGATGGCCGCCCGCGCCGCCTGAGGCGAAGCGGAAGGTTGGAAAGGCAAGGCCGCCGGGATCGCTCCCGGCGGCCTTTTCTATGCGCCCGACCGACCGGAGCCACACCAGAGGCGATACTTGCCCGCCGTTTCCACCACCCCTATAAAGGGGATGCAGAAATCACGCGAGGCTCGCTATGCGACGTGCCGCCTTGGGGATCGTCACCGCCCTGGCCCTGCTGACCGGCAGTGCGATGGCCCAGCAACCGCTCACGCCGCCACCGCTGGAAGCTTTTGCCCGGCTGCCCGCCGCCGATAGCCCGAAATTGTCACCCGACGGGCAGCATGTGGCCTTTCTGGCCTCCGTCGGGGGGCGGCGCATGCTGGTGGTCAAGACGCTGCTGGCCGGCCCGCAGCCAGCCGATGACCGGGTCATCGCCCCGGAAGAAGGTGATATACGCTGGTTCACCTGGGCCAAGAATGACCGGCTGCTGATCGGCGTTGGCGGCACCGGAGAACGGATCCGCAGCGTACGCTTCACCCGCGATTTCAGCGGCGCGCTGAACAGCCCCTCCTTGAACCTGCCCGGGGTGCAGGTGAAAAAGGTGCTGACGGAAGAAAGGCGCCTGCTGGCCGTCGATCTGGACGGGGGCAACGCCAGGGAGATCGGACGGCGCAAGCCGTTTGATAATCTGTCAGATGCCCTGCTGGGCGACATGGTGCTGTCCATCCTGCCCGACGATCCCGACAATATCCTGATGATGATGCAGGAGGACCGGTTCAGCCCGCCAAGCGTGGCCCGGGTCAATGTCCGGACCGGGGACCGCACCACGATCCAGAATTCCCGCCCCTATGTCACACGCTGGGTTGTTGCAGCGGACGGGACGGTACGCGCCGGCATGAAGATTCGCGACAGTGTCGCCACCATCATCGTCCGCGGCCCTGATGGCGAATGGATGGATATCGGCAGCGCCGATCTGACCAAGGGCCAGGAAATGCGCGTGCTGGGCGGGCCGCGCGACCCGGACATCCTGTATGTCGCCAGCCGGCACGAAAGCGACCGCTGGGCGCTTTACACCTATTCCATCGCGAAGCGGGGTTTCGTGGGTAAACTGGCAGAGCACCCGCGTTACGATATTGACGGCCTGGCGTCCCTGGATGGGGTACCGGTGGGTGCCACCTTCCTGGGCGATCTGCCTGAGCAGATCCTGTTTGATCCACAGGATCAGCAGACGCTTGCCGCCATCGACAAGGCCGTCCCCAACAGCCGGGAAACCATTGCCAGCCGGTCGCGTGACGGGCGCTATCTGATCATCATCTCACGCGGGCCCACGGTGCCGCCGCGCTATCACCTTTTTGACCGGCAGACGGGCGGCCTGAGCGCATTGGGTGAGGCCTACCCTGAACTGTCGGGCCAGGTCCTGGGCCGACGGTCCTATGCCGCCTATCCTGCGCGCGACGGTACCGCCATTCCCGCCTATATCACCCTGCCGCCCGGCCGCGAGGCGCGGCAACTGCCCTTTGTCATCCTGCCCCATGGTGGACCAGCGTCGCGCGATGGCCTGGGCTTCGACTGGATGGCACAGTTCCTGGCCAGCCGCGGCTATGGCGTGATCCAGCCGAATTTTCGCGGCTCCACCGGCTATGGCAAGGCCTTCGAACAGGCCGGACGCGGCCAATGGGGCGGCCTGATGCAGGATGATCTGGTCGATGCCGCGCGGTTCCTGACCGGGCAGGGTCTGGCCGACCCCGGCCGCCTGTGCATGGTCGGCGCCTCCTACGGTGGCTATGCCGCCCTGGTGGCCGGTTTCCGCGATCCGGGATTGTTCCGCTGCGTGGTCAGCATCAATGGCGTGGCTGACCTGACGGCGCTGTTCGATGACGCCCGCTATTCACAGATGCGTGACGCCACGCGCGCCTCCTTCGGCCGGGACCGGGATGCGGTGGAACGATTGTCCCCGAAGGCGCGGGCGGCGGAATTCACCGTCCCCGTCCTTCTGGTCCATGGCACCGACGACACGGTCGTCCCGGCGGATGACAGCCGCGACATGGCCACCATCCTGGGGAGATACGGCAAACCCCATCGCCTGGAACTGATCGACGGGGGAAGCCATTGGCTGACCACGGCGCAGGAGCGGATTGCCGTCCTGAAGGCTGTGGAGGCCTTTCTGGCTGAGCAGATGGGTCCGCCTTCCTGAAACCGCCCCCGCGGCGATCTGAAGGAATGGCGGGTCGATCAGCCCGGCACGGCCTGCGTCAGCACGCCGTCGACAATGGTACAGCGCAGCGCCCGGCGCTGCGGCGGCTCGAAGCTGTCCTTGCGGCTGGCCATGGTAAAGGGCTGGAAAACGGACTGCGTGCCGCCATTGGTGGTCAGTTCCGGCAGGTCGAACGCGATGCGGTAGCGATCGCCGAAGGACCGCTCCACTTCCCGCCGGCAGATATCGGTGGCGGTGCGCGGCACCCGGTAATTGCCATGGTCATACTCACCATCATTCACATTGACCGAACAGCCACCCAGCAGGCCAACCGCAGCCGTCGCCAGCAGGGCAAGAGTGGAAACCCGAGAAATACGCGCCATCTGCGCCCCCATCATTGCAAGATGGCAAAGGATGCCGGGAGCGGCTGCGGCAGCGCAATCACCGTTACCCTGGCGTTACCAAGTGAATTCAAAAGGAAATAGGCACCCGGTCCTTGCCCACCTTTGTTGCTGTCGGGTTTCGACCCGTAATGCCAAGTTGCGACGTATGAAACTCATCGCAACTTGGTTGGCCCGTTGAGCGCCCGCGCGCCCAGGCGCCAGGGTTGGTCGGCCAGCAGCAAAATCTGCCCGAATATTGCCCTAGTCGCGGACATGGCCAGGCACAGAGATTACGCCACAAGCCATAGTCCCCCTTGCGAATGACATAGGGGCGGAAGAGCGGAAACACACCGAGGATGATTGTATTTCCAATGGTTCTGCGACTAAAATAACCAGCAGGATCTTCCACAGGGCTCTTGGTCGATCGCCTGTTGCGGGGAGTCGGTCCATGTCGATGCCCATCCAGCCCGCGGAAACGGGCATTTCTTCCGATGAACGCTTTCGCCTGGTTGTGGAGGCCGCCCCCAACGCCATGGTGATGGTCGACAAGGATGGGCTGGTGGTCATGGTCAATGCCGCAACGGAACGGCTGTTCGGCTATGACAGGGCCGATCTGCTGGGCCAGCCGGTGGAAATGCTGGTACCAGACCGGCATCGAAGGGACCATGCCGGTCTGCGCCGCGGCTTCTTTCAGCATGCCCACAGTTCCCGGCCGATGGGCGCCGGTCGCGACCTGTTCGCCCGCCACCGGGATGGCAGCGAGTTTCCGGTGGAAATCGGCCTGAACCCCATCCAGACGGATAGCGGATTGATGGTGCTGTCGGCCATTGTCGATATTTCCGACCGGACGCAGAAGCTGCAACGGCTGAACGAGGCGCTGCTGGACCGCACACGGGAACTGGAGGCCGTAAACCAGGAACTGGAGGCCTTCGCCTATTCCGTTTCCCACGATCTGCGGGCGCCATTGCGCAGCATGGACGGGTTCAGCCTGGCCCTGCTGGAGGATTATGCCGACCGGCTGGACGAAGCGGCCAAAGATCACCTGACCCGCATCCGTCGGGGCGCCGTGCGCATGGGGCAGTTGATCGATGACCTGCTGAAGCTGTCGCGGGTGACCCGATCCACCATCACCCCGATGCCGACGGATCTGTCCGCCATGGCGCGCGAGGTGGTAGATGATCTGCGGCAGCGCGACCCCGCACGACAGGTGTCCGTCACCATCGCCCCTGGTCTGCACGCGGTCGTCGATCCCCGCCTGGTCCGCGTCGTGCTGGACAATCTGCTGGGCAATGCCTGGAAGTTTACCGGCCGCCGGGCCGACGCCGCCATCGCCATTGATGCGGGCACCGTGGACGGCCGGCCGGGTTTCCAGGTGTCGGACAATGGCGTCGGGTTCGACATGGCCTATGCCCACAAGCTGTTCGCCCCCTTCCAGCGGCTGCATGCCACCAGCGAGTTCGAGGGCACGGGTATCGGCCTCGCCACTGTCGCCCGCGTCATCCGCCGGCACGGGGGCGAGATCCATATCCAGTCCGAAGCCGGCAAGGGCACCGTTGTCTCCTTCACCTTGGCCCCTGGGGAGATGATCCTTGGCTGACGGCAGAGTGCTGATCGTCGAGGACGATCCCGACGACGAGGCCTTGATCCTGCGCGCCTTGAAATCCGCGCATCTGTCCAATCCCATCGACATTGCCCGCGACGGGGTGGAAGCCCTGGCCTACTGCCTGGGAGAGGACGGGGCACCACCGTCGCACGCCCTGCCCGTCGTCGTGCTGCTGGACCTGAAACTGCCCAAGATCGACGGGCTGGAGGTGCTGCGGCGGCTGAAGGCGGCGGAACGTACCGCCCACATGCCTGTGGTCATTCTGACCTCTTCCGATGAGCAGGAGGACATCCTCCGCTCCTACCAGCTGGGCGTGAACTCCTATGTCCGCAAGCCTGTGGATTTTCAGCAGTTCACGGCCGCCGTCACCCAGCTGGGCCTCTACTGGACCTTGATCAACCAGCCGCTGCGGGAGACGGGTCGATGACACGGCGCAGGCCCGTGCGCATGCTGCTGGTGGAGGACAGCGACCTGGACGCGGCCTGGCTGATCGAAAGCCTGCGGCGCGGCGGCCTGGACCTGGCGGCAACACATGTTGAAAGCCTTGAAGGCGTGGTGGCGGCCCTGGGCCGGCAGCCCTGGGACATTGTGCTGTGCGATTATTCCATGCCATCCCTGTCCCCCAATGACGTGATCGCCCTGGTCCGGCAGCATGACCCCGACCTGCCGCTGATCGTCGTGACGGGCACGATTGGAGAGGAAGCGGCCGTGGCCCTGATGCATGCCGGGGCCGCCGATCTGGTGCTGAAGGACCGCATCGCACGCCTGCGGCCCGCCATCGAACGGGAACTGGCAGCAGCGGCGACGCGGCGCAAGGCCCATATCATCGAAGCGGCACGGCAGCAGGCCGACATGGTGCTGCGCTCCATCGCCGCAAACATCCCCGGCATCATCTTCCGGCGGTTCATGACGCCGGACGGAATGGTCCGCTACACCTTCATGCAGAAGGAGTTGCTGGCCGATTTCATCGACATGTCGGATCTGGCCGACCCCGCCAACCATCCGCTGGTCACGGCCGCGGGAGCTACACTGCTGCGCGCCATCCATCCCGACGACAGGCGCCGTTATCGGGAGGAGATGCAGCGGTCGGCGTCCGATCTGGCGCCCATGGCGGTGGAGTTCCGGCTGGTCACGCCGTCCGGCGCCACCCGCTGGCTGCGATCCCAGTCACAGCCGGAGCGACTGGCCGACGGGTCAACACAATGGGACGGCATCGCCCTGGATGTGACGGAACTGAAGGCGGCGGAGAGTGTGCGCGATGAGTTGGCCTATTTCGATCCCGTGACGGGTCTGCCCAACCGCACCCGCTTCACCCGGCTGCTGTCCGACGCCCTGGCCGCCGTGCCGGCCCATCGCCGCGTGGCCCTGTTCTGCGTCGGCCTGGAATCCTTCACCGACCTGCAGGATGGCTGGGGTCTGGCCGCCACCGACGCGCTGGTGCGACAGGTGGCGGCCAGGCTTCAGAACCTGCTGGCCCCCGGCGAGGTGCTGGCCCGGCTGGAAAGCGGCTATTTCTGCGTGCTGCTGCCCGACGCGCCCGATGACCTGACGACCCGACTGCGGGACGTGCAGGGGGCCTTCGACGCGCCTTACAGCGTGGAGGGGGTGCAATTGTATCGCCGCGCCCTGGTCGGGGTCAGTGTCCATCCCGTCGACGCGCGCGACGCCGCGGAGATGCTGCAGCATGCCAGCACGGCCCTGCATCAGGTAAAGCCGGGCGGCGTGCCCTTCCGGCTTTACGCGCCGGACATGACCCAGCGGGTGGTGGAGCGGCAATGGCTGCAATCCGAACTGGGGGCCGCCCTGGGGCGCGGGGAGATCGAGCCCTTCTTTCAGCCCATGGTGCATCCCGTAAACCACCGCATCATCGGGGCCGAGGCGCTGGTCCGCTGGCGGCACGGGGCGCGCGGCCTGATCTCCCCCGCCGATTTCATTCCGGCGGCCGAACAGGGCGGACAGATCGTGGAGTTGGGCCGGGAGATGCTGTGCCTGTCCCTGGCCCAGGCCGCCCGCTGGCGCGCCGAGGGTCTGTGCGATTTCCCCCTGTCGGTGAATGTTTCCGGCATTCAGCTGATGCGGCCGGATTTCAGCGCCCAGGTGCTGGAACTGCTGGACCTGCTGAACCTGCCCATGGCGGCGCTGAAGCTGGAGCTGACGGAAAGCACCATCATCCGCGACGATGACACAGTGCTGCGCAATATCGCCGATCTGGCGGACCGGGGCGTCACCTTCGCGCTGGATGATTTCGGCATGGAACATTCGGTGTTCAGCCGCCTGTCCCAGCTTCCCATCGACACGGTCAAGGTCGACAAGTTTTTCATCGGCCAGATGACCCGCAACGAAGCGCACGCCGCCCTGGTCCAGGCCATCGTCGCCATGGCCCATGCCATGCGCAAACAGGTCGTGGCCGAAGGGGTTGAAACGCAGGAAGAACTGATCTACCTGCGCGCCTATCAATGCGACGCCCTGCAAGGCTATCTGTTCAGCCGCCCCGTGCCGGCGCTGGAGATGGAGGGGCTGTTGCACCGGGGACGCCTGGGATAAGGGGCGCCTCAGCCGCGCGCCGCCACCAACCCCACAATATCAATCGACAGCACCACATCCCCCGCCTGGTTCCACAGCTCGCGGCGGAACTTGACGATGCCACGGCCGCCCTTGCGCGAGGGCGTCAGGTCCAGGATCGTGTCGGTCAGGAACAGCGTATCCCCTGCCCTGACCGGTTTCTGGAATTTCAACGTCCAGTCAAAGCCGCCAAGGAAGGCCCAGGGGCGGCCGTCCTTGGCCATCGTCTCGTGCCCCAGGATGTAGGAGAGCGAGATGGTGTAGCCGCCGCTGGCGATCAGGCCGCCGAAATGGCTCTGTGCCGCCGCGTCCTCATCCACATGGAAATCCCAGGGATCATAAAGGCGGGCGTAATCCAGCATCGCCTCGCGATCGACCGTCAGGGTGCGCGACCGCTGCACCTCGCCCACGGCCAGATCATCGAAGAAGGTCCGCCCGGTCATGGTGCCGGCGTTTCCCCGTCGGTGCCCGGTTCCGGCTTCTGATGCTTCATGATCACGGGGATCTGGGCCAGCGAGAAGGCGATGGACAACGGCATGATACCGAAGACCTTGAAATTCACCCACATCTCGGTCCCGAAATGGCGCCAGACGATCTCGTTCAGCACAGCCAGAAGCAGGAAGAACCAGGCCCAGCGCACCGTCAGGATGCGCCATCCGGCGTCTTCCAGGTCGAGTGCGGCCCCCAGCACCACCTTCAGCAGGTTGCGCTTCAGGTAAAGGCCCGCAAACAGGGTGGCCGACAGCAGCAGGTTGACGACCGTCGGCTTGATCTTGATGAACAGTTCATCATTCAGCCACAGGGTCAGGCCCCCGAAGACCAGCACGAAGAAGCAGCCCACCAGCGGCATGACCGGCAGGCGCCGTTCCAGCAGCCAGTTGACGGCCAGGGCCAGCGTGGTGGCGAGCATGAACACACCCGTGCCGGCCATCAGGCCGAAGCGGGAATTGATGACGAAGAACAGGGCCAGCGGCCCCGCCTCCAGAGCCAGTTTCAGCAGCGGATTCATGGAAGCCAGCATGTACCCGTAACCGGGACGCCGCACCAGCGCAGAGTTGCCTTCGATGCGGCGAAACTTCGCTTCCCCCGGCGAATTGAAAGGAGTAAAGGCGAGGCATCCAGGTCGTGTTTTTGCGGGGGAGAAGGCCGATGATCCGCGCCTACCGCATGGTTGAAGGTCGCAACGAGCCCGTGGACGGCATGCCGTCGACGGAGGCTTTGCGACAATCCTGTTGGATCGACCTGAACGCCCCCAGTGCCGCCGACCGGCAGCTGGTGGAGCAGACCTTCGGGATTGAGCTGCCGACTCGTGAAGAGATGCGCGAGATCGAGCTGTCGTCGCGGCTGTACCGCGAGGCGGGCGGCGCCTTCATGACGGCCACGGTCCTGTGCCGGGCCGATGCGCCCGTGCCGGAGACGATGGACATCACCTTCGTGCTGACGGGCGAGACGCTGATCACCCTGCGCTTTGATGACCCCAAGCCCTTCTACGGCTTCCATAATCAGGTGACGAAGCAGAGCGTGAAGCTGGAGAACGGCGTTTCCGCCTTCATCTCGCTGCTGGATGCCATCCTGGACCGCATTGCCGACGTGCTGGAAGGGGCGGGCCGCGACGTGACGGCCGTTGCCCGCGAACTGCTGATCGAGGGGCACCAGGGACATCTGAATTCCGACCAGCAGCATCTGCTGCTGAAGCGCATCGCGCGTGCCCATGACCTGACGGCCAAGGCGCGCGAAAGCCTGGTGACCCTGACCCGCATCATCGCCTTCACCGCCACGGTGCGCGAAATGACCAACGACAAGGGTCTGCGGGCACGGCTGAAGACGCTCAGCCAGGATGCGCAGTCGCTGACCGACTATACGGCCTTCCTGTCGTCCAACATCGCCTTCCAGCTTGACGCGCTGCTGGGCGTGGTCGGGATCGAGCAGAATAATATTGTGAAGATCTTCTCGATTGCGGCCGTGGTCTTCCTGCCGCCGACGCTGGTCGCCAGCATCTATGGCATGAATTTCCATTTCATGCCGGAACTGGACTGGGAATTCGGTTACCCGATGGCCATCGTCCTGATGATCGTGTCGGTCGTGGTGCCGTTTCTGTATTTCAAGCGGCGCGGCTGGCTGTAGGGGCTGGCGGTCGGCCCTTGGCGCCAAACCGCCGATGTAGTAACGTGACTACATTCTGAGGGAGGCGCGCCCATGCCCGTTACGACCGTATCCAGCCGAGAGCTGAATCAGGATGTCGGCAAGGCCAAGCGGGCCGCCGAGCATAACCCTGTGGTCATTACAGATCGGGGCAAGCCCGCCTTCGTGCTGCTCTCCTACGCGGAATACCAGCGCCTGACCGGTGGGCAGAAGCGGAATCTGGTCGACGCCCTGTCCATGCCCGGCATGTCCGAGATCGACTTCGATCCACCCAAGGCAGCGCTGCAGCTTCGGGCGGAAGATTTCCCCTGATGTACGTCCTGGACACCAATGTCGTTTCCGAACTGCGCAAAGCAGGCGACGGCAAGGCCGATCCCAATGTCACGGCATGGCTGTCGCAGCAGAATGCCGACCATTTCTATCTGTCGGTTATCACCTTGATGGAACTGGAGATCGGTATTCTGCGCGTACAACGGCGCGACACCACACAGGGCGCTCTCCTGCGCACGTGGCTGGACAGCATGGTGCGTCCGGAATTTGCCGCACGCCTGCTGCCCGTGGATGAGGCGGTCGCCACGCGCTGTGCGCGACTGCATATCCCCGATCCACGGGCGGAACGGGACGCCTTGATCGCCGCCACGGCCCTGGTTCACGGCATGTCGGTCGTCACCCGCAACATCGCGGATTTCTCTGCCACCGGCGTGGGTCTTGTGAACCCGTGGGACGGGCCGAGCGGCACCTGATGGTGCGGCGGCCAGGTGTCCCGATCCCGGCCGCCCCTCTTGCCCTCACTCCGCCGCCTGGCTGATCGGGGCGGTGGGCTGGCGCCAGCGGGACAGAAGGTCGGCTTCCGCCGCCTTGGCCTTGGCCAGATGTTCTTCCTTCACATGGCCGTAACCGCGGATCTGTTCCGGGATGGCAGCGATGTCCACGGCCAGATGGGTGTTGGCAGAAGACAGGCCGGCCAGCAGCTCCTCCACCGTGGCGATGTAATCGGCGATCAATTGCCGTTCCATCACGCGTTCGGGATTGCGGGCGAAGATGTCCAGCTTGCCGCCGCGCAGGCCCTTCATCTTCGCCAGCATCTTGAAGCCCAGCATCATGGCGGGCCCGAATTCCTGCTTCTTCAGGTGGCCGGTGACGGGGTCGCGCGGGGCCGTGGCCGGCGGGGCCAGATGGAATTTCAGCTTGTAATCGCCTTCGAACTGGCTCGCGATCTGGGCCTGGAAACGGCCGTCGCTGTACAGCCGCGCCACCTCATACTCGTCCTTGTAGGACATCAGCTTGAACAGGTAGCGGGCGACGGTGCGGGACAGCGCGTCGCGGCCGGGCGTGCGCTCCGCCTCCACCGCCATGACGCGATCCACCACGGCCTTGTAGCGGCCGGCATAGGCGGCATCCTGATAGTCGGTCAGGAAGGCGACACGGCGTTCCACCATCTCCGCCAGCGTTTCCGACGTGCGGCGATGGCCGAAGGCACCGGACTTGTCGGGCTTGGGCGTCGCCGCCTCCAGCACGCGGGCCAGATCCAATGCGGCGCGGCGGCCCCAGCGGAAGGCATCCATGTTCATCTTCACCGCCGCGCCATTCATCTCAATGGCCTTTTCGATGGCAGCGGCGGAGGTGGGCACCAGCCCCTTCTGCCAGGCATAGCCCAGCATGAACAGGTTGGTGGCGATGCTATCACCGCAAAGCGCCGTGGCGATCTTCTGCGCATCGATGGCCGATACGGCATCCGCCCCGCCCACGGCCGAGGCGATGGTGCGCGTCAGGCCCGTGGACGGCACGGTGGCGTCGGGGTTGGCGATGAAGGCCGCCGTCATCGTTTCCGCGGTATTCACCACGGCTTGCGTACGGCCCGGGGCCATCTTGGACAGGGCGTCGGCATTGGCGGCCACGACGATGTCGCAGGCCAGCACCAGATCGGCGCCACCGGCCACAATGCGGTTGGCATGGATCAGATCGGGCCGTTCGGCGATGCGCAGATGGCTGGTCACCGACCCGCCCTTCTGCGCCAGACCGGCCATGTCCATGGCCGTGAAGCCGCGGCCTTCCAGATGCGTGGCCATGCCCAGGATGGCGCCGATGGTGACCACGCCTGTGCCGCCGATGCCGGTGACCAGGATGTTCCACGGCTTGTCCAGCACGGGGATCACGGGCTCCGGCAGCGGGCCCCAATCGTCGCCCTTGGCAGCGGCCGGCTTCGGCTTCTTCAAGGACCCGCCTTCCACGGTCACGAAGCTGGGGCAGAAGCCCTTCAGGCAGGAAAAATCCTTGTTGCAGGCCGACTGGTCGATCTGGCGCTTGCGGCCGAATTCGGTTTCCACCGGCACGATCGACAGGCAGGAGGATTTGGCCGAGCAGTCGCCGCAGCCTTCGCAGACCAGTTCATTGATGACCACGCGGCGGGCCGGATCGGGATACTTGTTGCGCTTGCGGCGGCGGCGCTTTTCAGCCGCACAGGTCTGTTCATAGATCAGGATGGTGACACCCTTTTCCTGCCGCAGATCGCGCTGCACCTGATCCAGCTCGTCACGGTGGAAGACCTTGGTGCCATGGGGCAGGCCGCGACCCAGCCCGTACTTCTCCGGCCCGTCGCTGACCACGACGATGCGCGACACACCCTCCGCGTCCAGCTGCTGGGCGATGTCATAGACGGACAGGGTACCGTCCACGGGCTGGCCGCCCGTCATGGCGACGGCGTCGTTATAGAGGATCTTGTAGGTGATGTTCACCTTGGCCGACACGGCGGCGCGCACGGCCAGGATGCCGGAATGGAAATAGGTACCGTCGCCCAGATTGGCGAAGACATGGCCTTCCCCGGCAAAGGGCGACTGGCCGATCCACTGCACGCCCTCACCGCCCATCTGGCTGAACACCTCCGTGTTGCGGCCCATCCAGGTGACCATGTAATGGCAGCCGATGCCGGCCAGCCCGCGGCTGCCATCGGGCAGGCGGGTGGAGGTATTGTGCGGGCAGCCGGAACAGAAGAAGGGCGTGCGCACGGTCGTGGACGACGCCGTCGTCTGGTTCACCCGATGTTCCATCCGGGCCAGCCGTTCCGACACATAGTCGTTGGGCCCGAAGGACAGGATGCGCGCGGCCAGGACACGGGCGATATCGACGGGGTTCAGTTCCGCCTTTTCCGTGAACAGGGGCTTGCCCGTATGATCGGTCTTACCCAGCACGCGCGGCCGGCGGTCCCAGTGGAACAGCTGTTCCTTGATCTGGAATTCCAGGACGGAGCGCTTTTCTTCCACCACCAGCAGTTCGTCCGTCACGGACGCAAACGCGCGCATCCCCTCCGGCTCCAGCGGCCAGGCCAGCGCCACCTTATAGATGCCCAGGCCCCAGGCGTGGGCCATCTCCTCGCTGATTTCCAGCTCGTCCAGGGCCTGACGCACATCCAGGTACGATTTGCCGATGGTGACCAGCCCCAGGCGCGGCTGGGGATGGCCGAACACCACCTTGTCCAGCTTGTTGGCCCGCGCAAACGCCTTGGCGGCGTTCAGCTTCCAGTCGATCATGCGGGCTTCCTGGATCAGCGGCGTGTCGTGCAGCCGGATGTTCAGCCCGCCGGGCGGCAGTTCGAAATCGGTCGGTTCCTTGATCTCCACACGCAGCGGGTCCAGCTCCACAATGGCCGTGGTGTCGATCGTGTCGGCGATGCAGGTGAAGCCAACCCAGGCGCCGGCGTAACGCGACAGGGCAAAGCCGACCAGCCCCATATCCAGGAATTCCTGCACGCCGGCCGGATTGATGGTCGGCATGAAGGCATGGATGAAGGCCTGGTCGGACTGGTGCGGCAGGGTGGAGGATTTGCAGCTATGGTCGTCACCGGCAAAGGCCAGCACGCCGCCATGCCGGCTGGTGCCCGCGAAATTGGCGTGTTTCAGGGCGTCGATGGACCGGTCCACGCCCGGCCCCTTGCCGTACCAGATGCCGAACACGCCATCGACCTTGGCGCCCTGCCATAGGTTGACCTGCTGGCTGCCCCAGACGGCAGTGGCGCCCAGTTCCTCGTTCACGCCGGGCTGGAAATGGATGCCGCCCTTCGCCAGAAACTTGCGCGCCTGCCACAGGGCCTGATCATAGGCGCCGAGCGGCGAGCCGCGGTAGCCGGAGATGAAGCCGCCCGTGTTCAGGCCCATGGCCTGATCGCGCTGCCGTTGCAGCATGGGCAGGCGCACCAGGGCCTGCGTACCGGTCATGAAGGCCCGGCCCTGCTGAAGGGTATATTTGTCGTCCAGCGTGACGGTCGCAAGCGTGCGGGCGGCGTTTGCCATTGTGACCCCTCCCCTATCGGGCCGCTCTATCGGACCCGAATATTGACCCTGTCTGAGGTGGACCGTAACCCACAAAATAGGTCAATTCTACTGACTTATTTTCGAACCCGTTCGAGCGCTGTCAGGTGCGGATTCGTGCACAGATTCCGAAACTTGTGGGGCATTATTACTGCTGCGGTGCGGTGGTGCGGCGCAGCAGTGAAACATGGAGTCGCGGGAGTCGCCGGCGGGGCAACAGGTCACGGCCCGCATCCGTGCTATACGTCCGGGCTGATGTTTTTTCCCACCCCTTCGCTGGTCCGGGTTATGTATGGTTTCAATGTACTAACCCTGGACGCAGCACCCGAGACATCTGTGGCAACCGGACAAGACCTGAAGCAGAGCTTGGTTTTGCACCAGCGCTTCCTGGAAGGCCGGCAGGGCGGCCAGCGCCTGGATTGGAAATCCATGGATCTGCGGGATGCGCGGCTGGAACGGGCCGACATGCGCACGGCCCTGCTGAGTGGCGTCAACCTGGAAGGGGCCGGCCTGCGGGCCGCCACGCTGGACGGTTCCGACCTGTTCGGCGCCAACATGGCGCGGGTCGATCTGAAGGGTGCCAGCCTCATCTCTGCCGACCTGCGGGGCGCCAATCTGGCCGGCGCCAATTTGCAGGGCGCGCAACTGGACCGGGCCGACCTGCGCCAGGGCCAGCTGGTGGTCTGGGTTGGCAAGGTGCAGCAGAGGATCGTGCGCACGGCCGATCTGGCGGGCGCCGACCTGTCCAGTGCCTCCCTGGCCGGGGCGGACCTGAGCGGGGCTGATCTGCGCAATGTCAATCTGGCCGGCGCCGACCTGCATGGGGCACATCTGTTCGCCGCCAACCTGTCGGGCGCCGACCTGCGCGGCGCCAGTTTCCAGCAGGCCAAGATGAAGGGCGTCATCCTGGACAATGCCAGGGTGACAGGGGCTGATTTCGCCCGTGCCGATCTGCGCGATGCAAGGCTGCGCAACGTTTCCCCCACCGATGCCAATTTCAAGGCCGCCTATACTGACGGCGCCATGTTCAGCGCCGACCATGGCAAACTGGCGCCGGAGCTGCGCGAAGCGATCGCCCTGCATCAACGCTGGATCATCTCCAACGGGCAGGATGGCAAGCGGCTGGTCATGCGCCGGGTCGATCTGACGGGGGCCGACCTGACCGGCTGTGACCTGTCCGGGGCAGAGCTGCTGCAAGCCAACTTCGACAAGGCCAATCTGCGCAGCTCCGTCTGGCGCATGGCGAAACTGACCGGGTCCAGCTTCCGCGGCGCCGACCTGCGGGACAGCGTATTCGACGGTGCCAATCTGGCCCGCTGTGACCTGCGGGAGACCAGCCTGCTGGATGCCCATTTCGCCGCCGTACCGCTGCATGACGCGGACGGCAAGCCATTGGGCAAGGACTGGCCCGCCGACCTGCGCGACACCAATCTGGCAGGGTCCGACGCGCGCGGGGCCATCATGCGTCATGCCCTGCTGGTTGGTGCCAATTTCACCGGTGCCAATTTCGCGGCCACCGACCTGCGCAGGGCCGTCATGGACCCCGGCAGCGACCGCCAGTCCGAGCTTCGCCGCGCCCGTTTCGACTGAGGCCAAACGACAGGTGACGGCGCCCCCAGGCGTGGGATAGGGTTGCTGCAACAAACCGGTTCAGCATTCCGAAGATACAAATGGCCAAGCACAAGCCCGACCCTGCGACCCTGCCCTATCGCCCCTGTGTCGGCATCATGTTGATCAACCGCGACGGTCACATTTTCGTGGCCAAGCGCACCGACACGCCAGACGCCTGGCAGATGCCGCAAGGCGGCATCGACAAGGGCGAAACCCCCGCCATCGCCGCCCTGCGCGAGCTGGAAGAGGAGATCGGCACCGCCAAGGCGGAACTGCTGGCCGAGAGCACGCAATGGCTGTCCTACGACCTGCCGACCCATCTGCTGGGCAAGGTCTGGGGCGGCAGGTACCGCGGACAGACCCAGAAATGGGTGGCCTGCCGCTTCACCGGGACCGATGCCGATATCAATATCGAGACCGAACATCCGGAATTCGACGCCTGGCAGTGGGTGCCGCTGGACAAGCTGACCCGGCTGATCGTGCCCTTCAAGCGTGCAACCTATGAACAGGTAGTGGCCGAACTGGGCCATCTGGCCGTTCCGATCTGAGCGGAGGGGGCATGGCGGCGGCACCCGGTCAGATCATTGTACAGCTTCTGCAGGCGGGCCTGGCCGCGCAGAAGGCGGGACGTTTTCCCCAGGCCGAGCAGGCCTATCGCCAGGTCCTGTCGATCGACCCCCGCAATGCCGACGCCTTGCAGCTTCTGGGCCTGCTGGCCAAGAATATGGGGCGACCGGATCTGGCCCTGACCTTCATGCAGCGGTCGCTGGACAGCAACCCGCGCCAGCCGGGCGTGTGGAGCAATCTGGGCAATCTGCATCTGGGTGCCGACCGGCCGGAAGAGGCCCTGCCCTGTTACGACCGCGCCCTGTCCCTGACGCCCGGCAATGCCGAATTCCACTATCACCGGGGCAAGGCCCTGCACGCCCTGCGCCGGCTGGAGGACGCGGAGGCGGCCTGCCGGACCGCCCTGCGTCTGGCCCCCGCCCATGTGCCCGGCCTGTTGATGCTGGCCCTGGTTCAGGGCGACAGCGGCCGCGCAACCGAGGCGGAGATGACCCTTCGCCAGGCCCTGGCCCTGGCACCCGACCATCCGCTGGCCCTGATCAACCTGGCGTCCAATCTGCGTCAGCAGCACCGCTACGCGGAAGCCGAGCCGCTGTGCCGCCGGGCCGTACAGGTAGCGCCGACAGCGAAGGATGGCTGGCTGCTGCTGGGCAATATCCTGGGCGACCTCAGCCGGTATGAAGAGAGCATCGAGGCGTTCCGGGCCGCCATCGCCCGCGATCCGCTGGACCGCGACGCGCACCGCAATCTGGCCCGGCGCATGTGGACACTGGGCCGGCTGGACGAGGTGTTCACCGCCATCTATGCCGTAATGGAAGCACAGCCGCGGTCGGCCCGGGCCCTGGACATCGCGGCGGAGCTGCAGGCCGAATTCGGCTTCGTCGACGCCGCCCTGCAGAACTGTGCCCTGGCGCTGGCGCTGGCCCCGGACGACCCTGCCGTGCTGCGCCGGCAGGCAGCGTTGATGCTGCGGGCGGATCGACCGGCGGAGGCGGTGCCGCTGCTGGACCGGCTGACGCGCATGCATCCGGACAATATCCCGGTCCGAAATGATCTGGCCCTGGCGCTGACCCGTTCGGGGGACCGGGCGGCTGCGCGGGCGGTCGCCCAGCAAACGCTGCGGCAGGCCCCGCATGACCAATATGCCCTGGCGCTGCTGGCCACACTCAGCCGGTTGGAAGGCGGCGATGGCGGGCACGGCATGGATCTGGACCGCTGTGTGGCCGTGCTGGACCTGCCGCCGCCGGAAGGCTGGGACAGCCTGGACGGCTTTCTGGCCGAAAGTCTGGCCTTGCTGGATCAGCTGCACGACACGGTGAACGAACCGATCCACCTGACCCTGCGCAAGGGTACCCAGACCAGCGCCAATCTGTTCGCCCATCGCGACGATGCCCCGCTGGTGGCCCTGCGCGACCAGATTCTGGCCGCCGTCCAGGCGCATATCGACAGCATGCCGGACGACAAGGCCCATCCGCATTTTGGCCGCCGCCGACGGGGGCTCAGCTTTGCCGGCTCCTGGTCGTCGCGGCTGCGCGATGGCGGTTTCCACACCCACCATATCCACCCGGAAGGCTGGATCAGCGGCGTCTATTATCTGCAGGTTCCCCCGGCCGCCCATGCCGGCGACCAGTCCGGCTGGTTGACCTTCGGCGTGCCCAATCTGGGGCCGGAAATCGACCTGCCCGCGGTTCATGCGGTACAGCCGCAGCCGGGGCGGATGGTGCTGTTCCCGTCCCATTACTGGCACGGCACGGTGCCGTTCCAGGATGAGGTGCCGCGCATCACCATTGCCTTCGACCTGATACCGGTCTGACCCGACCGCGCCCTGTTATCGCCGGTCGCGCAGTTGCAGCTCGAAATTCAGCGAACTGCCATAGCCATAGTCACGATAGATGATGGCCGCCGGCGGCCGCGGTGGCGGCGCATAATAATAGTAGTAGGCCGGGGGCGGCGGCGGCGGCCGGTAATAATAGGGCGGCGGGTAGTACCGGCCCCGATCATAGCCATGGCCATGATAATAATGGTGATGATGGTCATGGCCGCGGCCATGCCGATGATCGCCCGCCCAGGCCGCGCCCAGTGGCATCAGGGATGCGAACGCCGCTGCGACGGCGACCAGAATGATTGTCTTTTTCATGTGCCGATCCAATCCACTGCCATGGACATGAGGATCAGGCTGATCCCCCATCACGGCCGGATTGCGGCAGCGGGGCGGCGGGAAAGCGCCTGCCCCTGTGACATTTCATGGGACCGAATAAACGAAGGCGTCGGCAGCCCCCAAATGAAAATGGCGGGGCCGAAGCCCCGCCATTCCCATACGCTTGTCCGGTGAGGACCAGATCAGAACTTGACCTGGGCGCCCATGAACACATAGCGACCCATCGTGTCGTACGTGCCCGGATAGGTGTTGCCGTTACCGTAGACCGAAGCCAGGACGGACGACAGCGGCGGATCCTTGTCGAAGACGTTGTTCACGCCGGCCGAGAAGGACAGGTTTTCGATCGGGCTGTAGGTGGCCGCCAGATCGAAGTAGTTCATCGCCTTCAGCTTTTCGTTCAGCGGATTGACCGTGCCCTTCAGCAGCGGGCTATCCGAGGTGCCCTGCGCCTTCACGGCGTCGATGTAACGCCAGGAAACCGACAGGTTCACGTCGAACGGGGAAGCCCAGGTGGTGCGGAAGCGGTGACGCCATTCGGGGGTCGGCACGCCGCAGGTGGCACCATGCAGGCCCACGCAGTCATACACGCCTTCGCCCGGCAGCGGCTCGCTCTCGGCCGATTCCATCCAGGTACCGGCGAAGTTGAAGCCCAGCGAGCCCATGTCGTTCACGCCGACATCTTCCAGGTCGAACTTGTACGCCAGATCGACGTCGATGCCCGAGGTGGACAGCGAGGCGATGTTGACGTTGGTCGCCTTGACATTGGCGATGGTGCCCAGCCACAGCGAACCGGACGTCGGATCGCGGGTGATCAGCGAGCAGAAGGACTGGTTGCCGGTGGTGCCGCACAGGTTGACCGCCAGATCCGACGGGACGGTGCCGATAACGTCCTTGATCTTGATCTTGAAGTAGTCAACCGTCAGCGACAGGCCATGGATGGCCGCCGGGGTGGCCACGAAACCGATCGAGTAGGTGTCGGAGGTTTCGGGCTGCAGGTTCGGGTTACCGCCATCCAGCGAGTTGTACTGGCCGGCCGGGTTGTCGATGATCTTGCCATACTGGGCGGCCGAGACGCCCGTGTTCGCGCACTGGGCGGCCGTGAAGACCGGGGTTGCGCCAGCGCAGGGATCATAGTCCATGTTGAACAGACCCAGGCCCTGCGGCGTGTACAGTTCCTGCACGTTCGGGGCGCGAACGGCGCGGTTGTAGCTGCCGCGGAAACGCAGGTCGTCGATCGGGGCCCAGTCACCGGCGATCTTGTAGGTGTCGGTGCCACCGAAGTTGGAATAGTCGGAGTAGCGGTAGCCCAGGTCCAGGGTCAGCTGCTTCACGAACGGAGCGTCTTCGACCAGCGGGACGCGCAATTCGCCGAACAGTTCCTTGACGTCGAAGCCGCCGTCAACACCCAGCGTCGGACCACCCTGACCAGCCAGATCGCCGGAGGCGAAGGCGCTGTCCACGGTACGGGACAGGTGCTCTTCACGGTATTCGGCGCCGATGGCGATGGCGATGCCCGTGGAGGCCGTCGGGATCGTCAGGCCATAGTCACCCAGGTCCTTGGAGATGCTGCCCGAGGCGATCTTCTGCTCGGTATAGCCGCGCTGGAAGCCCGGGGTCTGCAGGAAGTCCAGGGCAGCCTGGGTCACGCCGTTCGGCGTGAAGATGTTGTACGGGGCGCAGCCATTGCTGGTGTCACGGCAGACGATCTGGCCAGCGGCGTTGGTCGTCGCGTCCAGGGCCTGGCCGATGCGGGAGATGGAGAAGTCGTTGTAGTAGGTCTGGGCGAAGTTGACGCGGGCATACTGGCCATAGACGTCATAGTCCCAGCCGCCGACATCACCCTTGAAGCCGCCGACCATGCGCCAGGAGGTGTGCTGCAGGTCGGACTGACGACCGCCACCTTCCACGTTACGACGCAGCAGGGTCATGCTGACCGGGTTGCTGGTGCCGGCCAGCGTACCGCAGTAAGCGGTCTTCTGGGCGGCCGTCAGCATCGGGTTGTCGCAGCGGATATTGAAGGTCTGACCGAAGATACCCGACGGAGCGATCTGGGCGACCGTCTGGTCGTCCATGAACATCAACTGGGTATAGGCGGTGACGTTCTCGTTGATCTCGTACTTGCCGAAAGCGCCCAGGGTGTAGCGCTCGTCCGGACGCTGATAGTAGTTCAGCGGGCCGAAATTGTACGGCTGATAGTAGGCAACGACATTGCCGTTGGCATCGATCTGGGCATTGCCCGGGGCCTTGCCGCCGCCGACGGCAGTGGCGATGATATGCGTCGGGAAGGACGTGCCCGAACCGGAGCAGTTCCACACGCCGGCGCCGGCAGCAACCGTACAAGCGGAATAGTCACGCTCGGACTGCAGGATGGCGTCGATCTTGCGGTAGCCGGCATAGAGCGTCACGTTGCCCTTGCCGTCTTCCGTGGAGGCGCCCATCACGACGGTGGCGTCGCGGGTGAAGCCGTCCGTCACGCTGTCGTCGGGCAGCGGGTACTTGCCACGGTTCACGGCGTCCTGCGCCATGCCGTTGTCATTGTTATGCTGGTAGAAGGAGAACTGGTAGTCGAAGGCCACGCCTTCGAAATCGTCCTTCATGATGAAGTTCACAACGCCAGCGACGGCGTCGGCGCCGTACACGGCGGAGGCGCCACCGGTGGCGACTTCAACACGTTCGATCAGGGCGCCGGGGATCTGGTTGATGTCGGGAGCGGAACCGCCCGAACCCGGCGAACCCGGCGGCAGACGGCGGCCGTCGACCAGAACCAGCGTGCGGACGGCACCCAGGTTACGCAGGTCGATGGTGGCAGTACCGGTCGAACCGTTCGACACCTGGCTGGTCTGCGAGGCGAAGGCCTGCGGCAGGCTGTTGATCAGGTCTTCGACGCGGGTCGTGCCCTGGTACTTGATTTCGTCCTGGCCGACCACGGTGATCGGGCTGGTGGCAACCAGGTTCGGCGAGGCGATGCGCGAACCGGTCACAACGATCTCTTCAATCTCCTGGGCCATTGCCGGAGCGGCGGACAGGGCCACAGCGCTCACGGCGGCGCCGGCCAGCAGGAGGCTGCGGATCGACCGCGCGGAATATACGGACTGCTTCATCTATCTCTTTCCCTTTTCCTGGTGCCCGTTGGTGGACACCGATTGGGTTGCCCCAGTCCCCAGCCACCGTTTATCGGCACCGGGGGCGCCCATGCCCCGGTCGAATCCGGAGCGATGGGCGAGCCGCATAGCTGCTGTCCGCAAATAACAATCTAATCTCTCGCGCTTGCAATAGGTGTTTCACATTGGTGACTCAACATTGCTCGGCACCGTTGCATCTTTGCACTTGCCTAGGTCGAAAGGCAGGGATTCCGCCGGACCGCAATCGCCCCGCCACCGTGGCGCCCGTGCACCCCGGTAACGCACCGGTAACAACGCCTCAGCGGCTCTCCGGCTGGGATGCCGGGTCATTTTGCGATGCAAGAATCGTTACCAACGAAACGTTTAGCCCGTTTTGGCCGGCCTGCTCGGCATTTGTGATCAAATCAGCGGCAACAGGCGTCCAGGCCGGCGCGAAGCGGCCAACCATCGACAGATCGCCCCGAATCGCGAGGTCCAGGGCCGCCCGCAGGTCAGCCAGGGTGGCCCGGTGCAGGTCACGCGACAGCATCCAGCCCCCGCGCGCCGTACGCTCCACCCAACGGGCGGCGCGCAGGGTTTCCAGCATGCCGTCAATGACCGACGCCCCGACGGGCACCAGCCGGGCGATGGCCTCCCGCTTCAGACCCGACCCGTGCTGGCTGGCCTGGTGCAGCGTATCAAGGACCCCCATCGCCACCAGCAGGCGCTGCCCCGACGGCAGGGGCCCTTCCTCCCCATGCAACCGACCGGCCCGCCATTCCGGCAGGGCCGCCGTCACCTCCGCCCCGAACAGGACAACGGACCACAGCGTGTATAGCCAGAGCAGGAAGATGGGCACCACCGACAGGGCGCCATAGATGGCTTCGTAGGATGGGAAAAGGGAAAGGTAGAAGCCGAAGCCGGTCTTGGCTGCCTCTGTCGCCAGGGCCGCCACCATGCCGCCGGCCAGCGCGTCCTTCCACGCCACCTCCCGGTTGGGGATCGCCAGATACATCAAGGTGAAGGCCGCCACCTCGAACAGCAGGGGCACGGTGGCCAGCAGGGTGGCCAGCCCCGGTGCGCCCGCCGCCTTGATCTGCGCGATCATGCCCGTGCCCAGCGACAGGCTGGCGCCCAGCAGCAGCGGTGCCATGGTCAGCACGGCCCAGAAGGACAGCAGCCGCGTCACGATGGGCCGCGGTTCCGCCGCCCGCCAGATGGCGTTGAAGGCGCCTTCGATGGAGAAGAACAGCAGGATGGCCGTGATCGACAGGCCGATGACGCCCAGACCCGTCAGGGCGCCGGCCTTGTTGACAAAGGTGGCGGCATAGGCCTGCACCTGATCGCCCACCTGCGGCACCAGGCTTTGGAACAGGAAGCTTTCCGCCTGCTGACGCAGCCGGCGATAGGCCGGGAAGGCCGTGAAGATGGTGAAGACCACGGTCAGCAGCGGCACCAGGGCCAGCAGCGTCGTGTAGGTCAGGGCACTGGCCGACACAAAGCCCTTGTCCCGTTTGAAGCGGCGGGCGGCATGCGCCAGGATGGCGCCGCCATCCCGCAGCGGGCCCGATAATCTGCCCATTCCGTCCCCCCAAGACCCTGCCCCGCCCCGCATGCGTTTGACCCTCAATTCCGTTCGTGTAGGATGCGCGCCATTTATGGCCGATCGGCCATGACGGAGAGAAGAAAATGACGCACAGCGCCCCCACCCCTTCCAGCAGCCCGATCGCCGGTGGCCTGATGGCCGGCAAGCGCGGCCTTATCATGGGTGTCGCCAATGACCGTTCCATCGCCTGGGGCATCGCCCAGGTCGCGGCCCAGCACGGCGCGCAGCTGGCCTTCACCTATCAGGGCGATGCGCTGCTGAAGCGCGTGAAGCCGCTGGCCGATCAGGTGGGTTCCGACATCCTGCTGCCCTGTGACGTCACGGACGAGGCCAGCATCGACGCCGCCTTTGAGACGATCAAGGAGAAGTGGGGCGGCCTGGATTTCGTGGTGCATGCGATCGCGTTTTCCGACAAGAACGAACTGGACGGGATGTATCTTAATACCACCCGCGCCAACTTCCTGAAGAGCCTGGATATTTCCTGCTATTCCTTCACGGCCGTGTCGCAGCGCGCCGTGCCGCTGATGAATGAGGGCGGCAGCCTGCTGACGCTGTCCTACTATGGCGCGGAAAAGGTCATGCCGCACTACAATGTCATGGGCGTGGCCAAGGCAGCCTTGGAAGCCAGCGTCAAGTATCTGGCCAACGACCTGGGCCCGCAGGGCATCCGCGTCAATTCCATCTCCGCCGGTCCGATCAAGACGCTGGCCGCCAGCGGCATCGGCGATTTCCGCTATATCCTGAAATGGAACGAACTGAACGCGCCGCTGCGCCGCAACGTCACCATTACCGAGGTGGGCAATGCCGGCCTGTTCCTGCTGTCCGACCTGGGCAGCGGCGTGACGGGTGAGAATCTGCATGTCGACAGCGGCTATCACACTGTCGGCATGGTGCAGGTCGATGCCGCCGTGGAGACGGGCAAGCTGCTGGCCGGCATGGGCGAGGGCTGATCGGGTCATGGCGGGCAACAGCTTCGGTACCCTGTTCCGGTTCACCACCTTCGGCGAAAGCCATGGCCCCGCCATCGGCTGCATCGTGGACGGGGTGCCGTCGCGCCTGCCCCTGGACGAGGGCTTCATCCAGACCTTTCTGGACAAGCGCAAACCCGGCCAGAGCAAATATGTCACCCAGCGGCGCGAGCCCGACCGGGTGCAGATCAAGTCCGGCGTGTTCGAGGGCCAGACCACGGGCACGCCCATCATGCTGTTCATCGAAAACGAGGACCAGCGGTCCAAGGATTACGGTGACATCAAGGACAAGTTCCGTCCCGGCCATGCCGATTATGCCTATCAGGCCAAGTACGGCATCCGCGATTATCGCGGCGGCGGCCGTTCATCGGCCCGCGAAACCGCCAGCCGGGTGGCGGCGGGCGCCGTGGCCCGGCGCGTGCTGGAAACCGTGCCCGGCGGCGGCATTTCCATCCGCGCCGCCATGGTGCAGATGGGCCCGCACAAGGTCGACCGGTCCCGCTGGGACTGGGCGCAGGTGGAGGAAAACCCCTTCTTCTGCCCCGATGCCACGACAGCCGACCTGTGGGCCGATTACCTGGACGGCATCCGCAAGGCCGGATCGTCCGTGGGCGCGGTGATCGAGGTGGTGGCCAGCGGCGTGCCCGCCGGCTGGGGCGAGCCGATCTATGACAAGCTGGACAGCGATCTGGCCCGCGCCATGATGACCATCAACGCCGTCAAGGGCGTGGAAATCGGCGCCGGCTTCGACAGCGCCTGCCTGACCGGCGAAGAGAATGCCGACCAGATGCGCCTGGGCGCCGATGGCAAGCCCATGTTCCTGTCCAACCATGCCGGCGGCATCCTGGGCGGCATTTCCACTGGCCAGGAAATCGTCGTTCGTTTCGCTGTCAAACCGACTTCCTCGATCCTGACCCCGCGGCAGACCGTGGATATTTACGGTAACGAAACGGATATCCTGACCAAGGGCCGTCACGATCCCTGTGTCGGCATCCGCGGTGTGCCGGTGGGCGAGGCGATGATGGCGACCGTGCTGGCCGACCATTTCCTGCGCGCCCGCGCCCTGGGGCAGTAAGCACGCCCCCTGTCGGATCGGTTCATGTATCCTGTCCCGGTACTGAACCGACCGGAGGGGACCATGAACCGCGCCGCCGTCTTGCTGCTGACCAGCCTGCTGCTGTCCCCCGCCCCGGCACTGGCCGACGCCAAGGGGCTGACGGCCCAGTCCCTGCTGGACAGCATGGTGACGGGTGACGGACAGCCGTTGAAATATCCCGACGGGCCGGCGCGGGTATCCGCCCTGCTGGTGGAACTGGCGCCCGGCGGGGAGACGGGGCTGCACCGCCATCCCATGCCCGTCGTCGGCTATATCGTGTCCGGCGAGGTGACGGTGTCGGCGCAGGGTCTGCCCGACCGGGTGTTCAAGGCCGGCGACGCCTTTGTGGAGACCAATGTCTGGCACAATGGCCGCAACCTGGGCAAAGAGCCCGTAAAGATCCTGGCGATCTATCTGGGCAGCGACGGCCAGCCGCGAGTGGTGAAGCCGGAAGGCAATGACGGGCATTACTGACCCCTGGATTGCCGGCCGTGCCTTTGCCTATGATGCAGCCCCCGCCCTTTTTATCGACGCGACCGCCATGTGCTTCCTGACGCCAGACCAGATCGATGCCTATCACCGCGACGGGTTCCTGGTGATCCCGGATTTTGCGTCGGTCTCCGATTGTCAGGCCCTGATGGCGCGCATATCGACCCTGATCGACGGGTTCGACGCCGATGCCCATGCCTCCATCTTCTCCACCTTGAACCAGCAGAAGACCTCGGACGATTATTTCCTGTCGTCGGGCGATCAGATCCGCTTCTTCTTCGAGGAGGAGGCGTTTGATGCAGAGGGCCGGCTGCGCCAGGACAAGCATCTGTCGATCAACAAGATCGGCCATGCCTTGCATGATCGCGACGCCTTGTTCTACCGCTTCTCCCGCGATCCGCGGCTGGCCGCGATCACCGCCGAGATCGGCATGGCACAGCCGCTGCTGATGCAGTCCATGTACATCTTCAAGCAGCCGCGCATCGGGGGCGAGGTGGTGTGCCATCAGGACAGCACCTTCCTTTATACCGAGCCGATGAGCGTCACCGGCCTGTGGTTCGCCATTGAGGATGCGACCCTGGAAAATGGCTGCCTGTGGGCCCTGCCCGGCGGGCACCGGGACGGGCTGAAAAAGATGTTCAGCCGCACCGACGAGGGTGGCGTACGCATGGATGTGCTGGACGACACATCCTGGCCCGACTGCACGCCCGAGAATGGCTATGTGCCGCTGGAGGCCAAGCGCGGCACGCTGGTGCTGCTGCACGGGTTGCTGCCGCATCTGTCGGGCCCGAACCGGTCCGACAAATCCCGCCACGCCTATGCCGTGCATGTGGTGGACGGGGCCTGCGCCTATCCGGCCAGCAACTGGCTGCAACGCCCAGCGGACAATCCCGCGCGGGGCTTTGCGTAACGGTTACCGCCCCAGAGCCCGCCGGCCCAGCACCGGGTCGTCGGTGATCAGCCCATCCACACCCCAGCCGATCAGCCGCTGCATGTCAGCTTCCTCGTTCACCGTCCAGGGCAGGACCTTCAGGCCCAGGGCCTGGGCTTCCTTCACCAGTTCCGGCGTCAGGTTGACGTGATAGGGCGACCAGATGGTGCCGCCCGCGGCCTTGATCGCCGCGGGCAAGCTGCCTCCATGTTTCACCGGGTCGAAGCCGGCCGTCCACGGGCTGCTGCCCGTCATCGACACGTTGCTTTCCTCCGGATCGATGATGGTCAGATAGGCCGTGCTGATGGTGGGGGCGATCTGATGCACCACCTGCAGGGTGCGCCAGTCAAAGCTCTGGATCGTCACCCGGCTTTCCATGCCGGCATCGCGCACGGCCTTGACCAAGGCCTTGGCGAAGCTTTCCGGATCAACCGTGTCGGCGGGCGCCGTCGGGTCGATCTTGGTTTCGATATTGAAGCGGACCTTGCTGTCACCCTTGCGCTTCACCAGATCGAACAGGGAGGCCAGCGTGGGAACGCGGGTGCCGTCGATGGATTGCTGGCGGGCGAAACGCTTGGCATAGGCGCTGTCGGGCCGGATGCGGCCGACATCATAGGTCTGGACCTGGGCCAGGGTCAGGCTGTGCCAGGTAGGCTGCGCCCCCTCCACCCATTTGCCCGATACGTCGCGGGCCAAGTTGGTGTCGACATGCCGTTCATGGGCGATGATCAGCGTGCCATCCTTGGTCAGGCCCGTGTCCAGCTCCAGCGTATCCACGCCCAGATCAATGGCTCGCTCGAACGCCGGCAGGGTGTTTTCCGGCCAAAGGGCCCGGCCGCCGCGATGGGCCTGAAGATCGAAGGCGGCGACGGCGGGCACGATCAGCATGGCGGCGGTCAACAGGGGCAAGAGGCGCATCGGGGGCAGGTCCGGCATATGGAAACGGGAAGCCGGACCATAGGCGCAGGCGGTTACGCTTTGATGTCAGCGACGAGCGACATCCCATAGCGCTCCCGCGCCATCAGGCAGGCTTCATCCCCCGCCACGCAATCATGACAGACGATGGGGCGGTCGGCATAGATGCCGCAGGCGACATGCTTGCCCACCTCACCACCCAGGGCGGCACAGCGTTCGCCGGTCCAGCGCATGCCGGAGCCATTGTCGGCCACCAGGGCGACGGGGATGCGGTTGATCGCCTCATCCTCTTCCAAGGTGAAACGCGGCCATTCGGCATCATAGGCGCAGCAAGCCCCGCAGGACTGGCAATCAAAGGGCGGCGGGGCATCGTCAGGCGGTATCACGGCGGGGCCCCGGAGCGGAGGGATGGCTGCCCCGTTGTTACGGAGATTGCGCGCGCTTGGCAAGCCGGCCGCCATGGCCGATATAGGGCCATCGCCCTGCCCGCCCCGCTGCCGGACCCGTACATGCTGGAAATCTATATCGACGCCGACGCCTGCCCCGTGAAGGAGGAGACATTCCGCGTGGCCGAACGTTATGCCATGCCGGTGCATATGGTGGCCAACGGCCCCTTGCGCGTGCCGCCGGGCGGGCTGGTGCGGATGGTGGTCGTGTCGGACGGGTTCGACGCCGCTGACAACTGGATTGCCGAGCAGTGCGGGCCGGGCGACATCGTGGTGACGGCCGATATTCAGCTGGCCAAACGCTGCCTGGACAAGGGGGCCAAGGTGCTGGGCAACAACGGCCGCCCCTTCACACAGGCCAATATCGGGTCCGCCCTGGCGTCACGCGCCCTGATGCAGGACCTGCGCGACATGGGCGTAGTCCAGGGCGGCAACGCGCCCATGTCGAAATCGGACAAGAGCCGGTTCCTGCAGGAACTGGACAAGATGGTGCATGAAGTGAAGCGGGGCCGGTGAGAACCCCGCCAGCCCTTACAGATACCGCGCCCGCAGATGCGCCTTGAAGATCTCCGCGTCCAGCGGCTTGCCGGTGGCCCGCACCAGGATATCCCGGCCCGACAGGTAGCGGCCCCAGCGATGCACGTTTTCGCCCAGCCAGGCGACCAGATCGCGAAAATCGCCGCGTCCGATCTGGTCGGGCAGGTCCGGCAGGGCCTTAAGTGCCGCCTGGAACAATTGCGCCGCCATCATCGCGCCCAGCGTATAGGTAGGGAAATAGCCCCAGGACCCGCTGGGCCAATGGATATCCTGCAAGCAGCCCTGGGCCAGATCGGGGGGCGTGATGCCCAGCAGGTCGCGCATCCCCTGGTTCCAGGCATCCGGCAGGTCGGCCAGATCCATTTTCCCTTCGATCAGCGCCTGTTCGATGCGCCAGCGCAGGATGACATGGGCGGGATAGGTCACCTCATCCGCATCAACGCGGATGAAGGTGCGGTCGACGCGGCGGAAGCGTCGGCGCAGATTTTCCGCCGACCAGACCTCCCCTTCGCGGTCGAAGGCATCGGCCAGTTGCGGGGCCAGCCATTCCAGAAAACGCGGGTGGCGCCCCACCTGCATGTCGAAAGTCAGGCTCTGGCTTTCATGCACGGCCAGACCGCGCGCCTGGCCGATGGGCTGTGACAGCCAGGCGGCAGGCCGCCCCATCTCGTACAGCGCATGCCCGGTTTCATGCAGGCCCGATTTCAGCGCCTTGAAAAAATTGTCGGGGTCCAGGCGGGTGGTGATGCGCACATCCCCGGTGGCCCCGCCGCTGAAGGCGTGCAGCGACTGGTCCACCCGACCCTGGAAGCCCAGAATGCCGGCCAGCCGCTGCACCAATTCCCGCTGCGCCGTCACATCGAACGGGCCTTCGAAGGGCCAGGCCTGCGGTTCAGTCGCCTGCCGTTCCTCCACCTCTGCCAGGAAACCCGGCAGGAAAGCGGCGTAATCGTCGAAGACAGGGGCATAGTCGGCCACCCGGCTGCCGGGCTCGTACAGCTCATGCAGCGCGTCATAAAGGCCGCAATCCAGCACGGCGGCATTGGCGGCCGCAATCTCCCGCTGGTGGCCCAGCACGGTGCGCAGATGCGGCAGCAGCAGGGCGTAATCATTGCCGGCCTTGGCCGTGCGCCAGATCATCTCACAGCGCGACGCATCGCGGGCATTGGCCTCGACCAGGGCTGCCGGCACGGCCGTCGCCAGCAGATATTCGCGCCGCATCTCCACCAGGTTGGCGCGCTGCCAGTCATCCAGATTATGGGCATCGGCTTCGGCATCGGCCAGCCAGTCGCCCACGCGCGGGTCCAGCAGCGCCCCGTGGATGGCGCCTTCCAGCGCCGCCAGTTGATCGGCGCGGGCCGGGGAGGCCGCAGGCGGCATCATGGTGCGCGCATCCCAGTTCAGGATACCAAGCGCACCTTGCAGACCGGCCCGGCGGGCGAAATGGGCTTCCAGGGCGGCATAGGCGGGAACGGCGTGAGCGTGCATCAGGGGTCCTGGCGGCGGAAGCTGGCGGCGATAAACACGCCGATCAGGGTCAGGGCCAGGCCGTACCAGGTCAGCGCGTAGGAGAGATGATCATTCTTCAGGGCAACGATGGTACGCCCACCGATGGGCAGACCGCCAGGGTTTGGCGTATCGTCCGCCTGCAAGACCAGCGGCGCCAGATGCGTTACGCCGGCGATACCGGCCAGCGCTTCCATGTCCAGCCAGAAGAAATCGCGCTTGGTCAGGTCGTTGTCGGGCTGCATGAAGGCGTGTGGCAGGGGCACGCGGGCAATGGCCGTCACGGTCACCGAACCATCCGCCTGCCCATCGGCCCGCGTGGCCCGGTCGCGCCGGTCCAGGGGTATCCAGCCGCGATCAATCAGGACGGTGCCGCCGCCATCATCGCGGACCATGGGCGTGAGCACATGCACGCCCTGCTGCTGACGCCCGTCGGAGCCGGTATAGAGGCGCGGGCCGATGAATGATTCGCGGTCATGCAGGAAGTGGCCGGTTACCCGGACACGGGCGTAATCCCAATCGGCGGGGGCCGCGATCTCGGCGGGCAGATCGACGGGCTCAGCCGCCAGCCCGGCCTGGATGCGGGCGATCAGGTCCGTCTTCCAGGACAGGCGCTCCATCTGCCAGCTGCCCAGGCCGATCAGAATGGCCAGGGCAACCAGGGTGGCAAGCGCCGGTACCAGGCGGGGGCGGAAGACACGACGGCTCATGGGATCACCCCTCTTCGTCGCCGTCACGGTCCTTTTCGAACTGGTCGCGGCGGTAACGGTATTGCAAGGCGATGGTCAGTGCCTTGGCCGGTCGCATCAGGCCGACGGTGGACCCCATGATCACCGGCCCCCACAGCGCCACATGCACCCAGAGCGGCCAGTCGACGCGCAGCGAGACCAGCAGCGCCGCGGGCACGATGGTGAAGCCCAGCAGGAAGATCAGAAAAACAGCCGGGCCGTCCCCGCTGTCGTTGGCGGCCAGTTCCAGGCCACACACCGAACAGCGGTCGACGACCCGCATGAAGCCCTCGTAAAGGGCGCCCTGGCCGCAGCGTGGGCAGCGGCACCGCAGACCCACGCTGAGCAGGGATGATGGCGTGTCCGTCACGGGACCCGGTCCGGTCAGTGACCAGCCACCCAATGACCGCCGCCGCCCCACCAGTAGATGGAGATGAACAGGAACAGCCAGACCACGTCGACGAAGTGCCAGTACCAGGCCGCCGCCTCGAAGCCGAAATGGCTTTCAGCCGTGAAATGGCCCTTCTTGGTGCGGAAATAGCAGACCGCCAGGAAGATGGTACCGACCAGCACATGGAAACCGTGGAAGCCGGTCGCCATGAAGAAGGCCGAGGTATAGACATTGGCACCGAAGCCGAAGGCGGCATGGTGATATTCATAGGCCTGGAAGCCGGAGAACAGGATGCCCAGCAACACAGTGATGCCCAGGGCGCGCGCGGCTTCCTTCATCTTGCCTTCGACCATCGCATGGTGCGCCCAGGTCACGGTCGTGCCCGACAGCAGCAGGATGATGGTCATCATGAAAGGCAGGTCGAACGGATTGACCGGCACAGTGCCCTTGGGCGGCCAGACGCCGCCATTGGCTTCCGTGCGCATGTACTGGATGGCCTCGCTATGGAACACCGAGGCATCGAAGAACGCCCAGAAGAAGGCGGCGAAGAACATCACTTCGGACGTGATGAACAGCGACATGCCGTAGCGCAGGCCGATCTTCACAACGGGAGTATGGGCCTTTTCGACCACCGACTCCTTCACGATGTCGCGCCACCAGCCGAACATGCAGCCCAGAACGGCCGTCAGGCCGGCGGCCAGCAGGTACCAGCCATGGCCGTGGAACAGCATCACCGCGCCAACCGCCAGCGCGCCGGCGGAGAACGAGCTGAGCAGCGGCCAGGGGCTCGGATTGACCAGGTGGTAGGGCTGCGGAATGCCGTCCCCGGGATTGCCGCCAGCGATATGGGCGTTGACGTCAGCCATCTCTTTTTTTCCCCTTAACCAAGGAACTTCGGGTCATACAGATTGAACGGCACCGGATCTCACGACCCGCCACCGGGGACACCGGGCGCCGGCCGGTCGGCCGTCCCTCCAGCGTTCCCATTGGAAGCCTCCGGCGCTGCCCCATCGGAAACATCGCCCGGCTGCCCCTTCCCCGGAGGCGGCAGGGCGGCGCTCTGATCGGCGGCGCGGAAGAAGGTGTAGGACAGCGTGATGGTCTTCACGTCGGCCATTTCCGGATCGTCGGCCATGGCCGGATCGATATAGAAATTGACCGGCATTTCCACCCGCTGTCCGGGCTCCAGCCTCTGCTCCGTAAAGCAGAAACATTGCAGCTTGTTGAAATACTGCCCCACCTTGTCCGGCGTGACATTATAGGCCGCGGTACCGACCAGCGGCTTATCCGTCAGGTTGCGCGCATGGTAGGTGATGGTCATCGCCTCACCCACCCGCACATCAACGGAACGCCGGTCGGGGGCGAATTCCCAGGGCAGAGAACTGTTCACATCGGCGTTGAACTGCACCGTGATGACGCGGTCCAGGACACGCTCGGCCGTCTTTGTCGCCACCATCGTCGTCCCGCCAAAGCCGGTGACGCGACAGAACAGGCTGTAAAGCGGCACGGACGCGAAGGACAGGCCGATCATGCCGGCCACGACGCTGCCCAGCACCACCGCCACGCGGCGGTTGCTGCGGGCCATCTTCACGGCCCGGTCATGGCTGGTCATGTCCGGCGGCGGCACGGTCATGGGAAGGTCCCCCCACTCATCCGCACCATGGCGACGATATAGACCAGCACGACAAAGGCGAAAAGCGCTGCCAATACCGCCAGGTTCTTGCCGCGCTGACGGCGATGCATGTCGCTGTCGCGGCCCGTCTTCGGGGCCGGTGCCGGCGTCTGCTGCTGCTGCTGATCGGTCATGGTCAACTCCCCTGCCCCTGGCGTCACGCGGCCAGATGTTCGCCGATCAGGATCGCGAACAGCAGGAACAGGTAAAGGATGGAAAAGGCGAACATGCGCTTGGCCGGCTTATGGTCGGCGCTGCGCAGCACCTGGACCGCGAAGCCGACAAAGGCCAGACCCAGCACGATCGACCCCGCCAGATAGGTCAGCCCGCCCACACCCAGGAAATAGGGTGTGGTGGCCAGCGGCAGCAGGATCAGCGTGTAGATCAGCATCTGCTTCTTCGTTTCCGCTTCGCCGGCGACGACGGGCAGCATCGGCACGCCCGCATGCTGGTAATCCAGCCGGCGGAAGATGGCCAGCGCCCAGAAATGCGGCGGGGTCCAGAAGAAGATCAGGGAAAACAGGACGATGGAGGCGATGGACACGTCGCCCGTCACCGCGGCCCAGCCGATCATCGGGGGGAAAGCCCCGGCGGCGCCGCCAATGACGATATTCTGCGGTGTCCGGCGCTTCAGCCACATCGTGTAGATGAAGATGTAGAAGCCCGACGCCAGCGCCAGCAGACCGGCCGCAACCCAGTTCAGCGCCAGACCCATCATCGACACCGACGCGATGGTCAGCACGATGCCGAAGGCCAGCGCCTCGGAAGCGGGCACGCGGCCCTGCGGGATGGGGCGGTTGACCGTGCGGTCCATCAGGGCATCGATGTCGCGGTCATACCACATATTGATGGCCCCGGCGGCACCCGACGCCAGCGCAATGCACAGCACAGCCACAAGGGCCAGCACGGGATGCAGATGGCCGGGCGCCACCACCATGCCGGCGAAACCGGAAAAAACCACCAGCGACATGACACGCGGCTTCAGCAGCGCAACATAGTCGCGCACCGTACCGGCCGAAGCCGGGCTGTCCATGATCTGACTGTCGATCACGCCATCGGTCATGATGCTGGTCTCTTCAAACTTTGCAGGCGGAGAAATTCAGTACTTGGCAAAACCGCGCGGGGGTCGCCCCCCGCGCGGCCTTGGAGGTCAGGTCGGGAACCGTTGCCGGCCCCAGGTGCCAGGCATCACTTGATGCGCGGCAGGGTCTCGAACTGGTGGAACGGCGGCGGGGAGGACAGGGTCCATTCCAGCGTCGTGCCACCGGTCTGCCAATAGTCACCTTCAACCTTGCGACCGAACAGCAGCGTGTAGATGGCCATCACGCAGAAGAAGATCGTCGAGCAGAAGGCGATATAGGCGCCGTAGGACGAAACCATGTTCCAGAAGTGCAGCGCGTCCGGATAGTCGGGCATGCGGCGGGCCATGCCGGCCAGGCCCAGGAAGTGCTGCGGGAAGAACAGCAGGTTGACGCCGATGAAGGTCGTCCAGAAATGCAGGTGTCCCGCCCAGGCCGGATGCTGACGGCCCGAGATCTTGCCGATCCAGTAGTAATAGCCGGCGAAGATGGCGAACACGGCGCCCAGCGACAGCACATAGTGGAAGTGCGCAACCACGTAGTAGGTGTCGTGCATGGCGATGTCCATGCCGCCATTGGCCAGCACCACGCCCGTGACGCCGCCGATGGTGAACAGGAACACGAAGCCGATCGCCCAGACCATCGGCACCTTGAAGTCGATGGAACCACCCCACATCGTCGCGATCCAGGAGAAGATCTTCACGCCCGTGGGCACGGCGATGATCATGGTGGCGGCGGTGAAATAGGCGCGGGTATCGACCGACAGGCCGACCGTGAACATGTGGTGGGCCCACACGATGAAGCCGACGACGCCGATGGCGACCATGGCATAGGCCATGCCCAGATAACCGAACACCGGCTTCTTGGAGAAGGTGGAGATGATGTGGGAGATGATGCCGAAGGCCGGCAGGATCATGATGTACACTTCGGGGTGACCGAAGAACCAGAACAGGTGCTGGAACAGGATCGGGTCGCCACCGCCGGCCGGATTGAAGAAGTCCGTGCCGAAATTACGGTCGGTCAGCAGCATGGTGATGGCGCCGCCCAGGACGGGCACCGACAGCAGCAGCAGGAAGGCCGTGACCAGCATGGCCCAGACGAACAGCGGCATCTTGTGCAGCGTCATGCCCGGCGCGCGCATGTTGAAGATGGTCGTGATGAAGTTCACGGCACCCAGGATCGACGAGGCGCCGGCCAGATGCAGCGCGAAGATCGCCATGTCGACCGACGGGCCGTTATGACCATATTCGGTGGAAGAGAGCGGCGGATAGACCGTCCAGCCCGTACCGGCGCCGGGGCCGACAAAGGCGGAGCCCAGCAGCAGCAGGAAGGCCGGGACGATCAGCCAGAAGCTGATATTGTTCAGGCGCGGGAACGCCATGTCGGGCGCCCCCACCATCAGCGGCACGAACCAGTTGCCGAAACCGCCGATCAGCGCGGGCATGACCACGAAGAACACCATGATCAGACCGTGCGCCGTGATGAACACGTTCCACTGCTGACCGGCGTCGGCCGAGAAGGCCGTCATGTACTGGATGCCCGGATCCTGCAGCTCAAGGCGCATGATCACGGAGAACAGACCACCGATCAGGCCGGCCAGCACAGCGAAAAACAGATAAAGCGTCCCGATGTCCTTATGGTTCGTCGAGAACAGCCAACGCGCCACAAAGCCAGGCTTGTGGTCGTGGTGATCGTGGGCGTGCGCCCCGGTGACAGCACCCATGGTAATCCCTCTCTTCCGAACCGTTTACTGCGCGGCCGCTTCGGCGACCTGACGCGGCGCGGAGCCATTGCTGTTCAGGGCCTGCTTCTGCTGGCCCAGCCATTCCTGGAAGCGCTCCTTCGACACCGCCTCGACGGCGATCGGCATGTAGCCATGGCCGGTCCCGCAGATTTCGGAGCACTGTCCGTAATAAACACCCTCACGGGTCACATTGAACCAGGTCTCGTTCAGGCGACCCGGCATCGCGTCCTTCTTCACGCCCAGCGCGGGCACAGCGAAGGAATGGATGACGTCGGCGCCGGTGACCAGGACGCGCACATCAACGCCGACCGGCACGACGATGCGATTGTCCACTTCGAGCAGGCGCAGCTGACCCGGCTGGATCTCGTTCTCCGGGATCATGCGCGAATCGAAGGCCAGGCCCTCATGCTCGGGATATTCGTAGCTCCAGTACCACTGGTGGCCCGTGACCTTGATCGTCAGTTCCGGATTCGGCGCCTTGTCCATGTAGTAAAGGACGCGGAAGGACGGAACGGCGATGAACAGCAGGATCAGCACGGGAATGCCGGTCCAGGCCACTTCCAGCCAGGTATGGTGCGTCGTGGTCGACGGCACCGGGTTGGCGCGCTTGTTGAAGCGCACGATCACATAGAGCAGCAGCAGCGTGACGAAGATCGCGATGCTGACGATCGTCCACAGCAGGATGTTGTGGAAATCGTGCAGACGCTCCATCACGGGCGAAGCGGCGGCCTGCAGGCCCAACTGCTTGGGCTGCGGCGCACCGACGGCCTTCGCCGCCTCCTGCGCCAAGGCCGAGCCCCCGACCATCGCGCTGACAAACAGGGCCGTCACAGCGGCGCCGATCTTGCTAACAGACATCCCTTACCACTCTCGTCGTTGCCGGGGGTTAGTCCCCCGTTTGAGCCAGCCGGACCGCCCGCCCAACCCACCCTTCCCGCCACGGGCGGGAAATGGAAGGATGTCGCGGCGTGACGCAGACCCGGAACGGACCAAACCGTTTCGGCGGGACACTACACGCGCGTGGGGCTCACGAACAACATATGCGCCGCCAGGATGGGGTGCACATATCGTCGCAGACCATACAGGCAAGCGGCGGCAATCGGCAAGAACGTCCGATATCCGGGCGCTTCGGCATCCATGGTCATTGCGTCGCAGGGGAGCAGAAATTGACATACCGCAATGCAGCATGGGCAGCGCTTGCTCTGACCCCGCCGGATCGCCATTGTGATGACAGGATGACATCCCAATGGAAAGCCGTGCGCCATGTCGCTTCTGTCCCTGACCGACGATATCTTCTTCAATCAGGCTGGCCTGGATCTGGGCCGTACCTGCTCCCTGGTCGGCGGTGCCCTGCACGGTGCCGATGATGGCGAGCTTTTCCTTGAATATGCGCAGAGCGAGAGCTTCGCCTGGGACGATGGCCGCCTGAAAAGCGCCAGCTTCGATACCAGCCAGGGCTTCGGGCTGCGCGCCGTGGCCGACGAGGCCACGGGATACGCCCATGCCTCGGTCCTGACAGAAGATGCCATCCGCCGGGCGGGCGACACCGTGCGTGCGGTGCACAAGGGGCATGGCGGCACGATGGCGGAGGCCCCCATCGGCACGAACCGCCTGCTTTATGCCAGCGACAATCCGCTGGGCCTGGTCCCGTTCGAGGCCAAGGTGAAGCTGCTGGAGCAGGTGGATGCCTATGCCCGGTCCAAGGATAGCCGCGTGCGGCAGGTTTCAGCCTCCCTTACCGGTGAATGGCAGGCGGTGCAGATCATCCGGGCCGACGGGACTCGGGTGGCCGACATCAGGCCGCTGGTACGGCTGAACGTATCCGTCGTCTTGGCCGAGGGTGACCGCATGGAATCGGGCAGCCATGGCGGCGGCGGCCGGCGCACCTATGAACAGTTCCTGGAGCCCGGTGTCTGGCAGGCTTATGTGGATGAGGCGCTGCGCGGTGCCCTGATCAATCTGGGTTCCGTTGATGCACCCGCCGGGGAGATGCCGGTCGTGCTGGGCCCCGGCTGGTGCGGGATCCTGCTGCACGAGGCCATTGGCCATGGGCTGGAAGGGGATTTCAACCGCAAGCAGACTTCCGCCTTCTCCGGCCTGCTGGGCCAGCGCGTGGCGGCACCGGGCGTCACCGTCGTCGATGACGGCACCATTGAGGGACGGCGCGGCTCCATCACCGTGGATGACGAGGGCACGCCCAGCCAATGCACCGTTCTGATCGAGGACGGCATCCTGAAGGGCTATATGCAGGACCGGCTGAACGCCCGGCTGATGGGGGTGAAGCCCACGGGCAACGGGCGGCGCCAGGGATATGCGCACATGCCCATGCCGCGCATGACCAATACCGTGATGCGCGGCGGGGACAAGGACCCGGCGGAGATCATCGCCTCGGTCAAGCGCGGCATCTATGCCGCCAACTTCTCCGGCGGGCAGGTGGATATCGTGTCGGGCAAGTTCGTCTTTTCCGCCAGCGAAGCCTATCTGATCGAGGAGGGCAAGCTGGGCCCGGCCGTGAAGGGGGCCACCCTGATCGGCAATGGCCCCGATTCGCTGACCAAGGTCACCATGATTGGCAATGACAGCGCCATGGATCCCGGCATCGGTGTCTGTGGCAAGTCAGGCCAGGGCGTGCCCGTGGGCGTGGGTCAGCCGACCCTGCGCATCGACGGACTGACCGTGGGCGGCACCAAGGCGGCCTGACGCCTCGGAGGGTGGCAGGGGTCGGTCAGCCGACCTCCGCCGGCGTCTCCGCGACAGGCCGGGCCGTGTCCAGCCGGCGCGTTCCGACGATCAGGTCGGTGGCGACCCGGGCAGGCAGCAGGGCCAGATCGTGCTTGTTGTTCATGACCGTGAACAGGCCACCCATGGCCACCGCCGCCACCTGCAGCACGACCATGATCATCAGCCCGGCCACGCTGGTGGTCCAGCCGGGCGTCGCCATTCCGGCCATCTTCAGCACCAGGGCCGTCAGCGCCGCCAGGAAGGCAGCCGCGAAGATGCCGGCACAGAAGACCAGCACGCGGGTGAAGATGCGTTCGCTGAAGACCGCGATGGCACTCATCCCATGCACCATCAGCGACAGGGTGTTCATGGTCGACCGGCCGAAGAACCGGGTACCCCGGTCAGTGGCGACATGGACAAGGCGATAACGCGACCGGATCAGGGTCGCCGGCACATGCAGCAGCAATTCATGCATATGGACCAGCCGCCTGGCCACCCCGCCGCTGAAGGCGCTGAAATTGCCAAAGGAAATGGACAGGCCGGTCAGCAGGGAGAACAGGTCCTTATAGACCCGGTAGAAAAGCCGGAAGCGCAGCCCCTCCGACCGGCGGCGGCGATCGGCCACCGCAATGGCGCCGGGATCGGCATCCAGGGCCGCCAGCAGGGCCGGCACATCATCGGGCCGGTCCTCCCCGTCGGCATCCATGATGATGACGCGGTTTGGATTCAGGGCGGCCACGGCATGGCACAGCCCCATGCCGATGGCCCGCTGGCTGCCCATGTTGCGGGCCAGCGTGACCAGGGTGGCGGCGAAAGGTGTGGCGGCGATCAGCGGCGTGAGATCGGGCACCGGATCGGTGCCGCCATCATCCACGATCACCAGATGGGTGTTCAGGGCGACCGTCGGCACGATTTCGGCCAGCCGCGTGATCAACGCGGCCAGTGACGGCCAGTCGTTGAAGACAGGCGTCACGATGACCAGGTCGGTATCCGGCACGGCATGCGTCATTGTGCGTTGTCCCAATCCGGCGATGGCAGCGGACACAGGCTGCGCCCGTCCATCAGCACCGCATAGGCGCGCAGATCCCTCCCCCCTTCGCCATCCGGCAACAGGGTATAGGCCTGCCAGGCATCGCGACCACGTTCCCCCCGCGGATCAAGGGCGCGGCCCAGCCCCGCCACGCGCCCATTGTCATCGGCCAGCACGATCCAGGGCGCCGGCCGTGCCGCCTCTTCGTCCCAGGCGCTTCCCGTGACATAGGCACGGTCAGCCACGCCCGGTCGGCGGTGCAGCCAGACCGGTCCGGCCGTGCAGCGCGCCGCCGGCACGATGGTAAACGCCCCGGTCAGCCTCAGGCCCAGCCAGAAAGGCTGCGGCCCCGCGAACAGCGACAGGCGACGGTTGGCCAGTTCATCGGCCATGCGGCGGGCCAGGACCGGTGACGGGTGCAGCCGTTCGGCCACCACGGGATCGCTATCCGCCCCGTTCAGCAGTGCCAGCACGGCCTGCCAGTCACGCCCCTGGTCCCGGTCCAGCCGGCCCCACATGCGCAAATGGAAGGGCAGCATCAGGGCAACGATGACCGGCAGCATCCAGGCCAGCAGCAAGGACCGGCCCACCAGCCAAAGCCGCAGCCAGGGCAGCAGCCAAAAGGCAAACGCCGCCCAGAACAGGACCTGCACAACGCCATAGCGCAGCGTTTCCGCCTGCTGCGCCCCGAAGGAGAGCCGGGACAGGGAGGTGATGGCGGCGGCACCCAGGCAGAACAGCATGATGGCGCACCACGCCACCTCCAGCGCCGGGCGTCCGCCGCGCAGCGCCCGCACCGAAGCGGCCGCCACCAGCACCATCGCCAGCGCCGCGCCCAGCAGGCCCGCTTCCCGCCCGTTGAAGAACAGACGGCGCAAGGGACTGCCCAGATAATGCAGGCTGTACCAGAGCATGCCCAGCGGATCGGACAGGGCATCCAGCGGCCTTGTATGGCTTGGCAGGGGATTGGGCGCATAGACAGCGGCATAGAGCGCCAGTGTCAGGGCGAAGGCCCCGGCCAGGGTAAGCTGAAGCCGGCAGGGCCAGCGCCGGGCCAGGGCAAAGAACAGCGCCGCCGGCCAGCCGATGATGCCATAGGCGAAGGAGAAGGTGGCCGCCACCAGGGCCAGAACCACCCAGGCCAGCCCCGCCACCACGCTCTGCCCCATGCCCAGCCGCCGATCCAGCGCGACCAGCAGGCGGACCGCCAGCAGGAAGGCCAGCAGCGACAGATACATATGGATCTGCTTGGGCCAGACCAGATTTTCGGCATGGACCAGCCAGAAGAACAGGGCCAGCAGTGCCGATGCGGCCATGATGCGCTGCGTCGGCGACGTCAGCAGGGGCCGGGCCAGCAGCGTCAGCATCAGGGCCAGGGCCGCATTCAGAACCAGCAGCAGGCCGATCAGAAACAGGCCTTGCGCGCCGAACAGCGTGATATCGGCCGCGTAGAACGGCATGGCCAGCCAGGGCAGATGCTCGTTATCGCCGCGGAAGAACAGGAATTCCGTCAATGGCAGACGGAAAAACGCATCCACCACCGTGGCCGTGTCCCACAAGGGGAACGGATGAATGAAGCGGAAGGCAGCACCGACACCGGTGGCCGTGATGATCGCCGCCAGCAGCAGCACCAGGACCAGCGGCAACCGTTGACCGAGAAATTGTGCCGCCCGGGGCTGTGTGGCCATTGTCAATTCCGCCATCATCGGGCCCCGCCTGATCCGCAAATGCAAAGCGCCCCGTCGTTGCCGACAGGGCGCCTTATCACGACCGATGGGTATCGATCAATGCAACTTGGCCGACAGGTCCCGGATCGCACCGGCGACCAGCACATTGTTGCGCGCATCGTCGATATTTTCGACCAGCAGCTTTTCCGTGGCCTGGACCGCGATATCGACGGCCAGATCACGAACCTGCTGCAGGGCGGCAGCCTCGGCCTGGGCGACCTTGTCGATGGCCTGCTGCTCGCGGCGCTTCAGGGCATGTTCCAGATCCTTGGCCGCCTGGACGCGGATGCGATCAGCCTCTTCACGGGCCTGGGCCACGATGGCCTCGGCTTCCTTCAAGGCGTCGCGCTGCTTGCGCTGGAACTGCGCCAGGGCAGCCTGCGCGTCTTCGCGCAGCTTCTGGGCCTGTTCCAGTTCGGCAGCGATGCGGCGGCCGCGATCATCCAGCCCGCTGAGAATGCCCTTGCCGGCCAGCTTCAGCACCAGGGCGATGAAGACGACGAAGGCGACGGCATACCAAAAATGGCTATCATGCAGCATCACGCGCGCTCCTTCAGGACGGCATCGACGGCGGCCGCGGCCACATCGGGCGTCAGCAGCGCGCCCGACAGCTTGGCCGTGGCGGCCAGCGCGGTTTCAGCGGCGACATTGCGCAGGTTGCTGAGCGCTTCCTGCTTGGCGGTCTGGATGCGCACTTCGGCGTCGCGGGTCTTGCCGGCCAGCGTGGTGGCCAGCTCGCCATTGCGGCGGGCGGCTTCCGCGTCGGCGGCGAAAACAGCGGCCGCGACTTCCTTCTGCGCATTGGCGCGGGCGTCGGCGAGGGCCTTTTCATAGGCCTGCATGACACCCTCGGCTTCCACCTTCAGGGCGGAGGCCTTTTCCAGATCGTTCGAAATCTTTTCCTGGCGGGCTTCCAGCACCTCGGCGACGCGCGGCAGCGCCACCTTGGACATCAGCCACAGCAACAGGCCGAACGTCACCGCCGCCCAGAACACCTGGGAAGCATAGCTGCTCGGATCAAGCTGCGGCAGGCCCTTGGCATGCTCGGCATGCTCGCCCTCGGCGGACGCCAGAGCCGGCCCCACCAGAACGATAGCCGTGGTCAGCGCCACAGAGGCCCTGGCGCACAGGCGCGAAAAGCGTTGGACAGGCATAGAAGCACCCATTCACTGCTGACCGGCGGGCAGTTAGCCCAGGCGGTCACGCCACACCCCGTCAGCACCGTCGGGCTGCCATGAGGCAAGGCCCATAGAGCGACCGCCGCTGTCGGATCCAAGGAACCGGCAGCGGCGGCAATCCCGGCGCTGAAGCCCCGGCGCCCATGACAGGCACCGGTGAGAAACCGTTCGCGGATTAGGCGAACAGGATCAGGAAGGCGATAACCAGCGCGAACAGACCAGCGGCTTCCGTCAGAGCGAAACCGATGAAGACGAAGGTCTTGTAGGAGTTCAGAGCGGCCGGATTACGGGCAGCGGCCTGATACAGACCGGAGAACAGGTTGCCGAGGCCGATGCCGACGCCCAGCAGGGCGAACATGGCGAGACCGGCACCGATGTACTTTGCGGCTTCAGCTTCCATTTTAAAGATCCTCTAGGTTGGAAGTGTCTTTGGGATGAAGACAGGTTTGGACAGCCGGGCTGCTTAGTGCAGTTCCAGCGAGTCACGCAGATACACGCAGCTCAGCAGCGCGAAGACGTAGGCCTGGATGCCGGCGACCAGGAATTCCAGGCCGAACAGGGCGACATTCAGGAGAACCGGCAGGATACCGACGGCGGCGCTCGCCCCACCGGCCGCCAGCAGCGACACGGTGAAACCGGCGAACACCTTCATCATCGTGTGACCCGCCAGCATGTTGGCGAAAAGACGGACGGACAGGCTGATGGGGCGAACGAAGTAGGAGATCACTTCGATCGGGATGATCAGCCAGGCCAGCCACCACGGCGTGCCGTGCGGCAGGAAAAGGTGCAGGAAGTGCAGCCCGTGCCGGGCGAAGCCGATGATCGTCACCACCACGAACACGAACAGCGCCATGGCAAAGGTAACGATGATGTGGCTGGTGAAGGTGAAGGACCAGGGGATCAGACCCAGCACATTGCCGAACAGCACGAACACGAACAGGGAGAAGATCAGTGGGAAATATTTGCGCGCCTGCGGACCCGCATTGTCGCGCACCATTTCCGCCACGAATTCATACAGCAGTTCGGCCATCGACTGCACCCGGCCCGGGACCAGCGCGCGACCGCGCATGCCATAGACCAGCAGGAAGGTGGCAGCAACGACAGCGATCACCATCCACAGCGCGGAATTGGTGAAGGACAGATCAAGGTTGCCAACCGGCAGGCTGACCAGGCGCTTGATCTCGAATTGCTCCAACGGACCAGCCACGATGCCCTCACTCCCCACCGTCCCGATCGCGGGACTTGTCGAACCCAGCGGCATATCCCTGACCGGCGGTCAGACGATACACGTTCATAAACCCGGCAATCGCCCCCAGGAAGATCATGAAGATCATCCCCCAGGGCTTGGTATCCAGCCAGCGGTCAATGCCATAGCCCAGGGCAACCCCGAACAGGACACCGGCCACCAACTCGACCCCGATGCGCAAACCCAACGCCATATCGCCGCCGTTCTTATCCGCACCTGGGCTCCCGGGAACGGGTTCAGGCGGGTCCATGCCGGCAGCACGGCGTGCCTCGCGCAGACGGGCATCCAGCTCTTCCAGGGACGGGGGCGGGCGATCATCAGTCACGACGCGGGCTCCCTTCCGCCAGCTTGGTGGATACCGTGCGAAAGCGGCGGCACCATACGGGGAGCCCCCAACCCTGTCAAGGGTGGACCACCCCTACTTAAGTATCTGATAAGTCTAGATTTCCGCGCGGCGCATAGGTCCGATGTCGCATCGCATCATGCCGAATGCCCCGTTTTTGGTCTTTTTGCCCCCAGAATTTCCGGTAACGGCCGTCCGATCGTTACAAAACTAACGGCTCCGGGACTGTCGGTGGGCGGTAATGGCCGCCACCATCTGCTCCGCTGTCGTGCCTTTGGCGAAGACGGTGATGAAGCTGCCGTCGGGTGCCATCAGGTAGGAAAAGGTCGAATGATCCATCAGATAGGTGTCGCCCGACGCCGGTTCCTGCGACCGGGCGAAATAGACGCGATAGGCCTTGGCGACGGCCGCGATCTGCGCGTCCGTGCCGGTCAGGCCCAGAATCGCGGGATGGAACAGTTTGACATAATCGGCCAGCACGGGGGCCGTGTCACGGGCCGGATCGATGGTGATGAACAGGGGCTGCACATCCCCGCCCGCATCGCCCATCAGGTCCATGGCCTGACCGATGGTTTGCAGTTCCGTGGGGCAGATATCGGGGCAGAAGGTGTAGCCGAAGAAGATCAGCCGGTACTTGCCGGCAAAATCCTGATCGCTGACCACGCGCCCGTCATGGGCGGTCAGGGTGAAGGGACCACCGATGCTGGCCGGGGCCACCGACGGCACCGCCGCCTGACGCCGGTCATGCTGGATGGTCATCCAGGCAATGACGGCCGCCATCAGCAGCCCGACCAGGGCCGCCAACGCCATGCGGATCAACCGATCACGCTTCATGGGTCCAATCCTGCTTCTGTCACGACAATCTGATATATACCCCACCCATAGACCATGCGCAGAACCAAGCATAGGGGCGGATGATGATGAAACGGGAGTTCCGGTTGATGGGTGCCGCGGGCGTGCTGGCCCTGGCCTTCATGACGGCGCCGGCCATGGCGGCATTGGATTGCCGGGATGAGGGGTTCCACTGGTCCGACACGTCGCCGTCGCTGAACCTGCGCCATGTGCTGTGCGGGGAGGTGAAGAAGAATGGCGATGTGGTCGGGCTGCATTCCCGTGCCATCATCGCCACGGCCCCGGTGGAGAAGGTGGAGGCCCAGCCGGCCCAGGCCGACGGGCTTTATAACGCCAAAGCCTATTTCACCAACGGCAAGACCAAGAATTCCACCTTCTACCCCGACAATTGCACCGCCGAGCAGGTGACGCAGTCCATCCTGCATGCCGTGAAGAACAGCTTCGGCCCCGGCAAGCCCTGGGGCAAGCTGGGCTGCTCGGCGCCGGCCGGCAATGATCCGAAATATTGCACCGGGCCGCAGGGTCAGCGCTTCGTCATCCGCTTCGCCGAATTCGACGACGGTCGCATCAACACCGCCTTCCCGCAGATGGGGGAAAGCTGCAAGTGATGCAGGACCCCGCCGAATGGCTGGCCGACTGGCTGCAAACCGACATGACCGGTGACGAGGGTGGTGCGCGGGCCTTTATCACCGGCCTGCTGGGCGGGGCGGCACCGGATCGGCGCCTGGGCAATCTTTACGCCGCCAGCGTCACGGCCGACGGTTTGCTGCTGGAAAACCTGATGCAGGAGGATTGGCCGCCCGTTCTGGTACCGCGAGAGTTGGCCTTGCAGGGGCTGGTGCTGCTGGCGGCGGGCGGGCCACCCTGAACCTCACGCCCCCAGCAGACCCAGGGGCAGGATGGGCAGCAGGTCGCCCGGCACCACGCCCGTCGACGCCTCGTCCAGTTCGGCCAGCGCATCGGCCGCCGTCAGGCAATGCAGCATGGCGGCACCGTCACGCGGGTCACATTGCGCCACCCCGTCCCCATCCAGCACCACGCGCAGATATTCGCGCCGCCCCGGCTTCTTGGCGTGGGCAAATCCGGCGGGGGCCATCAGACGGGGCAATGGTCTGGGCGTCTCCCCCGACAGATGCTGTATCAGGGGGCGAACCAGCAGCACGAAGCTGACCAGCATGGCCACCGGATTGCCCGGCAGGCCGGCGAAGGCCGCATCGCCCACCCGGCCGATGGCCAGCGGCTTGCCGGGCTTCAGGGCCAGTTTCCAGAAATCCAGCCGGCCGACGCCGTCCAGGGCGTCGCGCACGCAATCCGCCGCCCCCGCCGATACCCCGCCGGAGGTCACGATCAGGTCGTGTCCCTGTGCCGCCTCGGCCAGGGCCGTCCGGACCAGGGCCGTTTCATCCCGCAGGATGCCCAGGTCGGTGACGCACACCCCCAAACCGGCCAGCAGACCCGCCAGCACCACCCGGTTGCTGTCATGGATCTGCCCCGGCCGCAGCGTCCGGCCCGGCGGCACCAGTTCATCGCCCGTGGAAAAGATCGCCACGCGCAGGCGTCGCCGCACGGGCAGGCTGGCCACACCCAGCGCCGCCGCCAGCCCCAGATCCTGGGGACGCAGGCGCCGGCCGGCCGGCAGGGCCACGGCGCCTGCCGCCACATCCTCCCCCGCCCGGCGGATATTGGCGCCGGGCGGCAGGGATAAAGGCAGGCGTACCCGACCGTCCTCCGCCCGTTCCGCCTCCTCCTGCATGGCGACAAGGTCCAGGCCGGGGGGCACCGCCGCGCCCGTGAAGATGCGCAGGGCCTGTCCCTCCGCCGGCAGGGGCGATGGTGCCGCGCCGGCGAAGGCAGGTCCGGCCACGGTCAGCCACCGCCCCCGGTCGGCCGCGCGCAGGGCATAGCCATCCACGGCACTGTTGTCGAAGCCGGGCAGGCTGAGAGGAGCCGCCACATCATCGGCCAGCACCCGGCCCAAGGCCTCTTCCAGGGATAACTGTTCCACATCCGGAATGGATTGAAAGGTGGCAAGAATGCGCGACAGCGCCTCTGCCACCGGCAGCATTTTCAAATCGGTATCGCAACAATCCTTACCTGGCATTACCCACCCCCAGACGGGCCAGGATCAGATCGGCGATGGCAGCGACATCATCCAGGTCCAGCACCGGCAGCGGGCAATCCGGCAACGCGACGTCACTGGCCACGGCGATGATATGCGGGTCGTCGGGGTAGAGCAGCGGCTTGCCGTTCGACGGCCGGTGGATTTCCAGCTTGGGATGGCTGTCGCGCTTGAACCCCTCCACCAGCACGATATCCACGGGCGACAGCTTGGCCAGCAGGTCCGCCAGGGTCGGTTCCGGCGCGCCTCGATTCTCATGCATCAGGGCCCAGCGATTGGCCGAGGTGACCAGCACCTCCGTGGCGCCCGCCATGCGGTGGACGTAAGAATCCTTGCCCGGCTGATCGATATCGAAGGCGTGATGGGCGTGCTTGATGGTGGCCAATGTCAGGCCGCGCGCCGTGAGGACGGGGATCAGCCGGGCCATCAGCGTGGTCTTGCCGCTGCCGCTCCAGCCCGCGAACCCGAAAACATGCTTTGGAAGGCCCATGGCCGCCCGCTCCCCGCATCGAAAACAGGCCGTCAGCCTATGTCCGGCGGGCCGGCACCGCAATGTCGGGGATCAAAGAGCGGCGAGGAAAAGTCCCGCCGCCGCGACCAGCAATGTCGCCCAGCCCAGCCGCCGCCAGCGCCGTCCCTCCCGCAGCCGCGCCGCATTCAGCGCCGCCACCGTATCGGGATGCAGGCGCAGGCCCCCGCCCTCGGCCAGCATATTGACGGTCCGTTCCAGGTCGCGGACCAGCGTCGGGATACGACCGGCGATGCCGGTGATATTGTTCAACAGATCGGCGATGCGCGCCTCCGGCCCGCGATTCTCGATCATCCAGCGTTCGATCAGCGGCCGGGCTAGTTCCCACATGTTCACATGCGGGTTCAGCACACGGCCCATGCCCTCCGCCGTCAGCATGCTTTTCTGCAAAAGCAGCAATTGCGGCTGCGTCTCCATCTGGAACTTTTCCGTGATGGCGAAAAGCTGGGCCAGCAGGCGGCCGACGGAAATGTCGGACAGGGGACGGCCATGCAAGGGCTCCCCGATGGAGCGCACGGCCTGCTTGAACAGTTCCTGATCCTGGGTCGCCGGCACGAATCCGGCATCGAAATGCACCTTGGCGACCAGATCGTAATCGCGGTTCAGGAACCCGATCAGCATGTCGGCCAGATAAAGCCGCGTTTGCCGGTCGATGCGGCCCATGATGCCGAAATCCACGGCGACCAGCCGACCCGCCGCCGTCACGAACATGTTGCCGGGATGCATGTCGGCATGGAAGAAGCCGTCGCGGAAAACCTGATTGAAGAAGGCCTCCGCCGCATGGGCCAGCAGCCCGTCGGTGGCGATGCCCGCCGCGCGGATATCCTCCAGCTTGTCCACCGAAAAGCCGATGACCCGCTCCTGCGTCATCACCCGCTTGGCCGACCGGTCCCAGTCGATGGTGGGCACGCCAAAGGCCTCGTCGCCGGCGAAATTCTCCGCCAGTTCGGATGCCGCCGCCGCTTCCATGCGCAGGTCCATCTCCAGCGCCACGGTGCGGGCAAAGGTCTCCACCACGGCCAAGGGCTTCAGCCGGCGCAGCTTGGGCTGCAAGGTCACGGCCCAGTCGGCCAGCCAGAGCAGCAGGTCGATATCGCGCTGGAACGCCTGTTCGATGCCCGGACGCAGCACCTTCACGGCCACCGCACGCCCGTCGGGCGTTTCGGCGAAATGCACCTGGGCGATGCTGGCGGCGGCCACGGCCTGATCATCAAACCGGGCGTAAAGCGTGTCGATGGGCCGGTCCAGCTCCGCCTCGATGATGGCGCGGGCCTCCGTCCCTGGAAAGGCGGGCAGACGGTCGCGCAGTTCCGCCAGATCGTCGGCCACCTCCTCCCCCACCAGATCGGCGCGGATGGACAGGACCTGCCCCAGCTTGATGAAGCTGGGTCCCAGCGCCTGCAGGGCGGCGGCCAGACGCTGACCTGGGCGGCCGGGCGCGCGGTTGCGGTTGCCCAGACGCAGGATCAGGGCCAGCAGCGGCGCGCTGTCACGGAAAAGCTCCACCGGCAGGGCACCATGTCGCCCCAGGGTGCGGCCGATCACGGCCATGCGCAGCAGATTGCGGAAGGTACGCAGCATGATGGCGGCGCCTAGACGCGCCAGCCGGAATGGATGCAGGCGATGCCACCGGACAGGTTGCGCGCCCTGGCCCCCGTGAAGCCCGCCGCCTCAATCCGGCGGCATAGTGCCTGCTGTTCGGGGAAGCGGCGGATGCTTTCCACCAGATACTGATAGCTCTCCCGGTCACCGGCCACCATCTGCCCCAGCTTGGGCAGCAGGTGGAAGGAATAGCTGTCATAGATGTCGCGCAGCACCGGGATCACGACATGGCTGAATTCCAGGCAGAAGAAGCGCCCACCCGGCTTCAGCACGCGCCGCGCCTCCGTCAGGGCCTTGTCGATGCGCGTCACATTGCGCAGGCCGAACGCAATCGTATAGGCGTCCATGGAGCGCGAGGGGAACGGCAGGTCTTCGGCATTGCCCACGGTCCAGTCGATGCCGGTCAGCATGCCGCCATCAATGCCGCGGTCACGCCCGACGCGGACCATGGCCTCTGTCAGGTCGCAGACGGTGACGTCGGCCCCCGGCGCCTTCTTCTTCAGGCGAAAGGCAATGTCGCCCGTGCCGCCGGCCACATCCAGCAGCGTTTCCCCGTCGCGCGGGCGGACCAGATCGACGAAGGCATCCTTCCACAGCCGGTGGATGCCCATCGACATCAGGTCGTTCATCAGATCGTACTTGCCGGCCACACTGCCGAACACGCCTTGAACCAGGGGTGCCTTTTCGGTCGGGTCAATCTCCCGGAAACCGAAAAAGCGTCCCTCCTCCCCGGCGGGCGGACGGGGCGGGATGCCATTGGTGGCGGCGGCGGGGCGTGCGGCGGCGTCAGTCATGGGGCGAACATAGGCCGCGGACACGCCGTTGGGAAGCCGGTGCGATAGCTTGTCCCAACATGTCTGCTTTTCTGACGCCGGGCGGACGCATCCGCGGGCTTTTTCTGTTCCCTCAAACGCCGGGCGGGCGCATCCGCGCCCTTGGGCTTACGCCGCACGTGCGGCGGGCCGGCGGTCGCCGGCCTCCCACGGCCAGGTCATGGCCGGTGGCTCACCCCACCGGCTGCTGCTGCGTGATGCAATGGATGCCACCGCCGCCGCGCACGATGTCCAGGGCGGGGACGGGGATGATGCGGCGGTCGGGGAACAGCTTGCCGAACAGGCTGATGGCTTCCCCATCCATCGGGTCTTCGAACAGCGGCATGACGATGCCGCCATTGGCCATGTAAAAATTGGTGTAGGACAGCGTCAGGCGCACGCCATGCTGTTCCTGACGCGCCGGCGTGCGCAGGGTCACGACCTCC